>NZ_CP039250.1:1334166-2668333 GCF_004795895.1 Sphingopyxis sp. PAMC25046
CCGAGCGCGACCCGTTCGGCAACAAAAGCGAGCGCGCCGTGATCGGGATCCGTTCGGGTGCGCCAGTCTATTCGGCCGTGGGTCCCGTCGCGGCGTTCCAGGAAAGCGCCGCGCAAACTTGGGAGATGGTGCGGCTGACGGGGAGCATCCTCGGCCAGTTCGTGACTGGCCAGCGTTCGATCAAGGATATGGGCGGACCGGTCAAGATCGCCAAGCAGTCGGGCGAGATGGCGACACTGGGGATCGGCACGCTGATCTTCTTTGCCGCCTTCATCTCTATCAATCTGGGGTTCATCAACCTCTTGCCATTGCCGATGCTCGATGGCGGTCATCTGGCCTTTTACGCCTATGAGGCGATCCGGCGACGTCCCGCGCCCCCCGAGGCGCAGGAATGGGCGTTCCGATTCGGCTTTGTGGCGATCGCGACCCTCATGCTGGTCGTGACTTTCAACGATTTGGGCTCAATTGGCGTGTGGGACAGGATCGCCCGCTTGATTGGCTAGCGAGTCTGGGGCAGGGAGTGGCGCGCAACCCCGCGGTCAGGCGGGTTTGTCGCTTTTGAGTTATTTTTTCGGGATGAACAGCGTGGCTTCACACAAATTTTCGGCGCGGACGCAGCTGTCGGTGGTTCTTCTGGCCGGCACGATGCTCGCGACGCCGTTGATGGCGCAAGATGTTGCGCCGCCGCCCGTCCCCGCGCCGACGGTCCCGGCGCCGACCCCCGAAGCGGCGCCGACCGCGACGACGGTCCAGTCGATCACGGTCGTCGGCAACCAACGGCTCGAGGCGCAGACGATCCTGTCGTACCTGCGCTTGCGCGTCGGCCAGCCATATGACCGCGCGGTGCTCGACCAGGCGCTGAAGGACCTTGCCGCCACCGAGCTGTTCAAGGATTTCCAGATCACCGACAACAATGGTGCGCTGACGATCCAGGTCACCGAAAACCCGGTGATCAACCGCGTGATCCTCGAAGGCAACAAACGCCTCAAGGAAGACAAGATCCGTCCCGAGATCAAGATGGCGCCGCGCCAGATCTACACGCGCTCGAAAGTCCGCGCCGACGTCGCGCGCATCATCGAACTCTACAAGCGGCAGGGCCGCTTCGCCGCGACCGTCGAGCCCAAGATGGTCTCACTCGACCAGAACCGCGTCGACGTCGTCTTCGAAATCAACGAAGGCCCGAAGTCGAAGGTCCGCCAGATCAACATCATCGGCAACGAGAAGTTCAGCGACGGCGACCTCAAGGACGAAATGGCGACCAAGGAGGCGGGGCTGCTGACGATCCTGTCGTCGAACACCAGCTACGACCCCGATCGCCTCGCCTATGACCAGCAGAAGGTGCGCCTTTTCTACCTGACCAACGGTTATGCCGACTTCCGCGTGATTTCGGCGGTCGCCGAGCTGACGAGCAACAAGCAGGACTTCATCATCACCTATGTCGTCGAGGAGGGCGAACGCTACAAGTTCGGCGACGTCGACGTGCAGAGCGAGATCCGCGACTTCCAGCCCGAGATGCTGAAAAAGCTGCTGCCGATGAAGACCGGCGACTGGTACGACGCCAAGCTGGTCGAGGATACAGTCGAAAGCCTCAGCGAAACCGCCGGCCTGTTCGGCTACGCCTTCGCCGACATCAATCCCGAATTCCGCCGCAATCCCGAAGACCGGACGATGGCGATCACCTTCAACGTCGGCGAAAGCCCGCGTACCTACGTCGAGCGCATCGACGTCAACGGCAACACGCTGACGCACGACAAGGTGGTGCGCCGCGAATTCCGCCTGAACGAGGGCGACGCGTTCAACAGCTTCGGCGTCAAGCGGACCGAGAGCCGCATCAACAGCTTGGGATATTTCCAGGAAAATCTGGAAATCGAGCGCAAGGAAGGCAGCGCGCCCGACCGCATCATCCTCGAAACCAATGTCGAGGAAAAGCCGACTGGCGAACTGTCGCTCTCGGCCGGTTTCTCGTCGATCGAGAATTTCCTGCTCCAGGCGTCGATCCGCCAGCGCAACTTCCGAGGCCTCGGCCAGCAACTCCAGGCCTCGGTCAACTATTCGAGCTATTCGAAGTCGATCGAACTCGGCTTTACCGAACCCTATCTGTTCGACCGCAATATCTCGATCGGCGGCAGCGTCTATCGCCGCGATCTCAATTCGTTCAACTTCATCGACAACGATCGCCGCACGACCTTCGAACAGGTCACGACCGGCGCGCAGATCAACGTCGGTGTGCCGCTGACCGAATTCATGTCCTTCTTCGGTCGCTACAGCATCAACTTCGACGATGTGACGCTCGACAAGTCGATCTATTATTTCGGCGACGAATGCGATCCGCTCGTCGCCGGCCGCTATCTGTGCGACGCGATCGGCAGCCGCACAACCTCGCTGCTCGGCTACACGCTCGCTTATGACGACCGCGACAACCGCCTGCGTCCTACGCGCGGCCAGTCGCTGTCCTTGAGCCAGGATTTCGCCGGGCTTGGCGGCAGCGTCAAATATGTTCGCACGCGCCTCGCGGGCAGCAAGCACTTCAACCTTGGCAGCCGTTTCATCCTCAACATCTCGGCCGAGGGCGGCTATATCTATCCGTTCGGCGGGCGCCCGACCCCGACCAGCGACAAGGTCCGCCTGACCGACCGCTTCTTCCTCGGCGAACCGCAGATGCGCGGTTTCGACATTCGCGGGGTCGGCCCGCGCGTCATCCGCTATGCCGCGACCTATGATCCGCTCAATCCGGTGATCGACACCAGCAACGACAATCGCGGCCAGATTGACGACGCGCTCGGCGGGCGCGCCTATTATCAGGGCCGGATCGAACTCGATATTCCGCTTGGCACCGGGGCAAAGGAATTGGGGCTGCGGCCGTCGATCTTCCTCGATGTCGGCTCGGTGTTCAGCGTGAAACGTCCGACGCTGACCACGCTCGACGATTTCCGCGATCCCGCCGACGGTTTCACCAAGTTCCTCTGCCGCAACGCGACCACGGGCGTCAGCCAGTTCGCGACCGAAACCGTTACGACACCGGAAGGCGGCGTCCCAACGCCAACCGGCGACTATACGACCTGCCCGGAAGGTTTCTCGTCGCTCGCGCCGTTCGAGGAACGCTTCTTCGGCGACACCTGGATGCCGCGCGTCGCAATCGGTGCCGGGGTCAACTGGAACTCTCCTTTCGGTCCCTTCCGGATCGACTTCGCTTACGCCCTTCGTAAAGAAGAGGGCGATGATACCAAACGCTTCTCATTCAATGTAGGAACCCAATTCTGATGAAGAAAATCCTTGCCGCCTCCGCGCTGGCGATCGCCGCGCTGTCGGTTTCGCCCATCCTCTCGGCCCCCGCACTCGCGCAGGCCAAGGGCGTGGGCGTTGCCGACGTGCGCGTCGCCGCCGCGCGTTCGAACGCCTTCCGCACCGCGTCGCAGCAGATCGAAACCACCTACAAGGCGCAGATCGATCAGCAGCAGTCGCGCGGCCAGACGCTGCAGGCCGAAATCAACGTCCTGATCGCCAAATATAATGAAGAGGCGAAAAAGACGCCGCAGAACCAGGCCGCGCTGCAGGCCGCCGCAAAGGCGGTGCAGGACAAGCGCCAGGCCGCGCAGACCGAACTCGGCCAGATCGGCGCGCCGGTCGACCTCGCCATCGCTTATGTCGAAGACCAGATCAGCGTCCGCATGAACGAGGCGATCAAGGCCGCGATGACCGCGAAAAAGATCGACCTGCTGCTCAACCCCGACGCCGTTCTTGCGCGCGAAAACAATGTCGACATCACCGACGCGGTGGTGACCGAACTCAACCGCATCCTGCCCAGCGTTTCGATCGCGGTTCCGGCCGGCTACCAGCCCGGCCAGCTCGTCCAGCAGCGCAACCAGCAGCTGATGGACGCGGCGCGTGCGTCGCAGGGCACGGCGACTCCGGCGCCGGCGCCGACCGGCACCCAGCCAACCACGCGCTGATCCGATGGCCGAAGGGGAAAATGGGGCAGGGGCGTTGGGCCCGGTGGATATCCGCCGGATTCTGACGCTGCTGCCGCACCGTTATCCGATGCTGCTCGTCGACCGGGTGGAATCGATGGTGAAGGACACCTCGATCCACGCGGTCAAGGCGGTGACGATGAACGAGCCCTTTTTTCAGGGCCATTTCCCCGGCCGGCCGATCATGCCCGGCGTCCTCATCGTAGAGGCGCTGGCGCAGGCGGGCGGCATTCTCGCGATCGAATCGCTCGGCCTCGGCGGCTCGGGCAAGCTCGTCTATTTCATGGGCATCGACGGGGTGAAGTTCAGGAAGCCCGTCGAACCCGGCGTGCTGCTCGACCTCCATGTCACGATCCTTCAGGCGAAACGGAATATCTGCAAGTTCGAAGGTAAGGCGATGCTGGGCGATCAATTGGCGACCGAATGCCAGTTCACCGCTATGATCGCCGATCCGCCGAGCGACTAAGAAGTATCTCACTTCGTCATCCCGGACTTGATCCGGGATCCACCGCGGCGTCGAAGTCGTGGGCCCCGGATCAGGTCCGGGGTGACGAAGCAGGGGAGTTGCATTTTTCCAGCCAGCCCACTAAGGGCGCCACTTCGCGTTCTCGGACGCACAGACTCAGCCGCTGGTCGGTAACCAGCGGCACAGGAGCCAAGAGATGAAAAAAGACGTTCACCCCGACTATCACATGATCACGGTCAAGATGACCGATGGCACCGAATATCAGACGCGCTCGACCTGGGGCAAAGAGGGCGACGTGATGACGCTCGAAATCGACCCCACCGCGCACCCGGCGTGGACCGGCGGCACCGGACGCCTGCTCGACGCTGGCGGTCAGGTCGCGAAGTTCAACAAGCGTTTCGGTGGTCTCACCCTCAAGCGTTAATTCGGCTCCTCAGCCGAGGACTTTTGCAAGCGCGCTTTGCCAACCGGCAAGGCGCGTTTTGCGTTTCTGGGCGTCCAGAGCCGGGGTAAAGCGTGTCGCGGTGCCGCGCATCGTCGCGGCGGCGCTACCAAGATCGGGATAAAGGCCGGCCCCCGTGGCGGCGAGCATCGCGGCGCCCAGCGCGGTGCTTTCGACGAACCCCGGGCGTTCGACCGCCAGATCCAGCATGTCGGCCAGATCCTGCGCCATCCAGTCGTTCGCGGCCATGCCGCCGTCGATCCGCAATTCGGCCCAGTCGACCCCGTCGGCGGCGAAGGCGGATTTGAGGTCGTGCGCCTGATAGGCCTGCGCTTCGAGCGCAGCGCGCGCGACATGCGCTTTCGTGCTCGCAAAGCTGAGGCCGGAGAGCGCCGCGAGCGCGTCGGGCCGCCAGTGCGGGGCGCCGAGCCCGGCGAGGGCGGGGACCAGATAGACGCCGCCATTGTCGGCGACCGACCGCGCGAGCCCCTCGCTCTCGCCGGCGCTCGCGAGCAGGCCGAGGCCGTCGCGCAGCCATTTGATCAGGCTGCCGGCGACGAACACCGATCCCTCGAGAGCATAGGAGCGGGCACCCTCCTCCTGAACCAGGATAGTTGCGAGCAGGCGGTTCGCCGATTGCGGACGTTCGGGACCGCTCGCCGACAGGATGAAGGCGCCGGTGCCAAAGGTCGCCTTGGTCTGCCCGGGCGACAGGCACGCCTGCCCGATCGTTGCCGCCTGCTGGTCGCCCGCCATGCCGCAGATCGCGATCGGGCTCCCAAACAGCGCGGGTTCGGTCACGCCGACGCGCGTCGTGCAGCCGGTGATTTCGGGGAGCAGCGTCATGGGCACGCCGAGCAGGTCGCACAATTGCTCGTCCCAGCCGCCATCGCCGTTGATATCCATCAGCAGCGTGCGCGAGGCGTTGGTCGCATCGCTGACATGGACGCCGCCAGTCAGCCGGTAGACAAGATAGGATTCGACCGTCCCGACCGCGAGCCGCTCGCCCGCCTCGCGAAGCTGCGGCCAGTGTTCCAGCGCCCAGCCGATCTTGCTCCCCGAAAAATAGGGATCGAGCAGCAGGCCGCTTCTCTGTTGCACCATCGCCTCGTGCCCCGCCTCTTTCAGTGTCGCACAATCGGCTGCGGTGCGGCGGTCTTGCCAGACGATCGCGGGCGCGAGCGGCTCGCCCGTCTTTCGGTCCCAGAACACGACGGTTTCGCGCTGGTTCGTGATGCCGATCGCCGCCACCCGATGCGCGCCGCCCGCCCGTTCGACCATGTCGCGCGTGCAGGCGATCGTCGCTTCCCAGATTTCGGCCGCATCATGCTCTACCAGCCCCGGCCCCGGATAATGCTGCCGAAACTCGCGCTGCGCGCTGCCGAGCGGGGAGCCCTCGGCGTCGAAGAGCATCGTGCGGGTCGAGGTCGTGCCTTCGTCGATCACGATGATCTTTTCCGGCATGATGTCCTCCCTCTCCCGTTCGCTCTTCGCCAAGCTCAGCACGAACGAGGGAGGGGAGCAATCCCGTGCCGAGCAATAATCTTGCAATATTGCGCAACCCATGCCATATGATGGTGCAGCGCAGCATGGCGGACCCTTCCGCCGCAACCACCGGCAGCGTGATTTTCCCGTCCGAAACAGGCGCGGGACGAGCCGGACCGGCGCTTTGTCCCCAGAGGCACCCTTTCACGCGGGTCGTTTCGAACCCGCGGCCGTGCGCCGTTCGTTCGGATCGAACGGATGCGCTTGCGCGTCGCCCCATGTGAGTAATTTATGACGACTTTTAACGACTTTGGCCTGCACGCCGACATCAATCGCGCGCTTGCCGCCAAGGATTATACCCAGCCCACCCCGATCCAGACGCAGGCGATCCCGCCGCTGATGAAGGGTCGCGACCTGTGCGGCATCGCGCAGACGGGCACGGGCAAGACCGCGGGCTTTTCGTTGCCCTCGATCCATCACCTCCTGACCTATCCGCACCGCGCCAATCCGCGCAGCTGCCGGATGCTCGTGCTCGCGCCAACGCGCGAACTCGCGGCGCAGATCGCGCAAAGCTGCCGGGACTATGGCCGCTTTACCAAGCTTCGCGTATCGACCGTGTTCGGCGGCGTGCCGATCAACAAGCAGATCCGCGACCTCGCGCAGGGCGTCGACATCCTCGTCGCCACGCCGGGGCGCCTGCTCGACCTGATCGACCAGCGCGCGCTACGCATGGACGATGTCGAAATCTTCGTCCTCGACGAAGCCGACCAGATGATGGACATGGGTTTCATCCACTCGCTGCGCCGCATCGCCAAACTGCTGCCGTCGCGCCGCCAGAACCTGTTCTTTTCGGCGACAATGCCGAAAGAGATCGCGGGCCTCGCCGACCAGTTCCTCAACGATCCGGTTACCGTGTCGGTCGCCCCGCAGGCGACGACTGCCGAGAAGATCCGCCAATATTCGACCTTCGTCGAACAGAAGGAAAAGCAGGCGCTGCTGACTGCGGTGATCGGCCGCGAGGACATCGACCGCGCGCTTATTTTCACCCGTACCAAGCATGGCGCCGACCGCGTCGTGCGTCACCTTGCGGGCGCGAAGATCAAGGCGATGGCGATCCACGGCAACAAGAGCCAGTCGCAGCGCACGCAGGCGCTGCAGGCGTTTCGCTCGGGCGAGATCAAGCTGCTCGTCGCGACCGACATCGCCGCGCGCGGTATCGACGTGTCGGGGGTGAGCCATGTGATCAACTTCGAAATCCCGAATGTTCCCGAACAATATGTCCACCGCATCGGCCGCACCGCGCGTGCCGGCGCAGAAGGCAAGGCGATCAGCTTCATCGCCCCCGACGAGCGCACCTATATGCGCGACATCGAACGCGTGACGCGAACCAAGTCCGAACCGATGCCGCTGCCCGAGAATTTCAGCGAACTGGTACGCAACCTGCCCAAGCCGGTGCAGCCGCCGCGCGATACCGGTAGCAAGGGACGCAACCCGCAGCGCCAGCGCGAGGACGCGCACCGTCAGCGGGACGGGGGCCAACGCGACGCCGGGAACCGTGATGGCGGTCAGCCGCGCGGCGACCGCGGCCCGCGCCGCGAGGGTCCGGCTAGCGGCGAAGGCCAGCCCCAGCGCAAGCGCCGCTTCCGCCCGAGGAACAAGAGCGTCGGCGCACACAAGGGCGCGGTGAAGCGCGTCGGCTAAATTACAGACAAACCTCATTTTCCGTTCGTGCTGAGCTTGTCGAAGCACCGCTCTTTCCTCTAGCATTGCGCAAAAGGAAGAACGGCCCCTCGACGGGCTCGGGCGAACGGATGTTGGGATGAACCACTTCCGAAAATGGGGAGTGGTAAATGACGGACGGCGCAGGCGTAGCGACCACAGCAAGCGACACCCGCCAGAGCGAACGCAAAGTCATCTTGGCCTCGTCGCTCGGCACGGTGTTTGAATGGTATGATTTCTACCTCTACGGCCTGCTTGCGACGATCATTTCGGCTCAATTCTTCTCGGGCGTCAACGAAACCACCGGCTTCATCTTCGCGCTCGCAGCCTTTGCCGCAGGTTTTGCGGTAAGGCCGTTCGGGGCGCTCGTCTTCGGGCGCATCGGCGATCTCGTCGGGCGCAAGAACACCTTCCTCGTCACCATGGGGCTGATGGGCGCCTCGACCTTCCTCGTCGGCGTCCTACCCAGCTATGCATCGATCGGCGTCGCGGCGCCGATCCTGCTCGTGCTGCTCCGCCTCATCCAGGGACTCGCGCTCGGCGGCGAATATGGCGGCGCCGCGACCTATGTTGCCGAACATGCCCCCGACGGCAAACGCGGCCTATTCACCAGCTTCATCCAGACCACCGCGACATTGGGCCTGTTCGCCGCGCTCGGCGTCGTCATCGCGATCCGCACGGCGATGGGCGAGGCGGCGTTCGCCGACTGGGGCTGGCGCATCCCCTTCCTGATCTCGATCATCCTGCTCGGCGTGTCGCTCTGGATCCGCCTCCAGCTCGAGGAAAGCCCGGTTTTCAAGCAAATGAAGGAAGAGGGGACGACGTCGAAAGCGCCGCTGACCGAAGCCTTCGGGCGCTGGGAAAACCTAAAATGGGTGCTTGTCGCGCTCTTCGGCGCGGTCGCGGGGCAGGCGGTCGTCTGGTATTCGGGACAATTCTACGCGCTGTTCTTCCTCGAAAAGACGCTGAAGGTCGACGGTGCGACCGCAAACATATTGATCGCCATCGCGCTCGCGCTCGGCACGCCCTTCTTCATCTTCTTCGGCTGGCTCAGCGACAAGGTCGGGCGCAAGCCCATCATCCTCGCGGGCTGCGCGCTTGCCGCAATCACCTATTTTCCGGCGTTCCAGATCCTGACCGAAGCCGCCAACCCGGGGCTTGCGGCCGCGCAGGCAAGGGCGCCGGTGACGGTGATCGCCAACCCCGCCGCCTGCTCATTCCAATTCGACCCCATCGGCAAGAACAGGTTCGATCGAACCGCTTGCGACGTCGCGAAATCACATTTGGCCAAGGCCGGCGTGCCCTATGTTTCGCAAGACGCGGGAAGCGACTGGGCGACGGTCACCATCGGGCGAGAAGTTATTACGATCGCCAATCCGCAAGGGGGTCTCGGCCCCGGCATGAAGGCCGCGGGCATTCCCGCTCGGCTTGCCGAGATGGACGCGGCGCTCGCCGCCGCCGGCTATCCCGCCAAGGCCGACCCCGCCGCGATCAACAAACCGCTCGTCGTCGCGATCCTCTTCTACCTCGTGCTGCTCGTGACGATGGTCTACGGCCCGATCGCCGCCTTGCTTGTCGAGCTGTTTCCGAGCCGCATTCGTTACACTGCGATGTCGCTGCCCTATCATATCGGCAACGGCTGGTTCGGCGGCTTCCTGCCGACGACGGCGTTCGCGATGGTCGCGGCGACCGGCAATATCTATTACGGGCTCTGGTATCCGGTGGTTGTGGCGATGATCACCTTGGTGATCGGCCTCTTGTTCCTTCCCGAGACCTTTCGCCGCGCGCTACATCCTTCGGCATAGATTGACCCTGTGCCCTCGCGCGCTAGGGTCGCTTCACGCCTTGAGGGGGGCGCGTGATGGTTGCTGACGATATGGATTTCGACGAGCCGCAGCCGCGGCGGCGTCCCTTGTTCCGGCGCAAGCGGGTGTTGATCCCGCTCGGCGTCCTGCTTGCGATTGTCGTCGGTTTCCTGCTGCTGTTGACCCCGGATACCGATCGCGACGCGATGATCGCCAAATATGGCGGCCCGGACGCGGCCTTCGTCGCCGGGCCGGCCGGCCAGCATATCCACTACCGCGATCAGGGCCGCGCCGACGGCCCGCCGATCATCCTGATCCACGGCGCCAATGCCAGCCTCCATACGTGGGAGCCGCTGGTGAAGCGGCTCGGCGCTACCTATCGCATCGTCACGCTCGACCTGCCTGGGCACGGACTGACCGGCGCGACGCCCGACAAGGATTATTCGGCCGAGGGGATGAGGCACGCCGTCGATGTCGTCGCGGCGAAGCTCGGGCTCGATCATTTCATTCTCGGCGGCAATTCGATGGGCGGCTGGGTCGCGTGGCGCTATGCGCTCGCGGAGCCTGCGCGCGTCGATGCGCTGCTGCTGATCGACGCCGCGGGCATGCCGCTCCGCAAAGGCGAGAAGCGGCCCGAATCGAACGTCGGCTTCCGCATACTCGAATATCCCTTCGGCCGCTGGCTGGCGACGCGGGTGACGCCGCGGATGCTCGTCGAACAGTCGCTGCGTGGCTCGGTCGAGAAACAGGGCATCATCGATGACGCGATGATCGACCGCTATTGGGAATTACTGCTTTTCCCCGGCAATCGCGAGGCCACGGTGCTGCGCGCGCGAATGGACCGCGAGCCCGAAGTCGCGGCGCGGGTCGGCGAGATTGCGGCGCCGACCCTGATCCTGTTCGGAGCTAAGGATCGGGTGATCAACCCGAGCGCCGCGAAGACATTCAACGAACGGATAAAGGGATCGGAGGTCGCGATCCTGCCCGGCATCGGTCATTTGCCGATGGAAGAAGCGCCCGACGCGACCGCCGCCGCGATCGCGGACTTCCTCAAGCGGCGGCTTGCGCCCGCTCCGGCTGATCCAGAAACGCGCTGATCCGGGTCGAAATCGCCGCCGCGTGGGTGAAAGGAAAGAGGTGCGATCCCGGCACCACCTCGAGCGCCGCGCCGTCGATCAAATCGGCGATCGCTTGGCCGTGGCACGCGGGCACGACGCCGTCGCGCTCGCCCATCAGGACCAGCACGGGCGTGCCTTTGAGGTGCGGTAGCGCCGCGACGCTCGTCCACCCGGCCATCGCCATCGACTGATAGGCGAGGCCGAGCGGGGTCGCGGTCGGCAGCTTCAGGCCGCTTGCCAGCATATCGTCGTCGAGCAAAGCCGCCCAGCCGATCCCCGGCGCGCCCACCGTCGGGGTCGTCGCCATCAGCACCAGCCGGCGCACGCGCCCGGGAAACTGGATCGCGACCTGCTGCGCCAGTGCGCCGCCCCAACTGAACCCCGCGACGTCGATCACCTTGTGACCCAGCCGGTCAGCAATCTCCATCACCACCGCCGCGATCGTGGGGGCGGCATAGGGCAGCAGCGCGTCGGGCGAGCCGCCGACGCCGGGCATGTCGAGCGTCCACACTTCGCGGCCGTCGATCTGCGCGAGCAAAGGCGCAGCAGCGGCGATGTCGGCGCCGATTCCGTTGAGGAACAAGAGCGGCGTGCCGGGCGCGCCTTCGCGCCAGCGCGCGACGCGCAGGCTCAGGCCGTAAACATGCTCGGTACTGATCGTGGGCCGCCCGCTGATCCTGCTCATGGGCCGTGCCTTGGCATATCCTGATGACCGGCGAAAGTCCGGTGCGCTAGCCCGCCCGCCTCGCGGCGTCCGCCGCCTGCTCGTAGCGCAGGCAGTCGAAAATCTTCGCGCCGGCAAGGAATACCGACCCCGTGCAGGCCAGCAGCAACAGCTTGCCGCCGTAACCGGGATATTCGTGCAGATAGGCCGCGCCGCGCGCCATCGCGCCGACGGCGAGCGCATAGATGATCAGGCACGCCTCGAGGCGGGTCTTGATGACGAACAGACGTCCGATTTTCTTCAGCATCGGCCTATCCCAAGCAAACGCCATGCCACCGGCGCAAATCGGGGATTCGGCGCGCCGGGCTTATGGTAAATTGTAAGTTAATCCGACAGGTGGCGGAAGGGCGGGGAGCTTGCACATAGCGCGAAACCGGCCCGATCTGTCGCGTCCGGCCAGTAACGGATCTATCCCGCCCGCGCGAACCAGATCACATGCCGCGCGCCCTTGCCGCCCGCCCGCGCGCGCACTGCGACTTCCTCGACCCGAAACCCTGCCGCCATCAGCCGCCGCGTAAAGCGCGCGTCGGGCGCGGCCGACCAGATCGCGAGCACCCCGCCCGGCCGCAGCGCCGCTTTCGCCGATGCGAGCCCCGCCGCCGAGTAAATCCCGTCGTTCGCCGCGCGCACCAGCCCGTCGGGGCCATTGTCGACGTCGAGAAGGATCGCATCATAGCGGCTTCGCCCGCCCGCAATGGCCGCCGCGACGTCCCCGACGACCAGCTCGACGCGCGGATCGTCGAGACAGCCCGCCGCGAGCCCGGCCATCGGCCCGCGCGCCCAGTCGATGATTTCGGGAGCGAGCTCGGCGACGGTTACCTTCGCGTCCGGGCCGAGCGCCGCGAGCGCGGCGCGGAGCGTGAACCCCATGCCATAGCCGCCGATCAGCAATTGCGCGGTATCGGGCCCCCGCAGCCGCTCACAACTCATCACCGCGAGCGCCTCTTCGGAGCCGCTCATTCGGCTGTTCATCAATTCATTGCCGCCGATCGCGATGATGAAATCGTCCCCGCGCCGGTAGAGGCGCAGTTCTTCTCCACCCGGAATCTGAGCGGTGTCGACCAGTTCGCGTATCTTCAAGGAAGATCAGTCCAGTTCGCTGAGGCCAAGCTCGGCGAGCAGGGCGCTCCGTGCCTTGCGTACGTCGCTCGCCAACGCAGCCGAGCCAAGGTCGCCAGACGCGATCGCCTCGGGCCAGAGTTTCGCCACCACGGCGGCGATGCTATCGAGCTTCGCCTCGTCGGCGATGAAGCGCGGATCCACGGTCGCGGGATCGGCGACGACGCGCAGCCGCAGGCAGGCGGGGCCGCCGCCGTTCGCCATCGACTGGCGGACATCGACGGGCAACAGGCGGCGGATCGGACCGTTGCCCGCGATCATAGCTTCCAGCCAGTTCCAGACGGCGGGGGTGTCCTGCGCTTCGGTCGGCAGCACCAGCCCCATGCCGCCGCCATCGGGCAGGCTGACGAGCTGCGCATTGAACAGATAGGATTTGATCGCGTGCGCCAGGCTCACCGCGCTCGCGGGCACTTCGACGATCTCGACCGCGGGGAAGGCCGCGCGGATTTCGGCGTGCGCCGCCTCGCGATCCTCGAACGCGGTTTCGTGCGTGAACAGCACATGCTCGTTCGCGACCGCAACGACGTCGTTGTGAAAGGCGCCGCCCTGGATCGCGCTGTCCGATTGCCTGATGAACAGCGTGCGCGCTGGATCGAGCCGGTGCTTGCGCGCGATCGCCTTCGACGCGTCGAGATGCTGGCGCGCGGGGAATCGCCCGCCGCCGACCCCATAGACGAAAATCTCGACGCCGGCTGTGTCGTGTCCGCTGCACAGCCGCATATGGTTCGCCGCGCCCTCGTCGCCGAACGGCGCGGGGACGGGGGCGTGCACCTGAAAGGCCGGATCGGCGAAGGCGAGGCGAAGCTGCGCGAGCGTGCCCGGCCATTCGTGGCTGCGGTGCGGCATGGTGACGAGGTTCGCGACGGTCAGATGGCATTTGCCGTCGGCGCTGTCGGGGGCGGGGGAGACCGTCGCGGCATTCGCGGCCCACATCGACGAGGCCGACCAGGCCTGTGCACGTAAATGGCCCTCGGCCTGCTCCGGCGTCGTGCCGAGCGCCCCGAGCCAGGGCGCATCGGGGCGATCGAGCGGGACGAAAAAGCCCTGCGGCAGCCCGAGCGCCAGATTGTGGCGCATTTTCTCGATGCCCTGCAGCGCCGCAGCTCGCGGCTGCGACACGTCGCCGGCATGGCTCGCCGACGCGATATTGCCGCGGCTGAGCCCCGCATAATTGTGGCTCGGGCCGATAATCCCGTCAAAGTTGATTTCGGTGAGCATGGTTACCGCCCGATCCAGCTGATTTCGTCGCCCTTGCCGATGCTCAAAATGCGCGCCGCCTCCGTGTCGATCGTGCCGTCGGCGCCGACCTTTCCGAAACAGCAGCGGAAATCGCCGAGCCGTCCGGTCGCGATCAGCGCGTCCTCGCCGCTTTCAGCAATTCCCGTCACCTCGACATGCTTTGCATCGCGCACGCTCGCGACCTGATCGGTGCGTGCTGTCATCGTCGGGCCGCCATCGAAGATGTCGACGTAATTTTCGAATGCGAAGCCCTCATTCTCCAGCATCCGCATCGCCGCTCGCCCCGTCGGGTGCGGGACGCCGATCACGCTGCGCGCCTGTTCGTTCAGCATCGCGATATAGACGGGATGCTTGGGCATCAGGTCGGCGATGAACTGGTTGCCGTGGACGGCGTTGAACTGGTCGGCTTCCTGGAAATTCATCCCGAAGAATTTGCCCGCGACCCCGTCCCAGAAGGGCGATCCGCCCGCCTCGTCGATCACACCGCGCAACTCGGCGAGGATGCGGTCGCCGAAACGCGCACGGTGCCGCGCGATGAACAGGTAGCGTGAGCGTGCGAGCAGCAGCCCGAGCCCGCCGGCGCGTGCCGCGGGGTGCAGGAAGAGCCCGCCGACTTCGGATGCGCCGTTGAGGTCGTTGCTCAGCATCAGCACCTGCGCGTGAAAGGTGCGGCCCAGCTGTTCGCTATGCTTGCTGTCGGTGCCGATGCGATAGGAATAAAAGGGCCAGCGCTGGCCGACCTGCCCGAAAATCTGGCAGGTGCCGCGCACTTCGCCGCTGTCCAAATCCTCGAGCACCATCAGGTAAAGCTCGTCGGCGGGATATTCCTTGTCCGAATTGAAACCCGCCTCGGCGCGCTCGAGCTTGGCGCGCAGCGCCTTTTTGTCGGGGGGCAGGTTGGTGAAGCCGCCGCCGGTCAGCTTCGCCATTTCGTATATGCTTTGCAGATCGCCCGGTTTGGCCGCCCGGATCACATAATTCACACAGTCCCCCGTTCCGCTATTCTCAACATGGTCAGCGCCGACAGCCGCGCCCGTTCGGCGAGGCTATCGACGATCAGAAATTCGTCCGAGCTATGAATCGCGCCGCCGCGCGGGCCCATCGTGTCGACCACCGGAATCCCGCACGCGGCGATATTGTTGCCGTCGCACACGCCGCCGGTCGCGTTCCAGCCGATCGCCGGCAGGCCGAGCGCCGTCCCGCAGTCGCGCACCAGCTCGAACAGCCGCGTTGCGGCGGGGTCGAGCGGCTTCGGCGGCCGGTTGAAGCCGCCATGGACATGGCAATGCACGTCATGTTCGCGCGACACCGCCGCGACGGCATCGCGCATCGCGGCTTCGGCCGCCGCCATCGCTTGCGGAGTCGTCGGGCGCATGTTGACGCGCAGGATCGCCTGGTCGGGCACGATATTGTTCGGCCCGCCGCCGTCGATCTTCGCCGGATTGACCTTCAGCGTATCCGATCTGAGCGCGCCGAGCCGCAGCGCAAGGTCGGCGGCGGCGAGCAGCGCGTTGCGCCCCTCCTGCGGGTTGCGCCCCGCGTGTGCGGCGCGCCCATGGACGATCACCGAGAAATTGCCGCTTCCCGGCCGCGCGCCGGCAAGCGTGCCGTCGGGGAGGGCGGGTTCATAGGTCAGCGCCGCGGTCTTGCCTTTCGCGAGCTCGGCGATCAGCCGCGCCGAGGCCTGGCTGCCCGTTTCCTCGTCGCTGTTGATCATCACGTCATAGCCGACTCGCTCCGCGAGCGGCGAGGCTTCGAGTCCCGCGAGCGCGGCAAGGATCACCGAAATGCCCGCCTTCATGTCCGCGGTGCCGGGGCCGTTGAGCACCCCGGGTTCGAGCCATTTCAGCGTCTGGAACGGATGGTCGGCGGCAAATACCGTGTCCATATGGCCGGTCAGCAGCAACTGCACCGGCGCGCCGGGCCGCACGCGGAGGTGCAGATGGTCGCCGCGCTGGATGATATTGACCTTGCCCGCGGCGTCGACGCTCTTGACCGGATCGGCCGCGACGAGCCGGACCTCGCCCGGCAGCGCGGAAAAGGCGTCTGCCAGCACGCCGGCAACGCTCTTCAGCCCCGCAAGATTGCCCGTGCCGCTGTTGATTGCGGCCCATCGCTCGACCTGCGCGAGCATGGGCGCGTCGGCGGCGCGTTCGAGCACGGGGGCCTCGGCGGTCGTGACGGAGTTCATGCGCCGGCTATAGACGTGCCTGCCGCCCTTTTGCCACCCCCGACGCGCTATGGTGCCTTTGCGGCTGTAGCGACGGGTTTGAGGAGCGGCGCATAACCGTGAAGCTGCAATGCCTTGCGCGGCGAAAGCGTCGCGGCGAGCGTGTCCAGCACTTGCTGCGCCCGCACATCCTTGCCCTCAGCCAACAGGGTGCGCGCGAGTTCGACCCGCGCCCGCTGGCGCACGTCGAGATTGCCGAAGGGATCGAAAAAGGAATCGATGCGGCTCTTATCCTTGACGCCGGTCCAACCGAAGGGCTCGGCGCTCGCCGCATCCTCGGCGATCGTCGTATAGCTCCGTGCGGCCTCTCCGAGCGATATCTTGCCCGTCAACACGCGGTATCGTGTCTGGAACAGCCGCGCTTCGTGCGAGGGCGCCTCGCCCGCGAAATCGGCGAGGACGCGCTCGACCCATCCCCAGTCCACGACGCCCGTGGTCGCCTGCATCCCGAGCAGGTTGAAGGCGAGGATCGCACCGCGATGCTCCGCTGTCGTCGCCGCGCGCACGGCCGCGTCGTCGGGGCGGCCGAGGCTCGCGGCGGGCACGAGTTCGATCGCGGGATCGTGCTTCAGGATCGCCTCGATGTCGGGCTTGTGGAAATATCCGACGACCACCAGCACGGTTTCGCCTTTCCGCTTGCGCGCGATCGCGCGGACGCGCTGCGCCTGCATGAAGGTGCGATAGAGATAGAGGCGGCGCGGCAGGTCGCGGTCGGCGCGCGGCGCGGGCTCGTTCGCCCATTTCTGCAAAGGCGCGAGCGTTGCGGGGTCGTCGGCTGAAAAGAAATCCCAATCGAGTATCTTGCGGTCGGGAAAGGTCAGGAAACCCCGAAACCCCTGTGTCTTCCGCACTTCGAGCGGCATATCGAGATCGACGCCGAAGCCGAGCAGTTGATCGTCGACCGGCGGCATCCAGTCGATCGGGCAAAGTTCGGTCGCATTCTTCGCGGCCCAGGGCAGGACGATGCCTTGGATTTCATAGGTGAATTCGTAATAGTCCTGCCGCGATGCCTGTTCGGGCGGACGCTCGATACACACCGCCGCAGGCTTTACGAGATCGAGCCAGGCCGCGAGCATCCCCGGTTGGTCCTTTTCGGCGACGAGCTGGGCGGCGTGCTCGACGCCGAGGATCGTGACGCGCGTTCTGGCTTCTTGGGCGTTGGCGAGGGGCGGGATGACGGCGAACAAGAGAGCAAACCACGGAAAGGCACGTCGCAGCACGGTCGATATCCTCGGCTAAGAAAATGGATGCTCGCATAGCACGGGTGGCGGCGGGGGCAACGCGGGAACCCGCGATACGGTAAAGTCGCTGCGGCAGGCCGGCCAATCGGGTAACACGCGCGCGAATCATCCCGAATCGCAATATATTAACCGAAAGTTGGGGACGGCCCGGTTACGCCGACGGACGACGATGAGTGAGGGGCGATGACTTCTGCCTTTATATTTGGCATTAACATGTCGGTGGCCGGCATTTTTGCCGTCGCGTTTGCTGTGGTCGCCGCGACCAACCGCACCGCGCGCGGCGCGGGGTGGCTTGCGTTCGGCTATGGCATGGGGATCATCTATGTCGGCCTCGAATTTCTGCTGACGCAGCAGGTCGATCCGACCCCCGTCGGCATCGGCATCTTCCTGGTCTTCATGCTCGCACTCAGCTTCGCGCTGGTCGGGGTTGCGCATCATTATCGCGTGCCGCCGCCCTTGGCCGCGATGGCGGCGATATGGGTCCTCACCATCCTCGCCGTGCCCGCGATTTTCAGCATGACCTATGGCTCGACGCTGCGGCTCACCCTCTATCAGCTACCCTATTTCGCGATGCAGTCGCTGCTCGGGCTGGTGATCTGGCGCTCGCGCCGGCGCCAGGCGCTCGACCTGCTGCTGATTGCGTTGCAGGTGATCGCGGCGATCATCTATATCGCCAAGCCCTTCATCGCCGCGACGGTCGGAACGGCGAGTTCGCCGCAGGGCTATATGGCGACGACCTATGCCGCCATCTCGCAGAGCGGCAGCGTCGTTACCCTCATGGCAATCGCGCTCGTCATGCTGCTCGTGATCATGCGCGACACGACGGCGGAAATGGTCGCGCGTTCGGAAACCGATCCGCTGTCGAGCGTGCTCAACCGGCGCGGCTTCGAACATCATGCCGAACTGGCGTTTCTGCGTGGCGGGGCGGCAGTGCTGATCACTGCGGACCTCGACGATTTCAAGAAGATCAACGACAGTTTCGGCCATGCGGCGGGCGACGGCGTGATCGCGCATTTCGCGGCGATGCTGGCCGGTGCCGCGCCTGCCAATGCGATCGTGGGCCGCATCGGCGGCGAGGAGTTCGCGGTGCTGCTTCCCGACGCCTTGCTGTCCGATGGACGGCTTTATGCGGAAACCGTGCGTGCCGCTTTCGCTTCGGCGCGATTGCCGGTGCTCGGGGTCGACCGCGGCTTCACGGCGTCGTTCGGTGTCGCCCAGCGCACGTCGGACCGTTCGCTGTTCGAACTGGCGCGCCGCGCCGACGCCGCGCTCTATCGGGCCAAGGCCGCGGGACGGAACCAGGTTCGCGTCGCGCTCGGTGAAATGCCGTCAGTGCCGGCCCTCGGCGTCGCCTGATCAGACCGCGAGCAGCGGCGTATCTTCCTCGCGCGGCGGCGCGGCTTCGAAACCGGGGAGGGGCTCGAAACCCTCTTCGCTGAGCTCTATCGACGCGAGGCCGCCGAGCTTGAAATGCCCCAGCCGCGGATCTTCGTCCGACCGCCAGCTCTTATTGAGATTCAGCGCGCTGATAAACAGGTCGCCACGGCGTTCGAACAGCAGATGCGGCGCCAGTGTCAGCGTCTGGCCGTTATATTGCGCCGTTACCAGCTTCTTGCGGGCGATGGCTTCCATCAATTTCAGTCGTGTATCGTCCATGGATCCGGATCATCAGGGGAGGGTGTCTTTTTTCGTTGTGCGTTGCAACGTAACCTACGCGGCCCCCATTGAAAAGCGCCCATTGCCAATCGAATCCAATCGCGGCATAGGGCGGCGGCCCTTTCCTCCCCGGGTCCACTGGCGCAGCCGCGCCGACCAGAGGGTGCTTGCATGACCGAATTTCTCGATCGCTCCGGCCTGTCCGTCGATTCGCGACTGGCCGATTTCATCGAACAGCGTGCGCTGCCGGGGACCGGGCTCGACACTTCCAAATTCTGGAGCGATTTCGCCGGGTTGCTGGGCAAGTTTGCGCCCGAAAATGCCGCGCTGCTGGCGAAGCGCGAGAATATGCAGGCGCAGATCGATGCGTGGCACGAAGCGCGTGCTGGACAGGCGCACGATGCCGCCGCCTATCAGGCTTTCCTGCGCGAGATCGGCTATCTCGTCCCCGAACCCGCGCCATTCAGCGTCGGCACAAAAAATGTCGATCCCGAAATCGCGACGATGGCGGGGCCGCAGCTCGTCGTGCCCGCGCTCAATGCGCGTTTCGCGCTCAACGCCGCCAATGCACGTTGGGGCAGCCTTTACGACGCGCTTTATGGCACCGACGCACTCGACGCGCCGCCTGCAAAGCCCGGCGGCTATGATCCCGACCGCGGCGCCGCGGTGATCGCGCGGGCGAAGGCATTCCTCGACGAAGCGGTGCCGCTCGCGTCGGGGAGCTGGGCCGACTGGCAGGGCGGAGAGCTGACGCTAGCCGATCCGTCGCAATGGGCGGGCAGCAAGCCCGGCGGCATTTTGCTGAAGCATAACGGCCTTCACATCGAACTCGTCATCGACCCCGACAGCGCGATCGGTAAGACCGACCCCGCGGGCATCGCCGACGTCCTGATCGAGGCCGCGCTGACGACGATCATCGACCTCGAGGACAGCGTCGCCGCGGTCGATGGCGAGGACAAGGTTCTGGGCTACACCAACTGGCTCGGCCTGATGCGCGGCGACCTCGTCGAGAGCTTCGACAAGGGCGGCAAGACCGTCAAGCGAGCGATGGCGGCCGACCGTGAATGGACATCGCCGTCGGGCGAGGCGTTCGCCCTGCACGGCCGCAGCGTGATGTTCGTGCGCAACGTCGGTCATCTGATGACGACGCCGATGATCAAGCTCCCCGACGGTGCCGAAGCGCCCGAGGGGCTCTGCGATGCGGTGATCACCAGCCTCTGCTCGCTCCACGACCTCAAGGGCCTCGGCACGCTCAGGAACAGCCGCGCGGGCAGCATCTATATCGTGAAGCCCAAGCAGCACGGGCCGGAGGAATGCGGCTTCACCGATCGCCTGTTCGACGCGGTCGAGGATATGCTCGGCCTCGCGCGCCACACGATCAAGGTCGGCGTGATGGACGAGGAGCGCCGCACCAGCGCGAACCTCGCCGCCTGCATCCACGCGGTGAAGGACCGCATCGTCTTCATCAACACCGGCTTCCTCGACCGCACCGGCGACGAGATCCACACCTCAATGCGCGCGGGGCCGATGATCCCCAAGGGCGAGATGAAGGCGTCGGACTGGATCGCGAGCTACGAGGACCGCAACGTCCGCATCGGCCTCGCTTGCGGGCTTTCGGGCAAGGCGCAGATCGGCAAGGGCATGTGGGCGATGCCCGACCTGATGAAAGCGATGCTCGACGCCAAGATCGGCCATCCGAAGTCGGGCGCGAACACCGCGTGGGTGCCGTCGCCGACCGCCGCGACCTTGCACGCGCTCCACTATCATCAGGTCGACGTGTTCGCGCGACAGAAGGAAATCGCCGGCGAGGCGGTGCCGTCGCTCGATCGCCTGCTCGCCATCCCCGTCGCCACCGGCCGCAACTGGAGCGAAGCCCAAATCATGCGCGAGCTCGACAATAATTGCCAGGGTATCTTGGGCTATGTCGTGCGCTGGATCGATCAGGGTGTCGGCTGCTCGAAGGTCCCCGACATCGACGACGTCGGCCTGATGGAAGACCGCGCGACGCTGCGCATTTCGAGCCAGGCGCTCGCCAACTGGCTGCTCCACGGTGTCTGCACCGAGGCGCAGGTCGACGCTGCGCTGGCGCGCATGGCAGCCAAGGTCGACGCGCAGAATGCGGGCGATGCGCTTTATGAAAAACTGTCGCCCGACGGGATCGCCTATCGCGCCGCGCGCGCGCTGATCTTCGAAGGCGTCACGCAGCCGTCGGGCTATACCGAGCCGTTGCTGCACAAATACCGGCAAATGAAAAAGGCGGGCTGAGCCATCGGCGCAGGGCTTTGCTTCGCCGCCGGTTGAATCCGTACCCCCGGTGTCGGTAAGATAGACCTGTCAGAAAAGGACAGGCTGGTGCGGTTGGCCCGGCCCCCGCGCTCGCGGGTCCTGGCAGCCGGTGTGACGGCGAGCCCCATGACCTGGAACGGCGGCGTATCTTCACGTTGCCGCATCGAAAGGTCGTGTTATGCAACAACAGATTTCGGTTATTACGCTCGGCATCGCGGACCTCGCGCGTTCGCGGCGCTTCTACGGCGATGGCTTCGGCTGGTCGCCGGTATTCGAGAATGAGGAGATCATCTTCTACCAGATGAATGGCCTCATGCTCGGTACCTTCCTGCAAGCTTCGCTGGAGGCGGATATGAACCGCCGCGGGCTTGTCCGCCCCGGATCCTTCGCGCTCGCGCACAATGTCGAAAGCGCGGGGGCGGTCGACGCCGCGATCGACCGGCTTGTCGCAGCCGGGGGCGCCTTGCTCCGCAATCCCGATGCGCCGCCGCCCGGCGGCTATCGCGGCTATGTCGCCGACCCTGACGACCATGCATGGGAAATCGCCTGGAATCCCGCCTGGTCCATCGATGGTGAAGGGCGCGTCGCCTTCGGGCTTTGATCGACTTGCCGGAGAGCTGATTATTTATAGGGTGGGGCCATGTCCGAATCCTCATCCACCCAGCATCTGCACGATTTCCTCGGCGCCTCGCACGACGAGAATGCGAAGCGCACCCTGTGGGTCGTCGCGCTGACCGCGGTGATGATGGTCGCCGAAATCGCGGCGGGTTACTGGACCGGCTCGATGGCGCTGCTCGCCGACGGCTTCCATATGGCGACGCATGCGGGCGCGCTCGGACTAGCCGCGCTCGCCTATCGCTATGCCAAGAAGCATCGCCACGATCCGCGCTACAGCTTCGGCACCGGCAAGGTCGGCGACCTCACGGGTTTTGCCTCGGCGCTGATCCTCGGCATTTTCGCGATCGGCATCGCGGTCGAATCCTTCCTGCGCCTGATCGATCCGGTGCGCGTCGATTTCGCGAGCGCGACGCTCGTCGCGGTGCTCGGCCTTCTGGTCAATGTCGCGAGCGCGCTGCTCCTGATGGGCGGGCATCACCATCACGGGCACGGACATGACCATGATCACGCCCATCACCACGGTCACGACAATAACCTCCGCTCGGCCTATTTCCACGTCCTCGCCGACGCGCTGACCTCGCTGCTCGCGATCGGCGCGCTGCTTGCGGGGCGCTATCTCGGGCTCCACTGGATGGACCCTGCGATGGGCATCGTCGGGGCGCTGGTGATCGCGCGCTGGTCGTGGGAGCTGATGCGCGACACCGCAGCGATCCTGCTCGACACGAACGACGACGAAGCGGCGGCGGCGATCCGTTCGCGCGTCGAGGCGGCGGGGGCGGTCGTAACCGATCTTCACGTGTGGCGCGTCGGACCCGAGGCGCGCGCCGCGATCGTCGAAGTGAGGGGCGAGGTGTCGTGCGAGGAGCTGCGCGACCGGCTGACGGACATCGTGGCGGTTGCGCATTTGACGATCGCACTTCGTTGACCCGTCGATAGCGGGTTGCGCCGCCGCACGATTCGATTAGAACATAAAGGGAACATTGTGGAGTTTCCTTTATGTCCGCTGCCGTCGATCCCGCCTATCGCCACTATCCGAAAGCGGCGCGCTATCATTCGCGCGTCGCGGCCGGCGGCGCCGTGCTGAAACTCTATCATCTGACCGCCCCCGAGGCGCCGGTGCCGGACGATGTCGAAACTCTGGCGGCGCGGTGGTTCGATGAGCAGGCGCCCGCGACCCTCGTCGCGGGCGATTGCGGCTTCGTCATCCTCCACCGCTGCGGCACCGATTTCTATTTTCTGCTCGTGTCGATGTGGCGCGGCTCGAACGAGCTGTGGGAAGCGGTCTGGTACCGCCACGGCGACATGCCCGCCTTCGCGGCCTTCGATCCAGCCTATCCGCCGCAGCCGGGCGTGGTGCGCCCGACCTTCTGTGTCTGGGAACTCGGCATCGTCGCGCACGAAAGCGCGGCGTGGGCCCGCTATCTCGGTTCGCCGCGCGACGATGCCGCGCGGTCGCGCTGGGTTGATGACATCTTCGAAGGCGCGGTGTAGGCGCGAGCCCCTTTGGTCCTTCATCTTTCGCAGGAGTTTTGACGTGCAGATCGCGGTGCTGACCTTCGACGGCTTCAACGAACTCGATTCGTTCGTCGCGGCCGCCATCCTGAACCGCCTGCGTGGACAGGGCTGGGAGGCGCATATCACCGCGCCGACGCCGCATGTCACCTCGATGAACGGCGTGACGATCGAGCGCCAGCAACCGCTCGACTTCGCGGCAAAGGCCGATGCGGTTATCATCGGCAGCGGCATCCGGACGCGCGAGATCGCGGCCGATCCGCTGATGCTCGGCCGCATCCGGCTCGACCCCGCGCGCCAATTGATCGGCGCGCAATGTTCGGGAACCTTGTTGCTCGCACGGCTCGGGCTGATCGGCGACCTCCCCGCCTGCACCGATCTCACCACCAAACCGTGGGTGATCGAGGCGGGGGTGGAAGTGCTCGACGCGCCCTTCGTCGCGCACGGCAATGTCGCGACGGCGGGCGGCTGCCTCGCGTCGCAATATCTTGGCGCGTGGATCATCGCGCGCCTCGCGGGGACGGCGGCCGCCGAAGAGGCACTCCACTATGTCGCGCCTGTTGGCGAAAAGGCCGATTATGTGAACCGCGCGCTGGCGGCGGTGCGGCCGTTCCTGCCGGTGGAGGCCCTCGCCCAAACGGCTTAGAGTCTTTCCGGTCTAGCTCGGAAAGTCTCTAGCTGGCGATCCCATACAATACAGCTTGCTCCGCACCGCTATAAGGCGGCATTTTGCGGCAGAGGGCAATTGGGGGCAGGGCGATGACGGCACCGTTTAATTTCGGGCAGCTCAAATTTCTGAAGGCGCTGACCGAGGCGCTGTTTCACGAGGCCGAGATGGCGATTTCGGCCGATCAGGTCGTCGCCAATGTCTGCGACCTGTTCCAAAAGGTCGGCGGCACCAAGCTGGATGAAATCCGGCTTTCGCTGACCGCGACCGAAATTGTGCTCGGCGGGCCCTTTTTCACCGAGAATGATGTCGCGGACCGTGTGGAGCGGCTGACCGATCGCCTCAAGAACAGCCAGATCGATCTGTTTCAGGACATGGCGCGGCTGCGCGGCATCATCTACGCCTGCTATTACGGCCATTGGCAGCCGGGGCTGGAACCCGGCGATCAGGGTGCCAATGCCGCCAATCCGGTGCATCGGCAGATCGGCTTCACGCTTCCCGCCTTTCGCCAGCGCGGCGGCTACGACGTGCCGCTGACCCCGATCGGCGGCCGCGAAATCGATCCCGCGCATATCCTCGACGCCGACAGCGTCGAACAGGAATATGACGTTGTCGTCATCGGCTCGGGCGCGGGTGGCGGCGTCGCCGCGCGCAATATCGCGGCGCAAGGTTACAAGGTGCTGATCGTCGAGGCGGGACCCTTCTATCCCAGCCACGCGATCACCCATCACGAACTCGACATGATCGCGCGGCTCTACAAGCATGGCGCGCTGCAAACCTCGACCAACCGCGATTTCGTCGTGTTTCAGGGCCGCTGCGTCGGCGGTTCGTCGACGATCAACAACGGGATTTGCCTGCGCGTCAACGAAGCGGGGCGGACGCACCCCGACGCGCCCGACGTGCTCGCCAAATGGGCGAGCATCGGCGCGCCGATCGACGCCGCCGCCTTTCACGCCAGCTATGACGCGGTGCAGGCCCGGCTCGGCATCGCGCCGATCGAACCGCGCAGCGGGCGCCACAACGGACCGCATCTGATCGAGGGGTGGCAGGCCTATGCGGCCGGATCGAGCAACCCGCGCGATCAGCGCGCCGTTACCGACTGGTTTGCCAAGAATTTCGGCCCGCCGAATACGGCCAGTGCCTGCGCTTATTGCGGCTATTGCAATTCGGGCTGCGCATATGGTCGCCGCATGGGGATCGCCCAGACCTATTTGCCCGAGGCGTGCCGCAATTTCGGGGCACGCATCCTGCCGGACACCAAGGCCGACCGGATCGTCTGGCAGACCGCCTATGACGGCCGGCGCGAGGCGGAGGCGGTGAAGCTGATCCTGCCCGACGGGTCCAAGCGGCTCGTCCGCGCGCGCGTCGGCGTCGTGGTCGCGGCGGGCACGATCGCCTCTTCGAAGCTGCTCGACCGCAGCGACATCGATCGCACCGGCTATCAGGTCTCGCTCAACGTCGCTTCGCCGGTCGTCGCGCTGATGCCCGATGGCGTCGGCGGCGATGCGTGGGACGAGGATCAGATGTCGAGCTATGTCGATTGCGGCGACTATCTGCTCGAAAGCCATTTTCAGCCGCCGATGTCGATGGCGTCGCTGATGCCCGGCTGGTTCGGCGATCATGCGAACCGCATGAAGAATTTCGGCCGCGTCCATTCGGCGGGCATCTTGTTCCCGGCCGACCGGCGCGGGCGGGTGAAGGACGGCAAGCTCGAATTCCGGCTCGACGCCAGCGACGACCTCCCGGTGCTGCGCAATGCGATGGCGACGCTGACCAAGGTGCATTTCGCCGCCGGCGCGCTCGAATGCTATCCCGCGCTCGCGAAGGGGCAGAAGGTCACGCCCGACATGGACGTCGACGCCTTTTTCCGCGATGCGATCCGCGAACAGGATGATGTGACGCTGTCGAGCAGTCATCCGCACGGCGGCAATGCGATCAACGAAAATCCCCAATATGGCATCGTCGACCTCGACTGCCGCGTCCACGAAACGACCAATGTGCTCGTCACCGACGCCAGCGTCTTTCCAAGCTGCATCCGCGTCAACGCGCAGTGGACGACGATGGCAATGGCGCAATATGCGACCGGGCGAGGCGATCCGTTTCGTTGAAGCGAACCTTCGAAGTCCGCTCGTGTCGAGCGAAGGCGAGGCACCGGGGATGACAGGCATCTCGACTTCGCTCGATGCGAGCGGGTAAGGGGGCGGCATCATGTTTCAGGTCGCCGCCCTCTACCGCTTCGCCTCGTTCGATGACCCCGCCCTGCTGCGCCAGCCGCTAGTCGATCTCTGCGCGGAACAGGGCGTCAGGGGCACTCTGCTCCTCGCGCGCGAAGGCATCAACGGCACCATCGCCGGCAGCGAAGCCGGCATCGCCGCCGTCATCGACCATATCCGCGCGCTTCCCGATTGCGCCGCGCTCGACGTCAAATATTCGACCGCCGCCGACATGCCGTTCCAGCGGATGAAGGTGCGACTGAAGAAAGAGATCGTGACGCTCAAGGTTCCCGGGCTCGATCCCGCGCGCGACGCGGCGCCGTATGTCGACCCGGCAGACTGGAACGCGCTCGTTGACGATCCGGGCACGGTGCTCATCGACACGCGCAACGCGTTCGAGGTCGGCTATGGCAGCTTCGCGGGTGCGGTCGATCCCGGAACGAAAAGCTTCGGCGACTTCCCCGGCTGGTGGCGCGCTAACGCCGACAAATTTGTCGGCAAACGCGTCGCGATGTTCTGCACCGGCGGCATTCGCTGCGAAAAATCGACCGCCTTCCTGCGCCACGAAGGCGTCGAGGACGTCGTCCATCTGAAGGGCGGCATTCTCGCCTATCTCGAACAGGTGCCCGAGGGCGACAGTCGCTGGCACGGCAGCTGCTTCGTCTTCGACGAGCGCGTTAGTGTCGGCCATGGATTGGTCGAGGTGGGGGAGAAGGAATAGGGTTGGGGCGCGGCCATTCCTGACTATCTCTCGTCATTCCCGCGAAAGCGGGAACCCAGTAGCGACGCTGGCTCTCTGGGTTCCCGCTTTCGCGGGAATGACGAAGGAAGGGAATGGCGGTTTACGGCCGATTTCGCCCGAATCTATACCAGCACGCGCGCGGTTCCATATTCGACCCAGCCGAACGGGCGCGGTGTTTTCGGCATATAGGCGGCGCCCTGCCGGTCGACGGCAAATCCCGCCATTTCATAGGCGCCGCCGATCGGGCGCGTGAGGTGGCAGTTACCGCCGATACGCCTCCAGATCGGCTCGATCCGCCGCTGCCATTTCGCGACACCCGCGTCGGGTGCGGCGCCATGCTCGAGGAACAGCGCCGTCCCGCCGGGCTTCAGCACGCGGCGGATTTCGGCGAGCACCGCCGCCTGATCGGTCACCGAACAGAGGGTGAAGGTCGTGACCACCGTGTCGAACCGCCCGCTTTCGAACGGCATCGCCTCGCCGACGCCGCTCCGGATGTCGGCGTCGATCCCGCGATCCGCCGCGGCCGCGTGGCTCATCGCGAGCAGCTCGGGCGAGGGATCGAGGCCCGAAAAGCTCTCGATCTGCCCGGGCCGGTAGAATTCCATATTGATCCCGCCGCCGCAGCCGAGTTCGAGCACATGACCGCGCGCGAGTGGCACGACCTTGCTCCGCAGCTTCATCACCTGCCCCTGCGAACAGGCGCATTTGATCAGCCGCGGCACTCCATGACGTTCCCACCAGCTTGCCATTCGCCAGTCTCCCCTTGGCGTGGAAGGTGACCCTTGCTAGCGCAGTTGGCAACACCCATCTGTGCCTGCCGCGCAGCCAATGAAAGATCGCCATGCCCGCCGTTCACCATACCAAGATGCTCATCCTCGGTTCCGGTCCCGCCGGCCTCTCGGCCGCCATCTATGCCGCGCGTGCGGGCATGATGCCGATCGTCGTGCAGGGGCTTCAGCCCGGCGGCCAGCTGACGATCACCACCGACGTCGAAAACTACCCGGGTTTCGCCGAGGTGATCCAGGGCCCGTGGCTGATGGAACAGATGACCGCGCAGGCGACGCACGTCGGCACCAGCATGATCTGGGACACGATCGTTGACGTCGACCTGTCGCGCCGCCCGTTCAAGCTGACCGGCGACGGCGGCGACGTCTATATGGCCGAAACGCTTGTCATCGCGACTGGCGCGCAGGCCAAATGGCTTGGCGTTCCGGGCGAGCAGGAACTCGGCGGCAAGGGCGTTTCGGCCTGCGCGACGTGCGACGGCTTCTTCTATCGCGGCAAGAAGGTCGTGGTGATCGGCGGCGGCAACACCGCGGTCGAGGAGGCGCTCTATCTGACTAACCATAGCGACGATGTGACGCTGATCCATCGCCGCGACAGCCTGCGCGCCGAAAAGATCCTGCAGGACCGGCTACACGCCAATCCCAAGATCAAAGTCCTGTGGAACAAGCAGGTCGATCGCTTCGTTGCGGGCGAAGGCGTGTCCGGGCTCGTCGGTGTCGACCTGATCGACACGGTAACCGGCGCGGCGAGCCACGAGCCGACCGACGGTGGTTTCGTCGCGATCGGCCACAGCCCCTCGACCGAGCTGTTCAAGGGCAAGCTGCCGCTCGACGCCGACGGCTATCTCGAAGTGACCCCGGGCACCTCGCTGACCTCGATCCCCGGCGTCTTCGCCGCGGGCGACGTCACCGACAGAATCTATCGCCAGGCGGTGACCGCCGCGGGCATGGGCTGCATGGCCGCGCTCGACGCCGAACGCTTCCTCGCCGAAGCCGAATATCACGCGATGGCGGACGCCTAGACGACCAGAGCCGCCAAAATCCGAGCCGTCAGCCAATCTCCATCCTCGCCGGCAAAGCTGTGCGATGCGCTGGCGAGACGCTCGACGCGGACCGAGCCGGGCTTTGTCTCGCCACAGCCCAGCGCCGGACCGCAACTCTCGGCAAAGGCCTGCGCGGTGCGGTCGCCGGTCGCGAGCAGGATCGTCACCGGACAGGACAGTTCGGCGAGCGCGCTTTCGAGGCGATGGGCGAGGCTGTCCGCCGCTGCCGGTCGCGGCGCTTGTTTGAGCGCCGAAAGGCCGCGGAACAATTTGCGGAAATCGATCTCGCCGCTCAGCAGTCGGAGCAGGCTCTTCGGATCCTTGAGCCGCGACAGGTAACGCGCGCGGATGGCGGAAGCGGGCGGCAGCGCGGGTTCGTCGCCGCTGGCCTCATCCGGCCCGTCGTAAGTCCACGGATTGGCGAGGATCAACGCGTCCAGCGCGAGCGGCTGGTGGAGCAGCAGCGCGCTCGCCGCGTCGCAATTGCCAAAAGCAACAACGCGCGTGACTTGGGGCGCCGCCTGCCGAAATGCGGCGATCGCGGCAGCGATGTCGGGACCGCTTCCTTCGAAGCTGCGGTTTTCGCCTTCGCTGTCGCCAATCCCCCGCCGATCGAAGCGGAACACCGGATGCCCCGCCGCCGCCACGCGCTGCGCCAGCATCGCCATGCCGCGATGCGCGCCGCTGCGGATTTCGTTGCCGCCCGACACGATCAGCAGCCCGGTGCCGCCGGGCGCCTCGTCGAACGACGCGGCGAGCGCGGCGCCTTCGCAATCGAAGCTCAACTGATGCCGCATGACGTGCTCCATGCGGCGATGTCGGACGCGATCGCCGCCGCCATCGCGGCGTCCTCGCCGGGTTCGGCGCGCAGCCAGAGCGGTGTGCCCGCGACACCCTCGGCGCCCAGCGCGACGCTGCGCAGCGGCTCGACCGGCTGCGCTTCGGCGGCACCGAGCTGGGCGATCATCGCGGGCGACAGCGCGTTGCCGGCGAGGAGCAGCGGAGCGGTTTCCGCCGCGGTCTGCAGGCTTTCGAGCGACGAGGTGAGCCCCGCCTCGCGGTCGGCGACGACCCGCGCGCGCATCAGTGTCCTGAGCAGCGAAGCGCCTCCTACGGGGGCAAGGCGCCACCATGCCGCGACGCCCGCGCGATGATCGATCAGCGCGCCGCCGCGCACCGAAGCGGCGATAACCGGGCCGTCGATGGCGGCCGCAGCCTCGGCGAGAGCGTCCTGCCAGCGCGTCAGGTCGGCCTCGACCAGGGGGACGATGCTTTCATTCTGACCCGGCAAGTCGGGCAACACCGCCGCGAACCCATGTGCCGCCAGCACGCGCATGGCGAGCACAAGCGTCCGGCGCGTGCGGTTCGCTTCCTCGAACAGCGGCGGAACGATCAGGACGGTGGCGCGCGGCGCGCCGGCGGGGTTGATACGCAGCAGATGTTCGATCATGCGCGCATCGGCTGGTTCAGCCGTTCACCTTGCGCCACGAGAAGGCGAGAAGATTGCCATAGGTTTCAAAGATTTCCCCATCGACCTCATCATCGTCGATCACGATGCCGAGCCGGTCCTCCATCTCGGTGAGCACCGTCGCGACCGCCATCGAATCGAATTCGGGCAGCTCGCCGAACAGCCCGCTGTCGTCGGTCAGCGCGGCCGCACGCGCTTCGCCGAGCCCGAGGACATCGGCGAGCAGGGCGCGAAGGGTGACATCGACGCCGGTCGCGTCAGGGGCGGGTTCGGTCACTTTTCTTTCCTCAGCAGCGAACGGGCAAATGCCTTCAACGCCGGTCCCCATGCCGCGACACGCGACGGATTGAAAGCCTCGATACGCCACAGCCGCTCGTGCCGGTTCATCCAGTCGCGCTTATACGCGTCGTTGCCGGTGCCGAAATCGACGCGTTTCACCCCATCGACCTCGATGACATAACGGAAGAGCGCCGCCGAGAGCAATGTGCCGGGCGAGGCCTTCAGGCTGTCCTCGACATGTGCGAGCTTGTGGATGAAGGCGGTGCCGTCCTCGACCGTCCAGAACTGCGCCGCGACCGGAGCTCCCTCGATTCGTGCGATTCCCATGCGAAAGGTGCCGCGCGCGCTTTCCATTTCGGCGAAGGCACGGAGCAGCGCGGGGTCGCCTTCTTCGGGCTTCCAGCTCGCGGCGTAGATTTGTTCATAGGCCGCCCAGCTTCCGGGATCGAAAGTGGTGAGCAGTTCGACCGCGACGATCCCCTTTTTCGCCTTGCGCTGCACGGTGCTGCGCAGCGCCCCGGGGCGGCTTGCCCACCAGCGATCATGGTCCAGATCGGACAGATCGAGCCAGTGGCGGTCGCCGAAGGGGTTGGCTTTCACCCACCAGCCGGCGTCGCGAAGCGCCGACGCGATGCCCGCCCGGTCTTCGTCGCGAACCGGATAGAGCGTCAACCGCGCCGCTTGGGAGCGCAGATCGCGAAACAGCGCGAGCAGCGCGGCGCGATGGTCGCTTCCGCCCGAAAAAAGCGGCCGGATCGCAAAGCTGTACCAGTTTGTCAGCCCCGCCAGATGCCCAGGTCTCTCGATGCGTAGCGGCAGTCGCGCTGCGGTGCCGTTCGCCGAACCGCGTGCATCGAGCCGGCCTTGCCCGGCAAAACCATGCGCCGCGAGCAGGTCGAACCATTCGGCCCGGTCGAAAGGCGCCGCGAAGCCCGCGGCGCGCGCCGCATCATCGTTAGCCTGATCTTCACCGTTCCCTTGCATCGTGTGGCCCTCTATCACCTCACTCCTAACAGCCGATGACCAAAGCCGAAAACCCGCCTTCGTTTCCGATCGACCATCTCGCCCTTCGCGGCGCGGCGGATGCGGCTGCGCTGCTAATCAACGATAAGGTCACGACCTTCGCCGAACTCGACGCCGGGGTCGGCCGGCTCGCCGCGTGGCTGCTCGAACAGGCGGGCGGGCCGGGCGAGCGCGTCGCGAGCTGGAGCGCGAAGACAAGGGCGGCCTGCCTGATGCCGCTCGCCGCGGCGCGCGCGGGGCTGATCCATGTGCCGGTCAACCCGCTGCTCAAGGGGCCGCAGGTCGCGCATATCCTCGCCGACAGCGGGGCGAAGCTGCTCGTCACCAATGGCGCGCGCGCCGACACGCTGGGCGATGGACGTCCCGAAGACTGCGCGCTCCAGGATCTGAAAATCGCCGAAGAGGTGGTCGATTCGGGGGGGCAGGGCCTGCCGCCCTCGATTGCCGAGCCCGACGACCTTGCCGCCATCCTCTACACCAGCGGTTCGACCGGGCGGCCGAAGGGTGTGATGCTGAGCCATGCGAACCTGTGGCTCGGCGCCGAAAGCGTCGCCTCTTATCTCAAGCTATCTCCCTACGACCGGGTGGTCGGCGTGTTGCCGCTCAGTTTCGACTATGGTCAGAATCAGTTGCTTTCGAGCTGGTATGCGGGCGCGGCGGTCGCCCCGCTCGACTATCTCACCGCGCGTGACGTCGTGAAGGCAGTCGCACGGCACGGGATCACGACGCTCGCGGGGGTGCCTCCACTCTGGGTGCAACTCGTCGAGGCCGAATGGCCGGTCGAAACGGCTGGCTTGCTCCGGCGCCTGACCAACAGCGGGGGTGCGCTGACACCGTCGCTGATCGACGCGATGCGCCGGACCTTCCCGGGCGCCGACATCTACCCGATGTACGGGCTGACCGAGGCGTTTCGTTCAACCTTTCTCGACCCCGCGCTCGTTGCCGATCATCCGACCTCGATGGGCCGCGCGATCCCGCACGCCGAAATTCTCGTCTGCCGCCCCGACGGCAGCGTCACCGCCGACGACGAGCCGGGCGAACTCGTCCATGCCGGTCCGCTGGTAGCGCAGGGCTATTGGCGCGACGAAGAACGAACCGCTCAGCGCTTCAAGCCCGCGCCCGCCGCCTCGCGCCATGGCGGCACCGCGGTCTGGTCGGGCGACACCGTCCGCCGCGACGCCGACGGCCTGCTCTATTTCGTCGGCCGCGACGATGCGATGATCAAGACCGCGGGCAATCGCGTCAGCCCGACCGAGGTCGAGGATGTCGCGATCGCGTCGGGGCTGATCTATGAAGCGGTCGCCTTCGGGGTGCCCGACGCGCGGCTCGGCGGCGCGATCGTCCTGATCGTGCGCGGCAGGGACGACGGCGCCGACGAAGAGGTGCTCGCGGCCCACCTCCGGCAGAATCTTCCCAATTTTATGCAGCCGCAGGCCATCGAATGGCGGAGTGAACTGCCGCGCAATCCGAACGGCAAGCTCGATCGCGTCGCAATCGCTGCGGGCTGGACGCAAGGAGAGTTGGCATGAAACCGCACGGTCCGGTTCCGCCCGGCTTCAAGGCCGATGCCGGCGGCATGTTGCTGATCGGCGGCGACCGCGCTGCGGCGCTCGCCGACGTCGCGGGCGACACGCCGCTTTTTGTCTATGATAGTGCGATGCTCGCCGCGCGCGTCGCCGAATGGCGCGCCGCGATGCCAGCCGAGGTGCAGCTTCATTATGCGATGAAGGCGAACCCCTATGCGCCGCTGCTCGCCTTCATAGCGGAGCTCGTCGATGGGTTCGACGTGGCATCGGGCGGCGAACTCAAGGCCGCACTGGCGAGCCGCATGGCGGCGGTGGACATCAGCTTCGCGGGTCCCGGCAAGCGCGACCGCGAGCTGGAGGCGGCGATCAGCGCGGGCGCGACGCTCAATCTGGAATCGGCGGGCGAAGCGGCACGCGCGCTGTCGATCGCGGACCATCGGGGTGTGACGCCAAGACTCGCGGTGCGCGTCAATCCCGACTTCGATCTCAAGGGGTCGGGGATGAAGATGGGTGGCGGCGCCAAGCCTTTCGGGGTCGATGCTGCCGAGGTTCCGACGCTCGTCCGCCGCCTGATCGATGCCGGAGCCGACTGGCGCGGCTTTCATATCTTTGCGGGATCGCAGGCGCTGGGCGCGGCCGCGATCGCCGAGACGCAGGCGCAGACCGTCGCGCTCGCCGCGCGGCTGGCGAATGAAATCGGCGTGACGCCGCCGCTCGTCAACCTCGGTGGTGGGATGGGCGTGCCCTATTTTCCTGGCGATACGGCGGTCGATGCAGCAGCGGTGGGGCATGCGCTCGGCGAAACGCTAGGCGTGCGCGACCCGGTCCTCGCGGACAGCCGTTTCGCGATGGAACTCGGCCGCTGGCTCGTCGCCGAGGCAGGGGTCTATCTGACGCGCGTCGTTGATCGCAAGGTCAGCCACGGTGAGACCTTCCTCGTCACCGACGGCGGCCTCCACCACCAGCTCGCCGCGAGCGGCAATTTCGGCACCGTGATCCGCCGCAACTATCCGATCGCGGTCGCCAATGCCTTCGGCCGCGAGCCCGCCGAAACCGTGTCGGTCGTCGGCTGCCTTTGCACCCCGCTCGACCGGCTCGGCGATCAGGTCGCGCTCCCGCGCGCCGAGGTTGGTGACCTGATCGCGATCTTTCAGGCGGGCGCCTATGGCGCGAGCGCGAGCCCGGCGGCGTTTCTGGGGCAGGGGCCCGCGCGCGAAATGCTGGTCTGATGCGGCACGACCTGTTCCCAATCGGGACAGTTTGGCGCGGTCGCGGTCCAGACTTATGTCAATACTAACATTATGTTCACCCTTTTCGAGCAATGGCGGACACTGACGCAATGGCTGTCGCCGCTTAAGTTCTGACCGCGGCTCCCCCGACGGCTCGAAAGGTTGATGATTATGGCTTCGTTTCCCTCGCTCCGTATCGCGCGCGCTGCGCTCGTCTCGGGCATCGCCGCGACCGCGCTCACCGGCTGCATGGGAGCGGGAAACGCGCCGCAGCTGCCCAGCGCGAATTTCGTCGCGAACCAGGAAGGGCCGGGCGAGGAATATATCATCGGCCCGCTAGACGAGCTCCAGATCTTCGTGTGGCGCAACCCCGAACTCGGCGGCAAGGTGCAGGTGCGCCCCGACGGCCGGATCACCACGCCGCTGATCACCGACATGCCCGCGGTGGGGAAGACCCCCACGATGCTGCAGCAGGATATCAAGCTCCAGCTCAGCCAATATATCACCGATCCGATCGTCAGCGTGATCGTCACCAGCTTCAACAGCACCTTCTCGCAGCAGGTGCGGATCGTCGGCGCGACCGAGAAACCCGCCTCGATTCCGTTCCGCGCCAACATGACCGTGCTCGACGCGATGATTGCAGTCGGCGGCCTGGGCGAATATGCCGCTGGGAACAAGGCGCGACTCGTCCGTTTCGACAAGGGCAGTGGGAAGCAGCAGGAATTTGCCCTGCGGCTTAATGACCTGATCAAGCGCGGCGATATCAAGGCGAACGTGCGGCTCCAGCCGGGCGATGTGATCATCATCCCCGAAAGCATGTTCTGATATCGACCGGCGGCCACTCACCCATCTCCCAAGGATAGATTTCGAGCGATGAACAGCCTCTACGACGAATTCCGGGTGGCAGTGCACAGCGTCTGGACACGCCGCTGGCTCGTGCTGGCGGTCGCCTGGGGCATCTGCATCCTCGGCTGGCTCGCCATCGCGTCGATCCCAAACCGTTATGACAGCCGCGCGCGCCTGCTCGTCGAGATCAACCAGATTCTGCCCGACGAGGCGCAGGGGGGGCGGGGGCCGCGCATCGACCAGATCCGCGAGACGCTGACCAGCGCGCGCAATATGGAAAAGGTCGCGGCGACAACGGGCCTGCTTCCGGCGGGCGCGAACGACCGCGAGAAGGCTGGCACGGTCGCCATGCTCCAAAAGAGTATCAAGGTCGTTCCGCAGCAGGACAATATCTTCGAAATCACCTCGAGCATTGCGGTCGGCAGCCTTTCCGACGCCGACAATGCGAAGCTCGCGTCGGGCGTGCTCGACAGCCTGATCACCGTGGTTCGCGACGATCAGCTGCGCGGCGGCCGGATGAACGCGCGCGAGAGCCTGAAATTCCTCGATTCGCAGATTGCCGATCGCGAAAAGGCGCTGCGCGAGGTCGAGGCGCGCCGCGCGGCGTTCGAGGCGCAGAATATCGGGTTGATCCCGGCCGGTGCCGGCTCGCCCGCGCAGCGCGTCGAGGCGGCGCGCGCCGAACTCAGCCAGATCGATTCGCAGCTCGTCTCGGCGCAGGCGCAGCTCGCGGCTGCGAACGGCCAGCTCGCCTCGACCCCGCAGTCGATACCCGGCGGGGGCGGCGTCGGAGGCGGCGTCGCGCGCCAGCAGCTCGCCGGTGCGCAGAACGAGCTGTCGGCGATGCGCGCACGCGGCCTGACCGATGCGCACCCCGACATGATCGCGATCAAAAGCCAGATCGCCTCGCTGAAGGCCATCGCCGACCGCGAAGGCACGGGCGGTGGCGGCGGCATCCAGAACCCCGCCTATGCCTCGCTCGCCGCGATGCGCGCCGAGCGTCAGGCGACGGTGAGCGCGTTGTCGGCGCGCAAGAGCCAGCTGATGGGCGACATTGCGAAGATCACGGCGCAGCAGATCCAGAACCCCGGCATCGCCGCCGAATATGACCGGATCAACGGCGAATATACCGCGTTCAAGGCGCAATATGACAAGCTGCTCGCGCAGCGCGAGCAGGTGCGCCTGCGCGGCGAGGTGCAGACCGAAACCGACGCGGTGAAGATCGAATTGCTCGACCCGCCATCGAAACCGACGAGCCCCGCGGCGCCCAACCGGCCGTTGTTTCTGACGCTCGTGCTGCTCGCGGGGATCGGTGGCGGCATTGGCGCCGCCTTTGGTCTCGGTCAGGTGCGGACAAGTTATGCAACCGCCGCGAAGCTCGAACGCGCGAGCGGGCTGCCGGTGATCGGCTCGATTACCGAGGTAGTGACACCCGAACGCCATGTCGAGCGGCGCAAGAAGCTGGTCTGGCTGGCCGGCGGCGGCGGTGCGCTCGTCGGCCTCTATGCCCTGCTTCTCGTCGCCGAATTTATCCAGCGCGGCATGGTTGCGTGACGGGGAACGATGACATGAACGATCAACGCAAAGTCAAACGCCCGCCCTCGCTCCTCGAACGCGCCGCCGACATGTTCGGGCTCGATCCCGCGGCCAATGCGCCGACGATCGACCTGTCGAACCTGCCGCCCGAGCCGGAAAAAAAGGCGAAGAGGGCAAAGCCTGCCGAACCCGCAGCCGAGGCACCGCAGCCCGAAATTATCGAGCCGGTCGTCGAGGCGGCGCCCGCCGTCGAACCCACCCCGGCGCCGAAGCCATCGCCGCGCAAGGATGTTGCGAAGGCTGCGCCCGCGATCGCCCCGACGCGCCAGGGGGTGATCGACCGCGAGCGGCTCGCCTCGCGCGGCATGATCGTACCCGGCACACCGGTCACCGGCATCGCCGAGGAATATCGCATCGTGAAGCGCGAGCTGATCCGCAATTTCGGCGGCGCGGGCAACCGCCCGATCCTGCCGCGCGGACACCGCGTGCTGATCGCTTCGGCGAACCCGGGCGAAGGCAAGACCTTCTCTGCGGTGAATCTCGCGCTCAGTCTCGCGGTCGAGGCCGATCACGACGTGCTGCTGATCGACGCCGATATCGCGAAGCCGAGCGTGCTCGATGCGCTGGGGCTGGAGAACGGTCCGGGCCTGATGGACGCGCTCGCCGACCCGCATCTGCCGCTTGGCGACTGCCTGATCCAGACCGACATCGCGGGGTTGAAGGTCATGCCCGCCGGCACCCAGCATATGCACGATACCGAGCTGCTCGCTTCGGCGCGCACCGAAACTCTGCTGGCGCAGCTCGAAGCGGGCGCGCCGGGTCGCATCCTGATCCTCGATTCGCCGCCGGTGCTCGCCGCGTCGCCCGCCGCCGTGCTTGCCGGGCATGTCGGTCAGACGATCATGGTCGTGCGCGCGGACGAGACGCTCGAATCCGCGCTACGCGACGCGATCGGGTTGATGGGCGCGTGCCCGCATATCCAGCTGCTCCTCAACGGCGTGAAATTCTCGCCGGGCGGCCGGCGCTTCGGCACCTATTACGGACAGGGAGGCGCGTGATGCGCTCCGCGACCATCCTGCGCCATGGCGCGGCGTTGGCGGCGCTTCTGATCGCCACGACGGCGACGGGTGCGCAGGCGCAATTTTCGGGGGATCCGGGCTCGGGCGCCGGCGAGGCGTCTTCGAGCGCGCCCGCCGCCGACACGGACCGCACGGCGGAACGCGGCGAACGGCAGCGCTCCCAGCGCCAGGTCGATGTCAGCCCCTATCTCGAGGTTGGGCAGGTGCTGACCGCCGATCTCAAGAACGGCGGCGACGTACTCACCTACACGACCGTTGCGGCCGGCATCGACGCCGCGATCGTGACGCGCCGCGTCGAACTCGCTGCGACCTTGCGTTACGAACATCAATTCGGTTGGGGCAATCAGGGCGATACCGACGTCATCAGCGGCCTCGCGCGCGGGCGGCTCGAAGTCGCGCGCGGCCTCAACCTCGAAGGCGGCGCGCTCGCGACGCGCACGCGCGCAGACGGGCAGGGCGCCGACAGCGGTCTGTTCATCGGCGACGCCAGCAATGTCGCCAACCTCTATTCGGTCTACGCCGGGCCGACGTTCGCGCGGCGGATCGGCGGGCTCGATTTCGGCGCCGGCTATCGCTTCGGCTATACCAAGGTCGATATCGACCAGCCCGCGATCCTGTCGCCCGATGTGCAGCCGCAGGATGTTTTCGACAGCTCGACCAACCATGTCGCCTGGGCCAGCCTCGGCGCGCGTCCCGGCGATCTGCCGTTCGGCTGGCAGATTTCGGGCGGTTACGAGCGCGAGGATGCGAGCCAGCTCGACCAGCGGTACGAGGGCAAATACGCCCGCGCGGACGTCACCGTGCCCATCGGCCCGACCGTGGCGCTGCTCGGCGGCGTCGGTTACGAGGATATCGAGATCGGCCAGCGCGACCCGGTGCTGGACGCGAACGGCGTTCCGGTGCGCGATGCCAACGGTCGCTTCGTCACCGATAAGTCGACCCCGCGCCGCCTGTCGTTCGACACCGATGGGCTGATCTGGGATGCCGGCGTGATGTGGCGGCCGAGCCGCCGCACGTCGCTGACCGCTCGCGTCGGCCGCCGCTATGGCGATACCATCTATACCGGCAGCTTCGCCTATCGCGCCGACCATGCGACCTCGATCCAGGTCGGCGTCTATGATGGACTGTCCAGCCTCGGTCGCGGCCTGTCGGGCGGACTTGCCGCGCTGCCGACGCAGTTCGATCCGACGCGCAACCCGATCGGCGGCAATATCAACCCGTGCGTGTTCGGCCAGCAGGGCGGTGGCTGCCTCAATAACCAGCTCGGTAATGCGACCTCGGCGCAATATCGCAGCCGCGGCGTGCAGGCGACGCTGTCATCGCGCTTCTCCGGCTGGGCTTATGGCGTCGGCCTCGGTTACGACCAGCGCAAGCTGCTCGCGCCGCAACTGTCGCCGATCGGCGGGCTTAACGGAATCAAGGACGAGAGCTATTATCTCTTCGTTTCGGCGGGCCGCCAGCTCGATGTCGATTCGGACCTCAGCCTCTCGGGCTATATCAATTATTTCGACAATGGCGCGCCGGGGGCGAGCGACGTCCAGTCGGCCGGATTGTCGGCTGCCTATTCGCGGCGCTTCTGGCGCGGCCTGACCGGGACCGCGGCGGCCAGCCTCAACGCCTTCGATCAGGAAGGTTTCAACAGCCAGCTTATCGGCTCAGCTTTGGTGGGACTGCGTTACAACTTCTGACCAGTCGAACGGGAATTCAAGCGATGTACGATCAATTCTATGGTTTCACCGGACGTCCGTTCCAGCTGACGCCTGACCCGAATTTCTATTTCGAAAGCGGCACGCACCGCAAGGCGATGTCCTACCTCGGCTATGGCCTCGCGCAGGGCGAAGGCTTCATCGTCATCACCGGCGACGTCGGCGCGGGCAAGACGACGCTCGTCGGCCATCTGATGAACACGATCGACCCGAACCGCCTGACCGCGGTCAAGCTGGTGTCGACACAGGTCGAAGGCGACGACCTGCTCCGCCTTGTCGCCGAACAGTTCGGCATCGAATGGGAAGCGCAGAGCAAGGCCGAACTGCTGCGCTCGATGGAACAATATCTGCGCGAACAGGCGCGCGCGGGTAAACGCACGCTGCTGATCGTCGACGAGGGGCAAAACCTTGCCATCTCGGCACTCGAAGAGCTGCGCATGCTCTCGAACTTCCAGCTCGGCGGCCATTCGTTGCTGCAGATATTCCTGCTCGGCCAGCCCGAATTTCGCCAGACGCTCTTCCACTCGCCGACGCTCGAACAGCTGCGCCAGCGCGTGATCGCGACGCACCATCTCGACCCGATGGAGCCCGAGGAGGTCGAACCCTATATCCTGCACCGCCTCGGCAAAGTCGGCTGGACCGGCAACCCCAGCTTCAGCCCCGACGCGTTCGAGGAAATCTTCGATTACAGCGAAGGTGTACCGCGCAAATTGAACGTCCTCGTCAGCCGGCTTCTGCTCTATGGCGCGGTTGAACAGATGAGCCGCATCACCGCGCAGAATGTGCGCTCGGTGGTCGCCGAGATCGAGGCCGATCGCGGCATCGACGCCTCGACGCTCGCTCCGCTTCCGGTCGAAGAGGTCGTCGCGGCCGCGGCGACGGCGGTCGCACCGACCCCCGCGCCCTTCGCCGCTCCGGCGGCCGCGAACGAAACGCCCGAATGGCCACAGCGCGCGGCAGCACCTGCCACGGAGGGGCCGGCGCCTTTCGCCGTGCCCGCCGAACCGGCGCAGGTCATCACGCTGACTCCGCCTGCCGCCGAAGCGACCACGCCCGACGCGACCGAAATCGCCCCGCCGGCCGCGCCGGCGATCGACCCCGAACATCTCGCGGCGCTCGAGGCGCAGGTCGCCTCGCTAGAGGCGCGGCTGGTCGAACAGGATGAAGCGCTTCGCCGCGTTCTCGACCTGCTCATCGAATGGGTCGAGCGCGATCCCGACAACGCGCCCAATCCGGCGACGTCGCGGACCTGGGCTGCCTGACACGCCGGCCGAAATCGGCTATCCCGCTGATGAAGGTGAGGGAAAATGCAGAACGGCCTGTCGGTCGATGTCGAGGACTGGTTCCAGGTCGGCGCCTTTGAGCGCACGATCGACCGTGACGACTGGCCGACGCTCGAATGCCGCGTCGAGGCGAATTGCGACGCGGTGCTGCAGATTTTTTCCGATGCCGGCGCGACCGGGACCTTCTTTACCTTGGGCTGGGTCGCCGAACGCTATCCCGCGCTGATCAAGCGCATCGTCGCGGCGGGGCACGAGCTTGCCAGCCATGGTTATGATCACAAACGCGTGTTCAACATGACCGCAGACGAATTCGCCGCCGACCTCAGGAAGACGCAGGCGATCCTCGAGAACATCGGCGGTGCCGCGGTGCGTGGCTATCGCGCGCCGAGCTTCTCGGTCGACACGCGCACCCCTTGGGCGCACGGGGTGCTCGCCGAACAAGGCTATGCCTATTCGTCGAGCGTCGCGCCCGTCGTCCACGACCATTATGGCTGGCCCGAAAGCCCACGCCACGCGTGGCGGCCGTTTTCCGACAGCGAGCTTGTCGAATGGCCGGTCACGACCGCGCGTGTTGCGGGACGCACCTTGGCGGCGGGCGGCGGCGGCTTCATGCGAATGCTGCCCTATGGCTTCACGCGCTGGGCGATCGCGCGGATGAATGCCGAGGGGCACCCCGCTATCCTCTATTTCCACCCGTGGGAAATCGATCCCGGCCAGCCGCGCGTCGCCGACGCTCCGGTCAAATCGAAAATCCGCCATTACAGCGGCTTGTCGGCGATGGCTGGCAAACTCAAGAAACTGCTCGCCGACTTCGAATGGACGCGCGCCGATGCCTTGCTTCCCGCCCAGCAGCAACGCGCACAGCCGTGGCGCGCCGCGGCGTGAACGCGCCGGTGCTTGCCGCGAACGACAGCTTTTCGGGCGCGCCGCTATCCGACGCGGGCGAATGGGACGCCTATGTCGCCGCGCACCCGGAGGCGACCCCCTTCCACAGCCGCGCGTGGTGCGAGGCGATCACCAAGGCGACCGGGCATCGCTGCCACCTCGTCACAGCGCGCGACGCGGCGGGCGCGCTGACGGGCATATTGCCGCTCCACCATATCCGCTCGCCGCTCTTTGGACAGGCGCTCGTCGGTAGCGGCTTCGCGGTCGGCGGCGGCATATTGGCCGACGATCCCGCCGTCGCCGCGACGCTGGCGCAAGGCGCGGCGGCGATGGCGGCATCGCTCGGCGTGCCGTCGGTCGAACTGCGCGGCGGCGCGCAGCCCGAAGGCGAGAGCTGGAGGCGGGAAGAGGGCATTTATGCGGGCTTCGCGCGCGACCTTGCGGCCGACGACGGCGCCGAACTCCTCGCCATCCCGCGCAAGCAGCGCGCCGAGGTTCGCAAAGTGCTTGAAAGCGGGCTGACGGTCACCACGGGAAGCGACGCCGCCGAACGTTGCGACCACTACCGCATTTATGCGACCAGTGTTCGTAACCTCGGAACGCCGGTCTTTCCAAAGGCACTGTTCGACGCCGTGCTCGATGCGTTCGGCGGCGAGGCGGATATCCTGACGGTGCGCGAGGGCGGTCGCCCCGTCGCGAGTGTGCTCAGTCTCTACTGGCGCGGCACCGTCATGCCCTATTGGGGCGGCGGGACCGCCGACGCGCGGCGGTTGCGCGCCAACGAACTCATGTATTTCGCGCTGATGCGCCATGCGCGCGAACGGGGCTGCACGCGCTTCGATTTCGGCCGCTCGAAACTCGGCACGGGCCCCTTCGCCTATAAGAAGAATTGGGGCTTCGAACCGCAGCCGCTCGTCTACGCGCGCTGGCTCGCGCCGGGAGAGGCGCCGCGCGATACCAATCCGAACAGCACCCGGTATCGGCTGCAGGTCGACCTCTGGAAGAAGCTGCCGCTATGGGCGGCGAACCGGATCGGCCCACTGATTGCGCGCGGGCTCGGCTAGTGGCGGAAATCCTGTTTCTTGCTCACCGCGCGCCCTGGCCCCCGGACCGCGGCGACCGGATCCGCAGCTGGCATATGTTCGAGGCGCTGGCAAAGCTCGCGCCGGTGCATGTGGCGGCGCTCGCCGACAACGAAGCAGAGGCCGCGCGCGCGCGCGAAAAAATGGCGCCGCTTTGCAAGAGCCTGGCGATCGAAGTGCGCAAGGCATCGCGCCCGATCGCGCTCGCGCAGGCCGTCCTGACCGGCGCACCGGTGTCGAACCGCCTGTTCCGCAGCGCCGCGCTCGCCCGCCATATCGACGCGCTGATCGGGCAGGGCGGCATCAGCCATATCGTCGCTTTCTCGGGCCAGATGGCGCAATATCTCCCCGCTCGTTTCGACGGGCCGGTGTTGATGGATTTCGTCGACGTCGATTCCGCGAAATTCGCGACCTATGCGGAGCAGGACAGGCGCCAGCCGCTCCATTGGGTGCATCAGCGCGAGGCGCGCGTGCTCGCCGCCTATGAGGCGGACATCGCGCGCCGCGCCGATGCGAGCCTGTTCGTCAGCGAAGCGGAGGCGGCGCTGTTCCGTAGCCGAAGCGGCCTCGGCGACGACAAGGTGCGCGCGGTGGGGAATGGTATCGACACCAAACACTTCGATCCGGCCGTCCCGTTGGAAACGATCGGGGCGGGGGAGGGGCCGCTCGCGGTCTTCACCGGCCAGATGGATTACCGGCCCAATATCGATGCGGTCCGCTGGTTCGCGAACGATATTCTGCCGCTGGTCCGCAAGCGCCAGCCGCAAGCCCGCTTCGCGATCGTCGGCCGCGCACCGACCGAGGAGGTTCGTGCGCTCGAAGCATTGCCCGGCGTGATCGTGACCGGCGAGGTGCCCGATGTGCGCCCGTGGCTCGTCGCCGCCGGTGCCGTGGTCGCGCCGCTGCTGCTCGCGCGCGGGGTGCAGAACAAGCTGCTCGAAGCGATGGCGATGGCGCGCCCCGTGGTCGCGAGCGCCGCCGCCGCGACGGGGATCGACGCGATGCCGGGCGAGCATCTGTTCGTCGCCGACGGAGCGGAGGCGATGGCGGTCGCCGTTTGTACGCTTTTCGGCGACCGCGCCGCCGCGGCCGCAATGGGGCAGGCGGCGCGCGCGCGGATGGTCGCGCGTTACGGATGGGACGCGCGCATGGCGCCGCTCGGCGACCTTCTGGGCCTGCCCGCATGACGCTCTGGCAGCGCCATCTCGCCGCGCTCGGTCTGCTCGCGGCGGTCATCCTCGCGCTCTTCTGGCGCGATGTCGCAGACATGGCGGGCATCTGGTGGCATAGCTCGACCTTCACCCATTGCCTGCTGATGGTGCCGATGATCGGCTGGCTGGTGTCGCAGCGCGTATCGCTGCTCCGCCCGCTCACGCCCGCCTTCTGGTGGCCCGCGCTTATCTGGATGGCGGGCGCGGGGCTGGTGTGGCTGGTCGGTGAAGCGGCGGGGGTCGGCCTGTTCCGGCAGCTCGGCCTCGTCCTGATGCTGCAGGGGGCGGTGGGCGCGGCGCTCGGCGAAAAGCTCGTGCGCGGATTGCTGTTCCCGCTCGGCTATGCGCTGCTGCTCGTGCCCTTCGGCGAGGAACTGGTGCCGCTGCTCCAGACCTTCACCGCGCACATCAGCGTCGTCTTGCTCCACCTCTCGGGCATCGCCGCCGAAATGCAGGGCGTGTTCATCACGACGAAGGCTGGTTTCTTCGAGGTCGCCGAGGAATGTTCGGGGGTCAATTTCCTGATCGCGATGCTCGCCTATTCGGTGTTCGCGGCGCATCTCTGTTTCAAAAGCTGGACGCGGCGGATCGTCTTCGTCGCGGCGGCGCTTGCGACAACGATCCTCGCCAACGCGCTGCGTGCTTATGGCACGATGGTCGCTGCCGAAATCTGGGGGATCGAGGCGGCGGGCGGCATCGACCATATTTTCTACGGCTGGATTTTTTTCGGGCTCGTCATCCTGCTCGTCATGCTCGTGGCGCTGCGCTGGTTCGACCGGCCGGCGAACGACCCCGCGGTTGATGTGCGCGGGCCGGACGGCGTGCCGCGCTTTGCAGGGCGAGCAAAATCGGTGCTGCCCGCTGCGCTCGCGCTTCCGCTGGTCTTCGCCGGGTGGGGGATGCTGATTGGCGATCGCAGTGCGCCGCTGCCCGCGACCATGGAAATCATCGCGCCGCCGGGCTGGAGCGAGGTCATCCTCGAGCGCCCGATATGGTCGCCGCGCTTCGATGGCTCCGACCAGATTCGGATCGTGCATTTCGTCGACGGCGCCGGGCGGCAGGTGACGGTCGCGATCGGCGGCTATGAGCGCCAGGCCGAGGGACGCGAGGTCGTCGCTTTCGGGCAGGGCGCCATCGACCTCGACAGCAAATGGGCGTGGAGCGCGGCGCTCCCCGCAGTCGAGGGTGCGAAGACCGAGCGCCTGCTCCACCCCGGCCCGGTGCTGCGCGATGCGGCCACCTGGTACGTTGTCGACGGCCGTGTGACGGGCGATCCGCGCCGCGCCAAGCTCGCGGGGCTTCGCGCGCGGCTGCTCGGCGGCGACCCGCGCGCGCTCTCCTTGATCATATCGAGCGAGGATCGGCAGGGCGGCCTGAATGCGATCACCGATTTCCTTTCCGCGTCGGGCGGAGTCGAGGCAATGGCTGACCGCGCGCTGAAACTGCGCTAAGCGATCGGTATATGTGCGGCATCGCGGGCATCTATCATCTCGAAACCGCGAAGCCGGTCGACCCGGCCCGCCTGCGCGCGATGCTCCAGCCGATGCAGCATCGCGGCCCCGACGGATCGGGCGAGTGGACCGCGCCCGGCGTCGGTCTGGCGCATCTTCGCCTGTCGATCATCGACATCGAGGGCAGCCCGCAGCCGATGGCGAGCGACGACGAAGCCGTCACGCTCACCTTTAACGGCGAAATCTACAACTTCCGCGAACTGCGCGCTGAGCTCGAGGATCGCGGCCACCGTTTTCGCACCAGCGGCGATACCGAAGTCATCATCGCGGCGTGGCGCCAATGGGGGCCGGACTGTCTGTCGCGGTTCAACGGCATGTTTGCCTTCGCGATCCACGATCACCAGCGCGGCTGCCTGTTACTCGCGCGCGACCGGCTGGGGGTAAAGCCGCTTCATTATGTCCGCCTATCCGATGGGTCGGTGGCCTTCGCGTCCGAACTCAAGGGGCTGCTTCGCAATCCGTTGCTGCGGCAGGAAGCCAATATCACCGCGATCGAGGATTTCCTCGCTTTCGGCTATGTCCCCGACGACAATTGCATCGTCGCCGGCGTCGAGAAGCTGCCCGCCGGCCATTATCTGATGCTCGAACGCGGCAAGCCGGTGCCGGCGCCGACGCGCTGGTGGGCGCCCGATTTTTCGAAGCGCATCCGGGCATCCGAAGGCGAGGCGGCCGAGCATCTCGTCCACCTGATGCGCGCCGCTGTGACCGACCGCATGGTTGCCGACGTGCCGCTCGGCGCCTTCCTGTCGGGCGGGGTCGATTCGAGCGCGGTCGTCGCGCTGATGGCGGAGGCGAGCGCGAAAGCGGTCAAGACCTGCACGATCGGCTTCGACCAGGCGGCGCTCGACGAAACGGCCTATGCCCAGCAGATCGCCGAGCGTTTCGCGACCGATCACCGCACGCGCACCGTGTCGCCGGGGGATTTCACGCTCGTCGACCGGATCGCCGACATGTTCGACGAACCCTTTGCCGATGCGAGCGCGCTGCCGACCTACCGCGTTTGCGAACTTGCGCGCGAAGAGGTGACGGTCGCGCTGTCGGGCGACGGCGCCGATGAGGCATTCGCGGGCTATCGCCGCCTGGTTTTTCAGCATCAGGAGGAGCGCCTGCGCGGGCTGATCCCCGGTTTCCTCCGCCGCGGCCTGCTCGGCCCGCTGTCGCATGTCTGGCCGCAGATGGACTGGGCGCCGCGCCCGCTGCGCGCGCGCGCGACGCTCGCCAGCCTCTCCAAAAGCGGGGCGGAGGGTTATGCCGAAGCGGTCGGCGTGACGGGGCCGGCGCAGCGCGCGAGACTCTTCAACGATGCCGCACATCACGCGCTCGGTGACCATGTCGCCGAAGCGCGCTACTGGAAAGCGATGGCGGACGCGCCCGCGCGCGAGGCGCTCGACCGCGCGCAATATGCCGACCTGATGATCTGGCTGCCCGGCGATATTTTGACCAAGACCGACCGGATGAGCATGGCGGTCAGCCTCGAGGCGCGCGAACCCTTGCTCGACTATCGTCTCGTCGAATTCGCCGCAAGCCTGCCCGCCTCGATGCGCGTCCGGCGCGGCACGGGCAAGGCGATCATGAAACAGGCGATGGAACGCTATCTGCCGCACGATATCCTTTATCGGCCAAAGATGGGGTTCGTGACGCCGGTGTCAGCGTGGTTTCGCGGCGCGCTCGCGCAGCAGGCGAAGAGTCTCGCGACCTCGTCAACGCTCGCGCGCTCGGGCTGGTTCGACATGGCCGAGATCGAGCGCATCGTCGCTGCGCACCAGTCGGGCCGCCGCGATCACGGCCGACTGATCTGGCAATATTTCATGCTCGAAAAATCGCTGGCGAAGCTGTTCGGGATTTGAACGGGAGGGCGTTTGGATGGGGAGTTGTCGTACTCCAATAACCGTCGCCCCCGCCTTCGTGGGGGCGACGGCTCGGTTCGGCCGTTATCCGCCCGCCATTCAAAAATCGCATAAGAAAAGGGCCGCGCCTCCATCGGGAAACGCGGCCCTTTCGAAAGGCTTCAGCCTGAAAAAGCTTAAGCTTCTTCTTCGGGCTCGTCGGCAGCCGGAGCTTCGTCGGCGGCGACTTCCGAAGGCGGGGTCGCGTCTTCGAACTCGTCCTCGCCGTCGGGTTCGAGCGCGGCAGCGGCGGCTTCGGCCTGTTCTTCTTCGAACATCGCGGCGATGACGTCGATGCCCTGCTTCTGCATTTCGGCTTCGTCGGGCGAGCGCGCGACGTTGACGCCGACGGTCACGACGACCTCGGGGTGCAGCTTGACCTTGACGTCGACCAGACCGAGCGACTTGATCGGACGTTCGAGCTCGACCATCGCCTTGGTGACGCCCTGGACGCCGTCTTCGGTCAGTGCCTCGACGATGTCGCGGACCGCAACCGAACCATAAAGCTGGCCGGTGTTCGACGCCTGGCGGATCAGGACGATCTGCTTGCCGTCGATGTCCTTGGCACGGCCTTCGGCGTCGGTGCGACGCTCGGCGTTGTCGGCCTCGATCTTCGAACGGTTGGCTTCGAACAGCTTCTTGTTGGCGTCGTTCGCACGGAGCGCCTTGTTGTTCGGCAGCAGATAGTTACGGGCAAAGCCGTTCTTGACGGTGACGACGTCGCCGATACCGCCCAGTTTCTCGATACGTTCGAGCAGGATGATTTCCATCGGTCCGCCCTCCTTACTTCACGATGTAGGGGAGCAGGCCGATGTGGCGCGAACGCTTGATCGCCTTCGCCAGCTCACGCTGCTTCTTGGTGGACACCGCGGTGATCCGCGACGGGACGATCTTGCCGCGCTCCGACAGGTAACCCTGGAGCAGGCGGACGTCCTTGTAATCGATGACCGGTGCGTCCTTCGCGCTGAAGGGGCAGGTCTTGCGGCGGCGGAAAAAGGGTCGTGCCATTGTGCTGTTCCTTATTCTTCGCCGTCGCGGTCACGGCCACGGCCGCCGCGGCGTTCCTGCTTGCGCATCATCACCGACGGACCCTTTTCGAGTTCGTCGACCTTGATGGTGAGCCAGCGGATGATATCTTCGTTGATCGCAGCCTGACGCTCGATCTCTGCGATCGCTTCGCCCGATACTTCGGCCGACAGCATCACATAATGACCCTTACGGTTCTTCTGGATCTTGTAGGCGAGCTGCTTGAGGCCCCAGGTCTCGGTCTTGTGGACCGTGCCCTTGAATTCGCCGATGACGTTGGTGACGGTTTCCGCCAGCGCGTCGACCTGAGCCTGGCTCAGGTCCTGACGCGCGATAAAGACATGCTCGTAAAACGGCATGGTTCGCGTCCTTCGATTTGGCCGATCGCTGATTTCGCGCCAATCGCGAAACCCCTCCGGCTGTCGTCCGGCTTTGCCTATTGGTGCAAAGCAAACGGGGCGAACGGCACAAGGCCTCGCCCCGAATGAGCGCGCCTATACAGATTCGCGCGCGGAAATCAAGGCCGCGTTCGAAAAGGCTTGCTCCTCTTGGGGTGACACGCAACACTTCTGCCGGGATTCAGGGGGAACGGGATGTTGGAAATTGTTGCGCTGATCGGTCTTTTTAGCTGGGGAATGAACAGCGATCGGCTTGCGTGGAAGCACGCTGGGGCCATTCTGCTGCTGTCGTGCCTCTTCGGCGGACTCGGCGGCATGATTGCGGGCGGGGAAGAGGTTCCGGTAGGTGTCGCCATGATCTTCACGATTGCGTTTGAGTTGGTCCTCGAAACGGTCGTATTCTTCGTCGGCTTCGGTATCGGACGTTATCGGGCGCGCAAGGCAGGCATCAGCAACATCGAAGATACGTTCGGCTAATCGCCAAGGCGGACGAGCAGATCCCTCCCGAATTCGGTGAGCGTGTCGTCGCGCGCGCCGAGGATCAGGATGCGGTCGCCTGCCTTTGCCTCGCCAAGCATCGCCGCGCCGCATGCGGCGCGCGTCGTGAGGTGGACCGCATCGGCGCCGCCGGCCACGATATCGGCGACCAGCGCTTCGCTACCGACGCTTCGGTCGACGGTGCCGCCGAAATAGACGGGGTCACAGACATAGAGCTTGTCGTCGGACCTCATTCCAGCGGCGAAACTCGCCGCCAGTTCCTTGCCCATCTGGCGCAGCGGGCCATAGCCGTGCGGCTGGAAGAATAGCAGGGCGCGGCCCGGCAACTCGGCGACGGCGGCGAGCGTCGCGGCGACTTTATCTGGATTATGTGCGAAATCGTCGATCACGGTGACGCCGCCCGCTTGCCCGAGTACCTCATAGCGCCGCGCGAGACCCGCGAAATCGGCGAGCGCCTCGACCGCCTGCGCCACGGTTACGTCCGCTGCATGCGCCGCCGCGATTGCTGCGAGCGCATTGGCGGCATTGTGGCGGCCGGGCATTCGGAGCTTCACCTGATAGGCGGTGCCGCCTGCATGGACGGCGAAGCGGCACCCGTCGGGCAGCGCCTCGAAATCGCTGCCGCGCACTGTCGCCGCATCGCCGAAACCGAATGTCGCGACATTACCTGCCGACAGCAGCGGCGCCGATTCCGGATCGTCGGCATTGATCACCGCGACGCGCGCCTTCGCGGTAAAATCGCCGAACAACTGATGCAACTCTTCAAGGCTCTTGTGGTCGAGGCTGATATTGGTGACGACCGCGACGTCGGGCGCATAGAGCGCGATCGACCCGTCGCTTTCGTCGACCTCGCTGACATAGATTGCCGCCTCGCCGATTAGTGCGCTGGCGAACGGCATTTCGGCGGCGGCGAAATTGCGCATCACCGCGCCGTTCATCACCGTCGGCTTGCGCCCTGTGCTTTCGAGTATCCAGCCGATCATGCCGGTCACGGTCGACTTGCCGCTCGTTCCCCCGACGCCGATCGCCGTGTCCGCCGCGTTGAACAGTGCCGCATTCAGGTCGGCGCGCGTCATGCGCGGCAAGCCGAGCGCGTTGGCGGCCGCGACATCGGGCACGCTGTCCTCAATCGCGGCCGATGCGACAAGGATCTGCCCCGACTTTGGCCCGTTGCCGTCCTGTGGGAAAAATGCGATACCCTGACCTTCGAGCCAGGCGAATTTCTCGGGCGTCCGGCCTTGGTCGCGGCTGCGATCCGACCCCGAAACCTTGGCGCCGCGCGCCGCGACGATCATCGCGAGCGGCAACATACCCGACCCGCCGATGCCGCAGAAGAAATAGGATTTGTTTTCGGCCATCGCGGCGCGATATGGGCTTGGCAAAGGGTTTGCAACTGGCACTCACCCCAATTTCCGTTCGTGTCGAGCGAAGTCGAGACACCCATCGGAATGGCGTAAGGCCTAAAGCATCTCGACTTCGCTCGATGCGAACGATCAAAGGGGTTAGTTTAAATCCATGCGAATAGGCATTGTTGCCCCGTCGACCCCGATCCTGCCCGACGACGCGGAGGCGGTGCGCGCGCTTGCCAGCCTCGGCTATCCGGACGTCGAACTCGAATTCGACCCGCAATGCTTTTCGACGCACGGCCATTTCGCGGGCGAGGACGGACACCGATTTGCCGCGCTCGTCGAGATGGCGAACCGCCCCGATGTCGACGCGGTGTGGTTCGCGCGCGGAGGTTACGGTGCGTGCCGGATCGCCGAGGATGCGGTCGCGGCGATGACTCACGTGGCGCGCGGCAAGGCCTTCCTCGGCTATTCGGATCAAGGCAATCTGCTCGGCGCGCTCTATCGCGACGGTTTCGACCATGTCGCTCACGGCCCGATGGTTGCCGACATTCGCCGCGAGGGGGGCGACGCGGCGGTGCTCCGTGCGCTCGACTGGCTCGTCGCGCGCGATCCCGCGGCCTGCGAGTCGGGGCTGGAGCATGGCGCGCGCCACGCCGCCTTCAACCTGATGACGCTGTCGATGCTGCTCGGGACCCCGCTCGAGCCCGACCTTTCGGGGCATGTCCTGCTCGTCGAGGAGGTCAGCGAATATCTTTACGCCTTCGACCGCGCCTTTTTCCATGTCGCTACCTATCTCGCACCGCGCGGGCTCGCCGGACTACGGCTGGGGCGGGTAAACGACGTGCCCGAAAACGACCGTCCCTTCGGCATCGAGGCCGAGGAAATCGCGCAGGACTGGTGTGCGCGTACCGGCATCGCTTTCCTTGGCCAGGCCGACATCGGCCACGATGCGGCGAACAAGGTCGTGCCCTTCGGCTTGCATCGCGCCGGGTGAGCGAATAGGCGCAAAACCTTTCCGTCGCCCCCGCCAAGGCTGGGGCCGCCGTCGGCCTATTCCGATGGCGGAGTATAGAATTCCAACGGCCCCCGCCTTCGCGGGGGCGACGATAAAGGTCAGGGGTCATGCGCGCATTCATCTTTCCGGGTCAGGGCAGCCAGTCGGTCGGCATGGGCAAGGCGCTCGCCGACGCTTCGAGCCACGCGCGCGAAGTGTTTCAGGAGGTCGACGACGCGCTCGGGCAGAAGCTGTTCCAGCTGATGAGCGAAGGCCCCGAGGACCAGCTCACGCTCACCGAAAATGCCCAGCCCGCGATCATGGCGAACGCGATCGCGACGCTGCGCGTGCTTGAGAAGGAAGGCGGCGTCAGGCTCGCCGCAAAGGCCGATTATGTCGCGGGCCACAGTCTCGGCGAATATAGCGCGCTTTGTGCCGCGGGCGCCTTCGATCTCGCGACCACCGCGCGGCTTTTGAAGACGCGCGGGCAGGCGATGCAGGCGGCGGTCCCCGTCGGCGTCGGCGCGATGGCGGCGCTGCTCGGCGCCGACATCAACACCGCGCAAAAGCTCGCCGATGCCGCGGCCGAGGGCGAAGTCTGCACCGTCGCCAACGACAATGATCCGTCGCAGGTCGTGATCTCGGGCCACAAGGGCGCGGTCGAACGCGCGGTCGCGCTGGTCAAGGATTATGGCATCAAGCGCGGGGTGCTGCTGCCGGTGTCGGCGCCCTTCCATTGCCCGCTGATGCAGCCTTCCGCCGACGCGATGGCCGAAGCGCTCGGCACCAACCCGCCCGCGGCGCCGCTGGTTCCGGTCGTCGCCAATGTCACTGCGAGCCCGGTGAGCGACGCCGACAGTATTCGCGATCTGCTCGTGAGCCAAGTCACCGGCCGCGTCCGCTGGCGCGAAAGCGCCGTCGCGATGGAAGATATCGGCGTCGCGCAGTTCGTCGAATTCGGCGGCAAGGTTCTCTCGCCGATGGTCAAGCGCAGCGCCGCTGGTGAAGTCGAGACTGTCAGCGTCATTTCGATGGACGACATCGAAGCGCTGCTCAAGACGCTCTAATCGATAAGATTTCAGGAGAAACACAGATGTTCGATCTCACCGGCATGACCGCCCTCGTCACCGGCGCCTCGGGCGGTATCGGTTCGGCCATCGCGCAGGCGCTCGCGGCGCGGGGCGCGCGTCTCGCGGTGTCGGGCTCCAACGCCGACAAACTCGCCGCCTTCCGCGACACGCTCGGCGGCGACCATGTCGCGTTGCCGTGCAATCTCGGCGATGCCGCCGCCGTCGATGCGCTGGTGCCGTCGGCGGTTGAGGCGCTCGGCCAGCTCGACGTCCTCGTTAACAACGCCGGCGTCACGCGCGACAACCTCATCCTGCGGATGAAGGACGACGAATGGTCCGACGTCATCCGCATCAACCTCGAGGCCAATTTCCGCCTCGCGCGCGCGGCTGCGAAGCCGATGATGAAGGCGCGCTTCGGGCGTATCATCTCGATCACCAGTGTCGTCGGTGCGACGGGCAACCCGGGGCAGGCTAATTATGCCGCGTCGAAGGCGGGGGTCACCGGCATGAGCAAGGCGCTGGCGCAGGAACTCGCGAGCCGCGGCATCACGGTCAACTGCGTCGCGCCGGGCTTCATCGCGACCGCGATGACCGATGACCTACCCGACGCACAGAAGGAGGCGCTCAACCAGCGCATTCCCGCAGGCCGGATGGGCGAGGGCAGCGACATCGCCGCTGCGGTCGTTTATCTCGCGTCGAAGGAAGCGGGCTATGTCACCGGCCAGACGTTGCATGTGAACGGCGGCATGGCCATGCTGTCCTGAAGGACGGACCCTCCGGATCGAAAGACGAGTCGATGATGAAGGTTTTGATGGCAGGCACGGCGCTGATGCTCGCGGCGCTGCCCGGCGCGGCCGCAGCGCAAGATGGCGAGAAGCTCGATTGCGTCGTTACTTCGGTGCCCGGCGACACAAAGGCCTCGATCGGCGATGCGATGGCCGGCGGCGGTGACGACGCGTCACGCGAGGCTCTGTTCAAGCAGTTGGCGAGCGTCACCGACGCTTGCGTCACGCGGCACGGCATCGCGGCGGAGCAAAAGGGTCCCTATTTCGACTATAGCCTTGCGCGCATTTCGCGCGATTGGCTGGCGAACGATATCGCTAAACTCGACCTGTCGCCGGCGATCGTCGACAAGGCGCTCGATTTCGGACCCACCGGCGCAAACCCCGATCTGTCGACCGACATGACCGAAGAGCAGATCATGAAGATCGTGCAGGCTTATGTCGAAAGCGGTGTGGACATCGACAAGGTCGATGGCGCGGTCTGGGAAAAGGTCGGCGCTTATGCCGCGGCGACCTCGATTTACTGGAACAAGCGCAAGCTGCTCGCGCCCTGATCGACTGCCGTTGCCCCCGCTTTCGCGGGGGCAACCGATCTTCAGAAGCTAGCCCGCGCCGTCAGACGGAAATCGCGGCCCGCCAGCGGCACATAATCCTTGGTGAAGCTCGCGTGGCGGCGTGCCTCGACGTCGAAGATATTGTTCGCCGACAGGCTGAGCGTCAGATTTTTCGTGTCGGGAAGCGGGCGCCAGCTGAGTGAGGCGTTAACGAGCGTGAAGCCGTCGGTGGGCGTCTCGAACTGCGCGACGCGCGCTTGGTCGTCAGTCCATTCGACCTCGACGCGCGCATCGACGCGCTCGCCCTGCGCTTCGAGCCCGCCGAGCACGCGCAGCGGCGGGATGCGCGGCACATTGCGGTCGAGCCCGGCATTCTTGATTTTCGCGCGCGTCATGTCGGCGGTCACGTCGCCGACGATATTGAAGCCGCCGATCTGCGCGAGCCGCGCGCTCGCCTCGGCCTCGAAGCCATAGACGCGCGCGTCGCGCTGGAAATATTGAAAGACGGGCAGCTCATCCTCTTCGGCGCCGGTCGCGGCCGAATAGATGAAATTGTCGAACCAGTTCGAATAGCCGGTGAGGCTGAGGTTGAAGCCGTCGGACTTGAACTTGAACGAGGCTTCGGCGCCCCAGTTTTTCTCGAGCCGCAGGTTCGGGTCGCCGACCTCGAAGCTCTGCGTCGCGATGTGCGGGCCGTTCGACAGCAATTCCTCGGCCGACGGCGCACGGACCGCGCGCGAGACCGAGACGCCGAACTTTGCGCCTTCGAAAATGTCGTAGGTCGCGCCGAGCGCGCCCGAGAAGCTGTCGAAATTGCGTTCGAAGCCCAGCGTCTGCGCGCGCACATTGGTCTTTTCATAGCGCGCCGCGGCTTCGAGCCCGAGCGGCCCCATCGTATATTCCTGCAGCGTGAACAGCGCGAACTGGTCGGTCAGGTTGCGCGGCACGAAGGCTTCGGCGCCGATCGCGTTGAAATCGCGGTGGTTGTACTGGACGCCGCTCGCGCCGCGCCAGCCGCCGCGGTCGTTCTGCGCCAGCTCGATCCGGCCTTCGATACCCTGATTGGTAAAGATGGTGCCGACCTCGTCGCCTTCGAACTCGGTGTGCTTGTAGTCGGCAAAGCCCGCACGAATACGCAGTTTGTCGAAAAATCCGTCGCCGAGCTCGACTTCGCCGCGCAGGTCGGCGCGCCATTGCTTCATCCCGATGGTGACCGGGCCCTCCTCATGACCCTCTTCCTCTTCGCCCTCATGGTGGTGTTCGGTGCCGGGCCGGGCAGGCACGCCATAATTGCTGTCGAAATAGCTCACCGAAATGCCGAGCTGGCCGCCGTCGTTGATCAGCGATAGCCCGCCGCCGGCGGTCCATGTTTCGCTCTGCGTATTGTCGATCTTGCCGCGCTTGCCCGCCTGTTCGGTCAGTTCGGCCGCCTCGTCGGCATGGCCTTCCTCGGCCTCTTCGGCTGCAAGGTCGAGCAATTCGCCGCGCAGACCGGGGGCGTAGACGAAGCCTCCCGAACGGGTGTCGCCCGTCTTGCGCCAGCTGCCGTCGACATGCGCGACGATCTGCGGGCTCAGCGCGACGTCGATCGAGCTGCCGATGTTGCGGTCGTTTGCCGCGGTCGCATAGCCGCCGATCGCATCGACATGGACATGGTCGGCGGGAACCTTGCGCGGGATCCGGCGGTCGAACAGATTGACCGCGCCGCCGATCGCCTGGCTGCCGAACAGCAGCACCGCGGGGCCGCGCAGGATTTCGACGCGCTCGACCGTCAGCGGGTCGATCGTCACCGCGTGGTCGGCCGACGTGTTCGAAGCGTCGATCGACCCGATGCCGTCGGTCAGGACCTTGACGCGCTCGCCCGAAAAGCCGCGCAGGACGGGCCGCGACGCGCCCGGCGAAAAGCTCGTCGCCGACACGCCCGGTTGCCGCGTCAGCGTGTCGCCGATCTGCCCGCGAATGTCGCGTGCCAGCTCGTCGCCCTCGAGCACCGAAACATTGCCGAGAATGTCGAGGCTGCGGACATAGGGCGCGGTGACCACGATCGGCTCGCCCGTGTGCACATCGTCGTCGCTGCCCGCATTGGCGCGGTCCTGCGCAAAGACGGGGGCGGCGAGGAAAAGGGCAAAGGTAAAACCGGCGGAACAAAGCAAACGCATGAGGGGAGAGTCCTGTAATTTTGGCGACCAGATGGCGCGTCAGTAATGATATACTGTCACAATGACAACCCCCGATGCATGCCGGACCTGTCGTTCGTCGGGCCCCGGCGCCCGTTGGTCGACAAGGCCGACCATCGGCGGGGCAAGCGAAGCTGTCTTGCGGGGCCGCGGGCGCCGCCCTAGATCATGCGCATGACTATTGCTGCAAACAGCCTCGACCTGATCGGCAACACTCCGCTGGTGCTGCTGAAGGGGCCGAGCGAAGCGACCGGCTGCGAAATCTGGGGCAAGTGCGAATATGCGAATCCCGGCGGTTCGGTGAAGGACCGCGCCGCGCTCTATATCGTCCGCGATGCCGAGGCGAACGGCAGCCTGCGCCCCGGCGGCACGATCGTCGAGGGGACGGCGGGCAACACGGGAATCGGGCTGGCGCTCGTCGCCAATGCCTTGGGGTACAAGACGATCATCGTCATGCCCGACAATCAAAGCGCCGAGAAGATGGCCACGATCCGTGCCTTGGGCGCCGAGCTGGTGCTCGTTCCGCCCGCGCCCTTCGCCAACCCCGGCCACTTCGTCCACACCTCGCGCCGCATCGCCGAGGAAACCGACAATGCGATCTGGGCGAACCAGTTCGACAATATCGCCAACCGCAAGGCGCATATCTTCGGCACGGCCGAGGAAATCTGGGAACAGATGGACGGCCGCATCGATGGCTTCACCTGCGCCGCGGGTACGGGAGGCACGATCGCGGGCACCGGGCTCGGGCTGAAGGCGCATAATTCGGACGTCGTCATCGCGCTCACCGATCCGCATGGCGCGGGGCTCTATAATTATTATCAGTGCGGCGAGCTGAAGCCCGAGGGGTCGAGCGTCGCCGAAGGCATCGGGCAGAACCGTATCACCGCCAATCTGGAAGGCGCGCCGATCGATACCCAGTTCCGCATCTCGGACGCCGAAGGGCTTGCCGTCGTCCGCCGCCTGCTCGACGAGGAGGGGCTGTGCCTCGGCCTTTCGTCGGGGATCAATGTCGCCGGCGCGATGGCGCTCGCGCGGCAACTGGGCCCGGGAAAACGCATCGCAACCATCCTCTGCGACAGCGGGTTTCGCTATCTCTCGACGCTCTACAACCCCGAATGGCTGGCGAGCAAGGGACTGGAGACGGCAGCATGAGCATGCGGATTGACACCCCCTCGGCGCCCAAGCCGCAGGCACCGCCGCCCGCGGCGTCGCCGGTCCACGACACGATGCGGCGGCTGCAGATCGGCATCGCCGGCGTGCTCACGGTGCTGTTGCTCGTCGGCATGGCAGGGCTGATCGGCGAGCGCGCGCGCGAACGGGCCGAAGCCGAGGCTCCGGCAACGACCGAGGTTAAGATGCCCGGCGCAGAACCCGCCGTCGGCGCGCCGCTTGAAGAACTTGGCGTCCAGCCGGTCTCGCCGTCATCGTCGAAGGATGAAAATGCGGCGACCGCAGTTAAGGTCCCGCAGGCGGTGGCGCCGGCGGCGACCGTTCCCGATCTCGAACCCGATCCCGAACTCCAGCGCGCGCGCCAGTCGAAACAGTGATCGCGGTATCGCGCGGGCCGGTGCTGCGCGCTTTCGTCATCTCCGTTGCCATCGTCGCCCTGGCGTGGGTCGCTGGCGGGCAGGCGCTGCTCGGGCGCGTCGATCCCGCGCTCGCTGTCCCCTTGCTCGCGCCCCCGATGCTGCTTCTCGCCTGGTGGCAGCGCCGCGAACCCGCCGCGGCGCGGCGGCGCACTTCGTTTCTGGCGCTGGCATTTCTGGTTGCGGCGCAGGCGCTGCTCGGGCTTGCGCTTGCCGGATCGGCCGGCTGGCCGCAACTGCTGCTGGTCGTCGTTGCGGCGGGCGTCGCCGCGTCGCTCGCCGATCTGATCGTCCAGTGGCGTCCGCGGCCGGCATTCCTGTCATGGCTCGCCGCGTTCGCGCTCGCCGTCGGCTGGTTCGCGGCGGGGCACGCGCTGCTCGCTATCCTCTACCGCCCCGCCGCCGCGCGCGCGAAGGCGCCCGCCGTCACCATGCTCACCGGCCTGCCGCTGCGCTGGTCGGGTGTCGGCGACATCGCCGCGATGATCGCCGAGGGGGCCAATGACGACCCTGCGCTCGTGCGGCTAACCGCGGCCGGCCCGGTATCGCTCGTCGACAGCCTCGCCGATCATGTCCCGCCCCCCGACGGAACGCTGCTGCTCGCGCATCCGCGCGCGCTCGCGCCGCAGGAACTGGTGGTGATCGACGCCTTTGTGCGCGGCGGCGGCCGCGCGGTCGTTCTCGCCGACGCGCTGTCGGGCTGGCCCGCGCGCCACCCGCTCGGCGACCCGCGCAACCCGCCGGTGACGAGCCTGCTGACGCCGCTGCTCGATCATTGGGGCGTCACGCTCGACTCTGCTCCAACCGGCGAGGACGACGCGCTGCCTGTTGACATCGACGGCGCGCGTCTCCGGCTCTTCAGCGCCGGCCGCTTTGATCGCCTTCCTCGTCAATGCCGGGCCTTTGCCGGCAGGCGCGTCACCCGCTGTTCGATAGGCGAGGGGGAGGTGTGGCTCGTCGGCGACGCCGACCTCCTCTTCGCCCCACTCTGGCAGCCGCTCGTGCCCGGCGCCGACCATCTGCGGCGGGCCGACACGATGGAGTGGCTTTCCGCGCGCCTCTGGCCCGGCGCGGGCATCGCGCTGCTCCACCCGCTCTGGATTCGCACCAGCACGACCTGAGTCGGCGTTTCGCCCCAATTCACCCCGATCGAAACTCCCCGACGGTGCCTCCGCCGCGCCGCGCGACCGCCATTTACCCAATTCGGAGTGCTTTTTGCGGCAAATAGGGGCTAGATTCCCTATTCTACCCTAAAATACCCCTTTTCACCCCGATCTATAGTTGATACTCAAGCAAGTGGAGAGGGGCATTCTCCACCTAGGCCGAACCATCCGGAATCCTGTGATTCCGGGGCCGGGAAAGTTTTGCCCGGCGGCGCGGATACGGGGGGCAGAGCGATGGCGATTGTGACGCCCGGCCAGTATGCGGGCACCAATTTCGCCGCGATCGATGGCAAGGGGCGCATCGCCGTCCCCTCTCAGTTCCGCAACAACGTGCCCCTCAATGCGGACGGCCAGCGCGTGCTCTGGGTCGGTTTCCACGAAAAACTGCCCTGCCTCGTCGCCTACGGCCAGGATCAGTATGACCGGCTGAACGGCGAGATCGAGCGCGACCGCGAAACCGCGCGGCTGCGCAACCTCGATTTCGACGAGGACAGCGAGTTCAAGAAGCGCTTCAGCTACACCGAGCCCTACACGCTCGACGACAGCGGTCGCTTCCTTCCCAGCTTCATCCACCGCGACCGCGTCGGCGATGCCGGCGCGACGGCTTTTGTGGGGTCGGGCCGCCGCCTCGAAATCTGGTGGCTGCCGACGCTGGCCGAATGCGCCGACGCTGATCCGGTGCTCCAGCGCCTCGCTGCCTCTTGGGATGCCACGAAAGGGAAGGGGCGCAAATGACCGACCTCCCCCGCGATCCCCGTCACGATCCGGTCCTCCGCGAAGAAGTCATCGCCGCGCTCGCCATCGCCCCGGGTGAGCGCCACGTCGATGCGACTTTCGGCGCCGGCGGCTATACCCGCGCGATGCTCGCCGCGGGCGCCGATGTCGTCGCCTGCGACCGCGATCCCGACGCGATCGCCGAAGGGCAAGCGCTCGTCGCCGAAGCCGGCGGCAAGCTGACGCTGGTCCACGGTCGTTTTGGCGAGATCGACCGGCTGCTCGCCGAGCGCGGGATCGATGCCGTCGACGGCATCACCTTCGACATCGGCGTCTCGTCGATGCAACTCGACCGCGACGAACGCGGCTTTTCCTTTCAAAAGGACGGCCCGCTCGACATGCGCATGGCGCAGGAGGGTGAAAGCGCCGCCGACTGGCTCAACCGCGCCGACGAGACCGAGATCGCCGACGTGCTCTTTCACTATGGCGACGAACGCCAGTCGCGCCGTGTCGCGCGCGCGATTGTCGCCGCGCGTCCGCTCACTCGCACCGCCGAACTCGCGACCGTGATCCGCAAGGCGCTGCGCCATCCGCCGGGCGCGCCCAAGGATCCCTCGACCAAAAGCTTTCAGGCGATCCGCATCCACATCAACAGCGAGCTCGACGAACTGGTCGCGGGCCTTTCCGCCGCCGAACGCCTGCTGCGTCCCGGCGGCCGGCTCGCCGTCGTCAGCTTTCACAGCACCGAGGATCGGATCGTGAAGAATTTCCTGCGCGAACGCAGCGGTGGCGATGCCGCGGGTTCGCGTCACCGGCCCGCGCCGATCCCTCTGGCGCGGGCCGCAACTTTCGAGACCCCGGCGCGCAAAGTGCGCCCGGGCAAGCAAGAGGAAGCGCGCAATCCGCGCGCGCGTTCGGCAACGCTGCGCAGCGCGGTCCGCACCGCTGCGCCCGCTTGGCCGGATAGTTCGATGAAGGAGGCGATGTCATGTTGATGGCGGCCCGCAAGCTCCAGGGAATCGGTCTGGTCCTGCTCGTGCTCATCTTCGCGATGATGCTGTATCCCGTGTCGCTCAAGGTAGCGGCGACGCGCAGCGAACTGACGCGTATCGAGCGCGATATCGTCCGGACGCGCGACAATATCCGCTACCTCGAATCCGAACTCGCGGTGCGCGCCTCGATGCGCCAGCTCGAACAGTGGAACGCCGACGCGTTCGGCTATTCGGCACCCGACTCGACGCAATATCTGGAAAGCGAGCGCCAGCTTGCCTCGCTCGACCGGCTCCCGCGCGCGCGCGGCGCCAACGAGGTCGCGCCGGTGCTGATGGCGATGGTCTCGCCGGTCGCGGTGGCGGCCGCGCCAACGGAAAGCCCGGTCGCAAGCAAGCCTGCGGCGGCAAAGCCTGCCGCGCCCAAGCCCGCCGCCGCGAAGCCCGTTATGCTCGCGCAGGCCGATACCGGCGTGCGCAGCGACGTGACGCCGCGTATGGCGCCGACGCGCCGCCGCGAGCAGCTCAAGATGATCGAGGATCAGTTGCTCGCCGAATCGACGCTCGCCGATTTGAAGCGCGCCGCCGCCATCGAAGCCGCGGGAGGCAAGCCCGGCCGATGAACACGCTCGTCGTCCGTCCGACGCGGGTCCGAACCGCCGGGGTGCGGCAGCAGATATTGCTGACCGCGCAACAGCGTTTGATGATCCTGATGCTGCTGTTCATGGCGGCATTTTTCGTCGTGTCGGGGCGCCTTCTTTATTTCGCGCTGTTTGATACCTCGTCGGGCCGTTCGGCGGCGACGGCGTTCGTGCCCGCTCGCGCGGATATCGTCGACCGTAACGGCGTACCGCTCGCGCGCACGATCGACGGCTATTCGATCCGCGTCGTGCCGTCGAAACTGCTCAACGACCGACAATATCTGGCGGCCGAGCTCCACAAGATCTTCCCCGACATGACGCGCCAGGATCTGCTGGCAAAGCTGACCGGGCCGCGCCCGACCTATATCCGCCGCCGCGCGCTGCCCGATCAGGTCGCGGCGGTGAATGCGATCGGCGACGTCGGTTTCGACTTCCCGCGCGAAAAGGAACGCCTCTATCCGCAGCTCACGCTCGCGGCGCATGTGCTCGGCTTCATCAACGCCGACGGCCATGGCGTGACAGGGGTCGAGGGCGCGTTCGACCAGCGGCTGATTGACGAGGCGACGCGCGGGCACCCGCTCGCGCTGTCGATTGACGCGCGCGTGCAGGGGGTCCTCGAAAGCGAGCTGAGCGCGGCGGTTACCAATCTGGAAGCCATCGGCGGCGCGGGCGTGATCCTCGACGTCCACACCGGCGAAGTCGCCGCGATGACCTCGCTTCCGACCTATAACCCCAACAAGTTGCTGGGCAGCGATCCGGGTACGCGGCGCAACGCCGTCACCTATAATCTCTACGAGCTCGGCTCGACCTTCAAGCCGCTGTCGATCGGCGCCGCGATCGACGACGGCACGGTGACCAGCATGGCGCGCCGCTACGACGCGACGGCGCCGCTCCCGATTGCGGGCTTTCGTATCCGCGACAGCCACCCCGGCCGCTGGTACAACGTGCCGGAGACGCTGATCGAAAGCTCGAACATCGCGACCGCGCGTATCGCCGACGAGCTGGGTCGCGAGAATCTGGAGCGCCTGTTCCGCGACCTCAATTTCGACAAGCGCCCCGAAATCGAGCTCAAGGAACGCGCTTTCCCGCTCTGGCCCAGGAACTGGGGCCGGGTGACGACGATGACGACGAGCTATGGTCATGGCATCGCGGTGACGCCGCTTCATCTCGCCAGCGCCTATGCCGCGCTCGTCAACGGCGGCATCTATCGTCCCGCGACGATGCTCAGGCTCGGTGACAAGCCGCCGCCGCAGGGGCGCCGCGTGTTCAAGGCGTCGACCAGCGCGCGGATGCGCCAGCTGCTGCGCCTGATCGTTTCGGACGGCACGGGCAAGCAGGCCGACGCCCCCGGCTTTCGGGTCGGCGGCAAGACCGGATCGGCCGAAAAGCCGGGCGCGGGTGGTTATCGCCGCCATTCGCTTGTCTCGACCTTCGCCGCGGCCTTCCCGATGGATAATCCGCGCTATATCGTGCTTGTGATGATCGACGAGCCCAAGGGCAACGCCTATAGCTCAGGGCAGCGCACCGCGGGCTGGACCGCGGCGCCGGTGGTGCGCAAGGTCGTGACCCGCGCGGGCCCGATGCTCGGCGTCTTCCCCGACGAAAGCCGCGACGTCGACGTCTCCGAACTCACGCCGCTGTTACGGAGAGAGGAGGAAGCGCACTGATGCGTCTCGCCGCGCTGCTCGAGGATCAGGCGCTGGAGGGGGGCGATCCGGTGGTGACGGGGCTCGCGATCGATCATCGCAAGGTCGCACCGGGCACGATTTTCGGCGCTTTCGTCGGCGAAAATTTCAATGGCGAGGATTTCATTCCCGCCGCTGTCGATGCGGGCGCGGTCGCCGTCGTCGCGCGGCCCGAGGCGAAGGTGGAGGGCGCGGTGCACGTCGCACACGCCAACCCGCGCCGTGCCTTCGCGCATATCGCGGCGCGCTTCTTTCACCGTTTTCCCGCGACCTCGGTCGCGGTGACCGGAACCAACGGCAAGACCTCGACCGTCGAAATGACGCGCCAGCTGTGGCGCATGGCCGGCTTCAACGCCGCCTCGATCGGCACGCTCGGTATCACGACATCGATGGAAAGCGCTTCGACGGGGCTGACCACGCCCGACATCGTCACCTTTCTGTCGACCATGTCGGGCCTTGCCGCCGAGGGCGTCACGCACGCGGCGTTCGAGGCGTCGAGCCACGGCCTCGACCAGTATCGCACCGAGGGGCTGCCCGTGAAGGCAGCGGCCTTCACCAACCTCAGCCACGACCATCTCGACTATCATGGCACGATGGAGGCCTATCTCGCGGCCAAGCTTCGCCTCTTCGCCGAGGTGGTCGAGCACGGCGGCGCGGCGGTGGTCTGGGCCGACGATGACTATTCGCCCGCTGTGATCGATGCGGCAGAGGCGCGCGGCACCCGCCTGCTGACCGTCGGCACGAAAGGCGAGGCGCTCCGCCTCGTCTCGCGTGCGCCGTCCCAGCTAGGCCAGTCGCTGGTGATTGCGGCGGGCGACGCTGCGCACAAGGTCAACCTGCCGCTGATCGGCGCCTATCAGGTCGCGAATGCATTGGTATCGGCAGGACTCGTCATTGCGACCGGCGGCGACATCGGCCAGACACTCGCCAACCTCGCGCGGCTCCAGCCGGTGCGCGGGCGGCTCGAACGCGCCGCTATCACCAGGGCGGGCGCCCCGGTCTATGTCGACTATGCGCACACACCCGACGCGATCGAGGCGGCGCTCGACGCGCTGCGCCCGCATGCGTCCGGCCGCCTGATCCTCGTCTTCGGGGCGGGCGGCGACCGCGACCAGGCGAAGCGTCCCGAAATGGGCAAGGTTGCCGCCGCCAAGGCCGACGTGCTCATCATCACCGATGACAATCCGCGCGGCGAAAATCCCGCCGCCATCCGCGCCGCGATCGCCGCCGCGGCCCCGAATTCGCAAGTAATCGGCGACCGCCGCGCCGCGATCGCCGCCGCGATCGCCGAAGCGCAGGCCGACGATATTATCTGTATCGCAGGCAAGGGACACGAACAGGGTCAGATCGTCGGGCGCGGCGACGACATGCGGGTGATTCCCTTCGACGATGTCACCGTAGCGCGCGAGGAGGCGGCATGAACCCGCTCTGGACCGCGCGCGCCATCGCCTCCGCCACGGATGGCACCGCCAGCGCCGACTTCACCGTGCAGGGCGTCGCGTTCGACTCGCGCGAGGTGACGAAGGGCGACCTCTTCATCGCGATGAAGGGCGAAACCGCCGACGGCCATGCCTTCATCGACAAGGCGATTGCGGCGGGCGCCGCGGGCATAATCTGCGAAACCCAAATCGACCATCCGCATGTCCGCGTTGCCGACAGCGCGGCGGCGCTGAATGCGCTGGGCATCGCATCGCGTGCGCGCAGCCATGGCCGCATCATCGGCGTCACCGGTTCGGCGGGCAAGACGGGGACGAAGGAGGCGCTGTTCGCCGCGCTCGACCGTTTCCGCCCCGGCAAGGCGCATCGCTCGGTCAAAAGCTACAACAATCATGTCGGCGTGCCGCTCAGCCTCGCGCGCATGCCATCTACCGTCGATTATGGCATATTCGAGATGGGGATGAACCACGCGGGCGAGCTTGCAGCGCTGACGCGGATAGTGCGCCCGCACGTCGCCATCGTCACCACCATCGCCCCCGCGCATATGGAATATTTCGGCAGCGAGGAAGCGATCGCCGACGCGAAGGGCGAGATTTTCGAAGGGCTCGAGCCCGGGGGCACCGCGATCGTCCCGTTCGACAGCCCGCATTATGCGCGCCTTCGCGCCAAGGCCGAGCAGCACGCCGCGCACCTCGTCAGCTTCGGGCTGAACGAGGGCGCCGACGTCCGCGCGGTCGACTGGCTGCCCGACGGGCAGGGCGGTTCGCTCGTCACCGCCGAGGTGCAGGACTCGCTGCTCTGCTTTACCATCGCGCAGGCCGGCGCGCACTGGGTCGCCAATTCGCTCGCGGTGCTCGCCGCGGTGAAGGCGGTCGGCGGCGATTTGCCCGCAGCGGGCCTCGCCTTCGCCGAAATGGGCGGCCTCACAGGGCGCGGCGCGCGTCACCGGGTCGAAGTGCCCGGCGGCGACATCCTCGTCATCGACGAAAGCTATAACGCCAACCCCGCCTCGATGGCGGCGACGATCGGTCAGCTCGGGACCGAATCCGCAGGCCGCAAGGTTGCGATTCTCGGTGCGATGAAGGAGCTCGGTCCCGACGGCGAAGCCTATCACGCCGCGCTTGCCGCTCCGCTCGTCGCGGCCGGAGTGCAATTCGCCCTGCTTGTCGGCGAAGAGATGGCGCCGCTCGCCAAAGCACTTGAGGGCCGCATCGATTTCGAGCATGTGGCCGCCCACCCGGCCGCGGTAGGGCGGCTCGGTGACCTGATCCGCGCCGGCGACGCCGTGCTGGTCAAGGGGTCGAACAGCGTCGGCCTGTCGCATGTCGTGACGGCGCTGATCAGTGGGGATTATTGATGTTATATTGGCTGGCGGAATGGCTTGGCTTTCCGGGGGCTCTCAACCTTATCCGCTACCTGAGCTTCCGCTCGGGCGCCGCGGTCGCGACCGCGATGATCCTCGGGCTGTGGATCGGGCCGCGCTTCATCCTGATGCTGCGCATGCGGCAGGGGAAGGGGCAGCCGATCCGCGACGACGGCCCGCAGAGCCACCTCGCCAAAAAGGGCACGCCGACGATGGGCGGGCTGATGATCCTCATTTCGCTGATGATTTCGGCGCTGCTCTGGATGGACCTCTCCAACCGTTTCGTCTGGGCCTGCCTGTTCGTCTCCGCGGGTTTCGCGGTGGTCGGCTTCCTCGACGATTACGACAAGGTGACCAAGGCCAGCCATCGCGGCATTCCGGGGCGCGTGCGCCTGCTCATCGAATTCCTGATCGCGGGCGTCGCGGTGCTGCTCATCGTGTCGCGTACCGGCACCGATCTCTACCTGCCCTTCTTCAACGACGTCTATGTCCCGCTCGGCCCACTCTATTATGTCTTCGCGATGGTGCTGATCGTCGGTTTCGGCAACGCGGTGAACCTCACGGACGGGCTCGACGGGCTCGCGACCTTTCCGGTGATCATCGCCAGCCTGACGTTCCTCGTCATCGTCTATCTGTCGGGCAACGTGAAATTCGCCGAATATCTCGGCATCCCGCACGTTCCCGGCGCGGGCGAGCTCGCGGTGTTCGCCGCCGCGATCATCGGCGCCTGCCTCGCCTTCCTCTGGTTCAATGCGCCCCCCGCCGCTGTCTTCATGGGCGACACGGGCAGCCTCGCGCTCGGCGGCGCGCTCGCGACGATCGCGGTCACGGCGCAGCATGAGCTGGTCCTCGTCCTCGTCGGCGGGCTGTTCGTGGTCGAGGCGCTGTCGGTGATCATCCAGGTCTTCTGGTACAAAAGGACGGGCAAGCGCGTCTTTCGCATGGCGCCGATCCACCATCACTTCGAGCAATTGGGCTGGCCCGAATCGACCGTCGTCATCCGCTTCTGGATCGTCTCGATCGTCCTCGCGCTGGCAGGGCTCGCGACCTTGAAACTCCGGTGATCACCTCGCGCGCCTTTGCCGGTCGCCGCTATGCGGTGCTGGGGCTGGCGCGCTCGGGCCTCGCGACAGTCGAGGCGCTCGTCGCCAGCGGCGCCGGCGTCACCGCCTGGGACGAGCGCGAGGACGCGCGCGACGAGGCGATGGCGCTAGGCGCCGATATCGGCAACCCGCTCGAAATCGACCTCGTCGGTTTCGCGGGCGTTGTCGTCTCGCCTGGCGTGCCGCTCAATCGCCACCCCATCGCAGCGCACGCGCGCGAAGCGCATGTCCCCGTCATCGGCGACATCGAACTCTTTGCCGAAGCCGAGGGCGACCTGCCACCGCACAAGCTCGTCGGCATCACCGGCACCAACGGCAAGTCGACCGTAACCGCGCTCGTCACCCACATGCTCGAAAGCGCGGGCGTGCCGGTGCTGATGGGCGGCAATATCGGTCTGCCGATCCTCAGCCGCGAGCCCTTAACCGAAGGCGGGGTCTACGTCCTCGAACTGTCGAGCTACCAGATCGATCTCGCGCACAGTCTCGCGTGCGATATCGCGGTGCTGACCAACCTAAGTCCCGATCACCTCGACCGCTACGACGGTTTCGCGGGCTATGCCGCATCGAAGGCCCGCCTGTTCAGCCTCCAGCACCGCGATCAGGTCGCAATCGTCGCGGTCGACGACGATCCTTCGAAGATGATCGCGGGGCGCATCAACCACCGTCTCCACCGCGTGTCGGGCAAGGATATCGACCCCGTAGACCAGATGCGCTGGCCCGCGCTGCAGGGGCCGCACAACGCCCAGAACGCCGTCTGCGCGATCGCGGTGTGCCGCGTGTTGGGGCTGGACGACGAGCAGATCGAACGCGGCCTCGCGACCTACACGTCGCTGCCGCATCGCATGGAATTGGTCGGCGAAGCCGATGGTGTGCGCTGGTTCAACGACAGCAAGGCCACCAACGCGGCTTCCGCTGCACCGGCGCTGGCGGCGTTCCCGCCGGCGCCGGACCAGCGTTTGCACTGGATCGCCGGCGGACAGGCAAAGGGCGACGGGCTCGCGGCGTGCCGTCCCTGGTTCGGCCACGTCAAGCGCGCCTATCTGATCGGCGAGGCGATGGAGCCGTTCGCGGCCGAGATTGGCGACGCGGTCCCGGTCGAGCGGTCGGGCGACCTGGCGGCGGCGGTGAAGCAGGCGGCGGCGGCGGCGCAGCCCGGCGACATCGTCCTGCTGTCGCCCGCCTGCGCCTCCTTCGACCAGTTCAAGGATTATGAACAGCGCGGCGATGCGTTCCGCGCCGCCGTACAGGCGCTCGGGGCATGAGCGGGGGGGACAATATGGACGCGACCGAACGCCCGGTGATCGCCACGACGCGCACGACCAAACGCCGCGGCCCGCGCCTCAGCCGCGCCGACCGCACGCCGCTCGGCCTGTGGTTCTGGGAAATCGACCGCGTCCTGCTGCTGCTCGTCTCGATCCTCGTCGCGGTCGGGCTCGTCGCGGTCGCGGCGGCATCGCCCGTCGCGGCGCAGAAACTCTCGACCTCGGCCGCCGCGCTCGACCCGCTCTATTATTTCTATCGCCAGCTGATGTGGGTGATCGTCGGCGTCCCGGTGATGCTGATGGTGTCGATGCTGCCCAAGCCGCAGGCGCGGCGCTTCGCGATTTACGGCACGATCGCCTTCCTTGCGCTCCTGTTCCTCGTACCGCTGGTCGGCACCTCGGTGAACGGCGCGCAGCGCTGGCTCGGCAGCGGGATGTTCCGGCTGCAGCCGTCCGAGTTTCTGAAGCCCTTCTTTGCGGTGTCGCTCGCCTGGGTGTTGTCGCTGCGCCTTCACGACCAGAGCCTGCCCGTTGTCCCGCTCGCCGCGGCGCTCACCGGGGTCATCGCGCTGTTGCTGATGGGTCAGCCCGACCTCGGGCAGACGGTCATCTTCGCCGCGACCTGGTTCGTGCTCGTCCTCGTCGCCGGCCTTTCCATGCGGATCATGGGGATGCTTGCGGGCACCGGCGTCGCCGGCCTCATCCTCGCCTATTTCTTCTATCCCGTAGCGCAGCAACGCATCAACATCTGGCTGTTCGACAAGGGCGACAGCTTTCAGGTCGATAAGGCGCATGCGACGCTGACCGCTGGCGGGCTGATCGGCACCGGTCCTGGCGCCGGGCTCGCCAAGTTCCAGCTGCCCGAAGCGCACACCGACTATATCTTCTCGGTAATCGGCGAGGAGTTCGGGATGATCGCGTGCATCGCGATCGCGGCGCTCTATCTCGCGATCATCGTCCGTGTGCTCGTGCGCCTGCTCGACGAGGAGGACAGCTTCCTCATCCTCGCGGTCGCGGGGTTGATCGCGCAGTTCGGCGGACAGGCGGTGATCAACATGGGGGTGAACACGCAGATCTTCCCGTCGAAGGGGATGACCTTGCCTTTCATCTCCTACGGTGGCTCCTCTTTCATCGCCCTGTCGATCGGCATGGGTTTGCTCTTGTCGCTGACCCGGCGAAACCCCTATGCGGCACGGGTGTCGATGACCCGCAACTGGAACAAGAAATGAGCGCCCAAAAATGACAGCGACGCGCCACTTCCTTCTCGCCGCCGGCGGGACGGGAGGCCATATGCTGCCCGCCTACGCCCTCGCCGGCGAGCTGATCGCGCGCGGCCACCGCGTCGCGCTGGTCAGCGACGACCGCGGGCTGAAGATCCCCGGCGCGCCCGCCGAGATGGAAACGCATGTGCTTCCCGCCGGCCGCGTCCACGGCGGCCCCGTCGGCTGGCTCAAGGCCGCGCTCGCGATCCGCAAGGGGCGCAGACAAGCGATCGACCTGATCCGCGAGTTCGACCCCGCGGTCGTCGTCGGCTTCGGCGGCTACCCCTCGCTCCCCAGCCTGCTCGCCGCGGGTGCGACGAAGCGGCCGCGCGTGCTCCACGAGCAGAATGCCGTGCTCGGGCGCGTCAACCGCATGATGGCGCCGCGCGTCGACGCGGTCGCGGTCGCCTATCATAATATCCAGCGCTATCCGGCGGGGCACGAGCTCAAGAAGCATATCACCGGCAATCCGGTGCGCGACGAGATCGTGGCGATCCGCGAGGACGGCTTCCCGCCGCTGCCCGAGGATGGCATCTTCCGCCTGCTCGTCGTCGGGGGCAGTCTGGGCGCGACGGTGCTTAGCGAAGTCGTTCCCGCCGCGATCGCGATGTTGCCGCGCGCGCTGCTCGACCGGCTCCAGGTCGTCCAGCAGTGCCGCGAAGACGACATCGAGGGCGTGCGCGCCAAATATGCCGAACTCGGCGTCGCCGCCGAATGCGCGCCTTATATCAGGGATTTCCCCGAACGGCTGCGCTGGGCGCATATGGTGATCGCGCGTGCCGGCGCTTCGACCGTCGCCGAGCTTGCCTGCGCCGGGCGCCCCGCGATCTTCGTCCCCTATCCGAGTGCGATGGACGATCATCAGACGTACAATGTCGTCGACCTTGTCGAAGCGGGCGGGGCGATCGCTTTTCAGCAGCCGGCCTTCACCCCTGCCGAGGTGGCGAAGCACATCCAGCGCATGGCGCTCGAACCCGGCGCGCTCGAGGAAGCAGCCGAGCGGGCGGCAAGCTGCGGCCTGCCGAACGCGACGCGCGACCTCGCCGACCTCGTCGAATCGCTCGTCGCGCCGCCGATGATGGACGTGATCCGCGTCGGCACGCCCTCGCGCAGCGCTGCCGTCGCGGGCGGCGTCGCCGCCACCCGCGCGGGAGAGCGCTGATGCGCGGCGTTGCGACCGACATCGGCACCATCCATTTCATCGGCATCGGCGGCATCGGTATGTCGGGCATCGCCGAGGTAATGCACAATCTCGGCTATCGGGTGCAGGGCAGCGACATCGCTGACAGCTACGTGGTGGAAGGGCTGCGCAAACGCGGGATCAAGGTCAGCATCGGCCACGAGGCCTCGAACATCGACGGCGTCGCCGTCGTCGTGACCTCGACCGCGGTCAAACGCGGCAATCCCGAGGTTGAGGCCGCGCTCGCGAACCGTATCCCGCTCGTCCGCCGCGCCGAAATGCTCGCCGAACTGATGCGGCTCAAATCGACCGTCGCGATCGCGGGCACCCACGGCAAGACGACGACGACCAGCCTCGTTGCGGCCTTGCTCGATGCGGGCGGGATCGACCCGACCGTGATCAACGGCGGCATCATCAACAATTACGGCTCGAACGCGCGCCTCGGCGATAGCGACTGGATGGTCGTCGAGGCCGACGAGAGCGATGGCAGCTTCCTCCGCCTCGACGGGACGATCGCGGTCGTCACCAACATCGATCCCGAACATCTCGATCATTATGGCAGTTTCGACGCGATCAAGGACGCCTTCGTCGAGTTTATCGAGAATGTGCCCTTTTACGGCGCGGCGATGCTGTGCCTCGACCATCCCGAGGTGCAGGCGATCATCCCGCGCATCCGCGACCGCCGCATCATCACCTATGGCTTCTCGGCGCAGGCCGACGTGCGCGGCACCAATGTGACGCCGGGGCCCGACGGCAACCGCTTCGATGTCGTCGTGCGCGACCGCGACGGGAACAGCCGCACGATCGAAGGCATCCATTTGCCGATGTCGGGGCGCCATAATGTGCAGAATTCGCTCGCGGCCATTGCCGTCGCCCTGCACATGGGGGTCAGCGACGACAAGATTGTATCGGGCTTCAACGGCTTTGCCGGGGTCAAGCGCCGCTTCACCAAGGTTGGCGAGATCGCGGTCGAAGGCGGCGTCGTCACGGTGATCGACGATTATGCGCACCACCCGGTTGAAATCCGCGCCGTGCTGTCGGCCGCACGCGAAGGCGCGGGCGCGGGGCGCGTCGTCGGCGTCGTCCAGCCGCATCGCTTCACGCGGCTCCGCGATCATATGGACGATTTCCAGCAGGCGTTTAACGACGCCGACATGGTGCTTGCGCTCCCCGTCTATGCCGCAGGCGAAAGCCCGATCGACGGCGTGTCGTCCGATACGCTCACCGCAGGGCTGCGCGACCGCGGCCACCGTCATGCACAAGTCGTCGCCGACGCGACCGCGCTCGCCGCGAACCTCGCCGCGAGCATCCGGGCGGGCGAACTCGGCGCAGGCGACATGGTCATCTGCCTCGGCGCGGGAGACATCACCAAGATGGCGGCAGGTCTGGCGAGCGCGGTGGAGAGCGCGAAGTGATCCTGCTTTCGCCCGACATCAGGCTCTTCCCTCCGTTCGTGTCGAGCGAAGTCGAGACACGCCAGCACAGCGCCAGACGCATCTCGACTTCGCTTGATGCGAACGCGAAGGGGAATATGGCGTGAGCGTTGCCACCCTCCCGACCGTTCGCGGCAAACTCACGCCCAACGCTTCGCTCGCGCCGCTCGTCTGGTTCAAGTCGGGCGGCCCCGCCGACTGGCTGTTCGAACCGAAGGACGCCGACGACCTTGCCGATTTCCTGCGCGATCTCGATCCTGCCGTGCCGGTGATGGCGCTCGGGCTCGGGTCGAACCTCATCGTCCGCGACGGCGGCTTCCCCGGCGTTGTCGTCCGGCTCGGCAAGGCCTTTGCAAAGGTCGAGGCGATCGATGCGACGACGCTGCGCTGCGGCGGGGGTGCGTCGGGCATCCTTGTTTCCTCGACCGCGCGCGACGCGGGCATTGGGGGCATGGAATTTCTCCGCTCGATCCCCGGCACCGTCGGCGGGTTCGTGCGCATGAACGGCGGCGCCTATGGCGGTGAGGTCAAGGATATCCTCATCGACGCCGACGTCGTGCTCCGCTCGGGCGAACGCCGGACGCTGCCGCTCGCCGATTTGGGCTACACCTATCGCCACAGCGAATTGCCGGAAGGCGCGGTGGTGATCGGCGCGACCTTCCGCGGCCGTGTCGGCGAACCCGCCGCGATCCAGGCCGAAATGGACCGCATCTCGGCAAGCCGCGAAGCCTCGCAGCCCTTGCGTTCGAAAACCGGGGGCTCGACCTTCAAGAACCCCAACGGGCATAAGGCGTGGCAGCTCGTCGACGAGGCCGGGTGCCGCGGCTTTGCGGTCGGCGGCGCGCAGGTCAGCGAGAAGCACACCAATTTCCTCATCAACACGGGTGAAGCGACGAGCGCCGACATCGAGGCGCTCGGTGAAGAGGTCCGCCGCCGCGTGAAGGCCAAGAGCGGCATCGAATTGCAATGGGAGATTCAGCGCGTGGGGAAGGCCAAGTGAGCCGGGGTCCGTGGCATGTCGCCGTCCTGATGGGGGGCTGGTCGGCCGAGCGCGAAGTGTCGCTGATGAGCGGCAATGGCGTTGCCGACGCGCTGGAATCGCGCGGACACAAGGTCACGCGCATCGACATGGACCGCGACGTTGCGTTGCGGCTCGCCGAGGCGAAGCCCGACGTCGTGTTCAACGCGCTCCACGGCGTCCCGGGGGAGGACGGGACGGTGCAGGGCATGCTCGACCTGATGGGCCTTAAATATACGCACAGCGGGCTCGTCACCTCGGTGATCGCGATCGACAAGGAATTGACGAAACAGGCGCTCGTGCCGCATGGTATTCCCATGCCGACGGGGACGATGGTCGACAGCGAAAGCCTCTTTTCAGTCGACCCCTTGCCGCGCCCCTATGTCCTGAAGCCCGTCAACGAAGGCTCGTCGGTCGGGATTGCAATCGTCAAGGACGACAGCAATTACGGCAACCCGATCGCGCGCGATGCGATGGGCCCCTGGCAGACGTTCGACCGCCTGCTCGCCGAACCCTTCATAAAGGGACGCGAATTGACTGTTGCCGTGCTTGCCGACACGCCGCTCGCGGTCACCGAATTACGCGTGAAGTCGGGCTTCTACGACTATGACGCCAAATATACTCCGGGCCTGACCGAGCATATCTGCCCCGCCGACGTCCCCGCCGACGTCGCGCAGCGGATGAAGGACCTCGCGCTTCAGGCGCACCGCCTCCTCGGCTGCAAGGGCGCGTCGCGTTCCGATTTCCGCTGGGACGACGAACATGGCCTCGCGGGCATCTTCCTGCTCGAGGTCAACACCCAGCCCGGCATGACGCCGCTCAGCCTCGTGCCCGAACAGGCGCGCGCCGTCGGCGTCGATTATGCCGAACTCGTCGAACGCATCGTGGGGGAAGCGCTCATATGAGCAAGACACAGATCAAGCGCGGGAAATCGCCGCCAAGGCGCCCCGCGCGCGCGCCGAAAAAGCGGCGCAAGATCCAGCAGTCGCGGCTCAACGTGATCATCAACGCGCTGCCGATCAGCCCGCAGCGGCTGCAGCAGGTCGCCAACTGGACGATCGGGCTCAGCCTCTGCGCCGTCGCCGCGATCGCCGCGCACGCGACCGGGGTAACCGCCAAGATCCACGAGGAATATGCCCAGGCCGTCGGCCGCGCTGGCTTTCAGGTCAAAAAGGTCGAGGTCGTCGGCGCCGACCGCATCGACCGGCTCAAGGTTTATGACATCGCGCTCGCGCAGAAGGATCGCTCGATGGCCGCGGTCGATCTCGAGGACGTCCGCGCGGACCTGATGAAATATGGCTGGATCAAGGATGCGCGCGTGTCGAGACGCCTGCCCGACACGCTCGTCGTCGACATCGTCGAACGCACCCCGGCGGCGATCTGGCAGCACTCGGGCCGTCTGTCGTTGATCGACGACAAGGGCGTCGTGCTCGAGCCCGTCACCGTCGCGACGATGCCCGACCTGCCGCTAGTCATCGGCCCGCGCGCCAACCAGCGGTCACAGGATCTCGCCCGCCTGCTCGCCGAGGCGAGCAGCCTCAAGGAATTGCTCGCAGGCGCGACCTGGGTCGGCAACCGCCGCTGGGATCTCCGCTTCCGTAGCGGCGAGACGCTGTCGCTGCCCGAAGGCGAGGCCGAGGCGAAGGCCGCGCTCGCCAAATTCGCGCATATGGATGGCGCCAACCGCTTGCTCGGCCGCGGTATTCTTCGCTTCGACATGCGCGACCCCGCGCGTTTCGTGCTCCGTTTGCCGCACGAGGGACAGGTGGCGCCCGCCAAGCTCGACGACATGCGCGCCGCGGTCGACGCCGTCGCCGACGCGGCGGCGGAGAAGGGCTGAGCCATGGCGCCGCCGCGCATCGAAAAGATCATCACCGCGCTTGATGTCGGGTCATGGAAGGTCTGCGCGCTGATCGCGGGCCAGACCGCCGACGGCAAGCTCCACGTGCTCGGCACCGGCCAGCGCGAGAGCCGCGGCGTCCAGCGCGGCTATGTCGCCGACATGGAACAGACCGAGCATGTCGTGCGCGAGGCGATCGAACAGGCCGAGCGCATCGCGGGGCTCAATATCGACGACGTCTGGGTCAGCTTCTCGGCGGGCAGCCTCTTGAGCGACGTCGCGCCGATCGAAAGCGAACTCGGCGGCCACCGCATCGAGCAGGAGGACGTCGACGACCTGCTCGCCGCGGGCCGTGCGGGCATCGATCCCGAAGGCCGCATGATCCTCCATGCCCAGCCCGCGCTCTACACGCTCGACGGGCTCAACGGGGTCAAGAACCCGATCGGCCTTCACGCCGACCGCCTCGGCGTCGATATCCACATCATCATGGCCGACGGCGCGCCGGTGCGGAACCTCGAAGCGGCGGTGCGGCAGGCGCATCTCGACGTCAACGCGGTGGTCGCCTCGCCGATCGCCGCGGGGCTCGCCTGCCTGTCGGAGGAGGAACGCGATCTGGGTGTCGCGCTCGTCGAGCTCGGCGCCGCGGTCACCACCGTTTCGCTCTACGCCGGCGGCATGCTCGTCGAAATGGCGTCGCTGCCCTTCGGCGCGAGCGATATCACCGACGATATCGCTTCGGCCTTCGGCATCCGGCGCAGCCAGGCGCAGCGGCTCCAGAGTTTCTACGGTTCGGCCTCGGCCAGCCCGCGCGACAATAATGAGATCATCGAACTCGAACCCGGCGCGCCCTCGGGCGGCGATTCCCCGCGCATCACGCGCGCGCAGCTTGTCGCGGTGATCCGCCAGCGGCTCGACGCGATGATGGGCGAGATCGGCCGGACCTTGAAGGACCTCCATTTCGTCGGGCCGATCGGGCGCCAGGTCGTGCTCGTCGGCGGCGGCGCCGACCTCAAGGGCATCGCCGACTATACGCAGGCCGCGCTCGGCCGCGCCGCGCGCGTCGGGCGACCGCGCGGCTTGCACGGCCTGCCCGATGCGCATGGCGGCCCGGCTTTCGCGACGCTCGCGGGTCTGGTTCTCTATGCCGCATCGGACCCCGTCGACCTTCGCGACCTGCCGATGATGGCGCAGGATGTTTACAAGCCGGCGGGGACCTCGATCCTCCACCGGCTGATGGCCGCGTTGAAAAGCAGTTTTTAGCGATCGAATGGTCGAAAAGGTTAATTTTTTGGGTGATTCCGACGTCACAATAGTGCAATGCGGTAACAGTTATCCGGGCGGCAGGACCACCGCCCGACGGGTCGCAAGGTGCAGGGAAGCGGCATCGGTTCGCCGCTGCAGGGAGATTATTTGATGAGCATCAATATTGGCCCGCCGCAGGTCGACGAGCTGAAGCCGCGTATCGCGGTGATCGGCGTCGGCGGCGCGGGCGGCAATGCCATCGCAAACATGATCGCGGCGCGCGTCGAGGGCGTCGATTTCGTCGTCGCGAACACCGACGCGCAGGCGCTCAACGCCTCGCCGGCCGAACGGCGCATTCAGCTGGGGACGCAGATCACCCAGGGACTGGGCGCGGGTTCGCGGCCCGAGGTGGGCCGCGCGGCGGCAGAGGAAAGCATCACGCAGGTCGAAGAGGCGCTCAACGGCGCGCATATGTGCTTCGTCGCGGCGGGCATGGGCGGCGGCACCGGCACCGGCGCGGCGCCCGTCATCGCGAAAGCGGCGCGCGACCGCGGCATCCTGACCGTCGGCGTCGTGACCAAGCCCTTCATGTTCGAAGGCTCGCGGCGGATGCGCTCGGCCGACGCCGGCATCGCTGAGCTGCAAGAGCATGTCGACACGCTCATCGTCATTCCCAACCAGAATCTCTTCCTCGTCGCCAACCCGAACACGACCTTCAAGGAAGCGTTCACCATGGCCGACGAAGTGCTGCAGCAGGGCGTGCGCGGCATCACCGACCTGATGGTCATGCCCGGCCTCATCAACCTCGACTTCGCCGACGTGCGCAGCGTGATGCGCGAAATGGGCAAGGCGATGATGGGCACCGGCGAAGCCGAAGGCGACGGCCGCGCATTGGAAGCGGCCCAGAAAGCCATCGCCAACCCGCTGCTCGACGGCGTGTCGATGGCGGGCGCCAAGGGGGTCATCATCTCGATCACCGGCGGCGAGGACATGCGCCTGATGGAAGTCGACGAGGCGGCGAACCATATTCGCGAACTGGTCGACCCCGACGCCAACATCATCTGGGGCAGCGCTTTCAACGACAGCCTCGACGGCAAGATCCGCGTCTCGGTCGTCGCGACCGGCATCGACGGCACGGGCGAAGCGGCGCAGGCCGCCCCCGCGACGCGCAGCTTCTCCTTCGCTCCTGCGCGTACTGCGGCGCCGGCACCGGTAGCCGAAGAGGTCGTCGAGCCGGCGGTGCAGGAAGAACCCGTCGCCGAAGCGCCGGTCCAGCAGGACAACGACCCGGCACCGGGCTTCTCGCTCGGCGATGCCCCCGAACCCGAGGCTCCGGCCCCGGCGGAGGAAGAGCCGATGGAATTGTCGCAGGTCGCCGCGACCTATGACGATACCGCCGACGAACTGGTGCTCGACGCGCCCGAACCCGCGGCGAGCGACTATCGGTCGGCGCCCTCGGCGGAAGCTCCGGCCGAAGCACCGGCGCGTGCGGTCGGCGGCGGCACCTTGTTCGAACGCATGTCGCGGCTCTCGCGCGGGGCATCGACCCCCGACGCCGAAGAGGGCGGCAAGGATGACGGGGTCGATATTCCGCGTTTTCTGGGACGGCAGAACAACCAGTAACGGGGCTATCGAGCGGCCGCCCGCCGGGCACGGCAGGCCGGAAATCGGGATGAGTTGCCCATGCGGCAGGTGAAATGGACGGCGAAGCCGGCGCGCGCGCGCAACCTTGTTCGCGCGCTCGGCGCGCTGTTGCTTGGAACCGCGACGCTCGCCCCCGCTCGCGCGCAGGTGACGCCGCCCGACCCCGCGACGAAGGCGGCGATGGAAAAGCGCACCGCCGCGCGTAGCTTGCTGTCGTCGTCGCTCGCCCGTATCGCGGCGAACAACAGCGACACGGCGGCGCTGTTCGATGCGGGGCGCGCGTCGATCGACCTCGAGGATTATCGCGCCGCACTCGGTTTCCTAGTCCGCGCCGAACAGGCGCGCCCGCGCGACGGCACGATCAAGGCGGCGCTCGGGTCGGCGATGGTCCATATGGAAAATCCCACGCGCGCGCTCGACTATTTCGGCGAGGCGCAGCTGATGGGTGCGCCCGAACGGCTGTTCCTCGCCGACCGCGGCCTCGCGCGCGACCTCCTCGGGCAACAGGATGCAGCGCAGCGCGACTATCAGCTCGCGCTGTCGATCGCGCCCAACGACGAACTGACGCGGCGCTATGCGCTGTCGCTCGGGATCAGCGGCGACGCCGATCGCGGAATAGCCATGCTGACTCCGCAACTCCGCGCGCAGGATCGCGGCGCGTGGCGGCTGCGCGCGATGATCCTCGCGATGAACGGCCGCGACAAGGAAGCGACCGAAATCGTCAACGCGACGATGCCGCCCGCGATGGCGCAGAATATCACCCCCTATCTGCTCCAGATGGACCGGCTCAATCCCGCGCAGCAGGCCGCGGCGGCGCATTTCGGCCGCTTCCCCAGCCAGCCCGGCGCAAAACGCGGACCCGTGCAGGTCGCGGCAGCGACGCCGCCGTCGCAGCCTCCCGCCGCGCGCCGCAAGCGTCCCGGGGCAAGCGATAGCGGACGTCCGGTTTCGTCGACGACTCCCGCGCCCGCGGCCGTGACGCGGAAGCCGGACACCACAGCGGTCGCCGCCCGCCCCGCTGCAACTGCGGGCGCGCAGCCTGCACCCGCCCCGGCAGGGGATAGGGCGCCGGCATTGCGTTCCCCGTTCCGGGAAACCATTCGCCCGCTGTCCGAAGCGTCGGCGCCGGTGGCGGATGCGCCCGCCGGGGTCCCCGCTGCGGCAACGCCGGCCCCGGCCGGAAGAACCGGCGATGCCGACAAGGGATCAATTGGCCCCGGCTTTTCGATCGCCGATGTCGGGCGCCCGGCGGCGTCGGCCCCGGCCGCCGCGACGGCAACGCCTGCACCTCCGGCAGCGGCCTCGCTCGCGTCGCTTGCCGAGATCGTCGGATCGATCGAGATTCCCGCCGAAGAGCTGAACCGGCCCGCCGGCGCGGTCGGCGCCGACACGCTTGCCATGCTGCTCGAAGACAAGCGCAGGGCCGAAGCGGCCGAAGCGGCGAAGCGCGAAAAGGAAGAGGCGGCCGCCAAGGCGAAGGCGGAGGCGGATGCCAAGGCAAAGGAAGAAGCCGCAAAGAAAAAGGCGAACCCCGCGCGCATCTGGGTCCAGATCGCGACCGGTTCGAACCTCAAGGCGCTCGGCTTCGACTATAACCGCTTCGCCAAGCGCAACGCGGCGCTGTTCAAGGGCAAATCGGGAGCGACCGCCGAATGGGGCCAGACGCGTCGCCTGCTCGTCGGGCCCTTCCCTAACCGTAAGTCGGCCCAGGACTGGCTCGGCGACTATAAAAAGGCCGAAGGCGACGGCTTCCTCTTCGACAGCGAGGCGGGCGAAATCGTAGAGCCGCTCAAGTGAGTGTCGCGGCCTGCGCCAGCAGACCGGAAAAAAGCCGGGGACGTCGCCATGTGGAGTCGGGCCGCGTCGTGCGCGGCCCGCGCGATGATTTTCAGCGCGACCGCGACCGCATTATTCACTCGATCGCCTTTCGCCGCCTGCGTCACAAGACGCAGGTGTTCGTCGCCCCGGACGGCGATCATTATCGCGTCCGCCTGACCCACAGTATCGAGGTTGCGCAAATCGGCCGCGGTATCGCGCGCGCGCTCGGGCTCAACGAGGATCTTACCGAAGCTTTGTGCTTGGCGCATGACATCGGTCATCCGCCTTTCGGTCACGCGGGCGAGGACGCGCTGAAGGCCGCGATGGCGGCGCACGGTGGCTTCGACCATAATGGCCACACGCTGCGCACGCTGGCGCGCCTCGAATGCCCTTATCCGCGCTTCGACGGGCTCAACCTGACGTGGGAGACATTGGAGGGGCTCGCCAAACATAATGGGCCGGTGACGAACCCCGGCTGGGCGCTTGCCGAAATCGATCGCGATTTCGGGCTCGGTCTTGCCAGCTACGCCAGCCTCGAGGCGCAGGTCGCGGCGATCGCCGACGACATCGCCTATGACAATCACGACATCGACGACGGCCTGCGCGCCGGCCTGCTCGACCTCGACCAGCTGATGGAACAGCCCTTCGTCGCCGCCAATTATCGCGCGGTCGAGGGGCGCTTCCCTGGCGCACCGCGCGACCGGCTGCTGCGCGAACTCGTCCGCGATCAGATCGGCGTGATGGTCAACGACGTGATCGCCGCGACTGCCGCCAACGTCGCCGACGCCGGTGTCGCGAGCGCCGACGAGGTCCGCGCCGCGGGACGCACGCTCGGCGGCTTTTCGCCCGAACTCGCGGCTGCGGAACGCGAGCTTAAACGCTTCATGTACGCGAACCTCTATCACCACCCCGAACAGCTCGCCGCCGCCGAGGCAGCGAACCGGGTCGTCGCCGACCTCTTCGCCGTCTATGCCGCCGATCCCGCGCTGATGGGTGCCGACTGGGCGGCGCGGCTCCCCGGCGAAACCTGCGCGACAAACCGGCATATCGGTGATTATATTGCGGGCATGACCGACCGTTTCGCTATCGATCGCTACGCCGATATCTTCGGCCGCGACGCCGTGCCCGCCGCGCTGGCGCATGCCTGAGGCGCTGATCGTCGGCGCGACCGGCATGGTCGGCCGCGCGGTGATCGCCCGTTTCGGATCCGTACCTGTTACCGCGCTCGTCCGCCGCGAGGTCGAAGGGCTCGCACCGCATCACAAGCAATTGGTCGCGCCGTCCGAAGGCTGGAGCGATATCATCGCCGCCGAACGGCCCGCCGTCCTCATCTCCTGCCTCGGCACCACGATCCGGCAGGCGGGATCGCAGGCGGCGTTCCGCGCGGTCGATCACGACCTCGTGCTTGCCGCCGCGCGCGGAGCGAGGGCGAGCGGCACGCCGCGCATGATCGCGGTCAGCTCGGTCGGCGCCGCGGCGAAGAGCGCCAATTTCTACCTCCGCACCAAGGGCGAGACCGAGGATGATCTCGGCGCGATAGGCTTCGACCGCCTCGACCTGATCCGCCCGGGACTGCTCCGCGGCGACCGGCCTGGGCCGCAGCGCCTCGCCGAAGGGCTTGCGACGATCGCCGCGCCGTTCACCGACGCGCTGCTCCACGGCCGCTTCCGCCGCTACCGTTCGATTTCGGGCGACAGCGTCGCCGCCGCGATCGTCGCGCTGGCCGGACAAAGTGCTTCGGGCGTGTATATCCACGAAAACGACGCGATCCGCGCGCTCGCCGATTGACTCCGCCGGGGCGCAGCGCCAAGGCTCGCGGCGTCTGTCGGTCCTGACAAGGGATTCGACCGGCCGCGCGGGAGAGCGCGGGGGCAACCCCGCCACCGAAGGAGCAACCGCCCCGGAAACTCTCAGGTCAAGCGGACCGCGCAGGCTGGAACGGACACTCTGGAAAGCGTTCCGGCCGTTATCGCCGGAACCACCGAAGGGGTAACTCCATGATATCGTGGAGGAAAACTCTCAGGTTCCCGTGACAGAGGGGGCATGGCACAGGGCGGCACCCGGCCGCGTCTTGCCGTGTCAACGACGGGAGTGCGATATGCGCGAAGATGAAGAAATTCCGATCGAAACGGCCACCCTGCCGCTCGATGCCTGGCACCGCGCGAAGGGCGGCCGCATGGTCGAATTCGCCGGCTATTGGATGCCGATCCAATATGAAGGCATCATGGCCGAACATCTCTGGACGCGCGAGAATGCGGGCCTCTTCGACGTCAGCCATATGGGGCAGCTGCAGCTTTCGGGCGACGGCGTCGCCGAAGCGCTCGAAACGCTCGTCCCGGGCGATATTTCGGCGCTGAAGCCCGGCCGGATGCGCTATTCGCTGTTGCTCGACGAAGACGGCGGCATCCTCGACGACCTGATGATCACCAACGAAGGCGACCGGTACGGCATCGTCGTCAACGGCGCGGTCAAATGGGAAGACATCGGCCACCTGCGCGAAAATCTCCCCGATGATATCACCCTCAACCACAATGAGGATTACGGCCTGCTCGCGCTGCAGGGACCGAAGGCGGTCGATGCGCTCGCGCGGCTGGTGCCCGAAGCCGCGACGCTCGTCTTCATGCAGGCGGACCGCGCGACCTGGCAGGGCCATGCGATCGGCCTAAGCCGCTCGGGCTACACTGGCGAGGACGGCTTCGAAATCTCGCTCCCGAACGAAGCGCTGACCGACTTCGCCGACGCGCTCTGCGCGATGGAAGAGGTCAAGCCGATCGGCCTCGGCGCCCGCGACTCGCTGCGGCTCGAAGCGGGTCTGCCGCTTTACGGGCATGACCTAAGCCCGGAGATCGACCCCGCCGAAGCCGACCTCGGCTTCGCGGTCAGCAAGCGCCGCCGCGAGGAGGGGAATTTTCCCGGTGCCGCGCGTATCCTCGGGCATCTCGAGGACGGCCCGCCCCGCAAGCGCGTTGGGCTGACCGTCGATGGGAAATTGCCGGTGCGGGAGGGCGCCAAGCTGTTCGACGGCGAGGATGAAATCGGCATCGTGACCTCGGGCGGTTTTGCGCCCAGCGTCGGTGCGCCGATCGCCATGGGCTATGTCCCCCGCGACCACGCGGTGCCGGGCACCGCGATCGCCGCCGAAGTGCGCGGCAAGCTGGTCCATTGCACCGTCACCGCCATGCCATTCATTCCGCACCGCTATGTGCGCAAACAGGGAGCCTGATCGATGCCGCGTTATTACACCGAAGAACATGAATGGATCGACGTCGACGGCGACGTCGCGACGGTCGGCATCACCGACTTTGCGCAGGGCCAGCTCGGCGATATCGTCTTCGTCGAGGTTCCCGACACCGGCGCCGAACTGACCGCCGGCGGCGACGCCGCGGTGGTCGAATCGGTGAAGGCCGCCAGCGACGTCTATGCCCCCGTCGACGGCACCGTGACCGAGGGCAATGGACAGCTTGAGGAAGATCCGGCGCTGGTCAATTCGGACCCCGAAGGCGAAGGCTGGTTCTTTCGCATGACGCTGTCGGACAAGGGCCAGCTCGATGGCCTGATGGACGCGAAGGCATACAAGGCCTTCTGCGACGCCCTGTAACCGATCGCCCCTCCCGCGGGCGGGAGGGGGAGGGATGCGATGACCGACGCCGCGCCAGCCAATTGCCGCCTGATGGTGGCGACGCCGATCTATGACGGCGCGCAGGGCCCCTATGTCCGCGCGGCGCTGGGTCTCGCGTTGGCGGCGCAGGCGGGGGCCGTGCCGGTGCGGTTCGAGTTCATCCTCCACGAAGCCCAGATCCACCGCGCACGCAGCCTGCTCGCCGACCTGTTCGTGCGGAGCGATTGCAGCCATCTGCTCTTCGTCGACGCGGACATCGACTTCGCCGCCGCCGATATTTTTTCGATGATCGAGGCGATGGCGTCGCGGCCTGACTGCGCGATCCTGGGAGCCGCGGTGCCGCGCCGTACGGTCAATTGGCCGCAGGTTGCGCGCGCCGTGGAGCGCGGGCTGGCAAAGGACAATGCCGCCGACCTTGCGCAATATGCGGGCGATTTCGCGCTGAGCTTCCTGCACGCCGATCAACGCTTCGCGTTGACCGACCTCGTCGAGCTGTCGCAGCTCGGCACCGGGCTGATGCTGATCCGCCGCGACGTCGTCGAAACGCTCTGCGCGCGGCACCCCGAACTCGCTTTCCGCACCGATGCACGCGACCGGCAGGGAACGGGGGTGGGCGAAAGCGTCCACGCACTCTTCCTGCCCGAGATCGACCGCGGCAGCGGCCTGATGCTGTCCGAAGACTATGCCTTCTGCCGCCGCGCGCGCGACGCGGGTTTTCGCATCTGGCTCGCGCCCTGGGTTCGCACGACGCACAGCGGCCCCGCCACCTTTCGCGGATCGCTGGCCGATCTCGCACCGCTTTTTGCTTCTTCTTCCGTATCCTGACCGGAGTATTGCATGCGTTACCTCCCTCTGACTCCCGATGACCGCACGGCGATGCTCGCGGCGGTCGGCGCGTCGTCGATCGACGACCTGTTCGCCGATGTCCCCGCCGCGGCGCGGCTCGATGGTCCGATCAAGGGCCTGCCGGTGCACGCCAGCGAACTCGCGGTCGAACGCCATATGGCGGCACTCGCGCGGCAGAATCGCGCCGCGGGCGAAGGGCCTTTCTTTCTCGGCGCAGGCGCCTATCGCCACCATGTTCCGGCCAGCGTCGATCATCTGATCCAGCGGGGCGAGTTCCTTACCGCCTACACGCCCTATCAGCCTGAAATCGCGCAAGGCACGCTGCAGATGCTGTTCGAATTCCAGAGCCAGGTCGCGCGGCTGTTCGGCACCGATGTGGCCAATGCGTCGATGTACGACGGCTCGACGGCTTGCTGGGAAGCGATCGTCATGGCGCGCCGCATCACCAAGCGCGCCAAGGCACTGCTCTCGACCGGGCTCCACCCGCATTACCGCAGCGTCGCACGCACGATGGCCAAATATACCGGGGATGTGCTCGTCGACGGCGACCCGAGCTTCGAAGCCGGCACCGACTGGGCTGGGCTCGCGGACAGCCTCGACAAGGACACCAGCTGCGTCGTCGTCCAATATCCCGACATCCTCGGCCGCATCGACGACATGACGAAGCTCGCTGAAGCCTGCCAGGCGGCGGGGGCGCTGCTGATCACGGTCGTCACCGAACCGGTCGCGCTCGGCCTCATCAAGTCGCCCGGCGAAATGGGCGCCGACATCGTCGTTGGCGAAGGGCAGGCGATCGGCGTCGGCCTCCAGTTCGGCGGGCCTTATGTCGGCCTTTTTGCCTGCAAGTCGAAATATGTCCGCCAGATGCCCGGCCGCCTGTGCGGTGAAACGGTTGACGCCAAGGGCAAGCGCGGTTTCGTGCTCACCCTGTCGACCCGCGAACAGCATATCCGCCGTGAGAAAGCGACGAGCAATATCTGCACCAATGCAGGACTTTGTGCGTTGGCCTTCAGCATTCACATGACCCTGCTCGGTGAAGCCGGCCTCCGCCAGCTCGCCGCTATCAACCACGGCCGCGCGCAGGCGGCGGCGGCCGAGCTGGCGAAGGTGCCTGGCGTGTCGGTGATGAACGACAGCTTCTTCAACGAATTCACGTTGCGGCTGCCCGCCGACGCGCGCGCGACGGTTCACAAGCTCGCCGAAAAGGGCGTGCTGGGCGGCGTGTCGCTCGGCCGTCTCTATCCCGAAAATGACGGCCTCGCGAACGGGCTGGTCGTCGCGGTGACCGAAACCGTGACCGAGGATGATATCGCCGCCTTTGCCGCGGCGCTGAAGGAGGTGCTGGCATGACCGCGCTCAACCGCGCCGGCTGGCGCCCCGAAATGAACGCCGCGGGCGGCGCCGACGACAATGTGACCTTCACCGGAAACCGTGCTTTGATGCTCGAGGAGCCGCTGATTTTCGAAATCGGGTCGACCGAAACCACCGGCGTCGATTTCGACGAGTCGTCGCCCGCCGCCGACCTTGGTTCGCTGATGCGCAGCGAGCCCATCGGCCTGCCGGGGCTTAGCGAGTCCGAAACGGTGCGCCACTACACGCGCCTGTCGCGGCAGAATTACGCGATCGATCTCGGCCTGTTCCCGCTTGGCAGCTGCACGATGAAGCATAACCCGCGCCTCAATGAAAAGGTCGCGCGCATGCCGGGCTTTGCGGACGTTCATCCGCTGCAGCCTCAGGAAACCGTTCAGGGAGCGCTGGCCGTGATCAACGAACTCGCGGTCTGGCTGATCAAACTGACCGGCATGTACGGCGTCGCCATGTCGCCCAAGGCGGGTGCGCATGGCGAACTGTGCGGCATCCTTTGTATCAAAGCGGCGCTTGAGGCACGCGGCGAGGACCGGCGCGTGCTGCTTGTCCCCGAAAGTGCGCACGGTACCAACCCCGCGACCGCGGCTTTCGCGGGCTTCACGGTCGAGGATATTCCGGCGACCCCGGAAGGCCGCGTCGACCTCGAAGCGCTCAAGGCGCGTCTCGGCCCCGACGTCGCGGGGGTGATGATCACCAACCCCAACACCTGCGGCCTGTTCGAACGCGACATGAAGGCGATTTCGGACGCGGTGCATGCAGCGGGCGGCTATGTCTATTGCGACGGCGCGAACTTCAACGCGATCGTCGGGCGCGTGCGTCCGGGCGACCTCGGCATCGATGCGATGCACATCAACCTCCACAAGACCTTCTCGACTCCTCACGGCGGCGGCGGCCCGGGCTCGGGGCCGGTCGTGCTGTCGGAAGCGCTGGCGCCTTACGGTCCACTGCCCTTCGTCGCGCGCTACGCCGACGGCGGCTTCAAACTGATCGAAGAAGAAAATGCCGGCGAGGAGCATCCCGCGACCTTCGGCCGCATGACCGCTTTCCATGGTCAGATGGGCATGTTCACGCGCGCATTGACTTATATCCTCAGCCACGGGGCCGACGGGCTGAAACAGGTCGCCGAGGATGCGGTGCTCAACGCCAACTACGTCCTGCGCAGCCTGGAGGATGTGCTCGACGCGCCGTTTGCGGCGTCGGGTCCGTGCATGCACGAGGCGCTGTTCAGCGACAAGGGCCTCGCCGAAGGCTTCTCGACGCTCGACATCGCCAAGGGACTGATCGACGAGGGCTATCACCCGATGACGGTCTATTTCCCGCTGGTGGTTCACGGAGCGATGCTCGTCGAGCCGACCGAGACCGAATCGAAGGCGGTGCTCGACCAGTTTATCGGCGCGCTGCGTAGCATCGCGCTGCGCGGGAAGAACGGTGACCCCGCGCTCAAATCGGCGCCGCACTTCGCGCCGCGCGCGCGGCTCGACGAGACGCTGGCGGCGCGAAAGCCCGTGCTGGCGTGGGAGGGATGATCGACATATCGGTAATTGGGGGAGAGTGCGATGAGCTGGGATAGCCTGTTTCTGCTGGCAAATTACTGGGCGTTCGCAGCGTGGATCACACTCGCCTTCCTGCCGCGCGGGCCGAAGACGCTGGCGCTCATCCTCTATCTCGGCGTCGCGCTGCTCTGTCTGACCTACACCATCCTAATCGTCGGCTTCCTCACCGGCGGCATCGATGCGGGTGGGCCGGGCAGCGCCGATTTCACGACGCTGGCCGGGGTGATGAAGCTGTTTGACAGTCCCGGCGGGGCGACGCTGGGTTGGATCCACTATCTTGCCTTCGACCTGTTCACCGGCATGTGGATCGCGCGCGATGCCGACCAGAAGGGCTTCAGCCGCGCCGTGCAACTCCCCTTCCTGTTCCTGACGTTGATGGCCGGCCCGGTCGGCCTCTTCGCCTGGCTGATCGTACGCGAGCGTCGCGCCCGGGCGCAGACGAAAAAGTGACGCCGCAACCCTGGATGCCGGGCGACGGCGGCGAGGCCGACAAGCGCCACGCCCCCGCGACGCTCCGCAACCGCGACGCCATCGCCGCGGTACTCGCCGACTGGCTGCCGCCGGCGGGAACGGTGCTCGAGGTCGCGAGCGGATCGGGCGAGCATGTGATCCATTTCGCCGCGGCTTTCCCGCACCTGGATTGGCAGCCGAGCGATCCCGACCCCGCCGGTCTGGCGTCGATCGCGGCATGGCGCGCCGAGACCGGGCTCGACAATGTCGCGCCGCCGGTCGCGCTCGACGCTTCCGCGTCCGATTGGCCGGTCGAGCGGGCCGACGCGATCCTTTGCATCAACATGGTCCACATCAGCCCGTGGGAAGCGACCCTCGGCCTGTTCGCCGGAGCCGCGCGATTGCTCGTGCCCGGCGCGCCGCTGATCCTCTATGGTCCGTATATCGAACCCGATATGCCGACTGCGGCGAGCAACCTCGACTTCGACGCCAATTTGCGCGCGCGTGATCCGGCATGGGGGCTGCGCGACACCGATGTGGTCAAGTCCTCCGCTCGCCGCGCCGGGCTCGCTTTCGCCGAGCGCCGGGCGATGCCCGCGAACAATTTGATGCTGCTCTTCCGTCGCACCTGACGGACCTGACAGGGTCGGCCGATCGGCGCTTTACCTCGCCGGTAGAACCGTTAGCTTTCTCATCAATTGCGCGCAAACGACGCGATTCGAGGAGAGAGGCGATGGGCCGCGACGTTTCGGAGCTGTTTACGTTCGACGAATTTCTGACCCATTGGGCCGACGAGCGTCCCGAGCGGGTGGCGATGCGCGAAGAGGATCGCGTATACAGCTACGCCGAACTCGACGAGTTGACCGCGCGTACGGCATCGGCCTTGATCGCCGCGGGTCTGAAAAAGGGCGACCGCATCGCCTGGATCGGCAAGAACAGCGATCTTTACTTCACGCTCTTCTATGGCGCGGCGCGCGCGGGCATCGTGATGGCGCCGATCGGCTGGCGCCTGTCGCCGGCCGAATGGGCGTTCATCGTCAATGACACCCAGGCGAAGATAGTTTTTGCGGGGCCGGGGTTCGAGACGCTTGCCGAGCAGCTTGCGGGCAAGCTGCAAAACGATCCGGCGATCGTCGGGGCTGCCGATGCTTGGGCGATGATCAAGGGCGCCGAGCGCACGCCCTTCGCGCCGTCGGGCGCGAACGATGCGGTGCTCCAGCTCTATACCTCGGGCACCACCGGCAACCCCAAGGGCGCGGTGCTGTCGAACCGCAACCTCTTCGCGCTCCGCAAGCATTCGAGCACCCTCGACATGCCGTACACCAAATGGGAGGATGACGAGGCGGTACTGGTCGCGATGCCCTGTGCGCATATCGGCGGTACCGGGCTCGGCATCATGGCGCTCGCGGCGGGGCTTCCCGGCGTCATCCTCGCCGAATTCCAACCTGACGGCGTATTCGACGCGGTCGAACAGCATGGCGTCACGCGTTTCTTCATGGTGCCGGCGGCGCTCCAGATGCTGCTGATGCACCCGCGCTGCGCCAGCGTCGATTACAGCCGCCTCAAATATATCCTTTACGGCGCCGCGCCGATCCCGCTCGAACTGCTGCGCCAGTGCATCCAGGTCTTCGGCGCGCAGTTCATTCAGGCCTATGGAATGACCGAGACGACGGGCACCATCTCGATGCTGCCGCCCGAGGACCATGATCCCGCGGGCAACGCGCGCATGCGCTCGGCGGGCAAGGCGCTTCCCGGGGTCGAAATCGTCATTCTGGGTCCCGACGGGCAAGCCGTCCCCATGGGCGAGGTGGGCGAGGTCGTCACCCGCTCGTCGAACAATATGCTGGGCTATTGGAACCTGCCCGATGCGACCGCGACGACGATGACCGACGACGGCTGGATCCGCACCGGCGATGCGGGTTATCTCGACGCCGACGGCTATCTGTTCATCCACGACCGGATGAAGGACATGATCATCACCGGCGGCGAGAACGTCTATCCGGCCGAGGTCGAAAGCGCGATCTTCGGCCATCCGGCGGTGCAGGAGGTCGCGGTGATCGGGGTTCCCGACCAGAAATGGGGCGAGACGGTGAAGGCGGTCGTTGTGGCCAAGCCCGGCGCCAGCATCGAGGAAGCCGATATCATCGCCTGGGCGCGCGAGCGCATCGCCCCCTTCAAATGCCCGCGCAGCATCGACCTGATCGATGCGTTGCCGCGCAACGCCAGCGGCAAGATTTTGCGAAAAGACCTGCGCGCGCCCTATTGGGAAGGCTATGAGCGGATGGTGAATTGAGCGCCAAAACCGCTCGTCGCGGTGCCGGTTGACGTTCGGTAAGGGCAGGTTCATTTCCGCGGTGCTTAGCGCGCAACGATGGAATGGCTGATCGACTTTTACCGTCCGCTGAGTGCCGCGCTCGGCATGAGCACGGGCGCCTCGGACAGCCTGCTGCATGTGCATGGCGGAATGGTCGTCCTGTTTCTCGCCCGGATCCTAACCCGGCGCTCGCTCGCGTCATGGACGCCGTTTCTGTTCGTCCTGGCGGCGGCAATTGCGAAAGAAGCGGCCGATCGCGTGGCGCATGGCGCATGGCGGATGCCCGACAGCGCTTTCGATGTGCTGAATACGATATTCTGGCCCTTTGTTCTGATGGTCGGACTTCGATGGCGTCGGGCGCATCCCGACAAGCGCTAGTTTGGGACAGGGCAATGGCCTGCGTGAAAATATGAAAGCCAACCGTCCGGCCGCCCCATAAATTGGGCTCACATACGGCCCTTCACGCGACCGACACCCCGAAGGGCCGATGCGTTTTCCTCGTTGGCTTCGCCATGCACGGGGGGCACGGAGGGCTTCACCGGATGGTGGAGCCCTTTTTCGTCACGCTGCGGCCTTCTGGCGTGTGCGGGCGCGCTGAAACCCTTCGCGCGCCATGCAGCGACCGAGCCATGCCTTCGTCACCTCGCCCAGCACATCGTCGGCACCGAGGGTCGTTGCGAGGAACGCCGCATAGCCGATCACGATGTCGGCGATGGTGAAGCGTCCGGCGACCAGCCATTCGCGCCCATCGGCCAGCGCTGCCTCGATGCTCTTGGCGCGGCCACCGAAAAATGCCCTATAATCCTCGACCGCCTGCACGAGCCGCCGCTCCTCGGGTTCGACACGCGTGTAGCGGATCATGATCGCGAGCGGGAAGGTCAGCGTCGCGTCGCTGCGGTGCAGCCAGTTGCGATAATCCCAATAATCGGCTTCGCTCCGCCGGACTTCGAGCGGCGTTCCTTCGGCGATCCGTTCGCAGATCGCGGCGGACTCGGTCATCAGCCGTCCATCCTCGATCCAGCCGGGAACCGTCATCAGCGGGTTCACGGCGCGATAATCGGGCTCGAACGCCCGCGGCGGGAATTTGAGCAGGCGGAGGTCGACGTCGATCTCCGCCTCCTCGACCGCCCACAGGCAGCGCAGCGAGCGGGCATCGGGGCAGTGGTAGAGGATCGGTCGTGTCATGCGGCAACCTCCTTCGGCCGGTCGATATGGCGGCGATGTTCGCGCCAGGCGATGAACAGGCCCGAAGCGATGATCAGCGGCGCGCCGACCCAGGTGGTGTCGGCGGGCAGGGTGCCGAAAAACCACCAGCCCGCGGCGATCGCCCAGAGCAGGCTTGAATAATCCATCGGGATCACGACCGACACTGGCGCGAGGCGCAGCGCGCCGGTCAGCGACATCTGGACGACCGCGCCGAGGAAACCGAGCCCGATCAGCAACAGCCATTCGTGGCCGCCGTGCGGCGTGATGACGAAGGGAAGGGCGATGCCGAGCGGTATCATCGAGAGCAGGCTGAACCAGAAGACGATCGTCGCGGCATTTTCGGTGCGGCCGAGATCGCGCACCGCAATGGTGATTAGCGCGGTCATGATCGCGCCGGTGAGGGCGACCAATGTGCCGACGCCGTGTGTGCCGCCGAAACCGCCCGCGAAGCTTGAAAGCGGGTCGAGCACGACGAGCACGCCGACGAAGCCGACGATCACCGCGCTCCACCGCTGCCACCCCGTCGCCTCGCCGAGCAGAAGCGCGGCAAAGAGAACGGCAAAGATGGGCACCGACAGGCTGATCGTCGTTGCCTCGGCCATCGGCAGCAGGATCATCGCGCCGAAATTGCACGCCATGCCGGCGAGGCCCATCAGCATTCGCCGCGCATGCGCGCCGATCCGCCGGGTCTTCAACGACGCAAGACCGCTTGTCGCCATCACCCATGTGAGCAAGAAAGGCAGCACCAATGCCTGTCGCCAGAAGAGGCTCTCGACGACATGGATGCCCGCCGCGTCGATCTTTTTGACGAGCACGAACATCAGCGAGAGGCTGACCATCGCGAGCAGCCGCAATGCGATCCCCCCCAGATAATGCTGCGGAGGCCCGTCGGACTGGGCGGGAAACGGAGCGTCGCTCATATGAAATCGCGCATATCAGCACGGCGCGTGGGCGCAACCCGTCATCCCCCTTGCCCCGCATCTCCAATCCGGCTAGTGGCGCACTCCGGCCTAGGGGTATAGCTCAGTTGGTAGAGCATCGGTCTCCAAAACCGAGGGTCGCGGGTTCGAGTCCTGCTGCCCCTGCCAGGCCGTCGTCTTCGAGCAAGATTTCGGCATCGCCGATTAACCGGATGGCGTTTGCCCTGGCGCGGCGAAATCGGCATTGAACGCATTGCATTCGACGCGCGTCACGACGCCCGGCAGCACGGTACCGACGACCCCGCCCGGCTTGGCGAAATAGGCGTTTCGATGCGATAATTGTCTGCGTCCTTCAGGTTGAAACCCCGAACCTTTATCGCGTTATAGAGACCGATCTGCTCGACGCCGATACGGATTCCGATTACTCGGGGGAGCGCATGAACGAACAGGCCTTCTTTGGATTAAGTGCCTATCACTTCGCCATGATGCTCGTCGGTGTGGGCGTCATCGCAGCTTTCTGGCTTCCACGCTTTCTCTCGGGACGCGAGCCCGCGGCTTCTGCACTGCTGATCCTCTTCGGTATCGCAATCCATTGGGCGATGCCGGATGTCTGGCGTGCTCTCGATCCGCGTGAAGTGCCGAAACTTTGGGAGGTCGCGAGCGAGCTGGCGGTGATCGTCGCGCTGTTCGGTACCGGCATCCGTATCGACGATCTGGCGCATTACCGCCGCTGGCGGCCGACGGTCAGGCTGCTCGCGGCAGCGATGCCGTTGACCATAGCCGCGGTGGCGCTCATGGGATGGGCCTTCGCGGGCATGACACTCGCCGGAGCCATTCTGCTCGGCGCGGTGCTGGCGCCCACCGACCCCGTACTTGCGGGCGAAGTACAGGTCGGCCCGCCGACCGAGGGCGACGAACAGCCGGTACGCTTCACCTTGACGACCGAGGCGGGGCTCAACGACGGATTGGCGTTCCCCTTCGTCTATCTCGGCCTGCTCCTCGGGAGCAGCGGATTCTCCGCGGCAATGCTCGGCGAATGGCTGCTTGTCGATGTCTTCTACCGGATTGCCGTGGGTGTGCTCGGGGGCGCCGCCATCGGCTGGCTCCTCGCGCGCGTCCTTTTCGTGATCCCGCGCGGCAACGTCCTCGCCGACACCGCGTCGGGGGTGCTTTCGATTGCCGGCGTCCTCTTTTGCTATGGCGCAACCGAACTCGCCGAAGGCTATGGCTTCATCGCCTGCTTCGTCGCCGGTATTGTCCTCCGCCGGGTTGAAGCCGAGCATGAATTCCATGGCCGTCTCCACAGTTTCAACGAGGCGATCGAACTGGCGCTCACCGCGCTGTTGCTGCTTCTGGTCGGTGCGACCTTTCCGCGGCTTTTCGGCATACTCGACTGGGCGCATGCCGGCATTGCGCTGGGACTGATATTCCTCGTCCGGCCGATCGCAGGCTGGGTCGGCCTGGCGCGCACGGGACTTGCGGCCCGCGAACGCCTTTTCGTGGCATTTTACGGGATACGGGGTGTCGGCTCGATCTATTATCTCGCCTATGCGGGGAGCCATCTCGAACTGGTCAACGAAGGACAGCTTTGGGCTACGATCCTTCTGACCATCCTGCTGTCGACGATCGTCCATGGCTTTACGGCGGGGCCGATCGTCGATCATGTCGCGAAACGCCGCGCGCGGTGAGGCCGCGGGCGAAGGCGAAGCTTTTCAGGCCGATCCCTCAGCCAACGTGGCCGCCATGACATCCCGGTCGTCGGCGCGACCGGCGTCCCCCAATATTATTCGGGTTGCGGCGACGGGAAAATCTGCTGATCAATCCGTATCGGGGCAGGCGGGGCGCAGGCATGGTGTCGAAGCATAATATATTGATCGTCGACGATCACCGCATCACCCAGAGCGGGTTGCGGTTCCTGTTCGGGTCGCTCGACCGCTATACGGTCGTGGGCGCGCTCGATCGCGGCGCGACGGTCAACGCCTTCGTCCAGTCGCAGCCCGTCGACCTGGTGATCCTCGACCTCAATCTGCCCGACGTGCGCGGGATCAACGTGCTCGCCGAAATCGTGGGTTCGCGCGACATGACTGTCATCATCCTGACCGGCGAAACGCATGTGAATGAGATTCATTCGGCGCTGAAGCTCGGCGCGCGCGCGATCGTCAGCAAATCGGACTCGCTCGACCATATCGTTGCCGCGTGCGACGCGGCGCTGGCGGGTGAAATCTATGTCTCGCCGCATATCGGCGAGGCACTCGGCAAGTTCCAGCAGCCGCCGGTCGCGCTATCGTCGCGGCAAATGGCGATTCTTCACTATCTGGCGCAGGGCGAGACGAACAAGGAAATCGCCTATCGGCTGGCGATCGCGCCGCCGACGGTGTCGTTCCATATCGCCGAACTGCGGCGCAAGCTCGACGTCCCGCACAACCGAAAGATCGTCGAGCGGGCGAACGAGTTAAACCTGCTCTGATCTTGCTGAAACAGCGCCTAAAAGCGGGTGGAGCGCCATTTCGCGGCATGCGGGCTTGACCGCCATCATCGTGACGAGCTGGCTGAGCCGCCCGCGCGTCACGGTCGTGTCGTCATAGGTGAGCGCGATCGTCGGGCCGCTCGCAGCGGCATCGAGTCCGGCCTCGAACGCCGTGCGGTCGTCGAAATCGAGCAGCGCCCAGCCGTCGAGCTCCGCCCGCAAGGCTTCGGCGGACACCGGAGTGACCGACGGAAAAGCCGCGGGCAGCGCGATCCGGATCTCGGTTCCGGCGGCACTCGATGCGACAATTTTCAGCGATCCGCGCAGCGTGCTGATGATGCGCTGCGCCGATCCGAAGCCCGACCCGCTGCCTTCGTCGCTTTCATCGGCGCGGATGCGGGTCATGATGCCGTCGTTCAGCGCCGCGACCAGTTCGGCGGGCATTCCGCCTCCGCTGTCGCGGACCGTGATGATGGCGCAGCCATCCTCGATCGCGAGCGAGAGGCTCGCCCCTCCGGTGTGGGTATATTTGTAACTGTTGCTCAGCAGGTTCGCGAGTGCGCGCATCAGCAAGGGCCGGTCGGAAATGATCGTCACCTTGTCCGGAACAAGGACGTCCAGCGTCAGCTTCTTGCCCGCGAAGGGGGTCTTGAACATCATCGATAGGGGTTCGACGAGCGCCTCGGCGCGAAAGCTGCTTAGCGCGACGAAGCCCGTATCGCTTGCGGCGATATTGGCGCCCGAGATAGTCGTCGAAACGATCTCGTTCAAATAGTCGGCCGAACTTTCGAGCATCTCGACCAGCTCGTCGTCGGCATCGGCGCGCTTCTGGCGCTTGAGGACCTCGACAGCGCTGTTGAGCGCCAGGATCACCTGCCGGCTGTCGTGTCCCGATGCGTGGAGCAACGCATTCTGGCTGTTGACGGTTTCGAGCGCGAAGGCCTTTTCCTCGGCGAGCCGCGCGGCACGCTCGCTGATTTCCAGCCGTTCGGTCAGCGACTGCGCATACTTCCAGTCGGCGACGAGCTTGTCGCGCTGGATTTTCTTGAGGTTCAGCCCCAGCGCGATTGTCACCATGACCGATTCAAACAGCCCGATCGGCCCGGCGAGGTGCCAGTTGATCGGCAACCATGCGAAAATGCCCATCGACGCAATCGCCGCATAGATGATGAAGAGCGCAAGGCTCGCCCAGCCTACAAAGAGCGGCCAGAGCTGGACGCCGAGCTGTTTCATTGCCGCATAGCCGACGAAGGGCAGGAACAATGCGACCGCCACCGCGACCAGCCAGGTCGCGATGTGCAGCAGGAAGCGCAGCTCGGGGGGATAATATGCGAGGCCCGGCTGGAAGAGCATGATCGCGAGCGCGAACCAGATCAGCGCCTTCAGGACCAGGTCGCGCCGTGGGAAATGGGTAGGGGTGTCGACGAAGCTCCGACAGAATTGCGCCATCGACGCGGCAAAGCCGCATTTGATGAAATCCTCCACCGCCAGCCCCGTCAGCGGTTTGTCGTAGAGGAAGAAGATCGTGATATAGCCTTCCGAATGGACCGTGTTCAGCGCAAAAAAAGCCTCGGCGACCGCGAGCCAGAGAAATTCCTTGAAACCCGTGATCGAGAAGAAGAGGAAATTGAGCAGCAGCAGCGTCAGCGCGCCGACCACGACGCCCGACACCATCGAGATATTCGCCCGCCGCTCCTTGAAGAAGGTGCCATAGCTGTTGATCTTGAGCGGCATATAGGTCGAATTTTCCGAAATAAACTCGATAGCGACCAGCGTGGTCTGGCGCGGGCCGAGGATCAGTTCGGAACTGAAGGCCTGATATGTGCCGAGATTTTGCCGAGCGGCCTGAGGGTCCGTGCCATCGACGATCAAGGCGAGGCGCCCGCCCTTGGCTTCATAGAGCCGGAAGTGTTTGAGCGACCCGCGGCCCGTGGTCAGAATCCAGCTTCCTTGCTCGTCGCTGGCGTTGCGGACCTGTAGCAGAACGACGGTGCGCGTGCCCGGCGGCCCGAAGTGGATGGTCGAACCTTCCACCTGCTGCAGCGGACCCCGCAGGATGGCGTTTAATCGAGGCGTCCGGATGTCGCCGGGGCGCTTGGCGAAGCGTATGAAAGGCGCCAGATTCGGCGCATCCTCATGTGCATGCAGTTCGAGCACGGGCAATGTGTTCGTGGCGCCCCACGCCGGCTGCACCAGCCCGAGCAGGGTGAAAAACAGGACGGCAAGCAGGCTTCGCATGATGGGCACCCGTCGTTTGATTGCGGGGCCAGCGGTTCCCTCATGTCCACGGGGCACAGGCGCGCGAAGCCGCGCGCTCCCCGAATATCAGCGACCCACCCCCCGGTGACGGGGTCACCGTAACGGCCGCACCGCCGGGTGTGCAAGCATGACGTCAACGGTCCGTCGCAAATTTACCCAAAAAAACATTGGGTAGACGCTCGGGGGAGCCACGACCTAGTCAACGCGCACAAAGCTGAGAGATGCGAGCCATCCCATCAGCCGGGGCGCATAATTTTTGGGGGGTGGGGTGGACCAGCCGGAGGACGCGACGTCCTCCGGCGAACCCCTCGCCATGCTTGAATGTCGAGGGGAGTCATTATCATGTCGCGTATTTCGAAATCCCGCCTGCTGGCCACCAGCGCGATCGTCGGCCTGTCGATCGGCCAAATCGCGGCGCCCGCTGCCGCGCAGGAGTCCTTCGGCATCCACAACGACCAGCCCGAACTGCTGGAAATCGTGATCGAAGAGGAAGATCCAGATGTCGAGGGTCTCGACATTGGCATCTATGCCGACAATGGCCCTGTCACCGTCGACAATGCCGGCGAGATTCGCGGCCTCGGCACCAGCATCGGCAGCGCCGAAAGCCGCCCCAGCGGCGGTATCGTTATCGCGCAGCCCGGATCGAGCGTCACCAACCGCGACAGCGGCGAAATCATCGGCGGTTCGAACGGCATCGCGACCTCCTATTTCTTCAGCGAAGACGAAAATGACGATGAATTGCCGCCGCAGCCGCTCGCGGCGAACACCAGCGTCACCAACGCCGGAACGATTATCGGCCAGGCAGGTGCCGGCGTCGCCTTGGCCGGTGGGGGTAGTGTCACCAACAACGACGGCCTGATCCAGGGCCTCAACGGCGCTCCGGGTAGCGGTGTCAACGGGATCGGCGTTGCTATCACCGAGTTCCCCGATGCCATCGCAGAGGGGGTCACCGGCATCGGCACGGTCACGAACATCGACACGGGGATTATCGAGGGACAGACCTTCGGTGTCGTCCTGCAGGGCGGCGGAACAATCAACAACGAAGGCGGCAGGATCCAGGCCACCGGCCAGTTCAACCCCGCAATTCCGGGGGCACAGGTTCCCTTCGGGATCGTCATGGGCGCAACGCCCGAACAGACCGGACGGAGCGCAACGCTGAACAACGAGGGCGTCGTCCTCGGCTTTTTCGGCGTGCTCGCGGGCGGCGCGCTGGAAACAACGACGATCAATAATGAAGGCATCATCAACGGGTCTGCCGGGGCGATTCTGGGACAGTCGAACGGCGAGCTGATCGTCAACAATGCCGAGGGTGGGGAGATCGCATCGGGCGGTAACGGCATTCAGGCCGGAACGAGCCGGCTGACGGTCGACAATGCGGGCACGATCCGCGGCGATTCGCAGAACGGCATCAACATCCTGACCGCCGATGCCGCGATCGCCAACAGCGGAACGATCCGCGGGGGGCAATTCGGAGTCGTCACGAACGCGCAGCCGACAACGCCGGAAGGGCCGGGGCAGTTTCTTGCCGTCAATGCGGCGGTGACCAACAGCGGGACGATCATCGGGAATAATAACGATGCTGTGCGGCTCGTCGGCGGCGGCACGGTGGTCAACAGCGGCGTGATCAGCGGCCTGAACAACGCCCAGTCGGACGGCGTCAACATGTATGCTTACGACGGGCAGGACCCGGCAGGCTATGTGTCGAGCGTCACCAACACCACCGAAGGGCAGATCACCGGCGTACGCGCCGGCGTTGCCCTGTCGTCGGGCGGCACGGTGGACAATGCCGGCGCGATCGACGGCAACAGCATGGGCGTGCTGATCCAGAATGGCGAGGAGCCGCTGACCGGCACGATCACCAACAGCGGCACGATCAATGGCCTCGCGGGCGACGGCATCGTCGGTTTCGGCAATCTGGAGAGCTTCTCGGTCGCCAACAGCGGAGCGATCACCGGCGCGGCCGGCGACGGTGTGTACGCCTCGACGACCGACGGCGTCACGGTGATCGAAAATGCCGAAGATGGCACGATCACCGGCGCGGCGTCGGGCATCCACGCCGAGCTTGGCGGGCTCGATCTCACCAATGCGGGCACGATCCACGGCGACGGCGTCAATCCCGGCTTCGATGCGCCGCCCGACGCGGGCGTCACCATTTCGGGCGGGCCCAGCTCGGTCGTCAACAGCGGCAGCATCACCGGCAACCGCTTCGGCATTACGACCGCCAATTATTTCAATCCCGCGACCGGCCAGCTTCAGGGCCTCGCGACCGGCACCACGGTGGTCAATACCGGCACGATCTATGGTTATAACGACGATGGCGTGCGTCTGATTGGCGGCGGCAGCGTCACGAACAGCGGTGAAATCGGCGGTCAGATCGACGCCTTTGCCGACGGCGTGTCGATGTTCGCCTACACCGACCAGGCGAATGAGGATTATAGCGCGCTCGTCACGAACGAGACCGAGGGGCGGATCATCGGCGTTCGCTTCGGCGTCATCCTGTCGGGCGGTGGCGAAGTCGTGAACGACGGTGAAATCCTCGGCGCGTCGGGCGGCGTTTACATTCAGGGCACCGCGCTCAACACCGACCCGAACGAGGAACGCAGCGGGCTCACCGCGAACGTCGTCAACCGCGGCACGATTACCGGGCTCGGCGATTTCGGCGGCACCGGCACCGAAGGTTATGGCGTCGGTTTCGGCAGCGACATGTCGACCGCAACGCTGGTCAACAGCGGCACAATCAGCAGCGATTTCGCCGAGGGCGTCAGCCACGGCTCGCTCGCCGACCTCATGATCACCAACGAGGAAGCCGGCGTGATCACCGGCGCCACCTCGGGCATCTACAGCGGGTCGAGCGGTACGCTGACCGTCGACAATGCCGGCACGATCCGCGGCGAGGGCGCCTATGATGGCTTCGGCGCGCCGCCCGACGCGGGCATCACCATCGGCACCGCGTCGTCGAGCGTGACCAACAGCGGCACGATCAGCGGCGCGAACGCCGGGATCACCACCGCCTTCGTGTTCGACGAAGAGATCGGCGCGCTCGTCGGCCTCGCGGTCGGCACGCAGGTTACGAACAGCGGCAGCATCCTGGGCGAGGCGAACGACGGCGTGCGCCTGATCGGCGGCGGCTCCGTGACCAACAGCGGATCGATCCGCGGCGAGGGAACGACCTTCGCCGACGGCATCTCGATGTATGCCTTCACCGACCAGGCGAAGGAGGATTTCAGCGCCTCGGTCGTCAATGCCGAAGGCGGCGAAATCGAAGGCACCCGCTTCGGCATCATCCTGTCGGGCGGCGGCGCGGTCGAAAATGCCGGCGACATCACCGGCGTCGATGGCGGCATGTTCATTCAGGGCACCGCGATCAACACCGATCCCGGCGAAGATCGCAGCGGACTGACCGCTAGCGTCGTCAACAGCGGAACCATCACCGGCACCCGCGATGACGGGCTCAACGGCTATGGCGTCGGCTTCGGCAGCGACCTTTCGACCGCGACGCTCGACAACAGCGGCACGATCAGCAGCGTCGCGGCGGCAGGCGTGTTTCACGGCACGCTCGGCGACGTGACGATCAACAACAGCGCTGACGGCGTGATCGAGGGTGGCGCCTATGGCGTCTACACCAGCGGCGAAGGCAAGCTCGACCTGACCAACGCCGGCACGATCCAGAGCGCCGGTACGGGCATCGAATCGACGACGCAGACCAACCTCGTCAACAGTGGCACGATTACCGGCGGAAGCGGCGTCGCAGTGCTGCTCGGCGCCTTCGACGACAATGTCACGCTGGGCACGGGCAGCGCGATTTCGGGCCTCGTCGATGCGGGCGACGGTATCGACACGCTGACGCTCGACGGCGACGTCCTCGAACTGACCGAAGCGCAGCAACTGACCGCCGCCAATGGCTTCGAGGCGCTCGACGTCGCGGCGGGCTATTGGTCGACATCGGGCTTCGTCGGCGAATTCGGCAATGTCACGATCGACGCGGGTGCGTCGCTCCAGGTCAACGAAGTCGACCTCGGCGAAGAAGGCACCTCGTCGCCGATCCTCACCTCGGCGGTGCGGACCGACGGCCTGCTCGTGCTCAACTTCGGGGAGGACGAAACCGTCTCGGCGCTCGACGATCTGACGATCGACGGGGCCGGGCAGCTGCAGCTGATCGGCGATGCCGTTTTCACCGTCGATACCGCGAATATCGCGCACACCGGCGGCACGATCATCTCCAACGGCGGGCTGGTGCTTACCGGCGTGCTCCAGGGCGATGTGCGGACCGAAGGCGACGGTTATTTCGAACTCGGCGCTGGCGGGACCGAGGGCAGCTTCGCGGGCAACATCGTCAACGACGGCCGCTTCGTCTTCAATCGCTCGGACAATTATGACTTCCTCGGCGATTTCTCGGGCAATGGCGTGCTCGACAAGATGGGCGATGGCGCGCTGACCTTCATGGGCGACTATGCCTTCGAAGGGGTGACGAACATCCTCGGCGGTTCGGTGCGCATCGGCGGAACGATCGATCCGACGACCGATTTCAACCTCGGCGAGGGCGGTACGCTCGACATCACGGGCAAGGACCAGACGATCGGCGGCCTTGAAGGCCAGGAAGGTTCGACCGTCGAACTCGGCAACAGCCAGCTGACCGTCGACCAGCCCGGGAACACCGCGTTCGGCGGCAACATCTCGGGCACCGGAAGCTTCGTCAAACAGGGTGAAGGCACGCTCAACCTGACCGGCAACAGCACATACACCGGCCCCACCGCGGTCAACGGCGGCACCCTTGCGGTGAACGGCTCGATCGTCTCGCCGGTGACCGTCAACAGCGGCGGCACCCTCGGCGGAAACGGCAGCGTCGGTTCGACGACGGTCGGCGACGGCGGCACGCTTGCGCCGGGCAATTCGATCGGCCGGCTCACGGTCAACGGCGACCTCGCCTTCGCCGCCGGCTCGACCTACGAGGTCGAAGTCAACGCCGCGGGCGAGGCCGACCGCCTCGACGCCACCGGCGCGGTGACAATCGACAGCACCGCAAGCGTTGCCGTCCTCGCCGAAGAGGGCGAATATAACGGGCGGACCGATTATGTGATCCTGACGGGCGCGGGCGGCATCACCGGCACCTTCGGGACGGTGACGAGCGATCTCGCCTTCCTCGATCCGCTGCTGCGCTACGACGCCAATTCGGTGATCCTGTCGCTTTATCGCAACGACATCGACTTCGCCGACATCGCGATCGGCTTCAACCAGGCGAGCGTCGCGACCGCGGTCCAGGCGCTCGGGATCGACAACCCCCTTTACGAAGCGGTTCTGGTCCAGAATGCGGCGACCGCGCAGGCGAGTTTCGGCGATCTGTCGGGCGAAATCCTCGCCAGTTCGCTCAGCGGCTTGACCGACGACAGCCGCCACCTGCGTAACAGCCTGATGGGGATGAAGGCGCCCGAGGAAAGCGGCGCGTTCGTCTGGGGCTCGGCCTTCGGCGGCTGGGGCGACTTTGACGCCAATCGCGGCAATTTTGCGATGGACACCGACCACAAGGGGCTGGTCGCGGGCGTCGGTTTCGGCGGCAACGGCTTTGCCGCGGCGCTTTCGGCGGGGATCGGGGGGTCGGACTTCCGCTTCGACGGCCGCAATGACCGGGCCGAGGTCGACAGCAAATATCTCGCCGCGCACGCCACCTATGGCAGCGGCGAGGGGCTACGCGGCACCGTCGGGGTCAGCTATGCCTGGCACGACATCGACACCAGCCGCGGCATCAGCGGCGCGCCGCTGGCGCAAACGCTGACGTCGAAGCGCGATGCCGACACGCTGCAGATCTTCGGCGAAATCGGTTACGACATCACCGCCGGCAACACGGCGATCACGCCCTTTGCCCGGCTGGCGCATGTCGACACCGGAAGCGACGCCTTCACCGAAACCGGCGGCAATGCGGCGCTGACGGTGGGCAAGGCCGACCAGAAGACGACCTTCCTCAGCCTCGGCGCACGGGCGCAGTTCAACGCGGGGCAGCCGGGCTTCCAGCCCTATGTCTCGGCGGCGTGGAACCGCGCCTTCAACGACCGCGGCGCGCCGATCGTCTCGCGCTTCGTCGCGGGTGGTCCGGCATTCGACATCCTTGGCATCGCAATCCCCAAAAATTCGGCGGAGGTCGAAGCCGGCTTTGAATTCACCACGGGGGCCTTCCGCCTCGGCGCGGCCTACACCGGCACGCTGGCGTCGGATCGCAGCGCCCATGGTGCACGGGTAACTGCGCGCATCGCCTTCTGATAGCGACCCGATCGGAAGCGGTTCACGCAGGCTTGGGGCCGAGGCAACATATGTCGCCTCGGCCTCATTCTTTTGTCCTGATGCTTAGAACTTGACGCTCAACCCGGCGGTGATCCTGCGATCGGTCAGGCCCTGGAAGCAGAGCAGCGCCTTGTTGTTCACGCAATATTGGTTCTGGTCGCCGCGCAGCAGGTTGATGCCCTCGACGCCGACGTTGATGTGATCGTTGATGTCGTAATTGATGCTGGCGTTGAGCTGCCCCCGCGCCCCGTTGATCAGCGGGAGGCCAAAGAAGAAGGGATCGTCCGACACATAGCTCGACCGCCACGTATAGCGCAGCCGCGCATTGAGCCCGTATTTGTCGTAGAACAGTGTCGCGTTATAGGCATATTTCGACAGGTTGGTCAGCGAGATCAGGTCCTGCGAACCCGGATAGCCGAGCTGGGTGAACACCGTCCGCGGCCCGTCGGCGGTGCGATATTCGCGCGCCGAGCCGCCCGCCTTCTGATAGGTGAAATTGCCGATGAAGCCGAAGCCGGAGGCGAAGCCGAGCACATCCTCCCACGCCGAAAGATCATGCTGGAACGCGACCTCGACGCCGGTTTGCGTCGTCGTGCCCGGAACGTTGAAGGTCGAACTGCGCGGAACGCAGATGCCGACGCCCTGGATCGGGTTGTTGATGTTGCGGTTGGCGATCGGGTTATAGATGCCGCCGTCGGGGCACGACGGGTCGATCGAAATATTGAGGTTGCCGTCGGCGTCGAGATTGGGGGCCGGATCTTCCTGCCGCTGCGCGAACAAATTGGTGCGGCTCTTGTGGAAGAAACCGATGCTGATCAGGCTCGACGGCGCGAAATAATATTCGCCCGACAGGTCGAACGACCACACCGCTTCGGGGACGAGGTCGGGGTTGCCCACCGCGACCGGCGTGTTCGCGCCGGTGCCGAAGGAAAAGGAGGTCGACAGCGTGTCGAAATTCGGGCGGCGAATGTCGCGCGCGATACCCGCGCGGACGAGGAAGCGGTCGGCGGGTTCGAGCACGAGATTAAAGCGCGGCAACAGGAAGTTGTACGAGCTTTTCGCGACCGTCTGCCCTGTGACCTCGCCGTTGGCGATATTGTTGCCGGTCGAGGACAGGCTGGTGTGCAGCCAGCGCACGCCCGCGTTGCCGCGCACCGGCATGCCGGCGATCTCACCTTCCATATTCGCCTGAAAATAGGCGGCATTCGTCGTTTCCTTGATCTTGAAGAAGCCCGCGAAGGATTCGGTCGGCGTCACCAGCGACGCGATTGGCGGCCCTTGCGTCGCGGCGGCGTTGCTCGCGTCGATGGCAGCGTTGAGCGCATCGAGCACCTTCGCGGGATCGTCGAACGCCAGCCCGCCGTCGATCAGCAGGAAGTCCGGGAAATAAAGCCGGCGCCCGTCGGCCGCGTTGAAGTTGCTCGGTCCCGGGATCAATATATCGGAAAACAGGTCGCCCGACGGCCGGTTCCATGCGCTTGTCGTGTTGGTCAGGCTGACATTTCGTGAAAATTCGTTGTTTTCCGCCGAGGTGCGGTTCCAGCGATAGCCGAAATCGATCGAAGTGACGAACGGGTTGAGATCGCTCGTATCATACGAGAAATCGAGGCGCGCCGCCCTTTCCTGATTGTCGGTCGTGTTCGCGCCCTGCGCCACTTGCTGCAGTTGATAATTGGCGGGGTCGAGCAATTGCGCCGTCGTCGGCGCGAAGGGGCTCGCCTGGTCGATTCCGAATTGCAGCGTGCCGCCGCGAAGGTCGAATTCGATCGGCACGCCATTGTCGATGCTCCGCCCGATTTGCGGCTGCGGGCCATTGGGGTTGATGAAGTCGAGCGTCGTCGAGAAGTTCGGAAAGTCCGATTTCGAGGTCGACAGCGCTACTTCGGCGCGCATTCTCAGCTTGTCGGTTACCTGCCAGTCGGTGCCAAAGTCGAACACCCGGCTTTTGGTGACGCGCGCTCCGGTGTCGCTCGACGTGCGCATATTTGGATCGATCACCGTTCCGGTGCTGCCGCCGATACCGAGCGTGCCCGCGACCGTCGCATCGACGCTGCCAAGGTCGATCGGGCCGTCGGGTCCGTCGAGCGTGCCCCAGTTGACCGTTTCGAACGCGCTATTGTCGGTCGCGTCGACGACCGAGGGCGTCGCGGTGCCCGAAATCTGCACGCGGTGGCTTTGCTGGCCGCGCGTCTGGTTGTTGAGCGTCGCGTCGAAATAGAATTTCAGGTCGTCGTTCGGCTTCCATTCGAGCGCCGCGGTGCCGTTGTAGGTTTCATATTCGTAATTCTCCAATCCCTGCTGAAGGAACTGGATGCGCAGGAAGGGAAAAGCCTCGGCGCTCGGGCCCGAACCGGGAAGGACGACCGCGTCGCGGTCGACGCGCGGCTTGAACGCGGCGACGTCCTGCCGGGCATAGCTCCCGCTCAACACGATGCCGATTTCGCCGATGCCGGTATCCCAATTGCTGCCGACCGTCGCCGACAGCCGGGGCAGGGTCGATTTCGACAGGTCGCTGTTTTCCATCTGGGCGCGCGCGGCGATCAGCGGTTCCTTGAGGTCGAGCGGGCGGATTGTCCGCAGGTTGATTGTGCCGCCGACCGATCCCTCGATCGTCTGCGCGGTCGGGACCTTCGTTACCTCGACGGAGGCGATCAAGGCGGCGGGCAGATCCTCGAAGCTGATGCCCGAGCGGCCGGCGCCCGACCCGACGGTCGACACGCCGTTGATTTCGGTGCGGTTGGCGTCGGTGCCGCGGATCTGCACCGCATTGCCGACGCCCGCCTGCCGGGTGATCTGGACCCCGGTGACATTTTCCAGCACTTCGGCAAGGTTCTGGTCGGGCAGTTTGCCGATATCTTCGGCCTGGATGACCTCGACGATATTGTCGGAGGTGCGCTTTTCGCCCAGCGCGGTGGCAAGGGAACTGCGGATGCCCGTGACGACGATCGCATCATCACCCACCTCATCGGCGGCGGAACTGCCTGTCTCCTGCGCGACCGGCTCCTGCGCAAAGGCGGGAAGGGCGAGCATCGACAGGGCGGTCGTGCCCAGCAAGGTCGCTACCGAAATCATTTTACCGCGCGAAACGCGCACGAGGCTGCCCCGAATCATCCCACTCTCCCTCATTGCCTTGTTTGGAGAGAGGCTCTTCCTGTCAGACCAATATGTCAACCCATGATTCATACCATATCTGGGTTGATATTGTCCTACCTCTTGTATAGTCCAATGGCTAAGAATCATAAAAAGGGTGAGGCGCAGTGCGGATAAGGGCGATTCTAACACTGGTGATGCTGGTCTCGACCGCGCATCCGGCGCTGGCGCGCGACCTGCTCGTGGCCGATCAGGCGCAATATAGGGCTGCGGTCAAAAAGGCGCAGCCGGGCGACAATATCATCCTCGCCGACGGCGAGTGGCGCGATTTCCAGATCGTCTTCACGGGCGCCGGCACCGCCGCCAAGCCGATCGTGCTGACCGCGCAGACCATGGGCAAGGTGCTGATCACCGGCCAGTCGAGCCTGCGCATCGGCGGAAAGCATCTGCTCGTTTCGGGTCTCGTCTTCAAAAATGGCGCGAGCCCGACCGATCAGGTCATCAGCTTCCGCCGCGATTCTAAGACGCTCGCCACCGACAGCCGCGTCACCGAGACCGTGATCGACGGCTTCAGCAAGTCCGACCGCCGCGCCGAGGACATCTGGGTCGCGCTTTACGGCACCGGCAACCGCGTCGATCATTCGCACTTCGAGGGCAAGACCAACGCCGGCGTGACGCTCGCGGTGATCCGCCGCGCCGGCGATCCGCTCGATAACGGCCACCGCATCGACCATAATTATTTCGGCCCGCGCCCGCCCTTGGGGTCGAACGGCGGCGAGACGATCCGCATCGGCACCAGCGAGGAATCGCTGTCCGACAGCCACACGATCGTCGAGCGCAACATCTTCGACCGGACGAGCGGCGAGGTCGAGATCGTCTCGATCAAATCGGGCGGCAATATCATCCGCGAAAACCTCGTGCTCGAAGCGCAGGGTGCTTTCGTGCTCCGCCACGGCAACGGCAACCTCGTCGAGCGCAACATCTTCTTCGGCAAGGGCGTGCCCGACACCGGCGGCGTGCGCGTGATCAACCGCGATCAGATCGTGCGCGACAATTATTTCGAAGGGCTCGCGGGCGGCTCGTTCAAAAGCGCGATCGCCGTGATGAACGGCGTCCCCAATTCGGTGATCAACCGCTATCATCAGGTCGCGAACGCGCGGATCGAGCGCAACAGCCTCATCGACATCGCGCGCATCACCCTGGCGGCGGGCGCCGACGCCGAACGTTCGGCGCCGCCCGTGGACAGCAAATTCGAGCGCAACCTGATCGTCGGCGCCAAGGGGGCGGACCCGTTCCGCGCCGAAGGCGAGATCGGCGGCATTACGTTTGCGGGCAATGTTCAGGCAAAGGCCGCTAGGCCCTTGCTGACCGCCGGGGTCGAGCAGCGCGACGTGGCGCTCGAACGTGCCGCCAATGGCCTGCTTTACCCGACCGACCCCGCGCTCGCCGCCGTCGGCGCCCCGCGCGACCTCAAACCCGTGTCCCGCGAAGAGGTCGGCGCAAGCTGGTATCGCGGCGACGCGCCGGAGGCGGCGTTCGGCGCCGGCGCCACACGGCCGATCGCGGCGGGCGCCTCGCTCGCAGAAGCGGTCGCCGATGCGAACGCCGGCGACACGCTGGCGCTCGCCACCGGCACCTATGACATCGCCGCCCCGCTGGCGGTGCAACGTCGGCTGACCATCGCCGGCGCGAAGGATGCAAAGCCTGTGCTGCGCGTCGCGTCGAGCCTCGCGCGGATCGCGGGCGGCGGCGGGCTGCGGCTCGAAAATCTCGCGGTCGACGCAAGCGCGGCGTCCGGCGAGGACGCGCTGATTGCGGTCGCGTCGGGCGTCGCCCCCAACTACAGCATTACGCTCGACCGTGTATCGGTGCGCGGCCCGGGCAAGGGCCGCCTCGACGGCATCGCGATGGCGCCCGGTACTTTCGCCGACGATGTGACCATCACCAACAGCGATTTCGCCGCAATGGGCGTTGTCGTCGCCGCGACCGGCGAGCAGGAACCGAAGGGCTGGTATCCGATGGAACGGCTGACGATCGCCGGCAGCCGCTTCGCGCGCGTCGCGATGGTCGCCGACCTGCTGCGCAAGGGCACCGACGAAAGCACCTTTGGCCCCTGGTTTGCGATGACCGGATCGAGCGTCGCGGGCAGTGGGAAGGGCGGCGCGTCGCTGCGCGTCTCGGGCGCCCAGCACACCGACATCGCGCAGAACAGCTTCGCCAAGTCGGACGGCATCGTCGTCATCCATTCGGTCGGCGCGCCCGAAACGCGGATCGCGTCGAACGCCTTCGCCGCGACCCCCGCGCCGCGCATCGAGGAACTCGCGTGGAAAGGCCCGCCGCGCGGGCAGATCAGCGGCAATGTAGTGGAGGGACGCCCGTGACCCGCACCCTCGCGCTCCTGCTCGCCGCTGCCACGCTGCCCGCCTTTCCCGCCGCCGCGCAAACCCCGCCCACTGCTTCGGCGCAGGCCTTCGCGCCGCTTTTCGCCGCCGAGGTCGAGCGCGCCCGGCGCGACGTCGATGCGTCGATCTGGGCGGGCATCAACGTGCCCGTGCCCAAGGACCCCGGTGGTGGTTTCACCCACGAACAGCATAAGCGCAATTACCGCATCATTTTCGAGGGCGGCCAGCTCCTCCGCCTGACTGGCGAGGTGCGCTATCGCGACCATGTCCGCGACCTTTTGCTCGCTTATGCCGACCTCTATCCGGGGCTGGGGCCGCACCCCGCGGCGTCGAACCAGGTGCCGGGACGCCTCTTTTGGCAGAGCCTCAACGACAGCGTCTTCCTCGTCAACGCGGTGCAGGGCTATGCTCAGATCCGCGAGGCGCTCTCCGCCGCCGACCGCAAGCGGATCGACGATCGGGTGATCCGCCCGATGGCGCGCTTCCTGTCGGACGAATCGCCCGAGGTGATCAACCGCATCCACAATCATGCGACCTGGGCGGCTGCCGGCGTCGGCCTGTCGGGCTATCTGCTCGGCGACCGCGAGCTCGTCGACAAGGCGCTGCTCGGGCTCGACAAGAGCGGCAAGGCGGGCTTCCTCCGCCAGCTAGACCTGCTCTTCTCGCCCGACGGCTATTATGCCGAAGGTCCCTATTATCAACGCTATGCGTTGCAACCCTTCGTCGTCTTCGCGGCGGCGATCGCGGCGAATGATCCCGACCGCAAGATTTTCGAGTATCGCGACGGCATCGTGCTGAAAGCGATCCGCACCGCGATCGACCTGACCCACGATGGCACTTTCCTGCCGATCAACGACGCGATGCCCGACAAGAGCCTGCGCACCGAGGAACTCTATCACGCCGTCGCTATCGCCTATGGCGCGACAAAAGACCCGGCCTTCCTGTCGATCGCCGACTGGCAGGGACGCACCGTGCTGACCGCGGCGGGGCAGGCGATGGCCGCCGATCTCGCGGCGGGCAAGGCGAAGTCCTGGCCCTTCGCCTCGCGGCTGCTGTCCGACGGCCCCGACGGCAAGGGCGGCGCGCTCGTGCTGCTGCGCACCAAGACCGATCCCTCAGGCCCGCTGCTCGTTGCCAAGAATACGGTGCAAGGCATGGGACACGGCCATTTCGACCGGCTCGGCTGGCTCTATTATGACGAAACCGGCGCGGTCGTGACCGACTATGGCGCCGCGCGCTTCCTCAATGTCGAGGCAAAGCGCGGCGGGCGCTACCTCCCCGAAAACGACAGCTGGGCGAGCGCGACGATCGCGCACAACACGCTTGTCGTCGATGAACAAAGTCACTTCGCAGGCAACTGGAAAGCCGGAGAAAAATCCGGAACGGGCCAGCTCGCCGTATCGCTCGAAGGCCCGACCCGCTACACGATCGCCGAAATCGGCAGCGCCTACAAGGACGTCGCAATCCGCCGCGCGTTGCTGCTGATCGAGGTCGATGGCCTCGCCAATCCTCTGACGCTCGATATCCTCCACGGAACTGGCAGCGGCAGGCATGTCTATGACCTGCCGCTGCATTTTTCGGGGCATATCATCGACAGCGACATCGCGTTCGACCGCAATCTCGCCGAGCGCCCGGTGCTAGGGAAGGCGAACGGCTATCAGCATCTGTGGGTCGACGGGACGGGGATAAAGGCCGGCAAGGCGCGGCTGACGTGGATGCAGGGCAGCCGCTTCTACAGCTACCATATGCTGCCGCCCGCGGGGGCGAGCTTCATCCTCGCCCAAAGCGGCGCGAACGATCCCGAATTCAACCTGCGCCGCGAACCCGCGCTGATCCAGCGCGTCGACGGCGCCGCAAATGCGACCTTCGTCAGCCTGCTCGAACCGCACGGCGCCTATGACGCCGCGGCGGAGACGGTGGTCGCGAGCAGCGCGCGCGTCGCGGCGCTCGAGCATCGCAAGGAAAAGGGCGCCGATCTCGTCCTCATCACCCTCGTCGACGGCCGCCGGCTTGCGATCGCGGTTGCCGACGACGTCACCGCCGATGCGAAGCACAGCCTCACGGTCGATGGCCGCACCCTCGCATGGACCGGCCCTGTCGGCCGCCTCGATCTCGCCAGAACCGGAGCGAAGAAATGAGCAATATCAAGGGCCGCTTTCGCTGGTGTGTTATCGCGCTGATCGCGCTTGCCACCGTGATCAATTACATCGACCGCAACGCGCTCGCGGTGATGTGGCCCGAGGTGTCGAAGGAAATCGGCGCCACCAAGGAAGATTACGCGCTGCTGGTGACGATCTTCATGATCTTCTACGCCTTCGGCCAGTCGCTCTTCGGGCGCATCTTCGACGCGATCGGCACGCGGATGGGCTTCACCCTCTCGATCGTCGTCTGGTCGCTGTCGATCGCGGCGCATGCGCTGGTGCGTTCCATGCCGCTGCTGATAGTGCTGCGCGCGACGCTGGGGATCAGCGAGGCGGGTAACTGGCCCGGCGCCGCCAAGGCGAATGCGCTCTGGTTCCCCTCGCGCGAGCGCGCGCTGGCGCAGGGCATCTTCAACGCCGGCGCCTCCCTGGGCGGCATCATCTCGGCGCCGCTGATCGCGCTCCTGTTCGTCCAGTTCGGCTGGCACGGCACCTTCCTTCTCATCGGCGTGCTCGGCTTCATCTGGCTCGTGCCCTGGCTCTGGTTCTACAAGGCCGATCCCGAGAAGCATCCGGGCCTCAGCGAAGAAGAGCGGCAATATATTCTGACCGGCCGCACCGAAGCCGGACGCGACGACAGCCGCCGCGTGCCGCTCGGCGAACTGCTTCGCTATCGGCAGAGCTGGGGCGTCATCCTGTCGCGCTTCTTCCTCGACCCCGTCTGGTGGCTCTTCGTCTCGTGGCTGCCGATCTATCTCGCCGAAACCTTCGGCTTCGACGTCAAGCAGATCGGCCTCTTCGCCTGGGTACCCTTTGTCGGCGCAATGCTCGGCAGCCTGTTTGGCGGCTGGTTCGCGGGGCGAATCATCAGCAAGGGCGGCGGCGTCCACAAGGCGCGCACGCTGACGATCGCGATCGGTTGCGCGATCATGCTGCCTTCGCTGCTGTTCACCATCGGCGCGAGCGAGCCGCTCAACGCGGTGCTGCTGATCGCGTGCATCCTCTTCGGTTTCCAAATGGCGATCGGGAACATCCAGACGCTGCCGAGCGACTATTTCGGTGGCGGCGCGGTCGGCAGCCTTGCCGGGATCAGCGGCACCGCAGCGGTCGCGGGCACGCTGATCACCACCTGGCTCGTCCCTGTGCTCACCAAGACGAGCTACGCGCCGATCTTCGCGCTTTCCGCGGCGATCGTGCCCGTTTCTTTCCTCTGTTTCTGGCTGATCGGCGGACGCGTCGAACCGGTCGTCACCCCACCCACCAACACGCAAGAATAAGGAACTGCATCACATGGATCTCCACGGGAAAACCGCGCTCGTCACCGGCGGCGGCCGCGACATCGGCCGATCGGTCTCGATCGCGCTCGCGCGCGCCGGGGTGCGTGTCGCGATCAATTACAACAGCGGCCGCGACGCAGCCGAAGACACGCTGAAAGCGATCAAGGATGCGGGCGGCGAAGCCTTCCTGATCCAAGCCGACGTCACCGACAGCCATGCGGTAAAGTCGATGCTCGACGAGGTCGGGGTCGCGTTCAGCGGCCGGCTCGATATCCTCGTCAACCTCGCGGGCGGCATGGTCGCACGCAAGACGCTGAGCGAGATGGACGAGGAGTTCTTCGATCATGTCATGACGCTCAACCTCAAATCGGCCTTCCTCGTCCTCCAGGCGTCGCAGCCCTTCCTTGGCGAAGGATCGGCGGTGGTGAACGTCTCGTCGCTTGCCGGCCGCGACGGCGGCGGTCCGGGCGCGTCGGTCTATGCGACCGCGAAGGGCGCGCTGATGACCTACACGCGTTCGATGGCGAAGGAACTCGGCCCGCAGGGTATCCGCGTCAACGCCGTCTGCCCCGGCCTGATCGGCACCAGCTTCCACGACATCTTCTCGAAGCCCGAGGGGCGCGCTGCGACCGCGAACAATACGCCGCTCCGCCGCGAAGGTCATCCCGACGAGGTCGCCGACACGATCGTCTATCTCGCTTCGCCCGCGGCGAGCTTCCTCGCGGGTGTCTGTCTCGACATCAACGGCGGGCTGGCCTTCTCGTGATGCGCGGCCTTGTCGCCATCGCCGGCTGCGCCCTGCTCGCGAGCGGGGCGCAGGCAGAGACCCGCGAACGCACCGACGCGCCGCCGCTCGAGCCGTACAAGATCATCCTCGTCGGCGATTCGACGATGGCGCCGCACAGCGGCTGGGGCGGGGCGTTTTGCGCGCATCATGTCAAATCGTCGGTTGCGTGTCTCAACACCGGGCGCGGCGGGCGCTCGACGCGCAGCTACCGACAGGAAGGCAGCTGGGACATCGCGCTCGCCGAGGCAAAGGTGCCCGGCTATCGCGGCACCTGGGTGCTCATCCAGTTCGCGCACAACGATCAGTCGTCGAAATCCGAACGCTGGACCGACGAGACGACCGAATTCCCCGCCAACCTTCGCCGCTTCGTCGAGGAGGTGCGGGCAGCGGGCGCCACTCCGGTGCTCGTCACCCCGCTGACCCGGCGCGAGTTCCGCGACGGCAAGCTCCGCAACACGCTCGCGAGCTGGTCGGACCAGATTCGCGGCGTCGCCAAGGCTATGGACGTGCCGCTCGTCGACCTTAACGCGCTCAGCGCCGCGCAGGCGCAGGAAATGGGCGCCGAGACGGCGACCAAGCTTGCGCAGGTCCCGCCGACGCCCGAAGAGCTCGCCGCCGCGAAGGCCGGGACGACGCTGACCGCGCGCCCGGCGCCGCCTCCGCCCCCGCCGATCACCGGCGATGGCGCCCGCGGGCAGGTGACACGCAAGTTCGACTATACGCATCTCGGCAATGTCGGCGCCGAAGTCACTGCCAAGCTCGTGACGCAGGCGCTTGCCCGGGCGGTGCCGGGGCTCAGGAGTCAGCTCGTCCGCTGACAAAGCATGTATGGCAATATGGACTAACCAATTTGCCATACACTATGGTTGACAATCATGCTGCGATGTTCGACAGCATTGGTCATAACAGAATCGGTATCTGGGAGAGACGAAGTGAATTCTCGTATTCAAATCCGTGCGCGTTCGCTCCGCGCCGTCTTGCTGGCGGGCGCGGGCTCGACATTGCTCGTCGCCGCGATGCCCGCGATGGCGCAGGACACGGCGCCCGCCGCGCAGGACGAAGAGGACGCGATCGTTGTCACCGGGATTCGCGAGACGATCCAGAATTCGATCAACACCAAACGCGAGGAAACCGCGATCGTCGACGCGCTGTCGGCCGACGACATCGGCGATCTTCCCGCGCTGTCGGTCGGCCAGGCGATCCAGACGATCACCGGCGCGACGACCCACCGTGAAAAGGGCGACGCCTCCGAAATCGCGCTGCGCGGCCTCGGCCCCTTCCTCTCGAACGCGACCTTCAACGGCCGCGACGCGACAAACGGCAGCGGCGACCGCTCGGTCAATTTCAACCAGTTCCCCTCCGAACTCGTCAACAATATCAAGATCTACAAGACGCAGCAGGCGGATCTCGTCGAAGGCGGCGTCGCCGGCACGATCGAAATCGGCACGCTGCGTCCGCTCGATTTCGGCAAGCGCCGCATCCAGGGTGAGGTCAAGGCGCAGTACAACCCCTATGGCGACCGCATCGTCGGTTCGGGCGGCATCGGCTGGCGCGGGACGCTGAGCTATGTCGACCAGTTCGCGAACGACACGATCGGCATCGCGATCGGCGTTCAGCGCAACGATACCAACAATCCCGAGGAAACCTACGCTGCCAGCAGCACCTGGGTCGCGTGCCGCGCCGACAATGCCTCCAGCGGCAATTGCAGCGAACTCGCGCGCGAGGATTACGGCCAGGATCCCTATTATCTCGTCCCCAACTCGTACATCTTCCGCCAGATCAGCGAAACCGACAAGCGCGATGCCGCGTTCGGCGCTATCCAGTGGCGCCCGTCGGACCGGCTTAACGTCAACCTCGACGTCCAATATTCGGACCGCACCTTCGTCGAAAGCCGTCGCGACCTTACGATTTCGGAGGCACGGCGCGGCCTTGCCAACGTCGAATATGACGAGAACGGCATCGTCCGCTACCTCGAAGGATCGAGCTCGCTCGAATCGAACGGCTCCGAACTGTCGCGCTCGGAAGAATATCTGGGCGGCGGTCTGTCGGTCGAATGGATGCCGAACGACCGGCTGACGCTGACCCTCGACGGCAGCTATTCGCGCACCATCCGCAAGGAAATCGAACGCAATTTCCGCCTGCGCACCGACAGGAACGACGTCAACGGCGATCGCACGCCGGTGGGCGACCAGCGCGTCCCCTATATTTACGAACTCGCGCCGGGCAGCTTCGTCCCGACGATCACGATCGATCCGCGCTTCGACCTCAACAATCACGATCTCTTCTGGGACGACGCACGTTTCCGCCGCGACGAAAGCAAGCGCCGCAACGAGATCATCGCGGGACGCTTCGACGCCGCTTACGAGCTCGACGGCTTCCTCAGCCGGATTTCGGCGGGCGCGCGCTGGTCGGAACTCACCTTTCGCGACTATGATCTGCGCAACGGTGACTTCAACCTCGGCCCCGACTTCACGCTTGAAGAAGACCGCCGGTTCAACAACCAGTGCCGCCAGGCGTTCCCGCAAACCGGCTATCTGTCGGCGGCCGAGGGTAACAATATCAACAGCTGGGCGACCTTCGACGTCGACTGCCTGTTCGGCGCCTATCTGGGGACAGAGGATCCGGGCCTGCCCGACGAGCTGCGCACCGCGGCGAACCGCGACGTCACCGAACGCACGCTCGCCGGCTATGTGATGGCCGAATATGACGCCGATCTGGGCAATATGCCCGTCCGCGGCAATTTCGGCGTCCGCGTCGTCCGCACCGACGTCACCTCGAACGGGCTGCGCAGCGACCTTGTCGTCGTTCCCGATCCCGCCGACCCGACCCGGTTCACGCTCGACGAGAGCGGCGATTTCGAGACGGTGCAGATCAAAAGCCGTAGCACGCGCATCTTGCCGAGCGTCAACGCGATCTTCGAAGTTGCGCCCGACACGCTCGTGCGTCTCGCCGGTTATCGCGCGATGTCGCGACCCAACCCCAGCGCGCTTGGCGCCGGACGAACCTTCACACTCGGCGAAAGCGACGACGGTTTCACCTCGATCGAAGAGGCGATCGACAATGTCCGCGCCAACGGCAGCCCGCGTTTGAAGCCGCTGATGTCGTGGAACGCCGACGCCGCGATCGAATGGTATCCGAACAAGGACAGCCTCCTGTCGGCCACGGTCTATTACAAGCAGTTCAACGGCGGCTTCCAGCCGGTGGTCTATAACGAAGATTTCACGATCAACGGCGAAACCGTCACCGTCCCGGTGACGCAGACGCGCAACAGCCCCGACAAGTCGCGCATCTACGGCCTCGAACTCACCGCCGCGACGCGCTTCAGCTTCCTGCCCAAGCCGCTCGACGGTCTCGGCGCCAAGGTCAGCTACAATTACGCCGATTCGAACTTCGAAACGCAGGATATCCGGCTCGGCGACGAATATAATCCGGAAACCGAAACGGTGACGCCGGGGCTGATCGCGCCCGCCGGTCTCTCGGGCTATTCGAAGCATGTGTTGTCGGCGCAGGCCTATTACGAAATCGGGCCGGTGTCGCTGCAGGCGATCTACAATTACCGCAGCAAATATTTCCAGGACTTCGTCGGCGGCAACAGCCAGCTCCGCTATGTCGGCCCCAGCGAGACTGTCGATTTCCGCGCTTCGCTCGACCTGATGAAGGGCGTGTCGCTGCGGTTCGAGGCGCTCAACCTCTTCAACGAGCCGAAGGCGACCTATATGCCCGTCTACGGCAGCAGCCGCCAATATCACTATTACGGGTCCAAATATTTCATCGGCCTGCGGGCACGGATCTAGGCGGCAAGGTGCGCACTCTGTTCGCCTTGCTATCAGTCGCGGCGGCGGCGCCCGCCGCTGCGACCGAGGCGGTCGAACTCGCGCAAATCGACCGGGACGTCGTGTACCGGACGGTGGGAGGAACGGCGCTGCACCTCGACGTCTATCGCCATGCGGACAGCGTCGCGGCGCCGGGCCCGGTGTTGATCCATTTCCATGGCGGCGGTTGGGCGCGTGGTGCGCGGCCCGCCGACTGGGCGGGGTTCCGTCCTTATCTGGCGGCGGGCCTGTCGCTGGTGACGGTGCAATATCGTCTCGCTGGCGAGGCGCGCGCGCCGGCCGCCGTGCAGGATGCGCGCTGCGCGCTCCACTGGGTAGCCGCCAACGCTGCCCGGCTGGGCTTCGATCCCGGCCGTATCATTCTGACCGGAACCTCGGCGGGTGGACATCTGGCGCTGATGGCGGGGCTGTTACCCGCGGCAAATGATGTCGACAGCGCCGAATGCCGCGGTGCTCCCACGGCGGCGGCGATCCTCGATTTCTATGGACCGGCCGACCTGACCGGCATCGCGTCGCCGTCCGGAAAGCGCCATCCGACGGTCGCGAACTGGATCGGCGACGAAGCCGAAGCAGCGGTAACCGAGCGGGCGATGTCGCCGGTCGCCTGGCTTGCCAAGGACAGCCCGCCCATCTTTATCGCACATGGCGATGCCGACCCGGTGGTGCCCGTTGCCCAGTCGATCGAACTCAAGCGCCGCCTCGACGCGTTGGCGGTGCCGTCCGAATTGTTCGTCGTGCGCGGCGGCGGGCATGGCAAATTTGCGCCCCAAGCCCGGGCCGAAGTGTCGAGGCGGGCCGTCGCCTTCCTGTGTAACCGCAAATTGCTGGCCGCATCGGCTTGTGCAGCGAAAAACTGATGCGCAGCGCGACGATAGACTTCAAACTTGTCATACCAAATTGTATGACCGTACCCGCAATCTTGCGGGGAGACGATTGAACATGGCCGAACGCCGCCTTTTCGAGGATGTCGCCGATACGATCCGGCGCCTGATTCTCGACGGAACCTATCCGCCGGGAACGCGGCTGCCCGGCGAGCGCGAGCTGTCCGAGCGTTTCGAGGTCAGCCGCGTGACGATCCGCGAGGCCGAGATCGCGCTGCAGGCGACGGGGTGGATCCACATCCGCACCGGCGCGGGCGCCTATGTCGAGGCCGTGCTGCCCGGCGACAATGCCATCCTGCCCAAGGTCAGCGCATTCGAGCTGACCGAGGCGCGCTCGCTGTTCGAGGCCGAGGCGGCGGCGCTCGCGGCGCCGACGATTTCGAGCGAAACGCTTGCGAAGCTCGACGAACTGCTCGTGGCGATGGCCGACGACAGCAAGAGCGAGGAAGAGATCAGCGCGATCGACCGCGAGTTTCACATGACGATCGCCGCCGCGTCGAGCAACAAGGCGATCATCCATGTGATCGAGAGCCTGTGGCGTATGCGCATGGAATTGCCCGAGGTGCGGAGCAGCCATTCGCTCGTCTGCCGCAAGGATGGCGCAGCGCGCCAGGCCGAACACGCCGACGTCGTCGCGGCGCTGCGCAAGCGTGACGCGGGCGGCGCACGGCTCGCGATGCGGCGCCATTTCAACCGCCTGCTCGAATCGATGCTCGACGAAACCGAGGAACGCGCGATGGTCGAACTGCGCCGCCAGTCGGCCGAAAGCCGCCAGCGTTATTTGCTGAGCGCCAAGCTCGCCTGATGCCCGATACCCCCGATCCGGTTGCGGCGCTGCTTGCCGCGCGCCTTTCGGGGCAGGCGCTTCCCGCCTTTCCCGCGCCGGTTCCCGCGACGCTGGCGGAGGCTTATACGGTCCAGCGGCGCCTTGCCGCCGCGCTCGGCGCGCCGGTGCTCGGCTGGAAGGTCGGCCGCATCCCGCCCGCGCTCGTCGAAACGCTCGGTGCCGAGCGCGTCGCGGGCCCCGTGCTGCGCGTCGCCGAACTCGACGGAGACAGGCCGGGCGAGGCCCTTATCTTCAGGGACGGCGCGGGCGCGATCGAGTCCGAGGTGATGCTGCGCCTCTGCGCCGTGCCCGACGGGCGCGTGACCGCGGACGACGGCGCCCGCTGGGTCGACGAGATCCGCGCGGGGTTCGAGGTCGCAAGCTCGCCCGCGCCCGACGTCCATAACCACGCCCCCTATGGCATTATCGCCGACATCGGCATCAACAATGGCCTGCTGCTCGGTCCGCGGCTCGATCCTGCGGATTTCGCGACGCTCGGGGTCGAAACGCGGATCGACGGCGTGGCGGTCGGCAGCGGGCGGGCGATCGACGTGCTCGACGGACCGTGGGGCGCGCTCGATTTCCTCGCCGACCTCCATCGCCGCGGCGTCATCGAACTCAAGCCCGGGCAATGGATTTCCGCTGGCGCGATCACCGGGGTCCATCCGATCGCGATCGGCCAGACCGCGACCGCCCGTTTCGGCGCCGCCGCCATCGCCTGCACCGCCGCCGCCGAAACCGGATTCCACGCATGATCGCTCCTCCCCGCAGCATCGCCTGTTTCGGCGAAATCGTCATGCGCGTCTCGGTTCCGCCGGGCGAACTGCCGCTGCAATCGGCGCGGTTCGGCGCGCATGTCGGCGGCGCCGAGGCGAATGTCGCCGTCGCGCTCGCCGCGCTCGGCCGCGCTACCGCGATGATCAGCGCGGTCCCCGAAGGTCCGATCGGCGACGGCGTCATGGGCGAACTGCGCCGCCATGGCGTCGATACCACGTCGGTGCGCCGTCCCGCGGGCCGCATGGGCCTCTATTATCATCTCCCGGGCGGCCCGATGCGCCCCGCCCAGGTCGTCTACGACCGCGCCGGCTCGGCCTTCGCGGCGGCGCAGCCCGACGATTGGGATTGGGACCGCTTGCTCGAGGGCATCGGCTGGCTGCACGTCTCGGGCGTTACCCCCGCGCTCGGGCCGGACAGCGCTGCCGCGACGCTCGAAGCCGTCACCCGCGCCCGCGCGGCCGGAATCGGCGTGTCATTCGACGGCAATTGGCGCGGGCGTTTGTGGGAACGCTGGCAGCCCGATCCGGCGGCGATCCTGAAACCGATTGTTGCGCAGGCATCCTTGCTTTTCGGCAATCATCGCGACGCGGGGCTGCTGCTGGGCCGCGAATTTTCGGGCGAGGGCGAAGACCGGCGGCGCGAGGCGGCGATCGCATTGTTCGACCATTTTCCTTCGCTCGAACATATCGCCTCGACCGCGCGCGAAATCCTCGGCCCCGAGGTCCATCGAATTACCGCGCGCGTCGATACGCGGGACGACCGTGGCGCGAGCGACTCCACCCTCATCACGCCGGTGATCGACCGGGTCGGGACCGGCGACGCGTTCGCAGCGGGCGTTCTCGACGGCCTGTGGAGCGGTAAGAACCTCGCCGATGCGGCGACGCACGGCCTTGCGCTCGCGGCGCTCAAACATGGGCTGCACGGCGATTTCGCGCCATTCGCGCGGTCGGTGCTGGACCGCGCGTCCAGTGCCGCACAGGATATTGCACGCTAGGGTTCGCAACGGTAGAGTCTCCCGACGGAGGCCACGTCCTCGCCCGGCTATACCGGGGTCTCAAGTCCGGGACGGCCCGGCAGCTCGATAAGGAGGCTGCCATGGCCTGGATATATTTGACGATCGCCGGAATTTTCGAAGTCGTGTGGGCTTTCTCGATGAAGCAGTCCGAAGGCTTCACGCGCCCGGGCGCGACCGCCGTCACCATCGCCGCGATGATCGTGAGTTTCGCGCTGCTCGCGCTGTCGATGAAATCGCTGCCGCTCGGCACCGCCTATACGATCTGGACCGGGATCGGCGCCGTCGGCGCCTTCCTCGTCGGCATCTTCATCCTCGGCGAACAGGCGAACGCGATGCGGATCGTCGCCGCGCTGCTGATCGTCAGCGGCCTCATCCTGATGAAGCTGTCGTCGACTGCGTGAGCGACGCCCGCCGGGCTTTCGAAGAAAACACGGCGGGCGCCAAGGGCAAACGGCGGGAAGACCGCCGCCCTGTTCAGATCAGGATGTGACAGACATCGGGCGCGGGCCGGACGAGCCCGCGCGTCAGCCGCGCCAGCGCGCCTTCGTCGACCTGCGCCGCATCGGCGAGTTCGACCCGGTAGCGGCCGTGGAGCGCGCGGACCGAACGCACATTCGCGGTGCCGCCAAGCGCACCGGCCAAATCGTCGGGCAGGGTCGCATCCGCTCCGTTCCCGCTCGCTGCGGGGGCAGGGGCCGCGATAGCAGTCCCGCCGCTGGCTAGCGCGCCGCGGATTTCCTCGGCGACCAGATCGGCGACCGGGCCCAGAACGACCTGCGCCGCGTTTTCCGACGGCCGGATGATGCCGCGCGCGCCGAGCGCGGTCAGCGCCGCGTCGTCCACCGCCGACTGATCGGCGACGATCAGGCGCAGGCGCGTCGTACACGCGTCGACGCTGACGAGATTCGCCGCACCGCCGAGCGCTGCGATAAAGGCTTCGCCGCGCACGCCGCCGGTCGAAACGGTCGATGTCTCGGCGACCTCGCCCCGCTCGCGTCCCGGCGTCGTCAGGTCGAATCGGCGGATGAAGAAGCGGAACAGGCCGTAATAGAGCAGCGCGTAAACTGCCCCGACCGGCAGCAGCATCCACGGCCGCGTCGCGAGGCTGAAATTGAGCACATAGTCGAAGAGCCCCGCCGAAAAGCCGAAGCCGAGCCGGATGTCGAGCGCGTCCATCAGCGCCATTGACACGCCCATCAGCAGCGCGTGGATCGCATAGAGTAAGGGCGCGACGAACATGAAGGTGAACTCGATCGGTTCGGTCACCCCGGTCAAAAAGCTGGTGAGCGCCAGCGAAAGCAGCATCCCGCCGACCGCTTTGCGCCGCTCGGGCCGCGCCTCGTGATACATGGCGAGGCACGCGGCGGGCAGACCGAACATCATCACCGGGAAAAAGCCCGACATGAACGCGCCCGCGGTTGGATCGCCCGCGAAGAAGCGGCGGAGATCACCGGTCGCGCCCGCGAAATCGCCGACGACGAACCAGGCGGCATTGTTGATGATATGGTGCAATCCGGTGACGATCAGCAGCCGGTTGAGCACGCCATAGACGAACAGGCCCGCGCCGCCGCTTTCGACGACGGTACGGCTCGCGGCGTCGATCGCGCCGCTGATATGCGCATAGCCGTAACCGATCACCGCCGCGAGCAGCAGCCCTGCAACGCCGCTCGCGATCGGTACGAAGCGCCGCCCGCCGAAGAAGGCGAGATATTCGGGCAGGGCGATCGCCGCGAAACGGTTATAGAAATTGCCGCCGATCAATCCCGACAGGATGCCGATGGGCACCTCGAGCTTGTCGATCTGCGTCAGCGCCCAGTTCTTGCCTGCCAGCGCCGCCGCCGCCTCGGGCCATCCGGCGCCGAGGTCAGCCGGCGCGGTCATGAAGGTCTGCGCGCCGGTCGTCGTGACCAGATAGCAGACGACCCCCGCGAGCGCCGCCGCGCCATTGCCGTCGCGCGCAAAGCCGACCGCGACGCCGATCGCGAAGAGGATGCCCAGATTCTCGAAGATCGCCGCGCCCGCCGCCGAGACGAAGGCGATGTCGAGCAGGTCGGGCTGGCCGATGCGCAGCAGCAGCCCCGCGATCGGCAACACCGCGATCGGCAACATCAGCGCGCGGCCGAGCGGCTGGAGCGTTTCGAGTATCTTCCGCATCACCGTGTCTCCTCGAACGCGCGGGCGAGCGCGCGAACCTCCGCCGCCGATTTGCATTGCAGCGCCAGCGCCGCATGCGCTTGCGCCTCGGGCAGTGAGAGCCCGCGTACGATCTGTTTCGCTTCGGCGACGAACCCCGGCACCGCCGACAATTCGGTGACGCCCAGCCCGATCAGGATCGGCAGCGCCGCCGGATCCGACGCCAACCCACCGCACACGCCGACCCAGCGGCCATGGACGGCGGCAAGGCGGCACGTCTCGCCGATCATCCGCAGCACGGCGGGATGCATCGCGTCGACCCCCGCAGCGACCGCCGGATTGCCGCGATCCATCGCCAGCACATATTGGGTGAGGTCGTTTGTCCCGATCGACAGGAAATCGGCCTCGGCGGCGAGCAGGTCGGCGGTCATCGCCGCGGCGGGGGTTTCGACCATCACGCCGACCTCCACCGGTGTCGTGACGCCCATCTCGCCGCGCAGCCTTTCGACCACCGCGCGCACCTGCCTGAGCTCGTCGACGCTCGCGATCATCGGGATCATGATCTTGCATTGCCCGGCCGGGCTCGTGCGCAGGATCGCGCGAAGCTGCGTTTCGAGGAGGTCGGGCCGCGCCAGCGCCACACGGATGCCGCGTTGGCCGAGCGCCGGATTTTCCTCCGCGTCGAAGGGGATATAGGCCGCGGGCTTGTCGCCGCCGATGTCGAGCAGACGGACGATCACCGGCCGCTCCGCGAGCGCGTCGGCGATCCCCTGATAGGCAGCGTGCTGCTCATCCTCCGACGGCGCGGTCTCGCGGTCGAGGAACAGGAATTCGCTGCGCACGAGGCCCGATCCTTCGGCCCCTTGCGCGGCGGCGGCTCGCGCTTCGTCAACGCTGCCGACATTGGCGAAGATTTCGATGCGCGTGCCGTCGGCACTGTGGCACGCGTCTTTCGCCGCCGCTCGCGCCGCTTCGCGCCGCGCGTCGCGCTTCGCGAGCCGCGCCGTAAAGGCTTCGGCGTCGGCGGGGGAGGGCGCCACCGTGGCATGGCCCAGCTCGGCGTCGAGCAGCAGCGCTGCGCCATCCTCGATGCTGTCCAGCGCGTCGCCCATCGCGACGAGCGCGGGCAGGCCCATCCCCGCGCACAGGATTGCGACGTGCGACGTAGGCCCTCCGCGCGCGAGGCACAGCCCTGCGGGTCTCGCCGCCGCCAGCGCCACCAGCTCCGACGGCAGCAGATCTCCCGCCACGACGATCGCGCCCGCCGGGACCGCAGCGCCATTGAGCGCGGTGCCGGTCAGCGCCGCGAGCATCTGCCGCTCGATGTCGATCAGATCGTCGATGCGCTCGATCAGATGGGCATTGCCCGTCGCGCGGATCGCGTCGATCTGGTCGTGGATCGCGCCGCGCCACGCGAAACCGGCGCTGTTTCCGGTGGCGATCCGCGCTTCGGCGGCGGCGAGCAGTTCGGGATCGCCGATCAGCGCCAGATGCGCCTGCATCACCGACGCAACGCTGCCGCTCGCGCCGTCGGCGCGCGCGGCGATGCTCGCCCGAACCGCGCCTTGCGCCGCGAGGAGTGCCGCGCGTTCCTCGGCGGCCCCGGCGCCCTCGCGCGCAACGGCGATCTCCGTCTGCCGCAGCCGTGCAGCGGGTCCCATGGCAAGGCCGGGCGAAGCGATCACGCCGCCGATCTGCCCTGCGCGCAGCGGATCGGTCGCGGCTGCGGACAGGGGCGCGACGACCGCCGGCGCCCCTTCGCCCATATCGGTCGCGAGCAACGCGACGACCGCCGCGAGCGCCGCCTCGGCATCGTCGCCGCGCGCCTGCACCACGACCTCGTCGCCGAACACCGTGCCGAGCGCGAGCAGCGCGACCGTGCTCCGCGCATCACCGCGCTTGTCGCCCTTCGCCAGATGCACGTCCGCCTCGAAGCCGCGCGCCGCCTCGCCGATCCGCGCCGCGGGCCGTGCGTGGATGCCGTGCGGCAGCGACAGCGTCACCGCATGCTCGACCAGCGTGCCGTCGTCCGAACGCCGCCGCGCTTCGCCCTGCACCGGAACCAGCGTCATCAGCGCCTCGCATGCGCCGATCGCAGCATCGGTCGTGCGGCGGCCGATTGCGAATGCTTCGGCATTGGTCACGATGACGGGCGTGATCAGGCTCGTCGCCGAAAGCGCGACGGCGTCGAGGTCGAACCGGATCAGCGGATCGCCGCGCGACACCATATCGCCGATCGCGACCAGCGGCTCGAAGCCTTCGCCCTTCAACGTCACCGTATCCAGCCCGATATGGATCAGGACCTCGGCGCCCTCGGCGCTGCGCAGCGATATGGCGTGTCCCGCTTCGTGCAGCGTCACTACTTCGCCGTCGAACGGCGCGACGACGGTATCGCCGAGCGGCTGGATCGCGACCCCGTCGCCCATCATCCGCTGGGCAAAGACCGGATCGGGAACATCGTCCAGCGTCGTCGCCCACCCTCTGAGCGGAGAGGTGATGATCAGGCCCATCGATTTAGAGCGGTTTTCGACCATTTCAGATCACCGTGATTGGGTCAGGCAGTTCGCTGGCGAGGCGCGGCGCGCGGCAGGGGCGGGTCGCCCCTGCAAGCGACGCAACGCGGCCAGCGGACTGCCTGGCCCAACCGCTTTGCGGCGGGCCGATTTTGGCCCATTGCTGCGTCGAGATGTCTTGGAATATCGACATATGCCTACGCCATCTCTCCTTGCACTGAGCCAAAATCGGCTCCGTCACGGCGACCTGAAATGGTCGAAAACCGCTCTGATCCCCAAAACGTCCGCCGCTTATGATGCGGCTTGTGTATCATTGCGCGGCCAGAAAATGGCCCGCTGTCGCTTCCGAAACAATCGCGCCGCCGATCCACGTTGCGCGCGGCGTAAGGCCGGCATCCAGCCACACCCAGTCGGCGCGTTGTCCCGCCGCGATCGCCCCGATGCGCTCCTCCAGCGACAGGAAGGCGGCGGGCGTCGCGCTCGCCATCGCCGACACGTCGGGCACCGGCAGCCCGGTGACCTCGACCGTCTTGCGCAGCGCCGACGCCATGTCGAGATGCGTGCCCGCGAGTGTGCCGTCCTCGAAAATGCAGACGCCGTCCTTCACCGCGATGCGCTTGCCCTGCAGCGTGAATTCGCTGACGTCGGTGCCGACGCTCGGCATCGCGTCGGTGACGAGCATGATGCGCTCCTTGCCCTTCACCCGCACCGCCAGCCGCACGACGGCGGGGTGCAGGTGGACGTCGTCGACGATCAGCCCGCAATAGCTGTCCGAATCGAACGCCGCGCCGACCGCGCCGGGGTTGCGGTGGTGCAGCGGCGACATCGCGTTGAACAAATGGGTGAAGCCCGACAATCCCGCGCCGATCGCGCGCTGCGCCTCGTCATAGGTCGCGTCGCTATGCCCCGCGCTGACGATCACGCCGTGGCGGACGAGCGTGCGGATATCCTCCTCGTCGCACAATTCGGGCGCGAGCGTCAGCATCACGCGCCCGCGGTGCGGCGCGGTGAGCGTCGCCAATATCTCGGTATCGAGGCGGCGGATGCGATGCGCCTCGTGGATGCCGCGCTTCACCTCGTTGATGAACGGGCCTTCGATATGGATGCCGACGACGCCCGGCACCCCCTGCTCGATCGCAGCATCGACCGCGGCGAGCGCGGCGGCGATCTGCGCCGGCGTGTCGCTGATCAAGGTTGGCAGGAAGGCGGTGGTGCCGAAGCGCGCGTGCGCCGCGCCGATAGCGGCGATCGCTTCGACATCGACCTGATCGTTGAACAATACGCCGCCGCCGCCGTTGACCTGCGTGTCGACAAAGCCGGGGAGCAGCCAGCCGCCTTCCAGATCGACGTCGCGGTCCGCAGGCGTATCGCCCGGCGCGGACACCGCAGTAACGGCGGCGCCCTCGACGGCGATGTCCGCCGCGTCGCCGGTGCCGCCCGGCAGTGCGACCCGGCCGTTGTGGAAACGAACGATCATAAAGTCTCGGTAACCTTGTTGAGATGCGGTGGCGAGTCGGGGTCGCAGCCGCGCGCGAGCGCCAGCCTGCTTGCCATGCGGTAAAAGCTCTGGATCATCAGCACCGGCTCGATCGCCGGGTGCGCGGCGATGACGGGCAGGTCGCCCCCGGGATCGGCGAGCAGCACTGTCGCGCCGCGCCCGCGGAACTCGGCGGCGGCGTCGCGCACGCTGACCGCCGCACGGTCGGTGCCGCCGAACGCCAGCACATGAAAGGTGTCGCCGACGATCGCCATCGGCCCGTGCCGCACTTCGGCGGCGCTGAAGCTTTCGGCGTGGAGCGCCGAGGTTTCCTTGAACTTGAGCGCAGCTTCCTGCGCGACGCCGAGCCCATAGCCGCGCCCGAGCACGAACAGGTTCGTCGCCCCCCGGAACGCCGCGACCGCGGGCGACCAGTCGAGCGCGAACGCCTGCGCAAGCTGGCCGGGCAGGACGGTCAGCGCCGCGCCGAGCGCATCATCCTCGGCCCAAGCGGCGACGAGCGCGGCGATGGCCGCCAGCGAGGCGATATAGGATTTGGTCGCCGCGACCGATCGTTCGATCCCGGCGGAGAGCGGGATCACCACGTCGGCGAGCCCCGCTAGCGGCGAACCCTCGGCGTTGACCAGCGCGACGACGAAGGCGCCGGCACCGCGCTGTTGCTCGACCGCGGCCAGCAGGTCGGGGCTTTTGCCCGACTGCGACACGGCAAGGCACAGGCGATTCCCCGCGACCGCGGGCGCGTCGTAAAGCGACGCGATCGACAGCGCCGCCGACGCGGTCGGCGTCCCCGTCATCGTCTCGATCAGATATTTGGCATAGGTCGCCGCATGGTCCGACGACCCGCGCGCGCAGGTCACGACCGCGGCGGGCGGCGCCTTGCGCAGCCGCCGCCCGATCGCCGCGAAGGCGTCGCGATTCGCGTCCAGCATCGTGGCGACCGCCGCCGCCGCCGCCCCGGCTTCCTGCTCCATCATCGTTATTCGTCCGTCTGTTGCGGCGTTCTGCATCGTCCATCGCTCTCCAGATCGGGCGACGTGACGCCATCCGATCATTGGTATTATATAGGTTATATAGGTCTCATCAAGAGGTATGTTTGGGCGGTCAGATTTTAATGATCCAGCCCTTGCGGCGCAGCCATTCCATCGCGCCCCAGATCAGCAGCGTATAGAGAAGGATGGGGATTAGCGACGCGACCGGATCGCCCAGCGCTTCGCGCAGCGCGCGAAAGGGCAGGAGCAGCAGGTCCCAGGTAACGACGCCCGCCGTCACCTGATGCAGCGTATAGGCGGCGATCGCATTGGCGCCGAACGCCAGCATCGCGGTCGCGGCCATCCCCGGCTTGCGGCCCTCGCGGTCGAGCCAATGATGCAGCAGCGCGAGCGCCAGCACGGTGATGCCGCTGGTGACGAGTACGAAGCTGCTCGACCAGATATCCTTGACGATCGGAAAGGTGAGGCTCCAGCCGCTGCCGGCGACCAGCATCGCGGCGCCGATGACCGCAAGCTGTCGCGCCGCGGGACCTTGCCGGCGGATCAGCAACTCGCCGATCGCGACGCCGATCAGGCCTTGAGCTATGGCGGGAAGCGTGCCCAATATCCCCTCGGGATCATAGCCTTCGGGCCCCTTTACATAGAGGTGATTGCCTAGCAGCAGCCGGTCGACCGAGGCGACGAAATTATGCCCGCGCGCCCAGATGTCGGTCGCGAGGCCGTCGAGCGAGGGGAGCAGCGCGAGCGGCCAGTAAAGCGCAAGTATCGCCGCCGCGACGATCAGCCGTGCGCGCGGCCCGGCGAGCAGGAACAGCAGCGCGCACGCGCAATAGACCAGCCCGATTCGCTGAAGCACGCCGAACAGTCGCCAGTCGCCCGACGCGAAGCTCGTGAACCAGTAAAGGTTGCTGAGGATGAAGCCCAGCAGAAGCAAGCGGCCGGTGCGGCCGAGGATATGGCGCCGCTGTGCAGAATCGAGCTTCGCATCGCGCATCGAAAAGGGGATGGCGATGCCCACCATCGTCAGAAAACCCGGAAAAACGAGGTCGGCGAGGGTGAGTCCGTCCCAGCTGACGTGCAGCAGGATCGGCGCGACGCTCGCTTCCGCGCCATATTTCATCGCCGCGGCCGAATTCACCAATATCATCCCGGCGACCGTGAGCCCCCGCAGCACGTCGAGTGAAATCAATCGCATGGCCTTTTCCTCCCCGGTCGCCACCGCCCCCTCGGGCGGCATCCTGACACTGCCATAAATTTGCAATGGACAGCGCGTCGAATTTGTAGTCTATTGGTAATATTCCAAGGACGCAATTGGTCTTATAGAGATTGTGGGAAGGCAATCTGGACCGCATTGGATGGGGGAAAATTATAATGGTTAAGGGGCCTGCCAAGACATATCGGATTCGCCGCAACCTGCTCCAGGGGATCTGCGGCGCAGCACTGGCGAGCGCGATGATCCTGCCCGCCGCGGCGCAGGAAAACAGCGCGCCCGTATCGGCGGACGAGGAAAATCCCGACGACATCGTCGTCACCGGCATTCGCGCCAATCTCGAATCGGCGCAGAACCGCAAACGCAACGCCGATACGGTCGTCGATTCGATCACGGCCGAGGATATCGGCTCCTTCCCCGACAAATCGGTCGCCGAAGCCTTGCAGCGCGTTCCCGGCATCACGGTCATCCGTTTCGCGGGCACCGACGATACCTCGCACTTCTCGGCCGAACCCTCGGGCGTCATCATCCGCGGCCTCAACCAGGTCCGCTCCGAATTCAACGGCCGCGATACCTTCAGCGCGAACAGCTCGCGCGGTCTCAGCTGGCAGGACATCTCGCCCGAACTTCTGGGCGGTATCGACACCTACAAGAACCAGACCGCCGACCTGATCGAGGGCGGCATCGCGGGCACGGTCAATCTGCGCACGCGCGTGCCGTTCGATCAGGACGGGCGGCTCGTCTCGATTTCGATCAAGAACACCTATGGCGACATTGCGGAGAAATCGACGCCCGAAATCTCCGGCATCATCTCGGACCGCTGGCAGACCGGAATCGGCGAGATCGGGCTGATGCTCAACGGCGCCTATTCGCACGCGATCACCGCGAGCCAGGGCATCCAGTTCGACCGTATGGCGATCTTCGACGGCGTGTTCGGCCCGGGGAAGCAATATATTCCCAGCGGCATCTACATGCGCGACAACGAATATGACCGCAAACGCTACGGCATCTCCGCGGCCTTCCAGTGGCGCTCCAACGACGGCGACATGGAGCTGACCGGTCAGTATCTGCGCTCGCAATATAACAACAGCTGGCGCGAACATGCGATCTATTCGAGCGCGTTCAGCATCTACGGCCAGCCGAGCGACTATCAGGTTACCGATCCGACGCTCGTGAACCCGCTCACCGGCACCGCGCCGTTCCAGTTCGACGACGACGGCAATTTCCTCAGCGGCTGGTGGTCGGCGCCGCGCCCCTATGTTGGCGAAGGCGACGACAATCTCGGTCTCGGCGTCAACGAGGATGGCGAGGCCTTCTTCAATCGCTGTTACGGCTGGGAAGGCTGCGTCCCGCAACAGCGCGCGCCGCAGGTCGACACCGCGGCGAACGCGCTCAAGAATAAGCAGATCACCCAGGATTTCGGCCTCAATTTCCGCTGGGACGTTTCGGACCGGCTGCGCGTCACGCTCGACGGTCAATATGTCGACGCCAGCGTCAGCAACTATAACGCGTCGGTCACCGCGCGGACCTTTGCGGACACCTATGTCGACCTGACGGGTAAATATCCGCGGCTCGAATTCTTGCCCAACCAGGCCGAGAACATCAATCTGTCGAGCGGCGGGCTGAACAACCCGAACAATTATTTCTACTACGCCGTGACCGATCACACCGAGGATAGCGACGGCGAGGAAGTCGCCTTCCGTGCCGATGTCGAATATGATGTCGATTCGGGCTGGCTCGACGCGATCAAGGTTGGTGCCCGCTATGCCGACCGCGACCAGACGGTGCGCTGGGGCGCCTATAATTGGGCGAATATCTCGAACACCTGGACCTTCACCCAGGCGCCTTATTTCAATATCGACAGCCCCGCTTATGCCCCGGGCACCAACGGGCTCCACACCTTCAGCGGCGATTTCTTCGCCGGCAACCAGATCAATCACAACAGCTTCGCCTTCTTCAACATGGATATGCTGGAGAATCGCGAACAGCTCGCGGCGGCACTCGGACGGCCGTCGATCGGCGTGGGCGATTATTATCCCGTCTGTTCGGGCGACGGCTATCGCGGTGCGGAGACGATCGAAAAGGCCTTCGGCTGCTATTTCCCGAGCGAAGTCCACCGCGTCAGCGAGCGCACGATTGCCACCTATGCGATGGCGAAGTTCGGCGGCGACAGCCTCGCCATCGGCGGCGTGCCGATCTCCGGCAACATCGGCGTCCGCCTGATCTGGACGCGCGACGATACGGTGGGGGCAACCACCTTGCCCGTTCCCTTCACGCCGACCGGGCTTCTTTGCGAGGAAGGGACCGATCCCGGCCCGCCGCCGCGGCCGACGGCGTCGTCGGGCTGCGTCGTCACGCAGCAGGAGATTGATTTCAGCAATGGCGCGACCGTTGCCGAAACGACCAAGGTCAATCATTTCCACGCGCTGCCCAGCTTCAACATCAAGTTCGACCTGACCGACAAGCTGGTGTCGCGCTTCGCTTATTCGCGCGCGATGTCGCGCCCCGATTTCGGCTTGCTGCGCAACTTCCTGACGGTCAACCGACTGACGCCGAATCTCAACGATTTTTCGGACCCGAACGTCACGCGCGACGAAAACGGCAGGGCGATCGCCTATGATTGGCAATATACCGGCCAGTCGGGCAACCCGGGGCTGAAACCGATGACGGCCGACCAGTTCGACCTGACGCTCGAATATTATTTCGGCCGGTCGAGTTCGTTCACCGCCACCGGCTTCTACAAGAAGTTCTACGACTATATTCAGGCGGGGCAATTCAACCTCGAAGTGACGAACAACGGGGTGACCGAGGACGTCCGCGTCAACCGCCCGGTCAACGGCGACGGTGCGAGCATCTATGGCGCTGAATTCGCCTTTCAGACCTTCTTCGACTTCCTGCCGGCGCCGTTCGACGGCTTCGGGGTGCAGGCCAACTACACCTATGTGAAGAACGACGGGATCGAGACGGTCAATCTGACCAACGAAACCGCCGGTGGAACGGCCGGCGGCGGCCTGACCTATGAGGATAGCACGGTAAAGGCCAACGCGCTCGAAGGCATTTCGAAGCACAGTTACAACCTCGTCGGCATGTATGAGAAAGGCCCCCTATCGGCGCGCGTCGCCTATAACTGGCGCTCCAAATATCTGGTGACCGCGATCGATTGCTGCGTCGGTTTCCCGATCTGGCAGAAGAGTACGGGCTATCTTGATGCGTCGCTCCGCCTGCGCGCGACCGCGAATATCGAGTTCGTGCTGGAAGGCACCAATCTGCTCGGCACCGACACCGTGCTGATGCAGCAGGTCGACGGCGACGGCACGCTCAAGCCCAACGCCTGGTTCAAGAACGACCGCCGCTACCAGCTCGGCGTGCGCCTGAGCTTCTAAAAAAAGGGGGAAGGGGCGTCGGTCCCGTTAGGGGCTGGCGCCCGCTTTCTTCCGCGTTAAGCTGGACCCGCGATGGGGGATAGGTTCGAACTCGTTATCGTCGGCGGCGGGACCGCTGGGTGGATGTGCGCCGCCGCGTGCGCCGCCAAGCTCGACCTCGCACGCTTTCGCGTCCGCCTCGTCGAATCCGAAGAGATCGGCACCGTCGGCGTCGGCGAAGCGACGCTGCCACAGATGAAGGATTTCAACGACTTCCTCGGGCTCGACGAAATCGAGTTCATGCAGGCGACGCAGGCGACCTTCAAACTCGGCATCGAATTCGTCGATTGGGGCGCCGCGGGCGACCGCTACGTTCACCCCTTCGGCACCTTCGGCCGCCCGATCGGCGAGGCCGATTTCTTCAGCTACTGGATCCGCGCCCACGTTGCCGGCACCGCCGCGCCGCTCTCCGATTATTGCTTCCCGATCGTCGCCGCGCTGCAAAACCGCTTCATGCTGCCCAGCGGCGATGCGAACGACGTGCGCAATGCCTTCGCCTACGCCTATCATCTCGATGCCTTTCTCTACGCGCGCTATCTGCGCGGCTGGGCCGAGGCGCGCGGGATCGAGCGCGTCGAAGGGCGGATCGTCGAGGTCGAACAGGACAGCGAAAGCGGCGACATTGCCGCGGTCAAGCTCGCGTCGGGCACGCGCGTCGCGGGCGACCTGTTCGTCGATTGCTCGGGCTTTCGCTCTCTATTGCTGGGCGGGACGCTCGGTGTCGATCTCGAGGATTGGGCGCACTGGCTGCCGTGCGACAGCGCGCAGGCGGTGCCTTCGGCGCGTTCGGACGATTTCGCCCCCTATACGCGCTCGACGCGGCGCAAGGCCGGGTGGCAATGGCGCATTCCGCTCCAGCACCGCACCGGCAACGGTTATGTCTATTCGAGCGCCGATATTTCGGACGACGAGGCGGCGGCGACCTTGCTCGCGAACCTCGACGGCGAGGCACTCGCCGATCCGCGCGTGCTGCGCTTCAAGGCGGGCAAGCGGCAAAAGGCATGGGCGCATAATTGCATCGGCATGGGCCTCGCGGGCGGCTTTCTCGAACCGCTCGAATCGACGAGCATCTACCTCGTCCAGATGGCGATCATGCACATGTTGACGCTGATGCCCGCCGAGCGTGCGATCGACCCGGCGCTTCCGTGCGAGTTCAACCGCGTGATGGATGTCGAGTACGACCGCATCCGCGATTTCCTGATCCTCCATTATGTCGCGAACGAGGCCGACGCGCCCTTGTGGGAGCGCGTCACGGCCGCCCAAGTCCCCGATACGCTCGCGGACAAGATCGACCGCTTCCGTCATCGCGGACATGTCCAGGCCTATCGCGACGGCCTCTTCGGCCCGCCGAGCTGGCAGGCGGTGTTCGTCGGGCAGGGGATCGAGCCGCGCGCCGCCGACCGTCTCGCCGACGTGCTCCCCGCGGCGACGGTGGACGAGCGCCTCGCGAACCTCGCCGCGACGATTGCCGATGCGGCCGCGACGCTCCCTTCGCACGCCGATTTCATCGCCCGCTATTGTCCGGCGCCCGCGCCGTGAGCAACGCGGTGCAACGGGTCGTTATCTTCGGCGGCGGAGTCGCGGCGGCGATGGCGGCGCTCGCGATCGGCCGCGCCTATGCCCGGCTCGGCACCGACGTGACCTGGATCGATACCGGCGAAGCGCCCGCGCCGCACGCCGCGCTGATCGCGCCGCCCGACCTCGCGACCTTCCACCGCCTGCTCGGCATCGACGAAGTTGCGCTCGTCCGCCACGCCGCCGCGACGGTCAACATGGGCCAGCAATTCGCCGGCTGGTCGGGCGGCGACGACGCTTTCCTGCATGCCTATGGCGACGCGGGCAGCGCCTTCGCCTCGCTGCCTTTCGTCCAGCACTGGACGCGCGCGCGCGCCGCGGGCCTGCGCGTCGCGCTCGAGGATTTCTGTCTCGCCGCCGCCGCCGCCAAACAGGGCCGCACCGGGGCGCCGCGCGAGCCGGCGACACGGCAGGCGGTCAAGACGGGCTGGCATCTCGACGCCCCCGGCTATGCGAAGCTGCTGCGCGCCGCGTGCGAGCAGGCCGATATTCGCATCGTGCCCGGCGCGGGCGCCGCTCCGCACCGAGCGGGCGCAGGCCTCGACCGCATCGAGCTTGCCGATGGCGAGCAACTCGACGCCGACCTCTTCGTCGATACCGGCGGCGCGCTGATCGCCGCGATTGACGGCGGCGCGGAATTGCGCCCCGCCTTCTGCGACCGCATCATCCGTGCCTCGGCGCCCGCCTTCGATCCGCTGCCGCTCTACGGCCGCGTCGCCGCGCATCCCGACGGATGGATCACGCTGATGCCGCTTTCGAACCGGACCGCGATCGAGTTCGCCTACGACAGCGCATCTTTGTCCGACGCCGATGCCCCCGCCGCGCTCGCGGCGACCCTTGGACGCCCCGTCGACGCCGAGCCATCCGCACCGCTTGCCGCCACCGCGCGCCGGCGCCCGTGGACCGGCAATGTCGTCGCGGTCGGCCCCGCGGCGGGCGACGCGCCGCCGCTCGACGGCGCCGAAATGCTCCTGCTTCAACTCGCGATAGCGCAGCTCGTGCTGCTCTGGCCGATCGACCGCGCGCAGATGCCCGAGGCCGATATTTACAATGAAGAACTCGTGGGCACGCGCGCGCGCGTCGCCGATTTCACCGCGCAGCATTTCCGCCTCAACGCGCGCAACGGCGAGCCCTTTTGGGATGCCGCGCGCGCCGCGCCGGTCTCGGCCGAACTCGCGGCCAAGATCGACCTGTTCGCCGCGCGCGGCATGTTTGCGCATTTCAACCATGAGGCGCATGTCGAGGATAGCTGGGCGCTCGTCATGGCGGGCCACGGCGTGACCCCGCGCAGCTTCGACCCGCAAGCGCTCTTGACCGAAGATCAGGCGCTGATGGCCGAATTCCAGCGCCAGCTCCGCGCCGTCGCGAGCGACGTCCATGCGATGGAGAGCCACGCCGACGCGCTACGGCGGATGCGCGGATGAGCGCGCGCGCGCGTGCCGTGCAGCGCATCGTCATTGTCGGCGGCGGCAGCGCGGGCTGGATGACCGCCGCCGCGCTTGGCCGCGCGCTGGCCGGGCAGCCGCACAGCATCACCCTCGTCGAATCCGAGGCGATCGGCACCGTCGGCGTTGGCGAGGCAACGGTGCCGCCGATCCACGAATTCAACCGCTACCTCCGCCTCGACCCGTCAGAATTCCTCCGTGCGACTCACGGCACGATCAAACTCGGCATCGCATTCGAAGGGTGGGGCGGATTGGGCCACCGCTATTTCCATCCCTTCGGTTATCTCGGCGTCGAAATGTCGGGCATCCATTTCCATCACTATTGGCTGAGGCATCTTGCGGCGGGCGGCGATCCCGATCACGGCCCCTATAATCTGGAGACGATGGCCGCGCGCGAAGGCCGTTTCGCGCCCGCGACGCGCCATGGGCCGGTCCATCACGCGGTCCATTTCGACGCCGCTGCATACGCCCGCTTCTTGCGGACCTATGCGGAGGACAAGGGCGTGGTGCGGGTCGAAGGCAAGGTCGCCGACGTCCGCCTCGATGGCGAGGACGGCTTTATCACCGCGCTGGCGCTCGACGATCGCCGCGTCATTGAAGGCGACCTCTTCGTCGATTGCTCGGGCTTTCGCGGCCTGCTGATCGAAGGCGCGCTCCACACCGGCTACACCGAATGGAGCCACTGGCTGCCGTGCGACAGTGCCGTTGCGATGCCGTGCGAAAACACCGGCGACCCGGCGCCCTTCACCCGTTCGACCGCGCGCGAAGCGGGCTGGCAATGGCGCATCCCGCTCCAGCACCGCGACGGCAACGGCTATGTCTATTCGAGCGCGCATCTCGGCCATGACGAGGCCGAGGCGCTGCTCCGCTCGCGCCTTCCCGGCGCGCCGCTCGCCGACGCCAACCGGCTGCGTTTCAACGCAGGGCACCGCAAGGCGATCTGGAACCGCAATTGCGTCGCGATCGGCCTCGCGGGGGGCTTTCTCGAACCGCTCGAATCGACCTCGATCCACCTCATCCAGACGACGATCATCCGCCTGCTGTCGCTGCTGCCGCGCGACGCGATCGATCCGAATGTCATCCGCCGCTTCAACCGCGACGCGCTCCACGAATATCAGGTGATCCGCGATTTCGTGATCGCCCATTATGCGCTCGCGAACCGCGACGACACGCCCTTCTGGCGCGACGTCGCCGCGGCGGGCATGCCCGACAGCCTTGCCGAGCGGATCGAGGCGTTTCGCGCCACGGGCAATATCCTCTTCGAACCCGGCGACCTGTTCGGCCCGACGAACTGGTATGCGGTGCTCACGGGGCAGGGGGTGCGGCCGCAAAGCTGGCATCCGATCGCCGATGGTCTGTCCGATGGCGAACTCGCGGCGCGCCTCGCGACATTGCGCGGCCGCGTCGCCGAACAGCTCGCCGAACTGCCGCTGCACATCGAATTTCTGCGTCGGCTCAATTCCTAACGCGCGTCATCCCGGCGAAGGGTGGCCGGTGTCACGTGCTTCCGGACACCGTTCGCCGGGATGTCGGTCGGTCTTACCCGTTCAGCTCCGCCACCACGTCGTACGCATCGCCGCGATAGAAGCTCTGCGTGAACTCCGCAGTGCGCCCGTCGGCCAGGAAGCCGCGCCGTTCGATGAACAGCCCCGGCGTGCCGGGCTCGATCTCCAGCATCTCGGCCTGTTCGGTCGTTGCCGCGATCGCGCGCAGCCGCTGGAGCGCGCGCACGGGCAAATGCCCCGCCGCCTCCAGCGCCTCATAGAGCGACGCGCCCACCGCCTCGACCGAAGGCAGGCAATAGGCGGGGATCGTCGCGATCTCGAGCGCCATCGACGTGTCGTCGGCATAGCGGATGCGGTGGAAACGATAGACGAGCGACCCCGGCGACAGGCCGAGCGACAGCGCCTCTTCGGGGGTCACCGCGCCCGCGGTCTTGCTTACCCATCTGCTGTGTGGCTTGCGCCCGCGCGAGATCATATCCTCCGAAAAGGAAGTGAGTTTCGAAAAGCTCTTCTCGACGCGCGGCCGCGTGACGAACGTGCCGGCGCCGCGCCGCCGCGTGACGAGGCCGTCGCCGACCAGCCCGTCGATCGCCTTGCGCACGGTGATGCGCGACACGTCGAATTCCTCGGCCAGATCGCGCTCGGTCGGGATCGCCTCTTCGGCCTTGACGACCTGCCCCTCGATCGCGTCGCGCAGGATTTTCTGGAGCTGCAGGTAAAGCGGTGTCGGATCGTCCTTCTGGAGCGGACCCACGCGTTCGATCAGTGACAAGGACGATGCTCCATTTCGTTGCCCGGCGTTTCGATCGATAAGACCAGCGCCAGCTCCCCATGTGTTGCATTGGTATCGTCGCGTCAACCTTGTTGCGAATTATTCGCGCGTCAGACCGCGGGTGATCGCCTTGGTCAACGCGTGATCCGCGCTGTCCTGCGACAGCTCCCACACCATCACGCCGCCTGCCTTTTCGGCGGCAAGCCGCGCCTTCTTCTCGATCGTCGCCGGGCTGTTGTGGGTGATATAGCGACAGCCCGCGCACCGATCGCCGATCACATCGGCTTTGGTCGCATTTATGCCATGCGTGTCGACGATTTCGCGATAGGACCAATTCGCCCTCTCACCGCCGAAGCCATAGCCGTAAAAGGGCACGCCGAGGACGAGTCGCTCGCGCGCCACGCCGCGCGACAGCCACAGGTCGAGGTCGCGCGCCGCCATCGCATGGCTGCTGTGCTCGGCGCCCGGCTCGCCCCAACTCGGCCCGATCGCGTCATAGGACATGACGTTGACCAGGTCGAAATAGGGGATCGAACGCACCGGGATCATCCCGCCTTCATAGGAAGCGGTGGCGCAGGTCAGCAGCTTGCCGCGCGCCTTCAGCGCGCCGGAGAGTGCGGCGATGAAAGGCGTATAGTCGCCCGCGCGGTCGATTTCGGTGAGCAGCGCCCCCTCGATGTCGATATCTACCCCGTCGAGGCCCAGCGTATCGGCCAGCGCGACAAGCGCCGCGACCGTCGCCGCGCGCCGCTCGGGCGCGAGCAGCGCCTTCCAGTCGCCCGAACAGCCGGGAATGACCCCGCCCGCGGTCGAGATCAGCACCTTCGCCCCGCTCGCCTGCAGCCGCGCGACCGTGCCGCGCAGCGCCGCGACCGACAGGTTCGCGCCCGTCTCGTCGCTCATACACGTCATCTTCCCCTTATCGACGAAGCGCCCCGCGACATCGGGATTGGCAAAGGACAGGTTGAAATGAGTGAAGGCTGCACGGTCGGTGCGCGCGATCGACAGGTCGAGCCCCTTGAACGCCGCGAGATAGCCGACCACAACGGGCCGTCGCTCCTCCGCTCGGGCCGACAGTGACAATACTAATATAAAACCAATCAGGATCGACGCGATGAGGCGAAAAGCACGAATATTTGTCATTTTGTCAATTTCCCCCATAATTCTGCCCGATCCAAAAGACGTTGACCCGCCCACGACTACATGACAAATTAGATACAAATTGTCGAGCGGGAGAAAATTGATGCGGGCTGCGGGGTGGATCACGATGGCGATGATGGCGCTTGCCGCGCCGCAGGCACTGGCGGCCGAGACGGGGTCGCAAGCGTCGCTCGACCGCCTCGCCGACACGCTCGGCTACCGCCTCACGATGGTCGACAACGGCCCGGCCTGCCCGGCAGGGATCGAAGGCTGTTTCCTCACGACGATCACGCTGACCGTGCCCGAAACGCTGCCCGCCGATGTGCCCAAGGGGCTCGCGCTCTATTTCAGCTTCGTCAACCGGCTGCCGCTCGTCGAAAGCGACATGTTCGCGCACCGGCTGATCAACGGCGACGTCCAGCAACTGACGCTGAAACCCGGCGCGACGCTGCGCCCCGGTTCGACGCATGAAATCAAGCTGTGGGGCGTCGGCTCGAACTTCTCCAAGGCGTTCGGCATGCCCAACGCCTATCTCGTCGCCGACGGGCTGAAACCGCGGACGATCGCCGCGACGCGCCCCGTGATCGACCCCGACACCGGGCTCGAAACCTTGCCATTCGTTGCGCCGATGACCGACGAGGCGAAGCTCGCGACCAAGAGCGACGCCGACAAGACGCGTTGGCTCACCGCCGAGCGCGCGTTCGACCTGCAGGCCGGCCGGCTCGCACCCGAAGCCAAGGGCGTCGTGATCCTGCCGAAACCCGCAAAGGCGGAGCAGCGCAAGGGCAAGCCGGTCGACTTGGCCGCAGGCGTCGCGCTGACGCTGAATGACGTCGAGCGCAGCGCTATCGCGCCCGCGCTCGCGGCTCTCGGCGCGCCCGAAGGCACATTGCCGCTCGCGATCCGTATCGATCCGGTCGCGGTGGCAAAGCCCGAGGGCTATGTCCTCGACGCCAAGGCATCGGGAATCGCGATCACCGCGCACGACGCCGCGGGCGCGAGCCGTGCCCTGCGCTCGCTCGCGCAGCAGGCGGCATTCGAAAAGGGCAGGCTGACGCCGCTGCATATCGAGGACGCCCCCGAATATGGCTTCCGTGGCCTTCACATCGACCTCGGCCGCAATTTCCACAGCCGCGACGAGATTTTGAAGCTGGTCGAGGCGATGGCGACGTACAAGCTTAACAAGCTCCACCTCCATCTCGCCGACGACGAAGGCTGGCGCATCGAAATTCCGGCGCTTCCCGAACTCGCCGAAATCGGCTCGAAACGCTGTCACGATCCGTCGGAGCAGACGTGTATCCTGCCGCAGCTCGGCGCCGGTCCGGACGGTACGGGCAGCGTCAACGGCTATCTGACGGCGACCGACTATGTCGCGATCGTTCGGGCGGCGGCGGCACGCCAGATCGAGGTGATCCCGTCGATCGACATGCCCGGCCACAGCCGCGCTGCGATCAAGGCGATGGAGGTGCGCCATGCGCGCCTGACCGCCGCAGGCAAAAGGGCCGAGGCCGACGAGTATCGTCTGATCGACCCCGCCGACACGACCGAATATCGCAGCATCCAGAACTACGACGACAATACGCTCAACGTCTGCATTCCCGCGACCTATCGCTTCGTCGATACCGTCGTCGATGCGCTCGTCGCGATGCACGTCCAAGCGGGGGTGCCGCTCAAGACCTTCCACCTCGGCGCCGACGAGACCGCGGGCGCATGGATCAGGTCGCCCGCGTGCAAGGCGATGATCGCCGAAAATGGCGGCGATGCGGGCAAGCTCACACCGCGCTTCATCGAGCGCGTGACCGCGAGCCTCGCGGCGAAAGGCCTGCGCACCGGCGGCTGGAGCGACGGCATGGGGCACACCCAAACCGCCGCCATGCCCAAGGCGCCGCATCTGGTGCAGACCAACATCTGGGGCGTGCTCCACAGCGGTGCGATCCGCGAGGCGCACGACCAGATGAACCGTGGCTGGGATACGGTATTGTCGATCCCCGACCTCGGCTATTTCGACATGCCCTATGCGCCGCATCCCGAAGAGGGCGGCTACGACTGGGCCTCGCGCGGGGTCGATCCGTATCAGGTCTATGGCTTCATGTCCGACAATCTGCCCGCCAACGCCGCGACGATCCGCAATATCCGGGCCGAGGGCGCGGCCATCGAGGACAAACCGGTCCTCGAAGCAGGGCACCGCGTCGCGGGATTGCAGGCGCAGCTCTGGAGCGAGACGATCCGCACCGACGCGCAGGTCGATTATATGCTCTTTCCGCGCCTGCTCGCGCTTGCTGAGCGCGCTTGGGCGCCCGCGCCGTGGACCCCCGCCTATCAGGCGGGCGCCAGCTATGAATGGGGCGACCGCCGGGTCGATTCGGCGAAGCTGAAAGCCGGGTGGCAGGATTTCGCCGGGCGCGTTGCGGCGCAATGGCCGATGCTGGAGAAGATGGGCGTTGCCTATCGCGTTGCACCGCCGGGCGCGCGCATCGCGGGCGGCAAGCTCGAGGCGAACAGCATGTTCCCCGGCACGATGATCGAATATCGGGTCGAAGGCGGCGTGTGGACGCGCTATGCGGGTCCCGTCGCGGTCGGCGGCGCGGTGGACCTGCGCAGTCGCTCGGCCGACGGCCAGCGCGCCAGCCGGACGGTGCGGGTCGAACCTGCCCGATAAGGGGCAGGGGGACGAAGTGAGCGGCAACCTGGACGAAATCGCTGGCAGCGATCATGGCGCGATATCGCGCGCGGTTGCGGCCGCCGACCAGCCCATCATCATCCGCGGCATCGCGGCCGACTGGCCCGCCGTCGCCGCCGCGCGTGACGGCGACGAAGCGATCGCCGCCTATCTCGCCGCGCGCGACAATGGCAGGCCGCTCGCCGTGCTTGTCGGCCCGCCCGACACCGGCGGGCGCTATTTCTACACCGACGATATGCGCGGGGTGAATTTCCGCAGCGAAAAGATGCCGATGGCGGCGCTTGTCGAACGTCTCGTCGCGCTGCGCGATACATCTGATGCGCCCAGCCTCTACGCCGGATCGACCCCGACCCCCGAGAGCGTCGCGAGCTTTGCCGCCGAAAATCCGTTGCCGCTCGATACCGGCGTCGATCCGCGCATCTGGGTCGGCAATTCGAGCCGCATCGCCCCGCATTACGACATGGCGGCGAACATCGCGGTCGTCGTCGCGGGCGGCCGCCGCTTCACGCTGTTCCCGCCCGAGCAGATCGCGAACCTCTACGTCGGGCCGGTCGAGCGCACTATCGCGGGCCAGCCGACGAGCATGGTCGATCCCGACCATCCCGACCACGCGCGCTACCCGCGCTACGCCGACGCCGAACGCCACAAGCTGGTTGCCGACCTCGCCCCCGGCGACGCGATCTACATGCCGCCGATGTGGTGGCATCATGTGCGCAGCGAAGGCGCGCTCAATGTCCTCGTCAACTACTGGTTCGGCCAGCGGCAGGACCGCTTCCCCTTCGCCGCGCTGATGCTCGCGATGCATTCGATTCGCGAACTCCCCGACGGCGAACGTCAGGCATGGCGAACCTGGTTCGACCATTATGTCTTCGGCGAGGGCGCGACGCACGCGGTCGACCATCTGCCGCCGCACGCGCAGGGCGTGCTCGGCCCGCCGTCGCCGCAGCGCGATCGGATGATCATCGATTACGTCGTCGGCATGTGCCGCAGCAGTGGGAGCGGCTAGGCCTTCGCGCGCCCGAAGGTCGTGATCGTCGGCCATTCGCCGCCGGTCTCGACGCGCGCATCGATGCCATAGACCGCGCGTAGCCGCTCGGCGGTGAGCACCGCGGCGGGCATCCCGTCGGCGACGATCCGCCCCTGATCGATCAGCAGCAACCGGTCGCAGTAACGCGCCGCCATCGTCAGATCATGGAGCACCGCGATCACCAGCCCGCCGCCGTCCGCCTCGGCGCGCAGCAGCTCCATCACGTCGATCTGGTGTCCGGGATCGAGGCTCGCGAGCGGCTCGTCGGCGATCAGCGCGGGCGCCTCGACCGCCAGCGCACGCGCGAACAGCACGCGCGCGCGTTCGCCGCCCGACAATTCGGTCGCGATCCGGTCGCGCAGTTCCAGCACATCGGCACGCGCCATCGCGCGTTTGATGGCTGCGGTGTCGGCGCCCGAAATCCGCGACATCGGGGCGAGGTGGGGCAACCGCCCCAGCCCGACGAGCCGTTCGACCGTCAGCGGCCAGTGCAGGGTCTGCCCCTGCGGCACATAGGCAATGCGCCGCGCGAGGTCACCGCGCGACATCGCCGCCGCATCGACGCCATCGACCTCGACGCGTCCGCTGGCGGGCACCAGCGCGAGCATCGCGCGCGCCAGCGTCGACTTGCCCGCGCCATTGGGACCGACGATCCCGGTGAGCGTCCCGGCTTCGAAAGCGGCGCTGACATCGTGCACCACCGCGCGGCGGCCGAGCGTAACGCCGACATGATCGAGTGTGATGCTCACCATATCCGCCGCTCCCGCATCAGGTGGAGGAGGAAGATCGGTACCCCCAGAAAGGCGGTGACGACCCCCAGCTTCAGCTCGTTCGTCGTCGGGATGATCCGGACGCCCAGATCGGCGAGCGTCAGCAGCGCCGCGCCGCCGATGGCCGAGGGCAGCAGGATCGCCGACGGGCTGCGGTCGGTCAGCGGCCGGATCAGGTGCGGCACGATGAGCCCGACGAAGCCGATCGATCCCGACACGGCGACCGCGCCGCCAACGCCGATCGCCGTACCGATCAGCAGCCGCAATCTCGTGCGCCGCAAGTCGGTGCCCAATGCCTGCGCCGCATCCTCGCCCAGCGTCAGCGCATCGAGTGCGCGCCCGTTCCACAGCAGCATCGCACCGCCGATCGCGATGCACGGCAGCGCGATCCACACATGGTCGAACGACCGGTTCTCGAGACTGCCGAGCAGCCAGGTCATAATCTCCATCGCCGCGAACGGATTGGGCGACAGGTTGAGCGCAAGGCTCGTCCCCGCGACCGCGAGCGTGCCGACCGCGATCCCCGCGAGGATCAAGGTCAGCGGGCTTTCGGCCTTGCCCGACAGGATGAACAGCAAGGCGAGCGACAGCAGCGCGCCGCCCGTCGCGAGCAGCGGCAGCATGACGGGATGCAGTTCGGCGATCCCGAAATAGAGCGCCGCGACGCCGCCGAGCGCCGCGGCGTTCGACGTGCCGAGCACCGACGGTTCGGCCAGCGGATTGCGCAGATAGCCCTGCAGCGCCGCGCCCGCGAGCCCGAGGATCGCGCCGACGCCGAGCGCGAGGATCGTGCGCGGCAGGCGAAGGTCGAAGAGGATCACCGACGCCACCCGGTCGCCGTCGCCGGTCGCGGCGGCGATCAGCCGCGCGACCGACAGGTCGACCGCGCCGAACAGCAAGGATCCGGTCGCGGCGACGAGCGTCAGCAGGAGCAGCGCCGCGATCAGCGACCAGCGGGGCAGGGCAAGGCGGTTCATGATCGGTCCCCGTCGATGCGTGCAATCTGCGCGGTCATGCTGCGCGCCGCCTGTGTGTAGGCGGGGCTGCCGCACACGGTCCATGCCTGCGGAATGCTGATGCGCGGAATATCCTTGATCGCGGGATGGTGCAGCATTTCGCTCCCCTGATCGGTCACGACATCGGTCGCGCTCTCGACGATCAGGAAATCGGGCTCCGCCGCGACCATTTCCTCGAGGCTCAACTGCGACAGCGGCGGCTTGCCGAGCTTGCCCGCGAGATTGACCAGCCCGACGCGCCCCATCAGCTCGTCGATCAAAGTCCCCGTTCCGGTCATATAGCCGCGCCGCTGGTAATAGGCCGCAACGCGGCCCTTGCCCGGCTTGGGCAGCCCGGCGAGCTCGCCCTGCATCCGTGCAATCAGCGCGCTGCCGCGTTCGGGATGGCCGACGGCGACGGCGGTCTGGCGGATTGATGTATAGATTTCTTCGAGCGTGTTCGCTGTGTCCAGATCGAGCAGCGGATAATCCTGCTGCGGCAACGCGCGCAGCGCCGCGCTGCGGCTCGCGGGCATGCCGACGATCAGGTCGGGTTCGATCGCCAATATCTGCTCGGCCGAATTGCTGAGCAGCGGAAGGCCCGCGGCCTTGACCGCCTCGCCCGACATTTCGACATCGGTCGCATTTTTCGTGAGCCCGGCGATCTGCCCCCGGTCGGCGAGCGCGAGGACGAGCTGGTCGGCGCACAGGTTGATCGACACGATGCGCTGCGGAACGGCGGGCGCCTTGACGCGCGGCGCGGGGGAAGTCGCCCATAGCAGTCCAGCGCCGCCGACCAGCACCGCTGCCGCCGCAAGCGCGCGACGTCGCATTAGAACTCGATCCCTTTCTGCGCCTTCACATTCTGCTCGCGGAACGGATGCTTCACCTGCGCCATCTCGGTGACGAGGTCGGCGGCGTCGATCAATTGCTGCGGGGCATTCCGCCCGGTGATGATCACATGCGTCATATGCGGTTTCGTACCCAGCGCCTCCAGCACCTCGTCCACCGGCAGATAGTCGTACCGCAGCACGATGTTGAGCTCGTCGGCGATCACCATCTTGTAGCTCGGGTCGGCGATCATGCGCTTGACCTCGTCCCACGCTTCGCGCGCGACCGCGATGTCGCGCGTGCGGTCCTGCGTGTCCCAGGTAAAGCCTTCGCCCATCGGCTTGAATTCGATCAGCTCGGGGAAGCGGTCGAATACCGCTTTCTCGCCGGTTGCCATCGCGCCCTTTACGAATTGCACCACGCCGACCTTCATGTCGTGGCCGATCGCGCGCACCGCCATGCCGAGCGCGGCCGAGGTCTTGCCCTTGCCGGGGCCGGTGTGGACGATCACCAGCCCCTTTTCGACCGTCTTCGTCGCGACCTTCCTGTTCTGCGCCGCCTGAATCTTCTTCATCTTGGCCGCATGTTCGGCGTCGGTGCGCGCTTTCATCAGAAGCGCGCCCGCACACCGCCATAGGCCGCGCGGCCATAGGTGGCGTAATTGAACGCGGTCGCATAATCGGCGTCGAACAGATTGTCGACGCGGCCGTAAATCTCGAAATGGCCGCCCACGGGGAAGGAGGCGCGAATACCCGCGAGCGCATAGCCGTCGAGCGGCACATTGTTGGCGAAATCGTCGAAACTGTCGCCGACCATCGTCAGCGTCGCGCCGGTCGACAGGCCGAACGACCAGTCATAATCGGCCGACAGGCTGACCGCATGCGCGGCGCGGCGCGGCAGGCGCCTGCCGTCGAACGCGGGGCGTCCCGACCGGTCGCGCGCGTCGATATAGCTGTAGGATGCGGTGACGTTCAGCGCATCGACGGGCTTCAGCGCCAGCGTCGCCTCGACCCCCTTGGCGCGCGTGCGATCGATGTTGCCATATTTGAAGGTCGCATTGTCGTAATTGATCTGGTCGTCGGTGTTGCGCAGGAACGCGGTCAGCGAGATCAGCGCGCGGCCGTCGGCCAGATTCTGGTCGATGCCGATATCATAGCTTTTCGAGCGTTCGGGGCGCAGCGCGCTATTGCCGCTGAACGCATCGTAAAGCTGGTACAGCGACGGTGCCTTGAACCCCTCGCCATAGCTCAGCCGGACATTGGTTGCGCCAGCATTCGGCGAGTAATTGGCATTGGCGCCGAACGTCGTCGCACCGCCGAACTGGCTGTGGTCGTCGTGACGGACGCCGCCCGACAGCGACAGGCCGGTGAAGGGCTGGACGATCCCCAGCGCATAGACGCTGTCGATATTGGCCTTCTGGCTATCGGTCGATCCAAAGCCGAAGAAATCATAATCGGGGCGTTCGTGCTCGTAACCGAAGATCAGCTTGGCCTGCTGTACCGGCGTCACGACACCCTGATATTCGAACCGCAAATTTGTGCCCGAATAACCGTAATCGGGCGCCGTCCCGCGCACGAAATAATAATCGCGGTCGTTGCGCATCCACGTCACCGCCGCGCGGCTGGTGAAATGGCCGTCGAACAGGCCTAGGTTCAGTCCCGCATAACCGACATATTGGTCGAGCTTGGCGACGTCGGCGCTGTCGGCAGGCGCACCGAAGAAGCTGTCATAATCAAGGTCGGCGTTGATATAATAGCCGCGCAGGTCAAGGCTCAGCGCGTCGCTGAACGCGACCTTCAGCCGCGCGTTGCCCGCGAAATTCTTGTATCCGTCCTTCTCGGTGCCGACCGCCGCCGACGAAATGCCGTCGGTGCGGAAATAAGCGCCACCGATCCCGCCCGAAATCGCCCCGGCGGTGCCGGATACATCGGCCTTGGCACCCACCGTATCGCTATAACCATATTCGGCCGAGGCATTGGCGGCGAGGCCCTCGGCGGGCGTCGCGGTCATCAGGCTGACGACACCGCCGATCGCCTGGCTGCCGTGCGCGACCGAGTTCGATCCGCGCAGCACTTCGATCCGGTCGATGTTGCCGGTCAGCAGATGGCCGAAATCATATCCGTCGCCGATGCCGCTCGGGTCGTTGACCTTCACCCCATCGATCAGCACGAGGGTTTGCGTCGTTTCAGCACCGCGCAGCGAGATGCCCGCGACCGAACCGGTGCTACCGCTGCGATTGAAGCGGACGCCCGGCGTCGTCGCGAGCAGGTCGACGATATCGACCGTCTGGCGCTTTTCGATCGTGTCGGCGTCGATGATCGTGATCGCCTGACCGACCTCGTCGCGCGGCTGCTCGATCCCCGACGCGGTGACGACGATATCGTCGCGGTCGCTGTCGGTGGTTTCAGCGAAAGCCGGCGATGCCGCGGTCAAAGCCAACAGGGAAATGATCGCAAATTTCAACATGGGTAGGGGCCCCGCACGCCGACAACGAAGGCGGAGCCTGCCGATACGCGCGCGCGATCGACCGATGTCGGCGGCGCAAGTGGCGTCATGGCCTGCGACCCCGTCACCGAGGCGGCTCCGGCCGCCTGGTTGTCGCTCGACGGAAACCTCCGTGCCGCGGCCTTTCCCTGGGCCTTGGCATTGAGCGACCCACGCCGGCAGGTCTCCTGGCTCGCGGGTCAGGGCTCGATGCACGCCTTCCCAGGTGACCCCAGTGGCTGATCCGCAGAACCGGACCGGTGCATCTCGCTCGCCGCTTACAGTTGCAGGGACAGCCTCGGCTTCGGGGGTTCAGGACGAACCCCTTCACCGCGTTCCCATTTTAAGCCCTTCCGGGCACCGGCGCGATCATGCGCGGGGCAAGCCCCGCACGCGCCGCCCATAGCGCAGCCGCGCTTTTTGGCAATGGCTATTGGCGTTCGACGATCATCGCCGCGCCGACCCCCATCGCACCGGTCAGCACGACCAGCCCGTAGCGGCCCTCGCACGCGTCGAGCGCGTCGAGCAGGGTCGAGGTCAGGATCGCGCCGCTCGCCCCCATCGGATGCCCCTTGGCCAGATGCCCGCCGCTGACGTTGACCCGCGCCGGATCGGCGTCGCGGTCGCGCAGAAATTTGGCGATCGTGACGGCAAAGGCTTCCATGAACTCGATCCGGTCCATGTCGCCCAGCGTCAGCCCGGCGCGCGTCAGCACCTTGTCCATCGCCGCGAACCCCGCTGTCAACGAGGCGGCGGGGTCGCCGCCGCTCTCGGCAAAGGCAATGACGCGCGCGCGCGGCGCGATGCCGAGGCCTTCGCCGCCGACCAGCGCCAGCCCCGCGCCGTCGCAGATCGGCGGCGCGTGCGCGATGCTGTGCAGCGGTTCGAAGGTCGCGCCTTCGAGCGCGCCCGCATATTGCGCCTGCAATTCGCCAAAGGCGGCAGGTGCGGCGGCGAGCGATTCCGCGCTCGTTTGTGGCCGGATACATTCCTCGCCCGTCAGCGCCCCGGTCGCGATCCGCGAGGCTTGCAGCGCGGCGTCATTTTCGGCCGCAGCCGCTTTTTGCTGCGAGGCAAGCGCGACGGCATCGAGGTCGGCGCGCGCGATCCCCTCGGCATGCGCCAGCCGGTCGGCGCCGAGCACCGGCGGCACGAAGCGCGCGCGCGGCGGCAATTCGTCGTTGGCATAGAAACCCGCGCGGTCGCTCAAAAACGGGCTGGCGCTCATCGATTCGACGCCGCCCGCAAGGATATGCGTTACTTCGCCAGTGCCTACCTTCGCCACCGCCTGTCCGATCGCCGACAGCCCCGACGCGCAATAATTGTTGATGCTGTGCGCTGCTGTCGCGTCGGGAAGCCTCGCCTGTAGCTTCGCCAGCATCGCGATATGCCCCCCTTGGGCGCCGCTCTGCGTGACGCAGCCGAGCAGCAGCGCGTCAGGCGCCGACGCAATATCGCCGCAACGAGCGGCGAGCGCCGCCGCCTGCTGACGCACGAGTTCCTGTGGGCTCAGCCCGGCAAGCCCGCCATCTGGCCGCGCCTTGCCGCGCGGTGTCCGCACCGCGTCGTAGATATAGACGTCGGCCAAATCAGGTGCCGACGACGAAGCTGACTGCGGTCGTCGCGCTACCGCCGACGTTGAAGGTCGCGAAGTTGCGGGCACCCCCGACCTGATAATCGCCCGCATTGCCAGTGACCTGGCGCCATCCGTCGAGCAACATCCGGACCCCGGTGGCACCTACGGGATGCCCCAGTCCGATCAAGCCGCCCGACGGATTGACCGGCAGTTTTCCGCCAAGCGCAATCGTCCCGTCCTCGACCGCGCGCCAGCTTTCGCCCGGTTTGGTGATCCCGAAATGATCGATCGCCATATATTCGGTGATCGAAAAACAGTCATGCACCTCGACCCCGTCGCAGGCGTAGATGTCGGGCATCTCTGCGCGCCGCAGCGCATCCATCATCGCCTTGCGAACGCTTGGAAAAACAAAGTCTTGTCCGCGACTTTCCTGGACCTTGGCCGAATAGAGCAGCGGCGCGGTCGCATGCCCCCATCCCTTGATCCGCGGAATCGAGTCGATCGAGATCCCCCGACGCTGCGCGTAACGTTCGGCAACTTCCGCCGAGGCGAGAAAGATCGCAGCCGCCCCGTCGGTAACCTGCCCGCAATCGGACTTGCGCAAACTCCCCTCGATCAACGGATTGACCTCGTCATTCTCACCGAGATGATCGTCGGTAATCGCCCAGCCGCGCGTCTGCGAATATGGGTTCTTCTTGGCATTGGCGAAATTGTTCGCCGAAATCCCGCGCAGATGCGCGCGGTCGAGCCCGAAGCGTTCCTCATATTCCTCAGCGACGCGCGCGAACATGTACGGCCACAGGTAACGCGCCTCCTGCGCCTCGCGTCCCGCCCAGGCGGCAGCGCCGAGATATTCGGCGGCGCGCTGCCCGGGAACGTTGCGCATCAGCTCGATGCCGAGCACGAGCGCGAGACCATAGCGTTCGGCCTCGATCTCGGCGGCAGCAGCGAGGATGGCAATGCTGCCCGACGCACAGGCCGCCTCGTGCCGCGACGCCGGAATGCCCGCAAGGTCGGGGTGGACATGGCCGAAGAAGCCGCCGAGCTGGCCTTGACCAGCGAACAGCTCGCCGACGAAATTGCCGACATGCGCGGTCTCGACCTCGTTGGGTTCGATCCCCGTCGCCACGAACGCCGCTTCGGCAACGCCGCGGAACAGCTCGAACAGGCCACCGCCCTCGCGTTCGAGGTTGCGCGAGAAATCGCTCTGCGCGCCGCCGAGGATGAAGACGTCTTTCGCCATGTCAGGCTTCCTTTTCGAGAGTGGCGAGCGCCATTTCGCGCACTTCGCTGCGCATCACTTTGTTGGTGACGTTGCGCGGCAGGGCGTCGAAGCGGAACAGGCGCTCGGGAAGTTTGAACACCGCGAGGTCGTGGCCGCGCAGATAGTCGGCGACCTCGCCGATCCCGACATCGTCCGCGCCGCGTGGGACATAGGCAAGGCCGATGCGCTCTCCCATCATCGGGTCGGGGAGCGAGAAGACGCACGCTTCGGCCAGCAACGGATGGCCGCCGAGCAGCTGGTCGACCTCTTCGGGCGAGATATTCACACCGCCGCGGATGATCAGATCCTTGCAGCGTCCGACGAAGCGGTAGAAATCGCCGCCCTCGGCAATTTCGAACAGGTCGCCGGTGCGGAACCAGCCATCGTCGGTGAAGGCTTCGGCGGTGCGTTCGGGCGCGTTGTGATAGCCCTCGAATACGGTCGGTCCGCGGATCTGCAATTCGCCCGAGACGCCGTCCGCCTCGATCGGATCGCCGCCGCCGGGCGGGACGAGCCGGCTTTCGATGTTGGGCGCGCGGCCCTCGCCATAGGGGCACTGATAGGTGCCACGGCGCGGGAACAGGCTGGCGCGCTTGTCGGGGTCGGGCATTTCGCCCTCGCCGGTGATGAAGCTCATCCCCTCGTTCGACCCGAAGACGTTGACGATGATGATGCCGAGCTTTTCCTGGAAACCGCGCACCATCGCGGGCGCGAGCGGCGCCGATCCCGAGGCGATGACGCGCAGGCTGGAGAGGTCGACGGAGGCGAGTAGTGCCTCATTCTGCAGCAGCATGTTGAGTACCGCGGGCGGCGCGATCGTCAGGCTCGGGCGCTCGGTCGCGATCTGCTTGAGGTAGATGCCAGGATCGAAGGGGTGGTGCAGCACCATCGTCCCCGCGCTCGTCAGCCAGCACATGGTGATGCCGCCGATGCTCGCCATGTTGATCAGCGGGAAGGGGTTGAGCAGTATGTCGCCCGGCCCGACCTTCATCGCCTCATACCCCGCGCCTGCGACCGCGATCCAGTGATTGTGGCTGCGCGGCACGCCTTTGGGCACGCCGGTGGTGCCCGAGGTCCAGCAGATGGTGAAGATGTCGTCGGCATCGACGGGGTTGGCGGCGGCATGCGCGGCGAGGGCGTCGGGGGCACCCTCGGCGGTCGACAGGTCGAGCGCTCCTGAAGGTGGATTGGGACCGAAAGTCATGAGCGCGATGCCGTCGAGCAGTGGCTGCGCGACGCCGACATGGTCGCAGCCCTTCACCAGCGTCGCGCAAACAAACGCCTTGGGCTCGACGACGCCGATCATGCCCTTCAGTTCATGGCTGCGATATTGCACCGCCGCCGGGCTGACGATCGCGCCGATCTTAGCCGCGGCGAAATAGAACGCGACGAACTCGCTGATGTTCGGAAGCTGGACCAGCAGCACATCGTCCTTGCCGATCCCCGCATTGACGAGCGCGCCCGCGAGCCGGTCGATCTCGGCCGCCAGTTGGGCATAATTCAGCCGCTGTGGTTCGCCGAAAGCGAAGTCGCCGCGGTTCGGCGCATCGACCAGCGCGAGCCGCTCCGGATGCGCCGTCGCATTGGTCGCGAACAGGTCGGCAAAGGTCTTGTCGCCCCACCAGCCGCTTTCCCGGTGCTGTCGCCGTTTGTCCTCTCGTGCGGCGATCATCTCAGGCGGCCAGCACGCTGTTTGCGCCCATGCCGATATCGTCGCCGCTCGCCCAGACGGTGTGCGTGCCCGAACAGATGCGTTCGGGCAGGATGATCCGGCAAACCGGCCCCGCGGCGACATTCTTCGCGTCGATCAGCACGCATTCGGACGTGTCGGTTTCGAGGTCGGCGATGAAGGAGACGAGATAGCCGTCGTCCTCGTCCTTCGCATCGATGCGCGGCGCGAACGGCGCTTCGCTGCCGAAGCGGCCGGGGCCGAATTCGTAGGCCTCGCTCGTTCCGGCATTCAGGTCGTGCTTCACGAGCCCGCGGAACAGGAACCAGCCGGGCTCGGGGATCGCGCTGTACGCGTAGCGATAGGGCTTGCCCGCATAGCGATGGTTGAACATGCCGAATTCAAGGTCGCGGTCGTCGAGCCGCTCCTCTTTGGTCTCGCCGGTCTTGAGGTTGAAACGCCAGCGATGCAGCCGCGGCTTGAGCAGGCCCTGATCGAGATACGCCATCATCCGTTCGAGCCCCTCGGGCGCGTTCGGATAGGATTTCGGCATCGGCTCTTCCTGATAATAGCCGTCGAGGATGATCTCGTCGCCTTCCTCCCACGCGTTCAGCCAATGCAGCGTATAGGTGGGTTCGGCTTCGAACCAGCGGATGTCCTCGGGCTGGCCGTGGCGCGGGATGATCGCGAAGCGCGTCTTCTGGTCGGGATGGAACTGCACGACGTGAAGGTTCTTTTCGAGCAATTCCTCGTTCCAATAGAGCGGCATGTCGTTGAGGATCGTGTAATTTTCGGTGAACGCCATATCGTGCGGCAGGCGCGGGCCGGCGAGCGGCACGGGGATATAGTGCTTGAGCTTGTTGTCGGCGCCGACGACGCCGTAATGCATATAAGGTGCGTGTTTTGAGTAATTGAAAAACATCAATTCTCCGGTCGCAAGGTCGACCTTGCAATGCGCCGAAATGCCGTCGAGCGGCACCCAGCTTTCGGTGCCGAACTGTTCGAGCGTGAAGGGATCGAGCCGGTACGCTTCGCCGCACTGATAGAAGGTCGAGATGATCTTCCCCGCGTGGATCGCAACGTCGGTCGAGCTTGAATCCTTGAGCCACTCCTGCGCCCCCCAGCCGTGGCGTGTCGACTTGTGCGGCGGCTCCATCAACCCCGCCCACAGCGAGCGGCCGGCTTCCTTCTCGGCCTCGAACCCCTTGGTGCGCACGAAACGGCTGCGATAGCTGGCGCGGCCATCCTTGAACGAAATCGCATGGATGAAGCCGTCGCCGTCGAACGGGTGATAGCGGCCGATCGGCTCGTGGATCTGGTTTTCGCCGGTGCGCACATAGACGCCGTCGATATCGGTCGGGATATCGCCGATCACCTCGGCATCGCCATTGGCGAAGGTCGCGTTCCACTCATTATAGGTCGGGCGCCACGCGCCCTTCATATAGGGGTGGTCGTTCGGCTGGATCGTGGTGGTGATCGTATCGACGATCTGGGCGGTCATGCGAGGGCTCCTTCGGCAGGTGCAAAGCGCGGCCTTGCGGCGGCGGCATCATATTCTTTCACAAGGCGATCGACGATGGTCGCGACGGGTTCGACCGCGCGCACCGCGCCGACGCCTTGTCCGGCGGACCAGACATTCTTCCACGCCTTCGCGTCGTCCTGCGCATCCGAGAAATTGGGACGCTTGTCCTCGGGCATGTTCGTCGGGTCGTAACCCGCGGCGATCAAGCTCGATTTCAGCCAGTTGGCGGTCACACCAGTGATGCCCTTTGAAGGCACGATGTCCTCGGCGCCCGCCGCGACGACCATATCCTTGTAGGGCTGCACCGCCATGCTCTCCGCGCAGGCGATCAGCGAGGTACCGAGATAGGCGAGATCGGCGCCGAGAATTTCGGCGGCGCGCACCGCATGGCCGGTCGAAATTGCTCCGCCGAGCACGAGCGGCCCGTCCCAGAACTGCCGCACTTCTTCGACGAAGGCGAAGCCCGCGGTCGCGCCGGTGTGCCCGCCTGCGCCGGCAGCGACGAGCACGAGCCCGTCTACCCCGGCCGCCGCGGCCTTGCGCGCGAAGCCCACCGAATTGACGTCGGCAAAAACGAGACCACCATAGCTATGGATTTCCTCGACCACGCGCGCCGGGCTACCGAGCGCGGTGATGACGAGCGGCACCTTGTGGCGCATGACGCAGGTGAGGTCTTCGGGCAAACGGCTGTTCGACGGATGAACGACGAGATTGACCGCCCAGGGCGCGGCATCGGGGTCGTTCGACAGCGCCGCGTCGATCCGGCTGACCCAATTCTCGAGGTCCGCCGACGTCCGCGCATTGGGGGCGGGGAAGCTGCCGATCACGCCCGAACGAGATGCCGCGATGACCATCTCGGGACCCGAGACGAGGAACATCGGCGCGGCGATCGCCGGCAGGCGCAAACCCCGCGTCAGTGCTGGCGGAAGGCCGTGTTTCGGCACTCTTCATCCTCTCTCAAATTATCTGACTTGCATAACGATACTTAAAGACGATAAGAGTCGCAAGGCCAGAAAAACATCGCGGGGAAAACCCGACGATTGTGGGAGGGAGAGAGATTATGAAGACCAGCTTTGCCGTGCTGTTCGCCGCGACCGCGCTTGCAACCCCCGGAATCGCCCTTGCGCAGGACACGGCACCCGGGGACGATCAGGGCGGGCTTGAGGAAATCATCGTCACCGCGCAAAAGCGCGCCGAAGGCCTGTCGGACGTGCCGATCTCGATCTCGGCGGTCAGCGGCAAGCAGGTCGAAAATTACGGCCAGACCAACCTCGAACAGATTTCGTCGTCGGTCCCGAACCTCAAGATCACCCAGACCGCGATCGCCAACCGCATCGCGATCCGCGGTATCGCGTCGGGCGACAACAAGGGTTTCGAACAATCGGTCGCGATGTTCGTCGACGGCGTCTATTACGGCCGCGACCAGCTCTCGCGCCTGCCGCTCGTCGACATGGAGCGCGTCGAGGTGCTGCGCGGGCCGCAGCCGACGCTGTTCGGCAAAAATGCGATCGCGGGCGCGGTCAACATCACGACGCGCAGCCCGACCGACGAGTTCGAAGGCTCGGTCAGCGGCCTCTATGAATTCAACCACAAGGAAGTACAGCTCACCGGCGTGCTCTCGGGACCGCTGAGCGACGGGATCGAGGCGCGCGTCGTCGGCTATCACCGTTCGATGGACGGCTATTTCTATAATCAGGAACTCGACCGCGACGAGCCGAACGTCGACGAATATTATTTCCGCGGCAAGCTCGAATTCGACAAGGGCGGGCCGTTCGCCGCCGAGCTCAAGCTCGAATATGCCGACTTCGAAATGAAGGGCCAGCCGCGCGACGTGTTCGGCGCCGTAGGCAACTACAACACCGTTTTCCAGGGCCCCTTCTTCGTCAGCACCGACCCCGACTTCGTCCGCGAGGACAATGGCTATGAAAGCCGGAACAAGGTATTCGGCGCGACGCTCAACGCCGATCTCGAACTTGGCGACCACACGCTGACCTCGGTTTCGTCGCTGCTCGATTACAAGACACGCGAGATCGTCGACGTCGATTTCTCGGGGATCAGCTTCCTCGACGGGACGAACTTGCGCGAGGATTATCGCCAGTTCAGCCAGGAACTGCGGCTTGCATCGCCGGGCGGTGAGGCGTTCAACTATATCGCGGGGGTCTATTACCAGCATGCGAAACTCGACGTGCAGGACTTCACCCTGTTCAACCCGACCTTCCTCGCGCTGGGCGCCCCCTTCAGCGCACTCGGCGATACCAGAAACGATCGTGATTATGCGCAGAAGTCCGACCTGATTTCGGGCTTTGCCCAGGGCGAGTTGTCGGTCACCGACCGGCTTCGTATCACCGCGGGCGCGCGCTTCAACCATGAGAAGAAGACGGGCAGCCGCAGCCTCGCGATCGTGCAGGGGCCGCTCAGCACCGCCCCCGCGCCGGTCGTCGCGGCGGTGTTCCGCGCTCTCAATATCGAAGCACACAGCATCTCGGGCAAGATCAGCGAAGACAGCTTCAACCCGATGGTCAACGTCCAGTATGACGCGACCGACGATCTGATGCTCTACGCCTCCTATGCCAAGGGCACCAAGGCGGGCGGCTTCGACATCCGATCGAACTCGCTGCCGACCTCTACCACCGTCGCGAAGCCCGGCGCGTTCGAGTTCGAGGATGAAAGCGCCGACAATTTCGAGGCGGGCCTCAAATACAAGGGGCGCAACGTCGCATTCAACCTCTCGGTCTATCGCACCGATTACAAGGATCTTCAGGTCAACATCTTCGACGGCACGCTCAATTTCAACGTCCGCAACGCCGCCGAAGCGCGCACGCAGGGCGTTGAGGCCGATTTCCGCGCCGCGGTAGCGCCGGGGCTGACGGTCAGCGGCGCGGTCGCCTATCTCGATTTCAAGTTCAGCAATTTCACCGACGGCCAGTGCTATTATCTGCAGACGCCCGACGCGAACGGCTTCTGCGACTATTCGGGCAAGCGCAACGCGCTCAGCCCCAAATGGTCGGGCAATCTCAATGTCGATTACACCACGCCGGTGACGAGCGACATGAAGGTTGCGTTCAACGTCAACGCCGACTTCTCCTCTTCCTATATCGCCGCGGCGAACCTCGACCCCCGCACACATCAGGACGGGTATGTGAAGCTCGGCGCGCGGCTCGCGCTGGCTGAGGTCGATGATCGCTGGGAGGTCGCGCTGATCGGCCGCAACCTCACCAACCAGCGCATTCTGCAAACCGCGAGTTCGATGCCGCTCGCGACGACGATCACGCGAAATGCCGGCAACGCTTATAATGGCATCGTTGACCGGCCGCGCACGATCGCAGTGCAATTGACCGGGCGTTTCTGATGCAGCGGGGAGGGCGGTTCGGCGCCACCCTCCCCGTCGCGGGTGCCAGCCTTGTCGGCATCCCATGCTTCGTTTAGGGGGCAGGGAGAAGTAAGGACGGCTTATTTGAAACACGACCGCACCATCAGGGCCTGCTCGATCTGGCGCGCGCTCGATGTCGTCGGCGATGTGCCGGTCCTGCTGATCATGGAACAGACGTTCCTCGGCATCCACAGCTTCGACGAATTCGTCGCGCGCACCGGCCTTGCGCGTTCGGTCGTCAACGGCCGCCTCAAGAAGCTGGTCGACGAGGAATGCCTCGCCAAAATGCCCAAGAAGAATGGGCGCGGCTTTCACTATGTCCTTACCCAGAAGGGCCGCGACCAGTTTCCCAACGGCCTGATGATGCTGCGCTGGCAGCATAAGTGGGAGGCCGACAGTCGCGATTTCCAGGTCCGCCTCCACCACGCCACCTGTGGCCATGCGACCGAACCCGTGCCCGCATGCGCGCATTGCCGGGCCGAAATCGATCCGCGCGACGTCGATTGGCGTGAGGGACCGGGGCTCGCGCAAGTGGTCCCGCATTATGAGCGCCGCCGCTTCAATGGCGAGGTCGGCGCCCGGCGCCCCGGCGGCCGGCCGCTCGTCGATACGATGATCGAGCTGTTCGGCGACCGCTGGGCGACGCTCGTCGTCCGCGCGATGTTCACGCACATCAACCGCTTCGACGATATCCGGCGCGACACCCTGATGGCGACGAACATATTGACTGGCCGTCTCGAACGCCTCGTGCGGCAGGGCATTTTAAAGACCGTGCCCTATTCGAGCCACGCCGACCGTTTCGAATATCGCCTGACCGACAAGGGCCGCGATCTTTATCCGGTGCTGCTCGCGCTGCTGCAGTGGGGCGACAAATGGTTTTCCGACGAGCGGGGTCCACCGGTGTTGCTGACGCATCGCCCGTGCGGTCAAGACCTCCACATGGTCGCGGCGTGCAGCCATTGCGGTGACGAACTTGCGCTGTCGAACAGCCGCTTCACGCTCGAAGAGGCGCGTTGAGTTTCAGGGCAGGATACGGCCCTCGTCGCGGCGGGGCATCGGCGCGACAAAACGCAGTACAAACGCGGAGAGCAGGAGCCAGCTGGCGGAGCCGAGGATCGCCGCGGGCAAGCTGCTGAGGTCGGCGACCAGTCCGAGCGCATACGCGCCGAGCGCCATCGCGCCAAAGGTCACTGCCTGGTAGATCGACAGGCAGCGGCCGAGAATCTCCTCGGGCGAGCGCAATTGCATCGCGACATTCAGCGTCGTCAGCGTGGACACCCATGCGCCGCCGGCGACGAAGGCAGCGACCATCAAGGCGGGGAGATTGACCGCGAGCGCGACAGGCAGCATCGCGGCGGCGAAGATCAGCGACGCCGCAGTGACCACCCGGTCGCTGCCCCAGCGGCGCCGCGCCTGTCCGACCCACAGTGCGGCAAAGATCGATCCCGCGCCAAAGGCAGCAAGGCACAGACCATATATGATTTCGGTCCCGTGCAGCCGGTCGCGGACGAGCGAGGGAAGCAGCGCCTGAAACCCCGCCGCGCCGGCACCGAAGGCGAAACCGCGGATCAGCACGCGGCGCACCGGGTCCGAATGCACACAGAATCTTATGCCCGCGGCGATCGCCGTCAGCATCGGCGTCCTTCGCGGCGGCAGCGTTTCGGGATGCCAGCGCAGCAGCACGACGATCAGCGCGACATAGCTTAGTGCGTTGAGTCCGAAAGCGGCGGCGGTGCCGACGATCGAGATAAGCAAGCCGCCGAGCGCGGGGCCGACGCTGCGCGCAAGGTTGAACGCGATGGTGTTGAGCGCGATCGCCTGCGGCAAATCCCTGGGACCGACCTGCAACCGCACCGAGGCCTGCCATGCCGGGCCGTTGAGCGCGGTGCCGCACCCGACCGCGAGCGTGAAGAACAGCAGGGTGAGCGGCGTGATCGCGTCCATATAGGTCGTCAGCGTCAGCGCCGCCGAGACGATCAGCATCCCGGTCTGCGCCGCGAGCATCACGCGCCGCCGGTCGAAATTGTCGGCGATCGCCCCCGCAAAAATACCGAGCAGCATGACCGGGATCGTCGTGATCGCCGCCACCAGCGCGATCAGCAGATGCGATTCGGTCAGTTCGGTCATCAGCCAAGCCGCCGCGACCGACTGGATCATCGACCCCATGTTCGACGCGAGGTTGGCGATCCAGATCGCGCGGAACGCCGGGTAGCGGAAGGGCGCGAACGCATAGGGTGGTTCGGGGCTCACGCCATCGCGCCTACCGTTCGCAAGCGGTCGTCGCAACCCGGTCAGGAAATGGCGGGGCCGCTCGTATCCTCATATTCGCGGCGCAGTTCGACCAGCCGCCGCTTCATCGCCGCGATCGGACCCTTCATCGCCGGGTCGTCGATCCGGTTGTCCATTTCGTGCGGATCGCTCTTGAGGTCGTAAAATTCCCACGCGTCGAGCCCTTCGCCATAGAAACGCACGAGTTTGTACCGTTCGCCACGCACGCCATAGTGCGCGCGCACCGCGTGGAACCCCGGAAATTCATAATAATGATAATAAACATCCTTGCGCCAGTCGCGCGGCGTGCGGCCAGCCAGTAGCGGCATCATCGACCGGCCCTGGATCGTCGCCGGGCCCTTCACCCCGGCATAGTCGAGGAAGGTCGGCGCATAGTCGATATTCTGGATCGGCGCCGCGATGCGCGTGCCCGGGCGGATATGCCCCGGATACTGGATCAGGAACGGCGTGCGCATCGATTCTTCATAGATGAAGCGCTTGTCGAACCAGCCATGCTCGCCAAGATAAAAGCCCTGGTCGGAGGTGTAGACGACGATCGTGTTCCGATCGAGGCCGCTGTCCTCCAGATAGTCGAGCACCGCGCCGACGCCTTCGTCGACCGCGGCGATCGTGCCCAGATATTGCTGCATGTAGCGCTGATATTTCCACAGTGCGAGGTCGCGGTCCGACGGCGCCGCGGCGTTGAGCCGGTCGTTGTCGGCCTGCATCGCCGCGTCCCACTCGGCTTGCTGCCCGTGCGTCATGCGGTCGAACGCGCCGGGCCAGCGGTTGTAGCGGAGTTGCGCCGATCCCTTCGCGACCGTCATCTTGAGGTCGTGCCCCTCATACATGTCGCGATAGATGTTCATTTCCTGCGTGCCGGCGGCGATGCGGCCGCGATAGTCGTCGAAATAATTGCCCGGCACGGGAAAGGTCACGCCCTGATATTTCCGCACATGGCGCAGCGCGGGCATGAAATTGCGGTGCGGCGCCTTGTGATGGATCAGGATCGCGAAGGGTTTCGATTTGTCGCGCCCGTTCTTCAGCCAGTCGAGGCTGTATTGGGTGATGAGGTCGGTGGCATAGCCTTCGACGACGCTGCGCCCCTTTGGCGTGATGATGTCGGGGTTATAATATTCGCCCTGGTCGTCGAGCACTTTCCAGTCGTCGAAGCCGATGCCTTCGGGCGAATGGTTGATGTGCCATTTGCCGAACATCGCCGTCGCATAGCCTGCTTGGGACAATGCGCGCGGCCAGACCCAGACATGGTTGTCGAACCGCTGGCCGTTCTGGGTAAAGCCATGCGCGTGGCTCTGGCGGCCGGTGAGCAGTGTCGCGCGACTGGGGCCGCATAGCGAATTGCCGACGAAGCTCTGCGTGAAGATCGCGCCATTTTTCGCGATGCGGTCGATGTTGGGTGTCGGCGCAAGCTTCGACAGCTGCGATCCATAGGCCGAGATCGCCTGATAGGCATGATCGTCCGACATGATATAGACGATGTTCGGGCGCGCGGGCGGCTGCGCTCCCGCTACGGCAACGAAGGCGAGCGGGAGTGCGAGCGCGAGAGGCAGGCGAAAGCGCGTCGTCATTCGGTCAGCTCGAAGGCGGCTTCCTGCCCCTCGGCCGACGAAGGTCCGACCCACAGTTTGAACTGGCCGGGCTCGCTGCCCCAGCTCATATCCTGCCGCGTGAAGGCCAGATCGGCGTCGGTCAGGGTGAAGCGGACCGTCCGTTTCTCGCCCTTCTTGAGGCTGATCTTCTCGAACCCCTTCAACTCCTTCACCGGCCGCGTCACCGATCCGACAAGGTCGCGAACGTAAAGCTGCACGACCTCCTCGCCGTCGCGCGTGCCACTGTTGGTCACGGTAACGCTCGCCGTCAGTGTCTCGCCGGAGCGAATCTTTGCCCTGTCCAGCGTCACCGGCGAATAGGTAAAGCTGGTGTAGCTGAGGCCATAGCCGAACGGATAGAGCGGCGTGTTCGGCGTATTGAGGTAGCGCGAGACATATTTCGCATTGGGATCCGCCGGATTGATCGGCCGCCCGGTGTTTTTCATATCGTAATGGATCGGCACCTGCCCGACATTGCGCGGGAAGGTAACCGGCAGCTTGCCCGACGGATTATACCGGCCATAGAGGACGTCGGCGATCGCGTGGCCGCCCATCGTGCCCGGATACCACGCCTCGAGGATCGCATCGACATGGGCATCGGCCCATTCGATGCTGTTGGGCCGCCCGCTCATCAGCACGAGGATGATCGGCTTTCCGGTCTTCTTTAGCTCTTCAAGCAGCGCCTGCTGATTGCCGGGCAGATCGAGCGAGGTGCGGCTCGCCGCTTCGCCGGTCATGTCCCAGCGTTCGCCCATCGCCGCGATGATCACGTCCGATTTCTGCGCCAGCGCGATCGCTTCGGCGAACCCGTCAGTCTTGCCCGCGTCCGCGAACGCATAGCTCGCGCCCTTGGCATAAGCGACGCTCGTTCCCTCCGGTGCGCCGGCCTGCATCCCCCCGAGCAGCGTGACAGGCCGCGTCTTGCGGTCGCCCGCCGCCGACCAGCTGCCGATCATGTCCTCCTTGCTGTTGCCGAGCGGGCCGATCACCGCAATCGACTTCGCCGCCGCGGCGAGGGGCAGGGCATTGTCCTCGTTTTTGAGGAGAACGATCGACTTGCGCGCGACATCGCGCGCGGCTTCGAGGAAGTCGGGGCGATAGACGGTCGCTTTTTCGCGAGCTTCGTCCGAATAGCGGTAAGGATCCTCGAACAGGCCAAGGCGGTATTTCATCTCAAGGATCGCCTTCACCGCCGCATCGACGCGCTTCACGTCGACCTTGCCTTCGGCGACCGACTTGGCGAGGTGATCCATGAACACCGCGCCCTGCAGGTCCATGTCGACACCGGCGTTGATCGCCTGCTCGCCGGCCTGCTCGAGATCTTTTGAATAGCCGTGCGCGACCATTTCGTTGATCGACGTGTAATCGGTTACGATGAAGCCCTTGAAGCCCCATTTCTCGCGCAGGACTTCGGTCAGCAGATAGTGGCTGCCCGATGCCGGGACGCCGTCATATTCGTTGAACGATGTCATGAAGGTCGCGGCGCCCGCGTCGGCTGCGGCCTTGAAGGGCGGCAGATAGACGTCGCGCAGCGTGCGCTCCGAAATATCGACCGTGTGATAATCGCGTCCCGCCTGCGCGGCGCCGTAAGCGGCAAAATGCTTCGCCGTCGCCAGCACGGTATCGACGCGCTTCAGATCGTCGCCCTGAAATCCGCGCACGCGCGCCGCGGCAATCTTGCTGCCGAGGTAGACATCTTCGCCCGCGCCTTCGGACATGCGGCCCCAGCGTGGGTCGCGCGCGACGTCGACCATCGGTGCGAAGGTCCAGTGAATGCCCTCGGCCGACGCTTCGGTCGCCGCGATTCGCGCTGCCTTTTCAATGGCTTTCAAGTCCCAGCTCGCCGATTCGCCGAGCGAGATGGGGAATATGGTGCGGTGGCCATGGATGACGTCATAGCCGAAGAGCAGCGGAATCTTGAGCCGCGTTTCCTCGACCGCCAGCCGCTGCAGGTCGCGTGTATATTTGGCGGTGAAGGCGTTGAAGATCGACCCGATCCGTCCCTTGCGAATATCGTCCTGATATCCTTGGCGCATCGTCGGGCCGGTCGAATCCCAGTCGCTGGTCAGCAGCGACAATTGTCCGATTTTTTCGTCGAGCGTCATTTTCGCGATCAGTTCGGCAATGAAGCGATCCATCTTCGGATCGGGGCGCAGCCATCCCGCCGAATCCTCCGGGGCGGCCTCGCTCTTGCTCGCCGCCGGTTTCGCCATCAGCGGAGCGGGAGTGAGCTGTCCTGTCACCATCAAGGTGGCCAGCGTCAGGCATGTGAGGTTGCGCGTCATCGGTAGCATGATTCGTCCTTCCCGGTCGGGTTTGCTTATACATTGTGACGCGGATTGGCCGAAATCGGCCGAAAACCGGCTGGTCCCCGATTGCATCCATCTGTGTCGCTTCCCCCTATACAGCTATCGTGAAACCGGTTACAAACCAAAAAAACAACGACGCGGTTTTCGCGACTCGTCGCTGCACGGTGGCAAGGCCGGGCGGCTGGCCAGGCGAGGGCGGAAATGGTCGGGGCACAAAAAAAGGGAGGATGCCGTGAAGTTTTCGCATGAATTTCAGACCATGACCGCACACCGGTCGCGCGCACGCCGGCTCGCCGCGGCGCTTGCATGGAGCAGCGCGGGCGCCGCGCTCGCCGTTGCCGTCGCGACGCCGGCGCACGCGCAGGTGTCGAACGCCTCGCTGCGCGGCACGGTGAAGGCCGAAGGTGGCGTGACTCAGGTCACCGCGATCAATGTCGATACCGGGCTGACGCGCAGCGTCGCGGTGGGCGCGAACGGCAGCTATAACATAGCCTCGCTCCCGGTCGGCACCTATCGCCTCGAACTGACGACGCCGAACGGTGTTCGCCGCACCGACGAGTTTACGCTCTCGGTCGGACAGAGCGCGGTGCTCGATTTCGATTTCTCGCAGCCCGATATCGCGTCGGCCGAGGGCGATGCGATCATCGTCACCGGTACGCGCATTCGTTCACTCGAGGGCGGCGAGGTCGGTTCGAACATCACGCAGCGCCAGATCGAGGTGCTGCCGCAAAATAACCGCAACTTCCTTGCCTTCGCAGACCTCGCGCCGGGCGTCCAGTTCGTGACCGGCGGCAACGGGCAATCGCGCCTTCAGGGCGGCGCGCAGGACAGCCGCAGCGTCAACATTTTCATCGATGGCGTCGGGCAAAAGGACTATGTCCTCAAGAACGGGGTCACCGGGCAGGATTCGACGCAAGGCAACCCGTTCCCGCAGCTCGCGGTCGGCGAATACCGGGTCCTTTCGTCCAACTACAAGGCCGAATTCGACCAGGTAAGCTCCGTGGCGATCACGGCGGTGACCAAATCGGGCACCAACGAATTCCACGGCGAAGCCTTCATCGACTATACCGATCAGAGCCTGCGTGACGCGCGGCCGAACGAGCTCACGACGTCCAAGGTCAAGACCAAGGATTTCCAGTTCGGCGGTGCGCTCGGCGGTCCGATCATCAAGGATATGCTACACTTCTTTGTGACCTATGAAGGCAAAAGGCAGGAAAATCCGGTGGATGTCCGGCCGGGCCTCAACCTGCCGGTCAGCTATTTCCCGTCGGAATATCAGGGGGTGTTCGGGCCGACCAACGCGACCTTCAATGAGGATCTGTATTTCGGCAAACTCAGTTTCCAGCCTTCGAACAGCGACCTGATCGAGGTGTCGGGCAAATATCGCAAGGAAAGCGGCGAGTTTCTGTCGAGCGGCATCAACGCGCGCAGCACGATCAGTTCGCAGGATGTCGAGGAACTGCGCGTGACCGGCCGGTGGGAACATACGGCGGACAATTGGATCAATGATTTCAAGCTGACCTATGAAGACGTCAAATGGGCGCCCACGCCGGTCGAATTCGGCAACGCGTTCCTCTTTGCCTATGCGGGTCCGTCGCCGACCAACCCGCAACCGGGCGTGGTCGTGCGCGGAGACATTCTGCGCACCGGCGGCGGCGGCAATTATCAGGACAAGGGCCAGAAGGGCTGGGGCGTCCAGAACGACTTCACCTGGACCGGTTTCGAAGGCCACACGATCAAGGTTGGCGCAAAGGCCAAATGGGTCGAACTCAACACACTCCAGCTCGGCAATTTCAACCCGCTTTATACCTATAATCCCGCTTTCAATCCAGGCGGCGGCAGCTTCAACGACGAGGTTCCGTATCGCGTCCAGTTCGGTGCGCAGACCGGCAACGGGAGCCCGATTGTCAATTCGAAGAATTTCCAGTTCGGTATCTATGTCCAAGACGACTGGGAGGTCACGGACCGGCTGACGCTCAACCTTGGCGTGCGCTGGGACTATGAGCGGACGCCGGCCTTCCTCGACTTCGTCCACCCCGCCGACGCGGTCAATGCGGTGTCGCCGGCCAATTATCCGAACCTGATCAACGCCGATTATGACATCAACGACTTCATCTCGACGGGATCGGAACGCAAGGCGTTCACCGGGGCATGGCAACCGCGCATCGGTTTCAGCTACGAACTCGACGACGAGGCACGCTATGTCCTGTTCGGTGGTTTCGGCCGCTCGTACGACCGCAACCAGTTCGACTTCCTGCAACAGGAGATCAGCGTCGGTTCCTACACGACCCGGACATTCAACTTCATCACGGGTGACCCGAACAACACATGCGTTCCCGGACCGACCTGCGTTCCTTGGGATCCGGTCTATTTGACCGAAGCCGGCCGCGCTCAGCTGTTGGCGCAGGCCGGGCCGGGCGGCGGACGCGAACTGCGTTTCATCGACAATGACCTGAAGGTGCCCTATTCGGACCAGTTCAGCTTGGGCTTCCGTGCGCGCGTGACTCCGCTGTTCGAAGCCGAAGTCGGTTACAGCCACATCGAGAGCAAGGATGGTTTCGCCTATCTCTTGGGCAATCGCCGGCCCGACGGCACCTTCTTCCCGCCCGCGCCGGCGGTACCGGGATCGCCCTTCGGTTTCGCCCCGCCGGGCTTCGGTTCGATCATCATCGGAACGAACGGCCTCGAAACGAGTGCGGATTCGGGCTATCTGAAGCTCGTAAAGAACTACACGGCGGCTTCGCCGTGGAGCTTCTCGGCGACCTATACTTATACCGAGGCCGAGGAGAACCGGAACTTTGGCGAGACGTTCAGCCTCGATTTTCCGTCGCTCGACGATTATCCGATTACGCGGTCGAGCGGGGTCCGCAAGCATCGCCTCGTCGCGACTGGGTCGGTCGATCTGCCGATCGGGGTTACGCTGTCGGGCAAGTTCCAGATTGCGTCGCCGCCATATCTCAAGCGGTTCATCGATGTCGGCGGCGCCAATCCGTCGCGTGAGGTGATCTCGAACGAGGCCGACGGCAACGGCGATCGCTGGGGTTTCCGCCAGATGGACATCGCGATCACCAAATATATCCCGTTCAAGTTCATCAGCGAGGAATCGCGCCTGAGACTCCGCGTCGACATTCTCAACCTGTTCAACGACCGCAATTATGTCGATTACAACAATGACCCGACATCGCCCAATTATCTGAGCATTTCGGGCAATGGCGTTGGCGGCAACCCGCCGCGTACGCTAAAGTTTTCGGCTGGCTTCTCTTTCTGACCGGCTGACCGGGCGCCCGGCCTGCACCCCCCTCCCGTGGGCCGGGCGCCTCAATTTTTGGAGTATTTCATGTCGTTCCGCAGCGGGGTCCTTGTCCTGCCCCTGATCGCGCTGGCCACCGCCTGCGCTCCGAGCCCGGCGCCCTCCGCCGCCACCCCCGCGGCGACGCTGCCTCCGCTCACCGAGGCGTCATTTTCGGAGGAGCTGACCGAGCGCACTTTCCGCTATTTCTGGGAAACGACCGACACCGAAAAATGCCTTGCGCCCGATCGCTGGCCGAGCAACCCCTTCTCCTCGATTGCCGCCACCGGCTTCGCACTGACTGCTTATGGCATCGGCGCCGAACGCGGTTACGTCACGCGCGCCGAAGCCGCGCAACGCACGCGCGATTGCCTGCGCTTCTACTGGACCGCGCCTCAGGGACCCGCCGCGACCGGGATGGCGGGTCACAAGGGCTTCTTCTATCATTTCCTGAACAATGAAGACGGAACGCGGCGCGGCAAGACCGAGCTTTCGACCGTCGATACGTCGCTGCTGCTCGGCGGCGTGCTCTTCGCGCAGAGCTATTACGACCGCGACACGCCCGTCGAGGCGGAGATTCGCGACCTCGCCGAAAAAATCTATGGCCGCGTCGACTGGACCTTCGTCCAGCGCGAAAACAGCCGGATTCCATCAGCCAATGGCGGCGGGCAAAAGGCGATCGCGATGGGCTGGTATCCCGAACGGGGCGAAGGCGGCGATTTCGGGACCCACGACTGGGTCGGCTATAATGAGGGGATGCTCGTTTATATCCTCGCATTGGGTTCGCCGACGCACCCCGTCGGCAAGGATGCGTGGGACAAAGGCTGGGCGGCCGATCTCGAAAAGGATTGGGGCATCTATTACGGGCAGGAGCATCTGCAGTTCGAACCGCTGTTCGGACACCAGTACAGCCATGTCTGGGTCGACTTCCGCGGCATCCGCGACGAATTCATGCGCGGCAAGGGCATCGATTATTTCGAGAACAGCCGCCGCGCGACGCTGGCGCAGCGCGCCTATGGCGCCGACAATCCGAACGAATGGCTGGGCTATAGCGCCGACATCTGGGGCTGGACCGCCTCAGACGGGCCCGGCTATTCGAAAGGCAAATATAGCGTCAACGGCACGCCGCGCGATTTCAACGGCTATATGGCGCGCGGCGTCAGCGCGATCCGCGTCGTCGACGACGGCACCATCGTCCCGACCGCGGCCGGCGGCTCGGTCGCCTTTGCACCCGAAGCGGCGATCCCCGCGCTGATGGCGATGCGCACGCAATACGGCCCCCGGCTCTACACGCGCTATGGTTTCAAGGACGCGTTCAACCCCGGCTTCATCTTCACCGATTCCGGATCGAAATCGGGCGCGGTCGACCCCGTCCACGGCTGGGTCGCGAACGATTATCTTGGTATCGACCAGGGCCCGATCCTCGCGATGATGGAGAACCATCGCAGCGGACTGGTGTGGAAGGTGATGCGCAAGAATCCGCATATCGTTCGCGGATTGAAACGTATCGGTTTCACCGGCGGCTGGCTGGACGAGCCGAAATAGCGACGCTCAGCGCGGCGTCAGCGTCCATTCGACGACGTCGCTGACCACCCTGTCGGCGAAGCGGGCAGAGGCGGTCACGCGGTTGACGCCGGGCGCGAGCCGCACGTCCCCGATCTCGCAGATGCTCGCGGCGCAGGCGATTTCGCCCAGCGGCTTGTCGCCCAGCATCACCATGACCTTCGGTGCGTTGCTATAGACGCGGATACGCGTCGTCGCTTCGGTGCGCTGTTTCCAGCGCCGGCTGTTGATATGGACGACGGGTTCGGTCGACCATTCGGCCTTGTAGTAGAAAAAGGCGTCCTTCTTCACCTTGCGGTCGAATGTGACGAGGCCCTTGTCATTGATGTCGGTCGCGTCGCCTTCCTGCCGGATTTTGGAAGAGAAATCGAACATGTTCCAGATCCAGCTCGCCCAGAGATAGGGGCGGTCGCGAAGCTGCGACCAGCTTTGCTCGTGATACCAGCTCTGGAATTCCTCGGGGTGCATGCGGCTGGCATGGGCAATCTTGTGCGCCCCTCCATCCTCGACATGCTGGCTGAGCGCGCCGCCCGCGCCATATTCGCTGATCGAGATCGGGATATCGGGATAGCGCGCGTGCATCCGGTCGAGATGCGGACCAAGGTCGGCGACGTCGCCGTAATACCAGCCAAAATAGCGGTTGTAGCCCATCAGGTCGGCAAGCCCCGTCAGCACCGGCTGGCGGGGCCGCTCGCCGGACGGAGCGGCGCCCTCGTGCGTCGCCTCGCAGCAATCGGCAATCACCGTCGGGCGCGTCGGATCCTCGGCCTTCGACAGCGCGTCGAGGTCGCGCAGCAGCGGGCGGGCGTCGGCGCTCGGCGGGGCACGGCCGGTCGCCATGTCGAGGTCGACCTCATTGCCGATGCCCCAAGTGACGACCGAGGGATGGTTGTAATTCTGTCGGATCAGTTCGACCATCTGCGCCTTCGCATTGGCGACCAGTTCGGGCGATCCGGTCGAGCCTTCGTTCGACGGGCGGTTGACGAAGGGAATTTCGGCCCACACGATCATGCCGTAACGGTCGGCGAGTTCGAACCATTCGGGCGCATGCTGATAATGGGCGAAGCGCACGGTGTTCGCGCCCATTTCGGCGATCAGCGCCATGTCGCGTTCATGGTCTTCGGCGGTGAGCGTCCAACCCTTGCCGAGATAGTCCTGATGCCGCGAAACACCATGCAGCGGCAGATGCTTGCCGTTGAGGAAAAAGCCCTTGTTCGGATCGATAAGGAATTCGCGAAAGCCCACGGGCACCGTGACACTGTCGATTGCGGCGCCCGCATCGACGATCCTCGCCTCTAGCCGATAGAGATAGGGGTCGGCGCGCCCGTTCCAGCGGCGCGGAGCGGGGACGTCGAGCGTCAATCGCGCCTCATGCTGCCGCGCATCGAGCGGCGTCGTCGCTTCGGCGACGGGGCGCCCCTGGGCATCGCGCAAGGTGGCTATGAGGCTCAGTCCGGCCGCGGCGCCGGCGAGCTTTGCGCGCACCGCCAGCGTCGCGCGTCCGTCGGCCGCGAAGCGGGGGGTCGCGTAGACGCCGGGCCCGCCATGATCGTCGAGCGCGATATGGCTGGGTGCGACATGGAGCAGGCGGACGCCGCGATAGATGCCGCCGTGAATGAAGAAATCACCGTCGAGCGGGATGACATGCTGCGTGCTGCTGCCGGGCTCGGGCTTGCTGTTGTCGGCGCGCAGCAGGATGAGGTTCGAACCAGCCGGATCGAGATATCCGGTGAGATCGAAGCGGAAGCGCGAGAAGGCGCCGGCGTGGCTGCCGGCCTTGCGTCCGTTGACCCACAGGTCGGCGATATTGCCGACGCCGTCGAACTCGATCACATGGCGGCGGCCTGCGGGCAAAGTCGCGCCGTCGAGCCGCAGCCGATACCAGCCGATGCCCTGCCTGTTGTCGGTCGCTTCGGTTCGGCCGACGCGATATTCGCCGAGACGATTCCATGTGTGGGGCAGGACGACCGGCGCCCAACCGCCATCGGGCAGCGCAGCCGCCGTCTCGGGCGTCAGTTTTTCATCGAAGCGAAACTGCCAGCCCGCGCCGAGATCGGCGATCATGCGCGGCGATGGAGGCGGCGCCGGCACCGAGGTGGGCGGCGTCGCCGAGCAGCCGGTGAGCGACGCCGCGATCAGCAACGCCAGCCACCGCGCCATCTTCAGCAAGCCTCGCCAATGCACAGATCGGCCACCACCGGATAATGATCCGACGGCAGCTTCCCGCCGGTCTGGTCGGTCAGCGTCGCATGGCGCAGCACCGCCACATCGTCGCTGACGAAGATATGGTCGATCGGGCTGGCGTCCATCCGCGCGATGTCGAATCCGGTGAAGGTGCCGAGCGGGCCATAGTGCGGCGTGCGGCTGATCGTGCGGCTGTCGCGCAGCGCGCCCTCGCCGGGCTCGACGATCGCGGCATAGGGATTGCTCGTCGCTGCGCTGTTGAAGTCGCCCATCAATATGGCGCTTTCGTCAGGCTTGCGCTCGCCGTCGATCCAGCGGCGGATCTGTCGGGCGCTTTCCTGCCGCGCGACCTCGCCGATATGGTCGAAATGGGTGTTCACGACGAGCAAATTGCGCTTCGCCGCCCGGTCGTGCAGCCGCGCCCAGGTGGCGATCCGCGGCAGCGCGGCGTCCCAGCCCTTGCTCGGCACATCGGGCGTCGGCGACAGCCAGAAAGTGCCCGATCCGACCAACGCGAAGCGGTCGCGGCGGAACCCCAGCATCGAATATTCGCCCTTCGTCTTGCCGTCGTCGCGCGCGACGCCGACGAACTGATAGGCGGGCAGATCGGCCTCGACGGCCTGCTTCTGGTGCTGCAACACCTCCTGCATCCCGACAAGGTCAGGCGCCTGATAGGCGACGAGTGCGATCAGCGCCGCGCGGCGGTGCGGCCAGGCGTTGCCGCCATCCGACGCGATATCGAGCCGGATATTATAGGTCATCGCTTCATAATGATCGGCGCGCTCTTTCGCCGCGGCGGGCAGTGCAAGCAGCGCCGCCGCGAGGATCAGGGCTTTGCGGGTCATCCGAGATTTCCTCCGTTGGCGGCGATCACGCTACTATAGAAACGCGCGCTGCGCTTCGGTGTGCGGACCTGCGTTTCATAATCGACATGGACGATACCGAAGCGCTTCGAAAAGCCCAAGGACCATTCGAGATTGTCGAGCAGCGACCAGGCCATATAGCCGCGCACGTCGACCCCCTGCCGGATCGCGTCGCCGATCGCCGAGATATGCGTGCGGAGATAATCGCAGCGCAGCGGATCGTCGATGCCGTCGGGCCCGGCCTGCGGCGGGTCATAGAATGCGGCACCATTTTCGGTGATATAGACGGGAATGTCGCCATAGGTGTCGCGGAACCAGATCAGCATGTCGGTGAGCGCGGGCGGATAGACCTCCCAGTCGGTGGTCGTGTGCGTCGCGACCTGCCGCACCGGCGACGCGCCGACCGGCCATTGGTTCGGGTCGGCCCTGACGACGTTGCGGGTGTAATAGTTGATACCGATGAAATCGACCGGCTGGCAGATGTCTTTCAAATCCTCCGCGGGCCATTGCGGCCAAGCTTCGCCGAACACGTCGGCGAGTTCGTCGGGGTAGCTGCCCTTCAGCGCCGGATCGAGATACTGCCGGTTCATATAGGCGTGTGCGCGCGCCGTTGCGGCCAGATCCTCGGCGCTGTCGCTCGCGGGATATTTGGGCTCGATGTTGACGACGAGCCCGATCTCGTGCGCGCCCTCGCTGCGATAGGCCTGCACCGCGCGGCCGTGCGCGCGCATCAGATTGTGGCTTGCGATCGGTGTCTCGAACAGATTGCGGTGGCCGGGGGCAAGCGCCCCGTGGAGATAGCCGCCATCGGTTATCACCCACGGCTCGTTCAGCGTCACCCATTTCTTCACGCGCCCGTCGAGGCGGCGGTACATCACCGACCCATATTCGGCGAACCAGTCGGCGCTGTCGCGGTTGAGCCAGCCGCCCTTGTCGTCGAGCGCTGCGGGCAAGTCCCAGTGATGCAGCGTCAGCAACGGCTCGATGTCGTTCTTGAGCAGTTCGTCGACCAGCCGCTCGTAGAAGTCGAGGCCGGACTCGTTCACGCGCCCGATGCCTTCGGGCAGCACGCGGCCCCAGTTGACGCTGAAGCGATAGGCCTTGAGCCCGAGTTCCTTCATCAGCGCGACGTCGGCGGGCATACGGTTATAATGGTCGCATGCCACGTCGCCGGTGTCGCCTTTCGCCGCCATCAGCCGCGGGTCGTGGCTGAAGCGCTGCCAGATGCTGGCGCCCGCGCCGTCGGCGAGCGGCGACCCCTCGATCTGATAGGCAGCGGTCGCCGCGCCCCACAGGAAATCGTCGGGGAAAATCGTCTTCGTCATTTTCTTTCCTTGGTCTTCTTGTTTGCCGCCGCGTCGGGCGGAGTGGGGAGGCGGTGAGAGAGCAGCCAGAGGTAAAGCGCGGGATCGTCATAGGCCGGGTCCCAGCTGTTGTGGCCGAGGTCGGGATAGATGGTCAGCCGCGAAACCCGGCCGCCGCAGGCGCGGATCGCGCGCGCCATCGCGAAGCTTCCTTCGGGTACGACGACATCGTCGCGGTCGCCGTGAAAGGCCCAGACCGGCGTGTCCTTGAGCGCGCAGGCGGTCGTGGGATCGCCGCGCCCTGCGACCGGCGCGACCGCCGCGAAGCGGTGCGGTTCGGCCGTGGCCCAGCGCCAGCTCGCATGGCCGCCGCGGCTGAGCCCGGTCAGATAGACGCGCGTAGGGTCGATGCGCAGCGTCTTGGTCACATGATCGAGCAGCTGGTCGAGCTTCGCGACGTCCCAGTCCTGATCGGCGCCGAGCAGCGGCGAGACGGTGACGAAGGGAAAGTCGGGGGTGCGGTCGGCGATCTTCGGCGGGCCGTGCACCTTGACCTTCGCGACGTCGTCGCCGCGCTCGCCCGAACCGTGAAGGAAGATCAGCAGCGGCCAGTTCGCCTTGGAATCGGCAGTGTAGCCGCGCGGCAGGAACAGCTGGTAGGGGTAATTGCCCGCCTCGATCGCAGGTTGTGGGCTTTGGCCGTCGCTTTGGGCGAAGGCTGGCGGGGAGAAAGCCAACGCGATGGCCGCAAGCGGAGCAAAGGCGAACGAGTTTTTAGGCAGCTTCAACGATTTGCTCCTGATAAATTTCATCCCTTCACGCTCCCGGTCAGAAGCCCGCTTAGATAATAGCGTTGGAGCGCGAGGAAGAGGATGAGGACGGGAAGGGTGGTGACGACCGCGCCGGCCATCATGATCTCGTAATCCTGCACATTCTGACGGCTGTTGGCGGCGAGCGCGACGGGCAGCGTGTAGAGGTCCTGATCGGCGAGAATGATCAGCGGCCACATGAAATCGTTCCAGCTCGATAGGAACACATAAAGCGTGAGCGTGACGATGATCGGAGTCAGGATCGGCAGTACTATCCGGCGCAATATCTGCCCCTCGCTCGCACCGTCGATCCGCGCCGCCTCGAGCATCTCGTCGGGGATCGACAGGCAATATTGGCGGACGAGGAAGATGCCAAAAATCCCCGCGAGCCACGGCACCAGCGCGCCGGCATAGCTGTTGACGAGCCCCATCGCCTTGAGTTCGAGGAACAGCGGCAGCATTCCGATCTGCCCCGGCACGACAAGTGCCGCGACGAGCAGGCGGAAGGTCGCGTCGCGGCCTTTGAAGCGTAGCTTGGCGAAGGCATAGCCAGCCGGAATCGTGAACAGCAGCGCGAGCCCCGTCGCGAGCGTCGAAATGAGGATGCTGTTGAAGAGGAAGCGGCCGACGCCGAAGCTGCCGAAGAGCAGACGGTAATTTTCGAGTGTCGGGCTAGCGGGCCACAGCGGCGGCGGGAATTGCGCCGCCTCGCCGCGCGCCATCAAGCTGACCGAGACCATCCAGATGAGCGGCGCGATCGTGACCAGCGCGACGAGCGCGGCGAGCAAGGTGATGGACCAGCGGCGCAGGCTCATATCGCGCCGCTCCGCTTCGCCAGACGCAATTGCACCAGCGTCACCGCGAGGATGCAGAGGAAGAGAAGGAACGCGACCGCGGCGCCAGACCCGAGGTTCCACCATTTGAACCCCTCCTCGTACATGAAATAGAGGATGGTGACGGTCGACTGGGCGGGGCCGCCCTGCGTCATCACATAGGGCTCCGCGAACAGCTGGAACATGCCCGCGACGGTGAGCACCGACACGAGCAGCACCGTCGGCGCGATCGCGGGCAGCGTGACGTGGCGCAGCCGCATGAACCACCCCGCGCCATCGATCCGCGCCGCCTCGTCGAGCTCGCGCGGCACCGTCTGCAGCGCGGCGAGGAAGATGATCATATTATAGCCGAAGGTCTTCCACCCCGCGAAGATCAGGATCGCGGGCAGCGATGCGGTCGGACTTCCCAGCCAGTCGATCGGCGGCACTCCGAAAAAGGAGAGGAGATAGTTGAGCAGCCCGTAGCGCGTGTGGAGCAGGTAACGCCACACCACTGCAGTGGCGACGAGCGTCGTCACATAGGGGGCGAAGAGCGCGACGCGCCACACGGGGCGCCATGCGAGCCAGCGCGAATTGACCAGCATCGCAGCGAACAGCGAGAGCGCGACGATGAAGGGCGTGCCGATCGCGACGAATAGCAATGTGTTCGTCATCGCCTTCCAGAACAGCGGATTTTCGAGCAGGCGCTCATAATTCTGGAAGCCGACGAAGCGCAGATTTCCGATGTCGGCGAGCGCGTAAATGTCGAAATCGGTGAAGCTCAAAAACAGCGATGCGATCGCGGGCAGCACGAAGAAGAGCAGGATTGCCGCGAGCGCCGGCGACGACATCGCCCAACCCGCGCGCGTCTCGCTAGCCCGGCCCACCGCACTCACAGCGTCCGTCCCTTCTCGAGCATCCAGCGCCGCTTTTCGAGCAGGCGGTCGGCGCGCGCGTCGATCTCCTTCGCGGCCTCGTCGACGCTATATTGGCCGCGCACCATGCGTTCGGCGACAATCTGCATCTCGGTGACGATCCGCTCCCATTCGGGCACCTTGGGCAGCGCGGTCGCGTGCTCGAGCTGGGCGCGAAAGGGGGCGACCGCGGGGTCGCGCATCAACCCCGCCGCGCTCCACGCCGAGCGCCGCGCGGGAAGGTCGCCCGTCGCCTCGTGGAGCGCGAGCTGCGCGCCCGAGGTCGTGAGGCGCGCGACCAGATCCCACGCGGCCTTGCCATGCTCGCTCCCGGCGAAGACGACGAGGCTCGACCCGCCCGGCGCCGCCGATCCGTTGCCGCCCGGACCGGGGTTCGCCGCGGTGCCCCAATCGTCCTGCCGTTCGGGGCCGAGGCGGGTCTTCATGTCGCCGATCGTCCAGGGCCCCGACAGGAAGACGCTGAAGTAACCGCGCCCGAACTCGGTCCAGACATTCGAAATCTGCGCCATCGATAACCGCGGCGCGAGCCTATCGTCGAACAGTGATTTGTAGAAAGCGAGCGCCGCCTTGAACTCGGGCTCCGAAAAGGCGCCGCGTCCGCCCTCGTCGCGCAGCATCCGCGCCCCCGCCGACAGCGCGAGCGTCGTCAGCTGCTCATATTCGTTGAGCGGGTAGAGCAGCGCATAATTGCCGTCGCCAGCGACTTGCTTCACTTTGTGCAGCGCCGCCTTCCACTCGGTCCACTCGGGCGGCGGCGCGGCATAGCCCGCGCGCGCGAACAGGTCCTTGCGATAGAATTGCAGCCGCGTGTCGACATACCAGGGAACGCCCCACGTCTTGCCTGCGATGCGATTGGTGTCGACCACCGCGCCGAACTGGTCGCTAAGCAACCGCTTCGCATAGGCGGGAACCGGTTGGATCGCACCGATTGCGGCCAATTCGGCGATCCAGCTATTGCCGACCTGCCCGACGCTGGGCAGCGAGCCGCCCGCAAAGCCCGTCAGCAACTTCTCGTGTGCCGCGGTCCATGGCAGTGGCTGGACCGCGATCGGCGGCGCGCCCGCCGGCCAGTCGATTCCCTTGATCAGCGCGGGCAGGCTCGCCGCCTCATTTCCCATCGCCCAGATTGTCAACATATCGCTCGTGCGCGCGCCGCAGCCGCCGAGCAGCGGGGCGAGGGGCAGCGCGGCGAGCGCGCCGGTCATATGGCGGCGCGTCAGCTGCATCGGCAAAGGCGCGCCACGGGGTTCACGATGGCGAGGCTCCCGTTGCGGTACTTGCTCGCCGGGCGTCGGGCGAGCTCGCGGTGGTGCCGCGTGCGATGAGGTTCGGGTTCAGGATCGTCGCGCTCGCCGCGCCCAGCGCGTCGCCGCGCAGCAGGCGAAGCAGTAGCATCATGCCTGTCGACCCCAGCCGGTCGATATTGACCTGCATCGTTGTCAGGCCGGGACTCAGGTGGCGCGCGAGCGGAATGTCGTCGAAGCCCGCTACCATCACGTCGCCGGGCACCGACACGCCCGCGCGCGCCAGTTCGGCGATCAGCCCGACCGCCATCTGGTCGTTCGCGGCGAACACCGCATCGGCGGGGAGCTGTCCCTCGACGAGCAGCCGGGCCGCCTTCTCGCCGCTTTCCTCCGAAAAATCGCCGGGCAGAATCACCGGACTGCGTTCCTTCGCGATCTTCGCCATCGCGTCGACGAAGCCGCGCTGGCGGTCGCGCGCGTCGCGGTTGTGCTTGGGCCCCGCGATATGAACCACCTGCCGCGCTCCCTGCGCCAGCAGCGCCTCGGTCATCGCATAGGCGCCGCGATAATTGTCGACCGCCACGAAGGGCAGGTCGAGCGAACCCGCATCATAATTGAGCAGCACCGTGGGCAGCGCCGGATCGAGATAGTCCGCCAGCAATTCGGGCTTCAGGTCGGGCGGCATGACGAGCAGCCCGTCGACGCGGCCGCGCATCGCGGCGATCGCCGCCGCCGTCTCGTGCGTGCTGCCGTGCATATTGCCGAGCAGCAGGTGCATCCCCGATTCATGCGCGACCAGGTCGATGCCGCGGATGATTTCGGAGAAGAATTCGCCGAACAGGTCGGGCAGGATTACCCCGACGGTATCGGTCTTGCGCCGCGTCAGGCTGCGTGCCCCGCTGTGGGGCACGAAGTTCAGCTTCTTGACCGCCGCCATCACCGCGGCGCGCGTCGGTGCGGTGACATTGCCGAGCCCGTTGATCGCGCGCGATGCCGTCGCCACCGAAACCCCCGCCTCGCGGGCCACGTCCCTCAATGTCGCCATGCCGCTGGCCCCCTTTCCCTCATATGGCGGCGGGCCGCTTGTGCGACGCCGTTCCTCCAGACCTCGCCGGGTGCGGAAACGCTCACAGAGTAACCGGTTACACAGGCGAAAGGCAAGGTCATTCCCCGGCCTTTCCCAGTGCTTGGCCGTCGGCGTCGAACAGGTGCAGCCGATCGGGCGGAAAGGATGCGGCGATTGTGCCGCCCTCGCTGAAACTGCCGTCGTCGCGCAATTGGCAGGCGACCGGTTCGCCGCCGTCATGCCCGCCGAGATGCAGCGTCGCTAGCCCGCCGAGCCGCTCGATAAAGCTGATGGTAAAGGGCAGCGCGCCCGGCGCGTCGCCGATCGCGATATCCTCGGGCCGGATACCGATCGACAGCGGCGTCCCCGCCGGCGGCGCAGCAGCGAGCGGGGGCAGGGCGATGCTGCGCCCGTCGGCCAGCGTAGCGCGGCCGCCTTCAGCCACCGTCGCGGGCAGGATATTCATTCGCGGCGTGCCCAGAAACTGCGCGACGAAGATATTCGCGGGCCGGTCATAAAGTTCGCGCGGCGCGCCGACCTGTTCGATCCGTCCGTCGCGCATCACGATGATCCGGTCGGCGAGCGTCATCGCCTCGACCTGATCGTGCGTCACATAAAGCGTCGTCGTGCCGAGCTGGCGGTGAAGATCCGCAAATTCATAACGCATCCGCACGCGCAGGTCGGCGTCGAGGTTCGACAGCGGCTCGTCGAACAGGAAAATCTGCGGCTGGCGGACGATCGCGCGACCGATCGCGACGCGCTGCCGCTGCCCGCCCGACAATGCCGCGGGCTTGCGGTCCAGCAGCGGTTCGATGTTCAATATCGCCGCCGCGCGGCGCACCGCGGCGTCGATCGCGGCTTTGTCGGCCTTCGCGATGCGCAGTCCGAACGCCATATTCTCATAGACGGTCAGATGCGGGTAGAGCGCATAGGATTGGAAGACCATCGCGATTCCGCGCTCCGACGGCGGGAGGTTGGTGACGTCGCGGTCGCCGATGCGGATACGGCCGTTCGTCAGCTCCTCAAGCCCCGCGACCGATCGCAAAAGCGTCGATTTACCACACCCCGACGGCCCGACGATCACGGTGAATTCGCCGTCGGCAACCGCAATAGACACGTCCTTCAGGACCTCGGTCGCGCCGAAGCTCTTGCGCGCGCGCTCGATCGACAATCCGGCCATGATCCCCCGCGTTCCCCGATCTTCAGTGGACCGTCACGCCCGCGCCCGCCTGCCGCGCGGGTGCGCGCCCGACGGCGATGGCAAAGACGCACAGCGCGACATAGCAGGTGGCGGGCAGGACTAGCGCGGCGCTATAACCGACCGCGTCCGACAATTGTCCGACGAGATAGGGGATCGCCGCACCGCCGACGATCGCGGTGCACAGCAGCCCCGACGTCGCCTCGGCGCGCGCGGTCGAGCGTTCGAGCGTCAGGGTGAAGATCACCGGGAACATGATCGAGTTGAACAGGCCGATCGACAGCGCGACGAAGCCCGCGCTCACCCCGCCGACGACCACGATATAGAGGCAGAGCAGCGCCGCGATGGCGGTGAAGATGACGAGCAGCTTCGATGCCGAGAAACGCGCGAGCAGGAGCGATCCGATCGCGCGGCCGACCATCGCGCCGCCCCAATAGAGCGCGACCGCCTTGCCCGCTTCCTGCAACGACACGCCCGGAACGCCGTCGCTGCCCATGATCCAGCCGAATGTGCCGAAGGGCGCGTCGGACTGGCCCCAGATCGCATCGCTGTTGAGAAACAGCGCCATCTGCGTCCCGATCGCGACCTCGGCGCCGACATAGAGGAAGATCGCGGCGCCGCCGAGCAGCGCCCAGCGTGACGAAAAGGCCTCGCGGATCAATTCGCCCATCCCCGCGCGTTCGCCGATCGGCGCGGGCGGCACCGCTTCGTTGACGATCCGCCGGCTGAACCAGAAGAAGAAAAGGAGGGCGATGATCAGGCCGCAGATCCAGAAATAGGCCGCGTCGATCCCGCCGAGCGCCTGCGCGCGCACTGCCTCGGTCACCACGGTACCTTCCTTGACCTCGACCCCTTCGAGGAACAGGTGCGCGCCGATCAGCGGGCCGAGGAAGGTGCCGAAACTGTTGAAGGTCTGGCTGAAGGTCAGGCGGAAATGGCTGCGTCTCGGATCGCCGAGCGCCGCCGCGAGCGGGTTCGCCGCGACCTGCAGGATGGTGATGCCGCTCGCGAGGATGAACAGGCCCGCGAGCACGAGCGGATAGACGGCGAGGTTCGCCGCCGCGAGCATGACGAGGCAACCGACGACCATCGTCGACAGCGCCGTCAGGATGGAGGGCACCGAATGAAAGCGCGCGATCAGCGCCGCGGCGGGAAAGGACATCAGGCCATAGGCGATGAAAAAGGCCGACGCCGACAATTGCGCCTCGGCGTCGCTCAGCGTGAAGATACCCTTTACCGCGGCGACCAGCGGATCGATCAGCGACGTGATGAAGCCCCAAGCGAAAAACAGCACGGTCACCGCGGCAAAGGCCGCCATGGCATTCGACCGACCGCCACCATTTGCGGGCGCCTGGCTGGGCACGTTCATGCAGGAATATCCTCTTCGCCGAAACTATGTTATGCAGGCGGTCTAACGGGACGCAGAAGGCAATGCAACCGGTTACAATTTGCCCCCTGCGGCCTTCCTTTCGCGCGCCTTCGCGGATGATCCCGCATCACGCGAAATAATCGTTCGTCACCCACTGGCGCGCGCGGGCCCGACTGGTTACATGGGCCGCCACCAAACGAATCGCTGTGCCGCCCTGAAATCCGGGGCAGGCGCCGCCCGCAGCAGAAAGTGGCACCCCATGGAAATCATCACCGGCCTGACCTTCGACGATGTGCTGCTGGTGCCCGGGGCGTCGGATATCCTACCGTCGGATGCCAATCTCTCGACCCAGCTGACCAGCGAGATCAGCCTCAACATCCCGGTCCTGTCGTCGGCGATGGACACGGTGACCGAGGCCGACATGGCGATCCTGATGGCGCAGATCGGCGGCATCGGCGTGCTTCACCGCAATCTCACGATCGAGGAACAGGCGGCGGCGGTGCGGCAGGTCAAGCGCTTCGAAAGCGGCATGATTGTCAACCCGATCACCATAACCCCCGATGCGCCGCTCTCCTATGCGACGGCGCTGATGGACCAGCATCGGATCTCGGGCATTCCGGTGGTCGAAACCGGCGGCAAGCTCGTCGGTATCCTGACCCATCGCGACGTGCGCTTTGCCGATAATCCGGGCCAACCGGTGCGCGAGCTGATGACCGCCGAAAATCTCGCGACGGTTCGTGCCGGAGTCGGGCAGGATGAAGCGCGCAGATTGCTGCACCAGCGCCGCATCGAAAAACTGCTCGTCGTCGACGACGATTATCATTGTATCGGGCTGATCACCGTCAAAGACATGGAAAAGGCGGTCAATTTCCCTGATGCAACCAAGGATGGAAACGGCCGCCTGCGCGTCGCGGCGGCGACCAATACCGGCGACAGCGGCGTCGAGCGCGCCGAAGCATTGCTCGAGGCCGAATGCGATCTCATCGTCGTCGATACCGCGCACGGCCACAGCAAGGGCGTCGGCGAGACCGTCGCACGCATCAAGAAACTCTCGAACCGCGTGCAGGTGCTCGCGGGCAATGTCGCGACTGGCGACGCGACCAAGGCATTGATCGACGCGGGCGCTGACGGGGTGAAGGTCGGCATCGGGCCGGGCTCGATCTGCACCACGCGCATCGTCGCGGGCGTCGGCGTGCCGCAACTCACCGCGATCCTCGACAGCGTCGAGGCCGCGTCGAAACTCGGCGTGCCGGTGATCGCCGACGGCGGCCTCCGCACCTCGGGCGACGTCGCCAAGGCGCTCGCGGCGGGCGCGTCGAGCGTGATGGTCGGCTCCATGCTCGCGGGCACGGCCGAGGCGCCGGGCGAGACCTTCCTCTATCAGGGACGCACTTATAAAAGCTATCGCGGCATGGGCAGCGTTGGCGCCATGGCGCGCGGCAGCGCCGACCGCTATTTCCAGCAGGATATCAAGGACCAGATGAAGCTGGTCCCCGAAGGCATCGAGGGACAGGTCCCGTTCAAGGGCCCCGCGAAAGACGTCATCCACCAGATGGTCGGCGGCGTGAAGGCGGCGATGGGCTATACCGGAAGCCGAACGCTCAAGGATTTCCGCGAGCGCGCCAAATTCGTCCGCATCACCAATGCGGGACTGCGCGAAAGCCATGTCCACGACGTCGCGATCACGCGCGAGGCGCCGAACTATCCGGCGGGCTGAGGCCGGCCGGTGACGCCCGCAGCGCGTATCCAGACGGCGATCGAAATTCTCGATGCCATCGCCGCCGCGGCGCGCGAGGGCGGGGCGCCGGCCGACGCGATCTTCGCCGAGGCGATGCGCGCGCGCCGCTATGCGGGATCGAAGGACCGCCGTGTGATTCGCGGCCATGTCTATGGCGCGATCCGGCTCGTGCGTTCTGCACCCGTGTCGGGCCGCGCGGCGATGCTGACGCTTGCCGACGCGCAGCCTGAACTCGCCCCATTGTTCGACGGCTCGCCCTACGGACCCGCGCCGATCGCTGCCGACGAACCGCGCGCCGAAACCGGGCTCGCCGCCGAGGCGCTGATCGGTCTCTTCGATCCGCTCGTCGGCGAAGACGAGCGTGACGCGATGCTGACGCGCGCACCGCTCGACCTCCGCGCCAACCGGATCAAGGCGAGGCGCGACGATCTTGCCGATCTCTTTCCCGAGGGCGAAGCGATCCCCGGCGCGCCGGACGGCTGGCGCCTGCCGCCCGAAACGGCCGCGGTCCAGCATCGCGCCTATACTGACGGGGTGTTCGAGGTGCAGGACGCCGCGAGCCAATATGCCTCCGCGGCCTTGGACGCCGCGCCGGGGCAGGCGATCGTCGATCTCTGCGCGGGCGGCGGCGGCAAGACGCTCGCCATCGCTTCGTTCACCGGCAACGACGCCGACATCCTCGCCTGCGACACCAACCGCGCGCGCCTCCAGCAACTGCCGCCGCGCGCCGAGCGCGCCGGGGCGACCCGCATCGAGACGCGCCTGCTCAATCCCGGGCAGGAACCCGCAATGCTCGCCGGCTGGCGGGGCAAAGCGGCGCGGGTCTTCGTCGATGCCCCCTGCTCGGGCAGCGGCACCTGGCGCCGCAGTCCCGAACTGCGCTGGCGCCTCACCCCCGCGCGCCTCGACCGCCACCTCGCCGATCAGGCGAAACTGCTCGCGATCGGCGCCGATCTGGTGGCGCCCGGCGGCAAACTTCTCTATGCTGTCTGCTCGGTTATCGCGCGCGAGGGGCGGGCACAGGTGGATGATTTTCTGAACCGGAGTCCGGGCTGGACGGCCGACGCCGGCTATCTACCCGAAAGTGTCGGCCGCCGCGCGGGCGCGGGTTTCCTGCTGACTCCGGGGCACGACGGCTGCGACGGATTTTTTCTCGCACGGCTGACATCGCCATGTTAGCATCGCCTGCAATGAAGCGATGGGAGAATGCGATGCGCATCAGTTTTCTGGCCATTGGCGCCGGTCTTGTTCTGGCCAGCCTGCCGACCGCCTCCGATGCGCAGCGCGCCGACAACGACATTTTTCCTCGCTCGATCGCGCTCCAGCAGGAAGGGCATCAGGCGCAGGAGGCCGGCGATCTCGACCAGGCGATCGACTTTTATGAATCGGCGCTCGCCGCCGACCCGCGCAACCGTTCGGCGATCATCGCGCTGGCCCAGGTCGCGCGTGCGCAGGGGCTTCCAGGCAAGGCGATCGGCCTCTATCGCGAGGCGCTGATCCTCGAACCCAAGGACATCGTCGCGCTGACCGGGCAGGGCGAGGCTCTCGCCGACAAGGGCGCGCTCGAACTCGCGCGCGAGAAGCTTGCCGAGGCCGAGCGCGTCTGCGGCGCCAAGTGCCCGCAGGTCGCCGCGCTCGAAAAGACGATCGCGTCGAGCGCGTCGAAACGCGTCGTCGCCGCCGAAGCGCTGGTGCCGACGCCGGTCGTCGCGACGGTCAAGCCCGCCACCGGCCAGAACTGAGAAATTACCCGCCGAGCGCGCGCGCCAGCGCGACCCACTCGTCGACGCTAACGGTTTCCGCCCGCCGCGTCGGGTCGATGCCGAGCGCCTCCGCCGCCGCCACCGCACCCTCGACCCCCTTCAGGCTCTGCCGCAGCATCTTGCGCCGCTGGCCGAACCCCTTTTCGGTGAGCTTCGACAGCCGTTTCGGGTCGATGCCCGCGGGCTGATCGCCCGGCGTCACATGGACGATCGCCGACATCACCTTGGGCGGCGGGGTGAAGGCCGACCGATGCACCTTCATCGCGATTTTCGCGTTCGAGCGCCACTGCGCGAGCACCGCGAGCCGGCCATAGGCGCCCGTCCCGACCGGCGCGACGATGCGTTCGGCGACCTCGAGCTGGAACATCAAGGTCAGCGATAGCCAGCGTGGCGGCCACGCAGCAGGCTCGAGCCAGCGCGTGAACAGCGCGGTGCCGACATTATAAGGGAGGTTGGCGACGATATGATAGGGAGCCCCGCCGGTCAGCGCGTCGACGTCGACCGCCATCGCGTCGTCGGCGATCACCGTCAGCTGACCCGGAAAGGCGTCGCCCAGCTCGGCGAGCAGCGGCAGGCAGCGGTCGTCGCGCTCGACCGCAATCACCTTCGCCCCGGCGCGCAGCAGCGCGCGCGTCAGTCCGCCCGGGCCCGGTCCGACCTCGAACACCGTCACGCCGTTGAGATCGCCCGGAAGCGCCGCGATCCGGTCGAGCAATTGCTCGTCGAACAGGAAATTCTGCCCCAGCGCCTTGCTCGCCGACAGGCCGTGGACGCGCACCGTCTCGCGCAGCGGCGGCAGCGGCGTGCGCGGCTGGACCGTCACTTTGCGGGGGCGCAGCCGCGCTCGCGCGCCGTCGCCATGCGCGCGGCCATTGCGATCGCCGCGATCGTCGGCCCTGCATCGGCCCGGCCGGTACCCGCGATATTGAAGGCGGTGCCATGGTCGGGCGAGGTGCGGATGATCGGCAGCCCGAGCGTCAGATTGACCCCGTCGTGGAAATGCAAAGCCTTGAAAGGCGCGAGCGCCTGATCGTGATAGCCGCAGAGCAGCGCGTCATATTGATCGCGGATGCCGGGCGCGAACAGCGCGTCGGCGGCAAGCGGGCCGTCGACGATGATGCCCTCGCTCGCCAGCTGGGCGACCGCGGGCTTCATAATCCGCTCCTCCTCGCCGCCCAGATGGCCGCTCTCGCCCGCGTGCGGGTTGAGCCCTGCCAGCGCGATGCGCGGCGGATCTATGCCGAAATCGCGGCGCAGTCCGCGCGCGACGATCCGCGCCTTGGCGACGATCAACTCGCTCGTCAGCCGCTCGGGCACCTCGGCGAGCGGGATGTGCACGGTTAGCGGTACGACGCGCAGCGACGGTCCCGCCAGCATCATGACCGCGTTGGTCGCGGTCACCCCGCATCGTTCGGCGATGAATTCGGTCTGCCCGGGATGCGTATAGCCGATGCCGTGTAGCGCATGTTTCGATACCGAACCGGTGACCAGCGCCGAACTTGCCTGATTGCGCGTCAGCCCGATACCCGTTTCGAGCGCGTGGAGCGCGCATGTCGCACCGGCCGCCGTCGGCGATCCGGGGGTCAGCGGGCCGCTGTCTTCGAGATGCCAGACGGGCAGCGCCTCGCCGAAGGTTTTTACAACCTCCTCCATGTCGCCGACGCGCACGACAGGGCCGTCCCACACCGCTTCGACCGCGGCGATGTCGCCGATCGCGACAAAGGGAGGCAGGCAGTTTTCGCCGCGCGCAGCCCATGCGCGCGCTGTGACTTCGGGGCCGACGCCGGCCGGGTCACCCATGGTGACCGCAACCGGACGTCGAATGTCGTAACTCAACATCAGCTATATTCGATCACGGCGTCCCGGCGCAGGTCGCGCAGATAGCGCTGGGCCCGCTTGTTGACCTTGTCCTCCAGCAGTTTCTGCTCGATCTGCTCGAGGTTGGGCGCCGTCGCGGTCTGCGGCATGTCGCGGCCGCAAAGGACAAGGACGCTGACGCCTTCGTTCGCGGCACCGAAGGGCTGCGTCGTCTGGCCGACCTGGAGGTTGACGAGCGTCGCCTGGAGCGGCGCAGGCAGCGCGCGCATTTCGATATTGTCGCGGGACACGACGCTGGCGCCCAATTGCTGCGCCACCGCGTCTGCGGCGCCGCAGCCGGCGATGCTACGCGTCGTTTCGGCGAACTTGCCGGCAAGTTCGGACGCCTTTTCCTGGGTCGTTCCGGCCGGGAAATCGAGCGAAATCTGCTTCAGGCTGAGCACCGCGTCGCGCGGGTCGGCGGTCAGCACCTGGCGACGGTCGATCAACAGCATGATCGAAATTCCGCCGGGCACCTCGATCGGTCCGACGAGCTGGCCGGGCTGCATCTGCGTCGCGGCCTCGCCCATCGACGCGGGCAGCTGACCTGCCTTCACCCAGCCGAGGTCGCCGCCGACGACCGCGGTCGATGCTTCGGAAAACTGGCGTGCATAGGCAGCAAAGCTGCCGCCGGCCTGCAGCGCCTGGATGATCTTTTTCGCGTTTTCGCTGACCGCGGCGATATTGTCCGGGGTCGCCGACAGATAGATTTCGCCAAGGTGGAATTCGTCCTGGCCCTTGGCCGCTTCCATCTGCTTGACGATCAGGTCGACCTCTTCGGTCGACACGTTGGTCGTTGACTGGATGTTGCGTGACAACAGGCGATCCCACGCGAATTCGCCGCGGATCTGCTGCTTCACCGCCGCGGCGGACGAGCCTTTCGACGCCAGATATTCCGAGAACTGCTCGGGCGTCTGCTTGAAACGCGTCGCGAGCCGGGCGAATTGTTCGTTGACGATATTCTCATCGATCGCGATCTCGGCTGCCTTGGCTTCCTGGATCTGCAGTTTCTCGTCGATCAGGTTGCTGAACACCTGGTTGCGAAGCCGCTCGATTTCCTCGGGCGGCAATTCGACATTGTTGTTCGCGATACGGATCAGCGCCATGCGCTGTTCGATGTCGGTCGCGGTGATGATCTCGCCGTTCACCGTCGCCGAGGGGCGATAGACGTTCGGCTTGGCATCGCCGTAGAGCTGCACATTGCCGGGAATGTTGAGGCTGGTCGTCGGCACTTCGCTGTCGGGAACGGTCTGGGCCAGCACGGGCGCTGCTCCGACGGCGGCCAAGACGATCAGGCCGGTCATGGTCGAAAATTTGGTCATCTTTACCCTATTCGAGAAAGTCCGGACGCTCCGTATCAGCGGACACGCCCGATGGTCCAGCGCAATCCGCCTTGGACGCCATTTGATATCGCCGCATAGCCCGCGGACGCTGAACCTAGGCTGAGCGAAGGCCATTTGGTTTGGGGTGGTGAGGGGACGTCCCCGATCCTCCCCATGCCGGGGAGGATCGACAGCAACCGGTCGAAGCCCGTCCTCAGAATCCCAGATTACGGAACGCGATCCGGAACGAAAAGCTGTTGCCGCGCCGCGCGTCGCCGGTGTCGGCATAGTCGCGCCGCCAGGTGAGTGCGATCGACAGGCATTCATCGTCATAGGCGAGCCCGAGCCGATGTCGAATCGGCTCGAACCCGTCGGCACCGCTCAGCGGGTCGTCGCTCTGTTCGGTCAAATCGACGATCGCCGATCCGAACAGCGACCAATGTTTCGCGAACGCGACGCGCCCGCCGGCACGGACTTCCTCGCGGTCCTGCAAATCCTCGCCGAGTAGCAGGATGTCGCGGTTGAGCCGCGAATAGCCGACCACGGCATAGGTCGAGCGGCTGCCGATCGTCGCATCGAATTCGTTGCGGCGAATCGCGAGATTATCCTTGTCGAGCCGGTAACGGTGGGTGAGGCGCAGGAAATCGCGATACGCAATCGTCGTCCGGCCGACGATATCCGACGTGCGGTCGGTCAGGCCGGTGCCGTCGGGGAACAGGCTGGGTTTGTCCGTCAGGCGATAGCTTTGCCCCACGATGCTGTTGATGTTGAACCCCGGGCGGCTGTAATTCCATTCTAGGCCATAGGTGATGCGCGCGCCATCTTCGAACCGGTCGTGACCGTTGAAGCGGTTGATCGCGAAGAGATTGCTGTCCTCGAGGTCGAAGGCGCGCGAATCTTCGTTCGGAATGTCGAGATTCTTGATCGGCGGCGTCGCGACAACCTGGACGCGCGGGGTCAGCGTCTGCGTGCCGCCGGCGAATTCGCCGATAAAGGGCCAGCGCATGTCGGCGGCGACCGCGGCGATGCCGCGCGCCTGCCAACCCGACTTGCCGCGATAGCCGGGGATCGCGGTCAGCAGATTCTCGTCACTGTGATAGACGTCGCCGCGCACGAGCGCGGTCAGCGTGATTTCCTGCCCAAGCCCGGTCAGCCCGCGCAAATTCCACTGCGCACCGGCAAAGGCGCGCTGCGTGTCCTGACCCGCGGTGCGGCCGATCGCGAGCGTGTTCAGTTGCAACTCCAGCTGCCCGCCGAAGAGCGGATCGTCTAGCCGCTGGCGATAATCGATGATCGGCAGCGCGATCGGCTGCTGGCCCTGAATATCATTGACGCGCAGCGTCTGCGTCGCCCAGCCGGCGATCGAGAGATAGCTATTGCCGCCGATCCGTTCGAGTTCGAAGGTCGAACGCAACCGGTCATCGCGGCTGATGTCGTAACGGCGCATGAAGGTGCGGTCGGTCGCGATGCGCCCCGAATAGGTGAGGCTCCAGCGCGGATCGAACTGGAACTTGCCCGCGCTTTCCAGATAGCCGCGGAATCTCTTCTGGCTGTCCGGATCCTCTCCGACCAGCGGAACGAGAGAGCCATAGGTCGCATAGCCGTTGATACGGAACGACCCGATATCGGTCAGCGCACGGAACTCGCCTTCCAGCATCGGCGCCGCGTCGGTGTAGACGTGCGGCGTGATCGTCATGTCGCGATCGGGGGCAATGCGTAGATAATAGGGGACCGCGATCTCGAAGCCGTTGCTCCGGTCCAGCCGGATTTCGGGCACCAATATGCCGCTGCTCGCCTCGTTGTTGATCGAGTGGCTGAGCCCGGGAAGCGGGATCAGCGGCAGGCCGAAAATCTCGACGCGTGCGCCCTTGTATCGGACCTTGTTCTTGGCCCGGTCGTACATCACCTTGACCGCGCGGATCTGCCAGCTCGGGTTCTTTGGACAGCCTTCGTCGTCCTCGACCGGGCAGGGGGTATAGGCGGCGTTCTCCAGCTCGATATTGCCATTGTCGAAGCGCGTGCCCCGGACCGCGGCGAGGCGCGATCCGTTGTCAAGCACGACGAGCAGATTTTCGACGACGCCGTCGCGCAAACTGTCGGTCAGCTCGATCTTGTCCCCATAGGCGATGTCGCCTTCGGGGTTCTTGATCATGACATTGCCTTCGGCGAACACTTGCCCCGTCTGCCGGTTCCACGTCACCTTGTCCGCGCGCATTTCGATCGCTTCGCGGTTCATCTGGACGTTGCCCTCAGCGACGACGACTTCGGTGTCGCCGTCGTAATTGAGGTTGTCCGCGGCAAATCCGATCTGCTGCTCGCTCGCGGTATCGGGCGCGTCGGACGTCGTCGGGACGACGTCGGGAGTTTGCAAATCGGGTTCGCCGGCAACTTCCTCCGCCGGCGGGGCCGGATTCGCCTCGCTCTGGGCCAGCACCGGGCTCGCCGCCAAGGCCAGTCCGCTCGCCGTCGCCAGCCAGAACGGCCGCGCACCCGCCGCCCGATGGAACAAAGCCCAGCTCATTTAATCCCTTTGTCCCGAACCCTAATCGATACGTCCCGGCTTGGACCGGCAGCTTTGTTTTTGCAACTCGCAAGCGAAACCCCTATCGGTCCGCCACGTTCCAATCAATCATCGCATAAGAAAGTTAAGGCATGGACATTCAGTTTGTCGCGCAAATCGATGCGTCTGCCGACGTCGTCGCGTTTCCGGTCCGCAAGGGCGAAGCGGGCGCGCTCGGGGCGCTGCTCGGCGCCGCTGCGGCGCAGGCGCGTTTCGACGGCGCGGCGGGCACGATCGCCGAGACCGCGGCGATCGACGGCGCACAGGCGAAGCGCCTGCTGCTTGTCGGCATCGGCGAGGGCGGCGAGCAGGATATCGAACGCGGCGGTGCCGCGCTCACCGCGAAGCTCCAGACGAGCGGCGTCACCCATGTCCATGTCGATTTCGCCAGCGCGGGGCAGAGCGACGCCGACGACGTCCTCGCCTTCGCGATGGGCGCGCGCCTCCGCAACTGGCGCCTCGACACCTATCGCACGCGGCTCGCCGACAAGGCGAAGCCCAGCCTCAAGACGGTGACGATCGCGTCGCCGCACGGCGACCTTTCGGCGCGCTGGGCCGAAAATGAAGCGATTGCCGAGGGGGTCGCGCTGACCCAGACGCTCGTCGCCGAGCCGCCGAACATCCTCTATCCCGAAAGCTTCGTCGAACGCTGCCAGCACCTCGCCGAGCTCGGCGTCGAACTCGAAGTCCTCGACGAACGCCAGATGAAGGCGCTCGGCATGGGCGCGCTGCTCGGCGTCGCGCAGGGCTCGACACGGCCGCCGCGGCTGCTCGCGATGCGCTGGAACGGCGGCAATCCGGGCGAGGCGCCCGTCGTCTTCATCGGCAAGGGCGTGACCTTCGATACCGGTGGCATCAGCCTCAAACCCGGACCGGGCATGGACATGATGAAGTGGGACATGGGCGGCGCGGGCGCGGTCGCGGGCGCGATCAAGGCGATCGCGGGGCGCAAGGCGAAGGCGAATGTCGTCGGCGTCGTCGGCCTCGTCGAAAATATGCCCGACGGCAATGCGATGCGCCCCGGCGACGTCGTCACCACCATGTCGGGCCAGACGGTCGAAGTGCTCAACACCGATGCCGAGGGCCGCCTCGTCCTTTGCGACGCGATCAGCTGGGCGCAAAAAGCTTATGATCCCAAGGTGATCGTCGACCTCGCGACACTGACCGGCGCGATGGTCATCTCGCTCGGCCACGAATATGCCGGCATGTTCGCGAACGACGACGGGCTCGCCGCCGGCCTGCTCGCGGCGGGCGAGGCGTCGAACAACAAGCTGTGGCGCTTCCCGCTGTCGCCCGCCTACGACAAGCTGATCGACAGCCCGATCGCCGACATGAAGAATATCGGCCCGCGCGAAGGCGGCTCGATCACCGCGGCGCAATTCCTGAAGCGCTATGTCGAGGACGGCGTCGCCTGGGCGCATCTCGACATCGCGGGCATGGCGTGGGGCGACAAGGACGGCCCGGTCTATGCCAAGGGCGCGACCGGCTATGGCGTGCGCCTGCTCGACCGCTATATCGCTGCGAACCACGAAGGCTGAGGCGAGCAGGGCAGGGAGCATGCCGCGCGTCGACTTCTACCGGCTGACCCGCGACCCCGTCGAACGCGTGCTCCCCGCGCTCGCCACGCGCGTCCTCGGCAATGGCGACCGCCTGCTGGTGGTCGCCGCCTCGGCGATGCAGCGGCAGGCGATCGACGAGGCGCTCTGGACGTTCCAGCCCGCCAGTTTCCTGCCGCACGGCCACGCCGGATCGCCCGACGAGTCGATCGAGCCGATCCTGATTTCGGGCACACTCGACACCTCGCCACCCAATCGCGCGACCCTTCTCGCGCTCGCCGACGGCGAGTGGCGCGACGAGGCGCTGGCGTTCGATCGCACTTTCCTCCTCTTCGACAACAGCCGCATCGACGATGCCCGTGCGCTCTGGCGCACGCTCGCGGCGCGCGACGATGTCGACAACCGCTTCTGGAAACAGGACGAAAACGGCCGCTGGTCCGAAGGGCCCTAGCGCCCGCGCGCTCTGTCCTTGCGGTGCGGCGAAAGCGCGGCTAGAGGCGCGCGCATCACATAACACAGCAACGCAGGAGCTTTCCCATGGCGGTCACCCGCACCTTTTCGATCATCAAGCCCGACGCCACGCGTCGCAACCTGACCGGCGCGGTCACCAAGATGCTCGAAGACGCCGGCCTCCGCGTCGTCGCGTCGAAGCGCATCCACATGAGCCGCGAACAGGCCGAGGGCTTTTACGCGGTCCATAAGGAACGCCCCTTCTTCGGCGAACTCGTCGACTTCATGATCAGCGGCCCCGTCGTCGTCCAGGTCCTCGAAGGCGAAAACGCCATGCAGGCGAACCGTGACATCATGGGCGCGACCAACCCGAAGGACGCCGCGCCCGGCACGATCCGCAAGGAACTCGCCGAAAGCATCGAAGCGAACACGGTCCACGGTTCGGACAGCGACGAGAATGCGGCGATCGAAATCGCCTATTTCTTCAAGCCCGAAGAAATCGTCGGCTAAGCTGATCGGTCCAGCCGATACGAAGAGGCCGCCGGAGCGATCCGGCGGCCTTTTTCGTCAAAACTCGTCGGCCACCGCCATCAGCCCTGCCAGCTTTTTCGGCGCGACCGCCAGCCAGCTCTTGCGCAGCCATTCGCCGATCGCATCCCAGTCGGTGTCACCCAGATCGAGCCGGATGCCGACCCAGCCGTCCCCGAAATAGGCCGGCCGGTAATAACGCTCTTCGTCCATCTCGATCAGCGCCGCCTGTTCGTCGGCGCCGCTGACCTTCACCAGCAGCGCGATCTTGCCGTCGCCATGATGGTCTTCGGTAAAATAGGCGAATTTCTTGCCCTTCACGATCCCGAAGCACGGCATACCATGCGACACCACCTCGTCAGCCTCGGGCAGCGCCATCGCGAGTTCGCGCACGCGCCCGCGCAAATAGTCGGGCGAGCGCTCGCGCGTCACGAACGCCGCGAGCGTCGCGGGATAAAGCTGATGCTCGGCGAACTGCACGCGCCGCGCAAGGCTGTCGGCGGTATCGCCGGGCATGATCGCGACGGGCGTCTGCGCAAGCACCGGCCCTTCGTCGACGCCGGGCGTGACGATATGCACGCTACACCCGCCGAATTTGTCGCCGGCGTCGATAGCTTGCTGGTGCGTATTGAGGCCCTTGTAGAGCGGCAGCAGGCTGGGGTGGATGTTGATCATCCGGCTGGCCCAGCGCGCGACGAACGCATCCGACAGGATGCGCATATAGCCCGCGAGCGCGACATATTCGGCCCCGGCTTCGACCAGTTGCTCGTCGACCAGCGCGTCGAACGCGTCGCGGTTCATGCCCTTGTGCGAAAGCGCCCAAGTTGCGATGCCTTCAGCGGCCGCGAGCGCGAGGCCCGGGGCGTCGGGAACATTGCTCGCGACGAGCACCAGTTCATACGGACAGTCGGCGGCTTTCGCCGCGTAGAGCAGCGCCGCCATATTGGTGCCGGCGCCCGAAATCAGGACGGCGACCTTGGCCTTGGCCATCAAATCCTCCCCGCATGCGGGGAGGGGGACCGCGAAGCGGTGGAGGGGGTTCGCGTCCTCGCGCCACGCTGGCGGGCCACGACACCCCCCTCCGTCAGCCGCTTTGCGGCTGCCACCTCCCCACGCGCGGGGAGGATTTTAGCCATGATGCGTGGCGCTCCACGCGCCCATCGCGCTCCACGTCTCGGCGCTGCCGCTGACCGTGCAGCCTTTTTCGCCCGCGGCGATATGCCCGATACGGAACACCGTCTCGCCCGCGGCTGCGAGCGCCGCCGTCACCTCGGCGACATCGTCCTCGGCGACTACAACCGCCATCCCGATGCCGCAGTTGAAGGTGCGCGCCATTTCCTCGGGCTCGATGTTCCCCTGCGCTTGCAAAAACGCCATTAGCCGCGGCTGTTCCCAAGCATCGGCATCAACATGGGCATGCAGCGTCTTGGGCAGAATGCGGGGGATATTCTCGAGCAGCCCGCCGCCAGTGATATGCGCGAGCGCGTGGATATTGCCGGTCTTCACGAGCGGGAGCAGGCTCTTCACATAGATGCGCGTCGGCGCCATCAGCGCGTCGATCAGCAGGATATTCTGGTCGAACAGGGCCGGGCGATCGAGCTTCCACCCCTTATCCGCCGCAAGCCGGCGCACGAGAGAGAAGCCGTTCGAATGCGCCCCCGACGAGGCGAGCCCCAGAATCACATCCCCAGCGGCGACCTTGTCGGCGGTCAGCACCTGATCGCGCTCGACCGCGCCGACGCAGAAACCCGCAAGATCATAATCGCCGTCCGAATACATGCCCGGCATCTCGGCGGTCTCGCCGCCGATCAGCGCGCATCCGGCCTGCTTGCAACCCTCGGCGATGCTGGCCACGACTTGGGTCGCGACATCGTTGTCGAGTTTGCCGGTCGCATAATAGTCGAGGAAAAACAGCGGTTCGGCGCCCTGCACGATCAGGTCGTTCGCGCACATCGCGACCAGGTCGATCCCGACGCCGTCATGCTTGCCCGATTCGATCGCGAGCTTCAATTTCGTGCCCACACCGTCGTTCGCCGCGACGAGCAGGGGATCGTTGAACCCCGCCGCCTTCAGGTCGAAGAAGCCGCCGAAGCCGCCGAGGTCGGCATCGGCGCCGGGACGGCGCGTCGCACGGGCGAGCGGGGCAATGGCACGGACCAGCGCGTTGCCGGTCTCGATCGATACGCCGGCCTGCGCATAAGTGTAGGAGGCGGGTTGGTTGTGCTTGGAATCCATGGCCAGCGCGACTAACGACTCTGGCCACGAAATGCCATGATTTCCTTGTCCGGGGGCAAGCTTTTGGGCAAAGCATAGAGAAGATATGATTTCGGCCGCTTTCCCCCGCTTCGCCCCAAGCTTTTCCTTCGACCCGCTGCGCGGCCGCGACTGGCGCTGGGCCGCGCTTTTCGGGCTTTTCTTCGCGATTCTGCTCGCGGGCATCGTCGACGGCCAGATTACGCGCGGCGACCGCGGCATTACCCCGATCAACAGCAGCGGCGATTTCCTCGCCAGCGGGATCCTGGTCGACGTAACAGGCGACAATGCCGACGATGCGCGCTCGAAGGGCTGGCGCGAGGCGCAACGCAAGGGCTGGGCGCAGCTTTATCGCCGGCTGAACGGCAGTGACGGCCCCGCACTCACCGATTCGGTGCTCGACGGGATCGTCACATCGATCGTCGTCGAAGACGAGCAGATCGGCCCGCGCCGCTATGTCGCCAAGCTCGGCGTGCAGTTCGACCGCGTCCGCGCCGGACAGATATTGGGGGTCAGCGGTCGCACGCTCCGTTCGCCGCCATTGCTCGTGATCCCGGTCTATTCGATCGACGGAATCCCACAGGTGTTCGAACAACGCAGCGCTTGGCAGCGCGCCTGGGCCGAATATAATACGGGGCAAAGCGCGATCGACTATGTCCGCACCGCGGGCACCGGGGCGGATACCCTGTTGATCAACGCGGGGCAGACAGGTCGTCGCGGCCGCGTCTGGTGGCGCGTGATCCTCGACCAATATGGCGCCGCCGACGTGCTGACGCCGATCGCGCGCGTCGAATATTCCTATCCCGGCGGGCCGATCAAAGGCATTTTCACCGCGCGTTTCGGCCCCGACAGCAAGCTGATATCCAGCTTCACGATGACCGGACCGAGTCCCGCGGCGTTGCCCGACATGATGGAAAAGGCGGTCGCGCGGATGGATCGTATCTATACCGACGCGCTGACTGCGGGTGTTCTCAAGACCGATACCTATCTCGTGCTCGAAAAGCCGGTCGAAAGGGAAGATCTGCCCGAAGAGATCGCGACCGATGAAGAGATACCGCCCAGAGAAATCGACGCGAGCGTATCCACCGCGCCCGCGGCGGGCGTGCAGAGCTTCACGGTGCAGTACAGCTCGCCCGACGTCGATTCGGTCACCGCGACCGAGCGTGCTGTCGCTGGCGTCGCCGGCGTCCAGTCGGCGTCGACCACCAGCCTCGCGCTCGGCGGCATGTCGGTGATGCGTGTGACCTTCCGCGGCGATATTGCGGCGCTGCGCGCGGCGCTCGCGGCGCGCGGGTTCAACGTGCAGGAAGGCGGCGGTCAGCTCAGGATCAGCCGCTGATGGGACAGATCGCGCTACCGCTCGACTGGAGCGCGGGCGGGTCGAATGACGGCCCGCTGATCGTCGGCACCAGCAACGCCGACGCGGTGCGCTATTTGCGCCATGTCGCGACCTGGCCGGTCCGCACCGCCGTGCTCACCGGGCCGCGCGGCTCGGGGCGCAGCCTGATGGGCCGCCTTTTCGCGCGCGAAACCGGCGGTCGCGTCATCGACGGGGCGGGCAGCGTTTCCGAAGAAGAGATTTTCCACGCGTGGAACGCCGCGCAGGCGAGCGGCACACCGCTGCTGATCATCGCCGACGCGCCGCCCGCGGAATGGAACATCGCGCTACCGGACCTCCGCTCGCGCCTCGCCGCCGTTCCCGTGCTGGCGATCGGCGATCCCGACGACTGCCTGGCGCGCGACCTGATCGAGGCGCTGTTCGCGCAGCGCGGCGTGGCATTGGCACCCGGCGTCGCCTCCTATATCGTCCCGCGGATGGAACGCAGCTATGCGATGATCCACCGCGTCGTCGCGGCGCTCGACGCCGCCTCGCTCGAAAAAAAGGGTGGCATTGGCATTCGTCTTACGCGTGAAACATTACTGTCACAGGGGCTGATCGATCCCGATCTCCTCGAAGGACAGGAAACGAGCCCATGTCGATAGCTGGCGGCCCCTTACGCGCAGATAATGACGCCGATACGACGGCCCCCAGCTTCGGTCCCGAACGCTTCTTCAACCGCGAACTCTCATGGCTCGCCTTCAACCGGCGAGTGATGGAGGAAGCGCGCAATCCCGCGCATCCGCTGCTCGAACGCCTCCGCTTCCTTTCGATCTCGGGCAGCAATCTCGACGAATTCTTCATGGTCCGCGTCGCGGGCCTCAAGGGCCAGCAGCTGCAGGGGATCGACGATCCCTCCGCCGACGGCCGCTCGCCGGGGCAGCAACTCGCCGAAATCGAGGCCGAGGTGCATCGCCTCGTCGACCAGCAGCAGAGCGAATGGCAATTGCTCCACCGCCAACTCGCCGAGCAGGGCATCGTCGTTCACGGTTCGGGCTCGGACAAGGAGGCGCTCCGCCGGGCGCTGCGCCAATATTTCATCGAACAGATTTTTCCGATCCTGACCCCGCAGGTGCTCGATCCGGCGCATCCTTTTCCTTTCATCCCGAACCGCGGCCTCGGCGTCATCTTCGACCTTCAGCGCAAGACGAATGGCGAGACGGTTCGCGAACTGGTGATGATCCCGGCATCGCTGGCGCGCTTCGTGCCGGTTCCCGGCGAGCCGAGCGCCTTTGTGCCGATCGAATATCTGATCGAATTGTTCGGCGACTTGCTGTTTCCGGGTTTCACGATCCGCTCGCTGGGTGTGTTCCGCATCATCCGCGACAGCGACATCGAGCTTGAGGAAGAGGCCGAGGACCTCGTCCGCCTGTTCCGCACCGCGATCCGCCGCCGTCGCCGCGGCCGCGTGATCCTGATGGAACTCGAGGCCGATATGCCCGCCGAAATCGCCGAGGTGCTGGGTTCCGATATTCAGGGGCACGAGGCGATCGTCGCCAAGATCGGCGGCTTCATCGGCCTTGCGGCGCTGTCGGCGCTCGTCGACGTCGATCGCCCCGACCTCAAATTCCCGGCCTATTCGCCCCGTTTCCCCGAACGCATCCGCGAACATGGTGGCGACTGTTTCGCGGCGATCCGCTCGAAGGACATCGTCGTTCACCATCCCTATGAGAGCTTCGACGTCGTCCTCTCCTTCCTGCGCCAGGCCGCCGCCGATCCCGACGTCGTCGCGATCAAGCAAACGCTCTACCGCGCGGGCAACCAGTCCCCCGTCATCCGCGCGCTGATCGAGGCGGCCGAGGCGGGCAAGTCGGTGACCGCGGTCGTCGAACTCAAGGCGCGCTTCGACGAGGAACAGAATCTGCTCTGGGCGAACCAGCTCGAACGAGCCGGGGTGCAGGTCGTCTACGGCTTCATCGAGTGGAAGACGCACGCCAAGATTTCGATGGTCGTGCGCCGCGAAGGGCAGGGCTATCGCACCTATTGCCACTTCGGCACCGGCAACTACCATCCCGTCACCGCGCGCATCTACACCGACTTGAGCTTCTTCACCGCCGATCCGCGCGCGGGCCGCGATGCGGCGCAGCTCTTCAATTATATCACCGGCTATGTCGAACCCGAACGGCTCGACCTGATCACCATGTCGCCGCTCAACATGCGCCAGCATCTGTGCGAGCTGATCGATTCCGAAATCGCCGCGGCAAGGACGGGGCGGCCGTCGGGCGTCTGGGCGAAGATGAACAGCCTCGTCGACCCCGACATCATCGACAAGCTGTACGAAGCCAGCGCGGCGGGGGTGCCGGTCGAACTGATCGTGCGCGGTATCTGCTGCCTGCGGCCGGGCGTCGCGGGGCTTTCGGAAACGATCCGCGTCAAATCGGTCGTCGGGCGCTTCCTGGAACATAGCCGCGTCTGGGCCTTCGCCAACGGCGCGCCGCTGCCCCACCGCGCCGCAAAGCTCTATATCAGCAGCGCCGACTGGATGCCGCGCAACTTCGACCGCCGCGTCGAATATATGATCCCGATCGAGAATCCGACCGTCCACGACCAGATTCTCGATCAGGTCCTCGTCGCCAACCTCATCGACAATGAACAAAGCTGGATTCTGCAACCCGACGGCACCTCGGTGCGCGTGGAACCGGGAGACAAGCCTTTCAACTTACACCATTACTTCATGAACAACCCGTCACTGTCGGGCCGCGGCACCGCGCTTCACAAGCGTCAGGATGTGCCGACGCTGGCCTTCGATATGCGTGAAGATTGAGAAGAGGTTGAACTTCCTGCGTAGCTCCCGACAAGCGGTCAGCCGGTCCGCCGTCATCGATATCGGCTCCAACTCGGTCCGCATCGTCGTTTATGAAGGCCCGTCGCGCGCGCCTGCGGTGATCTTCAACGAAAAGGTTGCCGCCGGTCTCGGCCGCGGCCTCGCGATCGACGGCCGCATCGCGCCCGAGGATGCCGAACGCGGCCTCGTTGCGCTCCGCCGTTATGCGCTGCTCGCGAAGCATATGGACGTGAAGATGATCCAGTGCGTTGCCACCGCCGCCGTGCGCGATGCGGCGAACGGCCCCGACTTCATCGCAGCGGCGGCCGAAGCCGGCCTCCAAATCCGGCTGCTCTCGGGCGAGGAGGAGGCCGCGGCCGCCGGGCATGGCGTCCTTTCGGCGATTCCCGATGCGCGCGGCATCGCGGTCGATCTCGGCGGCGGCAGCCTCGAACTAGCCGAAGTTTCGGATGGCCGGGTCGGCCGCTGCGCCTCCTTCCCGCTCGGCGTGCTCCGCTTGCCCACGCTACGCAAGGATGGCGAACAGGCGTTCGAACGCGCGATCCGCAAGATGCTCCGCGCCGCGGGTTGGCCGGGCGAGGGGCTCAGCGGGCTTCCGCTCTATCTCGTCGGCGGCTCGTGGCGCGCGCTCTCGCGTCTGGACCTCGAACTCACCAAGGATCCGCTCGCGGTTCTCGACCAGCATACGCTGCCGCGCAGCGCGCTCCGCCGCCTGATCCGCGCGACTAAAAGGCTGAGCTTCGAGGAATTGCGCGCAATCCCCGGCATGGCATCGAACCGCGCCGCCGCCTTGCCCGACGCGGCGGCGCTGCTCGCGGCGCTCGTCAACATCCTCGACGTCCCCGAAATGACGGTCTCCTCGTCGGGCCTGCGCGAAGGGCTGCTCTATCAGGCGCTCGATGCTGAAACGCGCGCGCAGGATCCGCTGATCGTCGCCGCCGAATTCGAGGGACGCCGTCTTGCGCGTTTCGCGCCGCACGGCCGGGCGATCGCCGACTGGATCGCACCGCTCTTTACGGACGAAGGACCGGCCGATAGCCGAGTTCGCCTCGCGGCGAGCTTGCTCAGCGACGTCGCGTGGTCGGCGAATCCCGATTTCCGGGCCGAACGCGGCACCGAGATCGGCCTGCACGGCAATTGGCGCAGCATCGACATCCCCGGACGCATCCTGCTCGCGCGCGCGCTTTACGCAGGCTTTGGCGGCGCCGACGCCGAATTTCCCGCGATGGGCGCGCTTGTCGCGCAGGAACGGCTCGCCCGCGCGCGGCAATGGGGCCTCGCGATCCGCCTTGCTCAGCGGCTTACAGGGGGCGTCGAAGCCCCGCTCAAGGCGAGCGGGATCGCGCTTGTCGACGGCAAGCTCAGGCTCTGTCTGGCGGCCGGCTGGCATCATCTCGCGGGCGAATCGGTCGAGCGCCGCCTGCGCGTCCTCGCGCAGGCGCTCGATGCCAAACCCGAGCTCGTTCTGCTTTAAACCTCGGCCGCGGTCGCCGCGTCGATCTCGCTCATCACCAGCTTGCCGTTCTTGACGGCAAAGCCCATCCGGCCTTCGACAAGATCGAGCGCGGCGTGGCCGAACACGTCGTAGCGCCAGCCCTCCATCATCTGGATGCCGCCCCGCGCCCCGGCGGCAAGCGCCTCGAGATCGTCGCTGCGCGCGATCAGCCGCGCCGCGACATTGAGCTCGCGCGCCCGGATCTTGAGCAGCAGTTTCAAAAGGTCGGCGACCAGAGTGCCTTCCTTGCCTAGCCCCGGCCCGCGCGGCGCGCGGTCGGGCATGTCGTCCTTCGACATCGGCTTGGCGTTGGTGATCGCGTCCATCAGCCGGCCGCCGATGTCGTTGGTGCGCCACGTCGCCGACAGCCCACGGACGCGGCCGAGCCCGTCCTGATCCTTCGGCGGATGCGCGGCCAGGTCGGCGAGCGTCTCGTCCTTGACGATCCGGCCGCGCGGCAGATTCTTGTTCCGCGCCTCGCGCTCGCGCCAAGCGGCGAGCGCCTGTAACCGGCCGAGCACGTCGAGCTTGCGCGTCGGTATCTTGATCCGCTGCCACGCCTTGTCGGGATCGACGCTGTAATTGGCGGGGTCGGCGAGCTTTTCCATTTCTTCATCGAGCCAGTGGCCGCGACCGGTCTTGATCAGCTTGTCGAGCATCATCGGGAAAATCTTGGCGAGGTGCGTGACGTCGCCGATCGCATAATCGATCTGGCGCTTGTCGAGCGGGCGGCGGCTCCAGTCCGTAAAGCGCGCGCCCTTGTCGAGCTGGACGCCGATCCACGCCTCCACAAGGTTTGAATAGCCGACCTGCTCGGCCTGACCCAGCGCCATCTGGCCGATCTGCGTGTCGAAGATCGGGTGCGGCGTCTTGCCGGTCAGGTTGAAGATGATTTCGACATCCTGCCCGCCGGCGTGAAAGACCTTGAGCATATCCTCGTTGTCGACGAGCAGGTCGAGCAGGGGTTTCAAATCGATGCCCGACGCCATCGGATCGATCGCCGCGGTATGGTCGCGGTCGGCAACCTGGATCAGGCAAAGCTCTGGCCAGAAGGTGTTTTCGCGCATGAATTCGGTATCGACGGCGATGAAATCGCTGTTCCGGATGAGGTCGCAGAATTCGACGAGCGCGGCGCTGGTTTCGATCAACGGATGGACTTGCATAGCGCGCCTATACAGCTAGTTGAAAGGAACGGGCAGGAAAAATTGCCCGCACTCTTCGGGTCGCGGAGCCGGCACACCGGCCAAGGGGAAAACGAAGGGATTTGGGGCATGATATGGCTCGGTTGGGCGCTGGCGGCGCTGGGTTTTGTACTGCTTTTCGGGCAATATGCGGCGGGGCAGGCCGATATTTTCGTCTCGATCGCCAATCCACGGCCGCTCGATGAGGAGGTGATGGTCGTGACGCTGAAGGGCTGGGGATTCGCCGCCCAGGCCGCGCAGCCGTTCATCACACCCGAATCCGATCATGGCCTGTGCGACGTGCGCATATTTGCGACGCGGCGCCAAATGCTCGTCGCGATCGGGACCGCCGGCTTTCTGCGCCCGGTGACAGTGACGTGGCGTGCGCACGCCGGCGTCGCGCCGCTGGGAGAGGCGTGATGCCTATCCTCAAACTCCGCGACGAAGGCCGCTGGACCAATTATCACGGCACCGGGACCTGCGAGGCGGCGACGCGTTTCGTGCTGCGCAGCGGTGACGCGGAGCGCGGACGCGACGAAATCGCGATCGCCGCGAAGGCGGTGCGGGACTGGCTCGCCGAAGCCGCCGCCACGCAGCGCCGCGTCCGTCCGCTCGGTGCGGGCTGGTCGCCGTCGAACGTCAATATCGCGTCGCAAAGCTGGCTGCTCCATACGCGCCGGTTCAACCGCTGCTTTCGCATCCATGCCGACAACGTCCGTCCCGGCATCGATGCCGCCGCGCTGATGCTCGTCGAGGCAGGGGCCCTCGTCGACGAAGTGTCCGACAAGCTCGAAGCGCAGGGCCGATCACTCTGGACCAGCGGCGCCGGCAACGGCCAGACCTTTGCGGGTGCGTGCGCCACCGGCACCCACGGCTCGATGATCGCGCGCGGCGGTATCCAGGATCATATACGCGCGGTTCAGATCGTCACGCCCGGAGGCATCCACTGGATCGAGCCGGAGAGTGGCGTGATGAGCGACGCGTTCATCCTCGCGACCGGATCAAATCCGCTGCGTGACGACGATGTCTTCGCCGCAGCCCAGCTTCCCGTCGGGGCGCTCGGCGTCATCACTGCGCTCGTTGTCGATAGCGAGCCCAAATTCCTTGTCCGGCCGATCCAGAATCTGCGCAAGGTCGCCCCCGGCGCACTCGACTGGCTCGCCGCAGGCGATTTCCGGCGCTTCTCGGCGACCTACGCGCTCGACCGCGATCCCGACTTCGTCCAGATGATCTTCAATCCCTATAAGCCGTTCAAGCGGCCCGCGATGCTGCGTTTCCTCTACCGCGAACCATGGCGCGACGACTATCCGCGGGCGACACCCGGCCAGCTCGGCGCGGGCTATGACGCACTCAGCCTTTTGGGGCAGTTGCTCGACGATTATCCATGGGCGCGCGGCGCGTTGCTGCAATTCGCGATGAAACTGGGCTATGCCGCCGGCCCCGACGTCAACGATCCAGCCGTCTATGGGAGCTGGGGCGAGGGGCTCGACACGCACCGCCCCATGGCGGACCTGTTCAACGCCTCGGTCACCATCGACCGCGCCGACCTTGCGCGGGCCTTCGAACGGATCTGTGCGGTTTATGCACGCCATGGCGGCTCGACCGTCGTCACCGTGCGCTTCATGGAGCGCGCGCAGGGATTGCTTGCGCCGGCGCGTTTTACGCACAACGCCGTGATCGATTTCGACGGCCCGCGCAGCCAGCGCACCGCCGATGCCTATGCGCGCGTCGTCGACTGCCTCGATGCCGAAGGGATCGCCTTCACGCGGCACTGGGCGAAAAGCTGCCATCTCGACGCGGCGCGCGTCGCCGCCGACTATGGCGAGGATTTTCGTCGCTGGCGTGCGGCGCAGGGCCGCTTGATGCCCGATCCGGTCCACCGCGCGCTGTTCGGGAGCGAGGTTCTCGATGGTCTCGGCCTGACCTGCTGAAACCGCCTCGACCCTTGACAAATGACGCGCCGACCTGCCTTAGGCGCGGCCATAAATCACGTTAAAGTTGATTTCCTCCATTCATCGAAAGACTATAAAATGCACGCCTATCGCACCCATAATTGTGGCCAGCTTCGCGCCGAGGACGTCGGAAAGAATGTCCGCGTCTCGGGTTGGGTGCATCGCAAGCGCGACCATGGCGGGCTGCTCTTCGTCGACCTGCGCGACCATTATGGTCTGACACAGATCGTCGCCGATAGCAGCGATGCGGCCTTCGCCACGCTCGACGGCCTGCGCGTTGAAAGCGTCGTGACGATCACCGGCGACGTTGTCGCGCGCTCTGTCGAAACGACCAACGCGAACCTGCCCACCGGTGCGATCGAAGTCCGCGCGCGCGAGGTTGCCGTCCAGTCGGCGGCGATCGAACTGCCGATGCCGGTCGCGGGCGAGCAGGAGTATCCCGAGGATATCCGCCTCAAATACCGTTTCCTCGACCTGCGCCGCGAGCGGCTGCATGCGAACATCCTGCTACGCTCGAACGTCATCGCGTCGCTGCGCCGCCGCATGGTCGAGCAAGGATTCACCGAATATCAGACGCCGATCCTGACCGCCTCGTCGCCCGAGGGCGCGCGCGACTATCTGGTGCCGAGCCGCGTTCACCCCGGCAAATTCTACGCGCTGCCGCAGGCGCCGCAGATGTTCAAGCAGCTGCTGATGGTCGCGGGCTTCGACCGCTATTTCCAGATCGCGCCCTGCTTCCGTGACGAGGATGCGCGCGCCGACCGCTCGCCGGGCGAATTCTACCAGCTTGACTTCGAGATGAGCTTCGTCACGCAAGACGACGTCTTCAACGCGATCGAGCCGGTGCTCGCCGGCGTGTTCGAGGAGTTCGCGGGCGGCAAATCGGTGACCCCGGCGGGCTCGTTCCCGCGCATCCCGTACCGTGAGTCGATGCTGAAGTACGGCAACGACAAGCCGGACCTGCGCAACCCGCTGATCATCACCGATGTCTCGGCGCACTTCGCCGGATCGGGCTTCGGCCGCTTCGCCGATATCGTCGCCGTGGGCGATGTCGTACGCGCGGTCCCGGCGCCGGCGACCGCCGAGAAGAGCCGCAAATTCTTCGACGACATGAACAGCTGGGCGCAGAGCGAAGGCTTCGCGGGACTCGGCTACGCGACGCGCAAAGGCGGCGAATGGGGCGGCCCGATCGCCAAGAATCACGGGCCGGAAAAGATGGACGCGCTCGCCGCCGAGCTCGGCATCGGGCCCGACGACGGCCTCTTCTTCGCCGCGGGCAAGGAAGCCGTCGCCGTGAAGCTCGCCGGTCTCGCGCGCACCCGTGTCGCCGAACAGCTTGACCTCATCGATGCGAACAAGTTCGAAATGTGCTGGATCGTCGACTTCCCGATGTTCGAGGCCGACGAGGACACGGGGAAGATCGATTTCAGCCACAACCCCTTCTCGATGCCGCAGGGCGAGCTCGAGGCGCTGGAAACCAAGGATCCCCTCGACATTCTCGCGTGGCAATATGACATCGTCTGCAACGGCGTCGAGCTGTCGTCGGGCGCGATCCGGAACCACCGTCCGGACATTATGTACAAGGCGTTCGAAATTGCGGGCTACAGTCAGGCCGATGTCGATGCGAATTTCAGCGGCATGATCAATGCCTTCAAATTCGGCGCACCGCCGCACGGCGGTTCGGCGCCGGGAGTCGACCGCATCGTGATGTTGCTCGCTGATGAGCCCAACATCCGCGAAGTGGTCGTCTTCCCGATGAACCAGAAGGCCGAGGATCTGATGATGGGCGCGCCCGCGCCGGTCAGCGACAGGCAGCTCAAGGAACTCAGCATTCGCCTCGTCGACGGTCCGAAGAGCTAAGGCATGGGCGAGCAGCCGCGCGAACTCCGGATGGGGACGCCGGATGGCGAGATTTGCTGGTTCGAGTGGGGCGACCGTTCGGACCGGCCCTCGCTGCTCCTGCTCCACGCCACCGGTTTTCACGCGCGCCTGTGGGACCAGGTCGTTGCTGCCTTGCCCGCTGGAACGCATGTCGTGGCGCCCGACCATCGCGGGCATGGGCGCAGCCATCGCCCCGCGACCCTCGCCAGCTGGACGGCGACCGCCGATGTGCTGCTCCCGCTGGTCGACGGCCTCGGCGGCCATCCGCTCGTCGGCTGCGGCCACAGCATGGGCGCCTATGTGCTGACCCGGCTCGCGTCGCAGCGGCCGGCGGCCTTCGCCCATCTCGTCTTGATCGATCCGGTGATCATGGACCCCGCCCTTTACGAGGGTGAGAGCGCCAAGCCGATTCCCGATCCTGCCGATCATCCGGTGGCGCGCCGCCGCAACGCGTGGGCCAGCGCCGAAGAGATGCGTGCGCGCTTTGCAGGCCGGCCGCCTTATGCGAACTGGGACGCGCGCGTACTCGCCGACTATTGCACGCATGGCCTGCTTCCCGTCGCGGTCGGCGACGGGCTCGAACTCGCCTGCCCGCCTGCGCTTGAAGCGTCGGTCTATCAGAATGCGCTGCGAACCAGCCCGCACGAATGGCTGCACTATCTGTCCGTGCCATCGACGCTGATCCGCGCGCCGACCGGCGAGCGCGGCGGCGAACTCGACTTTTCGTTGAGCCCGACCTGGACCGGCCTTGGTCCGGCGATCCGCGCCGAGCGTGACGAGTTATGGGCCGAGCATAGCCATTTCATTCCTATGGAGAATCCGGCGCGCGTCGCCGCACTGCTCGCCAATTTTCTCTGATACGGACGCGCAGCGAAATTGGCGCGCGCTGTGCCAGAAAATGACATCGGCGCATCGCCCCCTTGGTGCGAAGGGCGACGCGCGCTAGGGTGTGTGAATGAGCATTGCCCTTTCCGATTATGAAACCGGCGCCAGATATGAGGGCGACTATACCGATGATCTAGGGGAGCTCGAGGATCGGCTCGAACGGCTCCAGGCCGCGCATATCATCCACGGCCAGCGCAGCATCATCATGTTCGAAGGCTGGGACGCGGCGGGAAAGGGCGGAATCATCCAGCGGCTGACGGCGTCGCTCGACCCGCGCTTTTTCGAGGTCTGGCCGATCGGCGCACCGACCGACGAGGAAAAGGCGCGTCATTTTCTCTGGCGCTTCTGGAAACGCCTGCCCGGCAATCGCGAAATTTCGATCTTCGACCGCAGCTGGTACGGCCGCGTCCTCGTCGAGCGTGTCGAGGGCTTCGCGAGCGAGGCCGAATGGCGCAAGGGCTACGACGAGATCAACGAGTTCGAAGCGCAACTGACCGGCAGCGCGACCAATCTCGTCAAGCTGTTCGTCCACATCACGCAGGAAGAGCAGGATGAACGTTTCGCCGCGCGCCTCGACGATCCGTGGAAGCGCTGGAAGACCGGAACCGAGGATTATCGCAACCGGTCGAAACGCAAGGAGTATCTCGTCGCGATCGAAGAAATGTTTGCGCAGACAAGCACGCGCTGGGCGCCGTGGAAGGTGATCGACGGCAACCACAAGAAGACGGCGCGCATCGCGGCGCTGACCCATATCGTCGAAACGCTCGAGGCGGCGGTGCCGATGACCCCGCCCGATCTCGACCCGGCGGTCGTCAAACTCGCGGCGAAGGCGTTTGGCTACAAGCCCAAAGACTAGGTTTTTCGGCCCCCTCGGCTAGCAATTCAGGGCCTCTGCCGCTACATGGGGCAGTATGAGCCGCGCCAAGAGATCCGACGACTGGGGTTTTCCCCGCTGGCGCCCCTATGGCTCGTCGCGCGAGACGCAGAAGGTGCGCCTGTGCGATCGTCACGGCTGCACCAACCCCGGCAACTGCCCCGCGCCCAAGTCGCCGAACAGCCCCGAACGCTGGTATTTCTGCGAAACCCACGCTGCCGAATATAATCGCGGTTGGGACTATTTCGCCGGTCTGTCGGCCGAGGACGCCGCCGCGCGCGCCGCCGAGGAAGCGCAGGGTGCGCGCAGCTATGCGCGAGCGCAGCATTATGCTTGGGGCGGATCGGGCGACGATAGCCGCAGTGCTGACGAAATGCGCGCGCTCGAAATCCTCGACCTCGAGCCCGATGCCGATTTCGAGGCGACGAAAAAGGCATGGCGCAATCTCGCCAAGGAATGCCACCCCGACGTCAAGCCGGGTGACGCCGAGGCCGCAAAGCGCTTCGCTGCGGGGCAGGCGGCGTTCGAGGTGCTCAAACAGGCCGAAGAGCGGAAAAGCTGGAAGCCGGCCTGAGCGATCGCAAAGCCGCCGCTATTTATAAACGCACGCATCCAGCCCATCGCGCCGCACCACGCCGATGCGCGCGGTAATCGTGTTGCCGTAACGCCGCGTGAATCCCGACGGGCTGATCGCCTCGCGCTTCTTGGGCAGAGGCAGGATCGCGGCGATGCGGGCCGCCTCGCGTGGGGTCAGCTTGGCCGCGCCATGCTTGAAATAACGCTGCGCGCCCGCCTCGACGCCATAGGTGCCGATGCCCGTCTCGGCGACGTTGAGGTAAACCTCCATGATCCGTCTTTTGCCCCAGATCGTCTCGATCAGGAAGGTGAACCACACTTCGGGCACCTTGCGGACATAGCGCGTCCAGCCGCTGCCCTGCCACAGGAAGACATTCTTTGCGGTCTGCTGGCTGACCGTCGATCCGCCGCGCAGTTTCTTCCCTTTGGCGTTGCGCTCGATCGCCTCTTCGATCGCGTCGCGGTCGAAGCCGTTATGGCTGCAGAATTTGCCGTCCTCGGCCGCGATCACCGCGCGCACCATGTTGCGGTCGATGTTCGACAGGCTTTCCCAATCCTTGGTGATGCCGTTGCTGTCGAGCAGCATCGTCAGCGTTACAGGCGGCGGCGCGATGGCGTAGATCAGCACCCACAGGACCGAAAACGCGACAAACCAGAGCAGCCATTTGAAGGGCCGCAGGTACCAGGGCAACTTGCGGCGCTTCTTTTGCTTCTTTGTGGTCGTCATGCAATTTTCATAGCTGCTTGCCCGCTTCCGGCAAGTGATTGATTGCCGTTGCGAACCGCGCTCACGGCCTTGGCGGTTCGGTCTCTTTGCCGCCGCCGCTATCGTCCACCACTTCGCCCGCGTCCTCCGCCGCCACCTTTGCCTTTTCGCCGGTCGCCGCTGCGATCGATCGCATCTTCGCTTCGGCTTCGTCGTCCTTGCCGCTCATCACTAGCCACGCCATCGCGGCAGCGGCGATCAACGACAGCAAAGCGAGCCAGTATCCAATTTCCCAATGAACCTGGATCATCGCCAGCGCCGCTTGGTCCATTCCGCTGTTCTGGCCGTTCTTCGCGGCTTCGGCGAGGATCGCATCCTTGCTGTAGCGATATGTTCCGATGAAGATCAGCGCGATTGCTGCAACCGCCGTGCCGAGGACGAATTTCGCTGCTTCGCGGCCTTTTAGGAACAGCAGTGCCAGCCCGCCGGCGATCGCAAGTAGCGCGAGGATCAACCAGAGATTGAGCGCGGCACCGTCGCTCGCCTGCGCCGCTCGGCCCATCGCGGTGACCCGGCCGAAGGCGAGGCCAAAGCCGCTCGCCTCGACGAGTTTCTGTTCGGAACAGCTGATGGTCATCCATGGCAACAGGAAGGCCACCAGCGCGATGCCCTTGGGAATCCGGATCCATTTCCACATGACATATTTCCCTTCGGTCGGTCCGAAGGGGGGAGGCTGATCCTTTTGCGCCCGCTAGTCAAATCCCGGCGCGGGATACCGCGAAACCGGTCAGGCCGAGACGAGGCGCCGGTCGCCGGCGAGCTTGAGCATCGCCTTTTGCAGCTTTTCAAACGCGCGGACCTCGATCTGGCGGACGCGCTCGCGGCTGACGTCATAGACCTGGCTCAGATCCTCGAGCGTCTTGGGGTCGTCGGTCAGGCGGCGCTCGGTCAGAATGTGGCGTTCGCGTTCGTTGAGCGTTTCGAGCGCCTCGTTGAGCAGCGCATGCCGCACGTCGCGCTCCTGCGCTTCGGCGACGCGTTCGTCCTGCAGCGGGCCTTCGTCGCCCAGCAGATCCTGCCACTGGCTGTCGCCATCCTCACCCATGGGCACGTTGAGCGAGGTGTCGCCCCCCATTGCCATGCGGCGGTTCATGCTGACGACCTCGTCCTCGGTCACGCCAAGATCGGTCGCGATCTTCGCGACATGTTCGGGCGACAGGTCGCCGTCCTCAAACGCCTCGAGGTTGTTCTTCATCCGGCGGAGGTTGAAGAACAGCTTCTTCTGCGCCGCGGTCGTGCCCATCTTGACGAGGCTCCACGAGCGGAGGATGAATTCCTGGATCGAAGCGCGAATCCACCACATCGCATAGGTCGCGAGGCGGAAGCCGCGTTCGGGGTCGAACTTCTTCACACCCTGCATCAGGCCGATATTGCCTTCGCTGATCAGCTCGCTGACGGGCAGGCCATAGCCGCGATACCCCATCGCGATCTTCGCGACGAGGCGGAGATGCGAGGTAACGAGCTGCGCCGCCGCCTCGCTGTCTTCATGCTCCTGAAATCGCTTGGCGAGCATATATTCCTGCTCGGGCGTCAGAAGCGGAAATTTGCGGATTTCGGCCAGATAGCGGTTCAGGCTCGCCTCACCGCCGAGCGCGGGCACCACTGCCGGAACATTGCTTTTGTTAGCCATAGCGTCTTCCCTAAAATTCCAGAGGAGAGATATGCCGCGGTTGACATCCACGGTCAAAATAGATTTTCATTCGAAACCTAAACGCGCAATTCATCGATCAGTTCCCGCATATCCGCTGGGAGTTCGCTGTCGAGCGCGATCCTGTTACCGGTCACCGGATGAATAAAGCCCAAATGGGCCGCGTGCAATGCCTGCCGCGCGAAATGCCGCGCTTTCAGCACTTCCGACAGCGGCTTTTTGGTCCGGCCATAGACCGGATCGCCGACCAGCGGGTGGCCGATATGCGCCATATGGACGCGCACCTGATGGGTGCGCCCGGTTTCGAGCCGGCATTCGACAAGCGTCGCGTTCTTCAGCGGCTCGACCGTCCGGTAATGGGTGACCGCACGCTTGCCGCGTCCTTCGGCGACCACCGCCATTTTCTTGCGGTTGGTGCTCGACCGGCCGAGCGCGGCGTCGACGGTGCCGTTCGCGGGCATCGGGCGCCCGGTCGCGAGCGCGAGGTAGCGGCGGTCGATGCTGTGCGCGGCGAACTGCTTCGCGAGTCCCTCATGCGCCTTGTCGTGCTTGGCGGCGACGATCAGCCCGCTTGTGTCCTTGTCGATGCGGTGGACGATCCCGGGGCGCGCGACGCCGCCGATCCCCGACAATTGTCCCGCGCAATGGTGGAGCAATGCGTTGACCATCGTGCCGTCGAGATTGCCCGCGGCGGGATGAACGACCATTCCCGCGGGCTTGTCGACGACGATCAGATGCTCGTCCTCGAACGCGATGACAAGGTCCATGTCCTGCGCGACGTTATGCGCGGGCGCCGCGGCGGGCAGGCGAACCTCGATCATCGCGGGCGCAGCGGCTTTGGCCGACGGGTCCCACAAGATCGTGCCGCTCGCATCGGTAACGCGGCCACCCTTGATCAGCGTCTTCAACCGCTCGCGCGAAAGGGATGGGAGCGCTTCGGCGAGCGCCCGGTCGAGCCGCAACCCGGCCGCGCCATCCTGAAGCGTCACGGTAAGTATCTCGTCGTCCCCCAACATTGCTGGGGATATGGGTCCGGGGCACCGATTTTCAAGGGGCGGAGGCGCGCGCCTGATGACGGTGAGTGAGGTGAATGGACCAGGAACCAGCTTGCCCTCGCGCCTATCCCTGCCCTAGGAGCGATCCACGCCGGAAATATCCGGCCACTGCGCTGGGGAGCCTGTTCATCCATGTCCGACGATCGCGTCGATTTCGCCTCGATGCTGGCTTCGCGCCTGTGTCACGACCTCTTGAGCCCGGTCGGCGCCTTCGCCAACGGCCTCGAACTGCTTGCCGACGAAAAAGAGCCCGAAATGCGGGCGCGGTGCATCGAACTGCTCGAACAGAGCGCGCGAACCTCGGCGAACAAGCTCAAATTCTTCCGCCTCGCCTTCGGCTCGGCAGGCGGCTTCGGTGAGCTCGTGCCGGCCGACGAAGCCAAATCGGCAATCCAGGGCATCATCGGCGACCGCGCGATCGAGCTTAACTGGATGATCGGCAGCGACCCGCTGCCCAAGCCGGCGGTCAAGATCATCCTCAACCTCGCGCTGCTGCTCGTCGATGCGCTGGTGCGCGGCGGCCGGCTCGATATCGGCTGCGAAAAGCAGGCGGAAGGCATCGAAATCGCGCTGCACGTAGAGGCCGAGCGGATTTTCCTCGATGCCGATGTCGAACGCATCCTCGCCGAAGGCGAGGGCGCGACCGCCATGACCTCGCGCACCGCGCCCGCGGTGCTGGTGCAAGCGGTCGCGCGGCAGAGCGATGGCACCGTGATGTTGGCGCGCGAGACGCCGACCTCGCTGCTCGTCGGCGCGGTGCTCAGGGGGCGCTGACGCCCTTCTCCCGCGACGGCGTTACCCGGCGGGAGCTGACGATCGGTTACCTGCTGTCGGTACAACCAGCTCGACCCGCCGGTTCTTTGCGCGCCCGGCGGGATCATCGCCGCCCGCGGCATTTTCGTTGGGCGCGACCGGCGCGGTTTCGCCCCGACCCGACACCAGGAACTCGCGCTGGCGAACGCCGACCTGCTCGCGAAGCCAATCCGCGACGCTGTTCGCGCGCGCTTCGGAAAGCCTCTGGTTGTAGGCTTCATCGCCCTTGCTGTCGGTATGTCCGATCACCCGGATCGCTCCGGACGGGCTGCGGCGGATCATCTCGGTTGCTTTGCGCAGTTCCACCTCTGCCGCAGGGGTCAGCACGGCCTTGTCATATTCGAACAACGCGTCGGCAGGCAGGTCGATGACCGTGCCCATGTCGGTGACCCGCGTCCGAAGTCCGCTCACCGCGCCCGTGAGCGGGCTGACTTTTGCGCTCAGGCCTGGGCGCGTCGGCTGTGGGGCGGTGTCAGCGGCGGGCGCCGGCGTCGCCATCGGGCTTTCGCCCTCCTTGGCGGCATCGGCCGGGGCGTTCGCCGAACAGCCGCCGATCGAAGCGGCGGCGGCGATCGACAGAAGCGCCCGCTTCATCGCTGGACAGGTATGCCGTCGAAGGGCGCGACCCCGGGAAGATTGATCGAAACCGTAGGGCTGGTGGCCGGCGGCGCCGGAAATTTGGCCCACATCACGCCGGGCTTGGAGGTGCAATCGACCATCATGTTGTCGTTATCCGGACTGCCGCTGCGGCTGAGGTTCGACACCATCGCATTACCTTCATTGTCCTTCAGCACGCCAATGCGCTGCGACGTGGCATCGTCGATCACGCTGACCTGGGCGACGCGGATCGTTTCGCGATTATATCGCTCGGCGCTCGAACAACGCAGAGTGACGGTCAGGATATCGCCCGTGACCTTGACCGAAAGCAGGTCGACCTGCGAACCGTCGGGGCCGGGCTGCGACTGGATCACCGTTGCGGCGGGCATCGGCGTAACCGGCGGGGTTTCCGTTTCGGCTTTGGCCTCCTCGCGCACGACCCCGCCGGTAGCGGTGTTCGTCGTGCCGTCTTGCGTCTGCTTTTCCTTCGTCGTGCACGCAGCCAGCATCAGCGCCGCCGCACCTGTCAGCGCAAATATCTTCAATTGCATGAAATTCCTCCCGGTCAGCTCGTGCCCGAATACGCGCGACCGGGGGCAGGGTTCCGCGCATTGCCCGCCGATCGCGCCAAGCGGGCGCGAAACAATGATTTGCGGTCTCGCTTTCCCGCCGCCGGGCAGGCCAAGTAAAGCCAACCTTAACCATTGTCGGCCATGGTGAACCCTCAGTTTTTTGGGGCGCACCGGTACGGCGATGGACGATCTGCTGAACGACTTTTTGGCCGAAACGGCAGAAATCCTGGCGGAAGCGGGTGGGGCGATCGTTGCGTGGGAGGCGGATCCCGCCGACCGCGCGCAACTCGACGCGATTTTCCGCTTTGTGCATACGATCAAGGGCAGTTCGGGCTTCCTCGCTCTGCCGCGGGTCACGGCGTTGTCGCACGCTGCCGAAGACGCGCTCGATCAAGTGCGCCGCGGCAACCGCGCCGCGAACGCTGCGCTCGTCACGGGCGTGCTCGGCATCCTCGACCGGCTGAACGAGCTGTGCGCGGCGCTTGGACAGGATGGAACCGAACCGGCGGGCGACGACCGCGACGTCATCGGCGCGCTCGCCGAACGCGGGGCGGACGAAGATGCCCCGCGCGAAATCGCGGGCGTTCCGTTGCGCCGGGAGGACGATCTTGGTGCCGACCTGCAGGGCTGGCGATCGATCCGCGTCCCGCTGCCGCTGCTCGACAGCGTGATGACGGGTGTCACCGACATCGTGCTCGCGCGCAACGAATTCGCTCGGATGCTGCGCGAATCAGGAGCCGACCTGTCGCTGATCGCTTCGTTCGACCGCCTGTCCGATTCGATCGCGGGAATGCGGCAGTCGGTCAGCCAGATGCGGATGCAGCGGATCGACAAATTGTTCGCGCCGCTGCCGCGTATCGTCCGCGATCTGGCGCAGGAATTGGGCAAGAAGATCGCCTTCCAGACGAGCGGCGGCGAAGTCGAACTCGATCGCGAAATGATGGAGAATATCCGCGATCCGCTGATCCACATTGTCCGCAACGCGATCGACCACGGCGTCGAACCGCTCGAGGAGCGCGTCGCTGCGGGCAAGGAGATTACGGCGACCATTTCGGTGTCGGCGCGCCAGTCGGGCAATCAGATCGAAATCGAAATCCGCGATGACGGCCGCGGACTCTCTCCCGATGCGCTCGCCGCAAAGGCCATCGCGGCGCGTCTTGTGACCGCGACCGAGGCGCGTGGGCTGGAACCGAAGGAAAAGCTCGAACTGATCTTCCGACCCGGATTCTCGACCGCTGCGAAGGTCACCGCCATCTCTGGCCGCGGCGTTGGCATGGATATCGTCAAGGCGAATGTCGAAAAGATTGGCGGCATTGTTGAACTGCGTAACGACGAGGGCCGCGGACTGACGATCCTGCTTCGTGTGCCGATGACGCTGACGATCATCTCGGGCCTGATGGTGCGCGCGGCGGGGCAATATTTCGCGATTCCACGCGGCGCAGTGCGCGAGATCCTGCTCGAAAGCGGCGATACGGTGCGTATCGACCGCGTCGGCGGCGGCGAATTGGCGACGGTGCGCGGCGAGCAATATCCGTTGCTCCGCCTCGAAACCATACTCGGCCGGGGGCGCCATGATGGCGACGACGTCGATGATCGCGCGCTCGTTATCGTCCGGCCGGGGCAGGGGCAAAGCTATGCGCTCAGCGTCGCCGCGATCCACGATCATGAGGAACTGGTGATCAAGCCCGCCGCGCCGATGATCATGGCGACGGGGCTTTATGCCGGAACGACGCTCCCCGATAATGGTCGCCCGGTGCTGCTGCTCGACGTTCAGGGTCTGCTGGCCGCTGCCGCCGTCGATGCGAACGAAGCGGGGCGCAGGCACGACCGCGCCGCCGAAGCCGAAGCCGAGGCCGTCGCGGCGCGCAATGCCGCGCAGCTTCTGCTTTTCCGTGACACAAACGCCCGCATTCGCGGCATTCGCCTGTCGGTGATCGAACGGGTCGAGGAAGTGCCGGTGTCGGCCTTGTTCGAAAGCGCGGGGCGGATACAGGCCCAGATAGGCGACGAAATCTTCGCGGTGCATGCTGCGGCGCTGCCCGAGAGTGAAGGAACGCTGAAACTTCTCCGCCTCTACGACGGTCGGGCGGTGCTCTGTTACCCGATTGCTGAGGTGATCGACATCGTCCGGCTGCCCGACGCGGTGCAGCCGTCGGCGGCGCCTGGGCTGATCGCCGGCGTCGTGCTCGTCGGCGGCGAGCCGGTCGAACTCGTCGATCCCTTCTGGTTGATGGAGCAATATGCCGAACGCGCTGCCGCCGTCCCGACGCCGCGCCAGCCGGTCTGCCGTCTTGCCGACGATCGCGACGGCTGGGGCGACAATTTCCTCGCCCCGATCCTGCGCAGCGCCGGTTACCGGGTAATCGCGGACGGCGATCCGTCCGACGAGGCGGTGGACGTCCTCCTCTGCCTGACCCGAGACGGGGAAATCTGCCCGCATATCGAGTGCGATGTGCCGGTGATCCGCCTGCGCACGTCGATCGCCGCGACGGGGCCGGAGGACGAAAGCGTCTATCGTTACGACCGCCAGGCGCTGCTCGACGCGATGCGCCGCAGCGTGGGGGGAGCAGGTCAATGATGGAAAAACTCTATCTCGTCGCGCGCATCGCCGACACGCGCGTGGCGCTCCGCAGTCGTGCGATCCATTCGGTCGTCGCCGTCGGCATCCCGGTCGAGGTGCCCGGAGCGCCGCCGCATGTCGCGGGCCTTTTTGCGTTGCGCAGCCGCGTCTTCACGCTCATCGATCCACATGTCGTCATCGGCCTTGCCGCGGTGCCCGTGGCGCCGGGGCAGCGGGTGATCGTCGTCGAAGTCGCGGAGCATGGCTATGCGCTGCTCGCCGACGAAATCGAGGATGTCTGTTTTATCGAGGCGCCCGAGACGCGCATCACCGGCAAGCTGCTTCCCGGCTGGGCGCGCGTCGCCGACGCTGTGATCGAATATGACGGCGCGTCGCTGCTCGTCGTCGACCCATCCAACTTTATCTCGCTGCCCACCTTAATTGCCGCATGAATCTGGCCGTTTATTAACGGGCTGCACACGCGTTGGCGGTAAACATCCCAAATTCCCGGGGGTCGGAGTTAATTGAATGTCGAAATCTTGTCTGGTCGTCGATGACAGCAAAGTCATTCGCAAGGTCGCGCGCCATATCCTTGAAAGCATGTCCTTTGCAGTCGAGGAGGCGGCCGACGGGCAAGAGGCGCTGACCTTCTGCCGCGCCAATCGGCCCGATGTGATCCTGCTCGACTGGAACATGCCGGTGATGAGCGGCATGGAGTTTCTCGGCGCGTTCAACGATCTCGATTATGGGCATCACGAGCGGCCGCGCGTCGTCTTCTGCACCACCGAAAACAGCATCGACCATATCCGCGCCGCGATCGAGGCGGGCGCCGACGAATATGTGATGAAGCCGTTCGACCGCGAAACGCTGGAAGGAAAATTGCAGCTCGTCGGCATCGCTTGAGGTTTTTTCGTGGCCCAGCCGCAACCCCTGATACCGGATGCCGAGCCCACGGCGCGCACCGTGCGCGTGATGCTTGTCGACGACAGCCTTGTCGTCCGCAGCATCCTCGAACGGATCGTCGATCAGCGGGCGGGGCTCAAGATTTGCGCTTCGGTCGCCTCGGCGCATGACGCGCTCGACTATCTCTCGCGCGAGCCCGTCGATGTCGTCGTGCTTGACGTCGAAATGCCGGGAATGAACGGCATCGACGCGCTGCCGCATATATTGGAACGCGCCGAAAAGGCCCGCGTGCTCATCCTCTCGTCGAACTGCGTCGAGGGTGGCCCGGCAGCGATCGAGGCGCTCGCGCTCGGGGCCAGCGACACGCTCGCCAAACCCGGGCGCGGCAGCTTTTCGGGACGCTTCGCCGAGGTGCTGACCGAACGGATCATGACGCTCGGCCACCGGCAGGATCATCCGGCGCCGGTGCCGGTCGCCGAACGCCAAGCGCCGGCGCCCGTCGCGCTCGCGATCGATACCGACCAGCCGATCGAGTGCATCGCGGTCGCTGCGTCGACCGGCGGCATTCCCGCCTTCACCAATTTCCTCGCGCACCTCGATCCGCGGATCAGCGCGCCGATCCTGCTGACCCAGCATCTGCCCGACGCGTTCATGGAATTTTATGCCAAGCAGATCGGAACGATGACGGCACGCCGGGTGCGCGTCGCGGAAGCGGGGATGGCGATCGAGCCGAACTCTATCTATCTCGCGCCCGGCGACGCGCATCTGATCGTCGTCGAGAGCGGCCGCCGCCGCGAAATCGCGCTCGATCACCGCCCCGTCGACAATGGTTGCTGCCCGTCCGCTGACCCGATGCTTGATTCGGTCGCCGAAATCTATGGCAAGGGCGGTATCGCCGTGATCTTGAGCGGTATGGGCCGCGACGGCGCGCTCGGCGCGGGGCGGTTGAAGGATGCGGGCGGAACGATCTTCGCGCAGGCGCCCGAAAGCTGCGTGATCTGGGGCATGCCGGGCGCGGTGGCGAAGTCGGGCATCGCCGCGGCAACGCTCAACCCCGACGCGATCGCGCTGATGCTCGGCAGCTTCCTGTCCGGAAGGAGCAAGTCATGATGGGGGGCAGCGCGAGTGAATCGGCCTATCGCGTCCTGATGGGGGTGCTCGAATCACGCACGGGCCAGACGCTTTCGCCAAACCGCATCTGGCGGATCGAAATGTCGCTCAAGCCCGTGATGCAGCGGCATGGCATCGCCGATCTCGACGCACTGGTCGCCGCGCTCGTCACCTCGACCAGCCGGGCGCTGCTCGACGACACCGTCGACGCCATGCTCAACAACGAGACCTATTTCTATCGCGAATACAGCGTTTTCGACGATATAACTGCGACAGCGCTCGAACAGATTCGCGAGATCAACAAGCTACGCCGCCGGCTGACGATCTGGCATTGCGGGGTGTCGACGGGGCAGGAAGCCTATTCGATGGCGATGCTGATCGCCGAACAGGGCGCGAAATGGGCCGGGTGGCAGGTCGACATCGTCGGCACCGACGTCAGCCATCATGCGATCGGCCGCGCGCGCGTCGGCCTCTATACCCAGTTCGAGATTCAGCGCGGGCTGCCCGTCCAGCGGATGGTGCGCTGGTTCGACCAGACCGAGGGCGGCTGGCTCGCCAAGGCCGACCTTCGGCGCCGGATCGACTTTTCGGTGCAGAATATGCTCACCGACCGGCCGCCGCTGGCGAGTCCGGCCGACCTCATTTTCTGCCGCAACCTGCTACTCTATTTTTCGGCACCGATGCGCCAGAAAGCCTTCGCGCGGCTGCGCGCGATGGCGGCGCCGCAGAGCTTCCTCGTCCTCGGCGCCGGCGAAACGGTGCTCGGCCAGACCGACCAGTTCGTCGCAAGCCCGCGCCTGCGCGGCCTCTACGAGCCCGCCGATCAGCAGGTCCGCCGGCCCGATTCGCGCTCGATCGCCGCCTGACCTTGCTTTTTGCGCCCCGCTGGCGCAATCGACGGATTGGCAAGAACAGGACGGGCCCGCAAAGCGCATGAGCGATTTTATCGAACGCTGGTCTCCCAATTTCGACGAGCGTTCGCTGCCCATTTCGATGATCATTCTCCACTATACCGGCATGAAGACCGGCGCCGAAGCCATTGATTGGCTTGCCAATCCCGAGGCGAAGGTGTCCGCGCACTATGTCGTCAGCGAAGACGGCCAGATCACCCATATGGTGCCCGAGGACAAGCGCGCCTGGCACGCCGGCAAATCGCACTGGCGCGGGGTCAGCGACATCAATTCGGCGAGCGTCGGGATCGAGATCGTCAATCCGGGGCACGAATGGGGCTATGTGCCCTTTCCCGACCCGCAAGTCGCTTCGGTCGTCCGCCTCGTCCACATGATCAAGGACCGCCACGCGATCACCCGCGGCAATGTTGTTGGCCATTCGGATATTGCGCCGACGCGCAAGCAGGACCCGGGCGAGCTTTTCCCTTGGGAGGAACTCGCGCGCCGCCGCCTCGCGCTGCCGCGCCCGACAAAGAAGCTCACCGATCCCTTGTGGACCGACGCGGGTTTCCTGCTCGCGCTCGAACGCTTCGGCTATGACGTGACCGACGGCTTCGCGGCGACGGTGGCGTTCCAGCGCCGCTTTCGCCCCGAACTGATCGACGGCACGATCGACGGCGAATGCCGCGCGATCCTCCTCGCGCTGCTGTTGCCGCAGCCCGAAGGCAATTGACTGGTCAAACCTGGACGAAAGACTTATAATCACCAGCGCCAGAGGGTCGGGCGATCGCCGCCGCGCAAGCGGGGGAGGAAAGTCCGGGCTCCACGGAAACCACGGTGCCGGATAACGTCCGGCGGGCCGGTCCGAAGGGCCGGTTCAGGGAAAGTGCCACAGAGAGCAGACCGCCAAAGGCTTCGGCCCGGCGAAAGGTGAAAGGGTGCGGTAAGAGCGCACCGCGCGGACGGTAACGGACGCGGCACGGCAAACCCCACCGGGAGCAAGGTCGAATAGGGATGGCACGGATTTATCCAGGGTCGGTTCCGGCCCCGCCGTCCGGGTTGACTGCTCGAGCGTTCGGGTAACCGTCCGCCTAGAGGAATGATCGCCTATCCCCGCAGGGGGTGGACAGAACCCGGCTTACAGACCCTCTGGCAACTCTCTCCCGGCCCCGCGTGCGGGAACGCCCGCGCACGGGCCGCGTTCTGAAGGAACCAGAAAGGGAGACGAACCATGAAAGTCGTCGATGACCATGTCGAAGTGACGGAAACCGAGGCAAGCAGCGGGGTAAAGGGACATAATGTCCGCTATGTACTGGCGATTTCGCTCATCGCGGTGATTGTCGTCCTGTCGGCCGTGTGGATCATTCCCGCGCTGCTGCAGCCGTGATCGCGTAGGCGATCGACTCTCCGGTACGGGGTGCCCTCCGGCTTTGGGTGGAGCGCGGACACTTGCTTGCTTCGTCATCCCGGACGTGATCCGGGATCCATTTTTCCAGAGGTTGGGTGAATGGACCCCGGATCACGTCCGGGGTGACGATAAGGGATAAGTCAGCTTCCGGCCAGAACGGTCGGTCCGTTGGGGGCAAGGGGAGCAGGGTTTCCTATGGACAAGTTTCGGCAAACGCGGTGAAGGTAGTTCAATTCACCGGATAGCCGACCGCCATCACTTCCCATTCCTTCGGCCCGGCGGGAAGCTGCACGGTGCGCAGATCGCCCACCGCCGCGCCGCGCAACGCGCGGGCGAGCGGGCTGTTCCAGCCGATCCGGCCTTCGCCAGCTTCGGCCTCGTCATCGCCCACCAATGTGACGACGCGCCGCGCATCGTCGTCGTCGGCAAGCTCGACCGTCGCGCCAAACCAGATGCGGCTCTTGTCGGGTTGGTCGGCGGGGTCGACGACGCGCGCCGCCTTCATGCGCCGGGCAAGAAAGCCCAGGCGCCGGTCGATCTCGCGCAGCCGCTTGCGCCCATAGATATAGTCGCCATTCTCGCTGCGGTCGCCGTTGCCCGCAGCCCAGCTGATCACCTCGACCAGCTTGGGCCGCTCGTCGCCCAGCAGCGTGTCATATTCAGCCCGCAGCGCGGCATAGCCCGCCGGGCTGATGATGTTGGTCTTGTCCCCCGCCATCCGGTTCTTACCCCGGCGTGCGCTTGCCGAGGTAGAAGCTCAGCGGGGCCTTCGTCCGCGCCGTGCCGCCGTCGCGCAGTGTGTCATAGACCACCGCATTTTCGAGCACGCGCTGCACATAATTCTTCGTCTCGAAGATCGGGATCGCCTCGATCCAGTCGAGCATTTCGATCGATCCGGTGCGCGGATCGCCATTGGCGCGCAGCCATTTGTTCACATTGCCGGGGCCGGCGTTATAGGCCGCGACCGCGAGCGGATAGCTGCCGCCGAAATAGCGCAGCATCTGCTGGAAATAGGTCGACCCCAAGGTCATATTGTAATTGGTGTCGCTGGTCAGCGACCCCGCGTCATAGCTCATCCCCAGCTTGCCCGCGACTTCGCGCGCGGTGCTGGGCATCAGCTGCATCATGCCGCGTGCGCCGGCATGGCTGATCGCGGCGCGGTCGAACTGGCTTTCCTGCCGCGTGATCGCGTGGATGAAGGTCCAGTTGCTTTCGTGGCCCGACGGCACGCGCACCGTCGGGAAGCCCGACACCTCGACCGCGTCGAGGCTGTTCGCCTGCGCGCTGCGGCCGATCATCACGCCGAGGTCGGGGCGCCCGATCTGCTTGGCAAGCTGCCCGGCGAGCACATGGTCGGCGGGCGAACTCGCCTGTTGCGCGAGCGCGCGCAGGAACGCCGACTGTTCGCGCCATGCGCCGATCTCGCCGAGCGCGCGCGCGGCGCGCACCAGCCGGTCGTCCTCGAACGCGCGGCGTTCGGCGCTGCTGACCGCGATCGTCGGATCCGGCGTCGGTTTGGGCTGCGGGCGGTTCAGCCGCTCGAGCGAGAGCTGGCCGTAGAATTGGTCGTAATGCTGCGCCGCATCGGTGAAATGCGCGTTCGCGCTGGTGCGGTCGCCCGCTGCCAGTGCCGCGCGGCCCGCCCAGTAAAAGCCCTTGGTACGCGTCTGCGCCGAGCGCGCGGCTTCGCCATAGGCGCGAAAATGCCGCGCCGCCTCGGCCGGGCGGCGCAAGTCGTTCAGCGCGAGCTGTCCGGCGAGCCATGCGAGCGACGTATAATCGTCGCGCACGCCGAGCGGGGTTTCGCGAACGACAGTGCCGGGCGGCAGCGCGTCGTCGAGCTGCCGCGCGATATTATAAGCGGTCAGCTTGTCGCCGCCCGAATCGGCAAGCCGCGCGTTGGTGAGCAAGGTTTCCAGCCATTCCTCGGCGTCGGTCGGGGGTTTGGCCAGCGACCGCGGCGCGGCGAGCAGCGCGCGCGCTTCGCCGGCGCGGCCCGACGCGCGCAGCCAGGTCGCCTTGGCGGTGATATAGCCCGGGTCGGTGCGCGTCAGCGACGGGTTCGCGCTTTCGACCGCCGCCGCCTGAAAGGCCGCGTCGACCGCGCCGCTGCGCATCGCGAGCCGCGCCGCGAAGATGCTGCGCTGGGCGGGCGAGGTGTAGGCGAGCTGGCGGCTCGCCGCCGCGGTCGCGCCGAGCCACAGCAGCTTGTCCATGCGCACATCATGGTCGGCGGGGGTGATCGCGCCGGGGAACATGCTAAGCGCGCGGCTCGTTTCATAATCGTCGAGCGGCCCGCTCGTCCACGCGCGGCGGACCGCGGCATTGGCGTCCTCGCGCCGGCCCGCCGCGTTGAGCGCGAGCGCGTAGCGAAGCTGCCCGCTCGCGGTCTGCGGCGGATAGGACTGGAAATAGGCGAGGGTGCGCTGCGGATCATAGCTGTCGAGCGAGATCGCTTTCTCTGCGCGCGTGCGCAGTTTTTCGGCATCGGGCCAGCCGCGGTTCGCCATCAGAAAGCGCGAAAGCTGGTCGAACGACGCACCGGTGTTCGCTGTCAGGCGGCGCCATTCCATCACCGCGTCGCCGACCGAATTGGGCGACGGCGGCGGCCCCGATACCGACGCGAGCCCCATCTGGGCGCGATACCAGGCCATTTGTTCGGGGGTAAGTTCGCTCGCATGAGCGACGGTGGGGACGAGAAGAGACGCGGCGAGCGCGAGGCGGGAGATACGGGACAGCGAGATCATACCGGCCATGCTAATGCCAAACTCCTTGCGGGGCGCTGAATAGACGTCCAATAGCGGCGCGCTGGCCGGATTCTACCGGTCGCAGCGGGTAGTTGTAAAGGAGCGGAGCATGTTTTCGGGTTCGATTCCCGCCTTGGTGACGCCATTCCGCGATGGGGCGTTCGACGCGCCCGCCTTCGCGCGCCTCGTGGACTGGCAGATCAAAGAGGGCACCAGCGCGCTGGTCCCGTGCGGAACGACCGGCGAGAGCCCGACGCTCGGCTTCGACGAACATTATCAGGTCATCGACACCTGCATTCAGGCCGCGGCGGGGCGCGTGCCCGTGATCGCCGGCTGCGGGTCGAACGACACCGCGACCGCGATCCGCCACATGCGCCACGCGCAGGCCGCCGGCGCGACCGCTGCGCTCGTCGTGGCGCCCTATTACAACCGGCCGAGCCAGGAGGGGATGATCGCGCATTTCCGGGCGCTCGCCGATGCGAGCGACCTGCCGATCGTCGTCTACAACGTCCCCGGCCGTACCGTCGCCGACATCAGCGCCGAGACGATGTGCAAGCTCGCCGAAATCGAGAGCGTCGTCGCGATCAAGGACGCGAGCGGCGACCTCGCGCGCGTGACGGTGCACCGCGCGGGCGCCGGAGCCGACTTCTGCCAGCTTTCGGGCAACGATGATCTCTGGCTCCCGCACGCGGTCATGGGCGGCGTGGGCTGCATCTCGGTCACCGCCAATGTCGCCCCGCGCCTCTGCGCCGATTTCGCTGCCGCCTGCGCCGCCGGGGACTGGGAGCGCGCGCTGACGCTGCACGACCGGCTGTTCGATCTCCACAAGGCGATGTTCTCCGACACCTCGCCCGGGCCGGTCAAATATGCGCTGTCGCGGCTCCATGACTGGTTTTCGCCCGAAGTACGCCTACCTATCATCCCGGCGTGCGGCGCATCGCGCGCCGCCGTCGACGCCGCATTGTCCGCGGCAGGAGTGATTTAAGCTTTCGTCATGGCCCGTCCGCAGTCCGCCGCCGAATTCGACAAGAAGAAAGTCGTCGCCGAGAACCGGCGCGCGCGCTTCGACTATGCCATCGAGCAGGTGTTCGAGGCCGGCATCGCGCTGCAGGGCACCGAAGTGAAGTCGCTCCGTTTCGGCGAAGGCACGATTGCCGAAAGCTATGCCGAGGTGACCGGCGGCGAGGTGTGGCTGATCAACGCCAACATCCCCGAATTCAGCCACGGCAACCGCTTCAACCACGAGCCGAAGCGCCCGCGCAAGCTGCTGCTCAACTGGCGCGAGATCAACAAGCTGCACGCCGGCGTGATGCGTCAGGGCATGACGCTCGTCCCGCTGAGCGTTTATTTCAACAGTCGCGGCCGCGCGAAGGTCGAGCTCGCGCTCGCCAAGGGCAAGAAGGCGCACGACAAGCGCGAGTCGATCAAGGAACGCGACTGGAAGCGCGACAAGCAGCGGCTGATGAAGGACCGCGGATGAGCGGCGGCAAACCCAAGGATAAGGCGGCGGTGATGAACTGGATCCGCCGCAACTCGCCGACGCGCGAGGAGCTGCTCGAAAGCCGCTTCATCAAGCCTTTTGCCCACCGGGTCGCGCATAGCCATTTGTGGCGCTTTACGCGCACCTCGGTGCCGCGCGGAACCGCGCTCGGGCTGTTCGTCGGCATTTTCTTCCTGATCCCCGGCGTGCAGATATTGGGCGTCGCGCTGCTCGCGCTGCCCTTCCGCGCGAACATTCCGATCGGCGCGGCGATGACTTTCCTCTCGAACCCGGTGACGACGCCCTTCATCATCCTTGCCTCGGTGTGGCTCGGCGACTGGCTCTTCGGACTCCACGCCAACAGCGCGACCTTTTCGGCGATGATCGAGCATGGCGCGTCGGCGGGCGAATGGGTGCGCTGGGTGTTTTCGGATGCGGCGCCCGCGATGCTTGCGGGGCTGTTCGTGATCTCGGTCGTCTCGGCGGCGGTGGGCTATGTGCTTGCGACGCTGTTCTGGGACAATTGGATTCGCCTCCGCTGGCGGCGCAAGCTGGCGCGCGCACGCGACCAACGACTTGAGGCATCGACGAGCGACACGGCCGCCGGTTGAACCGCCCCAAAAGCCGGGCCTATAGCTGTCGCATCGCTGGTCCGCGGCGCTTTTCGATGGCGCGGATCGTCGCTTCAAATCGATAATCGGGGAATATCATGATTCACTTGAAACTCACTTCGCCGCTGCTGGCGACCGCCGCGCTTGGTGCGCTGATGCTCGCCGCCGTCCCGGCTACCGCGCAGGAACAGCCTGCGCCCGCCGCCAAGCCCGAAATCGGCGACTTCGGCTTCGATCTTTCGGGCATGGACAAGAGCGTCCAGCCGGGCGACGATTTCTATGCCTATGCCAACGGCACCTGGGCCAAGAACACGCAGATCCCGGCCGACAAGTCGAACTACGGCATGTTCACCGCTCTCGCCGACCTTTCGCAGAAGCGCACGCAGGAAATCCTCGAAGCGGCGAAGGCCGACCCGAACAGCATGATCGGGCGCGCCTATGCCTCCTATCTCGACGCGCCGGCGGTCGAGGCAAAGGGCCTCGCGCCGATCCAGCCCTGGCTGAACAAAATCCGCGCTGTCGACAAGGCTGGCCTCGCCAAGCTCCTCGCCGAAGCCGACCGCAGCGGCGTGCAGCATTTCTTCGGTGGCTATGTTGGACAGGACGACAAGAATCCCGAGGTTTACATCTATACGATGTTTCAGGGCGGCATCGGCATGCCCGACCGCGACTTCTACCTGAAGGAGAATGAGCGGAACACCAAGCTGCAGGCTGCCTATCTGAAGCATCTCGAAAATGTCCTGAGCCTCGCCGGCGAAGAGGATGCCGCGGCGCGCGCCAAGGCGATCTACGACTTCGAAAAGCGGGTCGCGACCGTCCATTGGGACAAGAACGACAGCAGCGACGCGACCAAGGTCTATAACAAGATGACGATCGCCGAGCTGGCGCAGGCCGCGCCCGGTTTTGACTGGGCGATCTTCATTCGCGGCATCGGAGTCAATGAGGATTCGATCCTCGTGTCGCAGCCGAGCGCCTTCACCGGCGAGGCGAAGCTGCTCGCCGATGCGCCGATCGGCGTGATCCGCGACATGCTGGTCGTGCGTAGCCTCGACGGCTTTTCGGACGTGCTGCCCGATGCGGTCGCGCAGGAGGCTTTCTCCTTTTACGGCACCGCGCTGTCCGGCACGCCGCAGATGCAGGAGCGCTGGAAGCGCGCGGTCGACTTCACCACGGGCAATATGGGTGAAGCCGTCGGCAAGGATTATGTCGCCAAATATTTCCCGCCCGAAACCAAGGCGGCGATGGACGTGCTCGTCAAGAATGTGCTCGCCGCGCTCGACACACGCATCACCAATCTGACGTGGATGCAGCCCGAAACAAAGGTGAAGGCGAAGAAGAAGCTCGCCAATTTCACCACCAAAATCGGCTATCCCGATCGTTGGAAAGATTATAGCAAGCTCGCAATCAAGACCGGCGACCTGTTCGGTAACGCGCTCCGCTCGAACCAGTTCGCGCACGACGACAATATCAGCCGCCTCGGCGGCCCGATCCGCCGCTGGGAGTGGGGGATGACCCCGATGACGGTCAACGCCTATGCCAATTTCGGGATGAACGAGATTGTCTTTCCCGCCGCGATCCTCCAGCCGCCCTTCTTCGACCCCCACGCTGACGGTGCGATCAACTATGGAGGCATCGGCGCGGTGATCGGCCACGAAATCAGCCATCATTTCGACGATCAGGGCGCGAAATATGACGAGACGGGCAAGCTCGCCGACTGGTGGACTCCGGCCGACGTCGCGGCGTTCGAGGCAGCGGGCAAGGCGCTGGTCGCGCAATATGACGCCTATGAAGTGCTTCCGGGCGAAAAGCTGGACGGCACCTTCACGCTGGGCGAGAATATCGGCGACCTCGCCGGCCTGACCATCGCCTATGATGCCTATAAAAAGTCGCTCGGCGGCAAGGCGGCGCCGGTGATCGACGGGCTGACCGGCGACCAGCGCTTCTTCCTCGGCTGGGCGCAGGTGTGGCGGCGCAACTATCGCGAACAGAATCTGTCGCAGCGCATCACGACCGATCCGCATTCGCCCTCGATCCAGCGGACTTGGGTCTCGCGCAATCTTGACCCTTGGTATAAGGCCTATCAGATCAAGCAGGGTCAGAAGCTCTATCTCGAGCCGAAAGACCGCGTCCGCATCTGGTGATGCGTTAACTGGAAAGTCCATCTTTGACCGTGCAAAGCCTGTCCTCCGCTGATGGTGACGTCATCAGGGGGGCGGGCCCTGCCGGGCCACTCGTGCCCCGGGCAGGCTTGTCGCAGCTCGACATCGGATTACTCGGCGGTCTTGCGCTGCTTTCGGCGGCGCTGTTGTTCTGGGCTACGGGCAGCGGGATACTGGCCGCGGGCTTCGTGGCGGGCTTGGCCGTCGCTGTCGGCGGCGTCGTGCTCGCGCGCCGCCTGTTCCCCGCAGCGGTATCGCGCGAAGCAGCCGCGCCCGACTGGACGATGCTGCGCCAGGCGGTCAATCACGACGATGTCGCGATCGCAGTGACCGACCGCGCGGGGCGGATGGTCTGCGCGAACGACCTGTTCGGGACCTGGTTCAATGGCTTCGTGACGCCGCCGGGTCTGCCACTCGAAGGGCGCGGCGCCGAAGAGCTGAAAAATGCCGGCCGCATCGCATGGCGCGACGGCGAGGGCTATGCCGACGATATTGCGATCGGTCCGCTGCAGCTGCGCGCGCAGGTGACGCGCACGGGGCAGTCGGAGGATTATCTCGTCTGGCGCTTCTCGGCGCTCGAACGGCTCGACCTCGTCGCCGAAATCGTCCGGCATCTCGACGGTCCCGCGGGCCGCACGCTTGGTAATTCGGGGGTGATGGCGGCGCTCGTCAGCTCGGAAGGACGGCTGCGCGTCGCCAATCAGGCCTTCTTGCTTCGCGCGCTGGGCGAGGATGAGGCGGTTCATTATGCCGGCCGCGACGTCGCGCCGATGATCCGCCTCGATGATGCCGGCGCGCTCTATTTTGCGCGCGAAGGCGACCGCGCGACCCCGGTGCGCCTGATCCAGATCCCGCTCGCCCCCGCCGACAGCAACGCGCCGATGCTGCTCGCGCTGCTCGACGAGGAAATGGGGCCGACCGACCGCGGCACCGCGCAGACCTATGTCGAAACCCTGCTGTCGCTGCTGCCTTTCGGGCTCGCGATGGTCGATCGCGACGGGCGCTTCCTTTACATGAACCGCGCCTTCGTCCGCGCGGCGAGCCTGCCCGAAGGCAAGATGCCGCGCTATCCCGGCGACATCGTTGTCGGCGAGGACAAGGGGCCGCTGGCCGACATGATCCGCCGCCACAGCAGCGGGCAGCAGGTCGGCGGCGACCTGTCGATCCGCCTCGCGGGACAGAGCGGCGATCCCGTGTCGATGCGCGTCGTTGGCGTGCGCGGGCTGGGCGAAGCGGCGGTGCTCCTGAGTCTCAAGGATTCGAGCGAGGAATCGCGGCTCAAGCGCCAGGTCGCGCAGGCGTCGAAGATGCAGGCGGTCGGCCAGCTCGCGGGCGGCGTCGCGCATGATTTCAACAATATCCTGACCGCGGTGCTCGGCGCCTGCGACCTGATGCTGATGCGCCATACGCCGGGCGACAGCGATTATGACGACATCCAGCAGATCCGCAGCAACGCCAACCGTGCCGCCAGTCTGACGCGGCAATTGCTCGCCTTCTCGCGCCAGCAGACACTGCGCCCGCAAATATTGCAGCTTCCCGACGTGATTTCGGAGGTTTCACACCTCCTGAAGCGGCTGATCGGCGAGACGGTCCAGCTCTCGGTGCATCACGGCCGCGGGCTCGGCGCGGTGCGCGCGGACCCCGGGCAGCTCGAACAAGTGATCATCAACCTCGCGGTCAATGCGCGCGATGCGATGCCGGGCGGCGGGACGCTGACGATCGAAACCTATCCGGTCTCGGCCGCCGACGTGCGCCAGATGGGCAATGAATTCATGCCGCCCGCCGATTATTGCGCGCTCAAGGTCAGCGACACCGGCACGGGCATTCCCGCCGATGTGCTACCCAAGATTTTCGAACCCTTTTTCACGACGAAGGATGTCGGCAAGGGGACCGGGCTCGGGCTTTCGACCGTCTACGGGATCATCAAACAGTCGGCGGGCTTCATCTTCGCCGACAGCAAGCCGGGGCAGGGGACGAGCTTTTCGATCTATCTGCCGGTCCATCGCGCCGGCGGCGATACACCTGCGGTCGTGCCGCCGCCCGCCAAGCCGAAGAAGAGCCAGTGGGGCACCGGCACGATCCTGCTGGTCGAGGATGAGGATATGGTACGCGCCGTCGCGGAACGCGCGCTGACCCGTGCGGGTTATAATGTCGTCACCGCTTCGCAGGGCGAAGAGGGGCTCGAACGCTTTGCGAAGATGGAGAAGGTCGATTTGATCATCAGCGACGTCGTGATGCCGACGATGGACGGCCCGGCCATGGTGCGCACGATGCGCGCCAGGCGGCCCGATCTGCCGGTTCTTTTCATGTCGGGCTATGCCGAGGAGCAGTTGCGCCAGTCGATCGACATCGATGATGTCTCCTTCCTGCCCAAGCCTTTCTCGGTAGCGCAGCTTGCCGAGGCGACGTCAGCGGCGCTCGACGACGCGGCGCATCGGGGCGTCCAGTGACCGATGATCGCCGCATCCTGCTCGTTGAGGACGATGTGCTGATCGGCATGATGCTTGCCGACATGTTCGATGCGCTGGATTTGCCCGAACCCGCACAGGCGACGAGCAATGAGGAAGCGCTCGCGCTGATCGCCTCGGAGGCACTCGCTGGCGCGCTCGTCGACATCAACCTTGGCGACGAAAAGGGCTGGCCTGTCGCCGATGCGCTTGCCGCAAAAAACATTCCATTCGCCTTCACCTCGGGCGGGGGGGATGTCATTCCGCCCACGCACGCGCACCGCAAGCTGATCACCAAGCCGTTCCGGATCAGCGATATCGAGGCGGCCCTCGAGGAATTCGAAGCCAAATAGCGAAAGCGCCGCCCGCACAAAGGCGGGCGTCGAAGAATATTTTGTTCCCCTCTTGTTCCACTGGAACAAATGTGGCACATGGTTCCGGCGTTGCGATGCTTCCGCTGTCGCTCTAGAGCTGGAAAGGGACGGCAAATGGCCGGACAATTGTCACTCGTCGAATCGGGGAAATCAGTGAACAACACGGATAGGCAGAAGGCGCTTGACGCCGCGCTCGCGCAGATCGATCGCGCGTTTGGCAAGGGCTCGGTGATGAAATTGGGCTCGAAAGAAGCGATGCAGGTCGAAGCGATCTCGACGGGCTCGCTCGGCCTCGACATCGCGCTCGGCGTCGGCGGGTTGCCGCGCGGCCGCGTCATCGAAATCTACGGCCCCGAAAGCTCGGGCAAGACCACCCTCGCGCTCCACACGCTCGCCGAGGCGCAGAAGACCGGCGGCACCGTCGCGTTCGTCGACGCCGAACATGCGCTCGACCCGGTCTATGCGCGCAAGCTCGGCGTCAACATCGATGAACTCATCGTGTCGCAGCCCGACACCGGCGAACAGGCGCTCGAAATCGTCGATACGCTCGTGCGCTCGAACGCGATCGACGTGCTTGTCGTCGACTCGGTCGCCGCGCTCGTCCCGCGCGCCGAAATCGAAGGCGAAATGGGCGACAGCCACGTCGGCCTTCAGGCGCGTCTGATGTCGCAAAGCTTGCGCAAGCTCACCGGCTCGATCAGCCGCTCGCGCTGCATGGTGATCTTCATCAACCAGCTGCGCATGAAGATCGGCGTGATGTACGGCAACCCCGAAACCACGACCGGCGGCAATGCGCTCAAATTCTACGCCTCGGTCCGCCTCGACATCCGTCGCACCGGCCAGATCAAGAATGGCGACGAGATCGTCGGCAACACGACCCGCGTCAAGGTCGTCAAGAACAAGGTCGCGCCGCCGTTCAAGCAGGTCGAATTCGACATCATGTACGGGCAGGGCATTTCGAAGATCGGCGAAATACTCGACATCGGCGTCAAGGCCGGGCTGGTCGAGAAGTCGGGCGCCTGGTTCAGCTATGATTCGATCCGTATCGGGCAGGGCCGCGAAAATGCGAAGAATTTCCTGACCGAAAACCCCGAACTGCGCGAGCGGCTCGAAGCCGCGATCCGCGGCCGCACCGACGAAGTGGCCGAGGAAATGATGGCCGGCCCCGACGAAGAGGGCGACGACGACATCTGATGATGATTGCCATCCGGCCGGTTCGCCTTGCTCGAACCGGCCGGCCGACGGCGGCGGGCCACCAGCCCCTTTGACCTGCGCTCTCCCCCTCCCAAGCAGGTCGGCCCGCCCGCCGTTGATCCTTGCGTGGACCTTGGCAGCGACTACAAGCAGCCCATGCCCGCGATCCGCCTCTTCGGCCTGCCCACCGACATCAATAGCAGCTTCGAACGCGGCGCTGCCGCCGGCCCCGCCGCGATCCGCGCCATGCTGTGGAGCGATCGCGGCAATAGGGCGAGCGAGCTCGGCCGAGAAATCGGGGTCGACATCGCCCTTACCGACGACGGCGACCTTTCGCTGACCGAGGACACGGCGCAGGACGATGCAATGATCCGCCGCCACGTCGCTTATGTGCACGAAGATGGAGAAATTCCGCTCGCCCTCGGGGGCGATCACGCCGTGACCTTTCCGCTCGTCGAAGCGACCGCCGCATGCCACGGCCCGGTGACGATCCTCCACTTCGACGCGCATCCCGATCTCTACGACGATTTCGCAGGCAACCCGCGTAGCCACGCCTCGCCCTTCGCGCGTATCTGCGAGAGCGGTCACGCGAAGCGGTTGGTGCAGGTCGGCATCCGCACCCTCACCAATCATTGCCGCGAACAGGCGGCGCGTTTCGGTGTCGAAATCGTGCCGATGACCGATTTCTCGCCCGACCGCGTTCCGGTTCTGGGCGGTCCGCTCTATATCTCGATCGACCTCGACGGCCTCGACCCGTCGGCGGCGCCCGGGGTGGCGCATCCCGAACCGGGCGGCCTGACGGTGCGCGAATTGCTCGCGGTGTTGTACAAGCAGACCGTGCCGATTGTCGGAGCGGACATCGTCGAACTTCATCCCGGTCGCGACGTCGGCGGCGTTACCGCCATCCTCGGCGCCAAACTCGTCCGCGAACTCGCGGCGCTGATCGATCGCAACGGCCCCTATCGGCCCTGATCCAAAGGAAAGCCCATGAGCCTGATCGTCCACCATCTGAATAACAGCCGCTCGCAGCGCATTCTTTGGCTGCTGGAGGAAATCGGCGCGGCATACGAGATCAAATATTACGACCGCGATCCCGTCACCAATCTCGCTCCGCCCGAGCTGGTCGCAGTGCATCCGCTCGGCAAGTCGCCGGTGATCGAGGATGGAAGTCGCGTCATCACCGAATCGGGAGCGATCACCGAATATCTCTGCGAGCGGCACGGCGGCGGGCATCTGGTTCCCGAACGCGGCAGCGACGATTATATCAGCCACCTCGAATGGCTGCACTTCGCCGAAGGGTCGGCGATGACGCCGATCCTGCTGCGTATCTACACCGCGCGGCTCGGCGAAGCCGCGGCGCCGCTCGAGCCGCGCATCGCGCAGCAGCTCGACGCGCATTTCGCCTATATGGAAAGCCGCGTCGGCGAGAATGGTCATTTTATCGGCGACGACCTGTCGGCGGCCGACATCATGCTGAGCTTCCCCGCCGAAATCGCGATTATGCAGGGCATGGCGCCGCGCTACCCCAAGCTCGCCGCCTTTGTGAACGCGTGTCACGACCGGCCGGCGTGGCGCCGGGCGCGCGAAAAGGGCGGCGCCTATTATGGCTATTGATTTTCGGGGCCGCGTGCTGTTCGCCGGCGCGGCCTTGATGGCGGCGACCCCGGCCGCAGTGGCGGCACCGCCGGCGCTCGCGCCCGATGTCGAGCGCGAGGTTGTCGCTCCCGAGGGCGTCACGTTCCAGCCGTCGCCGTCCGACGAGGAAGGCGCGGTTGACCGGTTCGCCGAATATACGCTCGCGCTTGAAAAGCGCGATTTCGCGGCCGCCTATGCGATGTTCCGCCTGTCGTTCCAGGCGTCGAACCCGCGGCTCGAATGGGAAATGAACCAACGCAAGCGGGCAACCCTGTGGGCCGACGGGCAGATCCGCCCGCTGCGTCTTAGCTGGTATCTCGATCCCGCGGGGCAGCCCGGCGGGCTTTATGCCGCCTTCGACTTTCGCGGTGACCGCAAGGACGGCACGATGGACTGCGGCTATGTCGTGGTTCACCGCGCAGAGCCCGGCGCCGGCTGGACGGTCGTGCGCACCGACACGTCCGAGGTGCCGCCCGACCTGATCGAAGACGGCGTGCCCAAGGTCGACGTGCTGCGACAGCTCCCATGCTACCTTGGAAAAGGCATCGCAACGGCCCTGTGATCCCAAGCGAAATTTGGGCTTGTCTGCTCGCGCCCGCCTGAGCACGATCGCGGGCAGGATGCGGCGCCGGGGGGCGATGCGCAAAGAGGTGGGGAACAGATTATGTCGGCGATTTTCGTGGCGGCCTTGCTTGCGGCTGCACAGGGGGCACCTGAGATCAAGATCGAGACGGTGCCGGGGCGCGGCTATGCCGCGACGGTTCCAGTGATCGACGAGAACCAATATACGCCGGTCATCGAGCGGATAAAGCTGATGGCGGCCGAGCGATGCGGGCGGCAGAGCGTCCGGTTCGGGCGTTTCTTTTTCGACAATGAGATCGATGTCGAGCGCGGTGTCACGATCATCAAGGATTTCCGTCAGGCCTTTTCCTGCTTCGATCCCGCCACCGATCCCTACAAGCCCGTGCCGGCCGACTGGAAGGCAAGCGCGGCCGAGACCGCAGCCGCGACCCAATATGTGACGCGCTTTCTGGGCAATCTCGACACCGGCAACGGGCGCGCGCTGGCGGCGATGATGGATCCGCAGCTTGAAGCAACCACCGAGGACATGAATCGGTTCAGCGGTGAAGCGAAAATGCATCAGACGGGTGAGGGCAGCTTTACGGCGCGGCTCGATGGCTGGCTCAACAATCCCCCGGACGCTAGCTATCCCGGTGCCTATGCCTATTTCGCGGTCCTCAGTTCGCACCCCGGAATTGCGGGGACCTGTGGCGGGCTGCTGGTCTATCGGGTCAGCGAGGGCAAATATCAGATCGCGCAATATGACGTGCGCTATGTTTCGCAGAAGCTGATCGACGAGGAGGGGATGAGCGACGAGGAACTCGATCGCCTTTGTCGCCGCTAGACGCCGCATGGTCGCACCATCACGCTTGAGAAACGCGTCGTTCCGCACTAGATCGCGCGCATGATATCGACCAACGACATTCGCCGCTCTTTCCTCGACTATTTCGGGGGAGCGGGCCATCATATCGAACCGTCGGCGCCGCTGGTGCCGTATAACGACCCGACGCTGATGTTCGTCAACGCGGGCATGGTGCCGTTCAAGAATGTCTTCACGGGGCTCGAAAAGCGCCCATACAGCACCGCCGTGTCGGCGCAGAAGTGCGTGCGGGCGGGCGGCAAGCATAATGATCTCGACAATGTCGGCTATACCGCGCGGCACCATACTTTCTTTGAAATGCTGGGGAATTTCTCCTTCGGCGACTATTTCAAGGAACAGGCGATCCACTATGCGTGGACGCTGATCACCAAGACCTGGGGCCTCGCGCCCGAGAAGCTGACCGCAACCGTCTATCACACCGACGACGAAGCGTTCGATCTGTGGAAGAAGATCGCCGGCCTGCCCGACGAGCGGATCATCCGTATCGCAACGAGCGACAATTTCTGGTCGATGGGCGACACCGGGCCGTGCGGGCCGTGCAGCGAAATCTTCTATGACCATGGCGACCATATCTGGGGCGGTCCGCCGGGCTCGCCTGAAGAGGACGGCGATCGTTTCGTCGAGATATGGAACCTCGTGTTCATGCAATATGAGCAGATGCCGGGCGGCGAGCGCGTTGACCTGCCGCGGCCGAGCATCGACACCGGCATGGGACTCGAGCGCGTCGCCGCGGTGATGCAGGGCGTCCACGACAATTACGACACCGACACGTTCCAAGCGCTGATCGCGGCATCGGTCGACCTGACCGGCGTGCCGGCCGAAGGCGGAAGCCAAGCCAGCCACCGCGTGATCGCCGATCACCTTCGCGCGTCGAGCTTCCTCGTCGCCGACGGGGTGCTGCCGTCGAACGAAGGTCGCGGCTACGTGCTGCGCCGGATCATGCGCCGCGCGATGCGTCACGCGCATCTGCTCGGCGCGAAGGATCCGCTGATGCACCGGCTGCTGCCGTCACTGACCGCCGAGATGGGCGCCGCCTATCCCGAACTGATCCGCGCGCAACCGCTGATCGCCGAGACGCTCGAACGCGAGGAAACCAAGTTCCGCCAGACGCTCGACAAGGGGCTCAAGCTGCTCGACGAGGCGACCGTGGGCATGGGTAAGGGCGATACGCTGGCGGGCGACGTCGCGTTCAAGCTCTACGACACCTATGGTTTCCCCTATGACCTGACCGAGGACGCGCTGCGCACGCAGGATATCGCGGTCGACCGCGCGGGTTTCGACGCGGCGATGGCGCAGCAGAAGGCGGCGGCCCGCGCGGCGTGGAAGGGCAGCGGCGAGAAGGCGTCGGACGAAATCTGGTTCGACCTGGCCGAGACGAACGGTAGCACCGAATTCACCGGCTATACCTCGACCGCGGGCGAGGCGACCGTGATCGGGCTCGTCAAGGACGGCAAGCCGGTCGATGAGGTGAGGGCGGGCGACGAGGTCGTCGTGCTGACGAATCAGACGCCCTTTTATGGCGAGAGCGGCGGCCAGATGGGTGACGCGGGCACGATCGCGACGCTCGAAGGCGCAAAGGCGTCGGTGAGCGACACCGGCAAGCCGCTCGGCCGCCTGCACACGCATCAGGCGAAGCTCGAAGCCGGGACGCTGAAGGTCGGCGACACGGTGCAGCTGATCGTCGATGCCGAACGCCGCGACCGCATCCGCGCCAATCACAGCGCGACGCACCTGCTGCACGCCGCTCTCCGCAACCGGCTCGGCGGGCATGTGACGCAGAAGGGCAGCCTTGTGGCCGAGGACCGTTTCCGCTTCGACTTTTCGCACCCGAAGGCGCTGAGCGCCGAGGAGATCGCGCAGATCGAAGCCGATGTTAATGCGCAGATCCGCGGCAACGAGGCGGTGTCGACGCGGCTGATGACGCCCGACGACGCGGTTGCGGCGGGGGCGTTGGCGTTGTTCGGCGAAAAGTACGGCGATGAAGTGCGCGTGCTTTCGATGGGGGCGGCCGACGATCATCATTATTCGGTCGAGCTTTGCGGCGGGACGCACGTCCGCGCGTTGGGCGACATCGCGCTGTTCAAGATCGTCAGCGAAAGCGCGGTTTCCTCGGGCGTGCGGCGCATCGAGGCGCTGACCGGCGAGGCGGCGCGCGTCTGGCTCAACGGCCGCGACGAGGCGCTCAAAAGCGCGGCGGCGGCGCTCAAGACCTCGCCCGACGAAGTGCCCGCGCGCGTCGCGGCGCTCGCCGAGCAGCTCAAGAAGGCCGAGCGCGAGCTGGCCGATGCGAAGAAGGCGCTCGCGATGGGCGGCGGCGGTTCGGCTGCCGGGCCGGCGGTCGAGCAGGTCGGCGATGTGGCGTTTCTCGCGCAGGTAGTCGACGGGCTTGATCCTAAGGAATTGCGCGGCACGGTTGACGGCCTCAAGAAACAGGTCGGCAGCGGCGTCGCAATGCTCGTCGCGGTCAACGACGGTCGCGCCTCGGTCGCGGTCGGGGTGACCGACGACAGGACGGGCAGCCATAGCGCGGTCGATCTGGTCAAGGCGGCGGTCGCGGCGCTCGGCGGGCAGGGCGGCGGCGGCCGGCCCGACATGGCGCAGGGCGGCGGGCCCGATGGCGGCGCGGCGAACGATGCCGTGGCGGCGGTCAAAGCCGCGCTCGCCTGAAGCCTGCGGACTTGAAACCCACCAAGAAGACGCGGCGCACCGATCATGCCGAACGGCTGATCGCGGCGCCGCTGGTCGACGTGTTCGCGGCCTTCACCAGCGCCGACAAGCTGGCGCGCTGGCTGCCGCCCGAGGGCGCGACGGGCGCGTTCGAGCATTGCGACCTGCGGGCGGGCGGGGGCTTTCGGCTGCGGCTCACCTTCGACGACCCGGATGTCGAGACCAAGAGCGACGACGACAGCGATGTCGTCGAAGTGCATATCCCGACACTCGACGAGGGACGCCTGATCGTTTGGGAGGTCGAATTCGAATCCGACGATCCGCGCTTTTCGGGGACGATGGCGATGCACTGGTATCTTTCGCGCAAGGGCGGCGGCACGCTGGTCACGATCGATGCGCACCAGGTGCCGCCGGGGATTTCGGCGAAGGATCACGAAGCGGGGCTCAATAGCTCGCTCGCGAATTTGGCGCGGATCTTGGAATAATCGTCGCCCCCGCGAAGGCGGGGACCGCCATGAGCATTGCGCAAGTTTGCCAGCGGTCAGTTAAGGGTTAGACATGCCCCCGGGCATGTCTAAGGGTTGTCCGGGGGACAACCCGACCCTTCACTCCTTCGCGGGGACGACGATTGATCATCAGGCTTCTGTGCCCTTCGCTTTCCCCCACGCCCTGGCCGCAGTATACCCAAGATAACCCGTCCCGAAGAGCGCGTAGAGCGGCTCGGGGAGGCCCGCTAGATAAGCGTTCATGCCCTCCGCGATGCCCTTTGCCATCTCGGGCCGCGCGGCGGCGATCAGGCCCATCGGGATCGCCCAGAGCAAGAGTGCGTACATGACGTAGAGGAAGCTCGGCCGCGCGCGGCTGGTCCAGGGGTCGGCGCTGTTCGCCTCGGCGACGATCGCCGTCATCCGGGTGCGGATCGCCTCCATTTCCTGGCTGCCCTCGAGCTTGATGAGTTCGAGCTTGGCGCGGTCGCGCGCTTCGGGATCGGGGATGATCTTGTCGATCAGTTTGGCGATGGGGCCGATCAGGCCTTCGATGATGCTCATGATAATGCTCCTTCAGGTTCAAAGTTCAGGGAAGTTCAGCCCAATGGCGCGCCGAGAGGCATCAGCCGTTGCCGATGCGGTTCGCGAGCCAGCCATAGAGAAAGGCCTCCTGGCTCGGGCGGCGTTCGGCGAGCGCGATGTAGCGTTCGCCCTGCAGCGCCTCCATCGCGCGGAGGAGGACGGTTTCGCCGCCCCTGCCGCGCGCCTTCAAAAAGCCGTCGAGCGCCGACAGGGTACGTGGGCCGATCTCGCGGTCGACCGCGATGTCGGGATAGTCGCGCGCGGCGCGGTTGAGCGCGTTGAGCGCGCGCTGAAGGAAGCCGGCGGCGGTGCCGGTGCCCATGTTGACGCCGGTGTCGAACAGTTCGGCGGCGATCTTCGGCGCGCGCAGCGCGACCCTGTCGAAGCCGGGACGCAGCCAATAGAGGCGGCGATAGATCGACGCCGCATCGGCGCGCGGCAGGTCGCGCATCGCGCCGGCATAGCCCTCGGCCCGCGCGACGGCTTCGGTGATTCCCCAACAGGTCGGGCCGCCGCGATCGGCGGGGTGGTTTACATAGCGGCCTTCGCGGTCGATGACGGCGTCGATCAACGCGTCGGCATCGCTGGCGAGGGGGTCGGGTCGTGGCATGATTCGCTCCTCTGGTTGGTTAAACAGGAATAACGAACCATATTGGGATATTGTAGGAAAGGCTTTTCGCCATGCGGGCTTTGCAGGTACGTGAATTGCTCCCCGACCATGGCGGCGCAGGGCTGGCCGATCTAGCGGTGCCGGTGCCCGGGCCCGACGAAGTGCGCGTGCGCGTGCGCGCGGCGGCGGTGAATTTCCCCGACCTGTTGATGACGTCGGGCGGCTATCAGCTGAAGCCCGATCTTCCCTTTGTGTCGGGGCTGGAATTTGCCGGCGAGGTCGACTCGGTGGGCGAGGGGGTGGCCGGCTGGGTCACGGGCGATGCGGTGGTCGGCGGCAACCGTTTTGGCGCGATGGCCGAATATGCCGTCGTTCCCGCGAGCGCGTTGCGCGCGAAGCCGGGCGGTTTGAGCTGGGACGAGGCGGCCGCCTATCCGGTGGCTTATCTGACCGCCTATGTCGCGCTCGTCCGCTGCGCGCGGATCGAGCCCGGCGAGTGGCTGCTCGTTCACGGCGCGGCGGGCGGCGTCGGGTTGGCGACGGTCGATCTGGCGAAGGCATTGGGCGCGCGCGTGATCGCGGCGGCGAGCAGCGAAGAAAAGCGCGAAGCGGTGTCGCGGCTTTATTCGCCCGATGCGGTGATCGCGGCGGGGCCGGGGTTCCGCGACGAGGTGAAGGCGCTGACCGGGGGCAAGGGCGCCGATGTGATCTTCGATCCGGTCGGCGGCGATGTCTTCGACGAATCGACGCGCTGCATCGCTTTCGGGGGACGCCTGCTTGTCGTCGGCTTTGCCTCGGGCCGGATTCCCGAGCTGTCGGTCAACATGCCGCTGATCAAGGGTTTCTCGGTCGTCGGGGTGCGCGCGGGCGAATATGGCCGGCGCTTTCCCGAGCGCGGCGTGGAGAATGTCGCGGCGATCGACGCGCTGGCGAATGAAGGAAAGATCCGGCCGCACGTCCATGCCGCGCTCGATCTTGCCGACTGGCGCGAGGGCTTTGCGATGCTCGAGCGGCGCGCGGTGGTGGGGAAGGTCGTGCTGAAACCGTGACGGCTCGAGCGGTGCTGGGACAATTTTGCGACATCGCGCCGTCATTGGGTTGACGCCGGGGCGTCGCGGCGGGGTCGCCGCATCATTCGAGAGGATATGACGTGAAGACAGCTATCTGGATTGCCGCTTCGCTGGGTCTGGCGCTGCCCGCCATCGCTGCCGCGCAGCCGCCGCAGGGCGGCGGGCGCATGTTCGAGCGGATGGACGCCAATGGCGACGGCAAGCTCGACAAGGCCGAAATCACCAAGATGATGGAGATGCGCGCCGAACGGCGCGGCGACGCGGGCCTGAAGAGCCCAGAAAAGATCGACGCCTTCATCAAGCGCGCTGATGCCAATGGCGATGGCGCGGTCGACAAGGCCGAAATGCAGGCCACCCGCAAGAAGCGCGCCGCGCCGCCACCGACGACGGAGGGCGACGGCGAGGGCGAGCCCTAAAACAGATCCCAGAGCGGATTGGCGGGGTCGGCGAGCAGCTTTGCGGTGAGCGCGAAGGACATGACGACGAGCAGCGGCCGCACCCCGCGCCCGCCGAAGCGGATCGCGAGCCGCGCGCCGAGCTGATTGCCCGCGACATTGGCGGCGGCCATCGACAGGCCGAGCAGCCAGAGGACGTGGCCGCCGACGATCATCGCGAGCAGCCCCGCGATATTGGTCGAAAGGTTGAGGAGCTTCGTGTTGCCGATCGCGCGGACGAGCCCGAGCCCGCCGAGCGCGACGAGCGTCAGCGTCAGGAACGAGCCGGTGCCCGGGCCGAAAAAGCCGTCGTAGAAGCCGAGCGCGGCCACGATGAGGGTGAGACCGAGCGGGCCGGCCCGCGCGTGGAGATCGACACTGCTCATCGGCGGCGCGAGCAGGAAATAAAGTCCCATCGCGATCAGGAGGACGGGCACGAAGGCGGCGAGAAAATCCGAGCCGACATATTGAACCGCCGTCGCGCCGAGTACCGAGCCGGCGAAGGCGCCCGCCGCGGGCCAGGCGAAACGGCGGAGGTCGACGTGCCCCGCGCGCCAGAAGGTCGCAAACGCGGATCCGGTGCCGATCGTGCTTTGCAGCTTGTTCGTCGCGAGCGCCGACACCGGCGGCACGCCTGCGGCCATCAGCGCCGGGATCGTGAGGAGGCCGCCGCCGCCCGCCATCGCGTCGATCGTCCCCGCAAGAAAGGCAACGGCGATCAGGAAGGCGAAGATTTCGGGAGCAAATTCCATGCGGGCGCTCGTAGTGCGCCGTATCGCAATGCTCAAGCGGCGGCGATCCAGATCGCCTGATAGAGGAAGGTCGCGCCGATGATCGTGACGATCCAGCGGCGGCTCGCGCGAAAATGCGCCTCGCTGATGCGGCCGAGGATATGACCGCCGATCATGATGCCGCCATCGATGCGAGCACCGCGAGCGCGGTGACGGACAGCGGGATGATCTGATGCTGTCAGCAAGCTGTCAATGTGTTTGGCAAAATTGGTCGGGACGAGAGGATTCGAACCTCCGACCCCCACACCCCCAGTGTGATGCGCTACCAGGCTGCGCTACGTCCCGACCGGCCCGATTGGGCAGGCGAGGCCCCTAGCGCGCCTTGGCGGGGGATGCAAGACGCGATGGCGGCTTTTCGACCGGATCGAAGCCGCGGGCTTGGCCTCGCCGCCGCGGACCCCATTTCGGGCGCGCTTGCCACGGGGGAGGGGCGCGCACGACCGGTTGCGCGCAAGGCCCCTGCATGATAGGCGCCGCGCCATATTTGCGCGCTCGCTCCGGAGGGGAACGGGCGCTGCCTGTAACGAAAGTTTTTCATCCATGTCGACGCAATTGTTTCTGACCCAGGCGGCCGGATCGGGCGGCGGGGCTGCCGGTTTCCTGATGCTGGTCCCCTACCTGCTGATTTTCGCGGTGTTCTGGTTCTTCCTGATCCGTCCGCAGCAGGTGCGCGCCAAGGAACATCGCGCCAAGGTCGCGGCGGTCAAGCCGCGCGACCAGGTCGTGACCGGCGGCGGCATCGTCGGCAAGATCACGCGCGTCGACGATGATTTCGTCGATGTCGAAATCGCACAGGGGGTGAAGATCAAGGTCGTGAAGTCGACCCTGGCCGACGTCCTGCAGCCCGGTGGCAAGCCCGCCAACGACTGACGCGGCGGGGCCGGCTCTCCCGCGGCCCCCGCTCTTGCTATCGGATCTTCAAGACTATGCTCGATTTTCCACGCTGGAAGACCATCGGCATCAGCATCATCCTGCTGCTCGGTATTGTCTTTTCCATCCCCAGTTTCCTGCCGACCAAGGCGTTCGAAAGCCTGCCGGGCTTTGCGCAGGCGAAGGTCAATCTGGGGCTCGACCTGGCCGGTGGTAGCCACCTCTTGCTCGAGGCAGATATCGCCGACCTCAGGAAGACGCAGCTCACCAACATGGAAAAGACGGTCCGCACCGCGATGCGTGGTGACAGCGGCCCGGATGACGACATCGCGATCGGCGAGCTGTCGAACGCGGGCGGCGGGATCAGCTTCCTCGTTCGCGATCAGGCGCAACTCGACGAGGCGCGCGAGCGGCTGTTCAGCGAGACGCGAGGCGCGGGCCTTACCGGCCAGCGCGACTGGAACATCAATGTCGTCGATTCGCAGCGTATCGTGCTGACCCCGACGAGCGCGGGACAGACGCAGGCGGTCGCGAACGCGATGGATACCGCGCGCGACATCATCGACAAACGCGTCAACGCGCTCGGCACACGCGAGCCGACGATCATCCGTGAAGGCGACGACCGTGTCGTCGTGCAGGTTCCCGGGTTGCAGGATCCGGCCGCGCTCAAGGAACTGATCGGCAAGACCGCGCGCCTTGAATTCCGCATGGTCGACACCAATGCCGACCCGGCCGAAGCCGCAGCCGGTCGCGTGCCGGTGGGCAGCGAAATCGTCCCCTATGCCGAGGGCGAGGGCAGTGGCGCGCCGTTCGAGGTCCTGCGCCGTCAGGTGATGATCAGCGGCGAGCAGTTGATCAACGCCCAGCAAAGCTATGACCCGCAATCCGGGCAGCCGGTCGTTTCGATTCGTTTCGATTCGGGCGGATCGAGCACCTTTGCCAAGGTGACCGCGCAGAATGTCGGCAAACGGTTTGCGATGGTGCTCGACGGCAAGGTGCTGTCGGCGCCGTCGATCAACGAACCGATCCTGGGCGGCAGCGCGCAGATTTCGGGCAGCTTCAGCGTCGCGAGCGCCAACGCGCTGGCGATCTCGCTTCGGTCGGGCGCCTTGCCGGTGAAGATGACGGTCGTCGAAGAGCGCACCGTTTCGCCCGAACTTGGCCAGGATTCGATCGAAAAGGGCGTGCTGGCGGGGATCATCGCGACGGTTTCCGTGCTGACGCTGATGCTCGTCGTCTATGGCCGTTTCGGCGTCTATGCGAACCTCGCGCTTGTCTTCAACGTCTTCCTGATCATCGCGATCATGGCCGCGTTCAACGCGACGCTGACTCTGCCGGGCATCGCAGGCTTCGTGCTGACCGTCGGCGCGGCGGTCGATGCGAACGTGCTGATCAACGAGCGCATCCGCGAGGAATTGAAACGCGGGCGGCGACCGTTCCAGGCGGTCGAGCTCGGCTATACCGAAGCGAGTCGCGCGATTTTCGACGCCAACGTCACCAATGTCATCGCCGCGGGGCTGATGTTCTGGTTCGGCTCCGGTCCGATCAAGGGCTTTGCGGTGGTGCTGACCATCGGCATTGTCACCAGCGTCTTCACCGCCGTCACCGTCACGCGCATGTTCGTCGCCCACTGGCTGCGGACCAATCGCCCGACGTCGATCAATATCTAAGGAGGGAGCGAAAGATGCGCCTGCTCAAACTCGTCCCCGACGACACCAATTACGACTTTTTGAAGTGGCGCAAGCTCGCCTCCTTCATGAGCTTTTTTCTGGTCGTGGTCTCGATCGCGCTGGTGGCGGTGAAGGGCCTGAACCTTGGCATCGACTTCGTCGGCGGCCAGTCGGTCCGCGTCGAGTTCACCCAAACCATGCCGCCGATCGAGGATATCCGCGAAGCCGTAGGCGAGATCGGCGTCGGCGAGGCGACGATCCAGCAATTCGGGTCGGACAGCGCGGTGTCGATCCGCACCGCGCTTCCCGATGGCGACAAGGCGGCAGCCGAACGCGCGGGGCAACAGCTTGTCGCCGGCATCCAGAAGGCTTTCCCGACCGCGCGGACCGGATCGGTTGAGACCGTGTCGGGCAAGGTGTCGGAAGAGCTGCTGCGCACCGGCGCGATCAGCCTGGCGCTCGCGATGCTCGGGATCTCGATCTATATCTGGATCCGCTTCGAATGGCAGTTCGGCGTCGGCGCGCTCGGGCGCCTGTTTCACGAAGTCGCGCTGACCTTCGGCTTTTTCGCGATCACCCAGTTGCAATTCGACCTGAACAGCGTTGCAGCGCTGCTTACGATCGTCGGTTATTCGCTGAATGACACGATTGTGGTTTATGACCGCATTCGCGAGAATCTGAAAAAATATCGCAAGATGGACATTGTCCCGCTCCTGAACCTCAGCATCAACGAAACCTTGGCGCGCACCGTGATGACCAGCGTATCGATCCTGCTCGCGCTGGGCGTGCTGCTGGTGATGGGCCCCGACGTCATTTTCGGGTTCACCGCTGCGATGCTGTTCGGCGTGTTCGTCGGTACCTATTCGTCGATCCTGATGTCGACGCCGGTGCTGGTGTGGCTGAAGGTCGGTCCGCACAGCTTTGTGCCGCGCACCGTCGCGGGGATCGAGGGCGGCGAGCGCGTCGAGCGCAAGGACGACGGCGCGGTCGTCTAATCGTCGACATTTTAGGGATGACCGGCGCCGGTCCGCTCCGCGAGCGGGCCGGCGTTGGCGTATCTAGGCCCCGGCGCAGCGACGCAGATGATCGGCGAGTTCGCGGCCGTTGCGGTCCCAATCGAAGCGTCCGGCCAGGCTGGCGGCGACTTCGGCGGGAGCGGGCGGCGCGGCGAATATGGTCTTCACCGCTTCGGCGATTGCCTGCGGCGTGCGCTCGACGATGCGGACGGCGACTGGCGAAGTAACGAGTTCGGCGGCCCCGCCCGCGCCACTGATCACGATCGGCGTGCCGCAGGCGAGCGCTTCGACCCATGCATTGGCTAGGCCTTCGCTCGCGGACGGCATGACGACTGCGTCGGCTGCCCGATAAAGCTGCGGCAGGTCGGCGTTGGCGACGGGGCCGAGGAAATGGACGCGGGTTTCGACGCCGAGTTCGCGGGCGAGCGCGCGGTAGCGCGCCTCTTCTTCGCCCGCGCCGGCGAGCCAGTAGTGGACGCCGGGCAGCGCGGGCAGCGCCGCGATCACCAGTGCCTGTCCCTTGCGTGGGATGAGGGCGCCGACGGTCAGGATCGCGGGGGCATCGTCCATGCCGAGCGCGGCGCGCGCCGCGGCGTGGTCGCCGGGGTGGAAGCGCGCGATGTCGATGCCGGTGTAATGGACCGCTACCTTTTGCGCGTCGATGCCGATCGCCGCCATTTCGCCGCGCATCGCTTCGGACACCGCGAGCAGACCCGCGGCTTTCACCCCGGCCTCGATCACTTGCAATCTTGTCGCGGGATCATGGCCGAAATGGCTGATGTCGGCGCCGCGCGCCTTGGCCGAAAAGGGAAGGCCGAGTGCGTCGGCGACGCGCATCGCGGCGGGACCGTCGGGGTAGAAGAATTGCGCGTCGACGACATGGAATTTGCGATCGCGCACCGCGCCGAGGACCGCGCGCGCGACTCGCGCGGGGTTGAAGCGCGCGCCGTAGCGCGGGATCAGCGTGAAGCGCGGGCGAAAGATGGTGAGGCCGTTCCGTTGCTCTGTCGTCGGCAGCTCACGAAGCGCGCGATAGCGCCGGTGCAGCGACAGCGGAAAGGGCGGCAGTCCGACCGGTGCGACGATGGTGAGTTCGATTCCTCGCTGTGCGGCGAGCGCGCGCAGGCTTTTCTCGACGAAGAGGCCGAAGTTCGGCCGCGCGGCGTCGGGGAAGAGCGTCGCGATGCTGAGGACGCGGAGGGGGGAGGGCACGGGCACTCAGAGCGTGCGGAGCAGACGGACGGCGACGGCGGCCCAGGGCGGATTGCTGACGACCTGCTGGCGCTGGCCGGTACCGAGCGGGAGCAGGTGCAGCTTTTCGCCATCGACGTTGAGCAGGCGCGCGAAAAAGAAGCGGCCGGCGGGGCGGGGCACGAGCAGGTCGCGGTTGAGCGCGCTGGCCCAGTCCCCCTCGATCCGGCGGCACCAGATTTCGTCGCCGGCGCGGTAATCGCCGATCGACGAGGTAACGCGCACCGCGACCATATCCTCGCCCGGGCGGGCGGTCAGCGCCTGCTCGATGCGCGTCGGCGCCTGCGCGCCCTCGGCGCCGAGCAGCGCGGTGATCGTGAGCTGGGTATCTTGCGGCAGCTGGACCAGTTCGGCGGCATCGACCCCGAGCGCGGCGGCAATGCGGTTCATCCAACCGAGCGACAGCGTGCGCGTGCCCGTTTCGAGGCGGCCGATCGTCTGCGCGGTGGTCGGCGGAACGCAGCGCTGGCCGACCTCCTCGAGCGTCAGGCCCTTGGCGCGGCGGACGGAGCGAATGCTGTTGATCATATGGCTCATCCTTGAATAACCAAATCGGTTTTTTCTTTCCTACAAAATAATCCAATGTCAAGCCCCGCGCGCAGCAAAGGAGAATCGCATGACCACACGCCGCCTCGAAACGCGCATCCATCCCGACGACCGGATCGATCCGGGCAAGGCGGGGCCGCAGGTGATGCGGCATGTAACGGTGAATGTCGGCGAGAGTCCGATCGCCTGGCTGGCGTCGCGCGGAATGCTGACGGCGGCGCAGCTCGGGGCGGGCGAACGGCTTCGCAGCGATTATGAGCGCGCGGGATTGTCGGCGCGGGTGACGATGCACTGGGATGCCGCGCCGCCGGGAAAGAGCCGCGGCGGCGCGCGCGCGTCCGACGCATCGCTGGCGCGGATCGACGCGCACCGGCGCTTTCACGCGGCGCTCGATGCGGCGGGGCCGGGGCTGGCCGATATATGCTGGCGGGTGATCTGCGCCGGGGAAGGGATCGGGGGCGTGGAGAAGGCGATGGGTTGGCCCGCGCGGTCGGGGAAACTGGTGCTCGGTCTGGCGCTCGACCGTTTGGCGCGGTTTTACGGGACGGGTTAGGAGCCGCGCTGAGCGGTTTCGACCGGAAGTTGCCCCTCTTACATCGTCACCCCCGACTGGAGTCCATGACGTCAGCGCCGCAATGGATCCCGGATCAAGTCCGGGATGACGAAGGAGAGGAAGCGAACGTCCGCTCACCAGCCCAAAACAGCCGTTGCCGGCTGGCCGGGCTATTTCGGTCCTAAAGTCGGACCTTGGCTTCGAGCTCGCGGCGGGCGGCGAGATATTGCTCTTCGAGTTCGGCTACGAATTCGGCGACGGGGCGCACGGCGGTGACGGGGCCGATGCCCTGGCCCGAGCCCCAGATATCCTTCCACGCTTTTGCCTTGGTATTGCCGCCCGACCCGAAGTTCATCGTCTTCAAATCGCCCTCAGGCAGATTGTCGGGGTCCATGCCCGCCGCGACGATCGACTGGCGGAGATAATTGCCGTGGACGCCGGTGAAGAGGTTCGAATAGACGATGTCGGCTGCGCGACCCTCGACTATGCCGTTCTTGTAGCCGTCCTCGGCATTGGCTTCGGACGTCGCGATGAAGGCGCTGCCGATGTAGGCGAGATCGGCGCCGCACGCCTGCGCCGCAAGGATCGAGCGGCCGTGGCCGATCGCGCCCGACAGCGCGACGGGGCCGTCGAACCATTCGCGGATTTCCTGCACGAGAGCGAAGGGCGACTGGCGGCCGGCATGGCCGCCCGCGCCCGCCGCGACGGGAATCAGGCCGTCGGCGCCCTTTTCGACCGCCTTGCGCGCGAAACGGTCGTCGATGACGTCGTGGAGGGTGATGCCGCCCCAGCCGTGCACCGCCTGATTAAGCTCCTCGCGCGCGCCCAGGGAGGTGATCGTGATCGGCACCTTCCACTTGGCGCAGGTCGCGATATCCTGTTCGAGCCGGTCGTTCGATTTATGGACGATCTGATTCACCGCATAGGGCGCCGAGAGGCGGTCGGGATTGTCGCGGTCCCACGCGGCAAGCTCTTCGGTGATTTGATGCAGCCATTCGTCGAGCAAGGATTGCGGGCGCGCGTTCAATGCGGGGAAGCTGCCGACGATGCCCGCCTTGCACTGGGCGATGACGAGATCGGGGCCCGATACGATGAACAGTGGCGAGCCGATGACGGGCAGGCGCAGGCGGTCGAAAATCGGGGGAAGGGCCATGAATCACACTCTCCGGTTGCTTTGTGCAACTGACCTTAACGTAAACGGAAGGCTGCGCAAGATGCTAGGGTCAGGACCCTAGTCGAAGGCGGGGCCCTTGAGTTCGACGATATTGCCTTCGGGGTCGCTGATGTAGATCGACGGACCTTCGCCTTCGGCGCCGTAGCGCGGGCCGGCTTGTTCGATCGCGACATCGTGACGGGCGAGATGAACTCGAATGGCCGCGTCGTCGAAGGGGGCGACGGTGATTGCGAAATGGTCGACGTTGCGGCCCTCCGGTCCGGGTGCCGCGCCTCCCATCGCGCCAAGCTTGCCGTCGATGGTGACAAGATCGATCAGCGAACTGCCGGCGCGCAGCTGGAAGAGTCCGATTTCCGGTTGCGCGCGCTCGTCGGTGCAGCCGAGAACCTCGCGGTAAAAACCCGTCATGCGATCGAGATCGACAACCCGAAGTACGACATGATCGATTGCGCGAAGGGCAAAGGGGGGTGTCGTCATGGCAATCGCTCCTCGATTTTTTGTGCGCGGCCGGAGCCTTCTAGTTGGTGAGCGCCCCTGCTGTCCATCGACCGGTAACGGGGGTTGATCCGGAGGCGGTTGCGGTCGGCCGTGCGGCGCGACAGGGTGGGACCATGCAGTTGCTCCAGCCCAGCCTGTTGCCCGCCGCCGCCGAGATCGCACGGCACCACCACCGCGAACCCTATGCAACATTGGTATTGGCCGGAGCTTATGAGGAAGCCGGCGATGCCGGGCGGATCGCGGTGCAAGAGGGCGCAGTGCTGCTTCACGGGCCTTTTTCGGCGCATCGTGACCGGGTTTCCGCGAAACGGACGGTCGTGCTCGACCTGCCGCTGCCGTTCGACGGGCGCGATTGGCCGGCACGCGCGGACATCGCCGATCCCGACCGGATCGTCCGGCTGGCCGGGCACGACCCGGTCGAGGCGGTTGCCGCGCTGCTCGACGGCCTTGTTCCGACGACCGTGCCCGAAGACGGCGACCTGCCCGACCGGTTGTCGGCGGCGCTTCGGACATCGGCGTCGCTGCGGATCGGCGAATGGGCCGCGACGCACGGGCAATCGCGCGAGCATGTGTCGCGCAGCTTCGAGAAGCTCTATGGCGTGTCGCCCGCCGCCTATCGCGCCGATTGCCGGGCGAAGCGGGCGTGGCGGAGGATCGTAGCGGGTGACGACAGCCTTGCCGGGATCGCGGTCGAGGCGAGTTATGCCGACCAGGCGCATATGACGCGCGCGGTGACGCGATTGACCGGGATGTCGCCGCGGCGATGGCGGGTCGGGGCGGGGTAGCGGATGGCGGTTTTGGGGCGGAGAGCTGTCGTTGCTCTCCTCCACTTCCGTCATCCCGGGCTTGACCCGGGATCCCGCTTTTTGGGGCGTCGACCGGTCTTCGGCATCAAGCGGGACCCCGGATCAAGTCCGGGGTGACGAATAAAGAGACGGCAGCAGCCGGTCGTTTCCAGACACGCCCGGCGAGTGTGACGGAACCTCGAAGGCATCCCGATGTCAGGGCGCTTGTTCCCGCGTACGCTGGGTCCACAGAATGCTGGGGATTTCCCTTTTTCCGTCGTGGACGGTGAAGCGCGTAAGGTCGAAAATCTCGGTCCGTCGGTCGATCTGCGCCTCGCCGACCTGCTCCCCCTCCATCCAGTGCGTCAGTCTGACGTCGAAACCGCAACGCCATGACCGGGGCGCCTGCTCCGACTTGTCCACTTCCTCGCAAACGACATTGCTGACGGCATAACGGGTGTTGAAACGTATCTGCCGCCCTTCGTGATCGCTGCACCCGTCGACAGTGACGGTACAATATTCCTTCCTGAGCAAAAGATACTCGATGACGCTCGCGTCGGGTGGGCCGGCCGGCGCGGTGCTCAGGGCGATCAGCACCGCGATCATGACGGCCGGGTGCCGCAGTTTGCGGCCTGCTCCGCGTCCCGGCTCATCAGCGTGCGATATCGGGTGAGTATCGTAATCACGCGCGCCTCCCTTTTTGACAGCGTCGATGGCATCCCGCGCCATCCGGACGTCCGAGTCAATACCTCCCTCCGACACACATCACATTCGTTCAAGAAGCGCGCGACGCTTCGCGCCTACACCCGGCGCATGACAGGTCTCTCTCCCGCTTCGCCGCGCCCGTTTGTGGCGCTTACCGGTTTTCGCTTCCGCCTGTGGCCGATACTGCTCGCCGCGGTGCTGATGCAGGCCATACTCGAGCTCGGCCGCGTCACCGCGCGCGAAATCTATTTTGCCGGAGCGCCGCTCTGGGACGGCTATATATCGGTTTTCCTGCTCCTCGCGATCGCGTTTCAGGCGCTGCTCGGGTTGGTCGCGATCCTTGTCATGCGCCGATTGCTGCCCGTCGCCGACCCACACCTGCGCTGGCCGCCGGGCGCGAGCTATGTCGGGATCGCCGCGTTGATCGGGATCGGCATGGGGCTGGTGATGCTCGCCGCCGATTATTGGCCCGCGCTCACCGCGCAGACGCCGCCAAATATGAGCTATTCGAAGGCGCCGCTCGATTCCGCGGGATATCTGCTCGGGATGATCACAACGGGGCTGGCGGAGGAGACGATCTTTCGCGGGCTGCTCGTCGGGATGCTCGTCGTGCTAGTGCCGGGGCGGCTGCGGATCGGGGCGCTCGACCTGCCCATCGCCGCCTATCTGGTCGCGCTGATGTTCGGGCTGGCGCACTGGAAGTCGTTTACCGTCGATCCCTTTTACCAAGCGATGGCGCAGCAGATCTATGCGTTCGTCTGGGGCCTCGTCTATGTCTGGCTGATGGAGCGATCGCGGAGCCTGCTGGCGCCGATCGTCGCGCACGGGCTGGGCAATTTTACCGAAGTCGGGATCGTGATCGCGCTCAACGCGATATGGTCCTGACGCGACAAGGGCGGCCAAACGGCCGCCCTTGGGTCGCTTCGGGGCCGGTCAGGCCGCAATCGGACGACGGCTCGCCTTGACCGCGACATATCCGAACAGGATCGCGGCGAGGAAGAGGGCGCCTTGTGCCGCGGCGAAGGGCGGTTCGGTGCCGTTCGGGGCGAGTGCGTTGAGCGCGGGGACTTTCAGGAAGGACTGCACGACCAGCACGAACATGTTGAGGTAGAGCGCGAAGGTGGCGGTCACGGCGTAGACCGTTGCGGCGCGGCCTGCGAGCCTGTGGCGATACCAGGCCGAAAAGGTCACGACGAGGATCAGCGTCGAGAGGATGCCGAAGCCGAGCGCCGGGGTGAAGGCGACGATCGGGAAGAGGAAGCCGGTGAGGCTGGTGAGGAGCGTCGCCCAGAGGAAGATGTCGGTGGTGCGGCGGAGAATGCGGCCGCGGGCGAAGGCGGGAAGGGCGATCAGGCCCGCACCGATGCCGATCAGGCTGATCGCGACATGGAGTGCGGTGAACTGCGATATGGTGAGGCCGAGGATCATGGTCTTTACTCCCTGTTGGAAGGGGGCGGCGAACGCGTCGCCGCCCGTCCGTTCGTTCAGCTGTTGATGAAGTCGAGAAGGTCGGCGTTGAACCGGTCCTGTTCGGTGACGGTGAGGCCGTGGCTGCCGCCCTTGTAGACCTTGAGCACCGCCTGCTTGACGATCTTGACGGTCGAGAGCGCCGCGGCGCCGATCGGCACGATCTGGTCGTCGTCGCCGTGGAGGACGAGGGTCGGCTTGTCGAACTTCTTCAAATCTTCATTGAAGTCGCTTTCCGAGAAGGCGCGGATGCTGTCGAGCAGGCCCTTTAGGCCGCCGTTCATGCCCTGCCGCACGAATTCGTCGCGCACCGCTTCGCTGACGGTCGCGCCGTCGCGGTTATAGCCATAGAAAGGCAGCGTCAGATCCTTGAAGAATTGCGGGCGGTTGTCGAATGTGCCCTTGCGGATGCCGTCGAAGACGTCGAGCGGCAGGCCGTCGGGGTTGGCTTCGGTCTTGAGCATCAGCGGGGGGACGGCGCCAATCAGCGCGACCTTGGCGACCCGCGACGTGCCGTGACGGCCGATATAGCGGGTGACTTCGCCGCCGCCGGTCGAATGGCCTACGAGGATGACGTCCTTGAGGTCGAGCTGTTCGATCAGTTCGGCGAGGTCGTCGGCATATTGGTCCATATTATTATTGTCCCAGACCTGGTCCGAACGGCCGTGGCTGCGGCGATCGTGCGCGATGGTGCGGAAGCCCTGATTGGCGAAAAATACCATCTGCGCGTCCCAGGCGTCGGCCGACAGCGGCCAGCCGTGCGAGAAGATGATCGGCTGGCCGTCTTTCGGGCCCCAGTCCTTGAAAAAGATGTTGATGCCGTCCTTGGTCGTGATCGTAGTCATGTCATGGTTCCTTTCGTTTCGAAGGGGCGGGGTGTCCGTCCCGATGAGAGGGAGATACGCCGCCTCGTCCTTGCGCGGGATTGGCGGACGCGACATTATGCGGGCCGATTCCGACAAAGGAGCCACCATGCCCAGATTGAAGGTGCCCGATGCGCCGCCGGCGCTCGTCGAAGTCGGGATGATGCTTTATCCCGACTGCCAGATCGGCATGGTCCACGGAATTACCGACCTGTTCGACGTTGCCGGGCGGTTCGCGATCGATCATGGGCGCCGCCCGATCCGGGCGAGCCACTGGCGCTTGCAGGCGAGCGGGGGTTTCGCGCGCTGTTTCGACAGCCATGCGGACGAGCCGGCGAGCAATTCGCCCGCGGTGCTGATCGCGCCCGGGAGCCTTCACAAGCTGCTCGATCCCGACGAGGTCGCGCCCTACGCACGCTGGCTGGTAGACCGGCACGCGCAGGGCACCGTGCTCGCGTCGAATTGCGGCGGGGCCTTTGCGCTGGCCGCGACGGGATTGCTCGCGGGGCGGCCGGCGACGACGCACTGGTTCTTTGCCGAGGAGTTCCGGACGCGCTTTCCCGAAGTGCGGCTGGAGGCCGACCGGATGGTGGTCGACGACGGCGATATCGTCACCGCAGGCGGGCTGATGGCGTGGACCGACCTGGGGCTGCGCATCGTAGAGCGGCTTCTCGGTCCGACGGTGATGATGGAAACCGCGCGTTTCTTCCTGATCGATCCGGCGGGCCGCGAACAGAAAAATTATGCGAGCTTCGCACCGCGGCTGACGCATGGCGACGAGGCGGTCCTGAAGGTGCAACATTGGCTGCAGGCGAAAGGCACCGGACCGGTCGCGGTCGCCGAGATGGCGCGCGAAGCGGGGATGGAGGAACGCACCTTTCAGCGCCGCTTCAAGGCGGCGACGGGCATGACGCCGGTCGAATATGTCCAGCATCTGCGCGTCGGAAAGGCGCGCGAACTGCTCGAATTCACGCGGCGGACGGTCGACCAGATCGCGTGGAGCGTCGGATATGAGGATGCGGCGGCGTTCCGCAAATTGTTTCACCGCCTGATCGGCTTGTCGCCGGGCGAATATCGCCAGCGTTTCTCGACGCCGCAGTCGCTGGCGGAGGTCGCCTGAAAATTTTTTGCGGCTCGTGTCGATTTGGCGACGGCTCGTTCGTCGTGTTGACAGGAGCCGCTGTTGGCCCGTTCGAAAAGGAGATGGAAAATGCGCGTAATGGTTTTCGTGAAAGCGACCGAGGACAGCGAAAAGGGCCTGCCGCCCACCGAAGAAATGACCGCGATGTTCGAGGCGATGGGCAAGTTTAACGAGGAACTGGTGAACGCCGGCGTGATGGTCGACGGCGACGGGCTGAAGCCCTCTTCGCACGGCAAGCGCATCGCGTTCGACGGGCCGAGCCGCTCGGTGATCGACGGACCGTTCGCCGAAACGCGCGAGCTGGTCGCGGGATATTGGGTCTGGGAAGTCAAGGACATGGACGAGGCGGTCGCCTGGGCCAAGCGCTGCCCCAATCCGATGCCGGGGCCGAGCGAGCTCGAAATCCGGCCCTTTTATGAAATGGAGGATTTCGGCGACGCGCTGACCCCCGAACTCGCCGAGCAGGAACAGAAGCTGCGCGAGCGGCTGAGCGGCGAATAAGCCATGTCCACCGCCATGCTTGCCTCCCCGGCTCCCTTGCCCGAGAAGGCAGGCATGGCGAAGGACGAGACCCATCGGGCGATCGAAGCGGTGTTCCGGATCGAGCGCGCGCGGCTGATCGCCGCGCTCGCCCGGATGACGCGCGACGTCGACCGGGCCGAGGAACTGGCGCAGGAGGCGCTGCTGATCGCATTGACCGAATGGCCGAAGCGCGGCGTGCCGGACCAGCCGGGTGCGTGGCTGACGGCGGCGGCGAAGCGGCGGCTGATCGACGGGGCGCGACACGACGCGATGCGGTCGCGCAAACATGCCGAAATCGCCCGCGAACTCGACGAGGAACCGGATATGCGCGTGGAAGCCGCCGAGGCGGCGCTCGACGATCCGCTGGGCGACGAACTGCTCGGGCTGATCTTCGCCGCCTGTCACCCCCTGATCTCTCCCGAGGCGCGCGCCGCGCTGACGCTGCGGCTGGTCGGCGGGCTGACCGTCGAGGAAATCGCACGCGCCTTCCTGTCGAACGACGCAACGATCGCAGCGCGGATCACGCGCGCCAAGAAGGCGATCGCCAAGGCGGGCGCCCAGTTCGAGGTGCCGCGCGGCGCCGAACTGGCGGCGCGGCTCGGTTCGGTGCTTGAAGTCGTCTATCTGATCTTCAACGAAGGCTATGCCGCGACCGCGGGGCCGTCGCTCGTCCGCCCGCCGCTCTGCGCCGAGGCGCAACGGCTGGCCCGCGTCCTCGCCGGGTTGATGCCCGAGCAGCCCGAGGTGCTGGGATTGCTGGCGCTGGTCGAGATCCAGGCATCGCGGCTGACGGCGCGCGCAGGGCCCGACGGGCGGTTCGTACCGCTGACCGATCAGAACCGCGCGCGCTGGGACCAACTGCTGATACGGCGCGGGTTGAACGCGCTGAACCGCGCCGAGGCGCTGGACGGCGCCGACGGTCCCTATGCGTTGCAGGCGGCGCTTGCGGCGTGCCATGCGAGGGCGCGCACGGCGGAGGCAACGGACTGGCGGCGTATCGCCACGCTCTATGACCGGCTCGGGCAGGTGATGCCGTCGCCCGTGGTCGAACTCAACCGCGCGGTCGCGCACAGCATGGCATTCGGCCCCGAGGCGGGATTACGGCTGGTCGACGATATCGCCGACGCGGCGATGCTGCGAAACTATGCCCCGCTTCCCGCCGCGCGGGGCGATTTCCTGCTTCGCGCCGGTCGCCGCGATGAGGCGCGGGTCGCCTTCGAGGCCGCCGCGGCGCTGACTGGGAATGAGCGCGAGCGCGACTTCCTGCTCGAACGCGCGGCGGCGTGCGGCGAATGACGGACATGCGCATCGAGACGATCGGCACCGAGGGGCAGCCGCTCGTCGTGCTCGACGATTTCGCGCCCGATCCCGCTGGCCTGCGCGATTTCGCAGCAGCCGCGGATTTTTCCCCGGCGCACAACCATTATCCGGGGGTGCGCGCGCCGCTGCCCGAGGCCTATCTGGCTACGCAGCTCCCGCTTATCGCCGAGGCTGCGGCGGCCGCCTTCGAAAGGCGGCGGGCGCTGCGCGTCGTCGATGCGAGCTTTTCGATCGTGTCGACCCCGCCCGGCGCGCTAACGATTCCGCAGCGCCTGCCGCATGTCGACGCCTTCACCGAGGACCGCATCGCGCTGGTCCATTATCTGTCGATCGAGAACGGTGACGGAACCGCTTTCTTCCGCCACCGCGCGACGGGGTTCGAGACGGTCACCGAGGCCCGGCGCGATCTCTTCTTCCGCCATCTAGACACCGAGATGCGCCATGGCGGGGTGCCGTCGCCCGGATATCCGCTGGGTGACACGCCGCTGTTCGAATCGATCCACACCGAGCCCGCGCGCTACAATCGCGCGCTGCTCTATCGCAGCTGGAACCTGCATAGCGGGGCGATTTCGTCAGCCAGCGCGCTGTCGCCCGATCCGGTTCGGGGGCGGTTGACGGTGACGGCATTCCTGTCGATCGGTTGACGAACGCCTGCCGCGAATTTCCCACGACCCTTCGCCGAAAATAGACTGATGTTCCGGAACGGGACAACGGGTCGTCGTACTTCGGTGTAAGGGAGAGGATGGACCTTCTATGGGCGCCGGCGCTTCACTCCTTTAAACATTGGATCAAACTCGTGCCTTTTCAGACCCGCATGTTGATTTCCGCCGCGCTCGCCGCGACCGCGCTGACGATCCCGGCGCTCGCGCAAAGCAACTCGATTACCGGTATCGATGCGCTGCGCGAGTGGAATCTCGTCGTGCTCGGCAATCTCGAATCCTCGTCCGAGGTCGAGGGGCGAACCTTCGTCGGCGGCAATTTGACGGGCAATTCGTCGAATTACGGTATCCGCGCCACGACCTCGCCGAACGGCCAGCCGGGGCTGACCGTCGTCGGCAACGTCACGGGCAGCCACAAGAATCTGAACAACGGGTCGGGCGCTGTCGTCGGGGGCAATGTGACGAGCGGCTTCAACCTCAACGGTCCGAATCAGACGGTGAAGGTCGGCGGCACGATCAGCAACACCAACGTCAACCAGAACAGCGTCCTGGCGAATCTCGACCGGAGCAACCCGGCGTTCGGCCTGGGACTGCAGCAGCAGAAGGCCGACCTCAAGAGCAGCCTCGGCAGCCTGTCGTTCGACATGGGCACGCTGGCCGCCAACAGCCAGATGACGGTTCAGGGCAACCGCGGCATTTTCAACGCGCAGCCGAACGCTCAGGGGCTCGCGGTGTTCAACATCGCCGCTGCCGACCTCGACAGGATCGGCGAGATCCAGTTCAATCTGGGCGGCGCCGATACCGCGATCGTCAACGTCAGCGGCCGGTCGATCAATCTCAATGACAACTTCCTCGGCGGCACCAACAATCTTGGCGAACGGGTGATATGGAACTTTCCCGATGCCGAGGAACTGAAGCTGACCACCGCCTGGGGCGGGTCGGTGCTCGCGCCGCTCGCCGATGCCGAGACGCGCAATTATATTCAGGGTTCGGGGGTGTTCGGCAATCTCAAGCAGAATGGCGAGATGCACGTCGGTATCTTCAAGGGCGGCTATGTGACCCAGCCGTCGGGCGGCACATCGACCGGCGGCGACAGCTCGACCGGGGGCGGGGCGCCCGGCGGCGGCGGATCGACCGGCGGGGCGGTGCCGGTGCCCGAGCCGGGGATGTTCGGCCTGTTCGGGCTGGGGGTCGCGGGGTTGATCCTGTGGCGTCGCCGCCGCGCCAGCCGGGATGACGGATAACCGTCAAGTCGTTTGTCGATTCGAACGCGCTGCTCGTCGAAGGAGAAGGCGGGCGAACGCGCGCTATATGGCAATGAAATAATGTATCTTTTCCGGAACGCCGTGGTTTGCGGGACGATCCGATCATACCCGTGCGCCCAAAGGAGATGTGTCGCCGACCCAATTTCGCCCCGGCGGCGGTCATGGCCGAACAAGCCCACGCGATCGCCCCCTTCGTTTCCCCCACCGAAGGCTCTTCCCATGAAATTCTCCCCTGCCGCCAGCGGCCAGAAGGACAGCGATTGCGACTGTCTGCCGCGCCCCGAAACTTCCGCGAATGCGAGCGCTCTGACGCCCTTCCTTCTGCGCTATCGCGATGCCTGGTTCGGGATGGAGAAGCGCGTGGCGTTCGAGGCCGAGGATGTCGCCGCGGCGCTAGCGATGATGGAGCGCGAGCCGATCGGCGAATGGGCCGAATTGTCGAGCGGGGACGAGGTGATTTGCCGCCGTGGGTACGAACCGGGCGGGGCGGCCGATTACTGGGTCGTCGACTGACCCGCCCGCATGCGGCTTGCCGTCAGCGGCAGCGAAGCTCGCCGCGATCGATCGCGCGGCCCAGCAGCGCGCCGCCGGCAGCGCCGATGATCGTGCCCACCGTTCGGTCGCGACCGCCGTCGAGTTCGCGGCCGACGAGCGCACCGACGGCGCCGCCGATGATCAGCCCGGTCGTCCCGTTGTCGCGGCGGCAATGATAACGGCCATCGTCGCCGCGCCAGATCCGCGAGCCGCGATCGAGCCGGCGCGGCTCATAATAGCGGCCATAATTGTCGTAGAGGGCGGCCTGTTTGGCGCGTTTTCCGTGCGCGGGGGCCCAAGGCGGCGGGTCGGCGAGCGCCGGCGCGGCGGGAAGGGCGATGGCCGCCATCATGGCGGCGATAAGGGTCTTGCGCATCTTGGATCCTTTCCTTGGCACGGCCAATCGTGCCACGATCGACCATAACCCGGGCTGAACGGCGAAAACGTCGCATCGGCCTTTCGGTTCCCCGTGGCGGTCAATCGAGCGCCTTTCCCATGCGGACCAGCGGCACGGCGACGCCGTTCGGGCCGGGCGCCGCGACCTGTTCGATGGCGGTGTAGCCGCAGGCGCGGTAGAGCGGCTCGCCCGACAGCGTCGCCATCATTTCGGCGCGGCGGAAGCCCGCGGCGCGCGCCGCATCCTCGCACAGCGCCATGACAAGGCGCCCGACGCCGCGGCGGGCGAAGTCGGGGTGGGTGTACATGGCGCGGATGCGCGCCGCGTCGACCGCGGGGTCGAGCGGGGCGGGGTCGCGGAGATCCTTGCTGTGGTCGCCGCCATAGAGCGTCGCGCGGTGCGACCAGCCGCCGCAGCCGGCGATCCGGCCATCCTCCTCGACGATGAAATAGGTGCCGTCGGCGACGAGCTGGGTATCGAGCCCCATCACCGCATGGCTCGCGGCGATCTGTTCGGGGCCGAGAAAACCCTTCTGCAGCTCGGCGATGGCGCGCGCCATCACGGCGCGGAGGGCTTCGAGGTCGGCGGGGGTGGCGATACGGTGAGTGAAGGGGCGGGGCGTGAACATGACCCTGCCATGACCTGCCGCCGGACCTCGCGTCAACCGCCGTGCGCGGCCGCCATCGCGGCGTTCTTTTCGGCGCGGAGCTGTTCGGTGTGGAGCAGCTTGTCGGCCATCGCCTGCCACGCCGCCGCGGCGCGCAAATTGCGGTCGCGGACCTGCGTCAGCGCCGAGGCTTCGGCCTCCGCGGTGCATTTTTCGGCCTGTGCGACATAGAATTCGATCGTGGCCGACATGGCTGCTCCTTTAAAGATTTGGGTCGATCAATCGACCATATCGGCGATCAGGCGCCTAAGCTCGCGGCGCGACAGCGTCGGGCGGCGGCGGCGCGGCGGGATCGCCGTCTGCGCCTTGCCGGCCAGCGACAGCGCGGGCAGAGCGGGGAAAATTGCATTGTTGTTATTGAATGGTGTCATCATCTTTATCTTTGATTTCGAGTGTTTTGCTTGTTGGAAGCCGGCGCGGTTCGCCGGTCTTCTTCGTTCAGAGCCCGCGCCTCTTGCGCTGGCTCGGCGGAACCGGCCCGCCCCCGCGTTCGCGGTAGACAAGGCGGCCCTTGGTCAGGTCATAGGGCGTCATTTCGACGCGCACGGCGTCGCCGACGACCGACCGGATGCGGAAACGCCGCATCCGGCCTGCCGTATAGACGATCACCCGATGGCCATTTTCGAGGACGACGCCGAAGCGTCCGTCGGGCAGGATCTCGTCGATCTGCCCCTCGAAGGTCATCAGCTCCTCTTTGGCCAATAATCAGGCCGACTGGAGGTTGATCGCCGAGACCTTGCCATTGCGGCCGGTTTCGAGTTCGTAGGAGACGCGCTGCTCCTTGTTGAGCGTGTCCATGCCCGCGGCCTGGACCGCGGTGATGTGGACGAAGCTGTCGCCCGAGCCGTCTTCATTTTCGATGAAGCCATAGCCCTTGTCGGCGTTGAAGAATTTTACGGTGCCGATCGGCATGAGGTGTTTCCTTTCACGAGAAACGGGAATCCAGCGGCAACAGCGCCGCTGAAGCTGGTAGCGAGTGAAGGGAAGATAGTACCCCGAAGGGCCGTAAATTTCCGTCGCAGGCGACGATAGCCTCGCGAATATGGCGGTCTTGCTTGAAAAGTCAAGGTTGGCAGAATTTTGGCGCGCCCAAAGTTTCGTAATCCCGCGGAACCGAAGGCGGCGCGTAGCGCCTAAGCGGGGACCCGGTTGCGGCGTTTCGATACAGCGCTGCCGCGCTGTTTCACTCGTTTCGCTGGGTCCCCGCCTGCGCGGGGATGACGAAGGGAGGGAGGGGATCATCCGCTCGCACTTTTGCGCGCCCGTTTGCCCTCCGGCGCCGGGTCGTTGGCGGGATCGGGGAGGGCGAAGAAGGCGCGGCGGGCGGTTTCGCCGGCGCGGCGCAGCGGGGCGAAGGCTTCGGTGCGCGCGTTTTCCCACGCCGCTTCCTCGTCGATGTCGAGCGTGCGTTCATAATCCTCGTCGCCGAACAGGCCTTCCTCGATGCCGGTGAAATCGTCGGGCGGCGGGAAATTGGTGCGCCATTCGCCCTGCTCCTCGTCGTGCCAGACGGTCATCGCGGCCGCCTCTTCCTCGGGGGTCGGTTCGGCGTCGGGTTCTTCGTCGCAATCGGCGGAAATCCGCGCAACTTCATTCGCGATTGCCGTGCCGCGCCAGAGCGAGACGAGGGGGTTGGCGCGGTTGTCGCTGCCGGCGAGCCAGAGCGCGAGCGCGGCGGCCATGCCTTCGGTCGCGGGTGCGGGCGCGGTTTCGGCGGTGCCTTCGGGCGCCTCTTCGGATGCGGCGTCGGGGGCGGCGGTGCGCTCGGCTTCGGCCCCGCCGCGTGCGGCTTCGGCGGCGTCGAAGAGCGACAGGAAGCCCGGCCAGTCGCCGGCGATGGTCTGCGCGAGCATCTCTTCGCCCGCTTTAGCGCGCGTTTCGACCATGCGGTCGAGCCGCGCGAGCATCGCGAGGCCGAGGCGGCTGTCGATGCGGCGGCGCTTGTAAAGGCTGCGGTCCTCCTCGCGCATTACGGTGGTCAGCTCGTCATGCCCCCAGATCGCGCGGTCGAGCAGCTCGTCGACGAGCCGCCCGCGCGCGATCAGCAGCGCCGCGGCGCAGCCAAGCTTGAACGCCGCACCCTCGGGCCGCTGCTTGAGCTGATAGACGGCGGCGGGCGACATGCCGACCTTCGCCGCCGAAATCTTCACCGACCCGTTGGTGGCGAAAGCCTCCAGAAACTCGCGCTGGAGCCGCGGCGTCCAGTGATAGCTGCCGGGGGCGGGGATATGCGCGGGATAGTGCGGGAAGTCGTCCATCGATTCGTCCTTTCGGTTTGGTGAAGCCGACAGAATGAACCATATAGGTGAAATGTAGGAAAGGGGATTTTACCCTGCTCCGCAGACCCTTCTGTAGATTAAGGGTTAGGCCTCATTCGCATCTCAAACGGGTTGGGGCGTCGCTTCAGAGGCGTCTTCTACAACACGAACCCCTACCGTCCACCTCGCAAACCTTTCATCATCAATCATGATGTCGAAATGAATTTGCTCACACTCATTGACGGTAAAATTTCCAATCTCAATTATTGCGCGCGTCCGAACTAATCCACTGAATTGAATGGCAAAACTACCCTGCAGGGTTAGCTCGTTGCCGCACCTTATCTCAAGCTTAGCCGCCTTCTCGTCATCATCGTTATCTTCACGCTCAATCATAACTACGGCTGTCAAATTTCCCGCTATGAAAGGGAAACTCGGCGTCTGATATTCTTCAGAGACATTAACGATGGAAGCGCGGTTAGTACGAGCATCGACTACGACAGTTTCTGCGACGGTAAAGACTTTCAGGAACATTATGCGACCTTAGCTCGGGTGACTGCTGCAGGAATAATCGCAAAATCACTGGCGAGCAGATCGATGTCGTCAGTGTTCATTTGACGATCAAGGCCAATTCTCGCCTCGGTAGCGGCTGATGGCTGCTGCTCGATGAGGCCGGAAATCATATCTGAAAGCCATCCAAAATGATGGAGATCGAGAGTCGCCATCTGCTTGAGGGCAGGCGTGTCCTGTTTGAGTGCGGCCGCGACCGCTAACGCGAATGGGTAGACCTGCTCACGCAAACTGGCAGGCTCTGAACTCACCCGATTTACAAATTCAGCGAACAAAGCATCGGCATCATTGTGCAGGGCGATATTGAGAATGGCCGGATCTTCTCGGAGTTTGCGAGCGATATACATCGGCACATTCGCGAGCGCGAAGTGCGCTTTCGCTGCATTGAGATTGATCGCTTCCAAATCGATCATTGCTTCATCCTAAAATACCGAATTGTACGTAAGCTATATGGGCAATCGTTGAAAAAATGCACTACCTCGTGGCACGAGCCCCATTTGCTCAACACTTTCGGCGTTGGGACCAGTAACGCGCTATCGTCCGCTCGCTTGGCAATCTCCACGACGATGCCGGAATGATCAGCGTCGCCTTGCTCATCAAAATAAACGATGATGTCCCCTGGCTCGACATGAGGAGGGAAGACTTCGTGATACCCATCGTCGGCTAATATTTTGCGAACCTCTGCAGGTCTATAGATACGAGTTCTTCGCGCTCCGAACGTCAGTCCGTGACAATTGTAAGTGTCTGTTGGCTCGGTTGATCTATGAAATGCGGTAGGATAGCGTCGTTTATAGTCGTCGCTCACTGCGGTAATCCCATGCGTTCTTGCATTCGGATCGCAGATATTCCCAACTTGATTTGATTGACGGGTATGCAGCGCCAGCTCAGTCACGCGCGGTATCCAACGACGACTTAAGATAGTTCACAATTCCTCCCCCTCTGAATTTCCACGCCGTTTCACGGAAGAGCGAGTCGGTCAAACTGAATCGTGATCATTTTGATGCGGTCAACCAAACTGACAATCGTCAGCAGCTTGCATCTATGTGCGCCTAATTCTGGATTGAAACACTACACCGATAGGAGAGAGAAGCTCCGTTGTGTTCTAGCTGGCCCCATTCGCCGCCGACAAAATCGCCCGAACACTCGCCGTCGCCACGTCGGTGTCCAGTCCGCAGCCGAACAGGCTCTTCCCGTCGGCGGTGCGGCATTCGACGTATGCCGCGGCCTGCACATTGCTGCCCTGGCCGATCGCGTGCTCGCTATAGTCGACGATGTCCATCAGCGGACCTCCTGACTCGGCGAGCGCCGCGATCACGCTCGACATCAGGCCGTTGCCGCGGCCGCTGACGCTGCGAGGGGTGCCGTCGATGGTGAGCTTGCCGGCGAAGATGCGGTCGGCGCCGCTGTGCGTCTCATGCCAGTCGACGAGCTGGAAGCGCTTGGCTTCGGTCGCCAGATACTGGCCCTCGAACGCGTGCCAGATATCCTCGGCGCCGAGTTCGCGGCTCGTCCGGTCGGCGAGGGCCTGCACGATATGGCTGAAACTCGCCTGCATTTTCTTGGGGAGCTTGAGGCCCTTGTCCTGTTCGAGCACCCACGCGACGCCGCCCTTGCCCGACTGGCTGTTGACGCGGATCACCGCTTCATAGCTGCGGCCCAAATCGGCGGGGTCGATGGGCAGATAGGGCACTTCCCAGCGCTCGTCATTCTGGCGTTCGCGCGCGGCGAAGCCCTTTTTGATCGCGTCCTGATGGCTGCCCGAAAAGGCGGTGTAGACGAGTTCGCCGCCATAGGGGTGGCGCGGGTGGACGGGCAGGTTGTTGCAATATTCGACCGTCGCGATGACCTCGTCGATGTTCGAGAAGTCGAGTTCGGGATCGACGCCCTGCGTGTACATGTTGAGCGCGACGGTGACGAGGCAGGTGTTGCCGGTGCGCTCGCCATTGCCGAACAGGCAGCCCTCGACGCGGTCGGCGCCCGCGAGCAGGCCGAGCTCGGCCGCCGCGACGCCGGTGCCGCGGTCGTTGTGGGTGTGCAGCGAGATGATCGCGCGGTCGCGGTTGGGCAAGTTCTTGCAGAAATATTCGATCTGGTCGGCGTAGATGTTCGCCGTCGACGCCTCGACCGTCGCGGGGAGGTTGAGGATGATCGGCTTGTCGGTGGTGGGTTGCAGGATGTCCATCACCGCTTCGCAGCAGGCGATGCTGAAATCGAGCTCGGCGGTCGAGAAGGTTTCGGGGCTATATTCGAAGCGCCAGTCGGTGCCGGGCAGGCGCGCGGCATTGTCGCGGAGCTGCTTTGCGCCCTCGATCGCGATGCCCTTGATCTCGTCCATCTCCATGCCGAAGACGATCTTGCGCCACGCGGGGCTGACCGCGTTATAGACGTGGACGATCGCGGTTTTCGCGCCTTCGAGGCTGTCGAAGCTGGTGCGGATGAGGTCGGCGCGGCTTTGCGTCAGGACTTGGGGCGTCACATCGTCGGGGATGCGGCCGTTCTTCACGAGGCCCGAGATGAAGTCGAATTCGGTCGCGCCCGCGCTGGGGAAGCCGACCTCGATCTCCTTGAACCCGCATTTGACGAGCAGGTCGAAGAAGCGCGCCTTTTTCTCGGCATCCATCGGGTCGATCAGCGACTGGTTGCCGTCGCGCATGTCGGTGGAGAGCCAGATCGGCGCGCTGGTGGTGACGCGGCCGGGCCATTCGCGGTTCGTCAGGGGAACCTGCGGGAAGGCGCTATATTTGACCGAGGGGTCGCGGAGCATGGTCATGGGGTTCAAACTTCTTCTGGTGGTTGCGAGTGCTTGTCGATCGGACCCTTGAGCGGGTGGCCGCGACTAGCGCGCAGCCAGTGTCACGCCCAAGGGCGTGTAAGTCGCAGAAGAAGAAGGGCGTTGCCGCGCATGGCGGCTCTAGTGATGCAAAATGTCGCCGGATGCAAGGGGGGAATGCGAAAATTGCGTGGCTGCCACGCTTTCGTCATCCCGGGCTTGACCCGGGATCCCGCTTTTTTCTGCTCGCACCGGCTTCGACGTCAAGCGGGACCCCGGATCAAGTCCGGGGTGACGAGTAGAGGGGCTCAGCCAGCCACCCACTCGACCTTCGGGTCGTGGAAATCGACGACATCGGCGAGTTCGCGGACGTTCGGATAGCCATAGCCGACGAGGTTGATGAAGGTCTGGATATTGAGCGCGAGCGGGGCGCGCTTGAGCGGCACGGGGCTCTTGTGGTTCGAGAAATTATTGTTGCAATAGATGAGGATGGGGCGGTTCGGGTCGGCGCCGATCACCGCGGCGAGGCTCTCCGCGGTGAAGTCGGTGAGCGGGAGGTTGACCGCGCCCTTGATGTGGCCGCGCTGAAAGGCGTCCTTCGAGCGCGCGTCGAGGAGGAGCGTGCCGGGCCTTGCCGCCTCGGCCTTGAAAGCGTCGAAGGCGATCAGGCGCTGCGCGCGTTCGGGGGCGACGCTGGCGGTGAGCGCCTGAAAAGCCGGATAGTCGATCTGCGGGTTGGCCTGGGCCAGCGCGGGCGTGGACGTAAGGGCGAGAGCGAGTAGCAGGCTGCGCATGAGGATCCTCCCTTGAATGCAAGGGAGGCTAGGCCGCTTTGGCTGGCTCTGCGATGAACCGAAAAATGTCGCCGGGCCGCGAAGAGACCCGCGGCCCGGCGTAGTGCAGGGGATGGTTGCGGAGCGGGCCTCAGGCGGCTTCGCTCTCGTCGTCCTCGTCCCACGGTTCGTAGACCTCGTCCTCGATCAGATTGTCGACCGCGTGGACGCGCACGCCGATGCACCAGTCCTCGAGCGGGCCTTCCCATCCGGCCTCGACTTCGCTCAGCGCCTCGGCGGCGTCCGAAGGATTGGGGGCAGGGCGGTCGCCGACGAGGTCGAAATCCTGCACGCCGTCGTCGGGCGGGGTGATATAGACATGCGGGTCGAGCCGGACGTTGGTCCAGCCCGCGGTGGGGGCGAGGCCCTCGGCTTCGACCACCAGCAGCGGATTTTCCTCGTCGCCGTCGATCCCGGCGTTCACTTCGACGATTTCGCGGACCAGTTCGCTCATCACATGGGCTCCTTGTGCGAAAAGGGGCGGGACCAGCGTTGGTCCCGCCCCTTTTCATACGCGGCGCGTGTGACAGATTGGATGCGCGCTTACTGCTTTTCGAAGGCGGCGTGGATTTCGAGTTCGACCTCGTCGCTGACCATCGGAATGCCCATCGAGATGCCGAAGTCGCTGCGCTTGATCGTGGTTTCGGCCTCGAAACCGACCGTTTCCTTCTTGGTCATGCCCATGCCCGCGCCGTGGAAATCGACGTCGAGGGTGACGGGCTTGGTGACGCCGTTGAGCGTGAGGTTGCCGGTGACCTGCGCCTCGTCGCCCTCGGCATCGACGACGACGCTGGTCGAGACGAATTTGGCGTCGGCGGGATTGGCGCCGAAGAAGTCGGGCTTGCCGCCGTCCTTGCCTGCGCGGAGGAGGTGGCTGGTGAGCCCGGCGCTGGCGGTCGTGACCTTCGACACCGGGATCGTCACATCGACCCTGGCCGCGGCGGGATTGGCGGGGTCGATGACGAGCGTGCCGGTCACGTCGCCGAAGATGCCGCTATATTTGCTGAAGCCGAGATGGTCGACTTCCCACACGACCATCGTGTGGCCGGGATCGGCGGCATAGGTGCCCGCGGTGACGCGCGACTTGTCGGGCGCGCCGGGGGCGGAGCCGCCCTGGGCGACGACGATCGGGGTCGCGACGGCGGCGATGAAGGCGATGGCGGCGAGGGGGGCAATGCGGCGCATGAACGATCTCCTGCTGGGGAAGCGGAAGCTAGGCGACAGCGAGGGACGGCGTCAACAAGCGGCGGAGAAACGCAAGGTTTCGGTTTTTGCGTCAAGGCGCGCGGCGCGCCTCGAACCAGTCGCGCAGCGCCGCGGCGGCGCAGCCGGTGAAGCCATAGCTGCCCACGGGCGAGCAGCTGTTAGGGCGGCTCGCGCGCGCGACATTTTCATAGCCCTCGACCTTGGAGGCCCAGCTGCCGCCGCCGACGGCCTCTTCCTCCTTCAGCTCCTCGCGCAATTCCTTGGGCACGCGGTAGCGTTCGGTTTCGGGCTGCTGGGCACAGACGACGATCTCGCCCTCCTGCGCTTCGGGGCAGGGTTCGTCGCCATAGGTATAGAGTATCGAGGTGCGCTCGGGCGGCGTGCTCGACTGCGCGAGGCTGCCGCCATCCTCTTGCGCGAGTGCCGGCGCGGCCAGCGCGAGCGCCGCGAGGAGGGGGAGGAGGGCGGTTTTTTTCTTCGTCACAAAATCGCGTTCCCAAGCCCCGGTTCCCCGCGTTGCAGATGGAGCCCCGCAGATGAACCTAATCCGAACTGCCCCCTGCAACAATTGCCGTAACCCTTTGCGCTTTCGGCGCGAACTGGGTGGCGACGGAGGCCGGCGCGGGGCCGATGCCTTCCAGATGGAGATTGCTTATGAAAAACCAAGCCTTTTTCGCGCTGCTCGCCGCGGTGCTCGCTCCGCTGTCGGTCGCGGCGTTCACGCCGCAGGCCTATGCGAAGCCGGTGTATGTCGGTGTTGACGGTGGCAACATCGCGGTGAGCGGCTATGACGCGGTGAGCTATTTCGAAGAGGACGGCGTGCCGATGAAGGGCGACGCGGCCTTTGCCGTCGAGCATGGCGGCGCGGTCTATCATTTCGCAAGCGCCGAACATGCCGCGAAATTCCGGGCCGATCCGGCGGCGTTCATGCCGCAATATGGCGGCCATTGCGCGTGGGCGATGTCGCGCGGCTATCTCGCGCCGGGCGACCCGCTCGCCTATGCGATCGTCGACGGCAAGCTTTACCTGAACTTCAATCAGGAGGTGAAGGCGAAGTGGGACAAGGATCGCGCGGGCTTTATCGCGGCGGCCGAGGAGAATTGGGCGGCGATGCCCGACGACGCCAAATTCGGCGAGTGAGGGCGGGCAGGGGAGCGGCATTTTCGTTCCCCGCTTCCCCTTTTTATCGATCCGCGCACGAAAAAAATTTCGATTATGCGCCATGGCCTTATCGGCTTGCCGTGCGAAACGGCCGACGACTTGCGCAACTTTCGCCCGATCCACGAGTATTCATGTGCCAGAACGGGCCACGTCAACGGGCGGGTTCGAGCTGCGGGGGCAGCTGGTTCAATTGAAGGAGTAGGGTATGGGTGCCGTTTCGAAGAGCTCGGGCGCGATGCTGATGCTGGCGATGCTCGCCGCACCGGCGACGGGCAGCCTGGCGGCGCAGGAGCAGGATGCGTCCGGCAACGAAGTGATGGCGACCGTTTACGGACAGCTGCCGTCGCCTGAAGAGATGACCAAGGGGCCCAAGGTCGAAGGCATCATCTCGGCGCGCAGCGACGGCCGTATGCAGGTCACGACCGCCGACGGGAACAACACGGCGATCGCGATCGCCGACTATACGAAGATCAAGAGCAGCGGCGGCTTCCTTGGCCTCGACCGCGACAAGCTCGCGGCGAATTCGCTGCTTAACGGCCTTCCGGTCAGCGTCGACACCCTGCAGTGGGACGGCGGACTGGTCGCGAATGAAGTCAACCTCAAGAGCAAGGATTTGCGCACCGCGTCGATGATCCACACCGGCACCGACCAGCGCTTCGCCGAGCAGACGGCGGCGACCGAGGCGCTGCGCGGCCGCGTGGGCGACATCGACCAGTATAACGTCAAGGCCACGACGAACGTGAACTTCGACACCGGCAAGGCCGTGCTGTCCGAACAGGCGAAGGCCGATCTGTGCGCCGCGGCGAACCAGGCCGAAGGCATGGACAACGCGCTGCTGCTCGTCGTCGGCTACACCGATTCCACGGGCAGCCAGGAACTTAACCAGGTCCTGAGCGAAAAGCGCGCCGGCCGCGTTGTCAACCATCTGCAGCAGGCCTGCGGCTGGAAACCCTATCGGATGCTCACCCCGACCGGCATGGCCGAAGCCGACCCGGCGGCGGACAATAGCACGCCCGAAGGCAAGGCGCAGAACCGCCGCGTCGCGGTGAATATTCTGGTCAGCAAGGCGACCGACGGTCTGTAAGCCTTGATGGCGGACAAGATATGCGGGGCGAGCCCTTGGCTCGCCCCGTTTTTTTGAGCCGTCCTAAGCTCCTCCCTGTCGCGAAGCGATGCGGAGGTGGCAGCGCGAAGCACTGAGGGAGGGGCCAATGGCGCGACGTCGCGGCCCCTCCACCACCGCCTGCGGCGGTGGTCCCCCTCCCCATCGCTTCGCCACAGGGAGGATCGGCGAAGGGCCGGGTGATAGTTTAAATAAGGGCTTCTAGCCGGCCTCGAGGCTATCCAGCGACGCGCCGATCGCATCCCATACCTGCGCCAGTTCGTCCGCAGTAATGCAATAGGGCGGCATGACGTAGAGCGTGTTGCCGAGCGGGCGGAGCAGGATGCCGCGGTCGCGATAGAAAGCGATCAGGCGCGGCGCGAGATTCGAGAGATACCCCGCGTCGGGGACCGCTATGTCGAGCGCGGCGATCGTGCCGAGGCGACGTGACTTTTGGGCGCGCGGGTCGTGAGAGAGCAGCGACAGATGCGCGGCCTGTGCGTCGGCGAGCGCGTCGATGCGCTGCTGCACCGGCTCGTCGCGCCAGATATCGAGATTGGCGTTGGCGGCGGCACAGGCGATCGGGTTGGCCGTGTAACTGCTTGAATGATAGAAGGTCTTCGCGCGGTCGGTCGAATAATGCGCTGCGAAGATCGGCTCGATGCAGAGGGTGACCGCGAGCGGCAGGCTGCCGCCGGTGAGGCCTTTCGAGAGACAGACGATGTCGGGGATCACCCCCGCCTGGTCGCATGCGAAGCGCGTGCCGGTGCGGCCCCAGCCGGTCATCACTTCGTCGGCGATGAAGAGGACATTGTGGCGCGCGCAGATGGCGCGCATTTCGGCGAGCACCCATGCGGGATAGATGAGCATGCCGCCCGCGCCGAGGATCAGCGGTTCGACGATGAAGGCGGCGGGCTTTTGGGCGCACGCCGCTTCGAGTGCGTCGAGCGTGGCCTGTTCGAGCCCCTCGTGCGGGAAGGGGATGGTGTCGACGTCGAAGAGCAGGGGCTGCCACGCGCGGTTGTAGACCCCGCGCTCGCCCACCGACATGGTGCCGATCGTGTCACCATGATAGCTATGTTCGAGGACGAGGATGCGGCTGCGCGCCTCGCCGATGTTATACCAATAGCCGAGCGCCATCTTGAGCGCGACCTCGACGCTGGTCGACCCCGAGTCCGAAAAGAAGACGCGCGTGAGCGGGGCGGGGGTGATGCGGACCAGCTCGGCGGCGAGCGCCTCGGCGGGTGCGTGCGTCCAGCCGGCGAAAATGAGCTGGTCGAGCGTTTCGGCCTGCCGGGCGATCGCGGCCATGATGCGCGGGTGCGCGTGGCCGTGGGTGGTGACCCACCAGCTCGATATGGCGTCGATCCAGCTATTGCCCCCAGCGTCGTAGAGTTTGCTGTCTTTGGCGTGCGAAATCAGCGGGATGGAATCACCGAGGCCGTGCTGGGTGAAGGGGTGCCAGACGGGGGAGTTGGGCGTGCTCATGGCGTGTCCCTATACGCATTCGTCACTCGCGCGAAAGACAGAACCCCGGGGTGCACGATGGGTCAGAGGAAGTCGGCGATCTGGAAGTTTGCTTTGAACGCCGCTGCCAGCGTTGCGCTGTCCAGCGGGTCGATGATCGGCAGGCGGCCCAGCCGGCGGACGCCGCCGAGCTTCGCGATGATCGCCTCGCTGTCCTCGACCGCGTCGCCGAGGAAAGCGACGCCGTGGAGCGGGACGCCCCGCGATTTGAACGCCTCGATCGTGAGCAGGCTGTGGTTGATCGTGCCGAGCGCGGTGCGCGCGCACACGATCACCGGGATTTGCCAGCGCGCGAAAAGGTCGGCGTAGAGCGTCGTGCGCGTGACCGGGACGAGCGCGCCACCCGCACCCTCGACGATCAGATCGCCGGGGGGCGGAGTCAGCGTTTCCGTGTCGATGTTAACGCCGTCAATTTCGGCGGCGATATGCGGCGAGGCGGGGGTGACGAGGCGGTAGGCTTCGGGGCGGACCGGCACCCCGGCGAGGCGCGCGACGACCGCGCTGTCGGTTTCGTCTTCGAGTCCCGACTGGATCGGTTTCCAGTAAGGTGCGCCGGTGGCCTGCGCCAGAGCGGCGGAAAAGATGGTTTTTCCGATGCCGGTGTCGGTGCCGGTGACGACGAAGCGCGTCATGCCGCGGCCATCGCCTGCGCGAGCGCGTCCGCCATATCGTCTATGTTGGCTTCGTTAACATTGAGCGTGATGGCGATGCGGAGGCGCGCGCTTCCCTCAGCCACCGTCGGCGGGCGGATACCGCGGATGTCGAAGCCGGCGTCCTGAAGGCTGCCCGCGATGCGCATCGTGCGTTCGTTGTCGCCGATGATCACGGGTAGGATCTGCGTGCCGCTGGCGGGGATGCCGAGCGGCACGAGCCGCTCGGTGGCGTGGCGGACGAGCGCGTGGAGGCGCGCCTGGCGCTCGGGCTCGTTCGCGACGATCTCGATCGCCTGCCGAACGAGCCACGCCATCAGGGGTGAGGGGGCGGTCGAGAAGATGAAGGGACGCCCGCGGTTGACGAGGAAGTCGGTTGCGATCGCGGGGGCGCAGAGCAGCGCGCCTTCGGCGCCGAGCGCCTTGCCGCAGGTGTGGAGGGTGACGAGATTGTCGCGGCGCGGCAGCGCATGCGCAAGGCCGGCGCCGCCGGGGCCGAAGACGCCGGTCGCGTGCGCTTCGTCGACCACGAGCACGGCGTCGTGGCGGTCGGCGACCGCGGCGAGCTGCGCCAGCGGGGCGCGGTCGCCGTCCATGCTGTAGAGGCTTTCGACCGCGATCCACGGCGTCCCGGCGCCGCCGCCGGCGCGCCAGCGCGAAATGATGTCCTCGAACGCCTGCGCGTCGTTGTGCGCGGCGGCGACGTGGCCGGCGCGGCCGAGCTTCATCCCGTCGTGCGCGCTCGCGTGGATCAGTTCGTCGTGGACGACGAGGTCGCCGCGCTGCGGCAGTGTCGCGAAGAGCGCGGCGTTGGCGGCGAAGCCGGTCGCGAAGAAGAGCGCCGCCTCGCTGCCATAGTGGCGCGCGGCGTGCGCTTCGAGCGCTTCATGCTCGGCGTGATTGCCGCGCAGCAGGCGTGAACCGCCCGAGCCGGCGGGGAGACCGCGCGCAATGCCCGCGGCGAGGGCATCGCGGAGTGCTTCGCTGTCGGCGAGGCCGAGATAGTCGTTCGACGCGAAATCGCGGCCGGCGCGCGGCGCGAGCTTGCGGCGGCGGCTGTCGTGCGCGAGCGCCGCGAGATCGGCGCGATGGGCGGTAAAAGGGGAGATCACCATCTTCTTCCTTCTCTCGTCATTCCCGCGAAAGCGGGAACCCGGTTGCGACGCCGGCTCGCTGGGTTCTGCTCGGAGCCACGTGTCTCCGGACACCTTTCGCGGGAATGACGAATTTTTAGTCTGTGCGGCTGGCGCCTCTTAGCGCCGACCGTTCTTCGCCGGTCAATCGGTGAGGTTTGGCGATCGGTTCGAGCGTTGCGGCGTCGAAGAGCGGCGATCGCCGGCGGTCGCCCGAGATGAAATCCTTGATCGCGCGCCAGAAGAAGCGACGCATCAGCGTCGGGGTGCCCATTTTGGGCAGGTGGCTGGCGTCGCCGATGGCTTCGTGCGTGAAGAGATGGCCGCGCGGCGGGCCGAGCATGTCGGCGCGCCTTACCGGATCGCAGGCGGCGATCAGGATCGTGACGAAGGGGAGCTTGCCGTTCTTGAAGGTGTTGAACAGCGGTGTGCGGCAGCAGGCGGCGTACCAGCGCAGCGTCGGCGCGTCGGTCAGGTGGAGGCAGGCGAGCCGCTCGCGGCCGGAGTCGATCCGCATCCGCGCGCATCGCGTCTGATAGAGCGGCGTGCCGCCGTGCGCGTCGAGCAGATGCGCGTGACCGAGATGGTGGGTGAGATTCTGGCAATCAGTGCAGTGGCAGACGACATGGTCGCCCTCGCCGGATACGACGCGCATCGTTCCGGTGACGGTGCCGCAGTCGCAGGCGAAGGAGAGATCGGATGCCATGATCCGGCCCTAGCTCTTCGCCCGCGACTGGGGAAGGTATATCGGAGCAGGCTTGCATGCGATCCTCCCTGTGGCGAAGCCATGGGGAGGTGGCAGCGCGAAGCGATGACGGAGGGGCTAATGGCGCGAGGTTGCGGCCCCTCCACCACTCGCTTTCAGCGAGCGGTCCCCCTCCCCATGGCCTGCGGCCACAGGGAGGATTTTTCGTCAGTTCTTCGACTTGTCGACGAGCTGGTTCTTGGCGATCCACGGCATCATCGCGCGAAGTTCGGCGCCGGTCTTTTCGAGCTGGTGCGCGGCGGCGGCCTTGCGGCTCGCCTTCAGTTCGGGCTGGCCGGCCTGGTTGTCGAGCACGAAGTCCTTGACGAAGCGGCCCGACTGGATGTCGGCGAGGACGCGCTTCATTTCCTTCTTCGTTTCGTCGGTAATGATGCGCGGGCCGGTCTTGATGTCGCCATATTCGGCGGTGTTCGAGATCGAATAGCGCATGTTCGCGATGCCGCCTTCATAGAGGAGGTCGACGATCAGCTTGGTTTCGTGGAGGCATTCGAAATAGGCCATTTCGGGGGCGTAGCCCGCCTCGACCAGCGTTTCGAAACCCGCCTGGATCAGATGGGTGATGCCGCCGCAGAGCACCGCCTGTTCGCCGAACAGGTCGGTTTCGCACTCTTCCTTGAAGGTCGTCTCGATGATGCCGCTGCGGCCGCCGCCGACCGCCGAGGCATAGGAAAGGGCGAGCGCCTTGGCGAAGCCGTTGCCCGACGCGCCCGCGCCCTGCGCTTCCTGCGCGACCGCGATCAGGCAGGGGACGCCGCCGCCCTTCTGATATTCGCTGCGCACCGTGTGGCCGGGGCCCTTCGGCGCGACCATGAAGACGTCGATGTCGGGGCGCGCGTCGATCAGCCCGAAGTGGATGTTGAGGCCGTGCGCGAAGGCGAGCGCGGCGCCGGGCTTCATGTTCGGACCGATGTCGTCGGCGTAGATCTTGGCCTGATGCTCGTCGGGGGCAGCGATCATGATCACGTCGGCCCATTCGGCGGCTTCCTTGTTCGAAAGCACCTTGAAGCCGGCGGCTTCGGCCTTTTTCGCGGTCGGCGAGCCGGGACGGAGAGCGATCGCGACTTCCTTCACCCCGCTGTCGCGCATGTTCTGCGCGTGGGCGTGGCCCTGGCTGCCATAGCCGACGACGGCGACCTTCTTGCCCTTGATCAGATCCTGGTCGGCGTCGCGATCGTAATAAACCTGCATGTCATTCTTCCCTATTCTTCTTCCGTCACCCCGGACGTGATCCGGGGCGCCAATAGTTGAAACCCAATGCGTAAACTCTAGAGCGCCTCCGACCCGCGGGCGATGGCGACGACGCCGGTGCGGCCGACCTCGACCAGCCCGCATTCGCGCATCAGCGCGATGAAGCGGTCGACCTTGTCGCTCGTCCCGGTGATTTCGAAGATGAAGCTCGACAGCGTCGTGTCGACGACCTTGGCGCGGAACACGTCGGCCATGCGCAGCGCCTCGATCCGCTTGTCGCCGGTGCCCGCGACCTTCACCAGCGCGATCTCGCGCTCGACATGCGCCTCGCCCGCGTCGTTGAGGTCGACGACCTTGTGGACCGGGACAAGCCGGTCGAGCTGCGCGATGATCTGGTCGATCACCGGCGGCGGGCCGTTGGTGACGATCGTGATCCGCGAGAGCGCGTGATCCGAACTGATGTCGGCCACGGTCAGGCTTTCGATATTATAGCCGCGCGCGGTGAACAGCCCGGTGATCTTGGCGAGCACGCCGGCCTCGTTGTCGACGGTGATGGCGAGCACATGGCGCTCGCCGGCTTCGGTCTTGATTTTCATGTGCTTACACCAGCGCCTTGGCTTCGTCGTCCATCGTGCCGGTGATGTCGTTCGGCTGGAGGATCATGTCGGTGTGCGCCGCGCCCGACGGGATCATCGGGAAGCAGTTGGCGAGTTTGGCGACGCGGCAGTCGACGATCACCGGTCCCGGCGTGTCGATCATCTTGCTGATGCCCGCCTCGAGCTCGCCCAGCGTGTCGATGCGCAGGCCCGTCCAGCCATAAGCCTCGGCGAGCTTCACGAAATCGGGCAGGCTGTCCGAATAGCTGTTCGAATAGCGGCTCTCGTAAGTGAGTTCCTGCCACTGGCGGACCATCCCCATCCATTCATTGTTGAGGATGAAGATCTTCACCGGCAGGCGGTACTGGCTGACCGTGCCCATTTCCTGGATGTTCATCTGCAGGCTGGCTTCGCCCGCGATGCAGATGACGAGGCGGTTCGGGTTGGCGATCTGCGCGCCGACCGCGGCGGGGAAGCCATAACCCATCGTGCCGAGGCCGCCCGAGGTGAGCCAGCGATTGGGCGCCGAGAAGCCGAAATGCTGTGCCGCCCACATTTGGTGCTGGCCGACCTCGGTCGTGATGATCGGGTCGCGGCCGCGCGTCGCGTCGAACAGCGCCTTCACCGCGCGTTGCGGCATGATGTCGGCGTCCGGTTCCTTCTTTTCGGGGAAGTCGAGGCAGCGCGTCGCGCGCCAGCCGTCGACGCGGCGCCACCATTCGCCAAGGTCGCGCGCCTTGTGCCCCTTGGCCTGCCACGCTGCGATCAGCGCGTCGAGCGCGCGGCCGGCGTCGCCGACCACCGCGAGGTCGACGGGGACGATCTTGTTGATCGAGCTGCGGTCGATGTCGATGTGGATCTTCTTCGCCTCGGGCGCGAAGGCGTCGAGGCGGCCGGTGACGCGGTCGTCGAAGCGCGCGCCGACCGCGATGATCAGGTCGGCACGGTTCATCGCCATGTTCGATTCATAGGTGCCGTGCATGCCGAGCATGCCGAGCCATTTGGGATCGTCGGCGGGGAAGGCGCCGAGCCCCATCAGCGTCGAGGTGATCGGCGCGCCGGTCAGGCTGACGAGCTGGCGCAGTGCCGCGCTCGCATCGGGCCCTGCGTTGATCACGCCGCCGCCGGTGTAGAAGACCGGGCGTTCGGCCGCGGCGATCATGTCGATCGCCTGGGCAATCGCATCGGCGTCGGGTTCGACCTGCGGGCGATAGCTGTTGTGCTGGATGAATTCGGGCACCGAATAGGTGCCGGTCGCGACCTGCACATTCTTCGGAATGTCGATCACCACCGGACCGGGGCGGCCGTGGGTCGCGATATGGAACGCCTCGTGCATGATCGGGCCGAGACGGTCGGGGTCCATCACGAGATAATTATGCTTGGTGCAATGGCGCGTGATGCCGACGGTGTCGCATTCCTGGAAGGCGTCGGTACCGATCAGCGTCGTCGGCACCTGCCCCGTCAGCACGACCATCGGGATCGAATCGAGCAAGGCGTCGGTGATGCCGGTGACGGCATTCGTGGCGCCGGGCCCCGAGGTGACGAGCACGACGCCGGGCTTGCCGGTCGAGCGCGCATAGCCTTCGGCCGCGTGCGTTGCCGCCTGTTCGTGGCGGACGAGGATATGTTTGATCGTCGGGTGTTTGTAGAGCGCGTCATAGATCGGAAGGACCGCGCCGCCCGGATAGCCGAACACCGTATCGACCCCGAGGTCGACCAGCGCCTGAACCACCATGTCGGCACCACTCATTTCCGTCACGACGAAACTCCTTTCAACGCAAAAGTGCCGCGCTTGTGCGCTGCAACAGGGTTGCGGGCAATAGGTGTATGATTCTATCCTGTCAACAGACTATCACGTAATATTATTACTAATTGACCAATAGAATCGACGTTTAATGACTCTTCGTGGCGCGACCAATCGGCGGGCGGCTGGTGGCGGAACCACGTATATTGGCGCTTCGCATATTGACGGGTCGCCGCCTGCGCCGCTTCGAGCGCGTCGGCGCGGCTGATTTCGCCGCGGAGAAAAGCGGCGATCTGCGGCACGCCGATCGCACGCATCGCGGGAAGATCGGGGTCGAGGTGACGTGCGAGCAGGGCCTCGACTTCTTCGATCGCGCCGCCCTCGAACATCTGGATCAGGCGGGTATCGCAGCGGGTACGAAGCCAGTCGCGCGGGGGGAGGAGGATCATCGGGGCGAGGGCGATGGTATCGGCGATGCCGCCTTCGCGCGCCTGCTGCCAGTCGGCGAGAGTGCGGCCGGTCGCGCGCACGACCTCGAGCGCGCGCGCGACGCGCGTGGTGTCGGCGGGGTTGAGGCGTTCGGCGGCTGCAGGGTCGGAGATCGCCAGCGCGGCATGAGCCTCGGCCACCGGAAGCGCGCGCACGGCTTCGCGGACCTGCGGGTCGATTTCTGGGACGGGTGCGATGCCATAAAGCAGGGTGCGCAGGTAAAGGCCGGTGCCGCCGACGAGGATCGGGACCCGGCCCGCAGCATGTGCCTCGGCGATGACATTGCGCGCTTCGGCCGCCCAGCGCGCGGCATTATGCGCGTCGGCGGCATCGATATGGCCGAACAGGCGGTGCGGCACGCCGTCCATCTCCTCGTCGGTCGGGCGCGCCGAAAGGATCGCGAGGTCGGCGTAGACCTGGCTCGCGTCGGCATTGACGACGATCCCATTTTCGAGCGTTTTTGCGAGCGAGACCGCCAAAGCGCTCTTGCCGCTGGCGGTGGGTCCGGCGATAAGTGCCACGGGCAGCCGCGCTTTGGCGGTCGAGATAAAAGGAGATGCCATGTTCGTCGCGACGCTGATAGCAGCCGGGAAGCTGACCGACGAGGTGGTTCGCGAAGGTATAGACCGGCTGGCGGCGACGGGGCACGATGTCGGCGCGCCGCACTGGCTCGACGAGCATGATGCGGCCGACATCGTCTTTCACGGCAGCCTGGTGAGCGCGCGCAAGGAACTGGCGCATATGGACCATGGCGCGCTCGACATCGTCGTCCAGCCGCTGGGCGATCGCACCAAGAAACTGATCATCGCCGACATGGATTCGACGATGATCACCGTCGAGTGCATCGACGAACTGGCCGATTATGCCGGGTTGAAGCCGCAAATCGCGGCGATCACCGAACGCGCGATGCGCGGCGAGCTCGATTTCCGCGCCGCGCTGACCGAGCGCGTCGGGCTGCTCGGCGGGATGGCGGAGAGCACGCTGGTCGATTGCCGGATGGAGCGCGTGCGGTTGACGCGCGGCGCGCGCACGCTGGTGCAGACGATGAAAGCGCATGGCGCATATTCGGTGCTGGTGTCGGGCGGCTTCATGCCCTTCGCCGGGCCGGTGGCCGAGGCGATCGGCTTCGACAAGGTCGTCGCGAACGAGCTGGAGATTTCAGGCGGCAAGCTGACCGGCAAGGTGCTGGAGCCGATCGTCGACAGTTCGGCGAAGCTCGAGACGCTGAAGGCCGAGGCGGCGCGACACGGCCTGCCGCTCGCCGAGACGCTGGCCGTGGGTGACGGCGCGAACGACATTCCGATGATCACGAGCGCGGGGCTGGGGATCGGATATTACCCGCATCCCGCCGCGGGCGAGGCGGCCGCGGCGGTAATCCGGCATCATGATTTGACGGCGCTGCTATGGGCGCAGGGCTATTCGCGGCGGCAGTGGGTGATGGGGTAGGGGTGGCCGGATTGCGGGCGCTTCCGGTCGTTCTTGCCAATCCGGACCCTATGACCGGTTTCGGGCGATAGCGGACGTTGCACTTCTCGTCACCCCGGGCTTGACCCGGGGCCTGCCTTGTCTTTTTCTGGCGCTATGGAACGTTATCCCTGCGTCTATATTCTTGCGCGTTCGTCGCATGGGACATTCTACACCGGGGTCACCTCGAACCTTGTCCAGCGGATCCATCAACATCGTGAAGGGACATTCGGCGGCTACACGAAGGACTATGGAATCAAGCGCCTCGTCTGGTTCGAACGCCACGAGATGATGGATACGGCAATCCTTCGAGAGAAACGCATCAAGCGGTGGCTGCGTACATGGAAATACGAACTGATCAACGCGATGAACCCGACATGGCGCAATCTCGCCGAGGATTTCGGGTTCGAACCTTTGCCCTTGGCAAGAAGGAAGGCGGGTCCCGGGTCAAGCCCGGGATGACGAAAGCGACGTCCGCTCTCCACCCCAAAGCAGATTATCTGCCTTAACGCTTCACATGCTGCCTATCGCCCCACAGGATTGCGCGGTGCTCGTCGGTGAAGCCGGTGAGGCCGCCCTCGATGGTTTCGGCGCGCGCGACGCCGACCGTCATGCCCTCCGCGACCGCGGGGCGTGCGAGCATCGCAGCGCCCCAGCGATCGACATTCGGAAACCGGCCGGCCTTTTCGATGAGCTGGCGGCGCAGATAGGGCAGGGTCGCCATGTCGGCGATGCTATACTCCTCGCCCGCGAGCCATTCGGCTTCGCCAAGGCGCTTGTCGAGCACCATCATCAGCCGGTCGACCTCGCGGCTGTAACGCGCGATCGCATATTCGTGCCGGTCCTTGGCATAATGGGTGAAATGCGCTTCTTGCCCGAACATCGGGCCGACGCCCGACAGCTGGAACATCAGCCACTGCCAGCAGATCGCGCGCTTCACCGGATCGGCGGGCAGGAAACGCCCGGTCTTTTCGGCGAGGTAGAGGAGGATCGCGCCGGTTTCCCAAAGCACGAAGCGTTCGCCATCGGGCCCCTCGTCGTCGACGATCACCGGCGTCTTGTTGTTCGGGTTGAGTGCGAGAAATTCGGGGGTAAGCTGGTCGCCCGCGAGGATGTCGATATATTCGAGCCGCCAGTCGAGTTCCATTTCGAGGAGCGCGATCGCGATCTTGCGCGCGTTGGGGGTCGGGCCGCCATAGAGGGTGATCATCGCCTCAGTCCTCTCGCCCGAGCCAGCGTTTGAGCACGTCGGCGCCATCCTGACCGACCGTCAGCGGGGCAGGGCGGCGGACGCTGCCCGGCGTCGCCGACAGCTTGGGGAAAACGCCCTGCATCGTGACTTCGCCCAATTCGGCATCCTCGACGGTGACGAGCGCCTCGCGCGCGGCGAAATGCGGATCGGCGAGCATATCCTCGGCATCGAACACCCGGCCCGCGGGCACGCCGGCCTCGACCATCCTCGTCTCGAGTTCCTCGATGGTCAGCGTCCGCGTCCATTCTCCGATCAGCGCGTCGAGTTCCTCCTGACGCGCGCCGCGCGCGCGGTGCGTCGCATAGCGTTCGTCGCTCGCCAGTTCGGGGCGGCCCATCGCGGCGGCGAGCCTTGCGAAGACGCCGTCCTGATTGGCGCCGATCAGATATTCGCCATCCTTGCACGGATAGACGTTCGACGGCGCGATGCCGGGCAGCGTCGATCCGGTGCGGCGACGCTTGGTGCCGCTCGCCGAATAGTCCGACACGGTCGATTCCATCACCTGCAGCACCGCCTCATAGAGCGCGGAGTCGACGATCTGCCCTTCGCCAGTCTTGCCGCGATGGTGAAGCGCGGCGAGCGCGCCCATGCAGCCGTAGGTCGCGGCGAGCGTGTCGCCGATCGACACGCCCATGCGAGCAGGGGGGAGGTCGGGATAGCCGACGATGCCGCGCCAGCCCCCCATCGCTTCGCCGATCCCGCCGAAACCCGCACGCGCCGAATAGGGGCCGGTCTGGCCATAGCCCGACACGCGCACGACGATCAGCCCGGGGTTCGCCTTGCGAAGCTCGGCGGGGTCGAGATTCCATTTCTCAAGCGTGCCGGGACGGAAATTCTCGATCAATATGTCGGCCTTGGCGATCAGCTCGCGCGCGAGCGCCTGGCCTTCTTCGGAGCGCAGGTCGACCGCGACCGAATATTTGTTGCGCGCGATGACGCGCCACCAGCTCGGCTTGTCGCCCTGGCCCCAGTTGCGCATCTGGTCGCCGGTCACCGGGGGTTCGAGCTTGACGATCTCGGCGCCCATGTCGCCGAGCAATTGGCCGCAAAATGGGCCGGCGATGAGCTGCCCCATCTCGACCACCCTGATGCCCTCCAGCGCGCCCCCGCTGCCCGTCTCGCTCATATCATTCCTTTCGCGGCCGACTCTGGTAAGACGACCTGCCTCGCCCATGGCCTTTGTATACTTAGAATGCTATGTAATTTTCAACCTGCTAAATGACTCGGGACAATCGGGACGCAAGATGTTGAAAAATCAAGCCGTGGAACTGGTGGAAGTCGGCCCGCGCGACGGGCTGCAGAACGAGGCGGCCACCATATCGACCGCCGACAAGCTCCAACTGATCCGCCGCGCGATCGACTATGGGATCCGGCGTATCGAGGTGACGAGTTTCGTCAATCCGAAGAAGGTGCCGCAGCTTGCCGACGCCGAGGAGCTGGTGGCGATGCTGCCGGCGCGCGATGACATGACCTATATCGGCCTCGTGCTCAATCGCCGCGGCGCCGAGCGCGCGCTCGCAACGGCGCGGATCGACGAGCTTGGTGCGGTGTGCGTGACGAGCGATAGCTTCGGCATCCGCAACCAGGGGCAAAGCTCGGACGAATCGCTCGCCGCGGCGATGGAGATCGTCGCGCTTGCCAAAGAAGCCGGTCGTAGCGGACAGATCACCATCGCCACCGCTTTCGGCTGTCCGTTCGAGGGCAGGGTGGCGATCGACCGCGTCGTCGAGATGGTGAAGCGCGCGGCCGACGCGCGCCCGCGCGAAATCGCGCTTGCCGACACGATCGGGGTGGGGGCGCCCGCGCAGGTATCCGAAATGGTCGGGCGCGTGCGTGAGGCGGTCGGCGATCTGCCGGTGCGCGTCCATTTCCACAATACGCGCGGCACCGGCATCGCCAATGTCTGGGCGGCGGTGCAGGCAGGCGCGGCGACGGTCGATGCGTCGCTCGGCGGGCTCGGCGGTTGCCCCTTCGCGCCCGGCGCGGCGGGCAATGTCGCGACCGAGGATGTGATCTACATGCTCGAAAACAGCGGTGTCCGGACGGGTGTCACGCTGCCGTCTGTCGTCGAGGCGGCCGGATGGCTGACCGGCGTTATGGGGCGTGCGTTGCCGGCGATGGTCAGCAAGGCGCCCGCCTTTCCCTAAAAGGTCGCGAGCAGCGCCATCACCACGCCGCCGACGACGAGCAGCAGGCCGACGATCTCGTGCCAGCGTACCGGTTCGCGCAGATAGAAATGCGCGAAGCCGACGGTGAAGACGACCTCGACCTGCCCCACGATCCGTACGAGCGCCGCGGGCGCCGCCGCAAAGCCGATATACCAGCAGGCCGAACCGAGCGCCGACAGCAGCCCGACCTGGCTCGAATTGCGCCAGGTCCGGAACACCGCGCGCAGCGTGTCGCGATCGCGCAGGACGACCCAGAGGAGGTGCAAGCCGGTCTGGATCGCCATGACGACGACGAGCGTGACGAGCGCCGACCCGATCAGATCGACGCCATCGAGTTCGGCGGTCGCTAGCTTCACCGCGATCGCCGCGAGCGCGAACATCGACCCCGCGCCAAGCCCGCACAGCGCCGCGGGCTGGCCCAGCGCGCGCCAGATCTCGCGCGACGAAACGCCGCGTCCGGCAAGCGCGAGCACCAGCACGCCGGCAACCCCGGCGACGATCCCGATCCACGCGAGCAGCGGCAATCGTTCGCCGAGGAAGAGCGCGGTGACGAGCGCCGCCTGTACCGCTTCGGTCTTGGAAAAGGCGGTGCCGACGACGAAGCCGCGGTGTCCGAACGCCATGATGAGCAGGATCGTTCCTGCCATCTGCGTGATCGCCCCGGCGACGGCGAAGCCCGCGAAGGCGGCGCCGAAGGCCGGCACCGCTTCGCCGCGCATGGTCAGCCAGATTGCCGCGAAACAAAGCGCAAAAGGCACGCCGTAGAGATAGCGGACCAGCCCTGCGCCGCTGACGCTGAGTTCGGCGCGCAAGCGTTGTTGCAGCGCGGTGCGCCACGCCTGAAACAGACCGCCGAACAGCGACGCGGGAAGCCAGATGGGGTTCATCCCGCCCTCGCGCCCCGTCCCGCGTTCCCGACTCGTCCCAAGCTTTGCATGCGGCACCCATGCAATAGTTTTATTACTAAGTATATTGAGCGATCGCCGACGCTGTCGGTCGTCCACCTGCCACGCCAATCAGCTGGACCCGCGCCGCGCCGCGCTGCACAAGGGAAGCGGGAGAGCAAATGACATACACCGACCAATCGCCGCGCCCTGCCGGTTCGGCCCTCTGACATGGCCGCCCTCGACCTTCCGCTTCGTGATGAGCAAAATATGCTCCGGGCGAGCGTCCAGCGTTTCCTTGCCGACAATGCGCGGCCCGGCTGGCACGATCTTTCGGAATCACTCGGCCTGGCCGGAATTGCTTTGCCCGAAAGCGTGGGCGGTTTCGGCGGCGGCGCGGTCGACATTGCGATCGTGATGGCCGAACTTGGCCCGGCGCTCGCGGGCGCCGACTGGCTCTCGCACGTCGCGGCGACGGCGCTTTTGGCGCGCGCGGCGCCCGAGCATCCCGCGCTCGGCGATCTGGCGGCGGGGCATCGTCGCATCGCGATCCTCTGCGCCGCTTCGACCGCGTCGATGCCCGCTGTCGAAGGCGAGCTGGTGCGCGGCGGCGCGACGCTGGTCGCGGGCGCGGCCGAGGCCGACCTGCTGCTGCTCGCAAACGACGACGCGCTGCTGCTCGTCGCCGCCGACGGCGACAAGGTCGAGCAGCGCCACCGCATCATGCACGACGGCAGCGTCTCGGCCGACCTTTCCTTCACGCTCAAGCCGGGCGATGCGGACCTGCTGGCGGACGGGAACGAAGCGCGGGCGCTGGCCGATTATGCGAACGATCTGATCCTGGCCGGGCGCTGTGCCGAGGCCGCCGGCCTGATGCAGCGCATGATCGCCGACAGCGTCGACTATCTGGGCCAGCGCAGACAGTTCGGGGTCGAGATCGGCCGTTTCCAGTCGCTGCGCCATCGGGCGGCCGACATGCAGCTCGCGATGATGAAGGCGGTCGCGCTCACCGAGGTGGCGATCGCAGCGGTCGATCAGGGCGGCCCCGATCGGGCGCAGGCGGTCAGCGCGGCATGTATCGAGGTCGGCGACGCGGTGCGGATCGTCGGCGAAAGCGCGGTGCAGATTCACGGCGCGATGGGGCTTACCGAGGAACTGAGCCTTGGTGGCTCTTTCAAGCGCGCGCTGGCGATTGCGGCCGCATTCGGCCCGCGCGCCGGTCACCTCGCGCGCTTTGCCGAGGCGGCTGCCTAGCCCAGCATCGTCCGCGCGATCAGGTCGCGCTGGATTTCGTTCGACCCCGCATAGATGCTCGCCGCCCTGTCGTTGAGATAGCGCGGCACCGCGACCGCCAGCTCGGCGGGAGTCTGCCCGTCGGCGTCGGCCCATCCGGCGTAACCCGCGACCTCGCACGCCAGCGTGTCGATCCGCTGCGCGGCCTCGGTCCCGATGATCTTGAGCGCCGAGGCGTAAAGCGCCGGACTGCCGCCGACCCCGCGCATCGCCTTCAGCTCGAGCGCCTGCAACGCCTTCAGCGTCACCGCTTCGCGGTCGAGCTGCGCGCGAAGCACCGGATCGATATCTTCGCGCGCGCGCAGCCGTTCGAGGCGGCCGATCAGCCCCGGCGCATATTTGCCGCCGCGTTCGAAGGTCAGCAGATGTTTGGCGACCGACCAGCCCTCATTCTCGCCGCCGAGCCGGTTTGCCCGCGGTACGCGGACCTCGTCAAAAAAGACCTGGTTGAGTTCATGATCCCCCGCGAGCGTGCGGATCGGCTCGACCGTGATGCCCGGCGTTTGCATGTCGAGCAGCAGGAAGCTGATTCCCGCCTGCGGCTTGCCTTCGTTCGAGGTGCGGACGAGCGCAAACATGCGGTTCGCGAAATGCGCGTGGGTGGTCCAGATCTTCGAGCCGTTCAGGACATAATCGTCGCCGTCGGGCACCGCGCGCAGTTGCAACGCGGCAAGGTCGGAACCCGCTTCCGGTTCCGAAAAGCCCTGGCACCAATAATCCTCGCCCGACAATATGCGCGGCAGATAATGGGCGCGCTGTTCGGGAGCGCCATAATGCATGATCACCGGGGCGACCATTTTCAGCCCCATCGGCGCAAGGTTGGGCGCCCCCGCCAGCGCGCATTCGGCGGCAAATATATAGCGTTCGATCTCGTTCCAGCCGGGGCCGCCGAACTCGGCCGGCCAGTCGGGCGCCGCCCAGCCGCGCGCATGCAGGATGCGCTGCCACGGCAGCGACACGTCGGGGTCGATGAAGACGCTGGTCGCGCGCCCCGCCGCGAGGCGAATATCGTCGGGCAGGTGCGCGGCGAGGAAGGCGCGAACCTCGTCGCGGAAGGCGATCAGCGCCGGATCGTTCAGCATGTCCATGGCTACGGCTTAGGCCTCCCGCCGATGCCGGGCCAAGCTGGCACCTGCATCAGGCCGCGCGCGCGCCGACGAAGCCGAGCCCCGCCGCGATCTGGATCGACTGCGCGCGCCCCGTCGCGCCGAGCTTCGCCGCGGCGTTGCGGAGGTGGAAGCGCACCGTCGACACCGACAGCGACAGGATGATCCCGATCTCGCCGTCGGTCTTGCCAGCCGCCGCCCAGCGCAGGCACTGGACCTCGCGCCGCGTCAGCGTTTGCGGCACCGTGGCGTTGCGCGGGCGGCCGCGCGCTTCGTTATGCGTCGCGACCAGCTTGACCGCGAGATTGTGCAAATGGCCCGCCTGATCGGCGAAGACCGCTTCGACCCCGACGGGCTCGCGCGAGCACCAGAAGACCGCGCCGACCAGCCCGCGCGGCAGATGCACCGGCGCGACAATCGCTTCGCCGAAATTGGGTGTGTTCTTCGCCTGCGAGCAATCGACCTCGTCGAGCAATTGCGTCGGGCGCCAGGTGCGAAGGCGGCCGTCGCTGTAGTAAAAGGGTTCGCCGACCAGCCGTGCCGCGGTCAGGAAGGCGATATGCAAGGCCAGTTTGCGGTCGCGCCAATAGGCGTAATCCGGATCGATCCAGCGAAAGCTGGTTTCGGCATAGGGGCGCCCGTCGGCGTCGCTCATCGGTTCTGGATCGCCAAGGTCGGCCTGCGCCGCGACATAGGGCAGGCCGACCGCGTCGCCCGCGGCTTGCACCGCCGCGATCAGTGCCGGCATGTCCGCCCAGCATTCGGCCCTTTCGTCGATCACGCGCTTTTCCCTCCGCTCCCTGACACAGGTGTCAGCTTGTTCGCGCGGCCGCAATCCCTTGTTCTGTCACGGTCCGGTTTCGCGCGACGCTCGCACAAAGACGAGCCCCGCGACAAGGTGTTTGAGGGAGGATGAGTGATGAAGGCAATGCGTATTTTCCTGGCCGCCGGTTCGGCGATGGGGCTCGTCGTCGCGGCTCCGGCCTTTGCGGCGGAGGAAACCGCGCCCGACAGCGTCGCGGCCGAAGGCGACATCATCGTCACCGCCCAGCGCCGCGCCGAATCGATGAACGACGTCGGCATGGCGATCCAGGCGGTCGATGCCGAAACGCTCGAAAATCTGCGCGTGACCGACCTGCGCGACCTGACCGCGGTGGCGCCGAGCTTTACCGTCTCGCAAAGCTATCAGGGGGTTCCGACCTATACGCTGCGCGGGATCGGCTTCAATACGATCAACCTGTCGTCGACCTCGACGGTGGGTACTTATGTCGACGAGGTCGCCTATGCCTATCCGATCATGAACACCGGCCCGGTGATGGACCTCGAGCGCGTCGAGGTGCTGAAGGGGCCGCAAGGCACGCTCTATGGCCGCAACACCACCGCGGGCCTGATCAACTTCATCACCGCCAAGCCGACCGACAGCTTCGAGGGCAGCATCAAGGCCGACCTTGGCAATTACCAGACCTGGAATATCGGCGGCCATATCTCGGGCCCGCTTGGCGAAGGCATCGCCGCGCGCATCGCCTTTCGCAGCGAGAATAGCGACAAGGGCTGGCAGGTCAGTAACACGCGGGGCGAACGGCTGGGCGAGGTCGACAAGCTGGGCATCCGCGGCTCGCTTGCCATCGACCCTGCGCCGGGGACGCATTTCGACCTGTCGGTGACCTGGTGGCGCAACAGGTCGGATACCGTCGCGGGGCAGGGGATCGGTTTCACCCCCGCCACCAACCCCGTCAGCGGCACCAGCAATTCGCGCTTCTTCAATGCGCCGGGGCTCGCCGACTATCTCGGCGCGAATTTCCCGACCAAGGCGAGCCGGGCCGATTGGGCTCCCGAAGCGTCGCGTTCTGCCGATATCGGCACCGGGCTCGGCCTCGCCGGCCCGCTCGCCGAGGACAATCGTTTCTGGGGCTTGAAGCTGCGCTGGGATCAGGATCTCGGCGAGACGATGAAGCTCGTCTCGCTCACCAGCTACAATGATTTCAAGCGCAACGCGCTCTCCGACTGGAGCGGTGCGCCGTTCGAAATCCTGCTCCAGAACACCGTCGGGCGGATCAAGAGCTTCGCGCAGGAACTGCATCTGGAAGGCGAAAGCGGCGCGGTGAACTGGCTCGTCGGCGCCTATTATGCCAACGACCGGATCATCGACTCCAACCGCACTTTGCTCGGCCAGAATGCCAATGTCGGGCTGATCCGCGGTGCGGGCGTGCCCTTGCTAGGAACGCCGTTCAATTCGGGCGGCTACACCCCGCTCGAACTTTCGCAGGCTTTCCGCACCTACGAGGATTTCGGCCGTATCCGCACCAAGACATGGAGCATTTTCGGCAACGCCGATGCCGAACTGACCGACCAGCTCAAGCTGACCGTCGGGGTGCGCTATACCGAGGACAAGCAGCGCTACAACGGCTGCTCGCGCGACTTCAACGGCAATATGTTGCCCAACGTCAATGTCGTGAACCGCGCGCTCTATTTCCAGACCTATGGCGTGCTCGCCCCCGAAATCGCCGAGGGGCAGTGCAACACTTTCGATCCCGCGACGGGCACCTTCGGCGAGGTCCAGTCGCTGCTCGACGAAAACAACGTCGCCTGGCGCGCCGCGCTCGACTGGTCGCCGAACGACGACACCTTGCTCTACGCCTCGGTCTCGCGCGGCTATAAATCGGGGACGACGCCGATCAACGCGGCGAACCTCGCGCGCCAGAATGCGCCGGTGACGCAGGAAAAGCTCACCGCCTATGAAGTGGGCGTGAAGGCGACGCTGGCGGATCGGCTGGTTCAGGCCAATCTTTCGGCCTTCTATTACGATTATCGCGACAAGCAGATCAGCACCTATTTCGCCGATCCGATCTACACCGCGCTCTCGCGCCTCGACAATGTGCCCGACAGCGAAGCTTACGGCGTCGAGGGCGAGCTGACGATCCGCCCGGCGACGGGGCTGACGCTCGCCGCCAACGCGCTGTGGCTGAAGACGCGGATCAACGATTATGACGGCACCAACGCCGCGGGGCAGCCCGAGAATTTCGACGGAGCCGAATTCATCTACAGCCCCGAATTCCAGGGCAGTGTGACGATCGCCTATGACACGCCGGTCAGCGATACGCTGAACCTGACCGGCGCAGTGAGTGCGCGGTACCAGAGCAAGTCGAACACGATCTTCGAGGATCTCGATCTCTACAAGGTCGATGCCTATGGCACGGTCAATGCGAGCCTTGGCCTCAAACATGAAAGCGGCTGGTCTGTCTCGCTCTGGGCAAAGAACCTGTTCGACAAATATTATTGGTCGGCGGTGGCGAGCAACGCCAATGTCGTCGTGCGCTTTGCCAACCAGCCGCGAACCTGGGGCCTCTCTGTGGGTTATGACTTCTGAAGGAGCGACAGAGAGTGGTGCGTGCGCCGATGCAGGACGATTATCTGGGGACGGCGATCGATTTCGCCGCGCCCCCCGGCGAACCCGCGCTGCTCGCGCCCGACAGCGTCCAGTGGCGCGTCTACAAGAATCCGATCGCGCTCGGCATCGGCGGCATCGCGGCGGTGCTGCTCGAATTCGCCGAGCCGCGCATCCGGTCGGGGGTGTGGGATCATTCGACCTACAAGGCCGACCCGATCGGGCGTTCGCGCCGCACGGGTCTCGTCGCGATGCTCGCCTGTTACGGTCCCGCGAGCGTGGCGAAGGAGGTGATCGGCAAGGTCAACCGCATGCACGGCAAGGTGAAGGGCGAAACGCCGGCGGGCGACAGATATCGCGCGATGGATCCGGTGCTGCTCGACTGGGTTGCCGCGACCGCCTCCTATGGCTTCCTGATGGCCTATGACCGTTTCGTCCGGCCCGTCAGCGACGCCGACAAGGATCGCTTCATGTCCGATGGCGACACGATCGGTCGCGAGTTCGGGGCGCGGCGCACGCCGCCGACGGTGGCGGCTTTCATGGACATGATGGCCGAGCTCGAACCGCGCTTCGAGCCGCATCCGATCATCTTCGAATTCCTCGATATTATCCAGTCGGGCCGCGCGGCACCGGGCGTGCCGCGCTTCCTGCACCGCGCCATCGCGCGGGCGTCGGTGTCGCTGCTGCCCGATCATATTCGCCGCAAGCTCGAACTCGGCCCGCGCTATGACCTGACGCGGCTCGACCGCACCGCGCTGCGCATCGCCGGCCGGCTCGCCGACCGCCATGTCGATCGCGCGGCGCCGCATTGCCAGGCGAGCGTCCGCCTCGGCCTGCCGCATGATTTCCTGTTCAAATCGCCGGCCGAACAGCGGCGGTTGCTCGCTGCGCTCCCGCTCGCCGCCTAGGAACAGCGGTTGAAGCCGGCGCCGCGCACCGCACGCCCCGGCGTCGCGCCGCTATGCTCGCCGTTCCGCAGCACCGCTACGCCGTTGACGAACACGTCGCGCACCCCGACCGAATATTGGTGCGGCTTCTCGAAGGTCGAGCGGTCGCCGATCGTCGCCGGATCGAAGACGACGACATCGGCATAATAGCCGGGCTTCAGCGCGCCGCGATCGTTGATGCCCAAATTGGTCGCGGGCAGGGTGGTGAGCCGGTACACCGCCTGTTCGAGCGGGATCAGCTTTTCGTCGCGGACATAACGGCCGAGCAGCCGCGCGAAATTGCCGTAGGTGCGCGGGTGTGCGCCCGATTTCAGGAAAACGCCCTCGGGCGCTTGCGACGCGGCGTCGGAGCCGAAGCTCATCCATGGGAGCCGGATCTGTTTCCGCACATTGTCCTCGGACATCAGGAAATAGACGGTGCCGACGCGCGAGCCATCCTCGACGACGAGGTCCATCGCCGTCTCTTCGGGCGACTTGCCGCGCATCTTCGCAACCTCGGCGAGCGTCTTGCCGGTTAGCGGCTTGAGCGCGTCATTCTTGAAGCCAGAGAGGATCATCTTGTCGGCGCCCGCGCCGAAATAGAGATTTTCCCAGTCGCTACCGGGCTTCTTCATCTCCTCGGCAACGCGCGCGCGGATCGCCGGGTCCTTCAGCCGCTCGATCCATTGTTCGAGCCCGCCCGCCTGGACCCATGTCGGCATCGCCGCGTCGAGGCCCGTCGCGCCCGCCGTATAGGTGTACATGTCGGTGGTGATGCGCAGCCCCGCGGTGCGCGCATCCTCGATCTTCTTCACGATCGTGTCGAGCTTGCCCCAGTTGCTGCGCCCCGCCATTTTCAGATGATAGATTTCCGCGGGCGCGCCCGATCGGCGCGAAATCTCGATCAGCTCGTCGACGGCCTCCTCGATCCGGTCGCCCTCGGAGCGCATGTGGCTGATATACATGCCGCCGCATTTCGCGGCCTCGCTCGTCAGCGCGACGAGCTCGTCGGTCTCGGCATAGGAACCGGGGGCATAGATGATCGAGCTGCCGACCCCCATCGCGCCCTCGTTCATCGCCTGCTTCACCAGCGCGCGCATCCGGCCGAGTTGCTCGGAATTCGGATCGACGTCGCCTTCGCCCAGTTCATGGACGCGCACCGTCGCGGCGCCGACGAAGCTCGCGACATTGGTCGATATGCCGCGCTTTTCGAGCCAGCCGAAATAGTCGCCGAGGCTCGTCCACTCGATCGGATATTTGATGTCGCCCTGTCGCTCGGTCTCCTGGCGCTTCATCGTGGCATTCATCGGCCCCATCGACCAGCCTTCACCCATCACCTCGAGCGTGACGCCCTGCCTGATGTCGCTCTGGCTTTTCGGATCGGCGATCAGCGATTCGGTCGCCCAGCTCAGCATGTTGATAAAGCCCGGCGCGACCGCCATGCCCTTCGCCGCGACCTCCTTCGTCGCCGTGCCTTCGACCTTGCCGACCGCGACGATGCGATCGTCCTTGATCGCGACGTCGCCGACGACGGGCGGCTTGCCCGACCCGTCGTAGATGGTGCCGCCACGGATGATCAGGTCATAGGCCGGCGCCTGTGCGGCGATCGGCCCCGCGACCAGCATCGAGCTGCACAGCAGCAAAAGCGAGGGTGCGAAGCGCCGGGGCGTTGCCATTTATGTCTCCATTTTCGGTGGGTTATCCGTGAAGGCTCATCAAGCTGTCCATCAACCCGTCGTCGGCGCTCGAGCAGACGCCAAGGACGAGGGCTTCGTCATACCCGTCGGCGACGACATAGGCGTGGCCCATCGACGAATCGATATAGATGCCCTGGCCGACGTCGAGCGTGACGGGATCGTAGAATTCGCTGTGCACTTCGATCCGCCCTTCGAGGACATAGATGAATTCCTCGCCCTGATGGTGGACGAGCTCGCCGAACTCGCTCGCGCTGTGGGCGCGGATGCGCGTCAGGATCGGGATCATCCGTTTCTGGCGCAGGTCGGTGCAGAGGTAATGATAATCGTAATTGTCGGTGGTGACGCGCGCGGCGCGATCGATCGCGGCGATGCTGCGGCGTCCGGTGACGCGCGGCGCGGCCTCTTCCTCGTCCTCGGCGAACAGGTCCGACATGCGAATCTTGAGTCGCTGGCTCAGTTGCTGGAGCTTGTCATAGCTCAGCGTCAGCCGGTCATGCTCGACCTTCGACAGCGTCGAAACCGGAATGCCCGACTTCGCGCTCATTTCCTTGAGCGTCCAGCCGTTTCGCGCGCGAATGCCCTTCATCACCGTGCCGAGCGTCGGCGGGGTTGCACGGTCCGCCATCAATTTTTCCATTCCATATTTGACAATTTTCTAATCAGGATCATTATGTCCCTATTGGGTCAACAACTGTTGGTCCCTTGGTAAGGGGTCGCGCGGCTTGCCGCAAGGTGTGACAGGCGCGCCAGACAAAAGGGGAAAGCGATGCGTTTCATCCGCAAGGCGATGATCGGGCTGGCGGCCTTTGCCGCGCTGCCGCTCGCGGCGCAGGGGCCGGTGCCCGCGCCCGCCGTGAAGAAGGCCGAGGCGACTGCGCCGGTTGCCAAGACGGCTGCGGCGCCGGTCGCGCTCGACCCCAAGGATCTCGAAGCGTGGATGGACGGCTATCTGCCCTACGCCCTCGAACGCGGGCGCATTCCGGGCGCGGTCGTCGTCGTCGTGCGCGGCGGCGAGGTCGTGCTTCAGAAGGGCTATGGCTATTCGGATGTCGCCAAGCGTGCGCCCGTCCTGCCCGAGACGACGCTTTTCCGCCCGGGCTCGGTGTCGAAGCTGCTGACCTGGACCGCGGTGATGCAACAGGTCGAGGCCGGCAAGATCGACCTCGACAAGGACGTCAACGCCTATCTCGATTTCAAGATTCCGCCCTATGAGGGCAAGCCGGTGACGATGCGCAACATCATGACGCACACCGCGGGCTTCGAGGAATCGGTGCGCCACCTGATCAGCAGCGATCCGAAGGCGGTGATGACGCTGAAGAAGCAGATGCCGCTCGCGCTGCCCGAGCGCGTCTTCGCGCCCGGCACGACCCCGGCCTATTCCAACTATGCTACCGCGCTCGCGGGCTATATCGTCGAGCGCGTCAGCGGCGAGCCGTTCGACAATTATATCGAAAACCACATCTTCCAGCCGCTCGGCATGACGCATTCGTCGTTCCGCCAGCCGCTTCCCGCGCGCCTCGTGCCGCATATGTCGAAGGGCTATCCCGACATCACGCAAAAGCCCGAGCCGTTCGAAATGGTGATCCCAGCGCCCGCGGGCAGCCTGTCGTCGAGCGGCGCCGACATGGCGAAGTTCATGATTGCGCACCTCAATGACGGCGCGGGGCTGATGAAGCCCGAAACCGCGAAGATGATGCACGATTTCAAGGCCCCCGGCGTCGGCCCGCTTAACAGCATGGCGCTCGGCTTTTATGAACAATGGGTCAACGGCCACCGCGCGATCGCGCATGGCGGCGACACCGTCTGGTTCCACTCCTACCTCTGGCTGTTCCCCGACGCCGATACCGGCGTTTTCGTATCGATGAACAGCGCGGGCAAGGACGGCGCGGCGGGAGCGGTGCGCAGCGCGCTGTTCCACAAATTCGCCGATCGCTACCTGCCGGGTCCGGCCGAAAAGCCGGCGCAGGTCGATGCCAAGACGGCGCGTGAGCATGCGCAGATGATGGTCGGCAATTATATCAGCAGCCGCGGCAGCTTCACCAATTTCATGAGCCTGTTCGGCCTGCTCGGGCAGGCGTCGATCGGCTTGACCGAGGACGGAAAGATCACGCTCCCCGCGCTCGACGGACTCGGCGCGGGCGCGCGCGACTGGGTCGAGGTCGAACCGTTCGTGTGGCGCGACACCGGCACGGGCGAACGTCTTGCGGCCGAGGTCAAGGACGGGCGCGTCGTGCGCTGGAGCATCGACGCCGGATCGCCCTTCATGGTGTTCGAACCCGCGCCCGCCGGCGTCAATGCTGCATGGCTCAATCCCGCGCTGATCCTCGCCTTCGGCATCATCCTGCTCGCGGCGCTGGCATGGCCGGTGCGTGCGCTGGTGCGGCGCAGCTTCAAGGCCGAGTTCGCGCTTCAGGACAAGTCGCTCCGCGCCTATCGCCTGTCGCGTGTCTTCGCTTGGCTCGCGCTCGGCGCGCTCGCCGGATGGATCGGGCTGATCGCCGCTTTCTCAGCCGACATCGGCAGCATCGGCGGTCCGCTCGACTGGCTTATCCACCTGCTGCGCATCCTGACCCCGCTCGCCGCCTTCGGTCTGCTGGCGACAGCGGCGTGGCATCTCTGGCTCAGCATCAAGGGCAAGCAGAAGTGGACGATGAAGCTCGGCGCGGTGCTGCTGATCCTCGCCGCGCTCGTACTCGTCTGGGTGACGCTCGTCTTCCACCTCTATGGCTTCGGGATGGTCTATTGATGGCGACGCAGCAGGCCTCGAAATTGACGCTCGACCTTCGGGTCGAGCGTTTTCCCTATCATCAGCCCTTCCGCATCTCCGGCCACGTCTTCACCGAAACCGCGCTGCTCGTCGCCGAGATATCCGACGGCACACATGTCGGGCGCGGCGAAGGAGCCGGGGTCTATTATCTCGGGGACGACATCGACCATATGCTGGCCGAAGCGGCACGGGTTCGCGATGACATCGAGCGCGGCGCAACGCGCGAGGAATTGCAGAAACTGCTGCCGCCCGGCGGCGCGCGCAACGCGCTCGATTGCGCTTTCTGGGATCTGGAAGCGAAGCAGGCGGGACGTCCCGTGTGGGCGCTCGCGGGGCTTGAGCAGCCCAGGGCTCTGCGCTCGACCTTGACGCTCGGGGCGGACAGCGCCGAGAATATGGCGAAGGCCGCGTTAGCGATCGACCCGGAGGCGCCGATCAAGGTCAAGCTGACGGGCGACCTTGCTGACGATATCGCGCGCATCGAAGCGATCCGCACCGCACGCCCCGACGCGTGGATCGGCGTCGACGCCAATCAGGGCTACGACGTCCGCACGCTCGCCGACCTGCTCCCGGTGCTCGTCTCGGCGCGCGTCGCGCAGCTCGAACAGCCGCTAAGGCGCGGACGCGAGGCCGACCTCGACGGGCTGAAACGGCCGCTGCCCTTCGCCGCGGACGAAAGCGCGCTCTCGTTCGTCGATACCGCCGCGCTCGTCGGGCGCTTCGACATCGTCAACATCAAGCTCGATAAATGCGGTGGCCTGACCGAAGGGCTCGCGATCGCGCGGCAGGCGAAAAAGCTCGGGCTCGATGTGATGGTCGGCAACATGATGGGGACCAGCCTGTCGATGGCGCCGTCCTATCTGGTCGGCCAGCTCTGCGACATCGTCGATCTCGACGGGCCGACGTTCCTCGCGCGCGATCGGGTTCCCGGCGTCGAATATCGGGGCGGGATGATCCATTGTCCGGCAGAAATTTGGGGTTCGTGACAAATTGATGTCCTAAACGGGTTGACAATTTTCTGATTAGGACAATAGTCTTTGAATTGAGATTTCATTGAGGGAGGCTGGAATGACGTCGTCATTCCCGATGACGCGCCGCGCGGCACTCGCGGGCGCGGTCGGGGTCGCTTTGTCCGCGCCGATGGTGAATCGCGGCGCCTATGCCTTCGCGGCGGCCCCGGCGAAGGCCTATTCGCGCCGCGCGGTCGACCTCGTCGCCTCGTCGCTCGTCATCGACATGCTGGCGCCGCTCAAGATCACCATGTCGCCCGACTATGTCGCGCACAGGCTGACCGATGCCGAGGCCGCCGAGTTCCGGGCATCGGGCATCACCGGCTTCCACAACGCCTACGGCCTTGGCGGCCCCGATGCGAAGCAGCAGGCGCTCGAATTTCTTGCCGGGTGGCAGGGTTTCGTCGGGCGCAACAGCCATGTCTTCACGCTCGTCGACGGAGCCGTCGATCTCGACCGCGCCAAGGCGGAAAAGAAATGCGCGGTCATCATGGGCATCCAGAATGCCGAGCATTTCGAAAAGGTCGAGGATGTCGCGCTGTTCCGCCGCCTCGGCCTCCGCTGTGCGCAGCTCACCTACAACAGCCAGAACCGGATCGGGTCGGGCAGCACCGAGCGCGTCGACGGCGGCGTCAGCGATTATGGCGCGGCGATCATCGCCGAGATGGAAAAGCAGAAGATGCTCGTCGATGTCTCGCATTGCGGTGACAGGACGACCTTGGACGCGATCGAGATAGCGAAGGGCCCGATCGCGATCACCCACAGCAATGCCCGCGCGCTCGTCGATCACCCGCGCGTCAAGACCGACGAAGCGATTCTGGCGCTCGCGGCGAAGGGCGGGGTGATGGGCATCACCGGGGTGCGCATGTTCGTGCGGACGACCGACCCGACCAACGTGGGGCATATGGCCGATCATATCGACCATGTCGCGAAGCTCGTCGGCATCGACCATGTCGGGATCGGCTCCGACGCCGACCTCCACGGTTATGACGATATGCAGCCGGACGAATATGCCGCGCTCAAGGGCAGCTACAAGGGCAGCTATGCCTTTCGCGACAAGATCGACATCGACGGTTTCGACCATCCATTGAAGACCTTCGACCTCGTCGAGGAACTCATTCGCCGCAACTATTCGAACGACAACATCCGGGCCGTGCTCGGTGGCAATTTCCGCCGCCTGCTCGCCCAAGTCTGGGGGTAAGACGATGAACAAGGGACTTTTCGTTGCAGCAAGCATTGCCGCGGTGATCGCCGCGATGCCGGCACAGGCGCAGGAAGCGGGCGCGATCGAAGCCGCGGGCGAGATCGTCGTCACTGCGCAAAAGCGCGTCCAGAATGTGCAGGACGTGCCGATCTCGATCGCCGTGGTCAGCGGCGAGGAACTGCAGGAGCAGGGCTCGGCCTCGCTCGTCGATTATGCGGGCTATGTTCCCGGCATGAACGTCAGCAACGGCGGCACGCCGGGCCAGACGACGATCACGCTGCGCGGCGTCGCGCCACTCAACGCCAGCCAGACCGTGGGCATCTATCTCGACGATGCGCCGGTGGGGTCGAGTGCGCTTTACAATCGGGCGGGGTCGTTCACGATCGACCTCATGCCCTATGACCTCGAACGCATCGAGGTGCTCAAGGGGCCGCAGGGCACGCTTTACGGCGCCAGCTCGATCGGCGGCCTCGTCAAATATGTGACCGTTCAGCCCGATACGAGCGCGTTCAAGGTGCGCGCGGGCGTCGAGGGTTTCACGATCAAGGACGCGGGCAGCCTCGGCTGGGGCGGGCAGGTCTATGCCAACGCGCCGATCGTCACCGACACGCTCGCGATTTCGGGCAGCTTTGCGTGGCGCAAGACGCCGGGCTGGGTCGACAGCGTCAACAATGCGGGGCTGAAGGACCAGAATGACTATGAACAGCGCGGCGGCCGTGCCGCGCTGCTGTGGCAGCCGACGCCCGAGCTCAGCATCAAGCTCGCGGGCATCTGGCAGTCGCTCGATTCGGACGGAAATGGCCTCTATGCCGCCGATCTCGACGGCAACCGGCTCGGCAACGGCCATTCGTTCAACAATTATGTCCCCGAATCCTACGACATCGATCTCGACTATTATTCGGCGACGATCGACTATGATTTCGGCGCCGCGACGCTGACGTCGGCGACGACATATAGTCAGACGCAGAGCCGGCAGGTGCAGGATGCAAGCTACGCCTTTGGTGTGCTGTTCCCGCTGCTCACCGGCGGCGCGGTCGATCCTGGCATCACACCCTTTTCGCTCGACCTCGGGCTCAAGAAATGGACGCAGGAAGTCCGTCTCGCTTCGCCGAGCGGCGGTCGTTTCGAATGGATGATCGGCGGTTTCTTCACCGACGAGGAAACGAGCAATGCCCAGCTCGTGCGGTCGTTCGACATGGACGGCAATAGCATCCCGGGGCTCGACCCGCTGGCGATCGTCGGGCTGCCCGCGACCTACAAGGAATATGCGATCTTCGGCAACGCGACCTTCAAGCTCAGCGAGCAGTTCGAAGTGACCGGCGGCCTCCGCTGGGCGCGCAACGAACAGACTTTCACCCAGATCAGCGAAGGCGCGATCGTTCCCAGCGCCAACGATCCGGGTGAATCGGCCGAAAGCGTCTGGACCTTCTCGGTCAGCCCGCAATTCCACATCAACGAGGATGCGATGCTCTATGCCCGCGTCGCGACGGGCTATCGCCCCGGCGGCCCGAACGTCATTGTCCCCAATGTCCCGCCGAGCGTCGATGCCGACCGCATGACCAATTACGAGGTCGGGCTGAAGGCCGATTTCGCCGACCGCATGGTGTCGGTCGATGCAGCATTTTTCTGGATGGATTGGACCGACATTCAGGTCACGCGCGCCTTCGGCGGCGTGTCGGGTGGCGCGAACGGCGGCAAGGCGACGAGCAAGGGCTTCGAAGGCAGCCTCGCGCTGCGCCCGGCGGCGGGGCTGACGATCAGCGCCACCGGCAGCTACACCGACGCGACGCTGAGCGAGGACGTGCCCGAGATCAGCGGCGTCGATGGCGACCGCCTGCCTGCGGTGCCGAAATTCAGCGGCGCGCTGCGCGCCGATTACGAGTTCGAACTGGGCGGAGGTAACCGGGGCAGCTTCGGCGCCGGCATCCGCCACGCGAGCAACCGGCTGTCGCTGGTCGAGAGCGACCCGCTCGTCGCGCGCGCCAAGGCCTATACGTCGGTCGATCTCAACGCGTCGGTGACCTTCGATGATCACTGGACGCTCCGCGCCTATGCGCGCAATCTGCTCGACAACAAGGGCGAGATGGCGCGATCGACGTTTGCCGACGGGCTCAACCAGCCGAGCTTCCTCGGAATCTCGCCGTTGCAGCCGCGCACGATCGGCGTCGCGCTCGACATGGCTTTCTGAGCGAACTGGAGTTGGACAAGATGAACGCGCCCACCGGCAGACTGGCCGAAAGCCTGACCCTGCCGCAACCCTATCTGCTGTTCCTCGGCGATACGACCGAGGCGGGCTATGCCAAGACCGCCTTCGGCCTCGCCGACTGGGCGGCCGACCGCTGCGTCGGCGAATATGGGATCGGCGCCTGCTCGGTCAGCGCCGGCTTGCCGCGGCTGTCGCCCGCCGAGGCACGCGCCGCGGGGGCACAGTCGCTGGTGATCGGCGTTGCGAACCAGGGCGGCGTTATCGGCGACGCCTGGGTCGCGGTGCTTGTCGAGGCGATGGAGGCGGGGCTCGACATCGTCAGCGGGCTCCACACGCGGCTCACGAGCATTCCCGCGCTGGTCGAGGCGGCGCGGCGCACGGGGCAGCGGCTGATCGACGTGCGCACGCCGCCGCCGTCGATCCCGATCGCCAATGGGCGCAAGCGCAGCGGCAAAAGATTGCTGACCGTCGGCACCGATTGCGCGCTCGGCAAGAAATATACTGCGCTCGCGCTGCACCGCGCTTTTGTGGCGCGCGGGATCGACGCCGATTTTCGCGCGACCGGCCAGACAGGCATCATGATCGCCGGCGGCGGTATGCCGATGGACGCGGTGGTTTCGGATTTCGAGGCCGGGGCGGCGGAAATATTGAGCCCCGATGCGCCCGACGATCACTGGGACCTGATCGAGGGGCAGGGGTCGATCTTCAACCCCGCCTATGCCGCGGTGTCGATGGGGCTGCTGCACGGCAGCCAGCCCGACGTATTCGTCGTCTGCCACGACCCGGCGCGCAAGGTGATCCTCGGCATGGAAAGCTTCGCGCTCCCGAGCATCGAGGAAGTGATCGACCTGACGATCCGCCTCGGCAGCCGCACCAACCCGGCGATCCGCTGCGGCGGGGTGAGTCTCAACACCTCGGCTTACGATGCCGATGCGGCCGAGGCGCTGATGGCGGCCGAGCGGCAACGCCTCGGCCTGCCGGTCACCGACCCGATTCGCGGCGGCGCGTCGTTCGACGCGCTCGTGGACAATATTCTCGCATGAGTGTGGGCGAGACGGGCGGCAGGTCGAGCTGGTTCCAGCGCTTCCTGCTGCCCGGTTTCGCGCTGAAGGCCGTCATCATCGGCGGCGGCTATGCGACCGGGCGCGAACTCGCCGAATATTTCGTGCCGTCGGGGCCTTGGGGCGGGCTGTCCGCGATGCTGCTCGCGACCCTCATCTGGAGCGTCGTCGCCGCGTTGACCTTCGCGCTCGCGCGCAAGCTTGGCGCCTATGATTATCGTGCCTTCTTCGAAGGGCTGCTCGGCCCCGGGTGGATCGCGTTCGAAATCGCCTATCTGATCTTCGTGGTCCTGATCCTCGCGGTTTTCGGCGCCGCTGCCGGCGCTATCGGCGCGGCAACCTTTGGCTGGCCCGAGCTGGCCGGCTCGGTGCTGCTCGCGCTCGCCATCCTCGGTTTCACCGCCTTCGGCACCGCGCTGGTCGAGACCTTGTTCAAATATGCCTCGACGCTGATCTATGCGGTCTACGCGCTGTTCCTCGTCTTCGCGCTCGCGAGTTTTGGTGGATTGATCGCGAGCGGTTTCGCGAATGCGCCGCCGCCTTCGGGGAACTGGGTGGCAGGCGGCATCACCTATGCGAGCTATAATATCGTCGGGGCGGTCGTCATCCTGCCCGTCCTCCGTCACCTGACGAGCCAGCGCGACGCGGTCATTGCGGGGCTGATCGCGGGGCCGCTGACGATGCTGCCCGCGATCCTTTTCTTCGTCGCGATGATGGCGTTCTATCCCGCGATCGGCGGTGAGACGCTGCCGTCCGATTTCCTGCTGCGCCAGATGGCGGTGCCGGGTTTTCATGTACTGTTCCAGCTGATGATCTTCGCCGCTTTGCTCGAAAGCGGGGTCGGCGCGATCCATGCGATCAACGAGCGCGTGTCGGGTGTCGTCGAGGCGCGCGGCCGCCCGCCGCTCGGCACCGGCGCCCGCGCGGCGATCGGCGGCGCCGTGCTCGTCGGCTGTATGTTCGTCGCATCGCGTGTCGGCCTCGTCGACCTGATCGCCAGCGGATATCGCTTCCTCGCGTGGCTGTTCCTCGCGACCTTCGTCTTGCCCTTGCTCACCGTCGGTATCTGGCGCCTGCTGCGCCCCGCACCCGCTACCCATATGGAGGCTTTGCCATGAAACGCCTGCTTGCCCTGTCGCTGATGCTGTCGGTCGCCGTGCCGGCGTGGGCCGAGCCGCCCGCCGACATCGGCGAAAGCGTCGAGGCGCTGCGCAAGAAAATTGGCGCGGCGGGCGTTTCGATCGCGATCGTCGAGGATGGCAAGACGACGCTGTCGCGCGGCTGGGGCGTGCGCAAGCTGGGCGAGCGCGGCGCGGTCGATGCGCAGACGATTTTCCAGACCGGCTCGACCGGCAAGGCGATGACCGCCGCGGCGCTCGCGGTGCTGGTCGACGAAGGCAAGATCGGATGGGATGATCCGGTCATCCAGCATATGCCGTGGTTCCGCATGTACGACCCGTGGGTCACGCGCGAGATCACGATCCGCGACCTGCTCGTCCACCGCAGCGGGCTCGGGCTGGGGCAGGGCGATCTGATGTTCGTGCCGCGCACGCACCTGACGCGCAAGCAGACGGTGGAGCGCGTCGCGTACCTCAAACCCAAGACAAGTTTTCGTTCGGCCTATGCTTACGACAATATCCTTTATGCGGTCGCGGGCCAGCTGATCGAAGAGGTCACCGGCCAGACATGGGAGGATTTCATCCGCGCGCGCGTGCTGCGCCCCGGCGGCATGAAAAATGCGACGAGCGACAGCGAAGACCGCTTCCGCGTTCCCAACCGGTCGTGGCCGCACGCGCGGCTGTCGGGCGCGCTGCGCGGCCTTGGTCCGCAACAGGCGCTGAACGAACGCGACGAGCTTGGCCGCAACGGCGCGCCCGCGGGCGGGCTGGCACTCAGCGCCGACGATATGGCGGCGTGGCTCAAGATCCAGCTCGCGCACGGCGCGCTGCCGAATGGCAAGCGGCTATTCAGCGAGGAACAGGCGGCCGAGATGTGGACGCCGGTGACGCCGGTGCCGATCACGCCTTTGCCCACCGAGCTCAAACCCGCGCAGCCGACGCAGCAGGCCTATGCGCTCGGCTGGAATGTGCAGGATTATCGCGGCCACCGCATCATCCAGCACGGCGGCGGCGTCTTCGGGTCGATCACGCGCGTCGTGATGATCCCGGACAAAAATGTCGGCTTCGCGATCATGATGAACAGCGAGGACAGCGGCATGCTCCTCGGCCTCACCTACGATCTGCTCGACCATTATCTGGACCAGGGCGACTATGGCTGGATCGCGAAATGGGAAGACTGGTATCAGGCGCGGCTCGCGGGCGGGGTCGAGTTTCTGAAACAGTCGCAGGCGTCGCCGGCGCAGAGCGGTCCCTCGCTCGCGCCGGCGCGCTATGCCGGGCGCTACCGCGATCCCTGGTACGGCGATGTCGTGATCGGCTCAGACGCGAAGGGGCTGACGATCGACTTCACCTCGACGCCGCGGATGGCGGGACGGCTAGATCATTGGCAATATGACAGCTTCGTCACCAAATTCGACGATCCGGCGATCGAACCTGCCTATGTGACCTTCGCGCTCGATGCCGACGGCAAGGTGACGGGCGTGACGATGAAGGCGGTGAGCAAGATCGCCGACTTTAGCTGGGACTATCACGATCTCGACCTGAAACCTGCGGAGGACAAGAAGTGAAGTCTATCGCCATCCTGCTGACGGCCACCGCGCTGACCGCCTGTTCGACCGGTGGCGAACAGCCGAAGGCGGCGCCCGAGGCGCCGCTGCACAGCCGGATGCTGGTGCTCGACACGCATCTCGACACGCCGCTCCATTTCGAGCGCGCGGGCTGGAGCTTTGCCGACCGTCACGCGCTCGCGGACGACATGGCGCAGCTCGACATTCCGCGGATGAAGGACGGCAACCTCGATGGCGGCTTCTTCGCCATCTACACCGATCAGGGCCCGCTGACCGCCAAGGGCTATGCCGACGCGCTGGCGTTCGCGCGGGCGCGGTCGGAGCTGATCGACCGCACCATCGCCAAATATCCCGACGCCATCGCGCCTGCGCGGACTGCGGCCGACGCGGTGCGGCTCAACAAGGAAGGCAAGCTCATCGCCTTCAAGTCGATGGAGAACAGCTATCCGCTCGGTGAGGATCTGTCTTTGCTCCAGGAGTTCTACGACAAGGGACTGCGCCTCGCCGGGCCGGTGCATTCGAAGGACAACCAATTCGCCGACAGCGCTACGGGCGAGGGGCACTGGAAGGGGCTGAGCTCGCTCGGCAAACAATGGGTCGCCGAAATGAATCGCCTCGGCATCGTCATCGACGCGAGCCATTCGTCCGACGCGGCGTTCGACCAGATGCTCGAATTGTCGAAATATCCCATCCTGCTGTCGCACTCGAGTCTGCGATCGGCCTACGACCATCCGCGCAACCTCGACGAGGGACGGCTGAAGGCGCTCGCGGCGAAGGGCGGGGCGATGTGCATCTCGACCATCTTCATGTCGGAGATGAAGATGTCGCCCGCGCGCGGGGAGCTGTTCGGCAAATATGAACGGATCGGGTCGCTGTCCGCCGCCGAGCAGGCCGACCTCAATCGCCAGTGGCGCGAACTCGACAAGACCGAGAAACTATGGGCAGCCGATTTCGACGATTATATGAAGATGGTGCTGCGTGCGATCGAGGTTGGGGGGGTGGATCACATCTGCTTCGGCGCCGACTGGGACGGCGGCGGTGGCCTGCCCGGCATCGAGGATATTTCGGCGCTGCCCAAGGTCACCGAACGGCTGAAGGCGGCGGGCTATTCGGACGTCGACATCGAGAAGATGTGGAGCGGCAATATTCTGCGCGTGCTGGCTGCGCAGGGGAAATAGCAGAGGTCAGCCGCGGAACTGCCGGGGGTCGATCCCGAGCTTCGCCATCTTGTCGTAAAGCGTCTTTCGCGGCACGCCCAGCCGCGCCATGGTTTCGGCAATATTTCCGCGTGTTTGCGCCAGCGTGTCCTCGATAATCGTCGCCTCGAAGCGGCGCACGCGCTCGGCGAGCGGCGCGTCGGCGGGCATCGCCGCGCGGCCGGGGTCCGACGGCAGGTCGAGCACGACGCTATAGGCGAAATTCTTGAGTTCGCGGACATTGCCGGGCCAGTCGTGTTCGACGAGGTGACGGCGCACCGCGTCGTCGATCCGGAAGTCCGCCAGCCCCATCTTCGCCGCGGCTTCGTCGAGGAAGAAGGCGAAGGTTTGCGGAATGTCCGACCGCCGCTCGCGCAGCGGCGGGATGCGCAGCTTTACGACGTGCAGCCGGTAATAAAGGTCCTCGCGAAAAGCGCCGCGGCGCACTGCGTCCATCAGGTCGGTCTTCGTGGCCGCGACGACGCGCAGGTCGACGGGCTCGGGCGCGCTGGCGCCCAGCGGCTGAACCTCGCGTTCCTCGATCACGCGGAGCAGCTTTGCCTGCACCGCTGGGTGCATCGTATCGATCTCGTCGAGAAACAAGGTGCCGCGATGCGCGCTGCGGATCCGCCCGGCCTGTCCCAGCTTGCCTGTGGCCCGGTCGGTCATGTCGCTGCCGAACAGCTCGGCCTCGGCCAGTTCCTGCGGCAGCGCGGCGCAATTGACCGCGACGAGCGACGCCGCGCTCCGCCGGCTTTGGCGGTGGAGCATATGCGCGACCAGTTCCTTGCCCGTCCCCGTCTCGCCCTCGATCAGCACGTCGATGTCGGCCTGTGCAAGCTGCGCGATCGTCTCGCGCAGCCGCACCATCGCCGGGCTTTCGCCGATCAGCGGGCTATCGATCGCCGCCGCCGCGGCGGTCAGCCGCCGGTTGTCGAGGATCAACGCGCGGTGCGCGAGCGCGCGGCGGACGATGCCAACCAGATGATCGGCGGCAAAGGGCTTGGCGAGGAAATCGAAGGCGCCGTCGTGCAGCGCGCGCACCGCCATCGCGACGTCGGCATGGCCGGTGATCAGGACGACCGGAATCTCGGGATCGATCGCGTGGATCGCCGCGCGCAGCTCGAGCCCGTCCATCCCCGGCATCCGGATATCGGTGACGACCACCCCCGGAAAATCGGCTGCGATCCGCGGCAGCACGCTTTGGGCATCGGCAAAGGCCTCGGCCGTCAGCCCGGCAAGGTCGAGCGTCTGGACATTGGCTTCGCGCAGCGCAGCATCGTCGTCGACGAAGAATATCGTCTGTTCGGCGGTGAAGAAGCTCATGCCGGCCTCAGCGTCAGGCGGAAGCCGGCACCGCCGAGTGGCGAGGGAATGAGCGTCAGCGTGCCGTCGAAGCCGTTCATGATGTCGCTCGCGATTGCCAGCCCCAGCCCCAGCCCGTCGGGCCGCCCGGTGACGAAGGGCGTGAAGAGCTGCGGCAATATGTCGGCGGGAACGCCGGGGCCATTGTCGCAAATGTCGATCAGCACCGGGTCGCTGCCATGCGCGCGGAGCGTAGCGCGCGCGCCGTCGATGCCGCGCATGGCCTCGGCGGCATTTTGCAGCAGGTTTATCAGCACCTGCTCCAGCCGCACGCGGCCCGCATGCACCGCGATGGCCGGATTCTCTACCTCCACGTCGAGCGCAATGCCCTGCGCGCGCAGCCGGTCGCCGATCAGCAGCAATGCCCCGTCGATCGCCGATTGCAGCGGGACTGGACCGAGCGGCGCCGGCGCGCGGCGCGCGAAATTGCGCAGTTCGCCGGTGATCGCGCCGACGCGCGCGGTCAACTCGACGATATGGTCCAGATTGCCGCGCGCCTTGCCCGCCTGTTCGCGGTCGAGATAGGCAAGCGCGTTTTCGGCGAAGGTCCGGATCGCGGCGACCGGCTGGTTGATCTCGTGCGCGACGCCGGCGGTGATCTGTCCGATCGAGCCGAGCCGGCTTGCCTGCGCCAGTTCCTCGCGCGCGGCGCGATAGCGGCGATCGGTTTCGGTCTGCCTTTCCGACGCCAGCCGCAATTCGTCGTTCGCGTCGCGCAGGTCGCGCGTGCGCGCCGCGACCTCGCGCTCGAGCGCCTCGTGCGCGGCCTGCCGCATCGTCTGCCGCTCGACGAGGCGGAGCAGCGTGACGATCGCCGCGCCCACGAGGATGAGCAGGATCAGGAAGATGACGCGCGCGGTTGCGTCGGCGCTGGCGCGCGCGGGCTCCGCGGGCTGGAGCAGGCGGAGCGTGCTGCCGGGGAGCGATACGCGCTCGTCTGCCTGGCGGAACAATTGGTCGCCGATGCGAAGATCGCCGTCGATGCGGCGAACCGGCAGCGGGGCCAGCCGCGCCTCGCCATAGCTGCGCGTCGCGCGAAGCCGTTGCTGCGCTTCGGCCGAAATCGGCTCGAACGAGCGGAAGCGCCAGCGGGGATCGCTGCTCATCACGACGATCCCCGCCGCGTCGGTCACCAGCGTCGTTGCCGCCGAATCCGCCCAGCGTGCCTCGAGCTTGTCGAACTCGACCTTGAGCACGATCACGCCGAGCTGGCGTCCGCCCACGGTGACGCGGCGCGCGAGATAGAGCCCGGGGCGCCCGCTGACCGTTCCGAGCGCGAATAGCTCGGCCTCGCCGCGCTGCATCGCGCCCTGGAAATAGGGACGAAAGCGGTAGTTCTCGCCGACGAAGCTCGTCGCCGCGCGCCAGTTGCTCGCCGCGATCGTCGTGCCGCCGGCATCAAGGACATAGATCACCGCGGCGTCGGTGCGCGCCGCTAGCTGTTCGAGTTCGCGGTCGAGGCGGCGTGATGCGGCGGCGCTCTTGTCGGCGAGCGCCGCGCGTACGTCTGGAAATTCTGTGAGGACGCGGGGCAGCAGGCGGAATTTCTGCAATTCGCTTTCGAGCAGGCTCGCGTGGGCGCGCGCATTCTGGCGCGCTTCGAGACCGGCCTGCGCGCTCGCACGGCCCGTCGCCCATTGCGCAAGCGCGAACCCGGCGACGAGCAGGACGGCAAGCCCCGCTGCAACCGCGACGATCACGCGTCGGCGGTTGGCCTGGGGACCGATCGGAGTCGAATCGCGCGGCGAATGCATGTGTGGATTATTGCACAAATATCGACGAGCGTATGCGGGAAATCGCACAATTCATGTTCCCCGGCAAAGGCTTCGATCTATAAAATTTATATATTACAGTATATTATATTTACCTCATGTGATGTTTGACCCCCTTTCTGCGCCGCTTCTAGATTAGCGGAAAGGCCGCTGGACGGCAAGATGCGCCGATGGGCGCGAGAATGGGGAGAGGCTGGTGGCAGCCACGATCGATCTGAACGCGACACAAGCGGAGCTGACTCCGCGGCCGTGGTGGACGCATCTTTATGTCCAGGTCCTCGCGGCAATCTTCGCCGGCGTGTTGCTCGGCCATTATTGGCCGTTGGTTGCGACCGAGTTCAAGCCGCTCGGCGACGGTTTCATCAAGCTCGTCAAGATGATCATCGCGCCGGTCATCTTCCTGACCGTCGCGACGGGCATCGCCTCGATCGGCGGCGAGACCAAGGCGCTTGGCCGTGTCGTCGGCAAGACCTTTGCCTATTTCCTCTTCTTTTCGACGCTTGCGCTGATCGTCGGGCTGGTGGTCGCCAATGTGATCCAGCCGGGCGCGGGCATGAACATCGACCCCGCCACGCTCGATGCCGGGGCGGTCGCGCAATATGAGGCCAAGGCGCACGAGGCGACGCTCACCGCGTTCCTGCTCGAAATCATTCCGACCACCTTCGTTTCGGCACTGACCGAGGGATCGATTCTGCAGGCGCTGTTCGCCGCCATCCTGTTCGGCCTCGCGCTGTCGCACGCCGGCGAGCCGGGAAAGCAGGTGCTCGGCCTGCTCGAAAAGGTCTCGGTCGTTTTCTTCGGCCTCGTCGGCATGTTGATGAAATTCGCGCCGATCGGCGCGTTCGGCGCGATGGCCTTCACGATCGGCCGCTATGGCGTCGAATCGCTCGCCAATCTCGGTTTGCTGATCGCGACCTTCTATCTGACCTCGCTCTTCTTCGTGATTGTCATCCTCGGCGCGGTCGCGCGGCTGTGCGGCTTTTCGATCTTCAGCCTGATTTCCTATCTCAAGGCCGAACTGCTGCTCGTGCTCGGCACCTCCTCTTCGGAAGCGGCCTTACCCAGCCTGATCCAGAAGCTCGAACAGGCCGGGTGCGCGAAGCCGATCGTCGGCCTCGTCGTGCCGACCGGCTACAGCTTCAATCTCGACGGCACCAACATCTACATGACGCTCGCGGCGCTGTTCATCGCGCAGGCGGTAGGGGTCGATCTCAGCCTCGGCGACCAGATCGCGCTGCTGCTCGTCGCGATGGTCAGCTCGAAAGGCGCGGCGGGGGTCACCGGCGCGGGGTTCATCACGCTCGCCGCGACGCTGTCGATCGTGCCGTCGGTGCCCGTCGCGGGGCTCGCGCTGATCCTCGGCATCGACCGCTTCATGAGCGAGTGCCGCGCGCTCACCAATTTCATCGGCAATGCGCTCGCGGCGATCGTCGTCGCGGGATGGGAAAAGGCGCTCGACCGAGAGGCGCTTCATCGCGCGCTGGGGGGCGAACCCGCGCCGCTAGCCGCGCAGCCGATCGAGGCCGACGCCGATTGACCGGACAAAACAAGATATGGGGAGTGAGACAATGACAATGACCAAAGCCCGCTGGGCCCGCCACAGCAGCCGTACCGTGCTGGTTCTCGCCGGCATCGGTGTCTTCGCCGCGCCGCTCGCCGCGCAGGAAGCGCCGGCCGAGGCCGCCGCCGCCGCGTCTGGCGAAGAAGCGATCGTCGTTACCGGAAGCCGCATCGCGCGTGAAACCTATGACACGCCGGCGCCGGTGATCGGCGTGACTTCCGAAGATCTGCTCGAAGCGGGGGACAGCGAACTCAGCGAAACGCTCGCCGATCTGCCGCAGCTGTCGTCGGCAACCAATGACGCGACCGTCACCGGCAATACGCAGAATTCGGGCCTCAGCTCGATCGAACTCCGCAACTTGGGTTCGAACCGCACGCTCGTCCTCGTCGACGGCCGCCGCACCGTGTCGAACAGCGGCATTTCGAATCTCGTTAGCCTGTCGACGATCCCCAGCGATTTCGTCGACCGGGTCGAGATCATCACCGGCGGCACCTCATCGGTCTATGGTTCGGATGCCGTAGCAGGTGTCGTCAACATCATCACCAAGAAGAATGAGCGCGGGCTGACCCTGCGCGCGCGCACCGGCATCACCTCCGAAGGCGACGGGCAGGAACTGACGCTTGGCGCGACATACGGCACGCGCTTTGCCGACGGCCGCGGCTATTTCCTCGTCAGCGGCACCTATGACCGCGACTGGGGCATCCGCGCGGTCGACCGCGAATGGGCGGTGCGACCGGTCTCCTACGACTATGATTTCGAGAACGGCATCAACGAATTCGAAGGCGTGTATATCAACGCCGACGGCGCGCCCGCGAGCGGGTCGCGCCCTGCGTCCGAATTCCCGCCGCTGGTGATGAGCGACCTCAGCAGCTTCATTCCCGGTGGCGTATTCTCGGGCGCCAGTTCGGCGCGCGACCGTTTCTACCGGAACGGCGTGCTCGTCGAGCGCGGACCCGACCCCGTCACCGGCGAGCCCGTCACCGGCAGCGGAGGCGGCGCGAACAGCCCCGGTAACGTCGGCTATTTCCTGCCCAATCGCGACGGTTACAATCAACGCACCGGCCGCTCGCTGATCCTCGCGCGCAAACGCTATCTGGGTGCGGCGAAGCTCGAATATGAATTTTCGGACGCGATCGAAGCCTTCGCGCAGCTCCAATATTCGCGGATTACCTCGGGCGAGACGCGTGAATCGGTCGGCATCGGCTGGGATTCGACCTATCCGCTCACCGACCCCGTCACCGGCGTGACGACCGAGATCGAATATGGCAAGATCCCATGCCGCCGCGCCAGCGGTTCGGGCTCGGGCCCGTGCAATCCCTTCGTCCCTGCCGAAATCCGCGCCGATGCGCCCTCGACCGGCGCGGGCATCGCGTGGGATCGCCGTTTCGACGAGGTCGGCGGCCAGATCACCGAAAACAAGCGCGAGACGATCCGCAGCTGGGCGGGCCTGCGCGGCAAGATTTCGGACAGCTGGAACTGGGAAGCCAGCTTCGGTTACGGCCAGTACAAGCAGGACCAGTGGCGCCGGAACGAGATCAACGGCGTCAACCTGACGCAGGCGCTCAACGCCGAAATGGGACCCAATGGGCCGCAATGCGCCGATGCCGACGCGCGCGCCGCGGGCTGCGTCGCGATCGACCTGTTCGGCGAGGGGTCGATCACCCCCGAAATGGCGGCATGGATCCGCGCCGACCTGCACCAAGAACTGACGATCCGCCAATATACCGGCCAGGCCTTTGTCACCGGCGAGCTGTTCCAGCTTCCCGCCGGCCCGGTTGGCGCTGCCTTCGGCATCGATTACCGCAAGGACAGCCAGGACCTCACCGGCGACCTCCTGTCGCAGACGGGAGGCACGACGGGCAATGCGGTGCCCAATTTCGGCGGGTCGATCCGCGCGCTCGAGGGCTATGGCGAAGTCAGCGTGCCGCTGCTCCGCGACGCGCCCGGCGCCTATCTGCTCAGCGTCGACGCCTCGGCGCGCGTCGCCGATTATAGCATCGACCGGGTCGGCACCGTGTTCAGCTGGCGCGGCGGCGTCCAATATGCGCCGATCCCCGACATCCGTTTCCGCGCGCAATTCGCCCGCGCCCAGCGCGCACCCGACATTGCCGAGCTTTATTCGCCGCCGCGCGGCAATTTCGAGGCCGCAAATGATCTGTGCGACGGCGTGACCCCGACGACGACGGGGCGGATCGCCGCGAGCTGCCGGCTCGATCCCGGCATCCAGGCGCTGTTCGCGCAGCAGGCGACCGACGGCGTGACGCAGCGTTATACGCAGGCGGGCAACAGCCTCTACAGCCCCAATGGCGGCAATCTCGACCTCAAGGAAGAAACCGCCGATACGCTGACGCTCGGCGCCGTGATCGCGCCGCGGTTCGTGCCCGGCCTGACGATCGCGGTCGATTATTACAACATCCGCATCAAGGATGCGATCGACGCCTATTCGAACCGCGACATCCAGCTGCAATGCTATGACACCGACGTGCCGCAGGCCGACAATCCATTCTGCGCCGACATCACGCGCAACGCGAACAACGGCCAGATCGTCGAACTGGTGCAGCGGCAGGTCAACCTCGCGCGCTTCGACACGCAGGGGATCGATGTCGCCTTCAACTATCGTTTCCGCCTCGACGATGCGCTCGGCATCCCCGGTCGCTTCGACCTGCGTTACGACGGCACGCATGTGCTGAAACAGAAGGTCCAGTTCCAGGGCGTCGACGGGACCGTCACCAACGACCTTGCTGGGGATCTTGCCGAGGGCAGCTTCAAATATCGCGCGCGCGGGTCGCTGAGCTGGAAGCTCGACAATTTCCGCATTCGCTGGACGACCACCTACTATGACAAGATCAACGACAGCAATTCGCTGGCCGACCAATATACCGCGCTGCTCGAAACCAATCCGAATGCCGAGGTGCCGATTTTCCTCAACATCGGCGACGTGTGGGAGCACGACCTGTTTATGTCGTTCGATATCGACAGCGGCGGTAAGGAATTCCGCCTCTATGGCGGGGTGAACAATCTGTTCAATTCGACCAGCCCCTTCCTGCCGAGCGGGACCGAGAGCGGTCGCTTGACCAACCAGAACGGCGTCTATGATATTGCCGGACGCCGCTTCTATGTCGGCGCGACGGTGAAATTCTGATGCGAAACGAAAATACGAAAGCTTCGGGGCTTCGATCCACTGGACCCCTGAAGGCCATGTCGGGAGCGGTGCTGCTGATGCTGGCGGGGTGCGCGCCCGGCCAGGCAGTCGCCAGCACCGCCCCGCATGGTGACGCTGCCGCGGCACCCGCCGAGACCAAGGCGGCGCCGAAGACGATCCTGTTCATCGGCAACAGCTTCACCCAAGGCGCGCATTCGGCGGCGCGCAACTGGCGCGCGGGGTCGGTCACCGACCTCAACAATGCGGGCTATGGCGGCGTTCCCGCGCTGTTCAAGCTGTTCACCGAGCAGGCGGGGCTCGACTATCGCGTCAGCCTCGAAACACAGGGCGGCAAGTCGCTCGGCTTTCATTACGACGAGCGGCGTGAGCGGTTCGACCGCGCGTGGGATATCGTCGTGCTGCAAGAATATAGCACGCTCGACCGCGAACGCCCGGGTGATCCCGCCGACTATATCCGCAACGTCGGCCGCCTCGCGGCGCTGTTCAAGGCGCGCAATCCCGCGGTCGACATCCGCCTCGCCGCGACCTGGTCGCGCGCCGACCAGGCCTACAAGCCCAAGGGCCATTGGTATGGCAAGCCGGTGTCGGCCATGGCCGAAGACCTTCGCGCTGCGGCCGACCGCGCGCGATCCGCCAACCCCGCGGTGGCGGGCGTGCTGCCGGTCGGACAGGCGTGGAACCGCGCGATGACGAGCGGGGTCGCCGACCCCAATCCCTATGACGGCATCGGTTACGGCCAGCTCGATCTCTGGGCCTACGACCATTATCACGCGAGCGTCGCGGGCTATTATCTCTCGGCGCTCATTACCTTTGGCGCGGTTACAGGTATCGATCCCACGACGCTGGGTCCGAAGGAACGCGGCGCCGACGAGCTTGGCCTTTCGGATGCGCAGGCCGCGGCGCTGCAACGCGTCGCGCGCGATACGCTCGCAAGCGCCACATAGGATGCCCGGGAAGCGGTAGAGCGGATCGAAAGAGCCGCTCGTTCGTCACCGAAAACCTGCGCCGTGACCGACTGACGCGACAAGCCATTTGCTTATGCTGTATTGGGGTTGTAATACGGCCTCGAGCATGACCTGGTTTCGTAAACCCGACGGCCCCGACCCGACCCTTGCGGTGGGGCCGGGCGCACCCTTTGCCGATATGGTGCCGCCTCCGCCGCCGCCCGTTCCCGAAACGCGGCGGCGCAAATGGATGCGCCGCATTTCGCGCGGCTTCGCCATTTTTTGCGTTGCTTTTCTCCTGCTCGTCGGCTGGCTCGCGCTCACCGCGCCGCTGTCGAAATCGCTCGAACCGATCGCGCCGCCGCAGATCACCTTGCTCGCCTCCGACGGCACGCCGATCGCGCGCACCGGTGCCATCGTCGATGCGCCGGTCGAGGCGAAGAAACTGCCCAAACATGTCACTGGCGCCTTCCTCGCGATCGAGGACCGGCGCTTTTACAGTCATTGGGGCATAGACCCGCGCAGCATCGCGCGCGCGGTGTGGAGCAATGTCACCGGCGGCCGGACGCAGGGCGGCAGCACGATCACGCAGCAGCTTGCGAAATTCACCTTTCTGACGCCGAAGCGGACGCTCGGCCGCAAGGCGCGCGAGGCGCTGATCGCCTTCTGGCTCGAAGCCTGGCTGACCAAGGACGAGATTCTCGAACGCTATCTCTCGAACGCCTATTTCGGCGACAACACCTATGGCCTGCGCGCCGCCTCGCTTCATTATTTCTACCGCCAGCCGGAAAAACTGACCCCCGCGCAAGCGGCGATGCTCGCGGGGCTGGTGCAGGCGCCGTCGCGGCTCGCGCCGACGCGCAATCCCGACCTTGCTGAAAAGCGCATGAAACTCGTGCTGAACGCGATGGTCGACACCGGCACTATGACCGCGGCCGAGGCGAAGGCGATCCGCACTCCGCGCATCGATGTGCGCACGCGCAACACATTGCCGACCGGCACCTATTTCGCCGACTGGGCACTGCCCGCCGCGCGCAAATTGAGCGATGTCGGCTATTCGCGCCAGACGATCACGACGACGCTCGACGCGCGGCTGCAATCGATCGCGCGCCGCGTGGCAGGCCGCGCGGGGCTCGGCAAGGCGCAGGTCGCGCTCGTCGCGATGCGCCCGGACGGCGAGGTCGTCGCAATGATCGGCGGCAAGGATTACGCCGCCTCGCCCTTCAACCGCGCGACGCAGGCGCGGCGCCAGCCCGGCTCGACCTTCAAACTCTTCGTCTATCTCGCGGCGCTCGAGGCGGGCTGGGAGCCCGACGACCGGATCGACAACAGCGCGATCGAAACCGGCTCCTATCGTCCCAAAAATTCGGGCGGCGCCTATTCGAAGGACATCAGCCTCGAGGATGCTTTCGCCTCGTCGAGCAACGTCGCGGCGGTGCGCCTGTTCGGCGAAGTCGGCGACGAAAAGGTGATCGCGATGGCCCGCGACCTTGGCGTCACTGCGCCGATGGCGAAGGGCGACCCGAGCCTCGCGCTCGGCACGTCGAGCATGACCCTGCTCGAACTGACCGCCGCATATGCCGCCGTCGCGGCGAACAGCTATCCGGTCGAACCGCACGCGTTCAAGGAGGCCGAAAAGGGCTGGTTCGAAAATCTGGTCTGGGGGCCGTCACGCTTCGGGTCGAGCGAGCATGAGGATATCGAGACGATGCTGCGTGCTGCGGTCAATCGCGGCACCGGCCGCGCCGCGCGGTTGCCGCAGGCCAATTATGGCAAGACCGGCACGACGCAGGACAATCGCGACGCGCTGTTCGTCGGCTATGCGAACGACCTCGTCGTCGGCGTGTGGATCGGCAACGACGACAACACACCGCTCCGGGGCATATCGGGCGGCGGCATGCCTGCCCGCATCTGGCGCGATTTTATGACCGAGGCATCGGGCCGGAAGGCCGCGCCGCGCCCCCGCCGCGCCGATCCCGCGGGGCCGGTCGAGCCGCTCGATATTCCCGACATCGGCGACATCCCGGTCGGCGACCGGACGCGCGTCGGGATCGAAGACGGCGACGCCGTAATCTCGACCGAGGTGGGCGGCAGCCGCATCGACCTGCGCCTGCCGATCCGGGACCGCACGCCCGAACCGGTCGAGGAGCCGCCGCCGGTGACGACGCCTCGGTAAGTGGCCTCAGTTCGATAACAGATCGAACGCCCCGGTCGCCACCGTCTGGCCGTTGACGATCAACTCGACCTCATGCCGCCCCGGATGATGGCGCCGCGTGGTGAAATCGCGGATCGTCTGGCTGATACGGAGAGCGGCGGTATCGCCCGCCGCGAGTTCGAAACTCTTCAGCTTGAACACCTTGGGCGCGGTCTTGCCGCCCGCGCGGGCGTAATGAATGCGGTAATCGACCACGAGCCGCTGATTGTCGGACGAATCCGACAGGATTTCGGCGCCGATCGCGATCCGGTCGCCAAGGCGCACCGTCGCCGGAACGACAGCGAAATCGCGCACGCTCACCGCCGCGCCATGGCCAACGCCGATCAGCGCGAGCGCGCGGGGGTCGCCCTGCTTGATCAGCGTGCGCAGCGCGTGGCGAACGATCCATGCGGTGCGTGTATCGTCCTGCGGCCAGCCTGCGAGGCGCGCCAGCAGCCAGTCGGGCCGGTCCTTGGCGATGTCGTTCAGATGGTTGGCGACCGACTTTCGAACGTAAAGGCTGGGATCGGCCTTGAGCGGTTCCAGGATCGGCGCTGCCAAGGTCGGATCGGCCTTGAGCGCCGGCACGCGCGCGGCCCATGGCAGGCGCGGCCGCGCGCCCTCGCTTGCGAGCCGGCGCACATGCTCGTCGTCGCTGTTCGTCCAGCGGGTCATCGCCGCCAGCGCGCGGGGCGTATCCGCCGCAAGAAAGGGACGGATCGCGAATTCGGCGGACCCAAAGCGGGTCAGGTCGGCGAGCGCCTCCATCGACGCGTCGAAATGCTCGAGCCCATGGCGCGCGACATATTCGGTGATCGCAATCGCCTGAAATCCGTGAGTCAATCGCGGTGCGATCGCCCGAAGGACATCGAGGCGCGCCGTATAAACGCCGGGCAGGGCGAGATGGAGTGCGTCGGCGATATGGCGGACGCGCTCCATGATCGACAGCGCGTCGAGCCCGCCCGATGCCGCGTCCAGAAAAACGCCGCGATCGAAGCGCGGTGCCGCTTTCGACCCCGCATCGGCGATCGTTTCCAGCGCGCGAGGCCCCAGAATATCTTTCAGCAGAGCCGGGGCATCGCCGCTCATAATGCTGGCCTCAGCGGCGCTCGACCAGTCCGCCGCCGAGCGCGACGTAGAGCGTGACCAGATTGTCGACCTGTGCGCGGCGGAGTTCGATCAGCGTCTGTTCGGACGCGAACAGATTGCGCTCGGCGTCGAGCACTTCGAGATAGGTCGAAACGCCTTCGCGATAGCGCTTGCGCGCAAGGTCGGCGATCTGGCGCGTCGCGAGCGTGCCGCGCTCCTGCGCCTCCACCTGTTCGGCAAGATAACGGCGTCCGGCAAGCGCGTCGGCGACCTCGCGAAAGGCGCCTTGCACCGCGCGCTCATAGGTGGCGACCGCGATATTCTCACGCGCTTCGGCGACGGTCAGATTGCCCTTGTTGCGCCCGAAATCGAAGATCGGCAGGCTGATCGACGGACCGAAGCTCCAGGTCATGCTGTCGTCGGTGAACAGATTATCGAGCGACAGCGACGCGAAACCGAGATTGCCGGTCAGCGAGATCGACGGGAAGAAGGCGGCGCGCGCGGCGCCGACATTGGCGCGCGCGGCGCGCAGCCGCTCTTCGGCCGCGAGGATGTCGGGCCGCGCGACGAGCAGGTCTGACGGCAGCCCGGCCGTCAGCGTCGGCGATTGCGCCTGCGCGACGAGTGGCAACGGCGCGGGCAGGGGCCCCGCGACGGGCCCGCCGGTAAGCACGGCGAGGAAATTATCGGCCTGCGCCTTGCCGAGCTTCAGGCTCGCGAGCTGCGTCTCGGCCTGCGTCAGCAGCGTCTCCGACTGGCGATAGTCGAGCGCCGAGGTCACCCCGGCGTCGAGGCGGCGCTTGGCGATGCGCAGCCCTTCCTTGCGGCTCGTCACCGTCGCTTCGGCGAGTTCGATCTGCTCCTCGGCGCCGCGTGACGAGAAATAGGTCGAGGCGACGTCGCGGACGAGCGCGAGGCGGAAGGCGCGCTCGGCCGCTTCGGTTGCCAGATACTGGCTGCGCGCGGCTTCTGACAGATTCTTGACCCGCCCCCAGAAATCGAGTTCGAACGAGGTCACGCCGACGCCGACCGAATAGCGATTGATCGTCGAAGCGCCCGTGCCCGGAACCAGCTGGCTGCGCGACCGCGTCGCATCGGCGCTCGCGCCCACGGTCGGCAGGCGGTCGGCATCCTGGATGCGATACAGGCCGCGCGCTTCCTCGATCTGCGCCACCGCGACGGCAAGATCGCGGTTGCGCGCGACCGCCTGCTCGATCAGCACCTCGAGTTGCGGGTCGGCAAAGAAGTCTCGCCATGCGATGTCGGTCGCCCGCTGGCCGAGCGTCACGTCGCCGGCGAATTCGGCGGGATAGTCGGCGGCAGTCGACAGCGGCGGGCGTTCGTGCTTCGGCGCCATGTTGACGCAGCCGGCGAGCGTCGTCGCCGCGGCGAGCGCGATCAGGTTACGCATGGCCGGGCTCCTCATGATGGCCTTTCTCGGCGGGGGCAGGGGGCCGCTTGCGGCTGAGCCATTTGCGCACCGACAGATAGAAGAGCGGGATGAAGAAGATGCCGAGCAAGGTCGCGGCGATCATCCCGCCCATCACGCCCGATCCGACCGCGATGCGGCTGGCCGCGCCCGCACCGCTTGCGATGACGAGCGGCACCATGCCGAGGATGAAGGCGAGGCTGGTCATGATGATCGGACGCAGGCGCAGCTTGACCGCTTCCATCACCGCATCGAGCGTCGATTTGCCCTCGGCTTCCTGCTCGATCGCGAATTCGACGATCAGGATCGCGTTCTTCGCGGCGAGCCCGATGATCGTGATCAGGCCGACGTTGAAATAGATGTCGGCCGAGAGCCCGCGCAGCATCGAGAAGAGCACCGCGCCGAGCACGCCGAGCGGCACCACGAGCAGCACCGCAACGGGCACCGACCAGCTTTCGTAAAGCGCCGCGAGCAACAGGAAGACGACGACGAGCGACAGGCCGAGCAACATGCCGATCTGCCCCGCCGACTGCTTCTCTTCATAGGAGATCCCGGTCCATTCGAACGCGAAACCGGCCGGCAGCTGCGACGCGAGCCGCTCCATCTCGGCCATCGCTTCCCCGGTCGACTGGCCCGGCGCGGGTTCGCCCGAGATCGTCATCGCGGGATAGCCGTTATAGCGCTGGAGCTGCGGCGCCTCGGCCGACCATTCGGCGGTGCTGAACGAACCGAAGGGCACCATGCCGCCGTTCGCGCTGCGCACGCGCAGGTCGAGCACGTCCTGCGGCGTCATGCGGCTCGCGGCATCGGCCTGGAGCAATACGCGCAGCACGCGGCCTTCGCGGGTGAAGTCGTTGGCATAGGCGCTGCCGAAGCTGATCGCGAGCGTCGCATTGACGTCGCCGATCGACAGGCCGAGCGCGCGCGCCTGGATCCGGTCGATGTCGAGCTTCAGCACCGGCGCGTCCTCCTGCCCTTCGGGGCGGACGTTGGCGAGCAGCTTGCTCTGCATCGCGCCGCCGAGCATCTGGTTGCGCGCGGCGATCAGCGCGTCGCGCCCGTTGCCGCCGCGGTCCTGCAGCTTGAAGGTGAAGCCGCTCGACGTGCCGAGTTCGGGGATCGACGGCGGGCTGAGCGAGAAGACGAACGCCTCCTTGATGCCCATGAAGGTGCCCATCGCCTTGCCCGCGATCGCATCGGCGCTGTTTTCCTTGCCCGGGCGGTCCTCCCAGGGTTTCAGCGGCGTGAACATGATCGCGTTCGCCTGACCCTGGCCAAAGAAGCTGAAGCCGTTGACGAGCACGATGTTGGCGACCTGCGGCTGTTCGGCGAAGAAGGCCTTGACCTGCTTGTTCGCCTCGCCGGTGCGCTGCGTGGTTGCGCCCGGCGGGGCCTGAATGACGGTGATCAGATAGCCCTGATCCTCTTGCGGAAGGAAGGACCCCGGCAGCCGGAAAAAGAGCAATGCGGTCACCGCCACCATCGCGACAAAGACGCCGAGCCAGCGCAGCGGCGCCGCCAGCATCTTGCCGACGCTGCCCTGATAACGGTCGGTCGTGCGCCCGAACCAGTCGTTGAAGCGGCCGAAAAACCGATCGGCGAAGGCCCCGATGCGGCCCTTGCGCTCGGTCTGGTCGTGCGGCTTCAAGAGCGTTGCGCACAGGGCCGGCGTGAGCGTCAGTGCGAGGAGTGCCGAAAAGGCGATCGAGATCGCGAGCGTCATCGAGAATTGGCGATAGATGCCGCCGGTCGACCCCGGAAAGAAGGCCATCGGGATGAACACCGCGATCAGCACCAATGTGATACCGATGATCGCCGACGTGATCTGCCCCATCGCCTTCACTGTCGCCTCATAGGGCGGCAGATGTTCCTCGTTCATGATGCGCTCGACATTCTCGATCACCACGATCGCATCGTCGACGAGGATGCCGATCGCGAGCACCATGCCGAACAGCGTCAGCACGTTGATCGAGAAACCGAACATCCACAGGCCAAGGCACGCGCCGGCCAGTGCGATCGGTACGACGACGGTCGGGATCACCGTTGCGCGCCAGTTCTGGAGGAACAGGAACATGACGAGGAAGACGAGCAACATCGCCTCGGCGAGCGTCTTCACCACCTCTTCGATCGACAGGCTGATGAAGGGCGTGGTGTCATAGGGGATCGACCAGGTGACGTCGGGCGGAAAGCCCTTCGACAACTCGGTCATCCGCGCGCGGATGCCCTCGGCGGTCGACAGCGCGTTGGCGCCGGGAGTCAGCTGGACCGCGAGACCCGCCATCGGCTTGCCGTTGAGTTCGGACGAGAAGAGATAGCTCGCCGCGCCCAGCTCGACGCGGCCGACATCACCCAGCGTCACCGCCGACCCGTCGGGGTTGGCGCGCAGGATGATGCTTTCGAACTGCTCGGGCTTGGTGAAGCGGCCCTGCGTCGTGATGACGGCGTTGAGTTGCGCTCCCTTGGCGAGCGGCTGGTCGCCGAGCTGGCCGCCCGGCGTCTGGCTGTTCTGCTCCTGCACCGCGCCCAAGGCTTCGGCGGCGGAGAGGTTGTAGGAGGCGAGCTTTTGCGGATCGAGCCAGATGCGCATCGCATATTCGGGCGCAAAGGCCTGGACGTTGCCGACGCCGTTTACGCGCCTGAGCTCGTCGAGCACGCGCGTGTTGGCGAAATTGTTGACTTCCATCGGGTCGGTGTCGCCGCTCTTCGACGTGATCGCGACGATCAGCAGGAAGCCCGAATTGGCCTCGGTCACCGAAATGCCCTGGCGGCGCACATCCTCGGGCAGGCGCTGTTCGACGCGGCGCAGGCGGTTCTGCACCTCCATCTGCGCATTGTCGATGTCGGTCCCCGCCTCGAAGGTCAGCGTGATCGACGCAGTGCCGTTCGATTCGCTGGTCGAGGCCATGTAGAGGAAGCCCTCGACCCCGTTCAGTTCCTGCTCGATGACCTGCGTGACATTCTGTTCGAGCGTGCTCGCGTCGGCGCCCGGATAGGTGACGCTGATCGTCAGCGACGGCGGCGCGACCGACGGATATTGCTCCACGGGCAGGCCGCGCAACGCGATGATCCCGGCCAGCAGGATGCCGATGGCGATGACCCAGGAGAAGATGGGCCGGTCGATGAAGAAGCGGGGGGTCATGTCGGATCAGCGCTTCGCCGCGGGGGTCGACGCCGTTCCCTTGGGCTGCGCGACGCGGACGGGCGCACCCGGCTGCACCTTTTGCAGCCCGTCGACAATCACCCGGTCGCCGGGCTTCAGCCCGTCGAGGATCGCCCACTGGCCCGCGACCATCGCGCCCAGCTTGACCGGGCGCGGCGTCGCGACATTCTTGGCGTCGAGCACCATCACGCTCGCCGCGTCCTCCGCCAGCTTGACCGCGCGCTGCGGGATCAGCACGCCGTTGGCGCGATTGCCCGCAAAGATGCGTGCGCGGACGAACTGGCCGGGAAGCAGCGCCGAATTGGGATTGGGAAATTCGGCGCGCAGCGCCGCGGTGCCCGTCGCCTCGTCGATCGAGAGGTCGAGGAAGTCTAGGTGGCCGATAACCGGATAGGCGCTGCCGTCCTCGAGGATCAGCTGGACCTCGACGCGTTCGAGTTGCGGCACGCTGACCTTGCCCGACCCCATGTCCCCGCGGATCGCCAAAAGGTCGGAACTCGACTGGCCGAAATTGACATAGACGCGGTCGATTTGCTCGATCGTGGTCAGCAGCGTGCCTTGCGATGCGCTGACCAGCGCGCCTTCGGTGACCTCGGCGCGGCGCGCGCGGCCCGAAATCGGCGCGGTGACCGACGCATAGCCGAGGTTGAGGCGTGCCGATTCCAGATTGGCCTGTGCCGCCGCCACATCGGCTTCGGCGGTGCGCTGTGCGGCGACCGCGGCGTCATATTCCTGCTTGCCGATCGCCTGGTCGGCGAGCAGGGGCTGATAGCGTCCGACAACTTGTCGCGCATTGGCGGCGGTGGCCTGAGCGCGGGCCAGCTGCGCGCGCGCCGCATTGGCCGTCGCGATCAGCTCGCGCGGATCGATCCGGAACAGGGGCGTCCCGGCGCGCACGTAGCTGCCTTCATTGAACAGCCGCCGCTCGACGATGCCGTTGACCCGCGCGCGGACTTCGGACGTGCGATACGCCTGCACCCGGCCGGGCAGTTCGATGACGTTCGGCACGGCTTGCGTGCGGACGGTCACGATATTGACCTCGGGCGGCGGGGGCGCGGGGGGCGCCTCGGACGAGCAGGCGGCCAGCAGAAAGGCCAGCGCAGCGCCGGCGGCGCAGCTGAGAGGACGGACGCGACTCATAAGGACCCCTGAAAAATCGCAGTTGTGCGGGATTGTTATATACGCAAAAGCTTGCGCTGAGGGGTCGTGTAATTTAAATTACAGAAAAGGGCAAGAGAGGGGGAGCATAATTGGGCACGCCGGAATCGACTTTATGTCAAATGGATAGATATTCTTCACCACGCGAACGGCGGCAAAGCGCCATTCTCGACGCCGCCGAGTCGCTGTTTCTCGAACAGGGCTATGAACGCACCAGCCTTGCCGAAATCGTCAAGCGCTCGGGCGGCTCGCTCGCGACGCTCTATGAACTGTTCGGCAACAAGCAGGGACTGCTTCGCGCGATCGCGACTCGCTGGTGCGACGAAGCCATGCTCCGGTCGCTCGATGACGACGCGATTCGGGGATTGTCGAGTGTCGACATCCTGAAGCGTTACGCGCATCGCCAGAAAGAGCTGATGGAATCGCCGCACGCTGTCGGCCTGATGCGCATGCTGATCTCCGAAAGTCTGCGCGACCATGAATTCGCGATGCAGATCTACCTCGACCTTCATGTGCCCGCGCTCGAGGAACTGATCGAATTGTTCGCCGAATGGGCGGCGACGGGCAAGGCCGATATCGATCGCCCGGACGCCGCCGCGCGTCTGTTCTTCGATATTGTCGTCGGCGATTCCATGCTGAACACCCTGATGGGGATCGAGGTCGAATGGCTCGACAGCGAACAGATCGACTGGCGGCTCCAGCCGTTCCTTTCGCATTTCAAGATTCGATAGGCGACCCGCTGGTTGTTGTTGACATGATTGTTAATAAATGAAAGTTTGCGGCTTCCGTTTCGGGAGCGTCGCACCTTGGCCAGTACCGCCCTGCCATCGGCCGCCCCGGTCGACGAAACCTCCGACTTGCGGCCGCGCACGGTGGCCGCCTATGCCGCGACCGCGGGGCCGACGGTCATGCTCGGCCTTCCGTTCAGCGTCTATCTGCCGCCCTATATCGCCGAGGGCGGGGCGATTTCGGTCGCGCTCGTCGGGCTGCTCTTTTCGCTCACGACGATCTGGGACGGCGTCGTCGATCCGCTGATCGGCACGATGGTCGATCGCGTTCGGACCGGGCTCGGCGCGCACCGGCGCTGGATGTTGCTTGCACTGCTTCCCCTGTCGCTGCTGCTGCTCGCGCTCGTGACCGTCGGCAATCAGCTGCCCTTCGCGGCGCTCTTCCTGATGATGGTGCTCTTTTACTCGAGCTATAGTCTCTACGAGGTTGCGCAGCTCTCGTGGGGATCGGCGCTCGTCCGCACACCGGCCGACAGCGCGCTTCTCTACGGGATGCGCGACTGGTTTGCGAAGATCGCGTTGATCCTGGCCTTTGCCGCGCCCGCCGCGGCGCAGCTGTTGATCCCGGGGCTCAGCCTGCAGGGGCGGATCATGGCCTACGCAAGCCTCTTCCTCCTGCTGGTGCCGATCGCGCTCTTGGCGATCCGCCGCGTGCCGCCGCGGACGGTGACGGCAGAATCCGGCTTCGGATGGCGACATGAAATCCGCACGTCGCTGTCGTTCCGCCCATTGATGCTGCTGCTCGGCGTGCAGTTCCTCAACAGCTTCGCCTTCGGATCGCTGACCTCGCTCTTCGTCTTCTTCGCCGCCGCCGTGCTCGACCTCGATGCGCAGAGCGCCGTTCTGCTGTTTGCGAGCTTCATCGGCGGGGCGCTCGCGTCGCCGATATGGACCTTCCTTGCGCGCCGCTTCGGCAAACCGCCGATGATGATGGCGATGGGGCTGCTGATCGGCGGCCTGCTCGTTGCGACGCTGGCGCAGGAGCCGCGCGGGCTGGGGCAGGCGGTGGGCTTCTCGCTGATGCTCGGCACCGGCTTTGTCGGCCTGCTTTTCACTTATTCGATGCTCGCCGATCTGATTCCGCGCGATAGCGAGCGTTGCGGGCGCAATCGGTCGGCCTTCCTCTTCGCGCTTTTGAACCTGATGGCCAAATTCGGCGTCGCCGCCGCGATCGCGGTCAGCTATGCCGCGCTCGACCTCGTCGGTTTCGACCCGCAAAACGGCAAGGCGGCGGCGCGCGAGCTGCATCTGATCTTTGCGCTGCAACCAACGACCGCGTGGATTCTGATGGTCGGCCTCTTGCTCTGGATGCATCGCGAATTCACCCGTGCGCCCGCGCTTGCAATCGCGGCGCTGCCCAAGTAAAGGCCGCTTCATTCGGACAGATGCGCCGTTCCCCTTCCGCCTTTCGCCGACATGCTCGGGGAGGGTGGGCGGACACTTGCCCAAAGCGCGCTTGACGCGTGGGCGGCGGCAACCCATCTGGCCCGGATCATTGACGTTGCAAGGACAGGACGATCGACATGGCCAAGACCAGCCCGGCTGAGTTCATCAATCAGGTGCGCGCCGAAGCTCGCAAGATCGTTTGGCCGACGAGCCGCGAAACGGTGCAGACGACGATCATGGTGCTGATCATGACGACGATCCTTTCGCTCTTCTTCCTTGGCGTCGACACGGTTTTCAACGCGATCGTCAGCTGGCTGACGTCGCTCGCGCGCTAACGCCCGCGGTTACAGGGACAGGATACGGATAGACATGGCGCGCTGGTACATCATTCACGCCTATTCGGGTTTCGAGAACAAGGTTCGCGATTCGGTGCTTTCCGAAGCCGAGCGCATGGGCCTCACCGACTTCGTCGAAGCGGTCGAGGTGCCGGTCGAAACCGTCACCGAGGTGAAGCGCGGCAAGAAGGTTCAGGCCGAGCGCAAATTCTTCCCCGGCTATGTCCTCGCCAAGCTGACGATGACCGACGACGTCTATCACCTCGTCAAGAACACGCCGAAGGTCACGGGCTTCCTCGGTTCGTCGGGCAAGCCGCAGGCGATCAGCGAAGCCGAGGCCGCGCGCATCCTCAACAGCAAGGAAGAGGCCGCGGCGCGTCCGAAGACCGAAATCCGCGTCGATTATGAAATCGGCGATCAGGTCAAGGTGCTCGACGGTCCCTTCGCCAGCTTCAACGGGCTGGTCGAGGAGCTCGATTTCGAAAAGGCGCGGGTCAAGGTGTCGGTGTCGATCTTCGGTCGCGCTACCCCCGTCGAACTCGACTTCGAACAGGTCGAACGCTTCAAGTAACGTCGCTGCGTCCAGACGGGCGCGGGCGGCTCTACCCGAGGGAATAGCGCATGAGCCTCACGCCCGAAGAGCTGCAGGCGCGCCTCGATCTCGCGCGCGAAATCAACAGCAGCACGCCCGCCGACAAAGTCGTCGGCGCTGTGGCGCGGCTGTTCGACCTCGACGCGGTGCCGGGGCTCGACGACGAATTCACCTTTCCCGCGCGGCCGACGACCTCGCGCGACCGGATTTTCGGCGGGCAGGTCATCGCGCAGGCGATGACCGCCGCCGCGCGCACGGTCGATCCCGACAAGCAGGTGCATTCGCTGCACGCCTATTTCCTGCGCGGCGGCGACGAGACGAAGCCGCTGCACTTCCGCCTCCACCGCGACTTCGACGGGCGCAGCTTTTCGAACCGCCGCGTCGTCGTGCGCCAGGACGGCAAGGTGATCTTCAACCTGACCGCCTCGTTCCAGCTGCCCGCGGAAGGGCTGTCGCATCAGGTTCCGATGCCCGAGCTGCTGCCGCCCGAGGAGTGTTGGGATTTCACCGACTTCATCGCGGCCGATCCGCATATATCGGACCGCCAGCTCGCGCATATGGCGCGCAGCCGCCCGTTCGAAGTGCGCAGCTTTCGGCCGCCCGCCGCCGAAAAGGCGACGCAGCATTATCAGTGGTTCCGCGTCGCGTCGCCGATCGGCGACGACCCGCTGCTCCACCGCGGCTTTCTCGCTTTCGCGTCGGACATGGGGCTCTTGTCGTCGGCGATGCTGCCGCACGGCGTCAGCTTCTGGACCCCCGGCATGGTATCGACCAGCCTCGATCATGCGATGTGGTTCCATGGCGACGTTCGCGTCGACGACTGGTTCGTCTTCGTGATGGACAGCCCGTGGACGGGCGGCGATCGGGGGCTGTGCCGCGGATCGATCTATCGTCGCGACGGCACGCTGATGGCCACCGTCGCGCAGGAAGGCCTGATCCGCTACCGCCCCCAATAAGGCTTGTTTTTCGGCGCCTTTGGTCTTATGGGCGCCGCTTCGCATCAGACAAGGTTGCGATTCCGCGCGGGAGGAAGGGGTGATGCCCTTCTGTTCGACCGCTTATTTTGAGCTCTGGATCGCGGTCCGGGGCGACAGAAAGAAAGGAGGCCATCATGGCCAAGAAGATCAGCGGCTACATCAAGCTGCAGGTGCCCGCCGGCACCGCCAACCCGTCGCCGCCGCTCGGGCCGGCGCTCGGTCAGCGCGGCGTCAACATCATGGAATTCTGCAAGGCGTTCAACGCCGCGACCGATGGCATGGACAAGGGCACGCCCACGCCCACCATCATCACCGTCTATGCGGACAAGAGCTTCTCGTTCGTCACCAAGACGCCCCCGGCGACCTATCTGATCAAGAAGGCTGCGAACCTCAAGTCGGGTTCGAAGGAACCCGGCAAGATCAGCGGCGGCAAGATCGCCCGTTCGAAGCTGACCGAAATCGCCGAGATCAAGATGAAGGATCTCAACGCGAACGATCTCGAACAGGCGACGAAGATCATCGAAGGCAGCGCCCGCTCGATGGGCCTCGAAGTGACGGAGGGCTGAACCCATGGCTAAGCTGACCAAGAAGCAGAAGGCCCTCGAGGGCAAGGTCGATGCGCTGAAGCTCCACGGCGTCGACGAAGCGATCAAGCTGGTGCGCGAACTGGCGACCGCCAAGTTCGACGAAACGCTCGAAATCGCGATGAACCTGGGCGTCGATCCGCGCCACGCCGACCAGATGGTCCGCGGCGTCGTCACGCTGCCCGCGGGGACCGGCAAGGACGTCAAGGTCGCCGTGTTCGCGCGCGGCGACAATGCCGAAAAGGCGCTGGCCGCCGGTGCCGACAAGGTCGGTGCCGAAGACCTGATGGAAGACATGCTCGCGGGCAACCTCGACTATGGCCGCGTCATCGCGACGCCGGACATGATGGGCATCGTTGGCCGCCTCGGCAAGACGCTGGGCCCCAAGGGCCTGATGCCGAACCCGAAGCTGGGCACCGTGACCCCGAACGTCGCCGAAGCCGTGAAGGCCGCCAAGGGCGGTCAGATCGAATTCCGCGTCGAAAAGGTCGGCATCATCCACGCCGGCCTCGGCAAGCTGTCGTTCGGCGAGGAAAAGCTCCGCCAGAACTTCGACGCCTTTGTCGATGCGATCGTCAAGGCGAAGCCGTCGGGTGCGAAGGGCAAGTACGTCCGCAAGGTCGCACTGTCGTCGTCGATGGGTCCCGGCGTGAAGGTCGACACGGCCGACGTCGCCGGCGCCTGATCGCAAGCGCATATGACTTAGGGAAGGGCCGGAGGAAACTCCGGCCCTTTTCTTATGTCGGCTTTGGGGTGGAGAGCTGTCGTTGCTCTTCTCCACTTCCGTCATCCCGGGCTTGACCCGGGATCCCGCTTTTTGAGGCGTCGACCGGTCTTCGGCATCAAGCGGGACCCCGGATCAAGTCCGGGGTGACGAACGAGGAAATATCCTCCCTGTGGCGAAGCCATGGGGAGGTGGCAGCGCGAAGCGCTGACGGAGGGGCTCATGGCGCAACGTCGTGGCCCCTCCACCACCGCCTGTGGCGGCGGTCCCCCTCCCCATGGCTTCGCCACAGGGAGGATTTAATGGCAGCAACCGGTCGAAAGCAGCCGTCCCCTCCCGTCGTGGAAGGGCAAAAGCCTTGAAAGGCTCCCCACCCTCGCTCCCGACAGCCGATGGCTCGCCTCATCCCATCCTCTGCACGGTTCGTCAGCCTTGGCGTGGCCCTTGCCCGCTTATACGCGTTCAAGATTCATCCGTTCCAAACATCATTTCTCAAAGGAGACCCCAAGCGATGCGGAAACTCGCAGGCTTTGTTGCAACTTTCTCTCTCGGCATGGCGGCCGTCGTGGCCGCCCCCGCAATGGCGCAGGACGCCGCCGCGGCGACCGTCGACCTTTCGGTCGGCACCAAGGTTTTCGATTCCGAGGGCGCCGAACTCGGCACCGTCTCGAGCGCGCAGGGCGCCAATGTCGTCGTCGATCTGGGTGAAGGCAAGCAAGTCACCCTCCCCGCCAATTCCTTCGGTCAGCTCGAAAAGGGCCCGACGATCGGCGCCACGCGGGCGCAGGTCGTCGCCGCGGTCGATCAGGCCGCGGCCGGCAACGAAGCCAAGCTCACCGCCGCGATCCAGCCCGGCGCCGACGTCCGCGGCGTCAATGGTCAGGCCATTCTCGGCAAGGTCAAGCTCGTCGCCGCCGACGGCGTTGTGCTTACCACCCCGTCCGGCGATGTGAAGCTGCCGCGCAATGCCTTCTTCATCGGCCAGGCGGGTCTCGCGACCAGCTTCACCGCCGAACAGTTCGCCGCCGCGATGCAGCAAGTGAACACCGCCGCCGCCGCCGATGACGCCGCGGTCGCCGCCGCGCTCGTCGCGGGTGCCGACGTCCGCAGCCTCAAGGGCGCCGCCGTGCTCGGCAAGGTCAAATCGGTCAGCGCCGATGTGGTCATCGTGACCACCCCCGGCGGCGACGACGTCAGCCTGCCGCGCAGCGCTTTCCTGATGTCGCCCGCTGGCCTCGCCGCGGCCTATACCGCCGAACAGTTCGCCGCCGCCGTCGCACAGGCGACGGGCGAACCGGCACCGCAGGCCGATGCGGCCGTTGCCGCCGACGCGGCGGCCGAACAGCCGGCCAACTAAGCCGCTTCGGCTTCAAAAGCTCAGGGCGCGGAAGCATCGCTTCCGCGCCCTTTTCCATGCCCGGCCGCGCTCTGAAACATGCCCCTCCTGACGCGATGGGTGAGCGGCATTTCAGCCCCAACCCGACACCCCGATTATCGCCTTGCAATACAGATTTTATCGATTATCGATATGCACCGTATCGATAATCGAAGGGGGATTCGCGATGTTGCAATGGAGCCGCCGCCTACTCATCGGATTGAATATACTGAACTGGGCCTTCCTCGCGCTATTCATGATCGCACTGGTCGCGATCAGCCTGCGGCCCGATCTGGTCCTCGACGCGATCGCCGGCGCCAAGCCCGCGATCGACGGCGGCTATATGCTCGACCTCTTTCGCATCACCCTCCTGCTCTGCATCCCGATCGCCATCGCCGCGCATGCGATCTTTACGCGCCTGATCGCGATGATCGACGCGACGAAGGCGGGCGCGGCCTTCACCCTCGACAACGCCCGGCGGCTCCGCGCGATCGGCTGGTGGCTGCTCGCGACGCAGGTCATCGACGCCGCCTACGGCTGGCTGTCTTTCGAAATGTCGCGCATCAGCGGTGAGGTCTTCGGCTGGCAGCCCAGCCTCACCGCCTGGCTCGCCGTGCTCCTTCTCTTCGTCCTCGCGCGCATCTTCGAACAGGGCGCGGCGATGCGCGAAGAGCTCGAGCAGACGATCTAGGAACCCCGATATGTCGATCCGTATCCAGCTCGACGACCTGCTGTGGCGGCGGCGGATGACGCTGACCGAACTCAGCGAACGCGTCGACATCACCGTCGCCAATCTGTCGGTGCTCAAGACCGGCAAGGCGAAGGCGATCCGCTTCTCGACGCTCGACGCGATCTGCCGCGCGCTCGAATGCCAACCAGGCGACCTGATCGCCTTCGACCCGGAGGGACCGGCCGATGAAGAGTGATATTGCCACCGTCTATCGCAGCGCCTGGGCCTTTGCGTTCGCCTGTCCGCTGCTCTTCCTCATCCCCGTGCTGGTCGAGCTCGCGCAGCATGTCGTCGAATGGCGCGCGGGCATGTACGACGGCATCGCCGGCGCCAAGGCGGCCGAAGCAGACCCGCTGCGGCTGCAATTCGGCTTTGCGAAGACGCTCGCGCTGCTGCTGCCCGGCTATTGGTTCACGCGCTATATCCTCTTCGGCCGCGACGCCGCGCGCGCCGCGCGCATCGAATGGCCCGCGATCGGGCTGTGGCTCATCCTGTTCGCGCTCAATGGGCTCCAGCAATGGTGGACGCTCTTTGGCCCCTCGCTGACCGGCCTGATGGGCCTTTCCGGGACGCCCGCGCAATGGACCGGCTATGCGCTGGTCTTGTTCAGCAGCGTCGCCGGCATCTATTTCATGGCATGGACCGTCGCCTGGACGCTCGGCAATATCGCGATCGGCCCGATCCGTTCGGTGCGGATCATGGCAGGCAGCTTCTGGCGCACCGTGCTGCTGCTCCTTGCCGGCGTATTGCCGCTGATGATCGCGCACTATGCGCTCAGCTTCGGCGCGATCTTCGCCCCCGCGATCCTCGACTGGCCGCTGCTGATCGCCGACGCGCTCGTCGTCGGGCTGCTCGCCCTGACCATGGCCGGCAGCAACGCCGTCGCCGCCCGCCACGCCGCCGCGGTCAAGGGCAAAGACTTGCGCCCCGAACCCGCCATGGCCCGTGATTTGACAGGCGCGTTGTAACGAGTGTCAGGAAACGACCGATTGTAGCCGTCTCTTCATTCGTCACCCCGGACTTGATCCGGGGTCCAGCTTGATGCCGAAGACCGGTCGACGCCCCAAAAAGCGGGATCCCGGGTCAAGCCCGGGATGACGGAAGTGGAGGAGAGCAACGACAGCTCACCACCCCCAAAGCAGACGTCGGGTCAGTAATCCTCGCTCCCGAACGGTCCGTCTCAAGCAGCGGAACATATGCCCCGCCGCGTCGTTGGTCCGGCAAGAGGCGCACCCCTCCGCCTCTGCAAAAGCAAGGAGATACGCCATGGGTGAACTCACCGAAAAAGCCAAAGGTCTCGCGAACGAAGCCGCCGGCAATGTGAAGCAGGTGACCGGCAAGGCGACCGACAACGAGCGTCTGCGCGCCGAAGGCGAGGCGCAGGAGCGCAAGGGCGAAGCCCAGAATCTGAAGGGCAAGGTCCAGGGCGCGCTCGGCGACAAGATCTGACCCTTTGGTCCGACCGCTTGCTCGTCACGCAAGCAAGGAAAAAGGCCCCGGGATCCCTCTCCCCGGGGCCTTTTTCATGTTGTTCGCGGGATAAGGCTTATTTGCCGCCCGAGGCGACGAGGTCGACGTCGGTCATCCCGCCGTCGCGGCGCATCATCAGCACATAGGCGAGATCGCCCTTGGTACCCCCGAGCATATGCTCGTTGCCGTTGACGCGGTGGTCGCTGGTGTAGCCGGCGCGGATCGCCATCGTGTGATAATAGTCGAGCACCGCCTGCATCGACGCGGCGGTCTGGAAATTGACGACGCGGATATTGCATTTGCCGCCGGCGATCCCCGCCGCCTCGCGCAATGTCGCGCGCGGGTAGACCTTGAACGCGGCGGGCAGGCGGTTCGCCCACGCGTTGCTGTAGGTGAGCTTGGCGTCGCAGCCGCCGCCCTTTTGCTGGTCGCGCGCGAGGGCGCCGATGGTCACCGGGCGCGCCTCTGCCTCGCAGCCGTTGCAGCCGGCCTCCATCGGGAGCGCCCGGGGCGCGGTGAGCAGCTTGCCGGCCTTGAGCGCCGCGGCGGCCTCGGCGGCGGTCGCGGCCTTGCCGCTTCTGACGCCGGGGACGCCGCCGTCGATCGGCCGGTTGCCCGGGCCGACGGCGTTGCGGTTCGACTGGCCGGCGAGCGCCGGATCGACCATGATCTTGTCTTCCAGCGAGCCCTTGATCGCCGGGTCGGCGTTGGTCAGCCCGTCGTCGAGCGGGGCGAGATCGGCCTTGGCATTGGGGTTGTCGCGGCATCCGCCGAGCGGCGCCGCCGCAACCAGCAAACCGGCAACCAGCCATTTTCCGCGCAAGATCATCGCTAACACTCCCTTAATCCTTTACCGGGAATGCCCGATCCTGGTCAAAAAGGCCCAAATAAAATGCGTTAACGCGCGGGCTTTATTGGCCGTAACCTGTCTCGGAGCGAGACGCTTTTGCATATTCGGCCACGGTCAGGGCTGGAATTCCCTGCGTTTGATGCGCCACGCGTCGGCGCTTTGCGTCCAGGCATCGACGGGCGTGTCCTCGAACGGGGCGGGGAGGCGGGTCGGGCCGCTGTTGGTCGCGCCGAGGCGTTTCGCGAGCGCCTGCGAGCGCGTGTTCGCGGGGTCGATGCTGTGCATCAGTTCGGGCCATTTGAGGAATTCGACCGCGAAATCGCAGGCGGCGACGGCGCCCTCGAAGGCATAGCCCTTGCCCGCGAAGCGCGCGCTGACGCCATAGCCGATCTCGGGCGCGGGCCAGCCGTCTGGCTCCCACGGGCCGAGGCGGCCGACCCATTCGCCGGTGTCGCGCTCGATCACCGAGAACATCGAAAAGCCGCGGATGTGCCACGCGCCCGCGAGCGTGCACCATTGGCGCCACGCCGCCGAGCGCGGGCAGGCGCCGCCGATGAAACGCATCGTCTCTTCCTCGGCGCACATCGCGGCAAAGGGGTCGAAATCCTCCGCCGCGGGCGGGCGGAGGATCAGGCGCTCGGTAACGAGCAGGGGGCCGTTCAGCATGATATGTCTCTTTCCCGCAGCGGTGGACGACGCTTGTGGGACAAGAACGGCCGGGGGACAAGGCGCACACGCTTGAGGGCACCGGCGTTAACCGGTGCCCTCGCCATCAGCGTGTACGGGTGGAGGGGTCTCGAACCCGCACTCGAGACGGTTTCTGTCTCACTTAGCGGCAGCGATATTTGTCGCGGTCGATCTCGCGGCCGAGCAGCGCGCCGCCCGCGGCGCCGAGCACGGTACCGAGCAGCTTGTCGCCGCCGCCGGCGATTTCATGGCCGGCCAGGCCGCCGACCGCGCCGCCGATCAGAAGGCCGGTCGTGCCATTGTCCTTCTTGCAGCGATAGCGGCCGTCGTTGTCACGCCAGATGCGGGTGTCGCGATTGATGCGCTCGTCACGCGCATAATAGCGGCGATCCTTGCGCTTGCGATAAAAGTCCGACGACTGTTCGAATTCATGATAGCCCGGCGCCTTGGCGGGGGTGGTCACGCCGGCGTGGAGCGGCGTGGTGCCGAGGACGCTGGCGGCGACGAACGCGCCCATCAGGCCTTTGGTGAAGATACGCATGATAAATCCTTTCCTGGTTCCGCGCTCCGTCCCTTTGGAGGGCCGGGCGCTTCGAGGAGAAAACGAGCCGGCTCCCGGTCGCGTTGCATGAACGCAAGGCAACAAGATGAAGCGAGCGCATCCATCGACGAACCGAAAGGCTCTTGCCGCATCGCGGGCGGCGTGCGAAAACCCTGTCCATGCTCAATATCGGATCGCTCATCATCGGCGCCATCGCTCTGGTTCTGGCCGTTTTTGCGTTCATTCCGCTGCTCGGCTGGGCCAACTGGGTGATCATTCCTTTCGCCGTCATCGGGCTCGCGCTCGGCGCGATGTCGGACAAGACGAGCGGGCGGAACCTCAATATCGTCGTCATCGTCATCGGCGTCATCCGCCTGATGCTCGGCGGCGGCATCATCTGATCCTTTAGAAGTCGAGCGCCATGGCACAGACACCGCCCCCCGCGGGGAGCAATCAGGGCGGGCTGCCCTATGCGCTGGCCGCCTATGGCATCTGGGGATTCGTCCCGCTGTTCTTCAAGCTGATCGCGAGCGTTCCGCCGGTCGAGGTGCTGGCGCAGCGGATCATCTGGTCGCTGCCGCTCTGTTTCCTGATCATGCTCTTTCGCCGGCAGATCGGCGAATATCTGGCGGCGCTCAAAGATTGGCGGACGCTGCGGCTGCTGCTGGCGAGTTCGCTGCTGATCGCGGTCAACTGGCTCGTCTATATCTATTCGATCTTCACCGACCATGTGCTCGCGGCGAGCCTCGGCTATTATCTCAACCCGCTGGTCAATGTGATGCTCGGCATGATCTTCCTCGGCGAGCGGCTGTCGAAGCTGCAGCTATTGGCGGTGGCGATCGCGGGGGTAGGGGTCGCGATCCTGCTCGCGGGCGCGCTCGATACGCTGTGGATCAGCCTGACGCTGGCCTTTTCCTTCGGCATCTATGGCCTGATCCGGAAAGTGGTGCCGGTGGGCTCGCTGCCCGGGCTATCGGTCGAGACGACGGTGCTGCTTTTGCCGTCGCTTGCCGTGTCGGCCTGGTATTTGTGGGCGGGCGACGGGCGCGGCTTCGGATCGGACGGCGGCATCAGCCTCTTGTTGATGGCGGGGGGTGTCGTGACCGCGGTGCCGCTGCTGCTCTTTGCTACCGCGGCGCGGCGGATGAGCTACGCCGCGCTCGGCTTCGTCCAGTTCCTAGCGCCGACGCTCCAGTTCGTCCTGAGCCTGTTCGTCTTCCACGAACCGCTGAAGCCCGCACAGCTCGCCTGCTTCATCCTGATCTGGGCGAGCATCGCGGTGTTCAGTTTCGACATGCTGCGCAAGATGCGCGCCGAGCGGATGATCGAGGTGGCTTGAGTTCGGTCCTCCCCATGGCTTCGCCACAGGGAGGATTTTCAGGCCAGCCGCCAGCCCAGCGTTTCGCCGGCGTGGAAGGGGACGACTTCGCCGATGCGGTCGGGGACGAGCGTCTCGGCGCGTTCCAATGTCACCGTGCCGGTATTGAGCGGCAGGCCGTAGAAGCGCGGGCCATGTTCGCTGGCGAAGCCTTCGAAATGGGCGAGCGCGCCGTCCTCGTCGAACGCCTTGATATAGGATTCGAGCGCATAGGGGGCGTTGAAAATGCCCGCGCAGCCGCATGAGGCTTCCTTTGTATGCACCGCGTGCGGCGCGCTGTCGGTGCCGAGGAAGAATTTGGGCGAGCCCGAGGTTGCGGCCTTGCGCACCGCGAGCCGGTGATGCTCGCGCTTCGCCACCGGCAGGCAGTAAGCGTGCGGACGGATGCCGCCGACGAGCATCGCGTTGCGGTTGATGTGGAGATGCTGCGGAGTGACCGTCGCGGCGACATTGGCGGGGGCGCCCGCGACGAACTGCGCGGCTTCTGCCGTGGTGATATGTTCGAAGACGATCTTGAGGCCGGGCAGCGTCTTTACCAGCGGCGCGAGCGTGCGTTCGATGAACACCGCCTCGCGGTCGAAAATGTCGACGTCATGGTCGGTGACTTCGCCGTGGATGAGGAGCGGCATGCCGATGTCCTGCATCCGCTCGAGCACACCCATGATGTTCGCGACGTCGGTGACGCCGTGCGCGCTGCCGGTGGTCGCGTGCGCGGGATAGAGTTTGGCGGCGGTAAAGACGCCCTCGGCGTGTCCGCGCGCCATTTCGTCGGGGCTGCTGTGGTCGGTCAGATAGGCGACGATCAGCGGCGTGAAGTCGAGCCCGGCGGGCACCGCGGCGTTGATGCGGTCGCGATACGCCCGGCCTTCCTCGGCGGTCGTCACCGGCGGTGACAGGTTGGGCATGACGATCGCGCGGGCGAACTGGCGCGCGGTATATTGCGCGACATGTTCGAGCATCGCGCCGTCGCGCAGATGGACGTGCCAGTCGTCGGGGCGGCGGATCGTCAGGCGGTCGGTCATGTCGGACTCATCAACTTGCGGGTTGGTTTTGGCTGCCGGGTCCCTAGATTATCGCCATGGCTAATACCACCCTTCACGACCGTGCCCTCATCCGTCTCTCGGGGGAGGACGTCCGCGGTTTCCTGCAAGGACTCGTCACCAACGACACGTCGGGCAATTTGCCGGCGTGGGCGGCGCTGCTCACCGCGCAGGGCAAGGCGCTGTTCGACTTCCTGATCTGGGCCGCCCCTCGACCAGGCTCGGGGTCGTCGGACATATTGATCGATTGCGAGCGCGATGCGGCGGAAGCGCTGGTTAAGCGGCTGACCCTCTATCGCCTGCGCCGCGCGATCACGATCGCGTTGGAGCCCGAACTGGCGGTGCATTGGGCGCCCGCGGGCGACCTTGGCGTCGTCGATCCGCGGCTGGCCGGGCTCGGCCAGCGATGGCTGGCGCCGGCGGATGAAGGCGAGGGCGCCGACGCCGCGTGGCGCGCGCACCGGCTGGCGCTCGGCGTTGCCGAAGGGCGCGCCGAGCTCGGCGACGGAGCGACGCTGTGGCTCGAATGCAATGCCGCCGAACTGAACGGGGTCAGTTTTGCCAAGGGGTGTTACGTCGGGCAGGAAAATACGGCGCGGATGAACTGGCGGCAGAAGGTCAATCGGCGGATCGTCGTCGTGCCGATCGCCGAGGCCGATGAAAAAAGGCAGATGATCGCCTATCCCGAACTCGGCTGGTCGGTCGAGCATCGGCGGGTGGAGGATATTGATGCCGCCGAGGCGCCGGCATGGATGCGCGAAGGGCTCGCCGCGGGTTCATGACAGGTGCAGCCTTTGCTGCTAGATTGGCGGCCATGCGCGCCATGCTGATCTCTTCGGCGCTCGCCGCCGCTTTTCTGTCCGCCGTCGCCGCTGCGGCGCCGACGTCGCTGTTGCCCGTCGAGCCCGAAGCGCCCGCGCCTGCTGCCGCGCTGGCGCCGCTTGCTAGGGAGTCGGTCTGGACGCCGCGTTTCGAGGCGGCCGCCGGCGAACTCGCCGACGCCCTGCGCTCGCGCGACGAGGCGCGGTGGGGAGCGATGTTCGGCGGAAAGTGGCTGGCGGCGGCCGATCGCGAACGCATCAGGAGCCTGCTCGTCGATCGCGACAGTCCGTTTCTTGATGCCCTTTTCTCCAAGGGCGCGACGCATAGCGCGATCCTCGGCTGGGATGCGCCCGCATCGATGAGCGCCGCCGAGCGCGAGGCGATCGAGGCGGGGCAAGAGGCCGAGGCGCTGATCTGCTGGTCTGCCGGTGGTGAGGGCGTGTGGCCGTCGACGGCGCGCGAGGCCGACAATCGCCCCGGGCGTCCTTACGCCTGCGCGCGGATCGCCTATAGCATCCGCGGCGACGCGCCGACGTGGCGCGCGTTCATCGAGCAGCGCGAGCCCACTTAACCAATTTCCAACCCCAATCTGCGACAAACCGCCCATGATCGGGCGGTATCTTGGCTTGGCGGTCGCCATCACGGCGGTGTCGGTCGGTGTGGCGAGCGTCGCCAGCCGATCATCCGGTGATGCGGACGGTGCGCGGGCTGCGGCAGAAACGCAGGACAATAGCAACTGGACGACGCAGCGCGGCAAGCGCAGCACCTGGTCGTCGGGGCCTTCGGCGCCGGCCGCAAGGGGCTTGGGCGGCGAAGTGCGGCTTGGCCGGGCCGGCGATTCGCATTTCTATGCCGATACCGAGGTCGACGGCACCAACATCCGGATGCTGGTCGACAGCGGCGCGTCGATCGTCGCGCTGACGCGGCGCGATGCCGAGGCAATCGGGATCGACGTCGACAGCCTGCCGGTCGGCGGCACGGCGCGCACCGCGGGCGGCGACGTGCCGATGCGCACGGTGACGCTGGGCAGCGTGGTGGTCGAAGGGATCGAGGTGCGGCAGGTTCCGGCGGCGGTGATCGACGCCGACATGGGGGTGTCGCTTCTAGGGCAGAGCTTTCTGGCGAAGCTCGACGCGGTGAATGTCGAAGGGGATACGATGACGCTGCGTTGAGGCCGCGGCTTTGGGGTGGGAAGCGGATGCTCCCCAATATTCGTCATCCCGGACTTGATCCGGAATCCATTCTCGCAGCGTTGAAGGAATGGATCCCGGATCAAGGCCGGGATGACGATATAAGGGACGGCCACTAACAGCCGAATGCCGTCATCCGCCATAAATCGCTTTCCTAAAAATATCGGCATGATCTACGCTGTTGGATGACGCCGATACCAAAGCCCTGGTCCATCGATCACCGTCGCGTCTATCGCCTTGTTCGCGCGCGCATGGGGCCGTCAACTTCGTCAACTTTCGCGCGTCGGTAATCAGGCCGACCGACGAAACTCGATCAAATCCCACTTGTTGCCATAAAGGTCGAGGAAGACCGCGACGGTGCCATAGTCGGCTTCCAGCGGTTCGCGCTCGATCCGCACGCCCTTGTCGAGCAGGCGCTGGTAATCGCGGGCGAAATCGTCGGTTTGCAGGAACAGGAAGACGCGCCCGCCCGACTGGTCGCCGACGAATTTCGCCTGTTCCTCATTCGCCGCGCGTGCGAGCAGGATCGTTGCGCCGCCTTCGGGATTGCCCGGCGGCGCGACGAGCACCCAGCGCTTGTCCTGCGCCGGCTGATAATCGTCGGCGACGAGTTTGAAACCAAGCGTCCCGACATAAAAGTCGATCGCCTCGTCGTAATCGCGCACGACCAGCGCGATATGCGCAAGCGACTGGCGCGTCATTCGCGCAGCCCCCGCATCGCCGCACCCGCCGCGAACGGCCCGATCACGGTCAGCAGAAGACTGACTGCGGCCAGCAGCTTGATTGCGCCGCGCCCCGAAGGGTCGAGCATTCCTGCGCCGAAAATCAGCATCGGCACCGCGAGCGGCAGGACAAGCAGTCCGCCGACCGCGCTGCCGCCCTTGTGGTTCGCGGTCAGCGCTGCGCTCAGTACCGCGAGCGAGGCCAGTGCCGGGATGGCAATCGCGATCCCCGTCGCGAGCAGTACGACGCGCTCCGCATCCTGCGCCAGCAGCGCCGACGCGGGGAACAAGGCGATCATCAGCGGCAGCCCAAAGCCGGCGGCGTGCGCAGCGATCTTGACCGCCGCGATCAGCTCGTCGGCGAAACCTCGCACCGCAAGCTGGTCGAGCACGCCCGCCTCGCGGTCGGGTCGCACCAGCCGGTCGATCGGCAGCAGCGCCGCCAGCAAAGCCGCAACCCACACCATGCCGCCGCCTGCGCGGCGCAGCAGCGGCGCGTCCGGCCCTACCGCGAAAGGAAAGGCGGTCGCGACAAGCAGGAAAAACATCACCGGCAACCACAGCGCCCCGCTGCCCCACGCGCGTTGCAAGTCGCGCCAGAAGAGAGCGATGAGCGCGGTCAAGCGGGCGCGCCCATATCGCGTTCGGCGAGGTTGGCGATACCGAGCGCGAAGTGCGATGCAAACATCACTGTCCCGCCATTGCCGCGGTGTCGGGCAATTGCCGCCACCAACCGTGCCTGCGCGGCGTCGTCCATCCCGTTCGCGGGTTCATCGAGCAGCCAGATCGGCGCTCCGCTCGCGATCACGCGCACCATCGCGGCGCGCTTGCGCTGGCCGGTCGAGAGCATCGACACGGGAACCTCGGCAAGCGGCGCCAGCGCCATCTCGGCCATCGCGCGGTCGACCGCATGCCCGTCGACCGTATCGACCCGCGCCCAGAAATCGAGCGCGCGGCGTAGCGGCAGTTCGGCGTCGAGCGCCGCGGCCTCATCGATCAGCGCGACACGCTCGCGGCGCTCGATTGTCCCTGCGGCGGGGCGCAGCAGCCCGGCGGCAAGGCGGATCAGACTCGACTTGCCCGCGCCATTGGGCCCGCGCAGCCACACCGCATCGCCGCGATTCAACGTCAGTGACAGCCCATCGAACAGTAACCGGTCGCCGCGGATGCAAGCGACGTCGTCGAGCCGCAAAAGCTCGCTCACGCCACCCGTGCGCGGAGGCGCGCTCACGCCATGCGCTCCAGCGCGTGCATATCCTCGTCCGAAAAGCCGAAATGATGGCCGATCTCGTGGATCAGGACATGGCGCACCAGCCATTCGAGCTTTTCGCCCGTCTCGATCCATTCGACGAGGATGGGAATGCGATAGAGGGTGACGCGGTCGGGCATCCCGCCGCTTTCGCCGATGCTGCGCTCGGTCAGCGGGCGGCCTTCGTACAGGCCGGTGAGATCATAGGGGTGCTCGATGTCGAGCGAGGCGAGCACGTCGTCGTCGGCGAATTCCTCGATCGAAATTACCACCCCCTCGATATGTGGCTTGAACACATCGGGCATGGTTGCGAGCGCGGCCTCGGCCATCGCGAACAGCGCGTCGGCGTCGGGGGCGGTGCCGGTCCATCCGGCTGGCAGGCTGCTCTTGTCGCTCATCGCGCCCTTCCTTATGGCGGGCGCACGACATTGACCAGCGGGAGAAAGAAGATGGTCCAGAGGCTCGACGACACCCAGCGCGCCGCGTTGCTCGCCCGCTTTCCCGAATGGAGGCACGAACCGTCGCGCGACGCGATCACGCGCCAGTTCAAATTCGACGATTTCGCGCGGGCCTTCGGCTTCATGGCGAGCGTCGCGATCGTCGCCGAAAAGATGGACCATCATCCCGAATGGTCGAACGTATATAATCGCGTCGACATATTGCTGACGACGCACGACGCCGATGGCTTGTCCGAACGCGACGCAAAGCTGGCGGAGGCAATCGAAGCGCTGGCTTGAAAGACGGTAACGTCGGCTTTTCGACCGAACCTGGCCGTCGCCTCGCCGTCGCGGGGGCCACGGTTATAGGGGACGTCTGAAAACCAACCCAAAGCCGCCGGTCATCGCCAGCCCGTCCGCCGCGTCTTGCGTTGACGCTGCGCGCGCTTACAAGCAGCGCAAAGCAACATAGGTCCCAAGGGAGAGCCCACCGCATGACCGATAGCCTTTTCCGCCGCAAACCGATCGTGCCGGAACGGCAGGAGGGGGAGCAGGCACTGGCGCGAACGCTCGGCTGGCCGCATCTGATTGCCTTGGGGGTCGGCGCGATCGTCGGAACGGGCATTTTGACGCTGATCGGCGTCGGCGCCGACAAGGCGGGCCCCGCGGTCATCCTCTCCTTCGCCGTCGCCGGGTTGATCTGCGCCTGCGCCGCGCTCGCCTATGCCGAAATGGCGACGATGATCCCCGCCTCGGGCAGCGCCTATACTTATTCCTATGTCGTCATCGGCGAGCTGCTCGCGTGGATCGTCGGGTGGAGCCTGATCCTCGAATATTCGCTCGTGGTGAGCGCGGTCGCGGTCGGCTGGTCGGGCTATGCCGCGCCGCTGCTCGAGGCGTGGGCGGGCTTTCCGATGGCGCTCATGCAGGGGCCGGAGCTTGGCGGCATCGTCAACCTGCCGGCGATTGCGATCATCGCCGTCGTTGCGGGGCTGCTGCTCGTCGGCACGCGTGAGAGCGCGACGCTCAACGCGCTGCTCGTGCTGGTCAAGATCGTCGCGCTTGTCGTCTTCGTCGCGGTCGCATTGCCCGCCTTCAACGCCGCCAATCTCGAACCGTTCAGTCCCTATGGCTTCGCCAAGCATATGGGCCCCGATGGCGTCGAGCGCGGGGTGATGGCGGCGGCGGCGATCATCTTTTTCGCCTTCTACGGCTTCGACGCGATCGCGACCGCGGCCGAGGAAGCGAAGAATCCCGACCGCGATCTCAAGATCGGCATCGTCGGATCGATGGTCGCTTGCGTCGCCATCTATATCGCCGTCGCGGTCGCCGCGGTCGGCGCAATCGCCTATACACGCTTCGCGAACAGCCCCGAACCGCTCGCGCTTATCCTGCGCGAACTCGGCAGTCCGCTCGCCGCGCAATATCTCGCGGTCTCGGCGGTCATCGCGCTGCCGACTGTGATCCTCGCCTTTTTCTATGGGCAGAGCCGTATCTTCTTCACCATGGCGCGGGACGGCTTGCTGCCTGCGGGCCTTGCGAAGCTCTCTGCGCGGGGCACGCCCGTACGCATCACCATTTTCACCGCGATCGTCGTCGCGGTGCTGGCGGGCTTCATTCCGCTCGGCGAACTCGCGGCACTCGCCAACGCCGGGACGCTCGCCGCCTTTACCGCGGTGTCGGTGTGTATGCTGATAATGCGTCGCCGCGCCCCCGACGCGCCGCGCACGTTCCGCACGCCGCTGCCGTGGGTGGTCGGCGGCATCGCCGTGCTCGGCTGCATCTATCTCTTCTTCAGCTTGCCGGCGCAGACGCAGCTCTGGTTCGTCGTCTGGAATATCGGCGGATTGGGCGTCTACTTCCTCTATGCCCGCCGAAACGCGGTCGTCAGTCGAACAGTTCGCTGAGGAAGCTCTTCTTGTAATTCTTCTTGTAAGGCTTGCCGTAGTGACGGTCGTCGTAGCCGCGTTCGCGATATTCAGGCGGCGGCGGAGCTGGCGCGCGCGGTGCACCGGCGCTCGCGGCTTCGCTGCGCTCGATGATCTTGTCGAGTTCGCCGCGATCGAGCCATACGCCGCGACATTGCGGGCAATAATCGATCTCGATCCCCTGACGTTCCGACATCGTCAAATTCACGCGGCAGGTCGGGCAAAGCAAGCCTTGGGGCTCGGACACAGAGATTCCTTTCTTCGTAGCGACCGCCGGGAGGAGGCGGCGCCGGTTCAACGTGCCACCGCCGACGTGCGTTCCATAAGCGCGAAAAGCGCGGTTCGTCCGATGGCGGTGCGAGGTTTCAGGCGGGATTCCAATCGAATGCCAGCGGGGCTTCGCGAAAGGCGAATCGGTCGAGATGGCGTGCGACGACGCCCGTCATCGCTTCGGCGTGCGCGTCGCTGCTTGCGTCGATGCGGACCGACAGCGCGTCGGTGCCCGCATCGAAAGTGACGAGCGCATCGCCCGTCCAGGTGGCGCCGCGCGCATCCTTGGGAAAGGTAACGGTGCCGTGCTCTGGCGTAAATTCGACCGCCAGATTATGCTGCCAATGTTTGCACAATTGCTGCAGATATCTACTCGCGTGGGCGGTCGGGACGTGGGCGGACAGGCTCGTCATGACAGGCGCTCGATCTTCTGCGCCGCCTCGTCGATCAGCGCGACGATCTCGTGCAGCGTGGCTTCTTCGAGGTCGCGGTCGCCCAGCCGGTTCATCAGCACCGCCTTCAGATTGCCCATCGCGCGGCGGACCGAGGCGCTGTCGGTGCGCTGGCGTTCCTCGCCGATTTCGGTCAGGCGTGCGATCAGCCGTTCGGCGAGTGCGGCGTTGGTTTCGATTTCGGCGCGGCCAGCGTCGGTGATCGCGAACAGCTTCTTTGCGCCTTCGCTCTGCTGCGCCTCGATCAGCCCCATGTCGTCGAGCAGGGTGAGGGTGGGATAGATCACGCCGGGGCTCGGCGCATAGGCGCCGCCGGTCAGTTCCTCGATCTGGCGGATCAGGTCATATCCGTGGCGCGGTTCGTCGGCGATCAGCTTGAGCAGCACGAGTCGCAGCTCGCCGCTGTCGAACATGCGCCGCCGTCGTGCGCCGCCATCGTCGTTATACCCGTGGCGCCCGCCAAAGCCGCCACCACCGAACCCGCGCCCGCCGCGGTGCATTCCGTGGCGCATCGCCTGCCGTATCGCGCGGTGCATGGCATGGCGCTCGTCGCACCCGTGCCGGTTCATTCCATGTCGCATCTCAAACTCCTTCGTGCGATTCGATGTGTCTAAGATATATCTTGTGTCAATTTTGACAAGAGGCCGAATTGTCCGGTGGATCAACAATTGATCAACGGTTGATGCGGTGCACGGGCGGGGTGAAAGCTCTGCCGGCAGCAGCTTTCAATATTTTGCGGAATGTCGGGCACTCCATATGGCTCGGCGCGCGGCATGCCGCCGCATGGCGAAGCCCGTCGCGCATCGCCGCGAGACGGCGGATCGTGCGATTGATGTCGTCGGCCTTCGCCGCAAGCGCGGCACGGTCGATCCTGGGTGCGCCCTCGGGCGTAAACATGCCTGCCATCTCGCCGAGCGAAAAACCGGCGGCGCGGCCAAGCGCGATCAGCGCGAGCCGGTCGAGAATCGCGGGATCGAACAGGCGCCGCAGCCCGCGCCTGCCGATCGAGGCGATCAAGCCCTTTTCCTCATAATAGCGTAGCGTTGATGCCGGAACTCCGGAGCGTCGGGCAACTTCGGCAATGTCCAGTGCAGCCATGCTTGACCTCAAGTCGACTTGAAGTGGCAGAATGGTGTGATCGATTCGCGAAGACAAGGAAAAGATCATCATGACCGACGTGAAAATAGCGCCCATCGACCAGCCGGCGCTCTGGAATGGGCCAGCGGGAGAAACATGGGTAGCGAAACAGGAAATGCTCGACGCATTGTTCGCGCCGGTCGCCGATTATCTGGCCGATGCGGTCGGCGAGGCGAGCCCACACCGCCTTCTCGACATCGGTTGCGGAACCGGGGCGACCGTGCTCGCGGCCGCGCAGCGGCTTGGCGTCGGCGGGGACGTGCTGGGTGTCGACATTTCAGCCCGGATGATCGCCCGGGCGCGGAAGCGCGCGGCCGCCGAACGACTGCCGGTGCGTTTCGAGGAGGGGGACGCCGAGGAGTATGATTTTCCGACCGAAGCGTTTGACATGGCGATTTCCCGATTCGGGGTGATGTTTTTTTCGGACAGCGTCGCCGCGTTCGCAAACATCCGCGCGGCTATGGTCCCCAAGGGGGTGCTTCACGCGGTGGCGTGGCGCAGCGCCCGGGAAAACGACTTTATGACCACTGCCTGGCGTGCGGCGGCCCCGATTCTGCCGGCGATGCCGGCACCCGACCCGAATGCGCCGGGCCAGTTTGCTTTCGCCAGCAACGAGCGCGTCCTCGGATTTCTGTGGGATGCCGGGTGGTCGGACATCGTGATCGAACCGATCGATTTTGCTTGCACCCTGCCGACGCCGGCGCTTGCCGACTATGTCGCCAACATGGGGCCGCTCGGGCTGTTTCTGGCGCAGTTCGATCCGGCGGAGCGGGGCTCGATCCTTGCCAGAGTGCTACCGGCATTCGATCGCTATATCGATGGCGACACCGTCCATGTACCCATCGCCTGCTGGTCGATCCGTGCGCGCGCGTGAGCCGATGGCAATCCAAGGAAAGCTTGACTCTACACGCGCCGCCGCTATGTGCGCGTTCGTGTTGTCGCGGTCTCGGCCGTGACAGCTCCGTCCGAGACAGTTGGTGAGGGGAATATGCCCTTCTTAATTTCCAGCCGAGACGGGGACAGTCTTTTATCGGTCGCCCGCCTGCTTGTGCAGGCGCCAGCGGCTTGACCGACCCCATCGGACATCGTTGCGTGAAGGACAGGCGGGATACGTCCCGCATGGCTTTTGCGTGTGTTAGCGGCCCGGTTGCCTGCAACCGGGCATGAGTGGAGAAACAGGCATGGATCGTGCTGAAAAGGCCGAAGCCGTATCCTCGCTGAACGCTACGCTGTCGAATGCAGCCTCGGTTGTGATTGTTCGCAACCTGGGTCTTACCGTCGCCCAGTCGACGGTGCTTCGCGAGCAGATGCGGACCGCGGGTGCAAGCTTCAAGGTCACGAAGAACCGCCTGGCCAAGATCGCGCTCGATGGCACCTCCTACACCGGTATCGGCGATCTGCTGACCGGCCCCACGGCAATCGCCAGCTCGACCGATCCGGTCGCGGCTGCAAAGATCGCGGTGGAATTTGCCAAGACCAACGACAAGCTTGAAATCGTTGGTGGCGGCATGGGGGATGTGGTCCTCGACGTGGAAGGCGTGAAGGCGCTTGCATCGCTGCCGTCGCTTGACGAACTGCGTGGCAAGCTTGTCGGCCTGCTCCAGGCTCCGGCCACAAAGGTCGCCCAGATTGCGGCAGCCCCGGCTGGTCAGCTGGCGCGGGTCTTTGGTGCCTATGGCGCCAAGGAAGCGGCATAAACTTTTACCTACCGTAACAATTCACCGGGCTTTCCCGGTTCTGATGGAGAATGAAAATGGCTGATCTTGCAAAGATCGTTGAAGACCTGTCGGCGCTGACCGTTCTGGAAGCTGCTGAACTTTCGAAGCTGCTCGAAGAAAAGTGGGGCGTTTCGGCTGCTGCTGCCGTTGCGGTTGCCGCTCCGGGTGGCGCGGGCGCCGCTGCTCCCGCCGCTGAAGAAAAGGACGAGTTCGACGTCATCCTGACCGGCGACGGCGGCCAGAAGATCAACGTGATCAAGGAAGTCCGCGCGATCACCGGCCTGGGCCTGGGCGAAGCCAAGGCGCTGGTCGAAGGCGCGCCGAAGGCCGTCAAGGAAGGCGCCAGCAAGGCGGAAGCCGAAGAGCTGAAGAAGAAGCTCGAAGCTGCCGGCGCGACCGTCGAACTGAAGTAATTCGGTTCCGCGGGCTCCGGCCGGTTCCCCGGCCGGGCTCCAGCGAAAAAGAAAGGGCGGTGCTGCGAGGCACCGCCCTTTTTCATTAGGCACAGGCCGGTCCGTCAGTTGCGGGCAAAGCCGGGGCGGAGACCGGGGTTGCCGCGGCCAGGCTCGGGACGACGAACCTCCTGCTGCTGCTCCGACGGGCTTGCCGGACGCTGGGAAATTTCCCAGGCGCTGACGGGCTTGCGCGTCATATCCTGCTGCTGGGCCAGCGTTTCGTCGTAAGCGGTGCGTTCCTGACGGTCGAGGAAGCGCGCACGCTTGAGACGCTTGCTGAGCGTGGCGAAGGGATTGTCGAGCGTCGGGCCCGCAAGCGCCATCGCTTCATGGCGACCCATGCTGCCGCTCGGTGCGGCAGCGAAGGCCGGGGTGGTGCGCGGCGCCTCGACACGTTCGCGGGGAATATAGGCCGGGGTAATCCACGCTTGCGTCTCGGCGGATTGTGCTTCGGCCATGACCGGCGTCGGGGCGATCGCCGGCTCATCATCATAAGCGCGGTCTGCAAGCGCTCGCTCGTTGCGGCGGCGGCGAGCAAAGGCGATGCCGGCACCGCCAACGATCAGCAACGCAGCCGCACCGCCAGCGAGTTCCCAAGGAAAATCACTGCCGCCGGTGCTGGCAGTTTCGACGGGCGGGGGCGGCGCGACCTCGGCCGCGGGCTCGGCAGCGGTGGTCATCGGTGCGGCGACGGGAGCGATGTCTTCCACCGGCGGGGTATCCGCGGGAGCGGCTTCGGGGGCCGGTTGCGAAGCTGCCGGAGCGGCCGCAACACGGGCGCGGGGCGCGGCGCGTTCGCTCTTGGGCTGGACGGGCTCGGCTCGCTCGGCCGCCTTCGGGGCGGGAGCGGCTTCGGCCGGCTCGATTTCCAGCGGCACGCGGATCACCGGCTTCGGCGCCGGCGGCTGCGCGGCCGGGGGCTGTGCGGTTTGCGGCGCTGCAACCGGGGCCGGGGCGCTCGGTTCGGGCACGGTCGGCGGGGCTTGCGGCGCGGGTGCGGCGACCGGCGGGGTCATCGTGATCGTCGGCGCTTCCTGCGCGAACGCGGCGGGGGTGGACAGAACCAGAAACGCGGCAATCGCGCTCGTGGCGGGGCGGGAGAGGGCGATATTCTTCATCATAGTGAGGAAGGAACGAGCCACAGGTTGAAAGTGCTGCCCGAAAAGCGGCGCTTCCACGACGAGTCGTTGTTCCGCGACGTCCGAACGAAGATTCTCGTTGAGCGGCTGGTCAATTCGACTGCCTTTTCGGGTCAGAGGATCGAAACAGGCCGCTTCTCGACCAGCGTCGTGGTGCCGGCCTTGGAAATCGCGGCGCCGATCAGCGCCAGATCATTTTCGAGTTTCTGGTCGAGCGCTTCGCCGCGAAGCTGAGCCAGTTCGGCCATCAGCGGCATCGAAAGCGACAGGCGCAGAGTGCCCGCGATCCGTCCATCATTCATCCGGTGTGTTTTCACGGGCTGGCCGAGGCGGATTTCCCGCCCGAGCCAGCGCCGCGACTGGTGCGCGATATGGTCGTGCAGTTGCCGGGCCGCTTCGAAGTCACAGCCTGGCCAGCGAGCGGACAGGTCGAGCGTGCGCAAGGTTTCCGTGGCGAGGCACGATATGCCTTCCGCGCCGGGCACCTCCGAAAGCTCAAGTCGCCTGACCATGTTCGTGACGTGATGGCTGAACCGCGACGTCACTTCGGTGACGCGGGCGGTCGGAAGCGCGGCAAACCGCTCGATTTCGACCATCGCGGCCTCGAGGCGCAGGAGCAGACCGAAGTTGCCACCTGCATTGAGCGCGCCGGCGCCTGGCCAGTCTTCAGGCCATTCAGCGCGGTTGGCGAGGCGACGAAGCCCGAGCGGCAGGGGCATGGCGCGGCTGCGGACGGCGCCCGGAACGAACGCAAAGCCGCTGAACGGCGGCCCGCCCGCGAACTTCGAGCCGGTCATCAGCACGACGCATCCCAGCGCGAGATACTGGCGTACGACGGGGGCGCTGAGGCGAAGCTGACAGGCGTCGACCACCACGATCATGTCGTCGCCATGGACTGAGACCAGTCGCTCGACGTCGCCGAGAGCGGGCAGGGTCAGGCCCGATTTGGATCCGTGGACGACGTGGATGACCGCGCGGCGGCCGTTCGCGGCGACGCGCTCGACATGGAGCGACAGTTCGGCCGCTATGGCAGCGGACGCACGAGGAAGCCCAGCCCGATCGCGCACAGCGACGTCAATCAGTTCGGTTCCGGCAAAGACGGGATCGATCGCAGTATGCGGTACGACCCGCGCTCCGGTCGCCGTTACCTCGGAAAAGAACCGTCCCGCAGCGCTATGAACGCAACCGCTGCCTACTTCGTCGCGGCCGAGCAGAACCGCCGTAAGCGGACGCCCGTCATGCGCCGCGGCAAGCCCGACATATTCGAGATCGGTGCCCGATGCCGCAAAGACGATAGCGGTCTCCGCCTCGAGCCCGAAGTAGCCCGCAAGGCCGGCGCGGATCGTAGCCAGCCCTTCCGCGTAATCGGATGCCGACATTGGCTGTTCGAGCCCGTCGCGCCACCGGCGCGCCAATGTGGCGAAGGCATGGTCCGAAATACTGCTGATCGTCGACGAGCCGTAAGCGATCGCGTCGCTCGGCATGGCGGTCGCGTAATATCGGTTGCGGCCATGCGCATCGAGGTGGATGCGACTGTCGCCGCCGCTGACGAGGGCTGACGCGAGGCGGGCGGTATAGCGGCCGTCCGGGGCTGACGCGGTTCTATCGAAATCGTTGGGGTGCAGAAGCATGGGCATCCGGGGCGAGAGGATTTATTGCGACCTACCGGATTCAAATGACAGAGATTTGGCATTTTGCTTTCAATCCGGTCATCAAATGGTCATCGCGGTGAAACCTCGGCGTGGTCGGATCGCCCGCATGCGAACGACCGACCTCAAACCCACCCGGCTTCCCGATCGCCTCCGCGACACGCAGCGGCTTCTCTTCGTCGCCAAGCACGCCAAATGGACTGGCGGCCTCCATCCCGATGACGGCAACCATGCCGTCTATCACCGCGAGACGCGCGAGATACTCGAACGCATCGGCATGCCGCTCGTCGTTGCCGACGGCTATGCCGAGCTTTTTACGCGACCCGACGCGGATTTCGTCTTTCCTCTCCTCAATCGCGGCGGTTTCTATAATTCGGAAATGCTGTTGCCGCTGCTCTGCAACAGGCTGAGGCTGCCCTATGTCGGCGCTTCGCCGATCGTGCGCGGGCTTTCCGACGACAAGCATCTGACAAAGCTGGAGGCGGCCGCGCGCGGCGTTCCGACCGCGCCGTGGTCGCTCTTCCGCCGCGGTGCGCCGGTCGATGTCGCGCGCTGCCCGCCGGCGCGTCGGTGGGTGATCAAGCCGAACAACAGTTCGGCATCGTGGGGGCTGCGCGATGCCTATAGCCGTATCGAACTCGCGCGCGCCGTCGCGGAAATCCATGCGCTGGATCATGATGCGATCGTTGAACCCTTCGTCGAGGGGAGCGACGTCGAGGTGCCTGTGATCACCTGCAACGGCGACCCCGCGATGCTGCCGATGATGATATTCGAGCAGGCCGACCCGGGCCATTTGCGCACATATCAGGAAAAGCGGGATCTGGTCGATCGTAGTCAGAAATACAGCCTCAAACTGTTCGATGACCCTGATATCGGCGCCCGGCTCGTCGAATATACGCGAAGGATGGCCGAAATCTTCCGGCCGTTCGATTACGGCCGCTTCGAGTATCGGGTCGATTTCACGACTGGCGAGATCCGGCTGCTCGAAGTCAATCTGAACTGCAACCTCTGGTCCGAGAAGGTGTTCGGCAGGGCGGCGGTCGCGGCGGGTTTCACCCAGGCCGATCTGATCGAAACGATCGTGGCCGAAAGCATGATCCGCCAGCTTGTCGGTTTTGCGCGAAGGGATGCGGCATGACCGGGTCGATCCTGATCCTCGCCGGCCGTCGTCCGGGTGCGGTCGACGCGCTTGCCGGGGCGCATGGAGTCGGCGACAAATGCCTCGTTCCCGTGGCGGGCCGGCCGATGATCGCGCATGTGCTCGAAAGCGCTGCGGCCACACCGGCCGCGCATATTTTCGTTTCGACACATCATGACGGATTGCTCGACGAACTGTCCGATCCGGTGATTCAAAGACTCGGCGAACGACTCGTCGTCTTGCCGGCGGCGGACAATCTGACGGATTCGGTGCTGGCCGTCGTGGGGGTGGCGCACTTTCCGCTGCTCGTCACGACCGCGGACAATTGCTTGCTCACTCCTGCCACGATCGCGGAAATCAATGTCGAAGCCGCGCGGCTCGGCGTCGAGGCCGGCGTGGCGCTGGCGCGGCGCGAGGATGTTCTCGCGGTTCATCCCGACGGACAGCGGCGCTTCTATGAATTTTCGGACGTCGCCGTGTCGAATTGCAACGCCTATTGGATCGGCGACCGCGACGCGCTCAGAGCGGCGGAGGCGTTTCGCGGCGGCGGCCAGTTCGTGAAAAAACCGTTGCGCGTGATACAGGCTTTCGGGCTGATCAACTTGTTGCGCTTCCGTTTCGGGCTAGGGCCGATCCATCATATTTTTGCCCGCCTTTCGCGCCGCCTGAAAGTCGATATCGCCCCGCTGCTGGTCAGCAACGGGGCGACGGCGATCGACGTCGACAATGAACGGTCGCTCAGGGTGACCGAGGCGCTGATGAAGCGGCCCGATATCGTCAATCCGCGACCCAGTTCCCGTGAAACCCAGGCGGGATGCGGTGCGGCAAGTGAACGATCGCTTGCGGTGACCCGGTAAAGTCGTCGGCGTTGAGAATGACGAGGTCGGTGGTCTCGTCGTTCATGTTCACGACCAAGCCGATCAGCCAGCCGTCATCTTCCGCTCCATCGGTGCTCCGCGGGACAAACACGAACTCGCCAGGATGGCGACCGGGGCCGAAGTCGTGGATGGCTGTAGTGCCCTTGACGAGGTCATGTTTGAACAGGCGCGTTTCAGCGAGTGCCCATTCGGCCGCCTCTCCGTCGGGAATAGCGACGCTGTAGGCATAGCGATAGGGCCGGGTTGTCAGCCGCTCGTCATAGCGCGGAAATTCCTGCGCATGGTCGTGGATGACGGTGCGCGTCGTCGCGCCCGCAGCGGGATCGATCGTCCAGCGTTCCATGCGCGATTTCTGGCTGTCGGGCCCGCGCTTCGATTCGGCGAACATCGTTTCGTGCGCGACGACGTCGACGATGACCTTGCCATCGGCGGTTTCGAACGCGTTGGCGGGATGGAAGACATAGCAGGGCTCGACCGGGACCCAGATGATGCTGTCGCCGCGGCCGTTCCTGCGAAGGAGACCAACCCGCGCCGGATGCGCCTCGTTCCATGCGTAGGGGAAGCGATAGCCGGCGAGCAGCATCTTCATCGAGAAGGTGACGGGAAGGTCGAAGACCAGCACGTAATTTTCGGTGATCGCGCAATCGTGGATCGAAGGGCCGTCGCTCACGGCAATCGCTTCTTCGCGGATGACGTGTGCCTGGCTGTCGAGCACGACGTGCCACACCTTGTTGGGTTCATCGCCGCGATAGGTGATCGCGTGCATCTCGTCGGTGAAGGGGTCGTGGTGCGGGTGCGCCGTATATCCGCCGAGCAGCGTTCCATCGAACGGGTTGTGCGCGATCGTGTTCAGTTCGTAACCGAGTTCGACGGGCTTTCCGCCCGCTTCGACGATAGCGAAGGTGCGCCCGGCCAAACCCACGACATTGGTGTTCGGCGCATCGTTGCGGCCTTCGCGCGGGCCGGGAGGCAATTCCTCGCCGAGCATTTCGCACGCCTCGCTGCCGCGCACCCAGCGGTTGCGATACCAGTCGGCCTTGCCGCCTTCGATGCGGATGCCATGCACCATGCCGGCGCCGGTGAACCAGTGATAGCTCGCGGGATCGGGGGCGGCGGCGGGGTTGGGACCGTTGCGGAGGTAGCGACCTTTGAGCTGCGCCGGAATCTCGCCCTCGACCTGCAACTCCTCGAGCGTGAACTCCCGCGTCATCGGTTTGTGGATGCCGGTGAGGAAGGGATGGGCGTCGGTGGGGCGGGGGAGGCGCTTGCGGTTGAAGTCGGCGACCTTGCCGATGCCTTTGACGACGGCGCTGCGGATCAGGGTTTCGACGTTGCTTGCCATGGCGATGCTCCTTACGGAAGTTGGCGAAGGTGCCGCGGAGGGTTGCGCGGACGACTCGATATGTTTACAGTGGCAACATTATGGCGAGCAAAGATAACAGTGTCAACTTAAAAGGCGGCGGGGCGGCGAAGGCGTCGCGCGCCTATCATCACGGTGACCTGCGCGCGGCGGTGCTCGCGGCGGGGCTCGACCGGCTCGAGGCGGGTGATGGCGCCGAGCTGGGGCTGCGCGCGCTGGCGCGCGACGTCGGGGTCAGCGCGACCGCGCTGTACCGGCATTTTCCCGACAAAGAGGCGCTGCTCGACGCGCTTGCCGACGAGGGGTTGCGGCGATTGGGCGCGCTGCAGGCGCAGGCCTGGCTGAAAGCGGGCGGCGGGGTCGCGGGGTTCAAGGCGACGGGCATCGCCTATGTCCGCTTCGCGCATGACGAACCGGCGCTGTTCCGCCTGAGCTTCACGCGGCAGATGCCCGACCGCAAGGAAGGTGGGGACGGCGGCGAGGTGGCCTATAACCTGCTGCGCGCCGGCGTCGGCGAGGCGCTGCCCGGCGTCGCGGACCCCGACACGGCGGCGCTCCACGCCTGGTCGCTGGTCCATGGCCTCGCGATGCTGGTCCTCGACCGGCGGATCGAATGGGACGAGGCGAAGGTCGCCGAAGTTGTCGGCTTGACCTTCGGCGGCGTCGGCTGATCCCGCGGGTGCGGTGCCGCAAACAATATTAGCGGTTTATTTTCCTGTTTTCGGCTAGCTGGTGACATGATCCGGTCGCTGTCCCCCAGAGTCGAGGCGGTCTTTTGGTTCCTGCTGACCGCGGTGGGATATTTCCTGCTGGCGAGCCTGTCGCTGCACGCGACGAAAGGCGCCGACAATATCGCCGCGGTGTGGCCGCCGAGCGGATATTTCCTAGCGCTGTTGCTGCTGATGCCCGATGCGCTGCGCACGTGTGTCGCTGCCTTCGCGGGCATGGCGCTGTCGAGCATCGCCGCAAATATGTGGGCGGGCGGCTCGCTCGACACCAGCGCCGCCTTCTCGCTCGCGAACGGGGTCGAGGCGCTCGTCGCGCTCAAGCTGATCCGGTTGCGCGAAAGGGGCACGCCATCGTTCATGGTGCCGCGGTCGGTGGTCGCCTTTTGTATCGCGACGGTCGCCGCGAGCATCGCAAGCGCGGGGCTGGCGGCGCTGCTGACCGGCGGCGGCTTCGATTTTTTCCGGTCGTGGCTGACCACGGTGGCGCTGGGGATGCTGATCGTCACCCCGCCAATCGTGATGCTCGCACGGCTTGTCGAAACGGGTGCGATAGCCAGCGTGAGCCGCCGAGGCATTGCCGAGGCGACCGCGATCCTCGTCGCGACGGCGATGATCGCGATCGTCTGTTTCTCGCAGGCCGAGTTCCCCGTCACTTTCCTGCCGTGCCTTGCCGTCGTCGCGGCCTCTTACCGGCTCGGGCCCTTCGGTGCCGCGGGGAGCGTGCTGATCGTGACGATCATCGTGTCGTGGATGACGGGCCGCGGCCTGGGGCCGATCGCGCATATGCACGAGCCGCCGACGACGATCATCCTGTTCCTGCAATTCTATTTGCTGATGCTCCTTGGATCGGCGTTGCCGCTTGCGGCGTTGCTCGTCGGACGCCAGCGGCTCGCGAAACGGCTGGAGCAGAGCAACGGTTGGCTGCTTCAGGCCGAGGCGGCGGCGCTCGTCGGCCATTGGCGCGTCGACCTGATCCACTGGAAGATCCACTGGTCGGACCAGGCCTATCGCATCCACGGGCTGGTGCCGGGCACGCCGGTCGACGTGAATTACAGCGTCAAACAATATGTCGCCGAAGACGGCGCCGCGGTCCGGAAGATATTGGAAGAGGCGGTCCGCACCGGCGAGCCTTTCGAGTTTCAGGGACGCATCGTGCGCGCCGACGGGGAGATTCGCCATGTGAAGTCGCACGGGTCGATCGAGGCGGGTCGCGGCGGTCGGGCGGTCGCGATTTTCGGCACGGTGCAGGATGTGACCGAGACGGTCGAAAATGCGCGGATATTGGAAGCCGCGCGCAGCGCCGCCGAGCGGGTTGCGAACACCGACATGCTGACCGGCCTGCCCAACCGGCGGCACACTCTGGCCTTCCTCGAGAAAGCGTTGGCGGGCGCGCGCGAACATGGCGCGCCGCTGGCGGTCGCGATCTTTGACATCGACCATTTCAAGCGGATCAACGACGCCCACGGGCATGCGACGGGCGACAAGGTGCTCCGCCTCGTCGCGCAGCGCGCCAAGGCGGCGCTGCGCGACGAGGATATGCTCGGACGCATCGGCGGCGAGGAATTCGTCTGTATCCTGCAGCGATCGAGCGCGCAGGCTTCCGAAATCGTCGCCGAGCGCGTGCGCAAGGCGGTCGAAACGGGCACCGCGGCCGAAGACGGCATGCCGCAAGCGACGATCAGCATCGGGCTGGCGGTGTTTGACGGCGAGCTCGACATCGAGGAATTGCTGCACCGCGCCGATCAGGCGCTTTACGCGGCAAAGCGCGAGGGTCGGAACCGGCTGCGCATGGCAGCCTGAGGGGAGACGGCTGAAGCTTGTCGGTTTAGGGGTGGAGAGCGGACATTCCACAACCGTCGCCCCCGCGAAGGCGGGGGCCGCTGTCGGTTTACACAATGGCGCTGAGTAAGGCCGCTAGCGGCCCCCGCCTTCGCGGGGGCGACGGCTAGGTTCGGTCGGAAGCAGCCCCGCCGGCGCAGCTTTCGCGATCGCGTGCCGCCCTTGCCATTTCCGACGCTTTTCCCCACATCGAGCGCCATGAACGCTCCCAACCCCCCGATGCGCGCGGCGATCGTGCCGGTCACCGCCTTCCAGCAGAATTGCACCTTGCTGTGGTGCACCGCGACGAACAAGGCGGCCTTTGTCGATCCCGGCGGCGACCTGCCCAAGCTCAAGGAAGCGGTCAAGCAGACGGGGGTCGAGGTCGAGAAGATTCTCGTCACCCATGGCCATATGGACCATTGCGGGCAGGCGGGGATGCTGGCGAAGGAGCTGGGCGTGCCGATCGAGGGGCCGCACGAGGACGACCGTTTCTGGATCGACGCCTTTGCCGAGGACGGCGCGCGTTTCGGCATGGTCGGCGAATCCTTCGAGCCCGACCGCTGGCTGGTCGATGGCGACACGGTGACCGTCGGCAATCTTGAGATCGACGTCATCCACTGCCCGGGGCATACGCCGGGGCATGTCGTCTTTCATCATGCGCCGTCGAAGCTCGCGATCGTCGGCGACGTGATCTTTCAGGGGTCGATCGGGCGCACCGATTTTCCGCGCGGCAATCACCAGCAATTGCTCGATTCGATCACGCAGAAATTATGGCCGCTCGGCGGCGACACAACTTTTCTGCCCGGGCACGGCGCGCACAGCAATTTCGCCCACGAACGGCGGACGAACCCGTTCGTGAGCGATATGGCGCTGGGCGGCTGAGGTTCCCCTCCCGCAAGCGGGAGGGGAGAAATTACTTCGGCGTGGCCGCCACCGTCTCGACCTCGGTCGCGGTGATGCTCACCGGCGTGAGATAGACGATCGCGAGCGCGGTGAGCGCGAGGCCGAGCTGGGTGAGCATGGTGACGATCGTGCCGACCATGCGGCCCCACATCATCCCGTCCATGCCGAGCGCGTGGAGGATGCGGCCGACAAGGTAGAGCGCGCCGACGGCCCACAGCCACATCGAGGAGCCGAAGCCGAGTTCGACGAGCGCGAGCAGGATCAGCACGAAGGCGGTGTTTTCGACGAAATTGCTGTGCGCGCGCATCCGGCGGGTCAAAAGATCGTTGCCGCCGTCGCCGATGAAGACTTTCTCCCGCGTCCGCACGCGGCCGACGCGGAGCGCGAGCCACAGGTTGAGCAGCGCCGCACCGGCGGCGATCGTCAGGCTGATCGGCAAGATTATCATTTGGCATCCCCCTTGTGAGCCGGTCGTTCCGGCGACAGGGCCGGTGTGGCATTGCGCGAGGGGCAGGGCAAGCTTGTGCCGGATAATGAAGTCGCCGCCATCGCCGCGCGCAATGGGCTTGCCTTTGCGGGCAAAAACGCTATAGCCGCGCCCGATCCGGCACCCGACACCATCTGGCGTTGAGGCACCTTCCGGCGGAAGATTTTTCCTGCGTCATCTGGGCGGGAATGGGCTTCGGCGTGGCGGGCGGGCCAGTCATTTCCGGCGACGGCGATGACAAATCCGGGTAGCCGATTCGTGACACAATTTTTGAGAATGCAGGAAAAATCATGGCCGTTCCCAAGCGAAAAACCTCGCCCTCGAAGCGCGGCATGCGTCGCAGCCACGACAGCCTGAAGGTCGAAGCCTTTCAGGAATGCCCGAACTGCGGCGAGCTGAAGCGCCCGCACAACCTCTGCAACGCCTGCGGCCATTATAACGGCCGCGAAGTGGTGTCGGTCGGCGCGTAACAAACAGGCCGGAGGGCATTAGATGGCACTGACACCGCGAATCGCAATCGATGCGATGGGCGGTGACGTCGGCGTGCGCATGATGCTCGCCGGCGCCGCGATGGCGCGCCACAAGCACGACGGCCTCCGCTTCATCCTCGTCGGCGACGAGGAGCAGATCAAGGCGGCGCTCGATCATCACCCGAACCTGCGCGCGGCGTCGGACATCCTCCACACCGACGGCGTGGTGTCGGGCGAGGACAAGCCGAGCCAGGCGCTGCGCAAGGCGAAGAGCACCTCGATGGGGCTGGCGATCGACGCGGTGAAGCGCGGCGATGCCGGCGGCGCCGTGTCGGCGGGCAATACCGGTGCCTTGATGGCAATGGCGAAGCTCGCGCTGCGCACGATGCCGGGGATCGACCGGCCCGCGCTCGCGGCGCTGCTGCCGACGCTCGGCGACAATGACGTCGTCATGCTCGATCTTGGCGCCAACACCGATTGCGACGCCAATAACCTGATCCAGTTCGCGGTGATGGGCGCCGCCTATGCGCGCACCGCGATGGGGCTGGAACGCCCACGCGTCGCGCTGCTCAACATCGGCACCGAAGAGCTCAAGGGCACCGGCGAGATCCGCGACGCGGCGGCGCGGCTGCGCGGCGCGACGGGGCTTCCGATGGAGTTCACCGGCTTTATCGAGGGCGACAAATTGTCGCGCGGCAATGTCGATGTGATCGTCCACGACGGGTTTTCGGGCAATATCGCGCTGAAGACGATCGAGGGGACGGCGCGCTTCGTCACCGACCTGCTCCGCCGCGCCTTCACCTCGTCGGTGCGCTCGAAGATCGGCTTCCTAATCTCGCGCCCCGCGACCGAGCTGCTGCGCCACCATCTCGACCCCAATAATCACAATGGCGCAGTGTTCCTCGGCCTCAACGGCGTGGTGCTCAAGAGCCATGGCAGCGCCGATGCCAAGGGGGTCGCGAACTGCGTCCACCTGTGCGCCGAGCTCATTGAAAAGGATATCACGCGTCAGGTGACCGAGGATCTCGCCAACTTTCGCAGCGGCGACGCGGCATGACCCTGCGCGCGATCCTGGCCGGCACCGGATCGGCGCTGCCGCGCACGCGCGTGTCGAACGCTGAGCTGGCCAGCCGCGTCGATACGAGCGACGAATGGATCGTCGAGCGCACCGGCATCCGTTTCCGCCATATCGCCGAACCCGACGAGACGACCGCGACGCTCGGCGCCGATGCGGCGAAGCAGGCGCTGGCGGCGGCGGGGCTCGAACCCGCCGACATCGGCCTGATCATCGTCGCGACCGCGACCCCCGACAACACGTTTCCGGCCAGCGCAACGAAAGTGCAGGCGCTGCTCGGTGCGCCCGACTGCATCGCGTTCGACGTAGCGGCGGTCTGCTCGGGTTTCCTCTATGCCGTGTCGGTCGCCGATTCGATGCTGCGCACCGGCGCGGCGAAGCACGCGCTGGTGATCGGCAGCGAGACCTTCAGCCGTATCCTCGACTGGGAAGACCGCACGACCTGCGTGCTGTTCGGCGACGGCGCGGGCGCGATCGTCCTGTCGGCCGAAGAGGTCGCCGACGACCGCGGCATCCTCACGACGCGGCTCCACGCCGAGGGCAAATATTCGGACATGCTCTATGTCGATGGCGGCCCCTCGACGACGGGGACGGTCGGCCATGTCCGGATGCAAGGCCGCGAAGTGTTCCGCCACGCGGTCACCAACCTTGCCAATGTGCTGGCGGAGGTGATGGAAGAGATCGGGCTGTCGGCCGAGCAGATCGACTGGGTCGTGCCGCACCAGGCGAACAAGCGGATCATCGACGCGACCGCGAAAAAGCTGGGCCTGCCGGCCGAGCGCGTCGTCCTGACGGTCGATCAGCACGCGAACACGTCGGCGGCGTCGGTGCCGCTCGCGCTCGACCTTGCGGTGCGCGACGGGCGGATCAAGCGCGGCGACCTGGTGGTGCTCGAAGCGATGGGCGGCGGCTTCACCTGGGGCGCCGCGGTGCTGCGGGTTTAAGCTGAAGTCGCGGCACCGGCCCGCTCCCCACGCCGACGCACGGAACTCGTCGCGTCAACTTCTCGCTCCATCCGTTTCAGTTTGGCGGATTAATTCGGATTTGTTACATATGCGTAACGGGACTCGTGACGGTGGGGGCTGTCAGGGAACCGGCCGCATAGTTTCGCTTCAGGAGGGGGAAGGGATCAACATGACCGCAGGGACGCTTACGCGAGCCGATATCGCCAGCCGCATCAACCAGCAGATCGGCTTGTCGCGCAATGAATCGGCCGCCATCGTCGAATCGATTCTCGACCATATGTCCGACGCGCTTGCGGTCGGCCAGAATGTGAAGATTTCGGGCTTCGGCACCTTCGTGCTGCGCGACAAGGCGCAGCGGATCGGCCGCAATCCCAAGACGGGGATCGAGGTTCCGATCCTGCCGCGGCGCGTGATGACCTTTCGCGCCAGCCAGACGATGCGAGCGCGTGTTGCCGGCAAATAGATTCGGTCCGATCGATGCCGGCGTCTGACATGGCCGGCGATGACGGCAAGGCGGCGGGCGCCATGCTGGCGATCGGCGAGCTGGCGGTGCGCATCGGCGTCCCGACGCATGTGCTGCGATATTGGGAAACGCGCTTCCCGCAGTTAAAGCCGCTCCAGCGGTCGGGCCGCCGCCGCTATTACCGAGCCGAAGATGTCGCGCTCGCCGAGCGTATCCACCATTTGCTGCATGTGCGGGGCTTTACGGTCGAGGGCGCGCGCAAGGCGCTGTCCGAACCGGACGCCGCGCGCGCGGTGCCGTCGATAAGCGCGACGCGCGATGCAGCGGCGCCGCCGCGTGCGGCGGGGATTCCGGTCGAGGCGCTTGTCGCGCTGCGGCAGCGGCTGGTCGCGGCGCTGGATTGAAGCGAAGGCGGTTGCGGGCGCATACGTCGGTTTTGGGGTGGTGAGCTGTCGTTGCTCTCCTCCACTTCCGTCATCCCGGGCTTGACCCGGGATCCCGCTTTTTGGGGCGTCGACCGGTCTTCGGCATCAAGCGGGACCCCGGATCAAGTCCGGGGTGACGATCATCGATAGGTCAACTTCCGGTCGAACGCCGCTATTCCGATCCCGCTTCGTTTGACGAGGCATCCCGACGAATCGCCACGCCATCTTAACGCTTCGCTGCTAATCTCTTGCCGATGACGGTCCATCCCGCCTTTTCGACGCGCGTCGGCGAAGCTGCACCGCTGACCGTGCGCGTCGTCGATCCGCTGTCGCTTTCGAGCGAACTCGCGGCGGCGTGGGACCGGCTCGCGGGCGAGGCGAGCGAGCCCAATCCGTTTGCCGAGCGCTGGTGCCTGCAATCGGCGCTTCATCTGCTCGATCCCGAGCGGCAGGCGCGGCTCGTGCTCGTGCGCGATGGCAGCGACGGGCCGGTGATCGGCGTGATGCCCGTCGCGTCCGCGCTCCATTATGGCCGCCTGCCGCTGCGGCATGTGACCGGCTGGGCGCACCCCAATCATTTTCATGGCGCCCCGCTGGTGCGCGCGGGTTTTGAAAGCCTCTTCTGGTCGATCCTGCTCGGCTGGTGCGATGCCGCGCCCTGGGCGCGCACGCTGCTGCACGTGCCGCGCCTGACCGAGGACGGCCCGCTCCACCGCGCGCTGGTCGATGTCGCGCGGGTGCGCGGCGGCGAGGCGCGGGTGGTGCACCGCGAAGAACGCGCGCTGCTCGAAAGCGCGCTGTCGCCGGACGAGTATTGGGACACCGCGGTCCGCGCGAAGAAGCGCAAGGAATTGCGGCGTCAGGCGAACCGGCTGGCCGAAGAGGGCGCGGTCGGCGTCCGCCGCTGGCAGGCGGGCGAGGGGCTCGATCCGTGGATCGATGCCTTCCTCACGCTCGAAGCGCGCGGCTGGAAGGGACGCGCCGGCTCGGCGCTCGCGAGCCATGGCGATACCGCGGCGTGGTTTCGCGCGATCCTGACCGGCGCGGCGGATACGGGCAAGCTCGACATGCGCGCGCTCGATCTGGACGGGCGCCCGCTCGCGATGCTGGTCAACTTCCTTTGCCCGCCCGGCGGCTTTTCCTTCAAGACCGCGTTCGACGAGGATTATGCCCGCTTCTCGCCCGGCGTGCTGCTCCAGCAGGCGAATCTCGACCTGCTCGACGATCCGAAGATCGCGTGGATCGACAGTTGCGCCGCGCCCGGCCACCCGATGATCGACAGCGTCTGGCGCGAACGCCGTTCGCTGGTCTGGGTCAATGTGCCGCTGTCGGCACCCGCCGACCGGCTGCGCTTTGCGATGCTGGACAAGGCCGAGCGCCTGTGGCGGCGCTGGAAGGGTGCCGCCGCGCCCGCAAATGAAGTAGAAAGCCCGACATGACCGCGCACCAGCAGATCGACCGCGCCGTTTTTCCCGCCGAGACGCTCGAGCGGATGGCGGCGCTCTATCCGCAGCGCGCGGGGCTGCTCCACCACCATCTTCCCGACCATCCCTTGCTGTCGATCGAGGCGCTCGCGGTGCTCGGCGAAGGCCTGCCCGCGAGCGAGGTCGAATATAATCCGGGCGATGTGCCGATCGGCATCCGGCCCGAGGATGTGCCCTCGAACGGCCTGTCGATCGGCGAGACCATCCGCACGATCGACAGCAACGGCAGCTGGGCGGTGCTCAAGAATATCGAGAATGTCGCGGCCTATCGCACGCTGCTGATGGACCTGCTCGGCGAACTCGAACCCGTCGTGACCCCGCGCACCGGTGCGATGCTGACGCCGCAGGGCTTTATCTTCATCTCGTCGCCGGGGTCGATCACGCCGTTCCACTTCGACCCCGAGCACAACATCCTGCTTCAGCTCAAGGGGCAGAAGGTGATGAACGTCTGGCCCGCGGGCGACGAGCGTTTCGCGCATCGCCGCGAGCATGAACGCTATCACACCGGCGGCCACCGCAATCTGCCATGGGAGGAGGCGTATAAGGACGACGCGCAGCAGGTGCCGCTCGGCCCCGGCGACGCCGTGCTGATGCCCGTGATGGCGCCGCATTTCGTCGCCAATGGCGATGCGCCGTCGATTTCGCTGTCGATCACCTGGCGCAGCGAATGGAGCTATCGCGAATCCGAAGCGCACGCCGCCAACGCCGCGCTGCGCCGCATGGGGCTCGACCCCGCGATGCCGCCGCGCTGGCCGAGCTATGCGTGGATTAAGACCGTCGGCTGGCGCGCCGCGCGCAAGCTGCGCCTCGTCGAATGACGCCTGTGACAGATTGCTTCCAATTGCCGCGAATTGCGGTTATGGGCGCGCATCCCGATATTTCGAGCCCATAGAGGATAGATGGCGAAAGAAGAACTTCTGGAAATGCGCGGCCAAGTGGTCGAACTGCTGCCCAACGCGATGTTTCGCGTCAAACTGGAAAATGATCACGAGATTCTGGGCCACACGGCCGGCAAGATGCGCAAGAACCGCATCCGCGTTCTCGTGGGCGACGAAGTGCTCGTCGAACTCACCCCCTATGACCTGACCAAGGGTCGGATCACCTATCGCTTCAAGTGAGCGCGGCGGCATGGGTTCGAACCCTAAATCGCCCGCGCTGGTTCTGGCTTCGACCTCGCCGCGCCGGCGCGAATTGCTGGCGCGGATCGGCCTCGTGCCCGCGCGCATCGCGGCTCCTGAAATCGACGAGACGCCGCTGAAGGGCGAGCTGCCGCGCGATTATGTCGCGCGGCTGGCGCGGGGCAAGGCGCTCGCGGTCGAGCGTGCGCCGGACGAGGTGGTCCTTGCGGGCGACACGACGGTGGCGGTCGGGCGCCGCATTCTCGAAAAACCGGCCGACGAAGCCGACCTCCGCCGGATGCTCGCGCTGCTGTCGGGGCGGCGGCACCATGTCTGGTCGGGCGTCTGCGTCGTCGGCACCGATGACCGCCCGCGCGTCCGCGTCGTCGATACGATCGTCGCGTTCAAGGCGCTGAGCGCCGCCGAGATCGACCTTTATGTCGAATGCGGCGAGGGGATGGGCAAGGCGGGCGGCTATGCGATCCAGGGGCGCGCCGAAACCTTCGTGCGCTTCCTGTCGGGCAGCCATTCGAACGTCGTCGGCCTGCCGCTCTTCGAAACGCGGGCGCTGTTGACGAGCGCGGGAATCGCGCTTGGCTGAGTGGCTCTATGAAGCCGGAATCGGCGAAGCGCGCGCGGCGCTGATCGAGGATGGCGAAATCGTCGAGGCGCGGATCGAGCGTGAAGGCGAAGGGCCGCGCGTCGGCGCGATCGTGGCTGCGAAGCTGGTCGAGGCGGGCAAAGGCGGCAAAGGCGCGCTGGTTGCACTCGACTGGCCGGGAGCGCCGCAGGCGACGCTGACCGGCCTGCCGCCGTCGACCTCGACCGGGGCGCGGCTGACGGTCGAAATCACTCGCATGGCGCTGCGCGAACGCGGCCGCGACAAGCCCGCGCGGGCGCGGATGGCGGAGGCGGGCGTCGCGATCGGCGACGGGCCGGATTTGCGCGCACGCATCGCCGCTAGCGGCGTCGCCGTCGCCGAGCTGCAACCGACCGGTGCCGACCGGCTCGAGCAGGCGGGCTGGTCCGAGCTGATCGACCATGTCCGCACCGGGCACTGGCCCTTTGCGGGCGGCGCGCTGTGGGTGGATGCGACCCCCGCGATGCTGCTGATCGACATCGACGGGGAGGGCGACGCGCTGGCGCTGGCATTGGCGGGCGCCCGCGAGGCGGCGGCCTTGATTCGTCGCTGCGACATCGGCGGATCGATCGGGATCGATTTTCCCTCGGTGCCCGACCGCGCCGGGCGGCAGGCGATCGATACGGCGGTCGACGCCGCCTTGCCCCAGCCGTTCGAGCGCACCGCGGTCAACGGCTTCGGTTTCATGCAGATCGTCCGCCGCCGCGAGCGGCCCTCGCTGATCGAGCAGGTCCGGCTCGATCCGGTCGCGACCGATGCCGCGCTGCTGCTGCGCCAGGCCGAACGCGCGGTGGGGACGGGCGAGTTGACGCTGACCGCGCGCGGCGCGGTGGTCGACCGGATCGCGGCGCATTCGGCGTGGATCGAAACATTGCAGAATCGTACCGGCCGCGCCGTCCGCCTCGCCGCGGACCCGGCCGTCAAAGGAGCCGGCCATGCCCAGTAAACCCCCGCGCTGCCCGCTCTGCGGCAAGCCGCGCGACCCTGAATATAAGCCCTTTTGCAGCCGCGGTTGCCGCGATCGCGACCTGCTCAACTGGTTCGGCGAGGATTATCGCGTGCCGGCCGATCAGGCGCCCGACGGCACCGCCGACGACGATCGTTTCGACGAGGGATAAAAGGCCGAGAAAGCTACTGGACAGGATGCGAAGCCCTGCCTATAGCCGCCGCTCGCCAGCGCGGCCGACCGGCCGCCGCGGTTCGCCTGGGTAGCTCAGTTGGTAGAGCATGCGACTGAAAATCGCAGTGTCGGCGGTTCGATCCCGTCCCCAGGCACCACCTCTCACCCATCGTTGCTTGGCATTTTTTGTGACAGTCCGATTGCGCCTGCCGTAGCGTAAACTGTTGCTTTTGTGCCACTAATAGACGGAAAATCCAGATGCTCGCGCGCGCGCGCGTTGACGCGGCGGGGCGGTGCGTTAGACCGGCACTTCACCGTCGGGCATCTCCCGATAAGCCTTTGGCTGCGCCGCGACGGTTTTGGAGAGAGGACCTGTCATGATTTTGCGCAACATTTTGTTGGGCGGCACGATGCTGTGCGCTGCCACGACCCCGGCCTATGCCTTTGTCCAGGATGCCGCGCCGGCCGAGGATGCGGCCCCCGACACCACCGACTATGGCAACGAGATCATCGTCACCGCGACGAAGCGGTCGCAGACGTTGCAGGACACGCCGGTCGCCGTTTCGGTCACCTCGGGCGCCGACCTGGAAAATGCGCAGATCCGCGATCTGATCGACCTGCAGTCGGCGGTTCCCAGCCTTCGCGTGTCGCAGCTTCAGTCGAGCGCGAACACCAACTTCATCATTCGCGGCTTCGGCAACGGCGCGAACAACGCTGGCATCGAACCGTCGGTCGGCGTCTTCATCGACGGCGTCTATCGCTCGCGTTCCGCCGCGCAGATCGGCGACCTTCCCAATGTCGAGCGCGTCGAGGTGCTCCGCGGCCCGCAATCGACGCTGTTCGGCAAGAATGCGTCGGCGGGCGTCATCAGCATCGTCACGCGCAAGCCGCAATATGAATTCGGCGGCTCGATCGAGGCGACCTATGGCAATTACGACGCGATCACCGTCAAGGGCGATATTACCGGCCCGATCAGCGAAACGGTCGCCTTCTCGATCGGCGGCAATTACAATCGTCGCGACGGCTATGCGCAGGACCTCGCGCTCGATACCGACGTCAACGACCGCAACCGCTGGGGCGTGCGCGGCCAGCTTTTGTTCGAACCGACCGACGCACTCAGCATCCGCCTGATCGGCGATTACGACAAGATCGACGAAAATTGCTGCATCGCGGGCAATGTTATCGCCGGGCCGACGGTTGCGATCACCGACGCGCTCGCGGGCGGCACGAGCGTCGATCGCGAAAATCCCTTCTCCTACGACGTCTACAACAATTTCCTGTCGTCGAACGAGATCGAGAATTACGGCGGTTCGGCGCAGATCGACTATGACCTCGGCACGATGGCGCTGACCTCGATCACCGCCTATCGCCAGGTGCGTGCGCTGACCAATCAGGATTCGGACTTCACCGCCGCCGACCTGATCGGCGAGAACAGCCAGGATCTGGGCATCGACACCTTTACCCAGGAAGTCCGCCTGACCTCCGACTTCGACGGGCCGGTCAACTTCCTGCTCGGCGGCTATTATTTCAACGAAAAGATCGACCAGAAGAACGGCCTGCTGTTCGGCGACGACTTCCGTCCCTATGGCAACGCGCTGATCCAGGCCGCCAGCGGCGGTGCGCTGAACGTCGGTACGCTCGAAGGAACGCTGGGCACGCTCGAAGGCGACCCGACGAAATATCTCGGCACCTTCTTCCGCGCGGGCGACGGCTTCGATGAAGCCTATCGCATGAAGAACGAGGCCTTCTCGATCTTTGGCACGGTCGATTTCGACGTCACCGACCGGCTGACGCTGACTGCCGGCGCCAACTATACGAAGGACAAGAAGCGTTTTTCGACCGACGTGGTCAGCACCGACACCTTCTCGGCGATCGACCTCGACGCCGCGGGTTTTGCGCCGTTCCGCAACCAGCTGCTGCTCGGCGGCGCGCTGCAACAGGCCGGGGTCAATCCCAACGACCCCGCCGCGGTCGCGGCCTTTGCGACGAACCCCGCGACGGCGCCGATCTTCCAGCAGTTTGTCGCGTTTGCCGATGCCAACGACAACAATCCGGCGGCGAACCCGCTCAACGGGCTGAAGGCGTTCCAGTTCCTGCCGCCGTTCCTGAACGTGCCGAACGCGGTCGAATCGGGCAAGACCAACGACAGCGATCTCGCGTGGAGCGTCCGCGCCGCCTATGAGCTCACCGACACGGTCAATGTCTATGCGACCTATGCGACGGGCTTCAAGGCGAGCTCGGTCAACCTGTCGCGCGACAGCCGTCCGCTCGCCAGCGACCTTGCGGCGATCGCCGCGGCGGGGCTGACGACGCCGAACCTCGCCGCGGGCTCGCGCTTTGCCGCGCCCGAGGAATCCGAAGTCTATGAATTCGGTCTCAAGGCGAACTGGTCGGTCGCGGCCATGAACCTCGCGGTGTTCAAGCAGTCGATCAAGGGCTTCCAGTCGAACGTCTTCACCGGCACCGGCTTTGCGCTGGCCAACGCCGGCAAGCAGTCGACCTTCGGCGTCGAATTCGACGGGTCGGTGCGTCCGGTCGACGGGCTCAACCTGAACCTTGCGGTCACCTATCTCGATGCCAAATACGACAGCTTCGTCGGTTCGGCGTTCGGCGATCTTTCGGGGCGCAAGCCCGCGGGCATCCCCGATCTGGCGGTGTCGATGGGCGCTACCTATACCCACGAGTTCGCCGGCGGCACGCGCGCGATCGCGCATGTCGACTATCAGTATGAAAGCCCGACCCAGATCGTCGACGGTCTGAACGGCTTCCCCGAAAGCGTCGCGCAGAATCTGAAGCGCGAGGTGAACCAGCTCAACGCATCGTTCACGCTGGCGCTGACCAACGGGCTGGAGGTCGGCGTGTGGGGCCGCAACCTCACCAATGCGCAATATCTGACGACCATCTTCAACGCCGTCGCGCAGGCAGGCAGCGTCTCGGGCTACCCGAGCCAGCCGCGCACCTATGGCGGCACGGTCCGCTTCAAATTCTGATCGCGAGCGGCCGGGCGGCGAGCGCCCGGCCGTCCCGCCATCAGGGCAAAAGAAACCCCGGCCTCCCGAATGAGAGGCCGGGGCTTTTTTGTGGCGTTGCCGCCTCGGGCGATCAGAATCGCACGCCCGCCGCGATGCCGTAGCGGCGCGGTTCGAGGGTGAAGATGTTGGTGTAATTCCCCGACGACTGGTCGGTGATGTAGAGCCCGGTGACGCTGTTGGCGTCGAAGACATTCTGGATGAACCCCTTCACATACCATTTGTCGTCGGGGCCGTTCAGCTGCAGCTGGGCGTTGACCTGGGCATAGCCCTTGATCCGGTTCACATTGCCGTTGAAGATGCTGCCATAGCTTTCGCCGGTATAGGCGAGGTCGAAGCGGGGGACGAGCGACATGTCGCCGCCGCCCAGCCGCGCCGTATATTGCACGCCCGCGCTGAACTTGTAGTTCGGCGCCTGCGGCAGCTGGTTGCCCTTGATGTTGACAGGAATGCCGGCGGAGAAATATTCGATCCCGCCGAAGGCCGCGCCGACCGTGCCCGCCGTCGCTTCCATGACCGAGCAGATGCTGAACGCGCCCGTCGATGCGATACCGCCGTCGGCGGGAAAGGCCGTCGTCGGCTGCAGGTTAGCGCCCGCCGCGACACCCGGGATCAGGCCACCGTTGATCAGTTGCTGAACCTGATTGACGTAGCCGTTGACCCCAGCAATGCTTCCGGAGGTTGACGCCACGGCGCAGTTTGCGGCGTTGGTGATGTCCTTGATGATCACCGCATCTTCGCGGCCGCCGCCGAAATCGCGCGGGTTGCTGGTGAACTTGTCGTCGGTGACCTTGCTGTGCAGATAGCTGAAGCCCAGGTTGACGACGAGATCGGGGTCGGGCCGGACGATCGCTTCGGCCTCGAACCCGTAGATGTCGGCGCTGACATTGTCGTTGACCGCGGTGCGGGCGACAATCTTGCTGAGCTGCAAGTCCTTGTACTTATAATAGAAGGCCGTGAGGTTCAGCTGGAGCGCGCCGTTGCCGAAGGTGTTTTTCGAACCGATTTCGAACGCATCGACCTGTTCGGGTCGGAAGCTTTCGGGCACTTCGAAGATCGGCTGTAGCGGCGGGTTGATGCCTCCCGATTTGTAACCGCGCGAATAGGAGGCATAGAGGAGATTATCCTCGGTGATCTTGAAGTCGAGCACCGCGCGGCCGGTCAGCTTGTTGAACTTGACCGAACGTTCCTGAATGATCTGATTGCCCGGCGTGCCGGGGTCGGCGTCGAACGAGCCGACAAAGGGTGAATCGAACGCGCTGCCCGTTCCGCCGTGCGGAGCCAGGAAGCTTGCCAGCGTCGAACGCGCCCGGACGCTCTTCTTGTCATTGTTGTAACGCAGGCCGGCGGTCAGTTTCAGCCGGTCGCTGAACTCGAAATAAGCTTCGCCGAACAGCCCGTAGGATCGGATCTTCAGATCGTCGGTGTTGTTGCGGAAGAAAGGCGTCGCGAGGAAGGAGGGCGGCAGCGGCGCGGCGATCGTCTGCCCCGGATTGTTCGGATCGGGAACCCGATTGGTCGCCGCGGTGAATGCGCCCAATACCCCGGTCAGATAGTCGATCGGAAAGGCGTTCACATAATAGCTGTTCTCGGTCAGGTGGTAATCGGCATAGATGCCGCCGACGAGGAAGTTGAAAGGCCCGTCGAGGTCGCTCGACAAAATGCCTTCGACCGACCAACTGCTGTTATACTGGTTCGAGCGGTCGAACTGGAGCGACTGGTCGCTACAGATCTTGTTGCCGCCAAAGCTGCCATAGCCGCTTTCCTCGGCGAGCGACGTGCAAAGCTGGCCGTTCGGGCCGTCGGGAATGATCGCCGCGGCCACCGGCCCGAAATAGGTGTTCGACAGGATCGGGTTGCCGCCCGCGTCCACCCCCAACGGAATGGGGTTGTTGGCGAAGAAGGCAAGGGTGTTGAGGCCGGTCGCGTAAAGCGACCGGTCGCCGACATTGCTGTTATAGTCCTGCGACGCGTCGAGCTTGACCTTCTGATACTGGCCCGAAACCTGTAGCGACACCGGGCCGAAATTATGCTCGATCTGGCCCTGCAGCGTCAGTTCGCTGGTGAAATAGCTCGGCGTATAGGCGGTGTTCACTGTCCGCGGATCCGACGGGATCGTCGTATTGGCATAGACGTCGGGACCATAGAGGCTGCCGAGCGCGAAACCTTGCGGAATGCCGCGAATGGCCAAGAATTCGCGCGAGGTCAGGGCGGCGGTGAAGGTCGCGTTGCCATTGAAGGGTTCGTTGTCGAGGCGGCTGTTCAGACAGCCGAGGATGCCGGTCGGGTCGCGCTGGCAGAGCTGTTTCTGGATGCGCGTGCGCTTGTCCTTTTCGCGGAAATAGGAGGCGAGCAGGTCGATCGTCGTGTCCTCGGTCGGCTCCCAGCGGAACGAGCCGCGGACCGAATAGAGGTCGCGATCGTCGATGCGCGTGTCGAGGAACTCGTTCTTCGTATAGCCGTCGCGATTGAGATAGATGCCCGCGACGCGGATGCCCGCGGAATCGCCGAGCGGGATGTTGACCATCGCCTTGCCCTTCATGGAATCAAAATTTCCATATTCGGCCTCGGCGGCGGCTTCGAAGACGCCGAGTTTGGGCTTGGCGGTGATGACGTTGACCACGCCCGACGTCGCATTGCGGCCGAACAGCGTACCCTGCGGCCCGCGCAGCACTTCGACGCGTTCGAGGTCGAAGAATTCGGTTTCGAACAGGCGGGTCGAAAACAGCGGATCGCCGTTCAGGTGGATCGCCGTCGCGCTGTCGCAGGTCGTGCCGACGCAAAGGTCGCCGATGCCGCGGATCGTGAAGCTGGCGCCGGTGAAGTTGGTTTTGGTGAAGGTGACGTTGGGCAGGGTCAGCTGAAGATCGGACGGGGTCTTGATCTGCTGCGCTTCGAGTGCCTCGGTCGAGAAGGCGCTGACCGCGATCGGCACGTCCTGCAGGCGTTCCGACTGGCGCTGCGCCGTGACGACGATTTCGCCGCCGAAAGCATCGCGTTCCACTTCATCCGCCGCGTCCTGCGCAATTGCCGGCGTCGCCACCGTCATTGCAAGGATCGACGTTCCGATCAGTGCCTTGAACTTCATCTATAGCCTCCCTTTTTCGACCCCGCGAGGTGCGGCGCCGCCCAACTTCAAATTGTGGTAAGGGGAGGGGATATGACCGGCCATGGAGAAGGGCGCCGGGCCGATATGGCCAGCCACCCGTCTGTGTCCCACTTGCCAGCTGTGCTGGTCATCGTCCTCTCCCGCCGGCGTCGGGGAAAACGCGCGGCCTCTCCGGATCACGACCCGCTTGGGCGGGTTCTGTAATGCAAGGTGAAGGTGCGCCGAGTTGACGAAAGCGTCAAGTCACTTGTTTGGCCCGAAAAAGGACGCGAAACCGCGCCTCTCCGAAAAGAGAAAAAGTCAAGATTCCGCAACGTAAAGTTGACGGGGAAGGACAATTTCTTTTGGTCCGGCCCTTGCGTATCGGCACCGGGACGTCGAAATGTGCGACATGATGGCAACAGTGAAAGCGGGGCAATGAGCGACAAAGTCGAGTTGGGGCCGGACGGCAAGGTGGTGGTTCCGGACCATGTCGCCGACGCGGTGCGGACCTTGATCGAATGGGCGGGCGACGACCCGGCGCGCGAGGGCCTGCGCGATACGCCGCGCCGCGTCGCGCGCGCATGGAAGGAATATTGCCAGGGCTATGACGAGGATCCCTCGATCCATTTGTCGCGCACCTTCGAGGAGGTCGGCGGTTATGACGAGATCGTGCTGCTGCGCGACATTCCGTTCCAGTCGCATTGCGAACATCATATGGCGCCGATCACCGGCAATGCGTCGATCGCCTATCTGCCGCGCGACCGCGTGGTCGGCATCTCGAAACTGGCGCGCGTGCTCAACGGCTATGCGCGGCGGTTGCAGGTGCAGGAGCGCCTCACCGCTGAAGTCGCGCGCTGCATCTGGGACAATCTGCACCCGCACGGCGTCGCGGTGGTGATCGACGCGCAGCATGGCTGCATGACCGGGCGCGGCGTGCGCACCCCGGGCGTCGGCATGGTGACGAGCCGCCTGCTCGGCTGTTTCCTCGACGACGAGCGCAGCCGCAAGGAAGTGCTGAGCCTGATGGGCTACTAACCCTCGCCCCCGCGAAGGGGGGGCCGCCGTCGGCCTTGCGCTACCACTCCAGCGGCCCCCGCCTTCGCGGGGGCGACGAGATTACCGCCGCCACATCCTGAGCAGCTGATACTGGACCGCCTGGAGCCGCGTGAAGTTCTCGGGCTCCATCTTGCCGCCCTCCAGCGCGGCCACCTCGTTGAGTTCGTACATCAGGTTCCGGTGCTGGACGTCGGGGATCAGGCTCTGGATGAAGGTGATCGCGACGAGGCGTTCGCCGCGCGTCACCGGTTCGACTTCGTGCAGCGTGTGCGAGGGATAGACGACCGCGACCCCCGGCGCTTCCTTGAAGCGCAGGTCGGCGCTGCCCAGCCGCACATGCAGCGCGCCGCCGTCATAATCGGCGGGGTCGTTCAGGAAGACGGTGCAGCTGACGTCGGTGCGCAGCTGGCCGTCGGGTAGCGGGATATAGGCGGCGTCGGGGTGCAACCCATAGTGCATGCCCGGCGTGTAGCGCGTCAGCAGCGGCGGGGCGATGCGCGCCGGAAAAGAGAATTCCATGAAGTCGGGATTCTGCACCATCGCGTCGAGCAATATCTTCGACGAACGTTCATAGGCGCCCGCGTCGTGAAGTTGCAGGTTGTTCTTCACCTTCGAATGCGGGTTGCTGATCTTGCCGTCGACGAACTTTCCGCCGGCGGCGATCTCGCGCAGCGCGCGGACCGCATTGTCGTCGAGCAGTTGGACGAGCTTGAACATCTAAGGCTTCCTATTGGCCGTGGATCGGCAGGTCGGCAAGGCTTGTATAGCGCGCGGCGAGCGCTTCAACCCATGCGATGGCCTCGGCAATCGCAGGGGCATGGCCGGCCGCCGCCTGCGCCTGCAATTCGCGGCGCAGGTCAGGGCTGTAGCCATGTTCGGGCGCTTTCGAATATTGGCGCATGATCGGCCCGGCGAGCGCCGCATCGATACGCGCGCCGTCGACCGGCAAGCCGAAGTGCGTCGCTTGCGCCGCGAGTGCGGCGGCGGGGTCGATCAGCATTCTCTCGAAATCGACCCAGAGGTGGCGCGGATCGTCGCGCGGTAATGTGTGCTGCGCGGTCGCCATTTCGCAAAGCCAGCTCATAGCGACGCGCGTGACCGGCGGCAGTTGCCACAGCGCATGGGGGAAATCGGGGAGCAGGGCCGCGAGCCGCGCCATGCGCGCGGGGGCCTGCGCCAGCGTTTCGGCCATCGACGCCTCGCCCGCGAGGATCGTTTCGACATAGCGGTCGAGTGGAACATAGAGAAAGAGCGCGCGGCCGTCGGGGCCCGTGAGGTCGCCGGCGATCGCGGTGATCACGCTCGACGCCTTGACCATCGCGCGCTGGCCCCGCGCGAAGCCGCGGCCCAGCCAGCCGAGGCTTTGTGTGAGGCGCGTGCGGTAAAGCTCGGCCGACCAGAGCGATTCGGGCCGGTCGATCCGCTCGGCGACCTGCGCCAGCGTGCGCAGCAGCATCGGTTCGCGTAGCGGCAGCGCGCCGCTTGTCTCGGCGAGCAGGCGCGATACCAGCGTCGATCCGACATGACCGATGTGGAAGATGAAATCGGGCCGCGGCGCCGGCGCGCCGAGGTCGGGGAGGGCGCTCCACGCCATCCACTCGCGCCCGATGCGATCGGTGAGCAGCCGCTGGTCGAGGAAGCTCGCGGCGCGATAATCGGCTTCGCCCAGCAGCGCGATCAGCACCCGGTCGTTCGCAAGATCCGCCATATGCGGCAGCAGGCTCGCATCGGCGGCAAAGCGGGAATGGAAGCGGTCATCGGCCATCATTTGCCGCCATAGGGGCGACGAGGCGGGTTGGCCAGAAGGGACGGGCGGGGCGCCCTAGTCGTCGTCCATCGCCGGCGCGAGCGCGGGGTCGAGGTCGCGGGGGCGGATGAAATCGGCGAAGCGCGCCATGCCGGTGTCGAGGTCGTGCCAGTCGGCGATGTCGAGGTCGAGGCGTGCGAGCGCCGAAGTCGGGAGCTTTTCTTCGACCCTGGCGCGGAGTTTGTCGTCTTGCGATTCGGGGACGAGCATGAGGATCAGATCCTCGAGCCCCGGATTATGTCCCGAAATCAGCAGATGCTGCGCGTCGCGGCCGGAGTCGCGGATCACGTCGATCAGCGTCGCGGCGGAGGCGAGATAGATGCGGCGGTCCCAATGCGGTTCGAGCGCGTCGAGGCCGGCGGCGGGCTGGAAGATATCGAGCGTTTCGGTGACGCGGACGGCGGGCGAGGCGATGATGCGGTCGACCGGCAGTTTCCGCCGTTTCAGCCACTGGCCGATCAATTCGGCACCGCGTTGGCCCCTTTTATTGATCGGGCGGTCGAAGTCGCGTTCGACGGCCACGTCCCAACCCGACTTGGCGTGGCGCAGGATGGTCAAAGTCTTCAAAATTTCTCCCCGCGTCCCCGCGCTTATGCCCTTATTCGGGGCCTTGTGCCGCAAACTTATGACGGTGAAAAGGCGGCAAACGCGCTTTTTCGCCTTTCGACATTCGCCGCGGCGACATGGCCCACCGCTTCGTCGAGCGGCAGGCGGCGGATCGGCGTGCCTTCGGGAAAGGCGCTGAGCAGCCGCGAGGGAAAGCTGGGCGAGAGCATCACGAACTGGCCGAAATCGTCGGCGCGGCGGATCAGGCGGCCGAACGCCTGCCCGATGCGCGCGCGGATGACCATGTCGTCATAGGCGCTGCCGCCTTGCGCCGCGCGCCGCGCCGCGTGAAGGATCGTCGGGCGCGGCCAGGGCACGCCCTCCATCACGACCAGCCGCAGCGAATCGCCGGGCACGTCGACGCCGTCGCGCAGCGCATCAGTGCCGAGCAGCGAGGCGTGCGGATCGGCGCGGAAGATGTCGACGAGCGTCCCGGTGTCGAGCGGATCGACATGCTGCGCGAAGAGCGGCAGCCCGGCGCGGGCGAGCCGGTCGGCGATACGCGAATGGACGATACGCAGCCGCCGGATCGCGCTGAACAGTCCGAGCGCGCCGCCGCCCGCGGCCTCGATCAGCCGGCTGTAGGCGCCGGCCAGCGCGGGCAGGTCGCCGCGCGCGATGTCGGTGACGATCAGCACTTCGGACTGGCGCGCATAATCGAACGGGCTGGGGACCGCGAAATGCTGGACGCCGCCGTCCATGTGGCGCGCGCCAGTGCGGATATCGGCGTCGGTCCAGCCGCCGCTGCCATGCCCGCCGCCGCGCAAGGTCGCGGAGGTGACGAGAACGCCCTGCGCGGGGCGGTAAACCACCTCGGCAATGGGGCGCGCGGGGTCGAGCCAGTGGCGGTGGAGGCCGCAGTCGAACTCGCGCCCGTCGTAGCGGTCGACCGCGAGCCAGTCGACGAAATCGGGGTCGGCGGGCCCGCCGACGCGTCCGAGCAGCGACAGCCAGCTGCCCAATGTGTCGATCCGCGTGCCGAGGCTGTGCCGCGCGCCATCGACGCGCGCGCGCGCCTGCCCGTCGAGCCAGTCGGGCGGATCTTCGGTCAAGGCTTCGAGCCTTTTGCCAAGCGCCATCAGCGGGCGCAGCAGCGCCTCGATCGCGTCGTTCGCGCTCGCCGCGGCGGTGACGAGTTCGGGTTCGGGATCCGCGAGTTCGGTTTCAAGGCCATAGCCGCTATCGGCGGTCCGCGTGTCGACAGCGCGGACGTAGACCATGGCGCGCACCGCGACGAGCAGCGCTTCGATCGCGCCCCATGGTTCGTTTTCGGAAAGCCGGCCAAGCCAGCCGTCGCCCGGCAGTTCCGCAGCAGCGGCGATTGCGGCCTGGATTGCGCGGTCGCCCGCCTCGTCATAGCTGGCGACATCGGCGAGGCGCGCCGCGAGCCCACGCCGCCGCCCGCGCGACTTGCCCTCCGGCCCCAGCACCCAGCGGCGAATTTCGACCGCTTCCTGTCCGGTAAGCGCTGCGGCGAACATCGAATCGGCGGCGTCCCAAAGGTGATGACCTTCGTCGAAGATCAGCCGCGTCGCAGGCGCGCCGCTGTCGCGCGGGCGTGCGGCCTGCACCATCGTCAGCGCGTGATTGGCGATGACGATATCGGCCTGCGTCGCCGCGCGCGCCGAATGTTCGATGAAGCATTTGCGGAAATGCGGGCAGCCGGCATAGATGCACTCGCCGCGCCGGTCGGTGAGGGCGGTGGTGCCGTTGCGGCGGAACAGGGCGGGGAGCCAGCCGGGCAGATCGCCGCCGACCATATCGCCATCGCGGGTGTAGGCGGCCCAGCGCGCCACGAGCTGCGCAAGGATTGCGGCGCGGCCCGAAAAGCCGCCTTGCAGCGCATCTTCGAGGTTGAGCAGGCAGAGATAATTCTCCCGCCCCTTGCGCACGACGACTTTTTCGCGGTGCGTCGCGGCATCGGGATAGAGCCGTTCGGTCTCGCGCGACAATTGGCGTTGCAGCGCCTTGGTGAAAGTCGAAATGCAGATCGCACCCGCCGACTGGTCGATCCATTGTTTGGCGGGGGCCAGATAGCCCAGCGTCTTGCCGATGCCGGTGCCGGCTTCGGCGACAAGCATTTGCGGCGCATCCTTGCGTTCGCGCGGGGCGAAGATCGCAGCGGTCGCGCGGGCATAATCCTGCTGGCCCGGTCGGCGTTCGGCACCGTCGCCGGTGAGGCGGTCGAGCCGCGCGGCGACGTCGGCTTCATCGATCGCCACTTGGCGCGGGGCGCCGCGCGGCGATTGCTCTTCCCATTCGGGAAGGCGCGCAAAGAGCCAGCGTTCGCCGGCATCGGGGCGGGCGAGGCGCGGCTGGACGAGCGGCGCCCATGACCAGCGCTGGCGCGCCAGCGCCTCGACGCCGTGCCACGCGCCTTCGCGTTCCGCCCAATCGGGATTGTCGATGCTGGCGAGCATCGCCGCAGCGGCACGGGGCAGGAAAGCGGCGACGTCGTCTTCGCTCTTGGGCGGCGGCAGTCCGGCCGCGGCGGCGAGGCCGGCCGGGGTCGGCACCGCGAAGCGCGCGGGATAGAGGAAGGCGAACAACTCGAGCAGGTCGAGCCCCGACAGTTCGGGATAGCCGAGCCGGTCGCCGGTCAGCGTCGCGTTCAGCAACACATGCGGGGTTGCGGCGACCGCCGCGATCGCCTCCCCGCGCCCGACGCGCTGGACGCGGCCGTGCGTGTCGGCAATCCAGATGCCGATATGGCTCGCATGGATCGCGGGCAGGGTAAGCGGGTCGGGGGCCATCGCGCCAAGCTAGGGACAAAAGGCGAACGCGGCAAGGTTGGCGGCGCGCGGCCGCGATGCTTTCTTCTTGCGATGCGACGGAAAAGCAGGATGGTCGTGCCGTCGAGCGGGAAAGGATGGTCCGAATGAGCGAGGAAAATGCGATCGGCGCGGTGATAGACGAGATGTATGCGATGATTTCGGGCCCCAAGGGGACGCGTGACTGGTCGCGGCAGACGTATTGCTTTCACCCCGAGGCGCGGCAGATCCGGACATGGATCGACGCCGATGGCCGCGCGACGTTTCGGAGCATGGGGTTGGACGATTATGCGCGCGACACGACGCCCTTTTTCGCGGCCAATGATTTCTATGAGATCGAAATCGGCCGGCGGATCGACCTGTTCGGCAATATCGCGCATGTCTGGAGCGCCTATGAGGCGCGCAATTCGCTGGATGACGCCGAGCCCGAGCGGCGCGGGATCAATTCGATCCAGCTTTTCAAGGACCCCGATCGCGGCTGGCGGATCATGGCGATGATCTGGGACAATGAGCGCGCGGACGTGACGGTCCCGCGCTTTTGATGGTCAGCTCAATCCGCGACGTCCAAAGGTCGCCGGGCGGGTGTTGAGGAACACCTGGGCCGGATCGACCAGCGCCGCGCCGCGGGCGCGGTCGAGCGCGTTATACAGCGCGCCATGCGTCAGTTCGTACGGGAAGCGCACGCCCATCCGGTCGACTTCGGACCACATGACGACGGCGTAGGTAACTTCGCCGCCATAATGGATTTCGCAGCGCGAGCGCGCCGGCATGCTCGCCCCGTCGACGCGCGCGCCGCCCTCCGACAAATCCGTGATCCGGCCGTCGACGAAGTTGAGGATGCCGTTGACCGTGACGTCGATCGACACCGGGGTGCGCTTGTGGCCGCGGGGTGCGGGGAGGCGAAAATTGTCCATGGCCGGGACGCTATCGCAGCATGGTAAATTTTCCGGTAACGATGTTGCGCCGCGCCGGGACAATTTTGCCTTTCGATTTGACCCCGCTTGCCGCTATGGGCGCGGCATGACCGACTTGCACCTTCACCCTTCGCTGCGCGAGCCCGCGCAAACGTCCAAGGCCTGGCCGTTCGAGGAAGCGCGCAAGCTGGTCAAACGCTATCCGGGCGGCAAGCCCGGGGGCGATCCCGTGCTGTTCGAGACGGGCTATGGTCCGTCGGGGCTGCCGCACATCGGCACGTTCAACGAAGTGCTGCGCACGACGATGGTCCGCCGGGCGTACGAGGCGCTGACCGGCGGTGCGGCGACGCGGCTGGTCGCGTTCAGCGACGATATGGACGGGCTGCGCAAGGTTCCTGACAATGTGCCGAACGGCGACATGCTGCGCGAATATCTGGGCAAGCCGCTGACCGCGATCCCCGATCCGTTCGGCAAGTTCGAAAGTTTCGCGCATCATAACAATGCGATGCTGCGCGAGTTTCTCGACCGTTTCGGTTTCGAATATGAATTCGTCAGCTCGACCGAGCGTTACCGGTCGGGGGCGTTCGACCACGCCTTGAAGAATGTCCTGCGTCACAATCAGGACATCCTCGACATCATGCTGCCGACGCTGCGCGCCGAGCGCGCCGCGACCTATTCGCCGATCCTGCCGGTCAGCCCCAAGTCGGGGATCGTGCTGCAGGTGCCGGTGACCGTCGTCGATGCCGATGCCGGCCTCGTGTCGTTCGAGGATGAGGGCGAGACGATCACGCACAGCATCCTTGGCGGCGGCGCGAAGCTGCAGTGGAAGGTCGACTGGGCGATGCGCTGGGTCGCGCTCGGCGTCGATTACGAAATGTATGGCAAGGATCTGACCGACAGCGGCACGCAGTCGGGCAAGATCGCCAAGGCGCTCGGCGGGCGCAAGCCCGAGGGGCTGATCTACGAGATGTTCCTCGACGAGAAGGGCGAGAAGATTTCGAAGTCGAAGGGCAACGGTCTCTCGATCGAGGAATGGCTGAGCTATGGCAGCGAAGAAAGCCTCGCCTTCTTCGCGTTCCGCGAGCCCAAGGCGGCGAAGCAGCTCCATATCGGCGTCGTGCCGAAGGCGGTCGACGAATATCTGCAGATGCGCGGCAATTATCCGGCGCAGGAGCCCGACAAGAAGCTCGGCAACCCCGTGCACCATGTCCATGTCGCGCGCGGGCAGGACGTGCCCGCGACCGAACTGCCGGTGACCTTTGGGCTGCTGCTCAACCTCGTCGGCGTGATGGGCGCCGATGCGTCGAAGGAGCAAATCTGGCGCTACCTCGGTCAATATGTCGAGGGCGCCGATGCTGCGACCTATCCCGAACTCGACCGGCTGATCGACAATGCGATGGCGTATAACCGCGACTATGTCGCGCCGACGCTGAACCGTCGCAAGCCGCAGGGCGGCGAGGGGCCGGCACTTAAGGAACTCGACGACAAGCTTGCGACGCTGCCCGCCGATGCCTCGGCCGACGACATCCAGAATATCGTTTACGAGATTGGCAAGAATGAGGCCTATGGCTTTGAAAATCTGCGCGATTGGTTCAAGGCGCTCTACGAAACCCTGCTCGGATCGAGCGCGGGGCCGCGCATGGGGAGCTTCATCGCGCTGTTCGGCATCGACAATACGCGGCGGCTAATCGCCGAGGCTTTGGCATGAGCGATGTCATCGACATTTTCACGACCGGCGGGACGATCGACAAGGTCTATTTCGACGCGTTGAGCGAGTTCCAGATCGGTCCCGCGGCGATCCCCGACATGCTGCGCGAGAATAATGTCCATGTCGCGCACCGCGTTACGCAATTGATGCGCAAGGACAGTCTCGAGCTGGACGATGCCGATCGCGAGGCGATCCGCGCCGCGGTGGCGGCGAGCGATGCGTCGCGCATCCTCGTCACCCATGGCACCGACACCATGGTCGTCACCGGGCGCGTGCTGGCCGGGATTGCGGGCAAGACGATCGTGATGACGGGCGCGATGCAGCCGGCGTCGGTGCGCGCGAGCGATGCCGAATTCAACGTCGGATTTGCATTGGCGGCGGTGCAGACGCTGCCGCCCGGGGTTTATGTCGCGATGAACGGGATGATCTTTGACCCCGAAAAGACGGTCAAGGACCGCGCCGGCGCGCGATTCGTGCAGGAAGGCTGATCAGCCGGCGGCGGTGACGCGCCGCAGTACCGCGGTGTAATTCGGCGCGATCGTCATCGCATCATGCTTGCCCGCGCGGCCGAGCGCGGCGTGGACCTCTGGCAGGCGATAGCAGGGCACGCCCATGAACAGGTGATGCTCGGCGTGATAATTCACCCAATATGGAGCAACCGTCGCGCGTGCGAGCCAGCCCGCGTGGGTCGTGCGCGCATGGGTGAACGGGTCCTCGCTGCCCGTGGTGGTGCAGGCATGTTCGGCGATGTTGCGGATGCGCAGGTAAAGCTGGAAGGTCGTCGCGAGCCCGGCGAGCCAGAGCAGGTAGGGCGTCCAGCCATAGAGCGCGAGCGAAGCGCCTAGCAGCACTGCCTGCACGATCAGGAAACGCCCGACCGCGCGCGTTACCGCCATCGCGCCTGCGGCGTCGATCGTCGGTGACGTCATGCCGTCGTCCGACTGTTTGTTGAAGGGGGTTCCGGCCTTTGTGCTCGCTCCGCCCTTTTGCGCGTGCTCGCCGCGCAGCATCGCCTTGAGGCCAGCGAAGGCGAAGCCGAATTGCGCCATGCGCTGCTTGAAAAAGGTCTGCCCGGTGAGGTCGCGCAGCATCTTGCGGCGCAAGCTGGCGCGCGTGGTGGGGAAAGGCTTCGACAGCGACAGATCGGGGTCCTCGGGCTGCTGGGTGAATTTATGGTGCTGGAGATGATAGGTGCGATAGGCGATCAGGTCCGACCCGACCGCCGCGCCGGTCAGCCATTGGCCGAGGAAATTGTTGATTTTGCGGTTCGGGTGCAGCGCGCCATGCGCCGCGTCGTGCATCAGGATCGCGAGCCCGAGTTGGCGCCCGCCGACGAAGACGATGGCCAGCAACCACGCGGCGGGGTTTTGCGACCAGGCGGCGAGGCCGACGAGTGCGATGCTGACGATCCACGCATGCGCCACCAGCCAGATACCGCGCCACGATGACGCGCGCGTGATCGCCGACCATTCGGCGCGGTCGAAAAAGCGGTCGGGCGGAAAGAGACGGACGGCGGGCATGACCCATCTATAACAAGTTGCGAACCGAAACGTAACCCCTTCCGTTTTGGCACAATATCGGCGGAAATCAACGCGTCGCGGTAAGGATTTGGTTACCCCTTCCGGCCAGTGAAAACCGCGATCACAAAAGCGGGAATGAGGGGAAATTGGGGATAAGGCAGGCCATCATCGGACCGGGAGCGGGCGATCCGGCGACGGGCGAGTCGTTGTTCGATTCGCCCGCGTTCGTCACCGAAGTCATGCGCGTCGCGAAGCTGTGGCATTATGTGCTCATCGGCCGCGTCCTCGCGTTCCTGAGCTTTGCCTTCCTGCCGGGTGCCGCGGGTTTCCTTGATCATCTCTCGCACTGGCTGGTGATGGCGGCCGGGCTGCCGTGCGACGTCGCGCTGATGGTGATCGGGCAGGCGATGCGCCGCCCCCGGCCGATAGCGCACCAGCGCGTGCGGACGATGGCGATATTGTGCATGGCGCTGATCGCCCTTGGCACATTGCTCAACGCGGCGGCGATGTTCGCCGCGATCGCGGTTCCCGACGGGGGAAGCTATTTCGACGCCTTCACCGCGATTCATGTCGGGGCGCTGCTGGTCGCGGCGTCGGCGGCGGCGATCGTGCGGCCGGCCTTCTTCACCTTTGCCGGGGCGACGGTGCTCGGCGGCGCGATCGGGGTCGCGTCATGGCCGTTCGGCGTCGCCGGTTTCATCTTCCTCGGCCTGCTGATCGCGATGATGCGCGAGGATGTCCGCCATCAGCGGCGCGCGACACGTGCGGCGCGCCTCGCGATCGGCGACCAGCAGCGCGCGCTCAACCTGATGCGCGATTTCGAGCGCGCGGGGCGCGGCTGGTTCTGGGAAACCGATCGCGAAGGACGGCTCGTCTATATCTCGCCCACCGTCGCGGCGCGCCTCGACCGGCCGCTCGCGCATCTGCTAGGCCACCCCTTTACCGACATCATCCGCAAGCGCGTCGGCAAGGACGAGAGCGAGGAGCGCACGCTGGGGTTCAGCCTGTCGTCTCGCACGCCGTTCAAGGAGTTGACCGTGCAGGCGGCGGTGCCGGGCGAGGAGCGCTGGTGGTCGATCTCGGGTCAGCCGATCAGCAACGAATTCGGCAATTTCCAGGGCTTTCGTGGCAGCGGCACCGACCTGACCGATCAGAAAAGGTCGGAGCGCGAGATCAACCAGCTCGCGCGCTATGACACGCTGACCGGCCTCGCCAACCGGCGCCACATCACCGATCTGCTCGAACGCGCGCTGAAGAGCCACAACGGCCAGCCGCAACCGTGCGCGCTGCTGCTGATGGATCTCGACCGGTTCAAGGCGGTGAACGACACGCTGGGGCATCCGGTCGGCGACCAGCTGCTCCAGCAGGTCGCGGGACGGCTGACGCAGATCGTCGGCGACAAGGGACAGGTCGGGCGGCTCGGCGGCGACGAGTTTCAGATCGTCGTGCCGCAGATGAGCCAGCCCGAGAAGCTCGCGGGCATTGCAAATGCGATCATCCTGAGCCTCGCGAAGCCGTTCGCGATCGAGGGCGAGCAGGTGCGGATCGGATCGTCGATCGGCATCGCGGTTTCGGAAGGGCAGGGGGTGAGCGCCTCCGCGCTGGTCCGCAACGCCGACCTTGCGCTCTATGCCGCGAAGGACGCGGGGCGCGGCGTCTATCGCTTCTATGCCGACGCGATGCACAATCAGGCGAGCGAGCGCAAGGCGATCGAGGATGCGCTGCGCGATGCGTTGGCGAAGGACGAGTTGCAACTGCTCTATCAGCCGATCGTCGACGTCGCGAGCGAGCGGATTTCGGGGTTCGAGGCGCTGATCCGCTGGCATCATGCGACCGCGGGCACGATCAGCCCGTCGAAATTCATCCCGATTGCCGAGGAATCGAACCTGATCGTCCCGATCGGCGAGTGGATCATCCGCTCGGCCTGCGCCGCGATCGCCGAACTCGGACCCGATTACCGCGTCGCGGTGAACGTCTCGCCGCGCCAGTTCGCCAACGAAAAGCTGCCCGCGACGATCGTGAATGCGGTGTCGGCGGCGGGCATCCGGCCCGAACAGCTCGAACTCGAGATTACCGAGGGCGTTTTCCTCGACGAAAGCGCCGAGAATCTGGCGATGTTCCAGAAATTGAAGCGCACCGGCGTGCGGCTGGCGCTCGACGATTTCGGCACCGGCTATTCGGCGCTCGGCTATCTGAAGAAGGCGCCGTTCGACAAGATCAAGATCGACCAGAGCTTTGTCCTTGGCGCCGCCGACAAGAACAGCATGAACGCGGCGATCATCTCGTCGATCGTCGGGCTGGCCACCGCGCTCGATATGGAGACGACCGCCGAGGGGGTCGAGACGCACGACGACCTCGCGCTGGTCCGCGGGCTTGGGTGCAGCCACGTTCAGGGCTATATCTATGGCAAGCCCATGGACCTCGCCGAAGTGCTCGCGCTGCTCCGCGAGGGCGGCGGGCGCGTCGAGGCCAAGGGGTTCAAGAGCGCGCGCGAGGCGCGGCTCACGATCTTTCGCACGATCCAGATCGACAGCGGCGGACATCGGTACGAAGCAATCGTCCGCAACATGTCGTCGCGCGGCGCGCTGATCGAGGGGCTGTGGAACGTGCCGACAGGGACGCCGCTGACGCTCGAATTCGGGCCCGGCCAGTCGGTCGATGCCAAGGCGCGCTGGTCGACGGGCAACCGCGTCGGCGTCCAGTTCGCCGCGGCAGTCGAGATCGAGGCGTTGATCGGGCTGAAGGCGGCCGCGCCGGCGCAGGGACGGGTCCGCCGCGCCGCGTGATGCCGCCCCTTCGCGATCAGGCCGCCAAGCCGCGCTGCAGATCGAGACCGCTCGGTTCCTGGAACGGGCGGAGGCCGAATTCGGGCAGGATCGCGAGCAGATGGTCGAAGATGTCCGACTGGATATCCTCATAAGCGCTCCACGCGGTGGTGTTGGTGAAGCAATAGAGTTCGATAGGTAGCCCCTGCGGCGTCGGATCGAGCTGGCGTACGATCAACGTCATATCGTTGGCGACATGCGAATTGGCGCGGAGATATTCGACGATATAGGCGCGGAGCGTGCCGATATTGGTGACGCGGCGGATATTGACGGGATCGCGCCCGGCGCGTTCGGCGGCGGCGTTCCATTCGCCGAGTTCGGCCTGTTTGTGCCCGAGATAATCGTCGAGCAGCTGGAAGCGGCGCAGCGCCTGCTTTTCCTCGGTTGTCAGGAAGCGGATGCCGTTCTGGTTTATGAAGATCGAACGCTTGATCCGTCGTCCGCCCGATTCGGACATCCCGCGCCAATTCTTGAAGCTTTCCGAAATCAGCCGGTGCGTGGGGATGGTGGTGATCGTCTTGTCCCAGTTCTGCACCTTGACCGTGTGGAGCGCGATGTCGATCACATCGCCGTCGGCGTTGAGCGCGGGCATTTCGATCCAGTCGCCGACGCGCAGCATGTCGTTCGAGGTTAGCTGGACCGAGGCGACGAGCGACAGGATCGTATCCTTGAACACCAGCAGCAGCACCGCGGCCATCGCGCCGATCCCCGACAGCAGGAGCACCGGCGACTGGTCCATCAGCGCGGCAACAATGAGGATCGCCGCGCCGCCGTAGAGGATGATCTTCAGGAGCTGGACATAGCCCTTGATCGGCCGGCTGGCGGCGTCGGGGCGGCGGTCGTAAATCTGGTTGCCGAGGCTGAGCGCGCGGCTGATCGCCATCGCGATGAACAGGATGATCGAGGCCGCGGCGACATTGCTGACCACGGTGACGGCGGCCGGCGGCAGATGCGGCACAGCCGCAATCCCGTTCGATATGATGAGCGCGGGAACGATGAAGGCGAGGCGGGCGGCGACGGGAAGCGGGGTGAGCCCTTCGTGCGGCAGCCAGCGCGTCACGAGGCGCAGCACCACATGTTTGACAATGAAGTAGCCGGTCCACGCAAGGAGCGCGAGCAGGCCCAGGGCGGTCAACGTTTCGGCCCAGGGCGGGAGGTCGGCGAGGAAGGGGATGGAATCGGCGGTCGAAAGGCTTTCAATCGTGAACTGGCGCATAGCGTCATGCCCGCAAGGCGGCGGGTCGATCTCCTTTGGCTGTGAGCGAAGGCCCAAGAGTGGACGACGCGCCCGGCCGTGTCAAACGACCATGCGCGTCGCGGGCGCGGCGGCCAACGGTCAGTCGGCGATGCGGCCGCGCGCCATCACCCAGTCGATCTTTTCGAGCGCCGTGACGTCGGCGAGCGGGTCGCCGCTGACCGCGATCATATCGGCCGACATGCCCGGCGCGATCCGGCCGATCTCGCTTTCCATCGACAAGAGCTTCGCGGCGACCGTCGTCGCGCTGGCGAGCGCTTCGCGGGGTGTGAGGCCATATTTGACGAGGAGCGCGAACTCGCCGCCGTTGCGGCCATGTTCGAACACGCCGGCATCGGTGCCGAAGGCGATGGGGACGCCGAGCGCCTTGGCGCGCGTCACCGCCTTGCCGACATCGTTCAGCGTCATGCGCACCTTGTCCTCGACCGTCGGGGTATAGATGCCTTTGCCGAGCCGTTCGCGGATCCCCTCGAACGCCATCAGGGTGGGGACGAGATAGGTGCCCTTGGCCTTCATCACTTTCAGCGTCGTATCGTCGGCGAAAGTGCCATGTTCGATGCTGTCGATCCCCGCGGCGGCCGACGCAGTAATGCCGCCCGCGCCATGCGCGTGCGCCATGACCTTGAGGCCCAGCGAGTGCGCGGTGTCGGCGATGCTTTGCAGTTCGGCGCTGGTGAAATGGCCTTCGAGCCCGCGCGCCTGTTGCGACAGGACGCCGCCGGTCGCGGTAATCTTGATGACGTCGGCGCCCGCGCGCGATGCCTTGCGGACCTTTTCGGCGCATTCGAGCACCCCGGTGCAGGTATAGCCCTGATCGAGCACGTCGTGAACATCCTCGCGGAAGCCGGTGATGTCGCCGTGGCCGCCGATGATCGACAGCGCCGGACCCGCGGCGACGATGCGCGGGCCTTCGATAAAGCCGTTCGCGGTGCCGCGGCGCAGCGCATAGGCGGTATATTGCGCCGATCCCGCCTCGCGCACCGTGGTGAAGCCCGCGCGCAAGGTTGTCGCGGCGTTCTTTGCGCCGACGACCACGCCCCATTCGTCGGGATCGACGGCTTCGCTGCGATAGTCGCCGCCCGGGTCGCCGGTCAGATGGACGTGGAGGTCGACGAGGCCGGGGAGCAGGGTCTTGTCGGCGAGGTCGACGATCTCGGCGCCCGCGGGGGCATCGGCGCGGCCGGGGGCGATCGAGGCGATGCGGCCGTCGGTGACCACGATGGTCGAGGGGCCCTGCGCGGGCTTGCTGGCGTCGGTGATGACGCGGCCCGCATAGATGACGGTGGTTTTTGCGTGTGCGGTGGTTCCGAGCAGCGCGAGCGCCGCGGCCGCGACCATTCCCAGTTTAAGCATGAAGTCTCCCCTGTTTGATCGCGCTATCGTGGCGGAGCGGGCGGAGGAGGGCAAGGGGGGTGAGGAATGTCGGCTTTGGGGTAAGAGCTGTCGTTAGGAAGTAACCGATGCTTCGCCGATAAAGCGGCCTTCCCATAGGTAGAACTTTCGCGCGAGACGCATCTTCTCTGCTCCTTCGGGAGATAGAAACACGAACCCGACCTGGCGGCTCGTTCCTGGCTCGAAAGGTCGATCGCCAAGTTGCATTCGAGCAGTCCATCCTCCGACACTGGTCTCTTTCTTGTCGAAACAGGGGCAGCCATAGCTGGGTAGGATGGCACTATCTCTGCCACCCTCGTGCAGTGGGTATAGAACCACTTCCGCAATCAGGTCAGGCGCCCTTGTTTGCCAAGTTTCCAGTGTCATGATCCCTATATGCGGCCTATTACTAACGTCCGCAATCAGTCGAAAGCCGCTATGCAAAAAAAGGGGGCCGGCGAACCGGCCCCTCAGTTTGTCTTCGGGTAACCGAAAGGAATATTACCAGAAGAAATCGTAGATCACGTCGACCACTTCGCCCGAATAGGTATCGACCAGAAGCGCGTCGTCATAATAGCGGATCCAGCGATAGCCCCCATAGGCGGGCGGCAGGCGGTAATAGCCCGGATCGTTGATCCAGTAGCGCTGGCCGTAGAAGAGCGAGCCGAGCGTGAAGCCGATGCTGAAGCGCGTATAGCCATAGCCGCGATACGGGTTGTAATAGCGCGGCATGCGGTAATAGCTGCGGTTCCGGTCGCGATAGCTGCGCCAGTCGTAGCGGCGGTCGCTGCGCCATTCGCGGTTCCAGCGGCTGTGATTGCGATCGTAGCGGTCGTGGCGGCCGTCGCGATAGCGCCGGTCTACGCGGTCATTGTTGTTGCGGTCGTACCGACGATCGATCCGGCCGTCGCGGTTGCGATCGTAACGCCGGTCGCGCTGGTCGATGCGGTTGTTGTTGTTGCGATCCCAGCGGCGGTCGAGGTCGCCGTTGCGATTGCGGTCGTAACGCCGGTCGACGCGATTATTATCGTTGCGGTCGTACCGCCGATCGACCTGGCCGTTGCGGTTACGGTCCCACCGGCGATCGATGCGGCCGTCATTGTTGCGGTCGTAGATTCCGCTGCGCTGGCGCTGAGCCTGACGCTGCTGCTCATTATCGCCGCGCTGGCGCCACTGCTGGCGTTGCGCCTGACGCTGCTGATCATTGCTGCTCTGACGCATTTCGCTGCGCTGGCGCTGCGGACGGGCTTCGCCGCCGCGATTGCCGCCGCGCCGCACTTCGGGGCCGCGCGGGCCCCGGTCGCCACGGTCGCCGCGCTGCGCGATCTGGACCCTCTCGCCAGACGCCTGCGCGGCCGCCGGGGCAATGGGGGTCAGGATCGTCGCTGCGATCAGCAACCCTCCGAACATCTTCTTCATCTCGCCATTCTCCAACTCATGTCCCGTTTGCTGGAGACGCCAGCCGGGATGATGAATCGATTCTTACCATTGGCAAGATGATCGATGGCTGACCACACCGTTGCCTCCGGTTCAGCTAGATGAACGGGTGCGTTCAGCTACCGCGCGGCGGGCGCAGTGCGGGCACGGCGCGCGCGGCGTCCTCGGGACGGATGCCCGGGGGCGGGGCGGCGGCGATGCGTTCCTCGCCGCGGATCACGCGGCCGGCGAGGCGGATCGCGGTGCGGATGCGCGGATAGGTGCCGCAGCGGCAGATGCCCGTCATCGCGGCGTCGATCTCGGCATCGCTCGGATTGTTGTTGGCGCGCAGCAGCGCCGCCGCCGACATGATCATCCCCGACTGGCAGAAACCGCATTGCGGCACCTGCTCGGCGACCCACGCTTGCTGCACCGGGTGGCTGCGGTCGCGCGACAGGCCCTCGATCGTCGTGACGAAACGGCCTTCGCATTCGGCAATCGTGACGAGGCAGCTGCGAATCGCCTCGCCGTCGATATCGACGGTGCAGGCGCCGCAATCCCCGGTGCCGCAGCCATATTTGGTCCCCGTCAGGTTCGACGCGTCGCGCAGCGCCCACAAGAGGGGCGTTTCGGGGGCCATGCGATATTCGACCGGGCGGTCGTTGACCGAGAATCGCGTCATGCCGCCCCTGTTAGCGCAGCGAGCGGATTAGTCACGCCAGCTCGTGTCGATCTTGTCGACCTTGCGCACCATCGCGTCGAATTCGGCCTTGCCCGACTGGCCGGGGATGGCCGCCATATAAAGGTCGCGCTGATGAACCTTGATCACTTCCTCGTCGACGAGGACCGGCTTGCCCATGCTCATCGTCGCGAGCTGGATCTCGCACGCGCGCTGCAGCGCCCAATATTTGATGAAGGCGTCGGTCAGCGACTTGCCCATCACGACGGGGCCATGGTTGCGCAGCATCAGGATGCGCTTGTCGCCGAGGTTTTTGACCAGGCGTTCGCCTTCTTCCTCGCGCACCGTCACGCCCTCGAAGTCGTGATAGGCGAGCTGGCCCATGAAGTTGCACGCATAGAAATTGGTCGGCTGGAGCCCGCCTTCGAGCCCGCAGACCGCCATCGTCGCGGTCGTGTGCGTGTGGATGATCGCATGCGCGTCGGGCAGCACACGGTGGAACAGGCTGTGCTGGACGAAGCCCGCCTTGTTGACGTGCCAGGGATTGTCCTCGTCGAGCTTGTTGCCGTCGATGTCGATCTTGATCAGGCTCGACGCAGTGACCTCGCTGAAGTGCATGCCATAGGGGTTGATCAGAAAGGCGCCATCCTCGTCGGGGACCTTTACCGTGATGTGGTTGAAGATCATTTCGTCCCAGCCCATCATCGCGAAGATGCGGTAGCAGGCGGCAAGTTCCTGCCGCGCCGTCCATTCGGCTTCGCTATATTTGCTGTTGCGCTTGAGCTGGGTCGCCATGGCCTGTCCCTCATTATGATGTTAGTTTCGTCCTGCTACCTATGCCATAAGGATGGGGCGCGGCACAATCCCGGGGAGGGTGGGGCGGCCCGATGGCGCGGCGGGCGCGGTTCACCGCCTTTGGGCTTGCATTTCGGCGCGAATCCCTTTAGTTGGCGCAGCATCGGAACGTCGCGCTTTCGCGGCGCTCTTTTTATTGCCCGAATATCGGCGGTTTACGGCGGACCGGACGCACCGGTGGCCCGAACCGTTTTGACGAACAGGAGACGACACGGCGTATGCAGATCATCGTTCGCGACAATAATGTCGACCAGGCCCTTCGCGCGCTCAAGAAGAAGCTGCAGCGTGAGGGCGTGTATCGCGAAATGAAGCTGCGCCGTCATTACGAGAAGCCCAGCGAAAAGCGCGCGCGCGAGCACGCCGCCGCCGTCCGCCGCGCCCGCAAGATGGAGCGCAAGCGGATGGAGCGCGACGGTATCAAGTAAGACCGTCTCCCGTTCGGGATCCCGTTCGTGAAAGGGGCGCTGCGGCAACGCGGCGCCCTTTTTCGTTTGTGCAGAGCGAGGTGGCGGGAAGCGACCGATTGTAGCCGTCTCTTTATTCGTCACCCCGGACTTGATCCGGGGTCCCGCTTGATGCCGAAGACCGGTCGGCGCTCCAAAAAAGCGGGATCCCGGGTCAAACCCGGGATGACGGAAGTGGAGGAGAGCAACGACAGCTCACCACCCAATGCGGACATTCTCTTGCGTGCGCTTCTGATGCTCAATTGCCTCTGGACCGCCGCGCGTCGCACCGCCTATAGGCTCGCCAGCATTTTCGCCCCGGCCGGGGCAGCGGAAGGATTAGCCAAGATGAGCGTAACGACGGTTCCATTGCGCCCGGTGAGCAAGGGCGGGCTGTGGCTGATGTGGTTCGGCCTCGCCGCGCTGCTGGTCGCGGGCGCGGCTTTTGCCTGGCATATGACCCCGCGCATCGGGTTCGAGGTCGTCAAGGTCGGTACCGGGCCGAGCCCGACGAAGGCCGACGTCGTGCTGGTCAAATATGAAGGCAAGCTCGACGACGGCACTGTTTTCGATTCCAACGAACAGGCACCGATGCAGGTTGCGCAGGTCGTCCCGGGCTTTTCCGAGGCGCTGACGCGGATGCAGAAGGGCGGCGAATACAAGATCAGCATCCCGCCGCAGCTCGGCTATGGCGACCGCGCCGTCGGGCCGATCCCCGCGAACAGCACGCTGCACTTCGCCGTCACCTTGCTCGACTTCCGTTCGGAAGCCGAAGTTCGCGCGATGCAGCAGCAGATGCAGCAGATGCAGCAGCAACAGATGATGCAGGGCGCTCCCGGCGGTCCGGCCGGCCCGCCGCCCGGTGCGCCGCAGCCGTAAGGCCGCGGTCGGGGAAAATGAAGCGGCGGCGGGCTAGGTGCCTGCCGCCGTTTTCGTATCGGCCGCGCCGGCGTTACGCTCGGCCTCGCGTTCGAGCGCGACCTTGATCATCGCGACGATCGGATCGGCGAGGAACAAGCCCATCAGTCCGAGCAGCGTGCCGAAGAGGATCTGCGCGCCGAGCACGAGCGCGGGGGCGAGGTCGACGGTCTTTTTCGCGACCATCGGGACGATCAGGTAGCCGTCGACCGTCTGCACGACGAAATAGATGGCGATCGCCCATAGCCCGGTATCGGTCCCCGCCGAAAAGCCGACGAGCACAAGCAGCACACCCGATACGATCGCACCGATGTTGGGAATGAAGGCGAGGAGGCCGGTCAGGAGGCCCATCAACGCCGCCATCGGGATACCGACGGCAAGGCAGGCGAGCCAGGTTCCGATCCCCTCGACGAGCATGCCGAGCAGGCGGCCCGCCATCAGGCGGCGGAGCGTGAAGCCCATGCGCGCGGTGGTGATATAGAAATTCTCGCGCGACTTCATCGGCAGCATCCATGCGACGCCGCGCTCGTAGAGGCGCGGTTCGATCGCGATGAAAATGCCGAGAACGACGATCATGACGAGGCTGGTGAGGCCGCCGAGCACGGTGCCGACCGCGGCGGTGACGCGGCCGACGGTGCCGGCGATATTTTCGGTAATTGTCTTGGTATCGAGCTGGAAGCTGCCCATACCATGGTCGCTCGCCCAGGCGGCGATGCGTTCGACCTGCGCCATGACGACGGTTTGCAGCGTCGCGGCCTGATCGGCGATCTGCGACCCCGCGAAGAGGATCGTCCAACCCAGGAAAGCAAGGAGCGAGAGGCAGACGATGAGCAGGCGCCAGCCGCGCGCGATCGGCAGCACGCGGCCGAGCAGCCGGGTGCCGCCGTCGAGCATCGATGCCATTACGATGCCGGCAAAAATCAGCAGGATTGGCTGGATGAGCACGATGCACACGCCGATGAGCAAGGCAAGGCCGAGCCAGACACCCGCCTTCAGAAGTTCGGCGCGGACGAGCTGGCTGCGGATTTCGGTGGGGCCGGGGGCTTCGCGGTGCGCCTCGGCCTTGGCGGCGGCAGAGGCGGCGGTGCGCGTGGCCGCCGGTTTTCGTGTCGCCGCCATGGTTGCTCCCTGTTGTCCTATTCGCCTTGACGTTCCGGGCGCAGATCGGTTCCCGCGCGGCCCGATCGGAGCGCGCCAAACCAGCTCAAGGGATTATACCATTCGGCGGTTCCGTCGGTCGAAAAGCTGATGATCTCCGCACGCCCGGCGATCGCGTCGAAGGGAACGGGGCCGCCGAGCCCCTTCTGGCTGGTGTCGACGCGGCTGTCGGCGCTGCCGTCGCGGTTGTCGCCCATCAGGAACAGATGGTTCGCAAGCACCGTGACGGGACCATAATCGTCGGTCGCATAGCCGGGACCCATGTCGATCGTGTCGAAGGTCGCGCCGCCGGGGAGCGTTTCGCGGACGATCGGCAGTTCGAGCACTGACCTGCCGCCCGCGTCGCGACTCACGAAGCGGAACAGGCTGCTGTCGGGACCGGGAAGGTTGGGATCGACCGGGATTGCGAGCATCGGCTGAACCTCGCGCTTCACCGGCTTGCCGTTGATGCTGAGTTCGCCGTTGCGAAGCTCGATCGTATCGCCGGGGAGGCCGATGACGCGCTTGATATAGTCGATGCGCGTCACCGGATGTTCGAGCACGACGACGTCGCCGCGCTGCGGCAGCTTGCCGAATATCCGCCCCTCGACCTTGGGCGCGAGGTGGAAACTGACCGACGAATAGGACCAGCCATAGGGATATTTGCTGACGATCAGCCGGTCACCGTTGCGCAGCACCGGCATCATCGAATCGGACGGGATATAGAAGGGCTTGGCGACGCAGCTGTGGATGCCCAGCACGAGCAGCAATATCACCACGACATCGCGGATCAGCTTGCCCCAGCCTTCATTGTCCTTTGTCCCGCTTTTCGAGCCGCGCTTCGCCATGAAAATATCAGTCCTTGATTGCTTCGATGATGACGAACGCCTGCGCCCAGGGATGATCGTCGGTCAGCGTCAGGTGGATATGCGCGCTATGGCCCGCGGGGACCATCTGAGCCAGCCGTTCGGCCGCGCCGCCGGTCAGTGCGAGCGTCGGCGCGCCCGATGGCGCGTTGACGACGCCGATGTCCTTCATGAACACGCCGCGCTTGAAGCCGGTGCCCACCGCCTTGGAGAAAGCCTCCTTGGCGGCGAAACGCTTGGCAAAGGTTCCCGCGCGGGTGAAGGGCCGCCGCGCCGCCTTCGCGCGCTCGACATCGGTGAAAACGCGCTTTTCGAACCGCTCGCCGAAACGGTCGAGCGAATTCTGGATGCGCTCGATATTGCAGAGGTCGGAGCCGAGGCCGATGATCATGACGGCCCCGACAGGCCGTCGCCCCCGCGAAAGCGGGGGCCGCTGTCAGCCTTGAACCATGCTGTCGTGACAAGCCGACAACGGCCCCCGCCTTCGCGGGGGCGACGGTTATTTCTCACACTCACACTCACCCTCGCGCCTCGTCCATCAGCGCGCGCATCCGGCGCACCGCATCTTCGAGCCCGGTAAAGATCGCCTCGCCGATCAGATAATGGCCGATGTTGAGTTCGGCGAGCTGCGGGATCGCGGCGACCGGGACGACATTGTCATAGGTCAGGCCGTGGCCGGCGTGGGGTTCGATGCCGTTCTTCCACGCGAGCGCGGCGGCGTCGGCGAGGCGGCGGAGTTCGGCGGCGCGCTCCTCGCCCTCGACATGCGCGTAGCGGCCGGTGTGGAATTCGACCACGGGCGCGCGGAGGCGCATCGCGGCCTCGATCTGCCGCGGGTCGGGCTCGATGAACAGGCTGACGCGGATGCCCGCGTCGTTGAGACGCGTGACGATGGGGGCGAGGTGGTTGTGCTGGCCCGCGGCGTCGAGGCCTCCCTCGGTCGTGCGCTCCTCGCGCTTTTCGGGGACGATGCACGCGGCGTGCGGTTTGTGGCGCAGCGCGATCTCGAGCATCTCGTCGGTCGCCGCCATTTCGAGATTGAGCGGCAGGTCGGTCGCGGCCTGAATGCGCGCGAGATCGTCGTCGCGGATATGGCGCCGGTCCTCGCGCAGATGCGCGGTGATGCCGTCGCCGCCGACCGCGGCGACGATCTCCGCCGCGCGCACCGGATCGGGATGCTCGCCCCCGCGCGCGTTGCGGATCGTCGCGACATGGTCGATGTTGACGCCGAGCCGCAAGCGCGAGGAAGCAGGGCTGGTCAAGCCGCCTTGCTCCGGCTGCCGGGCTTCACCGCCTCGGTCGCGGCGAGCGTCTCGGGCAGTTCGTCCTCGGCATAGGTCGGGAAGTTGATCGCGACGAGCGGATAGAAGGGCACGCCGAGATCGACGCTGCCCGCAGATCGGTCGACGAGCGCGGCTTCGGCGATCACCTCGCCGCCCGCCGCGCGCACCGCCTCCATCGCTTCGCGCGACGAGAGGCCGGTGGTGACGACGTCCTCGACCATCAGCACCTTCGCGCCGGGATCGATCGCGAAGCCGCGGCGCAGTTCGAAGGTGCCGGTCGGGCGCTCGACGAAGATCGCGGGCTTGCCGAGCGCGCGGCCCATTTCGTGGCCGATAATGACGCCGCCCATCGCGGGTGAGACGACGATGTCGATCGCCTGGCGAAGGTCGCGCGGCAGCTTTGCGGCGAGCGCGGTGGCGAGCCGGCCGGCGCGTTCGGTATCCATCAGCACGCGCGCGCACTGGAGATAATATTCGCTGTGGCGGCCGGAGGAGAGAAGGAAATGGCCCTGAAGCAGGGCCTCGGCGGCACGGAATTCGGCCAGGATTTCATCGTCGGTCATGAAGGATTATTCTTTTGTCCTGTGCGCCGCCCATGGCGGGCGAGCGGGTTTAAGCGGCGAAGATTTGCCAGCCGCAAAATAGTGTTAGAGATGCTTGAGGCAAGCGGCAAGCGGGTCTATAGCGCCCGCGAGATTCAGCCTGTCCGATGGCTGCGCGGGCGCATGTCCGGCAGCGGGGAAGGGCAGGCTGGGGCATCATAAATACAACAGGCAACGGGCGGCACTATCCTTATGAAGAGCTTGAAAACCCTTGTAATTGCGGCGGTTTTGTCGCTCGGCGCGGTGGGCGCCGGTCATGCCCAAGCGCCGGCCACGCCGGCTGCGGCGCCGGCCGAAGCGCCCGCCGCAACGGCTCCGGCGAATCCAGCTCCGGTCGCGACCGATGCGGCCGCTCCGGCGGCGACGACCGTCGCGGCTCCGGCGGGCGATGCCACCTATGTACCGATGAAGCCGACCCCGGGTGTCGGCCAGCCGGTCGATGCGGGCATCGATTTCCAGCCGCAGGTCAGCCCGATCGGCGAGCAGGCCTATTTCTTCAACCATGTCATCCTGCTGCCCGTCATCACGGTGATCACTCTGATCGTCCTCGGCCTGCTGCTCTGGGTCGTGTTCCGTTATCGCGCCAAGGCGAACCCGGTGCCGTCGAAGACGACGCACAACACCTTCATCGAAATCATCTGGACCGCGATTCCGGTGCTGATCCTCGCGGTGATCGCGGTGCCGTCGATCCGCCTGCTCGCGGCGCAATATGAACCGCCCAAGAAGGACGCGCTGACGATCAAGGTCACCGGCTATCAATGGTATTGGGGCTATGCCTATCCCGACCAGGGGATCGGCGAATATGTCTCGAAGATCCTGCCCAAGGACAAGGCCGAAGCGGCGGGCGAGCCCTATCACCTCGCCGTCGACAACCGCATGGTCGTTCCCGTCGGCCGCCAGGTGAAGCTGATCATCACCGGCGCCGACGTGATCCACAGCTTTGCGGTTCCCGCCTTCTGGACCAAGATGGACGCGGTCCCCGGCCGCGCCAACGAAACGACCTTCACCGCGAACAAGGTCGGCGTCTATTACGGCCAATGTTCGGAACTGTGCGGCGTCGATCACGGCTATATGCCGATCGCCGTCGAAGTTCTCCCGGTCGACAAGTGGGAAGCGTGGGTCCGCTCGAAGGGCGGCAACCCCGCGGGGCCGGTTGCCGCGGCGCCCGCAGCCGCGCCCGCCGCGACCACGACAGCGCCGGCTGTTGCGCCGGCCGCGGCGCCCGCCGCCACCACGACCGAAGCTGCGCCCGCAGCGGCTCCCGCCGCCGCGCCGGCCGCCAAGAATTAACAAGGGGTCCGACAGATGACCGATATCGCAGCGACTGCACCCGCGCACGGCCATGCCGATCACGCGCATGACGACCACGACACGCCGGGCTTTTTCGTCCGCTGGTTCATGTCGACGAACCACAAGGACATCGGCACCCTCTATCTGATCTTCGCGATCATCGCCGGCATCGTCGGCGGGGTGCTTTCGGGCATGATGCGCTGGGAGCTGGCGGAACCCGGCATCCAGCACCTGACCGGCTGGGCGCAATTCTTCGACGCATCGGCGGGCGAGGTACAGGCCAAGCATTTCTGGAACGTGATGATCACCGCGCACGGCCTGATCATGGTGTTCTTCATGGTCATGCCCGCGATGATCGGCGGCTTCGGCAACTGGTTCGTACCGTTGATGATCGGCGCGCCCGACATGGCGTTCCCGCGCATGAACAACGTCTCCTTCTGGCTGACCGCCGTCGCGTTCGTCATGCTCGTCGGGTCGATGTTCGTTCCGGGCGGCAGCGGACTTGGCGCCGGCACCGGCTGGACGGTCTATGCTCCGTTGTCGACCAGCGGCTCGGCAGGACCCGCGGTCGACATGGCGATCTTCTCGCTCCACCTTGCGGGCGCGGCATCGATCCTCGGCGCGATCAACTTCATCACCACCATCTTCAACATGCGCGCACCGGGCATGACGCTGCACAAGATGCCGCTGTTCGTGTGGTCGGTGCTCGTCACCGCCTTCCTGCTGCTGCTCGCGCTGCCGGTGCTCGCCGCGGCGATCACGATGCTGCTGACCGACCGCAACTTCGGCACCACCTTCTATGATGCGGCCGGCGGCGGCGATCCCGTCCTCTACCAGCATCTCTTCTGGTTCTTCGGCCACCCCGAAGTGTATATCATGATCCTGCCGGGCTTCGGCATCGTCAGCCAGATCATCTCGACCTTCAGCCGCAAGCCGGTGTTCGGCTATCTCGGCATGGCCTACGCCATGGTCGCGATCGGCGTCGTCGGCTTCATCGTGTGGGCGCACCACATGTTCACGGTCGGCATGAGCGTGAACCTGAAGATGTATTTCACCGCAGCGACGATGGTCATCGCGGTCCCGACGGGCATCAAGATCTTCAGCTGGATCGCGACCATGTGGGGCGGCTCGATGAGCTTCAAGACCCCGATGGTCTGGTCCCTGGGCTTCATCTTCATGTTCACCGTCGGCGGCGTGACCGGCGTCGTGCTCGCCAACGGCGGCGTCGACACCAACCTGCACGACACCTATTATGTCGTTGCGCACTTTCACTATGTGCTGTCGCTGGGCGCGGTCTTCTCGCTCTTCGCCGGCTTCTATTACTGGTTCCCCAAGATGTCGGGCCGGATGTACAGCGAGTTCCTGGGGCAGCTGCACTTCTGGATCTTCTTCATCGGCGTGAACGTCCTGTTCTTCCCCCAGCATTTCCTGGGCCAGCAGGGCATGCCGCGCCGTTATCCCGACTATGCGGAAGCCTATGCCTTCTGGCACCTGATCTCGTCCTATGGTTATGTGATCATGGGCGTGGGCGTGCTGATCTTCTTCGCGAACATCCTCTACTCACTGTTCGCGGGCAAGCAGGCCGCCGACAATCCGTGGGGCGAAGGCGCGACGACGCTCGAATGGACGCTGTCGAGCCCGCCGCCGTTCCACCAGTTCAACGAACTGCCGCGTATCGCCTGATCGGTTATGCCCCCTGCTGAAAATCGGCGGGGGGCGTTTCCCTGATGGCCGGAGTGACCATGGCGCAGAGCCTGACCCACGGCGAAACGGCCTTACCCGCCGACTGGCGCGACCTGTTTGCGCTGACCAAGCCGCGCGTCATGTCGCTGGTGGTGTTCACCGCCCTGTGCGGGCTGCTTGCGGCGCCGGGCGCGGTGCATCCGGTGCTCGCTTTCGCGTCGATCCTCGCGATCGCGCTGGGGGCAGGGGCGTCGGGCGCGCTCAATCAATGGTATGAGGCGGGGCTCGACGCCAAGATGAAGCGGACCGCGGGACGGCCGCTTCCAGCGGGGCGTCTCGATCCCCAGACGGCGCTGCAGTTCGGCGTCGGTCTCGCGGCCTTTTCGCTGTTCCTGATGCTCTTCGCATCGAACTGGCAGGCGACGCTCCTGCTGCTCGCCTCGATCCTCTTCTATGTCTTCGTCTACACGATGTGGCTGAAGCCGCGGACGCCGCAGAATATCGTCATCGGCGGTGCGGCGGGCGCCTTTCCGCCGTTGATCGGCTGGGTCGCCGCGACGGGCAGCATCGCGCCGCTGCCGGTGCTGCTGTTCCTGCTCATCTTCCTGTGGACCCCGCCGCATTTCTGGGCGCTCGCGCTGTTCGTGCGCTCGGACTATGCCGCCGCGGGCATTCCGATGATGCCCGTCGTCGCGGGCGAGAAATCGACGCGGCGCCAGATTCTTTTCTATGCGATCATCATGGCGATCGGCGCGATCGCGCCGTGGCCGCTCGGTTACACCGGCGCGCTTTACGGCTGGACCGCAGTGATCCTGTCGGCCATCTTCGTGCTGCTGTCGATCCAGGTCGGCACGCGCCGCACGGGCGAGGGTGATACGATGCAACCCGAAAAGCGGCTGTTCGCTTATTCGATCGCCTATCTTTTCATCCTGTTCGGCGCGGTCGTCGCCGACCATTGGTGGCTGCTATGACCGACGAACCCAATCTCGAGCCCTTCGATGAAGCCGAATATCGGCGCCGCCAGCGCAGCCGCGCCAACATGATGGCGTGGATGCTCGGCGCGCTCGCGATCCTCTTTTTCTTCATCACCATCGCCAAGATGCAGATTTTCGCATGATCGCCCGCATGTCCCCCAACGCGAAGACCGCCAGCCTCGCCGCGCTGCTCGCGCTGGCGATGGTGGGCCTCGGCTTCGCGGCGGTGCCGCTCTACAATCTCTTTTGCCGCGTGACCGGTTTCGGCGGCACGACGCAGCGTTACGACCCCGTCGCCGCGGCCGAGGAACCGAAGATCCTGTCGGACACCATTTCCGTGCGCTTCGACGCCAACGTCTCGCCGAACCTGCCGTGGAAATTCTATCCCGAGCATCCGACCGATACGGTCAGCATCGGCGCGCGCGACATGGCGATCTTCATCGCCGAGAATAATTCGGCCCAGCCGGTGGTCGGGACCGCGAGCTTCAACGTCACGCCGACGCAGGCGGGCCAGTATTTCACCAAGATCCAGTGCTTCTGCTTCACCCAGCAACGGCTGGAGCCGGGGCAACAGATGCGCATGCCGGTGCTGTTCTTCGTCGATCCGAAGATCAAGGACGACCCCGACGCGCGCGACGTGCAGGAAATCACCTTAAGCTATACCTTTCACCCTGTAGACGAGGGTAAAAAGGCGAGCTAAGGCCGCGAACAAGAGTCTAACAAAGGGCCGGCAGATGATGGGGAATCGTCATGCTGGGGCAGCAAAAACGGGAATTGTGACATGGCCGGTGCCAAACATCATGACTATCACCTCGTAAATCCCAGCGTCTGGCCGCTCATCGGCTCGGTCGCGGCGCTGACGATGTTCTTCGGTCTGGTGATGGCGATGCACGCCGACCATTTCGGCGGCGTCGGGAAATGGGTTCTCGGCCTTGGCTTCATGGGCGTGATCGCGACATTCTTCAGCTGGTGGTCGGACGTCATCAACGAAGCGCATGCCGGCGACCATACCCCGGTCGTCCAGTTGCACCTGCGTTACGGCATGATCCTGTTCATCGCGTCCGAAGTGATGTTCTTCGTCGGCTGGTTCTGGGCGTGGTTCGACTTTTCGCTCTTCCCGGTTCCGATCGAATATGCCGAAGGCGCGGTCACCTCGTTGTTCGGCCAGGATGGCGCCGACGCGATCACCATGTGGCCGCCGAAGGGCATCGAAGTCATCGACGCCTTCTCGCTGCCCTTGCTCAACACGCTGATCCTGCTCTGCTCGGGCACGACGATCACCTGGGCGCACCATTCGCTGATCCACGGCGACCGCGAAGGGTTGAAGAAAGGTCTGTGGCTGACGATCATCCTCGGCGCCGTTTTCTCGGCGATCCAGGCCTATGAATATATGCATGCGCCCTTCGGTTTCGGGCAGAGCAATTACAGCTCGGCCTTCTATATGGCCACCGGCTTCCACGGCTTCCACGTGCTCGTCGGCACGATCTTCCTGATCGTCTGCCTCGTGCGCACCTATAAGGGCCATTTCACCCCGCAGCAGCATTTCGGATTCGAAGCCGCGGCGTGGTACTGGCACTTCGTCGACGTCGTGTGGCTGTTCCTCTTCATCATCGTCTATGTCTGGGGCGGCTGGGGCGCGCCGGTCGCCGCGCACTAAATTGTCCACCGACAACCAACCGCAAAAAGGGCAGCCGCCGGTCTGGCGCGCTGCCCTTTTCGGTCTCTGCCCGCAATGCGGGGCGCAGACATTGTTCGAGGGGCCGGTGAAGTTCGCGCCGCACTGCCGCGTCTGTGCGCTCGATTTCGGTCGCTATAATGTCGGCGACGGGCCCGCGGCGTTCCTGACGCTGATCATCGGCGCGTTGCTGATCGCGATCGCGTTGACGCTCGATGCGCTGGTCCGGCCGCCTTTCTGGGTGCATGTGCTCTTGTGGGTGCCGCTGACCGCCGCCGCGGTCGTTTACGGCCTGCGCGTGGGAAAGGCCGCGTTGCTCGCGAGCGAGCATCAGCGCCAGGCTGGCGAAGGCCGCCAGGTGGAGGACGAAAATGACTGATCCCGCCGCTCCCGCGAACGCCCCCGTGCCTGTGTCGCGCTGGCCGCTGATCCCGACGCTGCTCGTGCTCGCGGCGGTTGCGGTGATGATCGCGCTCGGCGTCTGGCAGCTCCAGCGCAAGAGCGAGAAGGAGGCGCTGATCGGGCTTTACCAGCGCAACATGGCGATGTCGTCGCTCGTGACCTATCCCGAACTGCCGCCGGTTCCCGATGAGATGCTGTATCGCAAGAGCAGCGTCGTCTGCCTCGATCCGGTGCGCTGGGATCCGCGCAGCGGCACCGACCGCAAGGGGAAGTCCGGTATCCGCATGATCGCCGACTGCCGCACCGGCGCTGAAGGGCCGGGGGTGCTCGTCGATGTCGGGATCGGCGACGATTTCACGCCGCCCGAATGGAAAGGCGGCACGGTGCAGGGGACGATCGTCCCTGGACCCGAGCAGCCGACGGTGATCGCGCGCCTGACGGGCAAGGCGGTGCCCGCGCGTGCAATGCTCGTCGCCGATGCGCCTGTCGCGAATTTGCGCGCGAGCGGGGTGCCCTCGGCCGACGATACGCCGAACAACCATCTCGCCTATGCGGTGCAATGGTTCCTCTTCGCCGCCGCGGCGCTGGTCATCTATATTTTGGCCGTTCGTCGCCGCTTGCGGCCTTGAGCCTCTCCCGAAGATATTTTTCCTCGATTTCCGGGCCGCGAAATGTTCCATTTCGCTTGAAATCGCTCTAGGCGCTGGGCCGCCATGGAATATATCAGCACCCGCGGCTCTGCGCCGACCCTCGACTTTCGTGCCGCGACGCTCGCGGGGCTCGCCGGCGACGGGGGCCTCTATGTGCCGGCGAAATGGCCGCAGCTGAGCCGCGACGAGATTCGCGCGCTCGCCGGGCTCGATTATGTCGAAACCGCGGTGCGCGTGATGGCGCCGTTCGTCGCGGGCTCGCTGAGCGAAGACGAACTGCGCGCGCTGTGCAAGGCTGCCTATGGCCGCTTCAGCCACGACGCGGTGACGCCGCTCGTCCAGCTCGACCATCGCCACTGGCTGCTCGAGCTGTTCCATGGGCCGACGCTGGCGTTCAAGGATGTCGCGCTGCAATTGCTCGGCCAGCTCTTCGAGACATTCCTGGCAGGCGGCGATACCGACATCACTATCGTCGGCGCGACCTCGGGCGATACGGGGTCCGCAGCGATCGAGGCGGTCGCCGGGCGCGAGCATATCCGCATCTTCATGCTCCACCCCGAAGGCCGCGTCAGCGACGTCCAGCGCCGCCAGATGACGACCGTGCTCGCGCCGAACGTCCACAATATCGCGATCGACGGCAGCTTCGACGATGCGCAGGCGATGGTGAAGCGGCTGTTCGGCGATGAAGAAGCGCGGGGCCAAGTGGCGCTGTCCGCGGTGAACAGCATCAACTGGGCGCGGCTGATGGCGCAGGTCGTCTATTATTTCTACGCGGCCGTCCGCCTCGGCGGGCCCGACCGCGCGGTTGCCTTCTCTGTGCCGACGGGCAATTTCGGCGATGTGTTCGCCGGCTACGTCGCGGCGCAGATGGGGCTGCCGATCGCGCGGCTGGTTGTCGCGACCAACGTCAACGACATCCTCCACCGCGCGCTCACCGGCGGCGATTACAGTGCGGACACGGTGACGCCGACCGCGACGCCGAGCATGGACATTCAGGTCAGCAGCAATTTCGAGCGGTTGCTCTTCGACCTAGCGGGGCGTGACGGCGCCGCGATCACCGCGATGATGGGCGAGTTCGATGCCGAACGCGCGATGACGATTCCCGCCGACATGCTGGCCGGCGCGCGGGGCCTGTTTTCGAGTGCCAGCATCGACGGCGACGCGATGGCGCTTGCGCTGCGCTGGGCGCAGGAGCGCGGGGGGCAGATCATCGACCCGCACAGCGCGGTCGGGCTCGCCGCGGCGCGCACGCTGGAGATCGATGCCGACATTCCGGTCGTCACGCTCGCCACCGCGCATCCTGCAAAGTTCCGCGAGGCGGTCGAGCGCGCCACCGGCGTGCGTCCGCCGCTGCCTGCGCGGCTCGGCAATCTGTTCGAGCGCGAGGAACGTTATACGAAGCTCCCCGGCGACTATGACGCGGTCAAGGCCTTCATCCTCGCGGAAGCGGCGCGTGGCTGACTTGCTGCCGCTCGTTACGCTCGTCGGCGAGTCGTGGGACGATTATGGGCTGGTCGACAGCGGGAACGGGCGCAAGCTCGAACGCTATGGCCGCTATCGCTTCATCCGGCCTGAACCGCAGGCGATGTGGGCGCCCGCGCTACCCGAAAGCGAATGGGCGGCTGCCGATGGCGAGTTCATTCCCGCTTCGGACGACGATGGCGGCGGCCGCTGGTATTATAACAAGCCCGTGCCGGCCGAGGGCTGGCCGCTCGCCTGGCGCGAAACGCGCTTTACAGCGTCGTGCACGCCGTTCCGGCATCTGGGCTTCTTTCCCGACATGGCGCCGGTGTGGGACTGGCTGCGTGAGCGTATCGCCGACAAGCCCGATCCGGCGTTCCTCAACCTGTTCGGCTATACCGGCGTCGGCAGCCAGGCGCTCGCGGCCGCGGGCGCGTCGGTGACGCATGTCGATGCGTCGAAAAAGTCGGTCGGGCAGGCGCGCGAAAATGCGGCGCTTGGCGATATGGCCGACAAGCCAATCCGCTGGATTGTCGACGACGCGGGCAAGTTCACCGCGCGCGAGGTGCGGCGGGGGCGGCGTTATGACGCGATCCTGCTCGACCCGCCCAAGTTCGGGCGCGGGCCCGGCGGCGAACGCTGGCAGATCGAGGAAGGGCTGGCGCCGCTGCTCGCCGACTGCCGCCAACTGCTCGACGCCGACAGCCGCGCGTTGTTTCTGACCGTCTATGCGGTGCGCATGTCGGCGCTCGCGATCGGCGAGTTGCTCGCGCAGCTTTTCGCCGACCTGCCCGGCAGGATCGAATGCGGCGAACTCGCAGTACGCGAGGAGGCGAGGGGGCTATTGCTTCCGACCGCTATTTTTGCGCGCTGGAGTCGCTGAAACCGCAATCGACGCGCCTGTTATGCTGCATACGTTTGCTGCACATATTCTGTAATATTGTGACTGAAATGCCACGCTCGATGCGTTGACAATGAGAACGTTCCCATTTAGATAACGTTCACATAACGGGAATGCCGCCACCAAAAGAGAGCGGCTATGTGGGAGGAACGGGGATGCGGGCATCTCAAAAACAGTGGCTTGCCAAATTTCTGGCCGGGACTTCGGCGCTGTCGATGATGGGCGTCGCGCAGGTTGCGGTCGCGCAGGAAGCGCCGGCCGACAGCGAAGTCGGCGGCGACGAGATCATCGTGACCGGCATCCGCGCTTCGCTCGCAGCATCGGCCGACATCAAGCGCGAGGCGCAGGGCGTCGTCGACGCGATTTCGGCCGAGGATATCGGCAAATTCCCCGACACCAATCTCGCCGAATCGCTCCAGCGCATTACCGGCGTGTCGATCGATCGTTCGAACGGCGAAGGATCGCTGGTCACCGTTCGCGGCTTCGGTCCCGAATTCAACCTTGTGACGCTCAACGGTCGCCAGATGCCGACGGCGCTGATCGGCGGCGGGGATGGCGCGCCGTCGTCGCGCTCGTTCGACTTCGACAATCTCGCCTCGGAGGGCATTGCCGCGGTCGAAGTTTACAAGAGCGGCCGTGCGACAATGGAATCGGGCGGTATCGGCTCGGTCATCAATCTTCGCACGCCGCGTCCTCTCGACCGGCCGGGACTGCGTGGCAGCCTGGGGGTCAAGGGCGTGTATGATTCGTCGCGCAACAACGGCGATCCGATCACCCCCGAGATATCGGGCATTCTCAGTACGACTTTTGCCGACGATACGATCGGCATTCTGATCACCGGCTCTTATCAGAAGCGCAAATCGAGCGAGAACACGGCCAATGTCGGTTGGCGCGACGGTTATTTGGGCAGCGAGAATAACTGGGGTTCGCTGGCGCAGCCGGGTACGCCGCGCGCCGATAACATTACCAATCGTCCGGGACCGAACGATGTCTATCAGGTCCCGCAAAACGCGTCCTATGACCTTAACGACGTCAATCGTGAGCGCATCAACGGGCAGGCGGTATTGCAATTCCGCCCGAGTGACGCGTTCACCGCGACGGTCGACTACACCTATTCGCGCAACACCGTCGAAAATCGCAACAGCAATGTCGGCGTGTGGTTCAACCACGAAAATACGTCGAGCGCGTGGACCGATGGGCCGGTCGCTGGACCGATCTTCTATAGCGAGGAATTCGCAGCGCCCACCGGCACGCCCGGGCCTGACGCCCTCTATGGCGGCAAGGATCTGTCGTACAGCGGCGCGCTGACCGAGAACCGGGCTGAGAACAAGTCACTGGGCGTCAACCTGGAATGGAATGGCCCCGACGGAGTTACCTTTGAACTCGACGGCCACCATTCGACGGCGGAGGTCAGTCCGGTCAACCGCTTCGGATCAAGCGTGTCGTTGGGCAATGCCGTGTTCGGCGTCCAGAACCAGACGGTCAATTTCGAAAATGACCTGCCGGTCATCTCCTATGGCATGTATCCCGGAATCGATCCGCTCGATGCGTCGTTGATCACGCCGACGGGCAACGCCTTCCGTAACGCCTTTTTCCGCAACCGGATCAATCAGGTGCAGTTGCGCGGCCAATATGACCATGACGGCGGTTTCCTCGACAGCATCGATTTCGGCGTGTCCTATGTCGACAGCAAGGTGCGATCGGCGTTCGGTACGGTCCAGAACGACGACACCTGGGGCGGGGCGGGGCCGGCGTCGGATATTCCCGACGATATTTTCAAACTCGTCACGCTGCCCGACAAATTCCCGGGTCTTGCCCAGCCGGGGATGATCGAGAGCTTCTACACCTTCGATTTCGAGCGGCTGGCCGACCTGAACGAGCAGAATTATCAGGTCTGCAGCAACCCCGCGACGGGTTCGGCTCAACCGGGCACCTGCCTTGCCGTGTTCAATACCGACCGGCGCATCACCGAAAAGACCTTGGCCCCCTATTTGCAGGTGGCGACCGTCTTTGACCTGTTCGAAAACCCGGCGCATCTCGTCGCGGGCCTTCGTTATGAAACGACCGATATTTCGTCGTCGGCGCTGGTGCCCGTGCCGGTGACAACCACTTGGGTTGGTGACAACGAGTTCAACGTGGTCTTTTCCGACGAAAGTGATTTCACGCGGTTCAAGGGCTCATACGACAATTGGCTGCCCGCGATCGATTTCGACATCTCGCCGATGCAGGATGTCAAACTGCGCGCATCCTACAGTCACACGATCGCGCGTCCCTCGTACGACCTGATGCAGGGCGGGCGCACGATCGACACGCTGTTCCGCGTGGGCGGCGGCGGCGGCGCACAGGGCAATCCAGGACTGATTCCATACAAGTCAAAGAATATCGACCTGTCTGCGGAATGGTACTACGCGCGCGACAGCTATATTTCAGCGGGCTATTTCCACAAGGATGTGAGCAACTTCATATCCTCGACGCGCATCGACAGCAGCGCGTTCGGATTGACGACGCCGGTGAACGGCCCGCGCTGGAACGCCGCGGTCGCGGCGCTTGGCGCGAGTGCAACCGTCGCGCAGATTCGCCAATATATCATCACGAATTTCCCTGATACCGTCACCGGCAATGTCATCAACGCGGCGCCCGGCGACCCGCTGGTCAATTTCGAAATCACGACGCCGATCAACAGCGATCAGACCGCCTCGCTTAACGGCTGGGAGTTCGCGCTTCAGCACAGTTTCTGGGATACGGGTCTTGGCGTGATCCTGAACTACACGATCGTCAACGGCGATGCGGAATATGACAATACGCAGCCGTCGACAGTCGCACAATTCGCGCTCGTCGGCCTCAGTGACACCGCCAACGCGGTGCTCTTCTATGACAAGGGGCCGGTCCAGGCGCGTGTGGCATGGAACTGGCGCGACAAATTCCTCTTCTCGGCCGGCCCGAATCCGACCTACACTGAGGCCTATTGGCAGATCGACGCCAGTGCTAGTTACGAGTTCATCCCCGGACTCACCGGCTTCGTCGAGGCGATCAACCTGACGGGCGAAGGACAGCGCAAGCATCTTCGGCATCCCAACAACGTCACCTTCGTATCGCCAGGCTTCGCCCGCTATGCGGCAGGGGTCAGGTTCAGCTTCTAGGGCCGCGGGCCATTTCCGCCGGGTCACAGGCAAGAGGGTCGCGCCTTTTCGGGCGCGGCTCTTTTGCGTGACGGCGATGGAAGCTTGGCCTAGGATCGACGGCAATGAATAGCGCGATCGAGAAGGTTGTCATCGTGGGCGGCGGCACCGCCGGCTGGCTGACGGCGGCGCGCCTCGCAAGTTCGCCGCGGGCGATGGCGGGCCGGCTTTCCGTCACGCTGATCGAGGCGCCCGACATCCCGACGATCGGTGTCGGCGAGGGCACCTGGCCGACGATGCGCGCAACCCTCGGGGCAATCGGCATCGGCGAGGGCGAATTCCTTGCCGCGTGCGACGGGTCTTTCAAGCAGGGGTCGCGGTTCGACGGCTGGGTTACCGGTGCGGTGGACGACCGCTATCTGCACCCCTTCACCGCGCCGCCCGCGGCACCGACGGCCGAACTGCTCGCGGCGTGGCGGTCGGGCGCCGCCGATCTGTCCTTCGCCGCGGCGATGACGCCGCAGACGCATGTCTGCGACCTGAACCTCGCGCCGCGACAGCGGGCGATGCCCGATTATCAGGGCGCGGCGAACTATGCCTATCATCTCGATGCCGGGAAGTTCGCGGCGCTGCTCGCGCGCCGCGCAGTGCAACAGCTGGGCGTGCGGCATGTCGCGGATCATGTCACCGGCATCGATGCGGACGGAGCCGGCGGGATAGCGTCGGTCGCGACGAGCCGGAACGGTGCGGTCGAGGGCGACCTGTTCATCGACTGCACCGGCCATGCGTCGCTGCTGATCGGCGGGCATTTGGGCGTCGACTGGATCGACCGCGGCGATACGCTGTTCAACGATCGCGCGCTTGCGGCGCAGGTGCCGGTGACGCCCGGCAGCCCGGTCGCATCGCAAACGGTATCGACCGCGCATGAGGCGGGCTGGATCTGGGATATCGGCCTGCCCGGGCGCCGCGGCATAGGCTGCGTCTATGCGAGCCGCTTCATGGACGACGATGCGGCGGAAGCGGTGCTGCGAGCCTATATTGCGCGCGTGCTGCCCGAGGCGCCCGAAGTTCCGGCGCGGCGGCTGAGTTTCCCCACCGGGCATCGCGTGCGCTTCTGGGAAGGCAATTGCATCGCGGTCGGCCTGTCCGCGGGCTTCATCGAGCCGCTCGAAGCCTCGGCGATCGTGATGATCGAATTGTCGCTGAACGCGCTGATCGACAATTTTCCCGCGAACCGGGCGGCGCTGCCGATCCACGCCGCGCGGTTCAACGAGCTGTTCCGTTATCGCTGGGACCGCATCGTCGAGTTTCTGAAGCTGCACTATGTGCTGAGCCGGCGCGAGGAGCCCTATTGGCTCGCGCAGCGCGACGCGGCGCATATCCCGTCGCGGCTTGCCGAGATGCTGGCGCTCTGGCGCGACCAGCCGCCGTCGGCCTGGGATTTCCCGCGCGTCGACGAGATTTTCTCCGCCGAGAGCCACCAGTATATTCTCTATGGCATGGGCTTTCCGGTTCCTGCTGATCTGCCGACGACGGGCGGGCGTGCGGAAGGCTTGCTTGCCGACACCCGCCAGCGCGCGCGGTCGCTCGCCGCGGCGCTGCCCGCCAACCGCGATTATCTCGATACACTGCGACCCGGCGTGCAGGCTGCCGCGGCGCGACAGGAAGGAATTGGATGACCCGCCACGCCGTTCTCGACAATATGACCCACCGCGAACTGCGCGTGCGCACCGACGCGGGGGCGGAACTGGGCGACGAGGTCATGGCGACGCTGATCGTGCCGACCGAGTTCCGGCGCGTGCAGGCGCATTTCCCGATCCTGTTCCGCCGCGAAACCGGACGCGACGACTTCACCGCGCTCGCGATGTTCGGATTCCAGAATGGCGAGAATCTGTTTCTCGAAGGCGGGCATTGGGACGCGCGCTATCGCCCGCTGTCGCTTGCGATCGGGCCGTTCCTGATCGGGCGTCCGGCGGGCGGCGAGGGGTCGGGGCAGGTCCATATCGATCTCGACCATCCGCGGATCGCCGATGCGAGCGACGGCGTGCGGCTGTTCGACGGCGAAGGGAAGGCGACCCCCTATCTGGACGAGATCGCCGAGCGGCTCGGCGACCTCGACGAAGGCTATCGCGAGAGCAAGGCCTTTTACGAGGCGCTGCTCGCCTATGACCTGCTCGAACCCTTCAGCCTCGAGGTGACGCTCGACGATGGGTCGGTCCATTCGCTCGTCGGCTTCCACATTATCGACGAAGCGAAGCTGCGCGGGCTCGATGGCGAGGCACTCGGCGCGCTGCACGCTGCCGGACATCTGATGCCCATGTTCATGGCGCTGGCATCGCTGTCGCAGCTGTCGGCGCTCGTCGCGCGCAAGAACCGCAGGCTCGGCGGTGGCTGAACAGGCCGGCGCCTTTGCCGACCGCCTTGCGCGGGTGCCCGAGCGGCCATGGGACAAGGGGGCGCGGCCGGGCGCGTTGCTGGAAGGCGCGCGCGAGCCCTTTGTCCTGCGCGGGCTCGTCGCCGGCTGGCCGCTCGTCGAAGCGGGCAAACGCTCGGCGCGCGACGCGCGGCGTTATCTGCTGGACCATGCGCGCGATCGTCCGTTCAAAGTCTCGATCGGCCCGCCGGGGCACGACGGGCGGCTGTTCTACGACGACGAAATGCAAATGAATTTCCGGGTCGGGACCGGCAAGCTCGCCGATATTTTCGCCGGCATCGAGACCGCCGAGGAACGCGGCGAGGCGCGCACCGTCTATCTGGCGTCGATCGATATTCCGTCGCATTTCGACGGGCTCGACGAAGCGAACGGGGTCGAGCTTGGCGACCGCGATCCCTTGAAGAGCATCTGGATCGGCACGCGCACCAAGATCGCGGCGCACAATGATTTTCCCGACAATCTGGCGTGCTGCGCCGCCGGCCGCCGCCGCTTCACGCTGTTCCCGCCGGGCGCGTTCCGCGATCTCTATCTCGGGCCGATCGACAATACGCCCGCGGGGCGCGTGGTCAGCATGGTCGATTTCGACGCCCCCGACCTTGCGAAGCATCCGCGCTTCGTCGATGCCATGGCCGAGGCGCTGACGGTGGAACTCGAACCCGGCGATGCGATCTTCATCCCGTCGATGTGGTGGCACCATGTCGAGGGGCTCGCCGACTTCAACATATTGGTGAATTACTGGTGGCGGCGGACCCCGGCGTGGCTCGGACAACCGCAGGCGGCGCTCAACCATGCGATCCTCGCGATCCGCGACCTGCCACCGGAAGACAAGGCGATCTGGCGCGAACAGTTCGACCATTATGTCTTCGACAACGATGCAAGCGTCACCGACCATATTCCCGAAACCGCGCGCAGCATCCTCGCCCCGCTCACGTCCGAGACGGCGGGGCGGCTGCGCGCCTTCTTGCTGAGGGCCTTGAGTAAATGAGCGACAGGAAACCGGTGCAGCGCGTCGTGATCGCGGGCGGGGGCACCGCGGGCTGGATGATGGCGGCTGCGATCGCGCGCACGATGGGGCACACGGTCGATCTGACACTCGTCGAGTCCGAGGCGATCGGGACGATCGGGGTGGGCGAGTCGACGATCCCGCCTCTGGTCAATTTCAACCGCATCCTCGGCATTCCCGAACCCGAATTCATGCGCGCGACGCAGGCGACCTTCAAACTGGGTATCCTGTTCGACAATTGGAAGCACGACGGCGACAGCTATTTTCACAGCTTTGGCCTGTCGGGCAAGGATCACTGGTCGGCGGGCTTCCAGCATTTCTGGCTCAACGCGCGCGAGCGCGGGCACGAACAGCCTTATGAGGATTATTGCCTGGAGCTCGTCGCGGGAATGCAGGGCAAGTTCGCGCATTTACCCGAAGACCGGATGAATTACGCCTATCATGTCGATGCGACGCTCTATGGCCGCTATCTGCGCAAGTTGGCCGAGGCGGATGGCTGCACGCGCGTCGAGGGCAAGATTACGCGTGTCGAGCTCGACGGCGAGACGGGCGATATCGCCGCGCTGCACCTCGATGGAGAGCGGCGGGTCGAGGGCGACATGTTCGTCGATTGCACCGGCTTTCGCGGCCTGCTGATCGACGGGGCGTTGCATGCGGGCTTCGAGGACTGGAGCCACTGGTTGCCCAATGACAGCGCAATCGCGGTGCAGTCCAAACATCTGGGCCCGCCAATGCCCTATACGCAGGCGATCGCGCACGATGCGGGCTGGCAATGGCGCATTCCGCTCCAGCACCGGATGGGCGCCGGGATCGTCTATACGAGTGGCTACCTGTCGCGCGACGAAGCCTATGACCGGTTGATGAGCAGCGTCGGCGAGCCGCTGATCGAGCCGTTCGACATCAAGTTTAAGGGCGGCGTGCGGCGCAAGCAATGGTATCGCAATTGCGTCGCCGTGGGTCTTGCCGGGGGCTTTGTCGAGCCGCTCGAGGCGACGACGGTGCATCTGATCCAGCGCGCGGTACTGCGTTTCATCCGGTTGATGCCGAACGGCCGCGTCAGCGAACGCGACGCGCAGGAGTTCAACGACCAGCAGCGGCTCGACATCGAGCAGATCCGCGATTTTGTCGTGCTCCATTACAAGGCGACGAATCGCCGCGACAGCCCCTTCTGGCGCCATGTCGCAAACATGCCGGTTCCCGATACGCTGCAACAGAAGATCGAGCTGTTTCGCGAAACGGGGCGCGTGTTCCGCAAGAATGAGGAGCTGTTCGCCGAGAATAGCTGGGTGCAGGTGATGATGGGGCAGGGGATCGAACCGCAGACCTATCACCCGATCGCCGCCAAGCTGCGCGACGACGAGGTCGAGCGATTGTTCCAGACGCTGCGCGACAATATCGCGCAGACGGTCGCGACGCTGCCCGAGCATCATGCCTATGTCGCGCGCTATTGCGGTGCCGAGGAGCCGAAGGCGGCCTGATGCGTGCCGCGGCTTTCCTGATGCTGGCCGCGGCGCCGGCGGCCGCTGCGGCGCAGCCGCCCGCGGACGCCGGATGGCGGCTCGTTTGGTCGGACGAGTTCGACGGCGGCGCGATCGATCGCGGCAAATGGGATTTCGACGTCGATTGCTGGGGCGGGGGCAACAACGAGCGCCAATGCTATACCGACCGGCCGGTCAATGCGGTGCTGAGGGACGGCAAGCTGGTCATCACCGCGCGCAAAGAGGCGATGACCGGGCCGGCGTTTCCGCTGTCGCAGCGCGGCGACCCGGAAAAGGCGGAGGCGCAGGCCACGAAGCCGTATACCTCCGCCCGCCTCGTCACGCGCGGCAAGGCGGCGTGGACCTATGGCAAGATCGAGGTGCGCGCAAAGCTGCCGCAGGGGCAGGGGACGTGGCCGGCAATCTGGATGCTGCCCGAGGCCGATCATTACGGGAGCTGGGCGGCGTCGGGCGAGATCGACATATTAGAGGCGGTGAACCTCGGCGTGCGGTGCGACGATTGCGCGGGCGGAATCGAGAACCGCATCCTCGGCACGTTGCACTTCGGCGGGCGATGGCCGGACAACCTGCATAAGGGTGACGAGACCGCGCTTCCCGCCCCGCTCGACGGTTACCACGTCTTCGGCATCGTCTGGGAAAAGGGAAAGATCGTCTGGACGGTCGACGGCAAGCCCTATGCGACGCGCGTTGCGAGCGAATGGTCGACGAGCGGATCGGACGATCCCGCGGCGCCGTTCGACCGGCCCTTTCACCTGATCCTGAACCTCGCGATCGGTGGCGGGCTCGCCGAGGGACGCGGGCTGAAGGGCCTCGATGAAAGCGGATATCCGAAAATTATGGAAATAGACTGGGTTCGCGTCTGGCAATGTGGCGGTGATGCCGTTAGCGATTGCGGCACCAAGGGGGATCAGGGACAATAATGGGGCGTCGGCGGCAGTCGGTCACGATCAAGCATGTTGCAGCCGACGCGGGCGTGTCGCTGCAGACGGTGAGCCGCGTCATCAACGACGAGCCCAATGTCCGCCCGGAAATGAAGGAGCGCGTCCAGGCGTCGATCGACAAATTGGGCTATGTCCCGTCGATCGCGGCGCAGCGGATGAGCGGGTCGCGATCCTATCTGATCCTGGCGATCAACGACCGCGAGCGCACGATTGCCGACTGGCAGGGACGGCAGGGCGTCGACTGGGTCGACCAGATGCTGCTCGGCGGGATGCTGAAATGCGCCGAATATGGCTATCGCATGATTTTCGAACTGGTCGACACGCACAACGACCATGTCGAGCGCGAATTGCGCGCGGCGATCGCAGCGCTCCAGCCCGACGGCGTGATCCTGACTCCGCCGCATTCGGACAACCCGCTGATCGTCGGCCTGCTCGACCAGCAGAAGATTCCGTTCGCACGCATCGGATCGCGCGGTGGCGCGGCGGGGATCGCGCTGACGATGGACGATGAGGGATCGGCGCGGCGCGCGACGCGGCACCTGATCGACCTTGGGCATCAGCGTATCGGCTTTATCGCGGGATCGCCCGAATATAGCCTCAGCCGTTGGCGCGTCGACGGCTGGACGGGCGAGATGGCGGCGGCGGGGTTGGCCACGGAAGGCCTGCTCGTCGAGGGCGATTTCACCTATGCGTCAGGGGCGAATGCGGCGCGCCAACTGCTCGATAGTGCGAACCCGCCCACCGCGATCATCGCGAGCAGCGACCAGATGGCGCTGGCGACGCTGGAGGTCGCGCGCGAAAGGGGGCTCGATGTGCCCAACCAGCTTTCGATCGTCAGCTTCGACAATACGCCCGTGGTGCGTTTCACCCAGCCGGCGCTGACTGCGGTCGACCAGCCGGTCGCCGAGACCGCATCGCGCGCGGTCGAGCTGATCATTGCGGCGCAGCGCGGCGCGCCGCGCCCGACCGAGCCGACGCGCGTGCAGGGCGGGCTGGTGCCGCGCGGGTCGACCGCCGCGCCGGCCGTCATTCATGGCTGATACGGGCGCGGTTCACCGCCAGTCCCTCGCGTTCCTGCTCCTCTACGCGCTCGCCGCGGCGGGCGGGGCAATCGCCTATGTGCCGTTTCTGACGATCTGGCTGCCGTCGCGCATGACCGAGCTGGCCGGGCCGGCGGACGTCGAGACCCTGGGCTATGTCACTTTCTTCGGCGCGATCGCCGCGAGTGTCGGCGGCATCGCATTCGGCTGGCTCAGCGATCGCACGCGCAGCCGGCGCGCGTGGGTGCTCGCCGGGCTGGTCCTGAGCATCACTCTGCTCCTCCTCGTTCCGATGGCGGAGGATGTCTGGACGCTGGTCGGCATCATCATCGCGTGGCAGCTCACGCTCAACATGATGCTCGGGCCGCTCGCCGCCTGGGCGGGCGATTGCGTCCCCGATGCGCAGAAGGGACTGCTCGGCGGACTGCTCGCTTTCTCGCCAGCGCTCGGCGCCTGGTCGGGCGCGCTCGTGACCTGGCCGGGGCTGGTGTCGGGTGAGAGCCGCCTGATCGTCATCGCGCTGCTCGTCGCGAGCGCGGTGCTTCCCGTGCTGCTGCTTGGCCGGCCGCGCGTCTTTCCCGAGCTGACCGCGCCGCCCGCGCGCGCCGCCGATGCGCATCGCCAGCGCCCGAGCGGCCCGGCGGTGCGGATGTGGCTTGCACGCCTCTTGGTCCAGATCGCCGAGGCGGCGCTCTTCGCCTATCTCTATTTCTGGTTCCGGTCGATCGCCCCCGATATGCACGACAATGAAAAGGCGCGTATCTTCGGGGTTGCGCTGACGCTTGCGATACCGATCGCGCTGGCGAGCGGGCGCTGGGCCGACCGCAACGACCGGCCCTTCCTGCCGCTCGTCGTCAGCGCGGCGGTGTCGGCGGTGGGGATGATCGGCATGGCCTTTGCAGCCGAGCTCGACGCGGCAAAGGCGAGCTATCTTGTATTCGGCGTGGCAACGACGGTGTTCCTGTCGCTCCATGCCAGCCAGACATTGCGCATCCTGCCGCGTTCGGACCGGCGCGGACGCGACCTCGGCATCTTCAACCTGACGAATACGATGCCGTCGCTGATCATGCCGTGGTTGACCATTTCGCTCGTCCCCGGCTTCGGATTCGATGCGCTGTTCCTGTTGCTTGCCGGGCTGACCGCGATCGCGGTGCTGCTGCTGGCGACGATGCCGCGCCCGCGCTGACGCGGCCCCCGAACAGGCCTGAACTGAGTGCTTGATTTCATTCGGTCGCTATGCGACATCAAATTTTGATAACGTTCACATATGAGGGATGGGAGAGACAATGCGCCGACAGGCAATGGTGATCGCGGCTGCGCTGCTTCTGGCGGGAACCGCAATGGCAGCGACGCAGGACGCAGGTGAGGCCGCGGCCGTCCATCCCGAACTCTGGCCCGCGGCGAAGAGCCCCGCCGCCATCACCGACGCCGCGACCGAGGCGCGCATCGATGCGCTGCTGAAGAAGATGACGGTCGAGCAAAAGGTCGGCCAGCTGATCCAGGGCGATATCAGCACGATTACGCCGAAGGATCTCGAAACCTGGCCGCTCGGATCGATCCTCGCGGGTGGCAACAGTGGGCCCAATGGCAATGAACGATCGAGCGCGGCCGACTGGGCGAAACTCGTCGGCGAATTTCGTTCCGTCTCGATGAAACCGCAGGCGAACGGCGTCGCGATCCCGATCATCTTCGGGGTCGATGCGGTGCACGGGCATAATAATATTCCAGGCGCGACGCTCTTCCCGCACAATATCGGGCTCGGCGCGGCGCGCGATCCCGAATTGATCCAGCGGATCGGCGCGGTGACGGCGGCCGAAATCGCGGGCAGCGGTATCGAATGGACCTTTGCGCCGACGCTCGCCGTGCCGCAGGATCTGCGCTGGGGGCGCAGCTATGAAGGCTATGCTGCCGACCCCAAGCTCGTCGCCGATTATGCGAAGGCGATGGTGCTCGGGCTGCAGGGACCACTCGCTGCGGGCAAGACTGTCGATGCAAGTCACGTCGCGGCGACCGCCAAGCATTTCCTTGCCGACGGCGGGACGTTCGAGGGCAAGGATCAGGGCGACGCCAAGGTCGACGAGAAGGAGCTGATCGCGAAACATGCGATGGGTTATCCTGCCGCGATCGACGCCGGCGCGCTGACCGTGATGGCGAGTTTCTCGAGCTGGCAGGGGGTCAAGCATCATGGCAACAAGGGGCTGCTGACCGACGCCCTCAAGACCAAGATGGGCTTTGAAGGCTTCGTCGTCGGCGACTGGAACGGCCATGGGCAGGTCGCGGGGTGCAGCGTCACCGACTGCGCGCAGTCGATCAACGCCGGGCTCGACATGTTCATGGCGCCCGACAGCTGGAAGGGGCTTTACGAGACGACGCTGAAACAGGCGAAGGACGGCACGATCCCGGTGGCGCGCCTCGACGATGCGGTGCGGCGCATCCTGCGCGTGAAATATAAGCTCGGCCTGTTTCCCGAAGGCCATGTCGATCGCAGCGCCGTGAAGGCGGTCGGCACCCCCGAGCATCTCGCCGTGGCGCGCGAGGCGGTCGCCAAGTCGCTGGTGTTGCTCAAGAACAACGGCAATATCCTGCCGGTCAAGCCCGGCGCGCGCGTGCTCGTCACGGGTCCGGGCGCCGACAATATGGCGATGCAATCGGGCGGCTGGACGATCAGCTGGCAGGGCACCGACGTCGTGCGCTCCGACTTCCCGAACGGGCAGACGATCTGGGAAGCGCTCGACAAGTCGGTGCGCGACGCCGGCGGCGTCGCGACCTTGTCCGAAGCCGGGGTATTCAAGGAAAAGCCCGACGTCGCGATCGTCGTGTTCGGCGAGGCGCCCTATGCCGAGTTCCAGGGTGATGTCGCGACGCTCGATTATCAGCCGACCGAAGCAACCGACCTTGCGACGCTCAAGAAACTGAAGGCCGCGGGCATTCCGGTGGTTGCGCTCTTCCTTTCGGGGCGGCCGATGTTCACCAATCCCGAAATCAACGCCGCCGACGCCTTCGTCGCCAGCTGGCTACCGGGCTCGCAGGGGGCCGGGGTCGCCGACGTGCTCGTCGCCGGCAAGGACGGCAAGACCGCGCGCGGCTTCACCGGCACGCTCCCCTTCGCCTGGCCGTCCGATGCGCGCTCGCCGGTCGAAAATCCGCAATTTGCCGTAGGCTACGGGCTGAAATATGGCGATACGACGACGGTGCCGCAGCTGTCCGAAGAGCTGGGCGTCGATATTTCGGCGGCGCTCAATGTCGAGAATTTCTTCTCGGGCGGCCGCGCGCGCGCGCCGTGGGTGCTGTCGATCACCGACGCGGGCGGCAAACGGCCGGTCGAGTCCGCGCCGATCGCGAGCCCCGGCGGCATGATCGCGGCGCGCTCGGTCGATGTGCGCGCGCAGGAAGACGGCAAGAGCTTCACCTGGACCGGCCCGGCCACGCTCGAGCTGACCGGCCCCTATGCCGACCTGTCGCGCCAGCTGGGCAACAGCTTCGCGCTTCGCGTCGACTGGCGGATCGATGCGGCCGGCAGCGCGCCGGTCAGCCTCGCGCTCGGCGGTAAGGCGTTCGACATTTCTGCCGCGGTCAAGGCGGCCGCCGGACAGGTGTCGACCATCAAGGTGCCGCTGCGCTGTTTCGCCGATGCGGGGGCCAATTTGCGGCAGGTCGACAATGCGGTGACGGTCAAGGCGGACAAGGGTTTTGCCGCGACGCTGCTGAATACGAATGTCGAGGCGGTCGGCGAGAATCTGCCTTGCCCGCCCGCCGCAAAATGACAAGACCGGGCGCGGGTTAGCCTGAAAAAAGCTTGGGGAGAGTGAAATGGCTTTAGCGCCGAATGTCGTCACGAGTGCGGAACCGGACGCGGCAGAGCAACCGGGCAGGAGCAGTGGCAGCACCCGGGTGGTGCTGATCCTCGCCTTCGCGGTGTTTTTCCTGCTTGGCGGGGTCACGAACATCAACGACCTGCTCGTCGGCAAATTCAAGCCGATGTTCCACCTGACGCATGCCGAGGCGAACCTCGTGCAGATGGCGTTCTTTATCGCTTATGGCGCTTTTTCGATCCCCGCCGGGATCATCATGTCGAAGCTCGGCTATATTCGCACCTTCGTGCTTGGCTTCATCATCGTGGCGGCGGCCGCTTTCCTGTTCATCCCCGCGTCGGCTGCGGCGTCCTATCCCGGATTCCTCGCGGCGCTTTTTTGCATCGGTGCGGGGATCACGGTTCTGCAAGTTGCGATGAATCCGGTGATTACGACGCTGGGACCCGTCGAAACCTCGCACAGTCGGCTGACCTTCGCGCAGGCGTTCAATTCGATCGGCGTGTTCCTGATGGTCTATGGCGGCGCGGCCTTTCTGCTCGGCGATGAGCAGCCGATCGACGCCGAGACCTCTACCGAGGCGCAAATCCAGGCCTATCGCGTCGCCGAGGGGGCTTCGATCGGTACCGCGTATATGTGGCTCGGCGTGCTGATGCTGGCGATCGCAGCGGTGTTCTGGATGTATCGTTCGGCGATCGACCATGCCAGGACCGACGCTGTGAAGCTCGAGGGCACGTGGGGCCTCTTGACCCACAACCGCCGCGTCCAGTTCGGCGCACTGTGCATCTTCGTGTATGTCGGTGCCGAAGTCGCGATCGGTTCGAACCTGATGGCCTATCTCGCCGAACCGAGCGTGATGGGGCTGGGGCTCCAGGCGGCGGGCAAGCTGGTTGCGATGTACTGGCTGGGCGCACTGGTCGGCCGGTTGCTCGGCGGATTCATCCTGCGACTGGCGAAGCCGGGACGGGTGCTCACGACCTTTGCGGCCGGCGCGATTTCGCTGATCATATTGTCGGCGGTAACCACGGGTGCACTCTCCGGCTGGGCACTGATTCTGGTCGGTTTCTGCAATTCGCTGATGTTCCCGACGATCTTCAGCCTCGCGACCGAGGGGCTTGGCGAACGGACGCCACAAGGATCGGGCATCATGTGCACCGCGATCATCGGCGGGGCGATCGTCCCTTTCCTGTTCGGAACCGTGGCCGATCTCAGCGGCGATATCCGCATCGCGCTGGCGGTTCCGCTGGCCTGCTATGCGATCATTGCGAGTTTCGGGCTGTGGACGACGCGCCCGGCGACGGCATGATAGTGCCGCGAGCGGCCGGCGCTGGTGCCGGCCGCTCGCGGGCTCCCGCCCCCTCGCGGGAATAGGTTGTCAGGACCCTAGGCCGGGTCGGCGATGCGAATGCAGTTCCGGCCCGCGGCCTTGGCCTTGTAGAGCGCTTCGTCCGCCGCCTTGAGCGCGGCGCGCGTGTCGCCATAGCCGAAGACGTCGGCAACGCCGCCCGAGAAGGTGATCTGGCCGAAAGGCTCGTCGGTTTTGCGGTTGATCAGCCGGCGGTCGGCGAGCGCTTCGCGCGCGTCATCGAGCTTGGCTGCGGCCTCGGTCGGGGTCAGGCCGCGAAAGAGCATGACGAATTCCTCGCCGCCGTGGCGCGCGACATGGCAATGATCGTTCGAGATGCGCGCCAGCGTATCGGCGATCGCCTTGATCACGCGGTCGCCCGCCTCATGGCCGTGGAGGTCATTGACCTTTTTGAACTCGTCGATGTCGCAAAAGGCGACGCTCAGCGGTTCGAGTGCGGCGCGGGCTTCCTTGTGGTGCCGGTCGAGCAGCACCTCGAAGGCGCGGCGATTGGGCAGGCCGGTCAGATAGTCGAGTTCGGCGTCGCGTTTGGCGCGTTCGAGGCTCCGGCGCAGCGCTTTCGCCTCGTCCTCGCTCTTGCGCATGTCGTCCTCGGCCTTGCGCGTGCGTTCGAGCATGACCTTGGCAAGGTCGGCGAGGCTGGAAACGATGCGACCGGTCTTCTCGAGCTGCTCGAGATCGGTGACATGCTGTTCGAGCTCGATTCCATAGTCGCTCGTGACGGTGCGGGCTTCCTTGGTGTTCGCATGAAAGGCCTCGATATTGGTTTCGAGCCGCGTCATCAGCCGGTCGATTTCGACGCGATCGGGCTGGCCCGCTTCCTGGTCATCGAGTTCGTTGAGCCATTTCTGACTGATCCCCTCGGCAGTCTGTGCCTGCGCGACGATCTGGCGCGCGAGCCGCGGGTTGCGCCCCGAAAAGGCGCCATGCGCGATCAGGAGGTTGGTCGGCGACACGTCGAGGTCGTTGTCGACGAGGAAAGAGGTGATCGAAGCGGCGAGCTCGTAACGCGCCTCGCGCGCCAGGTGGCGCGGGCCGCCGGGGTCGGGGGGCGCAAGGCCTCCATCGGGGGCGCTGCCGCGTGCGTGGCGAAGCCCCAGCCAACCCAGGAGCCGCCCTACCGGCTCGTTCGATGCTGTCGCTTTGGTGGTCATGCGAGCTTTAACGAGCGCCCGCGGCCGGCTTTAAGCGCGGTTTGCTCCATTTCGGCGGGATTTTGCCGCCGCCCGGCCCGGGTTGAGCGAAAAGACGCGGCGATCGGTTCAGCAAATCAATGATTTACGCTCCGCCTAGGCGACGCATCGCATGGCAAAGGCCCAGAAGAGCGCCTTTTCCTTATATTCGCTCGCGAGGTCGGCGCTGCCCTGATGGCCGCTGTCCATATCGGTCATCAGCATCGCGGGATTGCCGCTCGTCGACTTCCGCCGCACCTCGGCTACCAGCTTTGCCGGCTCCCAATAGGCGACGCGGTCGTCCTTGAGCCCCGCGGTGCAGAGCAGCGGCGGATAGGGGGTCGCGCGGACATTTTCATATGGCGAGATCGAGGCGATATAGTCATAGGCCCTGGGGTCGGCGAGCGGGTCGCCCCAGTCGGGGCGGAACAGCGGGACGAGCGGGTGCGCCGCATCGCTCATCGTGTTGAGCATGTCGACGAACGGCACCTTCGCGATCACGCCGCCCCACAGCGTCGGCGCGATATTCATGCTCGCACCGACCAGCAGTCCGCCGGCCGAAAGCCCATAGGCGACGATTTTGCCTTTCGCCGTATAGCCTTCGTCGGCGAGATATTCGGCGCATGCAATGAAATCGGTAAAGCTGTTGCGCTTGGTGAATTTGCGGCCGCCGAGAAACCAGCGGCGGCCCTTCTCCGATCCGCCGCGAACATGCGCGATCGCATAGCGCCAGCCGCGATCGACGAGCGCGAGCGCGGGGATCGAAAATTCGGGATCGCTCGGGACGCCGTACGAGCCATAGCCATATTGGAGGAGTGGCGCCTTCCCGTCCTTGGGCGCGCCGCGGCGCGACAGCAGCGTGATAGGAACCATCTCGCCGTCGGGGGCGGGGGCGAACAGGCGTTCGACCTGATAATCGTGGGGGTCGAAGTTTTCGATCCTTTGTCGCCCGACGACCGTCTGTTTGCCGCTCGCGAGGTCGACGCGAATCCAGCGGCGCGGCGATTTGGGCGACTGGTGCGCGATCATCACCGATGCGGCATCATAGCTCTGTTCGAGCGGCAGTTCGATCGCATAGGCGGGGTCGTCGAACGCGATTACCTGTTCCGATCCATCGGGGCGGAGGATGACAAGGCGATGGAGCCCATCGGCGCGTTCGAGCCGGATGAGCGCGCGCTTGAATGGCAGGATCGACAGGATCGGCGTGCCCGCGCGGTGCGGGACGAGCGTGGCGAGCGTGCGGAAATCCCTTGGGTCGAGGCGCAGCAGCTGCATGTCGAAAGCGTCATCGAGGTCGGTGAGCGCGACGAGGCTGCCGTCCCATTCGTCGATCTCGTAACGCACGCCGGTTTTGCGCGGCCAGACAGCGATGGGCGCGGCGGTTTCGTCGCGCGCGGGCACGAGGCGAACTTCGGCGGTCTCGGGCCCCGCGAGCGTCAGCGCGACGAAGCCATCGGCCGCGGTGCGCTTGACCGACATGAAGATCGCCGGGTCCTTCTCCTCATAAACGAGGTCGGTAACCTTGCCGTCGACCGAGGTGCGATAGAGCCGCGTCGGCCGGTTGCGCGCGTCGCGCCAGATCCAGAACAGCCAGCGCGACGAGGGCGAAAAGACGAGCCCGCCATAGCCATAGGCGTCCTTGTCGACGATCGTGCGGATCTCGCCGGTCCGATTGTCGCGAATGCAGATGCGATGGCGGTCGTTGCCGATGACATCCTCGGCCCACGCGAACCAGCGATGGTCGGGGCTCGGCTGGTGGCCGGTGCTTCGGAAATAGGGCTGATCCTTCGCGCGCAGCCCTTCGTCGACAAGCAGTTCGGCCTCTCCGCCGCCGCGCTGGCGGCTGTAGCGCGCGTGCGTCGCACCCGGGGGTATGGCGGAGGAATAGATCCAGCCGTCCTTTTCGAGCGCGGGCGCCGCGGCGGCATCCGAACCGCGCGCCAGCATCGCGCGCACGAGTTCGGCCTGCGTCGCCTCGGTCGGTTGCAGCAAAGCATCGGCATAGGCGTTTTCGTCGGCGAGCATCTTCGCGACGGCGGGGGGCAGGTTGGTGCGGTTGCGCTCGCCGCTTTCCGGGATGAATTTCATCCAGCTATAGGCGTCGTCGCGCGTGCGGCCCAATTGTTCGATCACGTCCGAAATGCGGGGCGATTGCGGCGGCGCGACTTTGGGCCAGCGACCGCCGGGCGCCTTTGCCCATAGGCTGCGATTTCCGAGCAAGAGCGCCGCCATCGCGACGCCGCCCATAAACGCTCTCCGACCCTCGTTTTCGATGCTTTTCATGCGACCCTCTTTCGATCGGCGGGGATATTGCGTCCAGTCTATGGCGGCACCAATGGCTTACTGCGCCGATCAGGCCACCCAATCCATCGATCGGGCAATTTGACCGGAAGCCCCCGCGAAACTGCGCTTTCCCGGGTGCATGTGCTGGCCCGATCCGGCTGGATTATGGCCCGACCATCGCCGTCACGCCAGTTTCGCATGATAGCTTGAGCATCGGATTTTCCTACCAATAGGCATTATCAAACAGGGAGGCAGAAATGGGGTTTGCATCGATCCGGCGGGTCGCCGCGTGCGGTATCTCGATCCTGGCGCTGGGTTATGCGACGGGCGCGCTGGCGCAGGATACCGACGACAGCGAGATCGTCGTCACCGCCGCCAAGCGCGAACAGTCGGTGCGCGACGTCAGCGGGTCGGTGAGCGCGGTCAGCGAAGCGACGCTGCAGAAACTCAACGCCCAAAGCCTCTCCGACTATATCACGCGCGTTCCCGGCGTTGTGTTCAACGATTATCAGCCGGGCGTCTCCGAAGTAGTGATCCGGGGTGTCGCATCCTCGACCTATCATGAGGCGAACCAGGCGACGACGGGCTATTATCTCAACGAAGTGCCGCTGATCGAACCGGGTTTCCCGCTCGTTATCCCCGACGTCGACAGCTTCGACGTCAGCCGTGTCGAGGTGCTGCGCGGACCGCAGGGCACGCTGTTCGGATCGTCGTCGCTCGGCGGCGCAATCAATTATGTGGTGAACGAAGCCGATCCCGCCCGGTTCGACGCGGGCTTCGAGGGGAACGTCGCGACAACGAAGCGCGCCGGTGAGGCCAGCTATGCGGTCAAGGGCATGGTCAACCTGCCGATCGTCACCGACAAGCTCGCCGTCCGCCTCGTCGCGTTGCAGCGTTACGATGCGGGCTATCTCGACAACACGCTGCTTGGCGAAGACGGCAGCAACGACCTTCGCGTGCGGGGCCTGCGCGGGTCGATCGTCTTCACCCCGACCGAGGCAACGCGCATTTCGGCGCTCAGCATGTACCAGGAATATGATCTCGACGATCAGACCTATGTGATATTCGGCCCGCCCAAGACGTTCGACCGCGCGACCAACGTCGCCGAGTTTCAGGATACCAGCTTCATGATGCACAGCCTGCGGCTGGAGCAGGATCTGGGCTTTGCGACCTTGACGGCCGTCGGCAGCTATACCGAGAAGAAAGCGAACCTGGCATTCGACAATTCGATCTTCGGCGGCAACGACCCGCGCACCGACACGCCCGAACTCGCCAGCAGCGACGGCAAATCGAAGACCGAATATGGCGAACTGCGGCTCGCGTCGCCGGATGGCGGGCGTTTCCGCTGGTTGATCGGCGCCAATTATACCCGGCTGCGCTCGAACAATACCGATGGTACCTTCATCGAAGGCATCGCCGATTATATCGATGCGAACCCCGGCGATTTCGACGGCCAGCCGGGCAGCGAGCTTGCCCCCGGCGACCTCGCGACGCGGACGATCAGCAGCAACCGCATCACCGAAAAGGCGATCTTCGGCGAAGCGTCGTTCGATATCATCGACACGCTGACGCTGACGCTCGGCGGGCGCCTGTTCGAATATCGCTCGCGCCCGCGCCTGCAATATCTGCCCAATGCCAATCTGGTCGACCCGTTCGATTTCGCGCCGGCCGCTGACAAGGATTCGGACTTCATCCCCAAGGCGTCGCTGACCTGGAAGCCGTCGGACGACTTCATGGTTTACGCCCTTTATTCGGAAGGCTTCCGCATTGGCGGCGTCAACGTCTATTCGGCCGCGGTCCCCGGCCTGCCGCTGACGTTCGAAAGCGATACGACGAAGAATTGCGAGATCGGCACGCGCTTCGACCTGGTCGACCGGACGCTGAGCGTCGATGTCACCGCCTATCACATCGACTGGGGCAATGTGCAGGCGCGGCTGTTCACTCCGGTCGATTTCAACGCCTATACGGTGAACGGCGGCGGCGCCGATATCGACGGCGTCGAAATCAGCCTCAACCTGCGCCCGACACGCAACCTAAGCTTCTCGTCGAACATCGCCTATAACGACGCGCGCCTGTCGACGCTGCTCCCCGACAGCTTTGCGCCCGGCGGCGGTTATGCGAAGGGCACGCGACTGCCGGGCGCATCCGAATGGACGCTGTCGAACTCGCTCGACCTGAGTTTCGCGGACGCGCCGCTGAAGCCGCGCTTCAGCATCGCGCACCGCTATCTGTCGAGCGCGCCCGTCGATTTCGCGGGCTCGCTGGAAAAGGGCGATTTCCACCTCGTCGACCTCAATGCGTCGGTGACGGTGAACGATCGGATCGAGCTTGGGCTGTTCGCGAAGAATCTGTTCAACCAATATGGCATTTTGAACGCGCCCTTTGCCTTCGCCGGCTCGGTCGCCCGGCCGCGCACCCTCGGCGCGACGGTGCGGTTCAGTCTGAACTGAAGAAAGTAAAAGGATGCTCCGCTGGAGAGGGGGCGTTTGGAAGTGACCGGTTCCGGCCGGGAATCTGCCCCCTCATACATCGTCACCCCGGACTTGATCCGGGGTCCACGACTTTAGTGCTGCGATGGATCCCGGATCAAGTCCGGGATGACGAAGGAGAGGAAGCGGGGGTCCGCTCCCACCCCAATGCGGATGTCAGGGTGACGATCGCGCTGCGCCCCACTATCATGCTGGCGGGAGAAACCCATGACCAGGCACCGCATCTATTCGATCAGCGTCGCGAGCGTATATCCGCATTACATCGCCAAGGCGGAGAAGAAGGGGCGCACCAAGGCGGAAGTCGACGAGATTTTTCGCTGGCTGACGGGATATAGTCAGAGGGCGATCGAGAGCGAGCTGGCGAAGGGCACGAGTTTCGAGGATTTCTTTGGTGCGGCGCCGAAGCTCAATCCGGCGCGCGAGCTGATTACGGGCGTGATCTGCGGCATCCGGGTCGAGAATATCGAAGATCCGCTGATGAAGGAAATCCGCTATCTCGACAAGCTGATAGACGAACTCGCCAAGGGCAAGGCGATGGCGAAGATTTTGCGCATTCCGGGGGAATAGTTGCTGCCGGTGTTGACGGTGTTATCTTTGACGACGGCAATATTTACATTGTTAACTTTGCGTTGATTTACGCGGCTTCGGGAGCCGCCATCTCTTCGGTCAGCCACTCGCGAAACCGCCGCATCGCGTCGCTTTCGGGGCGCGACATCAGGCGAGTGAGCCAGTAACGGCCGGCGTCGATCGTGACCGCGAAGGGCTGGACGAGCAACTCGGCGGCAAGCTCGCGCGCGAACATCGAGGGCGGCGCGAGCGCGACGCCCTGGCCCGAAGCGGCCGCGGCCGCCATCAACGCCGAGCTGTCGAAGACCGGACCGCGCAGGACCGGAACGGGCACGTCCGCGGCCGCGAACCAGAGCGCCCATTCGTCGGCGCGGTACGAGCGGAGCAGGCGTTCGCGGATCAGGTCGGCGGGGGTTTTGAGGCGCGGGGCGATCGCGGGCGCGCAGAGCGGCGCCAGCGGCGCGGCGAAGAGCGGTTCTGCGTGCGTACCGTGCCACGCGCCGTCGCCGAAGCGGATCGCATAGTCGAGCGCCTCGCCGGCAAGATCGACGCGGTTGTTGTTGGTCGCGATGCGCAGGTCGATCGACGGGTGCAGGCGCGCGAAGGCGTCGAGCCGCGGCAGCAGCCAGCCGGTCGCGAAGGTGCCGACCACGCCGACCTTGAGCGCCTCGCGGAAGCGGCCGTCCGCATATTGATCGAGTGTCGCGGCGATGCGGTCGAACGCCTCGGCGACGACGGGGACGAGCGCATGGCCCTCGTCGGTGAGCGCGAGGCCGCGCGGCAAGCGGTGGAAGAGGCGCGTGCCGAGGCGGCGTTCGAGCTCGGCTACCTGATGGCTGACCGCGCCCTGGCTGACGTGGAGCTCGAGCCCTGCGCGCGTGAAATTGAGGTGGCGCGCCGCCGCCTCGAAGGCGCGGAGGGCGTTGAGCGGGAGTTGGGCGCGGTCCATCGAACCTCTCTGCACATTTGCCTCGTCACCCCGGACCCTTCGACGGGCTCAGGACAGGCTCGATCCGGGGTCCGCTGTTCCGAGGCTGTATAGATGAATCCCGGATCAAGTCCGGGATGACGAAGGATATGAAATATTCTCATGGCTTTGTCGAGAAATGATGCTTTGTCGCGGGGCGCTTCGCTTGGCATTTTCGGGGGCGAAGGGAGACGAAAATGTTCGATGCAATCAGCCTGTTCGCCTGGCTCGCGGGTGTGAGCGGGGCGCCGGTTCCGGCGGTCGATCCGCTGACGCAGCCGATCGAGACCTCGCGATCGGCCCAATGGCTGGCGCCTGCGGAGCCGGAGAAAATCTTCGGGAAGACCTATCTTGTTGGTTTCGCGGGGATGAGCGTCGCGCTGATCGACACCGGTGCCGGGCTGGTGCTGGTCGACGGCGCGCTGCCGCAGGCGGCGCCCGCGATCCTCGCCAATGTCCGCAAGCTGGGGTTCGACCCCAAAGACATCAAATTTATTCTGAGCACCGAACCGCATTTCGACCATGCCGGCGGGCTCGCCGCGCTGGCGCGCGATACCGGCGCGACGGTGGTGGCGAGCGCGCGCGGGGCCGAGGGGCTGCGCATGGGGCGGCACGCAAAGGACGATCCGCAGCTCGGCTATGGTGGCAGCTGGCCCGCGGTGGAGCGGGTGCGCGTTGTCAAGGACGGCGAGGTGCTTAAGCTTGGCAAGACGGCGATCGCGGCGGTCGCGACGCCGGGGCACACGATGGGCAGCATGAGCTGGCGCTGGCGCGCGTGCGAGGGAAAAGTCTGCAAGGCGATCGTCTTCGCATCGAGCCTCAACCCGGTGTCGGCCGACGGCTATCGCTTCACCTCCAAAGCCGGCGCGTCCTTTGTCGAGGGGTTTGCGGCAAGCTATCGCAAGATGGACGCAATGCCTTGCGACATATTGATTTCGGCGCATCCCGACAATGCGGGGCCGGGGCGGTATAACGACGCGCCGGGCGCGTGCCGCGCCTATGCCGACAGCTCGCGCAAGCGGCTCGAGAAACGGCTGACCGAAGAGCGCGCGGGCGCGCAATAGCGTTCGATCGCGTTGCTTTTCAATCTTGTAAGCCCCCGCGCTCGCGCTAGTCTGACGGCGAGTTCGCGGGGGATTGGCTGATGTTCGATGCTGCGTTGCTGTTCGCTTTCCTGCCCGCTGCGGCACCCGCGCCGCCCGTCACCGGCAATCCCGCTTATTCGCAGCAACTGCTGGAGTGGAATCCCGGCGAGATCCGCTGCGACGGCGCGGCGGTTCCGGGCACGGCGCTGCGTCCCGCCGTCGACGTGGCGACGATGGATCCGCAGCGGATCAAGCCGATATCCTATCGTTTCGCGATCGATAGCGCGGGGCGCACGCACTCGATCGTGCGCGACAGCGGCAGCGTTTCGCCCTTCGGGCAGGACATCGGCCCGGCGCTGGCGGCGAGCCGCTTTGCCGCGGGGGAGCCACGCGCGAATTGCGAAATAGGCTATTCGCCGCAATTCGCCTCGCTGGCGCAGGCGCCGCTCGCCGACATCGCGGCCTATTCGATTTTTCCGACCGGGCCGAGATTGCCCAAGACGGGTTGGGACCGCTTCGCCGCCGTCGGCGATTGCCGCGACAAGCCGCGCCCGGTCGCACTGCTGCGCGCGCGTCCCGATTTTTCGAAGCTGAAGGCGACGCCCGGCGCGCGCGACTGGTCGCTCGTCACCTATGACACCGATGATGAAGGGACCCCGGTCAATGTGCGGATCGCGCACGGCACCGGCAATGACGAACTGGACACCGCCGCGATCGAGGCGGTGCGTACGTCGCGCTTCACCGGTGGCGCGCGGACGGGCTGCTTCTATCCCTATTGGCGCGCCGCGGCGAAGATCGCGGCGCCCGAACGGCCCGACAAGGCGGCGATGCGCCCCGCGAACGCTGCTTGTCCGGCAAAGATCGAATGGGCGAGCCGGCCGACGACCTTTTATCCCCCCGCCTATCGCAAGCGCGCGATCGAGGGCTGGGCGATGGTTTCGTTCGACGTCGCGCCGTGGGGCGAGGTGGGCAATGTCAAGCTGCTCGAAGCGCAGCCGTCGGCGGATTTCGGCGGGCAGGCGATCTCAATCGTGCGCAGCGGCCGCGTCGTGCCTTCGGCGCAGGGCGCTTCGGGCTGCGTCGAGACGGTGAAATTCCTGATGCCGGATCGCGGCGGGATGGCCGACGACGAGCCGGCGGTCACCGACTGATCGCGGGGGTGCGCTATTCTTCGACGACCAGGCAAGGCTGGCCGTTATTGCGCAGCGCGCCGCAGAAGCTTTCGGCTTCGCCCTTGTTCGCGAAACCGCCGGCCTGGAGGCGGGTGAGCTTGCCGCTCTTGACCAGATAGGGCTGGCGGCCGGCGAAGGCCGGATTCTTCTTTTCGAGCGTCGCCCAGAGTTTGCGCGCATTGCCTTCGACGCCGAACGCGCCGAGCTGGGCGCGCCACGGGCTGGCGGTATTGGCGTTGTGGACGCGAACGGAGGCCGCCTTTGCCGGTTCGGGCTTGGCCGGCGCGGATTCGACTTTGGCCGGTTTCCCCGGTGCGGGAGGTAGCGTGTCGCTCGCGGGCGGCGGCGCGTAAGTGGTGCCGGGCTCCGTCTGGCCGGTCGCGGCAATGGCGTCGGCGGTCGCTTCGGCGGCGGCCGCCGCGGCGGCGCTGGCGGCGGGTGAGGGCGGCACGGCGACGCTGCGGATCGGTTCGGGGACCTTCGCGGCGGGTGACGGCGTGGGCTGCGCCTTGATCACCGGCGGCGGCGTGTAGCTGGTGCCGGGGGTCGAGGCGGGCAGGCTTGCGGTCTTGATCGGTGAGGCGGGCGCGGGGTTCGGCGCGGACGGCGCCGCGGCGCTGACCGCGGCGAGGCGCGCCTGCTGTTCGCCGCGCTCGATGTCGGGGATCATCGCGAGGCCGCGCTGGCGCTGTTCGAGCGGGATCAGATTGTCGAGCTGGACCAGGCGCGCCGACGCGATGGCGAGCCCGGCGTCGCTCGCGCGCTTGGTCAGCGCATAAGCGCGCGGCCAGTCCTGCGCCGCGAGGTCGCCGTTGAAGTGCGCGGTGCCAAGGACATATTGCGCGCGCGGTTCGCCGCGTGCGGCCGAGCGGGTGATGAAGGCCATCGCCTCTTCGCGGCGGTTCGCGGTGAAGAGGACGAGGCCGAGATTGTCCTCGGCCTGCAAATGCCCCTGCTTCGCGGCGCGGCGATACCAGGCTTCGGCTTGGCCCAGATCGGTCGGCACGCCGCGGCCGAGCTTGTACGCCTGGCCGAGGTTGAATTGCGCATCGGCATCGCCGGCGATCGCGAGCGGACGCCATTCGGCGACGGCCGCCTGATAATTGCCTGCCTGCCACGCATCGACGCCGTCCTTTACATCGGCATGTGCGGGCACCGCCAGCATCGACGCAAGGGCGAGCGGCAGGGCCAGTGAAACGGCGGTGCGGAACGAACGCATCTTATTCTCCAATGACTTGCGCGACACGACAGCCGCTGCAGTCCCCGGATGCTTCATAGCGCCAATTGGCTAACACGGTGTTAGCGACAAAATGGGGCGCGCCGAACTTGATCCATTCCGGGACAAGTTGGTCTTGAGGGGGTGTTTACCATATTCACGAGCAAGTCGTTCACCCTCTTTTTATCATCGTTAACCCAATTTTAGCGCCCCGCATGGCATCCCTTCCCCGATTTTTGGATTTCCGAGGGGGTAAACGCAGTGCGCGTATTGGCATTGGCTTCACAGAAGGGCGGGTCGGGCAAGACCACGCTGTCGGGGCACCTCGCGGTGCAGGCGCAGCTTGCCGGCGCCGGCCCGGTCGTCCTGATCGATATCGACCCGCAGGGCTCGCTCGCCGATTGGTGGAACGAACGCGAAACCGACCTTCCGGCCTTTGCCCAGACCACGGTCGCGCGGCTTGCCTCCGACCTCGAAATCTTGCGCCAGCAGGGCTTCAAGCTCGCGGTCATCGACACGCCGCCCGCGATCACCATGGCGATCCAGAGCGTGATTTCGGTCGCCGAGCTGATCGTCGTCCCGACGCGTCCGTCGCCGCACGACCTGCGCGCGGTCGGCGCCACCGTCGACCTCTGCGAACGCGCGGGCAAGCCGCTGGTGTTCGTCGTCAACGCTGCGACGCCCAAGGCGAAGATCACCAGCGAAGCCGCCGTCGCGCTGTCGCAGCATGGCACGGTCGCCCCGGTCACGCTGCACCACCGCACCGATTATGCCGCGTCGATGATCGACGGCCGCACGGTGATGGAGGTCGACCCCAACGGACGCTCGGCCGACGAAATCCGCCAGCTCTGGACCTATATGAACGATCGCCTCGAAAAGAATTTCCGCCGCACGATCTTTGCCGCACCGGTCCCGACGCAGGGCAATTACGGCGCGGTCCGCCCGATGGGCGGTGGCTTCGGCCGCCGCATCGCCGGTCAGTGACGGGAGCGGGAACCATGGGCGAACCGAAACCCCTCGCATCGCTGAGCGCCGGCCTGCTGGCCCGCAAGGGCGGAGCGCGTCCCGCGATGCGCCGCCAGCCGCTCGGCAGCGGCCCCGCACCGCTGAACAGCATGGGTTATGACGACCTCGGCTGGAACGACATGGGCTATGATGTCGACCCCGACCAGTCGGCCGAACCCGCGCGGATGCTCGACCTGAAACCTTTGCTCACAGGATCGGTGCCGGCGCATAATGTCGAGGCCGAACATGCGGTCGACGACAGCGCGCATCTCGAACCGGCGCAGGAGTTTTCGGCCGAATATACCGGGCCGACCGACGATTATGGCGCCGACCAGTTCGAGACCGAAACGCACGAAGTGCCCGAGGTCGTCCGCCAGCAGGAATCGCTGATCGAACGCGTCGCCGCGGTCGCGCGCAAGGTCGAGGCGCGCCCCGAGGCCGCGCCGAAGAAAGAAAAGGCGCCGCGCGCGCTCAGGGCCCGCGAAAAGGCGGCCTTCACGCTGCGTCTCGACGCCGAACGCCATCTGCGTCTGCGCCTTGCGAGCGCGGTGACGAACCGGTCGTCGCAGGTGATCCTGACCGACCTGCTCGACGAATATCTGGCGTCGCTGCCCGAAATCGACGCGATGGCGAGCCGCCTGCCGGCCGCGCGTCCGGCGCGCGCACGGCGCTGAAAGACATAAGAGGGGGACCCGTCATGAACCGCAAACTGCTGAAGAAGCTGGCCCTTTCGGGCTTCGTCCTCGGCGTGGCGACCGGATGCAGCGGCATGGGCAAGATGGCCGACGCGCCGTCGCGCGCCGCCGGAACGCCCGTGCTCGCCGCCAAATCGGCCGACAAGGCGCGCGCCGCGCTCGAAGCCGGCAAGGCGAGCAAGGCGGTTGGCCTTGCCGAAGCCGCGGTCGCGGGCAGCCCGCGCGATGCGGGCTTTCGCGCGCTGCTGGGACAAGCTTACCTTAATGACGGCCGATTTGCTTCGGCGAGCGCGGCGCTGACCGAGGCGATGGAACTCGGCGCGGTGGACAGCAACACGATCCTGTCGCTGACGCTGTCGCAGATCGCGCAGGGCAAAAATGCCGAGGCGGTGTCGCTGTTGACGCGGCATCGCGACACGGTTCCGGCGCCCGACCTGGGGCTGGCGCTCGCCTTGGCGGGCGACGCCGAAGGCTCGCTCTATGTCCTGGGCCAAGCCGCGCGCGCCGAGGGCGCCGAGGCGCGGACGCGGCAGAATTTCGCGCTCGCGCTCGCGCTGTCGGGTCGCTGGGCGCAGGCGCGCATCGTCGCGTCACAGGATTTGTCGCTCGACAAGCTCGAAGGCCGGATGGCCGAATGGTCGAAACTCGCCGAACAGCCGAACGCGCAGGTGCGCGTCGCGGGCCTGATCGGCACCGAAGCGCAGCAGGATGCGGGGATGCCGGTTCGTCTCGCGCTCAGCAATTTCGCCGATACGCAAATGGCCGCTGCCGAGCCGGTAAGCGCGCCCGTGACCCTGCTGGCGAGCGCCGATCCGGCGCCGGTCGCCGACTATGCGCCGCCGCCGCCGGTGCTCGCAGATGCGGGCAGCACGATCCGCAGCGTCGAATTGCCGATGCCGGTGCGCAGCGAGGGCGGCGTCGTGCCGGTCACCGAATTGCCGCAGCCGCAGCCGGCGGGCGAGATGATCCTCGCCGAAACCGCACCTTACCGCGCTGCACCGCGCGTTGCGGGCGAGGGGCGCATCCGCCCCGCGCAGCAGCAGGCGCTCGAACTCGCGACGGTGCTGATTCCCAAGGCGATGGGCTTCGACGCGAAAAAGCCGGATGGCTGGGCGGTGCAGCTCGGCGCCTATGACAGTCTGGCGATCGCCAAGGAAAAATGGGGCACGCTGAAGAAGCGTAACGGCATGCTCGGGAACTTCCCGGCGTCGAGCCACGCCGCGACGGTCAAGGGCCGCACCTATTATCGCCTGACGGTCAACGGCCTCGCCTCGCGCACCGACGCGACGAACCTGTGCAATCAGCTGAAGGCGCAGGGGCAAACCTGCTTCATCCGCGCGATGGGCGGCGGCGAGACGATCCAGTGGGCGGCGAAGCCCGGCTCGATGCGGCTCGCGTCACGATAGGACGGATTCTCGAGAGATAAGGGGGAGGGGCGTGGCCGCGAGGCCGCGCCTCTTTTGTTTTATGAGATGGCCTCGCCCGACGACAGATGAGAGTCAGAAGCGAAAGAAATAGGGCAGGCTTTCGATCGTCTCGACAATCTTGCATTTGGCGCCTACGTTCTTGCAGCTACCCATAACCGAACGTTTCGCGCCGCCCGGCGTGCCCGCGAAGCCGGCATAATATTGGCCTTCCTTGTCGCGCGCGATCGCGAAGTGGCCATTGCCGCCCCACAATCCAACGACGCAGTCCCGCCCGCCTGCCTCGCGGCACGCCGTCATTGCATATTGTTCCGCCTGTTCGCGACTGTCGCCGCGCAGCGCGCCATAGCTGTAGCCGGGCTGGCCCGACGCCGAGCGCCAGAAGGCGATGGCGGCGAAGCTGTTGACCATATAGCCGCCGACATAGTCCTGTTTTTCTTGCTGAAAGGGGATGACCTGTCCGGGCGGCGGCGCGGCGGTGCCGCCGCCGTACATTTGCTGGAGCACCTGCGGCGGCGGGGCGTTGCAGGGGAGCCCTTGCGCACAGGGAATACCCTGAACCGGCGCCATCTGCCCCGCCGCTGCGGGGGCGAGCAGGGCTGTGAGAAGAGCTGGCACGGCAAGACGGCGCATCGGGTCATCCTCGCTGTTTATCGATCCCCGCTCAACGAGCTATCGAATTAAATCAGCAAGATAAAGCCTTTATCGATGGTCGAGCAAGCGGGGCGCAGGATCGAGTCCGGAGTGACGAGACGGGTCAGCGGATACGCTGCCCGCCCTTCCACATCATCGTCGCGCGGCCTTGCACCGGCATGCCGTCGAAGGGGGTGTTGCCCGCCCACGCCGCCATCTTTTTCGCATCGACCTGCCACGGGGTGCCGTCGTCGACGAGGATGAGGTCGGCCTCCATGCCCACCGCGAGGCTGCCGGCGTCGACGCCGAGCAGGGAGGCCGGGGTCGCCGCGAGCAGTTCGAAGAGGCGGCCGGGCGAGATATGGCCGTCGCGGACGAGGCCGAGGCCGAGCGCGAGCAGGGTTTCGGCGCCCGCCATGCCGGGCTGCGCCTCGGCGAAGGGGAGGCGCTTGTCCTCGGGGCCGCGCGGGTCGTGGCCCGACGACAGGATGTCGATCGTGCCGTCCTTGATCGCGGCGAGGCAAGCATGGCGGTCATCCTCCGAACGTAGCGGCGGCGACAGGCGCGCGAAAGTACGGAAATCGCCGATCGCGGTGTCGGAGAGCAGCAGGTGCGCAGGGGTGATGCCGCAGCGGACGGGCAGTCCCTTCGCTTTCGCGGCGCGGATCAGGTCGAGCCCGCGTGCGGTGGTGACCTGGCGGAAATGGACCGGCGCGCCGGTTTCCTCGACGAGCGCGAGGTCGCGGGCGATCGCCATCGCTTCGGCAATTGCGGGGGCCGAGGCAAGGCCGAGGCGGGTTGCCATCTCGCCATCGGTCGCGACCGCGCCCGCGGTGAGGCCCTCATCCTCGGCGTGGATGATCGTGACGAGGCCGAGCGAGGCAGCGTAGGAAAGCACGCGGCGCATCACGCCGCTGTCGGCGATGCGGGCGCGGCCGGTGGCGACGGCGCGCGCGCCCGCGCCTCTCATCAGGCCGATTTCGGCAAGTTCCTTGCCTTCGAGGCTCTTGGTCGCGGCAGCGAGCGGGTGGACCCAGAGGTCGGGCTTGCCGCCCTTCGCCGCGCGCTCGACGAGCCCTGCGCCGTCGAGCGGGCCGTTGTCGGGCATCAGCGCGGCGCGGGTGATGCCGCCGAAATGGAAGGCGGGCTTGTCCGTCGCGAAGACGCCAAGGTCGATGATGCCAGGGGCGAGCCATTGGCCCTTGGCATCGACCGTCTCGGTTCCGTCGGGAACTTCGGTCGGATCGAGCGCGGCGATGCGGCCATCGACCGCGAGCAGGCTGCCCGCGCGCGGTGCGTCGCCGTCGATGAGCTGCGCATTGACGATGTGGAGCGGTTTCAGTTCCATCCCGGCACTCCCCGCTTGCGGCGCGTCAATATGTCGAGGCACGCCATGCGCACCGCGACACCCATTTCGACCTGCTCGGTGATCGTCGAGCGGTCGGGATCGTCGGCGATGCTGCTGTCGATCTCGACCCCGCGGTTCATCGGGCCGGGGTGCATGACGATCGCGTCGGGCTTCGCCTTTTCGAGGCGCTTGGGGGTCAGTCCGTAGAGTGAGTGATATTCGCGCGCCGAGGGCAGATAGGCGCCATCCATGCGCTCGTTCTGGAGGCGGAGCATCATCACGACGTCGGCGTCCCTGATCCCTTCGTCCATGTCGGTGAAGGTGGCGACGTGCATCCGCTCCATCGCGGGCGGGGTGAGCGTCGGCGGCGCGACGATACGCACCTCGTTGCCGAGCAAGGTGAGCGCGAGGATGTTCGAGCGCGCGACGCGGCTGTGGAGAACGTCCCCGCAGATCGCAATGGTGAGCCCCTCGACGCGGCCGAGGCGGCGGCGGATCGTCAGCGCGTCGAGCAGCGCCTGCGTCGGATGCTCGTGGCGGCCGTCGCCGGCGTTGAGCACCGGGCAGTCGACCTTGTCGGCGATGAGCTGCACCGCGCCCGAACTGGCATGGCGGATGACGATCGCGTCGGCGCGCATTGCGTTCAGCGTCATCGCGGTGTCGATCAGCGTCTCGCCCTTCTTCACGCTCGACTGCGCGGCGTGCATGTTGACGACGTCGGCGCCGAGGCGCTTGCCCGCGATTTCGAACGACAGCAATGTGCGCGTCGAATTTTCGAAAAAGGCGTTGATGATCGTCAGGCCCGCGAGGCGGTCGTCATGCTTCGCCGCGCCGCTGCGGTTCAGATCGACCCATTCTTCGGCTGCGTCGAGGACGTAGGAAATCTCCCACGGGGTGAGCTGGGCGATGCCGGTCAGGTGGCGATGGCGAAAGGCATCGCCGCCGGGCGGATAGTCGCTGGCGGGTCGGATGGTGGAGCTTGTCATTAAAGCCGAGCGTTTAAGAGGCGGCGCGCCAATAGGCAAGCGCCGTAGCGGCGAGCGGATCGAGGAAACCCGCAAGCCAGAGCGCGAGCAGCAGGAGCTGGAGCCCGAGGTAGGCGAACATGGTCGCGGCAAAGGGCTGTTTTCGCGTCTTGTGGCGCACGGCGCGCGACGCGATCACGGTGCCCGCCGCGCCGCCGAAAAAGGCCCAGCCGAGCAGGGTGTTTTCGCTGATCCTGTCGTCGCCCTTTTCGGCGCGGCGCTTGTCGACAACCATCAGGACGAAGGCGGTCAGGTTCGCGAAGATCAGCCAATAAGCGAAATAACGGGCCATGCGGATCGCTTAGGCGCAAAATCTTAAGATGCCGCGTAGCGCCGGGCGCGCGGGGCAGGGCCTTAGCGCGTCATCGCGTCGATCGCGCCCTGCAGGATGAACGCCGCCGCGGCGCTGTCGACGCGTTCGGCGCGCTTGGCGCGGCTGACGTCGGCGGCGATCATCGCGCGCTCGACCGCGGCGGTCGACCAGCGTTCGTCCCAGAGCAGGAGGGGCAGGCCGAGCGGCGCGAGGTTGCGCGCGAAGGCGCGGGTGCTTTGGGTGCGCGGGCTGTCGCTGCCGTCCATGTTGAGCGGCAGGCCGACGACAAGGCCGACAATGCCGTGCTGTGCGACGAGGGATTTAAGGGTTTCGAAATCGACCGAAAATTTCTTGCGGATAATCGTCTTGTCGGGGGTCGCGAAACTCCAATTGGTGTCGCAGAAGGCGACGCCGATGGTTTTCGTGCCGACGTCCAGGCCGATCAGACGGCCGCCGTTCGGGAAGTTGGCGGCGAAGTCGGAGGCGGCGGTGGTGATCATGCTCCGCCTCCCTTACCCGCTTGTGTCGAGCGAAGTCGAGACACGCATGGGGCGCGCAAGGCTTCTGCGTGTCTCGACTTCGCTCGAGACGAACGGTTGAAAGCGGGACCCGGATCAGGTCCGGGTCGATAGCGGTGATGGCGTGGGCGGAGCTTCCGGCGCTAACGGTTTCGCAGGCGGCGGCACCGGCGACGGCTTGCCCTCATAGGTCGCGAGGCGGCGGAGCGCGTCGGCGCGGACATTCGCCCAGAAGAGGGTGATGTCGTAGACGTGGTAATTGTTGCCGGGGAGCACATAGCCCGCGACGACGTAGTTTTTCGCCACGTCGGCATCGCCAATCATCAGGAAGCCGCGCGTATCGTCGCATTGGGCGCCGATCTTGCCCGCGACCAGCGATCCCGATTTGAAGCCTTCGGTGGGTTTGAGCGTGCCGATATTCGCCTCGGAGGGTGCGGCGGTGTCGGGGATGCCGGTGAGCGGGTTGGTGCAGAGCATGCGGGTCCCGGCGCGCGGGCGGCCGTCGAAGCCGATGGTGCCATCATAGGCGTCGGTGACCATCACCGGGTCGGCGGGATCGGCGAAGCTCGCCCAGCTGAGGATGCAGGACTTTTGCTCGGGCGTCTGGCAGGCGGGCAGGCCGAGGCCGGCGATGTCGGTGTCGAGGCTGACCGGCCAGCCGATGATATAGGCCGCGACGATGCGCTTTGCGAGCGAGGTGCCCGCGATCCGCGTCTTGAGCAAGGTCGTGAGGTGGAGCGCGCCCTGGCTGTGACCCGCGAGGATGATCGGCTTGTCCTTCGGCTGCGCGGCGAGGAAGGCATCGAACGCTTCCTCGACGTCGCGATAGGCCGAATCGATCGCCTTGCCCGCGGTGACGCGGTCCTCGGCGAGAAAGGCGCCGAGCGTCGCCTGGCGATAGCGCGGCGCCCAGATTTCGCCCGCATCGGCAAAGGCGCTCGCCATGCCCTGCACGAAGAGATTGGCGCGATGGTCCGAATCGCGGTCCTCGAGCGGGGCGTTCCAGCTCGAGCGGCTGTAATAGCTGGTCGGGTGGACGAAGAAGACCGCGGCGTCGCCCCTTTCGAACCGCGCGTCTGTGGTCGATTGTGCCGCCTTCGCGGGCGGGATCAGCGGCGCCGCGGCTTTTTCGTCCGGAAGCTCGGTGCCGGGAGTCTCGCTGCCGTCGGCGGCGGGGCGCCAAGCCGAGGGGTCCTTTTCCATTCCCGGCCGCGCGAACCACATTTTGGGATCATCATAGGCGTTGGGTGCGACCGCGGCCTGCGGCTTGAATTCGGTGCTGGGGACGAAGGCGGTGCGCGCGATCCAGCCCGGGAACAGCTGGTACACGACCCCGGCGGCGAGGATGAGGAGGATGATCGCGGCGATGAAGTAGAGGAATTTGCGGGCCAAATCGGGGGCTCCATGGGAGAGGAATTGCTCCCATTCTAGCCGTTCGTGTCGAGCGAAGTCGAGGCACCCGTCGCCAGCGCGTGACCGCGGGGCATCTCGACTTCGCTCGACGCGAACGGAAAAGGGGGGAGGTTCCCGGTGTCTAGAGACGCGCATTTGGCTTGCCGCGCGCCGTGAAACAAGCCCAGATGTCGGCATGACCGATGCAGTAGCAGCCGGCGCCGCCGCCGATTCGCCCCTAAGGCCGTCCCATGTCTCTGCGCGTCTCGACGACAGCGACCCGCCCTGGCCGTTGCGCCCGTGGATCATGGCGGCGATCTGCGCCGCCGCGGGGCTCGCCTTTCACCTGCTGATCGACCATCCTTATGACGATGCGCTCGCGCATTGGCGGAGCGCGCTGGCGACGGGAATCGCGGCGTCGACGGTGGTGTTCGTGCTCGGCGTCGAACGGCGTCGCTGGCACTGGGCGCTGGGCTTCGCGCTCGGCTGGGGCGTGATCCTCGGGCTGATCGCGCGGACGACCGCGGCCTATAATATCCAGGGTAATCCGGTCGAATGGCCCTTCTGGTCGGGCATTCTCGCGGTGCTCGTCGCGACCCCGCTGTTCCAGACGCGGCGCGACGTCGCACCCGACTGGCGCTTCTGGAAGCTGTGGCAGATGCCCTATGAACGGCTCCACAGCCATGCGTGGACCGACGCAGTGATAGGCGCGGCGAGCCTGGCGTTCGTCGGCATCGCCTTCCTGCTCACCGTATTGATCGGGCAGATGTTCAAGCTGATCGGGATCAACCTGATCTTCGACCTATTGAACGACGAATGGTTCGGCTGGATGCTCGCGGGCGCGGCGTTCGGCGGCGCGGTCGGGCTGCTGCGCGAGCGCGACCGGCTGGTCGCGACCTTGCAGCGGCTGGTGATGATCGTGCTCGCGGTGCTCGCGCCGGTGCTCGCGGTCGCGCTGGTGCTCTTTCTGCTCTCGCTCGCGGGGACGGGGCTGCAGAAACTGTGGGATTCGGGCTTTTCGACCGCGGCGGTGATGATGGCGGTGGCGGCCTTCGCGGTGTTGCTCGCCAATGCGGTGATCGGCAACGGCGGCGATGACCGCGCGACGAGCCCGGTGCTGCGCTGGGCGGCGCCGGTGCTGGCGGTCGCGGTGCTGCCGCTCGCCGCGATCGCCTATTATTCGATGCACCTGCGCGTGGTCCAATATGGCTGGACCCCCGAGCGCATCTGGGGGGTGATCGCGGCGGGGATCGCGCTCGCTTACGGGATCGCGGGCCTGTGGGCGGTGGCGCGCGGGCGGCGCGGTTTCGACGACCTGCTGCGGCCGCTGCAACAGAAGCTCGCGATCGGGCTGGCGCTGCTCGCGCTGTTCCTTGCGTTGCCGATCCTCGATTTCGGGGCGATTTCGACGCGCGACCAGCTCGCCCGGCTGAAATCGGGGGCGACGCCGGTGGAAAAGTTCGACTGGGCGGCGATGGCGTTCGATTTCGGACCGAGCGGACGCGCGGCGCTCGCGGAGGTGGCGCGTTCTCCGCAAAAGGCGCGCGCCGACGCGGCGAAGTCGGCGCTGGCAGCGAAGAGCCGCTGGGATTTGAACGGGCCGCGCGGCGTGCTGTTGCTGAAGCCGTTGGCCGAGCGATTGCGCGTCATTCCCGAGGGCCGCGCCTTGCCCGCCGCGGCGCTCGACCGGGTTGCGGGAAGCTATATGTGCAGCCGCGCCAAGGCGTGCGTCGCGCTGTGGCTCGACGACAAAAGGATCGGCGTGCTGGGGCAGAATGAACCGGGCGATGCGCTGAATTTCGACTTCGTGACGCAAAATGATGCCGGCCAATGGGTGCAGGGCGATTGGGCCAAACCGGCGCCCGCAAAAAAGCCGGCGGTCGACCTGTCGACGGCGCGGATCGAGGTCGAGACGGTGACGCAGCGCCGCGTGCTGGTGGACGGGGAGCCGGAATCGGGGACGTTCGATTGAGGTGGCGAGCCTCGGATCTAGTCCGGGGCGTAGTGGAGGGGTGCGGGTTCGAGATCGAGCGATGACGTTTGGACGCGCCATCACCCCCAACCAACTTCGCCTAGCCGCTTCGCGACAAGGCTTCGTATCCTTCCCCCATCGAGGGGGAAGGGAATAAGGACGTTGAAGCGCGCGGGGCGGGATGCTAGCGGCGCGGCTTCGTTAAAGTTAGGGCGATCATGGCAATCGATCAGGCAACAGTAAGGAAAATCGCGTCGCTGGCGCGCATCGCGATCAGCGATGCCGAAGCCGCCGCGATGGAAGGCGAACTCAACGGCATTTTGGGCTGGGTCGAGCAACTCGGCGAGGTCGATGTGACCGGGGTCGAGCCGATGACCGCGGTGATTCCCAACATGCTGCGGCTGCGCGACGATGTCGTCGACGCCGACCCGCTGACCGGCGGCAACCGCCGCGACGATGTCCTCGCCAATGCGCCCGCGCCGCAGCACGGCTTTTTCGGCGTTCCCAAGGTAATCGAATAATGACCGAACTGACCAACCTGACCGTCGCCCAGATCCGCGACGGGCACCGCGCGGGCGATTTCAGCGCCGTCGAGGTCGCCGAGGCGTTCAACGCCAATGTCGCGGGCGCGAAGGCGCTCAACGCCTTCATCGTCGAGACACCCGAACATGCGATTGCGGCGGCGAAAGTGGCCGATGCGGACCGTGCGGCGGGGAAGCTGAAGCCTTTGTCGGGCGTGCCGATCGGGATGAAGGACCTGTTCTGCACCGACGGCGTCCAGACGACCGCGGCGAGCCATATGCTCGAAGGTTTCGTGCCGCGCTATGAATCGACCGTATCGCAGAAATTGTGGGACGCGGGTTGCGGGATGCTCGGCAAGCTCAACCTCGACCAGTTCGCGATGGGGTCGTCGAACGAGACCTCTTACTTCGGCAATGTGATCAGCCCGTGGAAGCGCAACGACGGCGGCAATGCCGCGCTCGCGCCGGGTGGATCGTCGGGCGGTTCTTCGTCGGCGATCGCGGCGCGGCTGTGCCCCGCGGCGACGGGAACCGACACCGGCGGCTCGATCCGTCAGCCCGCCGCCTTCACCGGCATTTCGGGGATCAAGCCGACCTATGGCCGCTGCTCGCGCTGGGGCATCGTGGCGTTCGCCAGCTCGCTCGATCAGGCGGGGCCGATGGCGCGCGACGTCAGGGACTGCGCGATCATGCTCGAGAATATGGCGGGCTTCGATCCGAAGGATGCGACTAGCCTCGACCTGCCGGTCCCCAATTGGGAAGCGGCTTTGTCGAGCGATCTCAAGGGCAAGAGGATCGGTATTCCCAAGGAATATCGGCTTGAGGGCATCGATCCCGACATCGACGCGATGTGGGATGCGGGCATCGCGATGCTGAAGGATGCGGGGGCCGAGGTCGTCGAGATTAGCCTGCCGCACACCAAATATGCGCTTCCGGCCTATTATATCATCGCGCCCGCCGAAGCGTCGTCGAACCTCGCGCGCTATGACGGCGTGCGTTACGGTTTGCGCGACCTGCCCGAAAAGGCGGGGCTGCAGGACATGTACGCCGCGACGCGCGCCGACGGTTTCGGGCCCGAGGTCAAGCGCCGCATCATGATCGGCACCTATGTGCTCTCGGCGGGCTTCTATGATGCCTATTATACACAGGCTCAGAAGGTTAGAACGCTGATCGCGCGCGATTTCGAGAAGGCTTTTGCAAGCTGCGACGTGATCCTCGCGCCGACCGCGCCGTCGGCGGCGTTCGGGCTGGGCGAAAAGATGGCCGATCCGCTGGCGATGTATTTGAACGACGTCTTCGCGGTCCCCGCGAGCCTCGCGGGGCTGCCGGCGATGTCGGTCCCCGCGGCGCTGAACCGCGAAGGGCTGCCGCTCGGCTTGCAGATCATCGGCAAGGCGTTCGACGAGCAGGGGGTGCTCAATGCCGGGCTGGCGATCGAGGAGCGTGCCGGGTTCACGGCGCGGGCGGAGAAGTGGTGGTAAGATGCTGTCATTTACGGAGGATGTAGCCCTCCGTCTTGACCAATTGTGCCGTCGCGAGCCGATCCACTGGATTGGCTTGGGGAGGCATGATTTTCAGTTTGCCTTTGAAGGCGTCAGCCGCATCGCTTGCTTCTTCAAGGTTTCGTTCTTCATTGATGGGAAGAGCTACGACTGGACTGAAGAGCCGCCGAGCGCGCCAATTTGGCGGCTTGTCGGTCAAACGCCGCAAAATGTTGTTCTGTTGGATGAATTAAGGCTTCGGATATCATTCTCGTCAGGTGATCATATCGACATTTTCTCGGATCATGCTCCATATGAGGCGGTGCTGATCGAGTTTGCGACAGATCACGATAAAATCGAATTGGAAGTGTTTTGATGAGCGACTATCGCATCAAGGGCGAAACCGGCGAGTGGGAGGTCGTGATCGGCCTCGAGGTCCATGCGCAGGTCACCTCCAACGCCAAGCTGTTCTCGGGCGCCGCGACGGCGTTCGGGGCCGAACCGAACACGCAGGTGAGCCTCGTCGACGCGGCGATGCCCGGCATGCTGCCGGTGCCGAACCGCGAGTGCATCCGCCAGGCGGTGCGCACGGGGATGGCGATCGAGGCCGAGATCAACAAATGGTCGCGGTTCGACCGCAAGAATTATTTCTACGCCGACCTGCCGCAGGGCTACCAGATTTCGCAGCTTTATCATCCGCTTGTCGGCGAAGGTTCGCTGACGATCGAGGAAGATGAAAAGGCGGGGATTCCCGAGCCCAAGCGCATCGGGATCGAGCGTATCCATGTCGAGCAGGACGCGGGCAAGCTGATGCATGACCAGCATCCGACGATGAGTTACGTCGACCTCAACCGTTCGGGGGTCGCGCTGATGGAGATCGTTTCGCGCCCCGACATGCGCTCGCCCGCCGAGGCCGGCGCCTATGTCCGCAAGCTGCGTTCGATCCTGCGCTACGTCGGATCGTGCGACGGCAATATGGAAGAAGGCTCGATGCGCGCCGACGTCAACGTTAGCGTGCGCAAGCCCGGCGACGAGTTCGGAACGCGCACCGAGACGAAGAACGTCAATTCGGTGCGCTTCGTGATGGCGGTGATCGAGGGCGAGGCAAAGCGGCAGGTCGAGCTGATCGAAAGCGGCGGCACGGTGGTGCAGGAAACGCGGCTCTACGACCCTGATCGCAACGAGACGCGGTCGATGCGGTCGAAGGAAGATGCGCATGATTACCGCTACTTCCCCGATCCCGACCTGTTGCCGCTCATACTCGACGATGCGTTTCTGGCCGAGTGCCGCGACAGCCTGCCCGAACTGCCCGACGCCAAGCGCGCGCGCTATCTGGCGGCCGGGATTTCGGCGTATAACGCCGACGTGCTGACCGCCGAGGTCGAGAGCGCGCTGTGGTTCGATACGCTGCTGGAAACCGGCGCGAAGCCGGCTGCGGCGGCGAACTGGGTATCGAGCGAGCTGTTCGGCGCGCTCAACCGCCTCGGCATGAGCTTCGACGACTGCCCGGTCACCCCGGCGCAGGCGGGCGAATTGCTCGGCCTCGTCGCCGACGGCACGATTTCGGGCACCATTGCGAAACAGGTGTTCGAAAAGATGCTCGAGAGCGGCGACGGCGCTGCGGCGATCGTCGAGCGCGAGGGGCTGAAGCAGACGAGCGACACCGGCGCGATCGAAACCGAAATCGCCAAGGTCCTCGCCGCCAATGAAGACAAGGTTGCGCAGTATAAGGGCGGCAAGGAAGCCCTGTTCGGCTTCTTCGTCGGGCAGACGATGAAGGCAATGCAGGGCAAGGCGAACCCGCAGGTCGTCAACGAACTGCTGAAGAAGGCGCTCGGCTGATCCCTTATCAGTGATCGCGTTCACAGCGAATCCGGCCGCTTCGCTGTCATGGCATTGAAATCAGTGCAGATATGATAGGAAGGGCGGATGATGATGAAGCGGATGATGGTTGCGGTCGGCGGCCCGCTGGCGATGATCGCGGGCGGCGCGACGAGCGCGGCGGCGGCGCCTGCGATCAACGACGGCTATGACTGGGCGATGCGCGTCAACGACGAGAGGCCGGTGCCCGACGCGATCCTCGCCTATGAGGTCGACGGCACCGATGACCAGCCGCTGAACTTCACCTGCGAGGAAGGCGGCGACCGCGTCTTTGCCGGAATTTCGGGCGGCGCGCCCGACCTGACGGCGATCACCCTCGAATCGGGCGACCAGCGCGTGCGGCTGACCGGGACGACCGAGACCGACGAAATGCCGACCTTTGCTGCGCAGGAAATGCCCGCGACCTTTCCCTTCTTTCGTGCCTTTGCCGCGAACGGCTGGCTGCGGATGACTGCCAATGGTGACACGGTCGACATGGCGGCGACGGCTGGCGGCAAGCAGGCGATTGCGCGTTTCGCCGCTTTCTGTGCTGGCTGACGCGATGCGCTACATGCTGCGCGCGCTGCTGACGCTGTGGCTGATCCTCGCCGGCGCTACACTCGCGCGGGCGGAGACGGTCGTATTCACCGACGTCAACGTCGTGCCGATGGACACCGAACGTGTGATTCCGCGCACGACGGTGATCGTTCGCGACGGGGTGATCGCCAGCGTCGGGAGCAAGGCGAAGCTGCCTGCAGGCACAAAGGTAATCGACGGGGAGGGCGCGTGGCTGGTGCCGGGGCTCGCCGACATGCACAATCATGTGACGACGCGCGACGACCTGACGCTGCTGCTCGCGAACGGCGTTACCACGATGCTCAACATGGGTGAGGCGGCCAATGCCTTTGCAGGACGCACGCGGATCGCGGTGAACAAGGGCGACGTGCCGGGACCGTATATCTTCACCGCCTTCGTCGTCGATAGCGACCCGCAATATGGCCATTTCGTCGTGCGGACGGCCGACGAGGGGCGTGCGATCGTGCGGCTGGCGAAGGCCAACGGCTACAGCTTCATGAAAGTTTATACGAACCTGTCGGCCGACGCGTTCGCCGGGATCGCCGACGAGGCGCAGCGCCAAGGAATCGGCGTCGTCGGGCATAATGTGAAGGCGGTCGGGCTCGCGAAGCAGCTGGCGGCGGGGCAGGCGATGGTCGCGCATGTCGAGGAATTTTTCTACGGTTTCTTCCCCGAACCGCCCGCCGACGATCAGAATGCGCCGCCCCCCGATGCGGGGATCGCCGACGCCATCGCGCTGGTGAAGGCGTATGGCGCCTTCGTGACGTCGGACCTGTTCAACTATCGCACGATTGCGGCGCAGTTCGGCAAGCCCGAGGTGGTGAGAGCCTATCTCGCGGCGCCCGAGGCACGATATTTGTCGCCCGCCGACCGGATCGGCTGGGCGCAGTCGGGCTATCAGAAAAAGGCGGTCGACCTGTCGCGCCGCGTGGCGTTCGAAGCGCGCTTTGTGAAGGCGATGGCCGATGCCGGCGTGCCGCTGATTACCGGCGGCGATGCGCCGACGATCCCGGGGCAGGTGCCGGGCTTCGCGCTGCACGAAGAGATCGACGCGATGCTCGCCGCGGGGCTGACGCCGTGGCAGGCGCTGTCGGCGGCGACGCGAGCGCCGGGCGAGTTCATCGCGAAGACAGTGCCGGGCGCGGCGAAGTTCGGCGTCGTGGCGCCGGGCTATCGCGCCGACCTGTTGCTCGTCGCCGAAAATCCGCTCGAAAGGCCAGCAACATTGCGGTCGCCGCTGGGCGTGATGGCGGACGGTCGCTGGCACGACGCCGCAGCGCTCAAGGCGATGCTCGCCGACGTCGCAGCGAAGCGCATCGTTCCCTAGAAGCGCCGCTGCCCTGCCGCCCAGTTGCCGACGTCGTAGCAGACGAGGACGAGCGAATTGGCGTCGCGATATCCCGGTTCGGTGGGCGGCGCGTGATGGTCGGCAGGCGGCGCATAGCCGCGCGACGGATACTCCGTTGCCGAAGCCGCGGCACTCTATCGCACCGCCGTTCGGCCACCAAGTGTCACCGGGCGGCGCATAAGGAAAAAGGTCAGCGCGAAGCGGCGCCGGCCGGCTGCCGCCAAACGCTGCGGCCCTCTTTGATGGTTTCCAGAACCTTGATGTCCTTGATCGCGTACCCCGGCGTCGTGAGCGGGTTCTTGTCGAGGATCACGAAGTCGGCGAGCAGGCCCGGCTTGATGCGGCCCTTGCGGTCCTCCTCGCGCGCCTGCCACGCGGGGCCGGTGGTGAGCGCCTGCAGTGCCTGATAGGCGCCGAGCCGCTCGCTCTCGCCGCTGACGACGCCGGTGGGCGAGACGCGCGCCATCGAGGTCCAGAGCATGAAGCGCGTGTCGAGCGGGGTGACGCTATAGTCGCTATGGTTGGACGCGATCAGCCCCGCGGCGCGCGCCGAGGCGAAGGGGCTGATGAAATCGACGACGTCCTTCGGGAAGTTGGTGCGGTGGACGTCGGCCCAATACCAGCTGTGGTTCGAGAAATAGGCGGGGCCGACGCCGATGCGCTTATAGGCGGCGAGCTGGTCGCGGCGCTGGAATTGCGAGTGGATGACGACCGGGCGGCGGTCGTCGGCGGCCTTGATCCCGAGCGCGTCGAAGCCCTTGATCGCCATGTCGATCGCGGCGTCGCCATTGGCGTGGACGAAGAGCTGCCAGCCGTGGTCGTGGACCTTGCGCGCGAGCGTTTCGAACTCCTGCTGCGTTACGATCGGCTGGCCGTGCCAGGGATGCGCGCCGTCGGGGCCGCCGCGCGCATAGTCGCGAGTGAAGAAAGCGGTGCGCGCCTGCGGGCTGCCGTCGAGGATGAACTTGATGCCCTGGCGTTTCACATGGCCCTCGTACGTGCCGAATTGCGGCGCGGGATCGGCGAGCAAGGCGTCGAGCCCGGTAAATATCGGCAGCAGGGCGAGGTCGATCTTGAGCCGTTCGCGCGCGGCGGCGCTGGTGAAGAAGGCGAGGTCGGCGGGCTGGGTCGCGCCGTCCTGCGCGTGCGTATAGCCTTCGGCGAAATAGCGCGCCTGCGCGGCGTCGAGCATCGCGAGCTTCTGCTCGGCGGTCGGCTGCGGCAGCGCGGGCAGCAGTCGGTACATCGCCTTTTCGAGCAGGACGCCGTTGAGGCGCCCGGAGCCGTCGCGCAGCATCAGCCCGCCGGGTTCGGGCTGGCTCGCGTCCGACAGGCCCGCGGCGGCGAGCGCGGGGCTGTTCGCGACGAGGCCGTGGAGCGAGATGTGGAGCAGCACGATCTTGTGGTCGGGCGATACGGCATCGAGCTCGGCGCGGGTGATGTGACGTTTTTCGGCAAGCGCCTCTTCATTATATTGCCAGACGATCACCCAGCCGCCCTTGGGAATGGCGCGCCGCGCGATATGGTCGCGAACGACGGCTTGCAGGCTGGGGATGTCCGTGACGGGCGGCAACGCCTTGTCCCAAAGGTCGAGCCCGCCCGCCATCTGGAGTGCGACGGCGAAATGCGAATGCGCGTCGATGAAGCCGGGGAGCATCGTCGCCCCCTGAAGGTCGTGGATCGCGGCGTCCTTGCCCGCCGCCCGGCGCGCCTGTTTTTCAGGGCCGGCGAAGGCGATGCGGTCGCCGGTCGTGACCACCGCCTCGACCACCTGCGGTGTGTCGCCATCCATCGTGACGATCGGACCGCCGCGGTAGAGCGTCGTTTCCTGCGCGGTGGCGGGCGATGCGGTTGCCACGAGCAACGCAATGGCGGCGGTCAATCTCATGTCTCTCTCCCCTGCAACGCATCGTGCTGAGCGTTGGGGAAGAGGTCAAGTATTGCTGAGCAACCTAATCTTCGTCATCCCCGCGTTCGAGGTAATGACGAGAAGGGAAGGGCCCATCAAACCTGCTGCGGCGGGACTTCGCTGGGGCCGCGGCCGGGTTCGTCGATATCGCCGCCGCCCGGGCGGCCGGGGACTTCGGCCGGCTGGCCGGCGGGATCTTCGAGCGGGGTCGGCTGCACCGGCTGTTCGGGCGGCGACTGCGGTTCGATCGTGTCGGGTTTGGGCTTGGGAAGCGGGTCCGGGTTGCTCGCCATCGTCATTCTCCTTGACCCGATCAACGAACGGACACGAAGCATGTTCCGCCCGCGGATTATCGCCCCTTGTGCCCCTTGCCCTCGGCCACGCGTCTGCTATAGCCCCGCGCGGCCCGCACGGGCGTGCGCGGCAGCGCGCGATTTCGTGCACCCGGCCGAAAAACACCTGCGGGCGTGGCGGAATTGGTAGACGCGCTGGTTTTAGGTACCAGTATCGCAAGATGTGGGGGTTCGAGTCCCTTCGCCCGCACCATTCTGCAATGCAGGCCGGGATCATGAGGAACTTCGCCATATTGGCGGGGTTCGGATACGAGATTTTGAGCAAGGATAAGACCAAGGCAATGAAGACCGTCGAAACGCTGAACGAAGGCCTGAAGCGCGAATATCGCGTCACGATCACCGCCAAGGATATCGACGCGCGCGTCGACGACGAGGTGAAGAGCATCGCCCCGACCGTCCGCATGCCCGGTTTCCGCCCCGGCAAGGTTCCGCCGAACCTGATCCGCAAGATGCACGGCCCCGCGCTGTCGGCCGACGCGCTCAACAAGGCGATCGACGCCGGCGTGCGCGACCTGATGGCGAAGGAAAAGCTGCGCCCCGCGTTGCAGCCCGCGGTGTCGCTGGCCGACGGCTATGAAAGCGGCAAGGATGCCGAAGTCACGGTCGCGCTGGAAGTGCTGCCCGAAATCGAAACTCCGTCGATCGACGGGCTGAAGCTCGAGCGCCTGACCGTTCCCGCCGACGACAAGGCGGTGATGGCCAAGATCGAGGAATTCGCCGCGCAGATGAAGCGGTTCGAAGAAGCGCCGAAGACCAAGAAGGCCTCCCAGGGCGACCAGGTCATCATCGACTTCGCTGGCAGCGTCGACGGCGTCGCCTTCGACGGCGGCACGGGCGAGGACATGGCGGTCGAAATCGGCTCGGGCCAGCTGATCCCGGGTTTTGAAGACCAGCTTGTCGGCGTGAAGGCGGGCGACGAAAAGACCCTGAAGGTCACTTTCCCCGATGAATATCCGGTCGAAAATCTGAAGGGCAAGCCCGCCGAATTCGCCGTCACGGTGAAGGAAGTGAAGGTTCCCGCGGCGTCGAAGATCGACGACGAGTTCGCGAAGACGCTCGGCCTCGAAAGCCTCGACAAGCTGAAAGAGCTGATGAAGGATCAGGTCGAGCAAGAGCTCAACGGCCTGACGCGCACCTATATGAAGCGCAAGCTGCTCGACCAGCTCGCCGCGAGCCACGACTTCGATGTGCCGCCGACGATGGTCGAGGCCGAGTTCAACCAGATCTGGCAGCAGCTCGAGCATGAAGCGAGCCACGAGGAAGATCCCGAAGCGGCGAAAGCCGAACTCGAGAACGATCGCGACGAATATCGCAACATCGCGGTGCGCCGCGTCCGCCTCGGCCTGCTCCTTTCGGAGATCGGCCAGGCACATGGCGTTCAGGTCAGCAGCCAGGAAATGCAGCGCTTGGTCATGCAGGCGGCGCAGCAGTATCGCCCCGAGGACCGCCAGCGTTTCGTCGAATATGTCCAGCAGGACGCACTCGCCGCCGCGCAGCTCCGCGCGCCGCTCTATGAGGACAAGGTCGTCGACTTCCTGTTCGAAAAGGCCGAGATCAGCGACCGCGAAGTGACGCGCGAAGAAATCGAAGCCGCGATCGAAGCCGATGACGACGGACATGTCCACGGCCCGGGCTGCGGTCACGACCATGACCATGATGCGAAGCCCGCGAAAAAGGCGGCGGCGAAGAAGCCCGCCGCCAAGAAGGACGCGGTGAAGGAAGAGGCCAAGGAAGAAAAGGCCGAGGCTCCCGCCAAGAAGGCGCCGGCGAAGAAGGCTGAAGCCAAGGCCGAGGACAAGCCTGCGGCGAAGAAGGCGGCTCCGGCAAAGGCCGCGGCCGAGAAGGCCGAGCCCGCCAAGAAAGCCCCGGCCAAGAAGGCCGCGGCGAAGAAATAAGCTTCGGCTGCAATCAACAAAAAAAGGCCGGGTGGGGGATGCTCCGCCCGGCCTTTTTGTTTGGAGCTAACTCCCTCCCTCGTCATTCCCGCGAACGCGGGAACCCAGTTCAACCTAACGGATCAAAGCCAAAGTCTTCGGCAAGGTCGCGCCAATCGGGGTTGGCGCTCTCGATCAGTTCGAGCTTCCACGCGCGATTCCATGAGCAAGATTGGACGTGACGCCAAGGTAGAGCGTGCCATTGCGGCGCGAGGCAAGGAGGTAGACGGTCGGGCTGAAGCTCTCGTGCATCGACGGCGCTACTGGGTTCCCGCTTTCGCGGGAATGACGAAGAAGGGAGGGGCTATTCGCTTCACCCTCAAATCACGTCCATATTATAACAATGCCAGCTGAAGATCGCCGCCGCGCCGCGGTGCGGGCGCCAGGCTTCGGCCAGTTCGCGCGCATGTTTCTCGCTCGGGCGCGCGCCCAGTTGGAGAATGCGGCCGACGGCTTCCTGCACCGCGAGGTCGCCCGCGGGCCAGATGTCGGGGCGGCCTTCGGCGAAGAGCAGGTAGATCTCGGCCGACCAGCGGCCGATGCCCTTGACGCGCGTGAGCAAGGCGATCGCTTCCTCGTCGTCGGCGGGGAGGGCGTCGAAGGTCAGTTCGCCGTCGAGGATCAGCTGCGCGAGGCTTTTGGCATAGCCCTGTTTCTGCCCCGACAGGCCGCAGGCGCGCAGCGTGTCGAAATCGGCGGCGGCCATGACCTCGGCGGGGCAGCCTTCGCCGAACTGCGCCTCGAGCTTGTTCCAGATCGAGGTTGCGGCGGCGACGCTGACCTGCTGGCCGACGATGGTACGAAGAAGCGTCGTATAGCCCGGTGCGCGGATGCGCGGCTCGGGATAGCCAGCGTTGCCGAGCGCGCGCGCGAAATTGGCGTCGCGCTCCGCCAGCGCGTCGATTCCCGCGTTCAGCTGCTGCTGGCTGAGACCCATCGCATATTCTCCTTTTGTTCCTTGGGTAGCTGATAGCAACGCTTGATTTGCCGTGCAACGCGCGACATAGCGCCTGCGACAAGAAAGAGATGAGGGACTAGCATGGCCAAGCTGATTGTCGTGACGCGCGACGGGACCGAGCATGAGATCGAAGGCGACACCAGCCTGACCGTGATGGAAAATATCCGCGACGCCGGTTTCGACGAATTGCTCGCGCTGTGCGGCGGCTGCTGTTCGTGCGCAACCTGTCATGTACATGTCGAAGCGGGCGACAAGGATGCGATGCCCGCGATGAGCGAGGACGAGAACGACCTGCTCGATTCGACCACCGACCGCGACGACAATTCGCGCCTGTCGTGTCAGATCCCGTTCAGCGATGCGCTCGACGGTCTCCGCGTGCGGATCGCGGCGGAGGATTGACCTATACGTCGCCCCCGCGAAGGCGGGGGCCGCTGTCGGCCTTGAGTAACATCTCTAGCGGCCCCGCCTTCGCGGGGGCGACGGTTATTTACTCGCCGTCGCGACCGCGTAGAGCGCGATCGCCGCGGCGTTGGAGATATTGAGGCTTTCCATTCGCGGCGAGATGGGAAGTTTTGCCAGCACGTCGCAATGCTCCATGACATTGTGGCGCATCCCGTCGCCTTCGGAGCCGAGCACCAGCGCGACCTTGCTGCCGTCGAGCGTCGATCCCAGCGTCGTATCAGTGTCGCCCATCAGCCCGATGCGCCAATATTGCGCCTCGGCGATTTCCTCCAGCGCGCGCGACAGGTTGACGACGCGCACCCACGGCACGGTTTCGAGCGCGCCCGACGCCGAGCGCGCAATCACGCCGCTTTCGGGTGGGCTGTGGCGGTCCTGCGTGATGATCGCGGCGGCGTCGAACGCCGCGGCCGAACGGAGCACCGCGCCGATATTGTGCGGGTCGGTAACCTGATCGAGGATGATGAGCGGGCGCTTGCTGTCCGCGTCGCTTTCTTCCTGCAGCAGGTCGCCGAGATAGACGCTTTCGAGTGGGTCGACTTCGATCACCAGCCCCTGATGCGGGGCGTCGCGGGCGACGAGTCGCGCGAGGTCGGTGACATCGGCGTAGGAAATGGGAATCACCGGCGGCAGGTCGAGCTGGCCCAATGCTTCGCGCGTGCCCCAGATGCGCTTGACCGTGCGTTCGGGGTTGGCGAGCGCGGCGAGAACGGCGTGGCGGCCCCAGAAACGGACGGCCTGACCGCGTTGATTTCCGCCTGACGGGCGGCGATGTCGGGAAAATTGTCTCATAAGGCGCGCCTTTCCCACGACCGCCATTGACAGGCAAGCCTCGTTTCGCCATTGGGCCACTTCCCAAAGCGGGCCCCGATGGACAGGTGGCCGAGTGGTTAAAGGCAGCAGACTGTAAATCTGCCCGGGTTTCCGTACGCTGGTTCGAATCCAGCCCTGTCCACCACCCTCTGGTCCGAGGGCATTTCCTAAAATCGCTGGAAGCCGCGGAAATCCTAGGGTATTATCCCTCGGTCGTTCCTCTGCATCTCATCGCAGATCACTGCAGCGCAGTGAAAAGTGTGGGGAGAATGTGGGGGTAAATTTTTCGACCCCTAAGAATCGGGCTTCCGAGTGTGGGGGTAAAAAATTGGGTTAACCCTATGAAAAAGCTTACGGCTTTGGCGGTCAAGGCAGCATTGGCGAATCCCGGCACGTATCAGGACGGCGACGGGCTGTTTCTGAAGGTCGATAAGCGGGGAGGGGCCTCTTGGCTTCTTAGGCTGCAACGTGACGGCAAACGCCAGGATATCGGCTTGGGCAGCGCCAAGCTGCTTCCTCTTGCGGAGGCGCGTGAGAAAGCCAATGAACTTCGCAAGGCGGTCAAGATCGAGGGTCGCGATGTGTTGGCGGAAAGGAAGGACGAAGCCGCCGCCAAGGTGACATTCCGGGAAGCGGCCCGCCAATATCATAGCGAGAATGCGGCAGGCTGGAAAAGCGTCATCTATGCCCGCCAATGGCTTGCGGCCCTCGAGAGCCATGCTTTCCCGAAATTGGGCGACCTTCCGACCGGGAGAATCTCCGCGGCGGACATCATCGATGTGCTGTTGCCGATATGGCAGGAGATTCCCGAAACGGCGCGTCAGGTTCGCAACCGAATCTGCGTCGTCCTGGATTATGCCCACGCGAAAGGCTGGCGCTCCAGCGAAGCCCCGTCGGGCAACGGCAGCTTGAAAGCCGGGCGCGGATTGCCCCGCCAAGTCAAATCGCGCGAGAATCGCAAGGCGATGCCTTACAGCGCGCTGCCCGACTTCATGGTCGCCTTGCGTCGAAAGCCAGCATTCGGGCGGCTGGCGCTCGAACTGCTCATCCTTACAGGCGTGCGCAGCCAGGAGGTTCGGCTCGCGACATGGGATGAGTTTGATTTCGAAGGGCGCCTCTGGGCCATTCCGGCCGACCATATGAAGCGGGGCAAGGCGCACATGGTGCCGCTATCCGACGCGGCTCTGGCGGTGCTCGCCAAAGCGAATGCCTTCCGGCTTCCCGATACCGATGTCGTTTTTCCGGGCGTGGCCGGAAAGCCGATGTCGGACATGACGCTGCTCAAAGTGCTGCGCGACATGAAGGAGCCGTTCCATGTGCACGGCTTTCGTTCCACATTCACCGACTGGGCGGCCAATGAGGATTTTCCCGATGCCGTGGTGGAAGCGGCGCTGGCTCACAAGACACCCGACGCCGTGCAGGCGGCCTATCGGCGTACAACCTATCTTGGCACGCCGACCCAGCCGGGCGCGCGTGTCAGGCTGATGGAGGCGTGGGGAAGCTATTGTGCCGGAGGCGCTGCCGGGGCGGTGCTGCAAGACCCCGATGGACGCAGCCTCGATTAGGCGTGCATCGGTGGCATCACACCGCAGCCAGAGGTCGCGCAACTACCGGTTTTGAAAGCGGCGGTGCTCAACTTCGCGGCGGAGCGTCGGCATTGCCCGCCCGCTCGCTGAACCGCTCGGCCATCCAGCTCTGAACCTCCGACCGCGCCATGCGACGCATCGGCGTGTGAGCTGAAGCTGACGGGGAAAGCTGCCGTCGCTGATTTGCCGGTAGAGCGTCGCGCGGCTGAGGCCGGTCCGGTCAAGCACGCTTTGCATTCGCAGAAATCGTTCGGGTTCCATGACATATCCTGTCTTCGCTTTGACGCTCCCCAATCCGATCTGGATGTGCATGATCCGCCCATCAAGCCTCGGGAGCCGGTTATGGGCGGGCGTGCAGCGATGCTTCGTCCTGTCGCCGGCGGGTGCTGCAGGCCGTTCCGCCATGCGACATCGTGCACGACCCTGCCGGCGCGTACCGTCAATCGAACCATGGACCGCTGAGCGGCGCGGCAAGATAGCGGCGCGCGGCGCGCACGAGCCTTTGCACCCTCAGGCGATAGGAGGCGCTTTCGATCCGCCATCGCTCGGGGGCTATGGCATGCCGGAACAGCGCGCGCGCTATCGCCTGCTGAGGCGCGCCTTCAAGAAGTGCGTCTCCGACGCGCAGTTCGAGGATCCACTGCGCCGCGCGCCGCTCGCGGGGCAAAAGCGATGCGGGCAGCCGCCCTTTCCGGGCGAGGAGGACGAACTGCCGGAGCGCCTCGAGATTCGGTATTGCCGATGCGAGACCCGTCACGCGATGCTCGACCAGGGTCGGCCCGCCAAGCAGCGTGCCGTCGTGAAGGTCGAGGCGAACCGCCCAGTGCCCGTCGCTGAGCAGCCAATGTTCCACATGCGCCGCATCAACCTCGACCGGCATAGCGATATCATATTGCGGCCCTGGCAGGCGCGGGGAGGCTGACGATGGCCGGTATCAGCCTCAGGCAATTGCCCGATCGAACACCGGTCAAGCTCGCGATCAACCTCATGCCTGACCTCCACGCGACGATCGGCGAATATGCCGCTTTCTATCACGAGCAATATGGCCGCGAAGAATCCGTCGCCGACCTGATCCCCGCGATGCTAGCGGCCTTTCTCGACAATGACCGGGTATTCCAGCGGTTGCGCCGAGAACGGAGAGGAACGGGGGGATGATGATCGCCTATGCTTCGCGCACCTGTACGCGCCGCAACCTCGATGCCCTGCGCCGTGCCGGGTGGAGGCTGATGGTGTCGGCCCGCGGCGCGCTGCGGACGGAAGGATTCCGCTATGCCCTCGACAATGGCGCATGGACTTCGTTCCAGCGCGGCGAGCCGTTTGACGAAGCCGCGTTCGAGCGCGCTATTGCCCGGCTCGGCGCCGATGCGGATTGGATCGTCGTGCCCGACATCGTCATGGGCGGCATGGCATCGCTGAAATTTTCGCGGACCTGGCTCGCCCGGCTCCGCAATCGTCGTTCCCTTGCCAAGGCGCGCTTCATGGTCGCTGTCCAGAACGGCATCATGCCCGCGCATGTCCGCGATCTGGTGGGGCCGCGCGTCGGGGTCTTCGTCGGCGGCGATACCGAGTGGAAGCTGGCGACGATGGCGGGTTGGGCACGGTTCGCACGCGCGCGCGGCGCAATATGTCATGTCGGCCGGGTCAACAGTGCGCGGCGCATCCGGCTTTGCGCGGCGGCCGGCGCCCACAGCTTCGACGGATCGGGCGTGTCGCGGTTTGCCGAGGCGCTACCGCCGCTCGATCTCGCGAGGCGGCAGGCCGATTTCGAAGGTTGGCTCTCGCGAGACGAAATCGCGAGTCTTGCTCCCGGTTCCTCGATGCCGAAACGATGCAGGGAATGAGCATCGAGGAGCGCGAGCGAACTGCGTTGGTAGCGCAAGATCTTGCCGGCCGAGCCGCTCAGCTTACGCATCGCCGATGCTATGAAGTTCACCGGCATTCCGTACTCGACCCTTTATGAGCTGATCGGGCAAGTACCATCGACACCGTCAGGATCGGCCGATCGACCTTCATTCTCCACGCGAGCTTGAAGCGTCTCTTCGAGAAAAGTTGAACCGCCCGGCTGTTCTTTGATCTCACGCGGCCGATGTCGTCCCGGGAATTCCGGCCATCTCGGCGGGCGTAGGAACCGGCTCGTTTCGGTCCTTGCGTTCCGAATAGCGGTCGACGAGTTGGTCGGCGTGGCCGCGCGTGAGCACGGTGAACCGCACGAGTTCCTCGGCGACGTCGACGATCCGGTCATAGTAACTCGACGGCAGCATGCGGCCCGCTTCGTCGAACTCCTGCCAGGCCTTGGCGACGCTCGACTGGTTGGGAATGGTAATCATCCGCATCCAGCGGCCAAGGATACGCAGCGTGTTGACGCTGTTGAACGACTGCGACCCCGCCGACACCTGCATCACCGCGAGCGTGCGACCCTGCGTCGGACGGAGGCCCTTGTAAGCGAGCGGAAGATGGTCGACCTGCGCCTTCATGATGCCGGTGATCTGGCCATGCCGCTCGGGGCTGCACCAGACCTGGCCTTCGGACCAGATGGAATGCTGCCTCAGCTCCTCAACCGCCGGATGATCGTCGTCGGCGATCTGGTCGGGCAAGGGGAGGTCGGAGGGATCGAAGATGCGCGTCTCGCAGCCGAAGAGCTGGAGCAGGCGTGCCGTCTCCTCGACGACGAGCCGCGAATATGAGCGTTCGCGCAACGAGCCGTAGAGCAGCAGGATGCGCGGCGCCGGATCGAGCGGTCCGAGGCCGAGCGCCGGCTGCGCGCGAAGAAATTCCGGGCTGAGCGCCGGGAGATGGTCCGGGTCTGAGAGTGTCCGAAGGCGGCTGTGGGCTTGTTCTGTCATGATACTCAGGCTTGTGAAGGCGTGGTGGCGGGGAACCAGCGGCGTCCGAGGCGGAATGCGACGCCGACGAGCAGGATGAGGACGGGCACTTCGACGAGCGGGCCGATGACGGCAGCGAAGGCGACCGGCGAGGCAAGGCCGAAGGCCGCGATCGCGACAGCAATCGCGAGCTCGAAATTATTGCCTGCGGCGGTGAAGGCGACCGCGGTGGTGCGCGGATAGTCCGCCTCGATGAGCTTGCCCATCCAGAAGCTGATGAGGAATTGCACGATGAAATAGATGGTGAGCGGGATTGCGATCCGGACAACGTCGCCGGGGATGGTGACGATCTCGCCGCCCTTGAGGCTGAACATCGCGACGATCGTGAACAGCAGCGCGACGAGCGTGATCGGGCCGATCCTGGGCAGGAAGCGCGTCTCGTACCACTCGTCACCCTTCGCCTTCGCGAGGATGCGGCGCGTCAGATATCCGGCGAAGAAGGGAATGCCGAGATAGATGAGAACCGCTTCGGCGATGGTCCAGAAGCTCACGTCGATGACGCTGCCTTCAAGCCCGAACAGCGGCGGCAGGATGGTGAGGAAGAACCAGGCGTAGACGCTGAAGAAGAGAATCTGGAAGATCGAGTTGAAGGCGACGAGCGCCGCGACATATTGATTGTCGCCCTTGGCGAGCTGGTTCCAGACAATGACCATCGCGATGCAGCGCGCGAGACCGATCAGGATCAGGCCGGTCATATATTCGGGCCTGTCCGAGAGGAAAATGACCGCGAGCGCGAACATCAGCACCGGCCCTATGATCCAGTTCTGGATCAGCGAGATAGCGAGAACGCGCTTGTCCTCGAAGACGCGTGGAAGCTCATCGTAACGCACGCGCGCGAGCGGCGGATACATCATCAGGATGAGGCCGATCGCGATCGGGATGTTCGTCGTGCCAACCGACATGGCGTCAATCGCGGCGGGCAGCCCCTTGAAGACCGACCCCAGCAACACGCCCAGCCCCATCGCGAGGAAAATCCAGAGCGTCAGATAGCGGTCGAGGAACGACAGGCGTTCGGGCTTGGTGGCAATGGTCATGATATTTTCGTCAGGCCTGAACGCGATTGCCGGCCGCATCGACCACCTGTTCGCCATCTTCCTTGGTGAAGGCGCCAAGCTGCCGTGCGGGCAGGATATCGAGGACGGCTTCGGAGGGACGGCAGAGCTTGACTCCGCGCGGCGAGACGACGAGCGGGCGGTTGATGAGGATCGGATGCGCCATCATTGCATCGACGAGTGCGCGGTCGGTAAGGCTTTCGTCGCCGAGACCGAGCTCCGCATAGGGCGTGCCTTTCTCGCGCAGCAGCTCTCGCGGGGAGATACCGGCGCGCTCGATCAATTGCTCCAGCAAGGCACGCGAAGGCGGTGTCTTCAGATATTCGATGACGTGCGGCTCGATCCCGGCATTGCGGATCAGCGCGAGCGTGTTGCGCGAGGTGCCGCACTCGGGGTTGTGATAGACGATGATGTCGGTCAAGGGGCGGGTTCCTTCAGCAGCAAGCAAGCTCAGCGAGCAGCGGCTCGCACAGTTCGGCTCTTCCTTGGCAGCAGTCCTTGGCGAGAAAGAGCATCAGCTCGCGGAGCGTGTCGATATCGGCTCGCTGGATTTGCTGCCGGCCTTGTTTCTGGGATTTTACGAGGCCTGCCTTGGCCAGCACCGCGAGATGGGTCGAGAAGGTGCTTTGTGTGAGACCCGATGCGTCAACAAGCTCACCAGTCGACAGGCCTTCGGGTTCATGCCGGACGAGCAGGCGGAAGGCTTCGAGACGCGTCGGATGGGCAAGGGCGGCGAGAGCGGGAAGCGCGGAGTCTATTTTCATGCATCGGAATTATTCGATGCGTCATGCCTTGTCAATTCTTATCGGGAAATTACGATGGATTGGTCCCGTATCAGCTTATATCGATCGCTGGACAAAGGCTGACTGGCCGCTACCGGCCAGATTCGGCACACCCATCCTCCGGGTCTGTGCGAGCACGAAGCTCGCTCCGAATTAGCTGGCTAGCCCTTGGGGGCTGCAGCGGTTCGGGAGCCAGGTGCATAGATGCCACGACAAACTCGCCGCCAACTACATGGCTGGCGTTTTCCTCGCCGCCATCATCTCTTTCTAGTGCAATTGAGTCCGGAGCCTAATCGGCGCTAAGCGAAGATAATGTGGGGGGGTATGAACTGTTGATGAAACTATAAGCCATGATAATTATTATGTAATATCTTGAGTTCGATACAAGCTCTGCAGCTTAATGCGACCGTCGAAACGGCGGGGGCCCGTCCGGGAACAAGGGTTTCGATCGTTCACGAAGGGCCGGTTGGTGTAAGCTGAAGCGGCACGGCCGACTAATAGGACCGGCCCGCCGCTCGCCATGTGATCCGGACGATAAGCTGCCGCCCCCGCACCGAGCGGAAGCGGCAGATCCCCTTTTAATGGGTGTTCGTTTTACTGCGGGCTGAGCCGCAGGCGAAGATTCAGGCGATCGATCCTCGATTGCAGCGCGGCTTCGTTGCGTGCCGACAGCCGATCCATCCGGTCATGCCGCATGGCCCGCTCGCTGGCGCGAATGGATCGCAGCTCGCGGGTGGCACTCATGGCCGTCCGATTGTCGATCGTGCGCTCCGACCGGGCGGTGCGGACATATTGGTCGAGGTTGGCGAGCTGCGAGAGAATAGCGGGACGGTTCGTCCCATAGTCGCTGCCCATGCCCTCGCGCCCGGTAGGAACCCAGCGCCCACGGGCGTCATAATAGCCGGTCGTCGCGCCGGCGTTCCATCGGCCGTTGCGATCATAATAGCCCGGATGCGGATCGGCGACCCAATTGCCGTTTGCATCGCGGCGTCCGTTCGCAGCACCGGCAATCCAGCGACCGTTCATATCATAATGGCCGACGGTCACGCCCGCTACCCAGCGACCGCGCGGATCGTAATGCCCGCTCGCCGCACCGGATATCCAGCGATCATTGTCATCATAATAGCCCGCCGAGGAGGCCGGTATCCAGCGGTTCTGGCCGTCATAGCTGCCGCTCGCAGCGCCGTCCTCGCGCTGGGGGATCCAGTTGCGCCGCTCGTCGTAATAGCCGTTCGGGGTTCCGGTGACCCAGTTGTTGTCGCGGTCATAATAGCCGGTGGCCCGGCCGCGCGCGGTTGACGTCGCATGCCAGGCGCCGGTGGTGTCGTAATAGCCATAGGCATCGTCGCGGCGATTTTGCGGTGCGGAGGCAGTCGTTCCGATCCAGCGTCCGCGATCGTCATACCGGCCACCGGCCGAGCCCGGCACCCAGGTGTCGTTACGGTCGTAGTAGCCATTCGCCGATGCCGGCACCCATTCGCCGCCCGATCGATAGTCGCCTTCGCCGCGACTGGACGCCGCATAAGTGACCCAGCGACCATCGCTGCCATATCGGCCGTTGGGCGGGCCATCGACCCATATGCCCTCGCGATTGTAATAGCCGCGGGCATCTGAGGAGTTGACGCCGGTGGCGTGCCAGCGATTCTGATCGTCGTAATAGCCGAAGGCGTCGCGGCAATCGCGCGTCGGCTTGGCGATCTGGTTGGCGATAACAGCTCCAGCGGCAGCGCCGACCACGGTGCCGATCGTCTTGTCTCCGCGTCCCGCGACGACGTTACCGAGCACGCCGCCGGCCGCCGCGCCACCGATGGTGGCGACGACGCGCGTCGAGCGCTGTTCTTCGCAGGTCGCCTGCGACTGCGTTCGTGCGCCGGCGACGGACGGAACAAGGGCGATGGCGGCGATATTCGCCGCGAGAATAAACCTGTACATTTGGGGGCTCCTGGAACTGGCAAAATGCCGTTCGCTTTGAATGAACGCCCCGCGCCTGATTTTGTTCCTTAAGTTTCAGTTTTATGGAATAATATTCCTAAATATGGAAATAAGGCATCTTATCATTATAAATTATCTGGATAATCTTGATTGAAGTTTATTTAGATTTTTTCAACGTAATGAGAATGCGGTCGGGAAATTTGACAAACGGTTCGCGCAAAGAAATCGCCTATCGCTTTATCTGAGGCATGAATTAGGAAAAGAATGACGCGCAATAGGGAGCGGAGCGCGCCTGGGGCGCACTTTCGACGCAAGTCGCCGGTCGTCGGCGATCAGTGGCGCCCTGCGTTCCATATCGCCGTCAATTGGCGAATGACCCGCATGCGATGTTGATAGGTGCTATATCGTTTTCCCACGCGCCCATTGGCGAAGTCGTCGGCGAGTTTACGGGTCAACCAGTCTATTTCCGCTCTCTGCGTGTCGGAGTCGGTCACCGCCGTTTGGGGACCCGAGGCGCTGGGGTTTCGGCAGGGCGTGAACGCGGGGAAGTGACCGCCTTCATTTTCCCAACTCTCCACGGCGGATCGCCGGTCAGCCTCTGGTAGCAATGGAAACGCCATGGCATGCGGCGCGGTTACGGCCAGCTCAGGCTTCAAAACGTCTGATATGTTCGGCATGACCCGACTCCATAGGCGAGCGGGAGTATGGGAGTATCTCTCTGTCGCACCGGCGCCCGGGGCATGGGATGCGATGTTTCCCATGTGGGGATGATGCAGGTCAAATGCTAGGGCGGAGCCATCCTGTTCGGCGACGGAACGACAGAGTATCGGGGGAAGCTCGTCTCCTGGCCGGCTATGCGCTGTGCGGCTTCGGCACTTCGAAAACGCGCGCGACGGCCATGGTTCAGAACGGGCGCATGTCCAGGGAAAGCGGCGCCTTCGAGCGCCATCCCGATATACCGTCCCGCAAAGCGCCGGGACTGCGCCGGCGCCGGAGGAATGATGACGATATGGGCTGATACCGATGGGCGGAGCGATGCCCCGGTGCGAATTGATGCCTGCAATGCGTCCACCCTGTGATAAGATACGCTATCACCCGATTTCGATCGCAAGCTTCCCGTGACTGAGAGACATCGAGCTCCCGCTTGCCCGCCGGGAGTTTTCCGATGATCGCTATTCCTGAACCCTCGCGACCTTTCAGCCGGGTCGTTCGGCTGTGGAGCCGCCTGGTTCGCCATGTACTGGAACATGTTCCGCAAACGACGGAAAATGCGTTCCGCCAGTCTCCGCGGCGGCAGGCCGATCTGGAACGCGCGCTCGATAGCTGGGCGAGCGATAACGGCACGCGGCCAGGATCGCCGCAACCCGCCTGTCCGCAAGATGGTCTCCCGGAACCCTTTCTTCATGCGCTCGATCGCTGGGACAATGAAGGCGGCGCACAACCTGAGCGAGGAGCGCGATCATGATTTTGCACACTCTTTTCGGCCGCCATCTTGTCGACTTCAAGGCAAGTCACTGGGATCGGGGGCGCTTCGTCAGTCGTTGCACGGTGTGCGGGTGCGAGATGGTCAAACTACCCGGCCTGACCTGGCAGGCGAGCGGGCGGCGGGTCTGAGGCGATTCGCTTCTGCCGCCCGACCGGACGGAAGCGCTCTGTTCGTCGTCCGGCATGATCGTCAGGAACAATGCCCTATCCCGCCCATTAGCGAGCGTTTGAAGAGGGGAGAATGGTGATAGTCCAGTGTCAGGAATTTCAAGTCCGGTCTCGCGTTGCTTCTGCATCGCACAGGAGCCTCCCGGCGTTTTCGCAGACAGTCATATTGTTGCCGCGGCACCGGCCGGAATCCGCATGTGGCAAGGAGTGGGACAATGTTCAGAGGGGCCATTACAGGGCGGCGTTGCCTCACTGGAAAGCGCTGTAGCGCTTCGACCCCTTTGGCTCGACAATTCCTTGCCCGCTTCCAGCCGGAAAATAATGACGTGCTAAGCGCAATGGGATGAAATATTCTGCCATCGCAGCTAAAACTATATCGCTGATCCCTCGATGTTGATCGTCCTTGCGTGAAAATAGCCATGCCCGGATTTTCGTAAAAAGCAGAATTATCTTTCAATTTTCGATTTAACTGATATTAGGGTAGTGCTTACGTCGCATGCGACGGATAATCGGCAGCTTCATGCCATCCCTTTATCCCTTTCTAGCACTATTGAAGCCGGGCCGCGTCGCTGTTGGCGCATGCCCGTCATATTTGGGATAAAGGATACCCATATGACTACCGGAACCGTGAAATTTTTTAACGCCGACAAGGGCTATGGCTTTATCGCGCCGAACGATGGCGGTCAGGATGCATTCGTGCATATCTCGGCCGTCGAACGCGCCGGCATGCACACCCTTCAAAAAGATCAGAGCGTATCATACGAACTGGAGACCGATCAGCGAGGCAAGACCTCTGCCGTGAATCTCCAGGCTGCATGATCCTCTGGCGGCGGGCTGCATCAGCGCCCGCCGCTATCCATATGGGCCCTGGAAATGCCGCCCGCGTGTGGGCTGCGATCGCCGAAAATCCGCCATGCGCCAGCTTGCTCTCATTTCGTTCGAGCGAACTGCCCTCAGATGGCGCCCGCACCGACCCATGAGGTGTCTCTATCTCTCATGTCGATGACGCCGGGCGCGGGAGCAAGCCGATAGAATGTCGGTAAAGGCTCTCGATCGTCGCTGGATTTGATGAAGGGCGACATCGTTTCCTACCGTGCCAGGCAAGTCACGGCGCTTTTATGTCTAGAGCCGGGAACCGAAGGATTCGAGATGAATGATGTCCCTGGCCTTGGCGTAATGAACCTTATTGAGGCCCAGGAGGCATCCGACGTCTCGGCGATCAATGGGATTCTTAGCCTTGCCAACATTCTGCGTAAGCGCGGCCTGCTAAGCGATGCCGAAGCTTCGGCCATGTACGAGAGCATGAGCTTGCCGCTCGGGCTGCCTAAATATGCCGAGAACCCGGATGTACAGGATCTCCAGTCGAACCTTGACCGGTTGTTCGCGGTGGTCATGCAACCCAAGTAGACAGGCCATGCAAACTGCCACCTGGGCGGACGTCCGACTATAGGAAGGCCGCTTTCGGCAATTCCGTGTGGCCGGGGAGCCCCCAGCGCGAAACCGGCTAACACATGCGCCGCGACGCCATCCAAGCATCACTCCCGCCGCGCCTGAATCTTTCTGACAAGCCTGTCCGGCTGCTCTCAAGGATCGAATTCTTGACGTCGCTCGGTGACAAAAAGCACCATTACCCGAGCGTCAGATCTTCCTTCGCCACCTCATAATAGCTGGCAACACGGTCGGCATAGGCCTGGTCGAACAGCGGCGCATTGGCGGCCCAGCTTGGCCCCCCTTCGAGCACGCGCCGGTCGATCGTGACGACATAGGAATCGCTTGTCGCCTCGAATGCCAGCAAGCGAAAGGGCAACGGGTAGTAAGCTTTGCCCATGCCGAGGAAACCGCCGATGGTGACGATCGCATAGACCGCATGCCCGCTCCGCTTGTTGATCATGAAGGCATGGATATGCCCCAGCTTGTCACCGTCGCGTGTCTTGACGGTCATCGCGTCGGCCTTGTTCGACTGGCATAGCAACTGGGTCGGTTCGTCAACTTCGGCCATGAGTTATCCTTTGATCGATTTCCCAGCAAGCCAGCGAAACAGGGTGAGAGGTCAAGCGCGCCGCCATTGCTTCCAGATGGCCCGGTTTGACGCGCGCCTGCTTGAGCGCAGTTTTGCGATTACCGCTGTCGTGGCGACGAGAAGGGCGGCAAGGCCTGATGCTATGAGCCAGGGCGTTTCGATGACGATGTCTCCGGCACAAAAGGCCCCTCTGCTGTTCTACGCTTGGCGCGGAGAAAGGCTGCCTCGCTCCCGTCGATCCCGGAGCGGACTGGCGCGCTTACGGTACCGGCAGGAAGACATTTAGGCGTGCCGCAAGGTCTTCCGACCGATAGGGTTTGGCGAGAAAAACGCCGTCCGCGGGTAAAAGACCCTCGCCTGGAAGGATACGCCCCGAGGTCACGATAATCGCCACGGGCGGCCAGCGATCGCGGACATAGGCCGCCAGATTCAATCCATCCATGGATCCGGGCATTTCGATATCGGTAAACACGACGCGGATCTGCGGATGGTCCGCGAGCAACGCGATCGCTTCGTCGGCGTTCGCGGCTTCGAGAACATCGTAGCCCGCATCCTCGATCATGGCGACGGCGGAGAGAAGGACAAGCGGATCGTCCTCGACGACCAGCACCGTCCTGGCAGATACATCATTCACTGCACTCTCCCGCATCCAAACTCACATCGTCGACCCGAGCGACGTTTCGTCTTCACGTTTCTGGACGATCGAAGGCGCAACGTCCTGCTGCCCAATAGGTCCCCGGGTCACGAAAACTAATGTTTCCAAGGGTGGAAGGGCAGGAGCGATCACATGGGTCTGCGGCTGACGGGAACTTGCGGTCCGCTCCAGCGTAATGAAGGCAACCCCGTCTCCTGACGCCTCTTGTCTCACGGTTTTCAGGAGACGCGGCCAAAGCCCTTGTCATTATGACATCGGCCCGTTGGCTCATCATGAACGATCGACACTTTGGTGCCCGGCTCGCCATTTTCGGTCGTGACCGTCACGTCAAGCTGGTCCGCCAACGCAGCGACGATGCTGGTGCCGAGACCGGGCTTCGCGTCGGCCAGCTTTGCCGTCGTCCCGACGCCATCGTCACCGGCCGACGGCTTCCAGCTTTTGCCCATCGCGTGAAAATCGACGATGATCGCCCCGCCGCGCTCGCCCGGAAAGGCGTGCTTGAGCGCATTGATCACCAGTTCGGTGACGATGAGCCCGAGGCTCACCGAGATATCGGCATTCACACGGCTCTCGTCGACATCGACCGTCAGTGAAAGCTCCGCCGGGTCGTTGATCATCAATGCACCGAGGCTCTTGCAGAGCTGGTCGAAGTAATCGCGCAACTCCACTTCGCCGAGCTGCCCCTGTTGGCGGCTGGGACCTCACGGCCGAACCGAACGGCTGAACAGTCGCGCCGCTGCAATCATGATGACGCGGCACGGCCGGGACCGCGCGCGTTGGAAGCGAGCTCGCGCGCCAAAGTGAGAAAGGCTGCGAGACCCGCAGAAGGGTGTCTTCGACCTGGATAATAGAGGCAGAGGCCCGGGAAGGGCGGTGTCCAATCTTCGAGCAAGCGGACAAGCTTTCCGTCTTCGATGTCGGCAATGACGTCCTGCTCGAAAAAGAAACCGATCCCGAAGCCCGCCAGCACCGCGGCACGCGATAGCGTAAGATCGTCGAATGTCATGGGACCGCTCACCTCGACCTGCGCTGCGTCGCCTCCTTTCTCGAAATGCCAGCGGTAGAGCGAGCCATCGGGCAACCGGACGCGGACACAGTCGTGGGAAGGAAGATCGGTCGGCACCAGCGGCCGTGATCGCGTGGCCAGATAGGCGGGCGAGGCGACCACGGCGAAGCGCTGCGCCTCGCCGAGCGACAGCGTGATCATGTCGGTCGGGACGAGCGAGGCGACGCGAATGCCGAGGTCGAAGCCTTCGGCCACGATGTCGCGTAGCTGCCCCTCGGTCACCACGTCGACGTGCATGTCGGGATAGCGGCGGGAATATTCCACGAGAAGATCGGTGAGGGCGGGCGAGCGCGCGGCAAATGGCGGGGCGTTTATCCGCAGCGTTCCCGTCGGCGTTGCACGGCGTTCACGGACGATCTCGATGGTTTCGCGAACGTCCTGAAGCGAGGGACCAAGGCGGTCGACGAAGATCCGCCCCGCGTCGGTCAATGCGACGCTCCGCGTCGTCCGGTTGAACAGGCGCACGCCAAGCTCGGCTTCGATCCGCGCAATCATGTGACTGAGCGCGGTTGTCGATATGCCCAGATCGATGGCGGCCTGCCGGAAGGATCCGCGCCGCGCAACGGCCAACACGGCATCGAAGTCCCGAAGAGCAAGTCGCGACATTATCCCGAATCCTTCACTAGCTCATGCCATATTGACCTACTTATCCGGATAGTGTGCTGATCTTACAACGGAGGCAAGTCAAACGAAGGAGGCATGCCATGTACACCCACAACGCATCCGGTTCGAGTAAGCGCGTCGCGAAAGCGCTTGTCGCAACCTTACCCAAGCCCATTGCAGACTATATCGAAGCCAACTCTCGACTCGACGTCGACGGCATGCTGACGCCTTTCGCCGCCGACGCCGTCATCGTGGACAACGGGCACCGTCACGAAGGCTATGCCGAAATCAGGACCTTGTTCGAAGAGGAGGTGGTAGCCGTAAAGGCGATCTTCGTGCCGGATTTCGTGCGCCACGAGAAAAGTAAGATCGTGGTCGAAGGGTCAGCCCATGGTGACTTCAAGGGCAGTCCAATCCGTTTCACCTATGACTTCACGCTCGACAACGATTCCATCAAGATGCTGGAGATCACGCTATGAGCATCCCGGCTGATCCAGCCGGGTTCGCTGACAAGCGCGTAGTTGTCAGCGGCGGCACCAAGGGTTTGGGCCGGGCCACCGTCGAACGCTTCCTGGCGGGTGGCGCGAGGGTGATGACTGCAGCCCGCTGCAACCCTGAACCCCCTAGCGGTGCGGAGTTCGTCCGGGCAGACCTGACGACGGCCGCGGGAGGCGAAAGCCTGTCTGCAGCGGCTCTCGCGCACATGGGCGGCGTCGACATCCTTGTCCATGTGATCGGCGGTTCATCCTCACCCGGCGGCGGCTTTGTCGCGCTGACCGACGATCACTGGCTTACCGAACTCAACCTGAACCTTCTGGCAACCGTTCGCCTTGATCGCCTCTTGGTGCCGCAGATGATGGAGCGGGGGAGCGGGGCCGTGGTGCACGTCTCCTCCATCCAGTCAGTCCTGCCCCTCCCCGAGTCGACGACCGCCTATGCCGCCGCCAAGGCCGCGCTCAGGACATACAGCAAGTCGGTGTCCAAGGAACTCGGGCCGAAGGGCGTGCGGGTCAATATCGTCTCCCCCGGCTGGATCATGACTGAAACGTCCGAGGAGCTGCTGAAGCGGCTGCGGGCCGCCAATGGCGGCACGATCGAGGAGGCGCGGCAACTCGTCCTGGATGGCTTGGGCGGGATCCCGATCGGTCGTCCGGCCGACCCCCATGAAGTCGCCGATCTTATCGCCTATCTGGCTTCGGATCGCGCCGCCGCCATCCACGGCGCCGAGTTCGTCATTGACGGCGGCACCGTTCCGACCGTCTGAGTTTATCGCCCCGACGTTCGCACCTCGTGCGGACGTCGGGAAAGCGCGGGCCGGCGGTGTCGGTCTCCGCGCTTGGAGAACAGGCAGAAGATTTTTGACGCTCTGAGCTGATCCGGTACGGCGGAGACGTACTCGTCTGCTTTTTCGATTTCGGCTCCAAAAACTACCAGTCCGCGACCGGCCAACATGTTTGGGATGAGGCCCCAGCAACTTGGGCAAAAGGGCTTCGCTACCGCGAAGCCCTCTCATCCTCTGCGTTCGTGACCAAAGGAAGCCCCATCGACTTTCCGGGTCGCGTGGAAAGTCGCTGGCGGTCGAACGCTAGGCCTATTCCGAAGGAAGTCGAGACATATGATTAGGCTCTCGTCGGTCGGCTACAATTATAAATGCCTGCTCATTGCAATTAGAAGCCTGCGACCCCACTTCCTTAACATCGTCCGCTTCCACCGCGTGCCGGCGACTGAGAGACCATTGCGCTCCCGCTGAAGGAGCAAAATCATGGACCTCAACCAACTTCTCCACCACCATCAGATGGCCTTGATGGCCGTGAGCCAAGCGCGACGCGAGGGGCAGGCGATGCCAAACTTTGACCTGCCGCGCTATTATGCCAAAAGGATCAACGAATATCGCGAGCGGCGCGGCTTGAGCGGCGATGCCGAGGCTATCGCCGATCTCGCTGTATCACCTGCCGGCGCCGTTGAAGCGCCGGACGATCTGGTCAGCGACGTACTGATCGCCGAATTGCTCATGGCGAAGGCCTTCGAAAAGGCGACACACCAACATCGCGCTGACGGAAGCGTCGGAGCCGACGATCCGGTCGTCGATATTCGCGCCACCCTTCTGGCCGTCGGGCGCGACTTTTATCGCTCTCTGGGCGTGGAGGACGGCCCTCTCGCCGCCGCGATCGATGAAGCTGCGTCACGCTCGGCGTGGGAAGGCGAGGGCGGAGGCCTGCGTCCACCGGGCGACGAGGAGGATGGCATCATCCGGACCTATGTCGAACAATTTGCGGTGGGCGACTATCGCTATTCGAACCTTGCCGATGCCAAAGCCGCCGCGCGGCGGCAGCGTGACGCGGCGAGCGACGGGCGCGGAGCGACGCCTGCGTGAAACGGCTGATTGCCCTTGATCTTGATGGAACGCTTGCCGAAAGCAAGCAGCCGATAGAACCCGCAATGGGTGAGGCGCTTGCCGATCTCCTCGGCGTGGCAGATGTCGCGGTGATATCCGGTGGCGACTGGCCGCAATTCGAAAAACAGGTGGCGACACGCCTTCCCGAGCGCGCGGACCTCGCCCGGCTCTGGCTCATGCCGACAACCGGCACCAAGCTCTACACGTTCCGCTCGGGCGCGTGGCAGGCGCGCTATGCCGAAATCTTCGCCGATGCGGAGAAGCGACACATATTCGAAGCCTTCGATGCGGCGCTACTGGCGACCGGGTTCGTTCCCCAAACGGTCTGGGGCGAACGGATCGAGGATCGCGGGAGTCAGATCACCTTTTCGGCCCTGGGTCAGGAAGCGCCGATCGATGCCAAGGAAAAATGGGATCCCGACTTCGCCAAACGCAAGGTGATTCAGGCCGAGCTTCGCCAACGTCTGCCCGGTCTGTCGATCAACATGGGCGGGGCGACTTCGATCGACATTACCCGTGAGGGCGTCGACAAGGCCTATGGCCTGACGAAGCTAAGCGGCGCCAGCGGTGTCGAACTGGGTGCGATGCTCTTTATCGGCGATGCGATCTTTCCGGGCGGCAATGATTATCCGGCGAAGGCGCTGGGCCTCGATACAATCTCCGTACGCAATCCCGAAGAAACGCTTGGAATCATCGGAATCATCGTCGCCTGCCTGAAATGAATGCGGGGCGTTGCCGTCTGGCGAGCATGACCGGAATTGGCCTGCGAAGCTTCTCGCGAGGCGTCGGTCAATTGGAACAAATGCGCCGCTGAGCTGTTCTGTTTTCTGATGCTCCGAGGCCGACTGCGCGCTTCGAAACAAACGACAAAATACTGGGTGAGGCCTTCTGTCGCATCATTTTTTTGGAAGGTATGCCTGTGTACGAAACGCTTGATCGTAGATCGTTCGATGAAGGTTTGGAGGCGTGCCAAACGCTTCGGCCAAAAACTTCGGATACTGTCCGGATCGCACTGATCGGCGGTTTCCTTCCGCGGCGCTGCGGCATCGCGACCTTCACCGCCGATATCCACGCATCGCTTGCAGTGGCCGCGCCGGAGATCGCCGTCGATGTATATGCGATGGCGCCGGCCGCGGTTCCCACGATATTCGACCCCGTTGTTCGCGGCGTCATAACCGAGGGTGACGCCGGTAGCTTTGTCGAGGCGGCCCGGCAAATCGAGGCGAGCTGTGCCGAGATTGTGTGGCTGCAGCACGAGTTCGGCCTCTTCGGCGGCTTGGCGGGCGATATGATCCTGGAACTGGTAGATCGTGTTTCCGCGCCGCTGATCGTTACGCTTCACACGGTGCTCGCCGAACCGGACGCCGATCAGCGCCGCGTGATGGAGCGCTTGATCGCGCGCGCGACCAAGCTGGTCGTCATGTCCGAGCGCTCGCACGATCTGCTGCGAAGCGTCTATCATGCCGACGACGACCAGATCGCCATGATCGCACATGGCGTCCCCGATCGCCCGTTCGGCCGCGCGTCGCAGTTCAAGCCGCAGTTCCGCTTTGCGGGCAAACAGGTCGCGCTGACCTTCGGTCTTTTGTCGCCGGGCAAGGGGATCGAGGCGGTCATCGAGGCATTGCCCGCGATCATCGAAGATCATCCCGACTTCCTTTACTGCATTGCTGGCGCGACGCATCCCAATATGCTGGCGCTTGAAGGCGAGGCCTATCGCGACCGGCTCCAGGCGCTCGCTGTCTCGCTCGGGGTCGATGCGCATGTCCGCTGGATCAATGCGTTCATGGACACCGACGACCTCCTCGATCTTATCGAGGCGGCGGACATCTATGTGACGCCTTACATCGGGGCGCAGCAATCGACGTCGGGTACGCTCGCCTATGCGATGGCGCTGGGCAAGGCCGTGATCTCCACGCCTTACGTGCATGCGGTCGAGCTCCTCGCCGACGATCATGGCGTGCTCGTTCCCTTCAACGACAGCGAAGCGATCGCGAACGAAATCCGCTATCTGCTCGGCGATGCCGACCGGCTGCTCACGCTGCAGCGTCGCGCCTATGACCGCAGTCGCGACATGATCTGGCCGGTGTTCGCGGAGCGGACCTGTTCGCTGATCGCGGAAAGCCGCGTCGTGCCGAAAGCTGCGCCTATTCCCGAGCATATCGGTATCGATGGGTTCCTGCGCATTTGCGACGACACCGGCATCCTCCAGCACAGCGTTCATATGGTCCCCGATCGCGCGCACGGCTATTGCGTCGATGACAATGCGCGGGCGCTGATGCTGATGCATCGGCTCGACGACGATGCGCTCGGCAAGTGCGGACAACTGACCCCGGTCTTTGCTGCGTTCGTACTGCATGCCTGGAACCCCGACCGCGGCGAGTTTCGCAACTTCATGGGATTCGCACGCAACTGGCTCGAGGATGTGGGGTCCGAAGACAGCTGCGGCCGAACCCTCTGGGCGCTCGGCGCGACGGGGCGTGACGCGCGCGACCCCGGTCTGCGGCAATGGGCGCATGAACTGTTCGAGCGCACCGCGGCATCAGCGCCGGAGTTCCAGTCGCCGCGCGCGATCGCTTTCGCGATGCTCGGCGCCGACTTCGTGCTCGCCGCGCGACCCGCGCATGATCTCGCGAACCGGATATTGCGCAGCGGCGCTGACCGGCTGATCGCGCTATATCAAGCCGCGGCGCGACCGGACTGGCGATGGTTCGAGCCGGTCCTTGCCTATGACAATGGCCGCCTGCCCGAAGCGATGCTGCGTGCAGGCGTGCGACTTGAGCGCGCGGATGTTACCGCGTGCGGGATCGAAGCGCTGCGGTGGATCAACGATGCGCAGGTTTCGCCTTATGGTCACTATCGCCCCGTCGGGTCCGACAGCTTCGGCCATGCCTATGCGCTGCCGCGGCCATTCGATCAGCAGCCGCTCGAGATTTGGGCCGCGATCGATGCCGCTTCGGCCGCCTATGATGTGACCGGCGACGATATCTGGCTGGCGCACGCGCGGCGCGCTTACGACTGGTTCTCCGGGCGTAACGACCGCGGCGTGATCGTTGGCGATCCGCTGACCGGGAGCAGCAGGGATGGCATTAACCCGCGCGGCCTGAACCTCAACGAAGGGGCGGAGTCGGTACTTGCCTATCAGCATGCGACATACGCGATCCGGGATTTTATCCGCAACGCCGACTGAGGGGATTATGGTGCATCTGGTTCAGGATGAATTGCGGCTCCATGCCGACCCGACGCGCGTCGTCGTGCGGTCCTTTCACCTCGCATGGCAAGCATCGGGTCCCGATCTCGAACGCGTGCAGCGGCTGGCTCGCGAAATCGTGACGCTCGACACGCGCACCGTGCGCGCCGAGCTCAGTGTGGTGCTGCGCGATTTCGCCGACCGGCACTGGCAGATCGAGAAGGTGTTTGAGGATCGCTTCGAGCAGATCGAACCCAAACTTGGTCTCGAAGGCTTCACATTGAAGCGCGAGATGCGCCTCTTGATCGGCGCCTATTTCTGTCACGAATATAGTTATGCGGCGGCGGCGCTGATGAACCCCAGCGTCGTTCGTCATCCCGACCAGACCGGGCTGGAGGAAGGCTGCATCCGCATCCTCCTGTCGCTGCGCGCGGTCGGCGAGGGTCATATTTCGACGATCGCCTTTCGCGAGGGAATCATTACCTGCGACCGCGAACTGACGCTGCTGCCGCAGCCCGCCTTCGCTACGGCGGCGATGCTTGGTCCGCACCGCGACGACAAGCCCGACGAGGTCGTTTCGCTCTACCGCCAGAAGGACAGCACCTTGTCGGGAACGGTGATCTTCCCGATTACGGAGGCGCAGCGCAACGGCCTCGAGGATTTGCGGCTGCTCGAGTTCGAGCGCGACAACGGCAAAAGCGAGTGGATCGGGACCTACACGGCCTACAGCGGCCGTGACATCCAGTCTGAATTGTTGAGGACGCGAGATTTCAAGGATTTCACGCTGAGCCCGATCAAGGGAAAGGCGGGACGCAACAAGGGTATGGCGCTGTTTCCGCGCAAGATCGACGGGCAATTCTGCATGATCGGTCGCCAGGATGGCAAGAATCTCTATCTGCTGCGCTCGGACATGGTCGATCAGTGGGAGGACGGCGAATTATTGCTGGAGCCGCGCTTTCCATGGGAACTCATCCAGATCGGCAATTGCGGCGCGCCGATCGAACTCGACGAGGGCTGGCTGGTGCTGACCCATGGCGTCGGCGCGATGCGCAAATATGCGATCGGTGCGGTGCTTCTCGACAAGGCCGATCCGTCGAAGGTCATCGGCCGGACGCCCAATCCGATCCTGTCAGCCGCCGACGAGGACCGCGAAGGCTATGTCCCCAACGTCGTCTATACCTGCGGCGCGATCCGCGTCGGCGACGATATTTTCCTGCCCTACGGGGTGGCCGACAGTTCGGTCTGCTTTGCGTTCGTCGCGATCAAGGAGATTCTGGCCGCCATGGCCTAGCGAGACGCAACATAAGGCGGAGCGGCGGATTGTAGGAGTGTCGCCTTCCGCGGCAGAAGGAATGATCGATGCCGAAATCTCCGCCGCCGTCGCCCGCGAACGACCAGGCCCTTCGCGAACACCAGCCGGGCGAAGGTCAGCCGAAGATCGAGGTGAGCCGCGGCAATGGTGACGAGCTGCACCAGAATCTGGCATCGGGCGACAAATCGGCCGATACGGCGTTCCTGACCGACAATTTCGGCCACCGGATTTCGGACAACCAGAATTCGCTGCGCGCCGGAGAACGCGGGCCGACGCTGCTCGAGGACTTTGTCCTTCGCGAGAAAATCTTCCATTTCGACCATGAGCGTATTCCGGAGCGCATCGTGCACGCCCGCGGGTCGGGCGCGCACGGCGTGTTCGAATGCACCAAGGCGATCCCCGGGCTGACCAAGGCGTCGATCTTCCAGAAGGAAGGCGCGACCTGTCCGGTCTTCGTCCGCTTCTCGACCGTCGCGGGCGGCGCGGGCTCGGTCGACACCCCGCGCGACGTGCGCGGCTTCGCGGTGAAGCTCTACACCGACAGCGGCAACTGGGACCTCGTCGGCAACAATATTCCGGTCTTCTTCATCCAGGATGCGATGAAATTCCCCGACCTCGTCCACAGCGTCAAGATGGAGGCCGATCGCGGCTATCCGCAGGCGGCGAGTGCACACGATACCTTCTGGGACTTCATCGGGCTGATGCCCGAGGCGATGCACATGATCATGTGGGCGATGTCCGACCGCACGATCCCGCGCAGCCTGCGCATGATCGAGGGCTTCGGCGTCCACACCTTCCGGCTCGTCAATGAGAAGGGCGAGGGCAAGTTCGTCAAATTCCATTGGAAGCCGGTGCTCGGCGTCCAGTCGACGACATGGGACGAGGCGGTCAAGATCGCCGGCGCCGATCCCGATTTCCACCGCCGCGACCTGTTCGAGGCGATCGATGCGGGCGATTTCCCGGCGTGGGACCTCGGCGTGCAGGTGTTCGACGAAGCCTTCGCCGAGAAGCAGCCTTATGACGTGCTCGACGCGACCAAGCTGATCCCAGAGGAGGATATCCCCGTCGAGATCGTCGGCCGCATGACGCTCAACCGCAATGTCGACAATTTCTTCGCCGAGACCGAGCAGGTCGCCTTCCTGCCGTCGAACATCATTCCAGGGATCGATTTCAGCAACGACCCACTCTTGCAGGGCAGGCTCTTCTCTTATCTCGACACGCAGAAATCGCGGCTCGGCACGACCAATTTCCACCAGATCCCGATCAACGCGCCCAAATGCCCGTTCCACAATTTCCAGCGGGACGGGATGATGCAGACGCTCGTGCCGACCGGGCGTGCCAACTACGAGCCCAACAGCCTTGCCGAAGCCGGAGAGAATGGCGGCCCACGCGCGAGCGCCGAAACGGGCTTCTCGACGTTCACGGCCAATGACGAGCAGAACGACCCTGCGCAGAAGCTGCGTATTCGCGCCGAACTCTTCGCCGATCATTTCAGCCAGGCGCGACTTTTCTATCTGTCGCAGACCGAGAATGAGCAGGCGCATATCGCCTCGGCGCTGGTGTTCGAATTGTCGAAGGTCGCGCTCGATCATGTTCGCGCCCGCGTCGTCGGCCAGCTTCGCAACATCGATGGGGATCTCGCGACGCGTGTCGCCGCGGGACTTGCGATCGATCTGCCAGCGAAGGAAAAGGCCGCGCGCGCGCCGGTCGATCTCAAAACGTCCGACGCGCTGTCGATCCAGAAGAATGCCGATGATACGATGGAGGGCCGCAAGGTCGCGATACTGTTTGCCGAAGGATCGGACAAGGCGGCGATCGACAAGCTGAAGGGCGACATCGAAAGCGCCGGCGGCACCGCCTTCCTCGTCGCGCCGAAGGTCGGCGGGATCAAGGTCAAGGGCGGCACGCTCAAGGCCGACGGCCAGCTCGCGGGCTCGCCCTCGGTGCTGTTCGACGCCGTGGCTTCGATCCTGACCGAAGAACAGGCCAAGGCGCTGTCGGGGCAGGGCGCGGCGGTCCAGTGGTTCATGGACGCCTATGGCCATTGCAAGACGATCGCGCATGACGAGGCGACGCAATTGCTGCTCGACAAGGCAGGGGTCGAAAAGGACGGCGGGGTCGTTGCGATCGACGAGTTCGAAAGCGTCGGCACCCGGCGCCATTGGGCCCGCGAAGCCAGGGTGCGCGATCTTGCCTGATCGCCCGTCATGGTGAGCCGCGCATCGGCGACCCATCATCGCGATCTCCGGACCGGCCAGTCGATCTGGTCGGCACGGCGTCGTCCCGCGATCGCTGCGCGGCCGCTGACAAGGGATATCGCGTGCGACGTGGTCGTCGTCGGGGCTGGCGTGTCGGGCGCGCTGATCGCGGAGACGTTGTCGGAAGCGGGGCTCAACATCGTGATCGTCGATCGCCGGGGTCCCGCCGAAGGATCGACCGCCGCGTCGACCGCCATGCTGCAATATGAGCTCGATATCCCGCTGACCTTGATGGCCGAGCGGATCGGGCGCGAAAAGGCCGAACGCATCTGGCGGCGATCGCGCCAGTCGGTCGATGCACTACGCGAACGGACCGAGCGGCTGGGCCTCGCCGTCGATGGGGCGACGCGCGCCTCGATCTATCTCGACGGCAACGTCCTCGACGCCGAAGGTCTTGCGCGTGAAGCCGACGCCCGGCGGCGCGCGGGGTTCGAGGTCGAGCTGCTCAAACCTGCCGCGGTGCTGGATCGCTACGGGATCAAGGGACGCCACGCGCTGCTAGGCTTTGGCAATTATTCCGCGGATCCGCGCCGCCTGACGGCAGGCTATCTGAACGTCGCGCTGACACGGGGCGCCCGGCTCTACTCGCCCGTCGATATCTGCGACATCGCGCCGACGGGCGAAGGTGTAACATTGGTCTCGGCGCGCGGGCCAAGCATTCGCGCGCGCCATGTCGTCATGGCAACGGGTTATGAGATGATGAAGGGGATTCCGCGCAAGGGGAACAAGATCATCTCGAGCTGGTCGATCGCCACGCGTCCACAACCCCGCGCCATCTGGCCGACCGCCGCGATGATATGGGAAGCCGCCGATCCCTACCTCTACATCCGGACCACCCCGCGCGGAGAAATCATCTGCGGCGGCGAGGATGAGGAAATCGGTGACGCGGCTCTCCGCGATGCGAAGCTCCCCGACAAGGCAGCGACGCTATCGCGAAAGCTTGCTGCCCTGTTACCGGGAGTGGATGCGGAACCGGCTTATAGCTGGGCCGGCAGTTTCGGCGACAGCCCGGTCGGTACCCCGACTATCGGTCGGATTCCGGGTATGCCGAACTGCTATGCCGCGATGGGCTATGGCGGCAATGGCATCACCTTCTCGATGATGGCCGCGCAGGTGCTGCGCGGCCTGATTTGCGGCTATGGCGATCCCGACGCCGATCTGGTCAGCTTCCACCGCAGTTTTTGACGGCGCGTCAGCGATTGCCCTTCGGCTTGGCGGTCATCTGCACCGCGGAGGCCTCTTGGGCTGCGAGCGCGGTCGGCGGCTTCGCCTTGGCGGCCTTGGGTTTGCGAATCTCGCGATTGCTGCGTTTTTGCGATTTGGCCATGTCAGATATCTTTCTTCGGTTTCAGGATGCGCGTGTTCGCGAACGTGCTAGCGAGCCGTTTGCGTCCGCAATCTGTTGAGCGGAAAATAGGGGCGATGCGGGTAGGGAAAGGCCGTCAGACGCCGACCGATCCCTTCGATCAGGCGCCCATAACGGTCGATCGCCGAGGGATTTGTTGCGGCGGCGTATCGCGCGAGCGCGATCTGCTCGTCTTCGAGCAATTGAATAAGGCACATGGTGTGTGCTCCTGCATCAAGCGAGAGCACGGATCGTCCCTCTGTCACATGGAGCTTGTTCGATTTCAGGTGATGGGAGGCCTATAGCACATCCCGATAAATGTGCGGCACGAATACCGATATTATTCGAGTTCGGCAGAGACGTTCGCACACCGCGGAATCTTGCTCCGGCCTCATGGCCGTTCCTGCGTGGCCGGAGGGCGATAGAAGCGGTAACGGAGGACATTGCCGTCGATCAGGTGACAGCGGAGCCGAAGGCGCATTTCCTCGGCGCCGGAGCCGGATGTGCAGACAAGGCGGGTACCGCCCGACTGAAGCGGCTCGATCGCACTGATGCTGACACCTTGCAGAAGGCACAGGCGCTTGACCTCGTCTTCCGGCAGCGAAATGTTTATCGCACGGCTCATTTGAATCCTGGGCCGCTCGGCCAGCCGCGGATCGCCGCCGCAACCAGTTCATATCCCTCGGAGCTCGCGGTCGCGATTGTGAGCGGGCGGCCGCCGAGCGCGGCGTTGTCGGTGTTCAGGAAGGCTATCGCCGGATCGCGTCCGCCCATCGCCAGGAAGGCGAGCTGACTGATGTCCCCTTGGCGCCGTGCGTCATCGAGGGCGAATGGACTGCGGCTCTTACGGAAAAATCGGCTCGATTGCGGTCTCAATAGGACAGGCGCGTCCGGGGCGGCCGACTGGGATTGATCTGGATCGGGGGGCATAGGCGCGGCTCCTGCTTGTAAGCGGGAGCACGATGTCTCTCAGCCGCGGCCGCCTACGATGAACGTGTGCCACGATGATCGCTATATGGGAGCTCGGGCCAGGATTATAAGATGTCGTGCCGATCATCTGACGAATATCGGGAATCTGGGCGTTCAGCGTCTATTCGGTTTCTGCGAAACGTGGCCCCGCCTCGATTGCACGAGCCAGTACGGAGATCGACCTTTCAAGCGAACGCTAGGGAATATTTGGAGCGTCTGCTAATTTCGTTCCACCGCCCAAAGCCGCCAATACGCAATAGGCCAGTTTGAGTCGGCGCGTTATCCGGATGGGGCTGTACGTTCGCACTGCCGTTTCGCTATGCCGCTGGCAAATGCACGCACCGCCGATCCTCTACAGCTTTCGCCGCTGTCCTTATGCGATGCGTGGGCGTATGGCGCTGATCGCGAGCGGCGTTGCCTATGAACATCGAGAAATATTGCTGCGCGACAAGCCGGCTGCGATGCTGGCCGCCTCCCCCAAGGGCACCGTGCCGGTGCTCGTCTTGGCGAACGGCCAGGTGATCGACGAGAGCATCGATATCATGCGCTGGGCATTGGATCAGAACGATCCCGAAGGGTGGATGACGGCTGCCGAGCCGTGCCTGGTCGCGGACTATGACGGCGCTTTCAAATATCATCTCGACCGCTACAAATATGCAGTGCGCTATGGTGAGGATCCGCTGATGCATCGCGCCGCCGGTCTGACCATGCTCTGTCGGCTCGACGCGCAGCTCGCCGGCCGGGATTATCTCAGCGGCAGTGCGCGAGGGTTTGGTGACATCGCGATCTTTCCCTTCGTGCGCCAGTTTGCGGGCGTTGATCCGGCATGGTTCGAAGCGCAGGCGCCGCAGAAGCTGCAGGGCTGGCTGGAGAGATTGATCTCGTCGGACCTGTTCGAACGCGCGATGATCCGGCGGACGCTTTGGACGGCGGACGAAACCTGACGTGGAGGCGCTGACGCCTTGCTGACAAATTGCCAGCGATACCCATATGGGACACATGAGCTTGTCCAAGATCGTGAACGGAGCCAGCCTCAAGCCGCGCTCCGGAGAGCCGCCCAAGAAAATCGTCCTGCTACTGCACGGCTTCGGGTCGAGCGGAACAGACATGATCGCGCTCGCGCCAGCGTGGCAGGAGGCGCTTCCGGACACGCTGTTTCTGGCCCCGCACGCGCCGCAGCGCTGCGGCATCATGGGGAGGGGCTATCAATGGTGGGGGCTTTCCGGCTTTGCGCCGTCCGCGCTCGCCGCCGGCGCCGCCTCGGCCGCGCCGGCGATCGACGCCTTTCTTGACCGCAAGCTCGCACAATATGGTCTGAGCGAGGCTGACGTGGCCATCGTCGGCTTCAGTCAGGGGACGATGATGGGACTGCATGTCGCGCTTCGGCGACCGCGGGCGGTGGCTGCCGTCGTTGGCTATTCCGGCATGTTGGCGGGGACGCTGGGGCTGAATCACGGAGAGTTTCCGAAGCCGCCCGTGCTCCTGGTGCACGGCACGGCCGATCCGGTTGTCCCGATCGCCGCACTACACATGTCGGAGAGTGAGCTCAAACGCCTCGGCGTCGAGGTCACGACGCACGTCTCCCACGGCGTGGCGCACACCGTGGATCCCGTCGGACTTCGCCTCGGCCGAGATTTCGTGGCGGAAGCCTTCGCCGGCTAGTTCGGTTTCCGACGTCCGGGCCGGAGACCTGCCTGCCTCGGTTCGGCCTCTCTCGGCTGGACAGAGAATGCCGGTCGACGCCAATCAGTCCGCGCCGCCTTAGCAGTTGCCCTTAACTCCATCGGCACAGTCGCCAACGGATTCGACGTCTTTACCTGCGCCTTCAACTGTGTTGCAAGCAGACAGCGCCAGCATCGAGCTGCCCAGTACGAAAATTGTCAGAAGCCTTTTCATTGTCTTTCTCCCATGGCGAGAGCGAACTGCCCGCCGCTTGAGACTACGGCCCTTCGCAACGAACGTTCCGTTGCGCGCACCCATGCTGGCCAAAGCGTTAAAAATGCCCGCTTGGCTGAAGAAAAGGCTTCGCGTGCCGGCAGAGCTTTCGCACTGGCCATCCTGAGACGCCGCTCTCCTCGAGACCATCGACGCGTTGCGCGACTATCTCTTATCTGGCAGGAGGGCTCGCGTTGCCCTTGGGGGCGGCGCTGCACGGGTCGCCGACTTTTTGACTTTGGCGTGATCCAGCGTGTGATGCGGCCGTCGGCCTTTGGTTATCGGCATCCCAAGAGCCGACTGTCCGTCATCGGCCAAGACTAGTGGATGATGTTCTGTCGGCAGATTATGCCGGCGAAACCTCGCCGGTGGGGTGTGAGGGCGGATGACGCGGAGATCCTGAATTCCCGCTCCCGATCGAGGGAGGGCAGATCAGACCGCGGCTATCTGTGCTTCGTCATTGGCGGCGACTTGCCGTGCGATCCGCGCGGTGCGGGTCAGTGACACGCGCGTTCCCGGCGCGGTGTCCTCGACTACAATCTCCGCCCCCAATTGTTTTGCGAGTGCCTGGACGATGCGCGTGCCTAGTCCAGCAGTGGATCGTTCGGGATCCTCGTCCATGCCGACCCCGTCGTCGGACACCGAGAGCGTCCAGTCGTCGCCCTGTGCGGCGTAGCCGACGACGATCTGGCCGGGGCGGCCATCCGGAAAAGCGTGCTTGAGCGCGTTGATCACCAGTTCGGTGACGACCAGCCCCATGCTGACCGATATATCGCCGCTGATCGACACTGGATCGACGTCGGTGGACAGCGTCAATTGCTCGCGGTCATAGATCATCGACGCGCCGATGCTGGCGCACAGCTGCGCCAGATAGGGTTCGAGCTCGACCGCTCCGCCGTCGGATTCGGCGAGGTGGCGCTGCAGCGTCGCGATCGACATCACGCGCTGATGCGCGTCGCTCAAATGGCCGCGCGCCTCGTTCGACTGCACCTTGCGCGCGCTCTGCATCAATATGCTCGCGATGATCTGCAGGCTGTTGGCGACGCGGTGCTGCATCTCGTGAAGCAGCGCGGCATTGGCGTGAACCAGTTCCTTTTGGCGCTTCTCATTCCTCCGCTCCTCGGTGACGTCGATCACGGTAACCATCATCCGCGTGTTGAGGTCGTCGCCATAATCGAGCCGCTGCGCCTTGATCACGATACATCGCACCGCCCCGGCGCTGGTCTCGATTTCCATCTCATACGCCTCGACCTCCGCGGCGCCCGACAGCGTCGCGTCGATCAGCGAGTGCAGCCGCGGCAAATCCCAATGATGATGGTCGAGGTCATAGATCGTCTGGCCGGTGACGGTTTCGGGGGCGATACCGAAGGCGGCACAGAAACTGTCGCTCGCCGCGACGATCGCCAGATTCTCGTCGAGCAGCAGCAGCGGGGCATCGGACGCGAGCACCAGCGCCAGTCCCAGCGTGCGGCCCAGATTGATAGGAGGATTGTCGGCAGCCATGCGGCGCGCCTTTCCGGTCGACCCGGACCGCAGGAAGCGGCCTTGTCGGCAGACCAAATCGGGGAGCGAGCTTGATCGACTCCGCCGACCATGCCCGAAAGCCGAGTATAGCATGCCCGCGAGCGCGGACGCGTATGAATTCGGCGCCCTTGCCCCTCCGAAGGGGGACGGTACGGCCACCGTTAGTCTATCTGCCAAAGCGAATCTAAACGGCGGTTCTATTAATCGACCCTAGGCTTCAATAATGTGGGGGTAAATGTGGGGGTGATATTTTTCGAGTGGTCTTTAAGTTATGATAATTATTAGATAATATATTTGGTTCGATACAAGCCCTGCCACCACCTTCCACGAAGACAAGGCCGCGCCGGCGAGTTCTCGCTGGCCAGCGCCGGCGCGCGATGCGGACGGGTGCTCTTGATGTCTGGGCGCGCGTCCAGCATTCTCGAGGCATGAACAGGAAGTCCAGCCAACGCCCAAAGGGGCTGCGTCAATTTATGGATCCCGATCAGCAGGACGCGTGGCTGGAGGGGCGGGCAGAAGTGGCCGATGTCGGCGAGCGGATGGATGCGATCGAACAGCGGATAAAATATGCACCGCGCTTTCAGAAGCTGCTTCGCCGGCCGCAGGCGACCGAGCTTTTCGGGATTCTGGAGCTCTACGGCCGGACCTGCCTTCCCATGCCGCGCACGACAGAGCGATATTATTGGTCGGTTTCCTGCCTGCCATCGACCTCGGACAAGCCGTTGGTCCGCGTCAATGCGAGCTGGATGGAGCTGTTCACCCTCTACGGCGACGGCGACGATCTCCGCGCCCGGTTCATTGTCCATCTTTCGGATTTCGCCGCCGACGGTTCGCTCGCGCCGGAGGCGATCGACCGGGCTTTTCTCGAGCAGAGCGTGCGGACACCCCAAGATTTGAGCTATTCCTTTCCGGCCGGCTCGGACATCTTCATCGTCAAGATACGCGGCGCCGCTTCCATCCGCGACTTCCTCGCGGACCCGCGCGTGCTACGCGCCGTCCGGCGATTCAATCTGACCCACATGAACCGCGGCAGGAACGCCTATCAGGCCAGCCACGCCTATAGCGTGGCCGATTATATGCTGGGGGAAGGCGATAGCTGACAGACGGTAATCGGGCGGACGGCAACCGCCGCCCGCCCGCATCGTCAGTGGCGTCCGAGCTCGTCGCGGCCGACCACCATATAATGAACCTCGTCCGGCCCGTCAGCGAAGCGCAGGTGGCGAACGTCGGCGTAGAGCTCGGCGAGCGGCGTCCAGTGCGAGATGCCGGTGGCGCCGTGGATCTGGATCGCTTGGTCGATGATCTGGCAGGCGCGCTCGGGGACCATCGCTTTCGCCATGCTGACCCAGACGCGCGCTTCGCGGTTGCCGAGGAGGTCCATCGCCTTTGCGGCCTTCAATACGATCAGCCGCATCGCCTCGATCTCGACGCGCGCGCGGGCGATCACCTCCAGATTCTTGCCGAGCTGCGACAGCGGGCGGCCAAAAGCGGTGCGGGAATTGCCGCGCTTCACCATCAGGTCGAGCGCGACTTCCGCCTTGCCGATCGTGCGCATGCAATGGTGGATGCGGCCCGGGCCTAGGCGCATCTGCGAAATCTCGAAGCCCCTTCCTTCGCCGAGCAGGATATTCTCGCGCGGGACGCGGACATTGTCGAAGCGCATGTGCATATGCCCCTGCGGCGCATGGTCGGCACCGAACACGCGCATCGGCCCCAGCACCTGCACGCCCGGTGTGTCCATCGGCACCAGTATCTGCGAATGCTGGCCCTTGCGTGACGCCTCGGGGTTGGTCTTGAGCATGCAGATCAGTATCTTGCAGCGCGGATCGCCCGCGCCGCTGATGAAATATTTCTCGCCGTTGATCACCCATTCATCGCCGTCGAGCACCGCGCTGGTTTCAAGGTTGCTTGCGTCGGACGACGCGACGCCGGGTTCGGTCATCACATAGGCCGAGCGGATTTCGCCGTTCAGAAGGGGTTTGAGCCAGCGCTCCTTCTGTTCGGGGGTGCCGACCATTTCGAGCACTTCCATATTGCCCGTATCGGGCGCCGAGCAGTTCAGCGATTCGGAGGCGAGCGGCGACTTGCCGAGTTCGGCGGCGATATAGGCATAGTCGAGATTGGTGAGCGGGGTTCCGGTGTCGCCGTGCGGCAGGAAGAAATTCCACAGGCCCGCGGCCTTCGCCTTGTTTTTCGCGCCCTCGAGCAGTTCGAGTTGTCCCGGTGCCCAGCTCCAGCGGTCGGCGCGGCCTTCGCCGAGCCGGAAGAACTCTTCGGTAATCGGATCGACATTGTCGGCGATGTGGCGTTTCACCGCGTCGAAGAGCGGCTGCGCTTCCTTCGACATGCGCAGGTCGTTGAGTTCGGCCTGAAGTTCGATTTCGGTCATTTGCGTCTCCAGCAGGTTTTCGCCGGAGAAGGTAGCGGCGCTATGCCATCAAGGATAATGATAGGATTGAATAATCTATATTCACCGGCCGAATAGATGCTATGCCGGTTTGCCCAACTCATCGACGATGATCGCACGCAGCCAACCGAGCCCGGGATCGGCCTGAGCCGCCTGATGCCAATAGAGATAGCTGCCGCCGGGTTCGACGGGCAGCGGCAGGTCGAGAAGTTGCATCGGCCACATCGCGTCGAGCACCGCGGCGTGCGATTTGGGGAGCGCAAAGAGCATGTCGGACGCGGCGACGATCTGCCATGCGGTGATGGCGTGCTGGCAGCGGACGGCGACGCGCCGCGCGAGGCCCATGCGGTCGAGCGTCATATCCTCGATCCCGGGGCCATAGGGACGCGCCGTCGCGATGATATGGTCGAGCGCCAGATAGGTGTCGAGGTCGATTGCACCGTCGACGCACGGGTGCCCCTTGCGCGCGACGACGACGATCTTCTCGGCGCCGAGATAGTGGCGGCACAGCTGGCCATCGGCGGGCAACGCGACATCGAGCGCAAGGTCAAGATCGCCGTTCGCGAGCATCGTGACGAGCTCGCGGCGCCGGAAGGTGACGCTGGCGAGCGCGGCATGCGGCGCCTCGGCGCGCACGCGCGCGACCAGCGAGGAAAAACGCGGCATCTCGCCCGAGAGCCGAACCCCGATTCGGAACTCGCGCGCCGTTTGCGTGGGATCGAACGCGGTCGCCGCATCGAGCGCGGCGTCGAGCCCGCGCAGCGCTTCGCGCACCGGCCCCGCGATGGCGCGCGCGGCGGAGGTCGGGACGAGGCGATTGCCCTGCCGCACGAAGAGTGGATCGTCGAACTGCGTGCGCAGCCGCGCGAGTGCGTGGCTGATCGCCGGCTGCGACAGGTTGAGATGACGCGCCGCGGCCGACACGCCGTCCTTGGCGAAGATCGCGTCAAAAATGCGCAGCAGGTTGAGATCGAACCGGGCCAGATGCCGCAAGGCCTGCTCCTAGGCGAAGCCGGCGCGGGACCGGCGGCCGATCCCGGTTCGATCGCGTCGATCAGTCAATCGTGCTCGCCAGTTCGCGGTTGAGCCACAGCGCGACGAGCGTACCGATCGCGCCCGACAGCAGGTAGCCGCCCGCCGCGATCAGCCCGAACTGGCTCGACAGCCAGAGCGCGACCATCGGCGCGAAACCGGCGCCGAACAGCCAGGCGAGATCGGAGGTGAAAGCCGATCCGGTATAGCGGTGGCGCGGTTGGAAATTCGACGAGAGCGCGCCCGACGACTGGCCGAACGACAGGCCGAGAAGCGCGAAGCCGAGGATCATGAACGCCGCTTCGCCGAATTCGCCCGCGTCGAGCAGTTGCGGGGCGAAGCCGCTGAACGCCGCGATGGCGGCGGCGGTGACGGCAAGAAGCGTGCGGCGGCCGACGCGGTCGGCGAGGATGCCTGACGCGACGATCGATCCGATGCCGACGACCGCGGCGATCGCTTCGATTACCAGGAAGCGCACCGGGCTTTCGTCGGTGAACAGGAAGACCCACGACAGCGGGTAGACGGTGACCATGTGGAACATCGCGAAGCTGGCGAGCGGCGCGAAGGTGCCGATGACGATCGTCTTCCATTCCGACCGCAGCGTTTCGAGCAGGGGCGCGGGTTCGAGCGCGCGATTTTCGAACAGCTCGGCATATTCGGGGGTTACGACGATGCGCAGCCGCGCGAACAGCGCGACGACGTTGATCGCGAAGGCGACGAAGAAGGGATAGCGCCAGCCCCACGCCAGGAAATCCTCGGCCGGAAGCGCGGCGATCAGGAACATGAAGAGCAGGCTGGCGACGATGAGGCCGAGCGGCGCGCCGAGCTGCGGGATCATCGCATACCAGCCGCGGCGGTTTTCGGGGGCGTTGATCGCGAGCAGCGAGGCGAGGCCGTCCCACGATCCGCCGAGCGCGACGCCCTGGCCCATGCGGAACAGCGCGAGCAGCAGCGCGGCGCCGATGCCGATCGATTCATATCCGGGCAGGAAGGCGATGGCGGCGGTCGATCCGCCGAGCAGGAAGAGCGCGATGGTGAGCTTGGCGCCGCGGCCATAGGCGCGGTCGATCGCGGTGAAGATGATCGTGCCGACGGGGCGCGAAACGAAGGCGAGGGCGAAGATCGCGAACGACCAGAGCGTGCCCGTCAGCGGGTCGAGATGCGGGAAGACGAGCTTCGGGAACACCAGCACCGACGCGATCGCATAGACGAAGAAGTCGAAGAACTCCGACGTCCGCCCGATGATAACGCCGATCGCGATCTCGGCGGGATCGATACGGTGGCTGCCGCCGTCTTTGTCGGCGCCGTGGAGGGCGCGGGCGTCGCGTTCGGCCTCGGTGGTGGGGACGGTATCGGCAGCCATGGTAACAATCCTTGAGCTGGCGCCGTCGCTTGCGCAAGATGCGGCGGCACGAGTCGGTCATAGGGCAAAATCGCCCGGAATGAAAATGCCCCTGCGCGATGATGAGCGGTCGCGGGATTGGACAAAATGTCCTATGTGCAGTGCAACAAAGGAGGCCTAGGCGCGCATCATGCCAAGCAATCTCCCCCGTTTTCCCGCCCGATTGCGGCTCGTGCCGCTGCTCGCCGCGCTGCCTCTTCTGTCGGGCTGCGGACTGATCGTGCTCGATCCCGCCGGCGACGTCGCGCGCCAGCAGGGCGATCTGATCGTCCTGTCGACGGTGCTGATGCTGGTCATCATCGTGCCGGTGATGGCGCTGACGATCTTCTTCGCGTGGAAATATCGCGCGTCGAACAAGGAGGCGACCTACAAGCCCGACTGGGACCATTCGACCCAGCTCGAACTCGTTATCTGGTCGGCGCCGCTCTTGATCATCATCTGCCTGGGCGCAGTGACGTGGGTCGCAACGCATTTGCTCGACCCCTATCGTCCGCTCGCACGCACGGCGCCGGGGCAGCCGGTGGCGGCCGAGGTGAAGCCGCTCGACGTGCAGGTCGTCGCGCTCGACTGGAAATGGCTATTCATCTACCCCGAACAGGGCGTCGCGACGGTGAACGAGCTGGCCTTGCCGGTGAACCGGCCGGTGCGGTTCCGCATTTCCTCTTCGTCGGTGATGAACAGCTTTTACGTGCCCGCGCTCGCGGGGCAGATTTACGCGATGCCGGGCATGGAAACCAAGCTGCACGGCGTCTTCGACAAGACCGGCGAATATGAAGGCTTTTCGGCCAATTATTCGGGCTGGGGCTTTTCGAACATGCGCTTCGCGGTGAAGAGCCTGCCCGCGGGCGAGTTCGAAAAATGGGTCGCGGCGACGAAGGCTTCGGCCGAAGGCGATCTCAGCCGCAATATCTATCTGGAACTCGAAAAGCCGACGCACAAGGAGCCCGTCCGCCGCTTTGCCGCGAGCGATCCGCAGCTGTTCGACGCGGTCGTCAACATGTGCGTCGAGCCCGGCAAGATGTGCATGCACGACATGATGTCGGTCGACGCCGCGGGCGGCGCCGGGATCGCGGGCATCGGCAATGTCCGGCAGGTGACATATGACAAGTTCGCCGCGCGCGGCACCGTCGACGTCGCGCGCTGGAGCATGCGCTATGTCGCGGCCTATTGCAGCGCGCCGGTGATGTCGAACGACCGCCCCGACGCGAAGCCGGTGGCGCCGGACATGCTGAAAGGGGAGGGGCTGCCCGTCCCGGCCAAGCCCGAACGCACCGCGCTGAACGCGCCCGCCGCCCGCCCGATGTCCTGAACCGAAGCCCGAGATCAACATGACCATCCCGCATCCCGCACCCGAAACCGGTCCGATCCTCGGCAAGCTGTCGCTCGAGGCGCTGCCGCTCCACGAACCGATCCTCGTCGTCACTTTCATCGGCGTCGTTCTCGGCGGCATCGCGGTGCTCGGCCTGATCACCAAATTCCGCCTCTGGGGTTATTTGTGGAAGGAATGGTTCACGACCGTCGACCACAAGCGCATCGGGATCATGTACATGATCCTCGGCCTCATCATGTTCCTGCGCGGCTTTGCCGACGCGATCATGATGCGGCTGCAGCAGGCGATGGCGTTCGGCGGGTCCGAAGGCTATCTGACCCCGCATCATTACGACCAGGTGTTCACCGCGCACGGCGTGATCATGATCTTTTTCGTCGCGATGCCGTTCATTACCGGGATCATGAACTATATCGTCCCGCTTCAGATCGGCGCGCGCGACGTCAGCTTCCCCTTCCTCAACAATTTCAGTTTCTGGATGACGACGTCGGGCGCGGTGCTGACGATGATCTCGCTGTTCGTCGGCGAATATGCCCAGACCGGCTGGCTGGCCTATCCGCCGTTGTCGGGAATCGCTTACAGCCCGAATGTCGGCGTCGACTATTATATCTGGGGCTTACAGATAGCCGGCGTCGGCACCACCCTGTCAGGCATCAACCTGATCGTCACGATCCTGAAGCTGCGCGCGCCGGGCATGGGGCTGATGAAGATGCCCGTCTTCACCTGGACTTCGCTCTGCTCGAACATCCTGATCGTCGCTTCCTTCCCGATCCTGACCGCGACGCTCGTCCTGCTCAGCCTCGACCGCTATGTCGGGACCAACTTCTTCACCAACGATCTCGGCGGATCGCCGATGATGTATGTGAACCTGATCTGGATCTGGGGGCATCCCGAGGTCTATATTCTCGTGCTGCCATTGTTCGGCGTCTTCTCCGAAGTCACCTCGACCTTCTCGGGCAAAAGGCTCTTCGGCTATACCTCGATGGTCTATGCGACGGTATGTATCACCATCCTGTCGTACATCGTGTGGCTGCATCATTTCTTCACCATGGGATCGGGCGCGAGCGTCAACAGCTTCTTCGGCATCACGACGATGGTGATCTCGATCCCGACCGGGGCGAAGCTCTTCAACTGGCTGTTCACCATGTATCGCGGCCGCATCCGCTTCGAACTGCCGATGATGTGGACGATCGCCTTCATGCTGACCTTCGTCATCGGCGGCATGACCGGGGTGCTGCTGGCGGTGCCGCCCGCCGACTTCGTGCTGCACAACTCGCTGTTCCTGATCGCGCATTTCCATAATGTCATCATCGGCGGCGTGTTGTTCGGCCTGTTCGCGGCGATCAACTATTGGTGGCCCAAGGCGTTCGGCTTCAAGCTCGACGTCTTCTGGGGCAAGGTCAGCTTCTGGTGCTGGGTCGTCGGCTTCTGGGTCGCCTTCACGCCGCTCTATATCCTCGGCTTGATGGGCGTGACGCGGCGTATGCGCGTGTTCGACGACCCAAGCCTCCAGATATGGTTCGTGATCGCGGGCGTCGGCGCGGCGATCATCGCGGCGGGCATCGGCGCGATGCTGGTGCAGTTCGCAGTGAGCATCTGGCGCCGCAAGGAGCTGGCCGAGGAAAGCGGCGATCCGTGGGACGGCCGCACGCTCGAATGGGCGACCAGCTCGCCGCCGCCGGATTACAACTTTGCCTTCACGCCGGTGATCCACGACCTCGACGCCTGGTACGACATGAAGAAGCGCGGGCATCGGCGTCCGGTCGATGGCTATCGCGATATCCACATGCCGTCGAACACCGGCGCGGGAATGATCCTGTCGGGCATCTGCCTGGTGATGGGTTTCGCGCTCGTCTGGCACATCTGGTGGCTCGTCGCGGCGAGTTTCGTCGCGGTGGTGACCGGCGCGATCATCCACACCTTCAACTACAAGCGCGATTTCGACATTCCGGCGGCGACGGTCACCGCGGTCGAGGAAGCGCGGACCCGCCAGCTGGCGGCCGGAGCCTGATCCGATGAGTGCCAAGACCATGACTGCCAACGAGCCCGTCCAGTTCTACGAGCTCGACGAGCATGCGCATCCCGAGGGGCACAGCACGATGCTGGGCTTCTGGATCTATCTGATGAGCGACTGCCTCATCTTCGCGATCCTGTTCGCCTGCTATGCGGTGCTCGGCGGCAGCTATGCCGCGGGACCGGCACCGAAGGATTTGTTCGACCTGAAGCTGATCGCGCTCAACACCGCGATGCTGCTCTTCTCGTCGATCACCTATGGCTTTGCGGTGCTGCAGATGCAGCAGGGCAAGGTGAGGGGCGTCCAGCTCTGGCTCGCGATCACCGGCCTGTTCGGGCTCGCGTTCCTCGGGATCGAACTTTACGAATTCCACCATCTGATCGAGATCGGTGCGGGCCCGCAGCGCAGCGCCTTCCTGTCGAGCTTCTTCACCCTCGTCGGCACGCACGGGCTGCACGTTACCTTCGGCATTATCTGGCTGGTGACGCTCATGGTCCAGCTGTCGAAGCACGGGCTGATCGCCGCGAACAAGCGCCGCGTGATGTGCCTTTCGATGTTCTGGCACTTCCTCGACGTCGTGTGGATCGGCGTCTTCACCTTTGTCTATCTGATGGGAGTGCTGCGGTGAGCCCCAATCCTAGCCAAACCGGCACCCACCATACCGCCGACGGCCATCACGAGATCGAGATGCCGCACGCGTCGATGCGCGACTATGTCATCGGTTTCCTGCTGTCGGTGATTCTGACCGCCGTCCCCTTCTGGCTGGTGATCACGATGCCGCTGAGCCCCGGCGCGACCGGCGCGATCATCATGGGCTTCGCGGTGGTGCAGATCGTCGTCCACATGATCTTCTTCCTCCACATGACGCCGAAGGCCGAGGGCGGCTGGTCGTTGACCTCGCTCGTCTTCACGATCATTGTCGTCGTCATCATGCTGGCGGGCTCCCTGTGGGTGATGCACCATCTCAACACCAATATGATGCCGATGCCGCACGAACCGACGAGTCAGGTGCTTTGACACGCACCCGCCGCGCGGCCTTTGCCGCGGCGGCGCTGATCGCGGCGATCGGCCTCGCAGCGCTGGGCGTCTGGCAGGTCGAACGGCGCGCGTGGAAGCACGAGCTTATCGCGGCGGTCAACGCGCGCATTCATGCCGAGCCGGTCGCGGCCCCGGAGCCCGGCCAGTGGGACGCGGTCAATGCGAAGGATGATGCATATCGCCGCGTCACCGCATCGGGGAGGTTCCGTCACGATCGCGAGACGTTAGTGCAGGCGGTGACCGGGCGCGGTGCGGGATATTGGGTGCTCACCCCGCTCGAAACGCCGGATTTTACGCTGCTGATCAATCGCGGCTTCGTTCCCCAGGATCGGCGTGATGCGAGGACGCGGGCGGTGGGCCAGGTCGCGGGCCGGGTGACGGTGACCGGCCTCCTGCGCGTGACCGAGCCCGGCGGTGCCTTCCTCCGGTCGAACGATCCGGCGGCTGACCGCTGGTTTTCGCGCGACGTGGCGGGAATAGCGAAGGCGAGGGGACTCGGCAGGACCGCGCCCTATTTCGTCGATGCCGACGCCGCGCCGAACCCCGGCGGCTACCCGGTCGGCGGGCTGACTGTCGTGCGTTTTCGCGACCATCACATGGTCTATGCACTGACCTGGTTCGCGCTCGCTGCGCTCAGCCTCTTTTTTGCGTGGCGACTGTGGCATACTCGCGAATGATGACCGACCCGACGATCCTGCCCGCGGCGCCCGCGAGAGTTCCTGCGGGCCGCCGCAACATGACGCTGCTGATCCAGTTGCGCTGGCTCGCGGTCGGGGGGCAGCTCGCGACGATCGGGATCGTCAGCGGGCCGATGGGAATTTCGCTGCCGCGCGCGCCCTTGCTCGCGGCGATCCTCGTGCTGATCGCGATCAACTTTGCGAGCGCCGCCTTGCTGCGTCGCGGCCGCGGCGTGACCAATGCCGAACTCACCGCGGCGCTGCTGTTCGATGTCGCGGCGCTCGGCTGGCAGCTTCACCATAGCGGCGGGCTCGCCAATCCCTTCGCCTCGCTCTTCCTGCTCCAGATCGTGATCGGCGCGATCCTGCTCACGCCGCGCTCGTCGTGGGCGATCGTTGTCGCGGCATTGGTAGCGCTTGCGGCGCTGCGTGTCGATCCGACCCCGCTCGTCCTGCCGCCCGCCTATGCGGACGATCCGATGGGCCTTTATCTGCAGGGCAGCTTCGTCTGCTTCCTGCTGATCGCCGTGCTGCTCGTCGCCTTCGTCACGCGGATCAGCCGCAATCTGCGCGACAGCGACGCCGCGCTCGCCGCCAGTCGCCAGCGCGCGGCCGAGGAGGATCATATCGTGCGCATGGGGCTGCTCGCGTCGGGCGCGGCGCACGAACTCGGCACGCCGCTGTCGACCTTTGTCGGTGCTGATCGGCGACTGGCAGGCGGCGCCGCGACTGAAGGACGACCGCGAGCTTCAGGAAGACCTCACCGACATGGATGCGGCGGTGCAACGCTGCAAGACGATCGTCAGCGGCATCCTGATGTCGGCGGGCGAGGCGCGCGGCGAAGCGCCGCGGCTCACCACGATCCGCGCGGCGTTCAACGAAATCGTCGCGCACACGCGTGCGGTGCGCCGTCCGGATACGGTCGAATTCAACGACCGCTTCGGCGCCGACGTCGCGATCGTATCGGACCCGGCGCTGCGGCAGGTGATCGGCAACGTTCTCGACAATGCGGCCGAGGTGTCGCCCGACTGGACAAGCTTCACGACGTCGCGCGACGGCGACATGCTGGTGATCGAGATCGCCGATCGGGGGCCGGGCTTCAGCCCCGAGATGCTCGAGAATTTCGGCCAGCCCTATCGATCGACCAAGGGGCGGCCCGGCGGCGGGCTGGGGTTGTTCCTGCTCGTCAATGTGCTGCGCAAGCTCGGCGGCGGCGCCAGCGTCGCCAATCGTGATGCGGGCGGGGCGCTGGTGCGGATATTCCTGCCGATTTCGGCGCTCGCCCCGCCCGGTGGAGACAAGGCATGACCCACGCCCCAGGCGACCCGCGCCAATTGCTGATCGTCGAGGACGACGACGCCTTCGCCCGCACGCTGAAACGCTCGTTCGAGCGGCGCGGCTATGTGGTAGAGGCCGCACACAGCCCCGAGGAGATGGACGCGCTGCTCGCGACGTTCCGGCCGGGCTATGCGGTGGTCGACCTCAAGCTCGGCGGCGCGTCGGGGCTCGCGTGCGTGCAGACGCTGCGCGCGTTCGATCCGGCGATGCGGATCGTCGTGCTCACCGGCTTTGCGAGCATCGCGACCGCGGTCGAGGCGATCAAGCTCGGCGCCTCCTATTATCTCGCCAAGCCGTCGAACACCGACGATATCGAGGCGGCGTTCGAGCGGTCGGAGGGCAATGCCGAAACGCCGCTCGATGCGCGCCCCTCTTCGATCAAGACCGTCGAATGGGAACATATCCATCAAGTGTTGGTCGAAACGGGGTTCAATATCTCGGAGACCGCGCGCCGGCTGGGGATGCACCGGCGCACCTTGGCGCGAAAGCTGGAGAAAAGGCAGATCCGCTGATCGACAGGGCCTATTTCTTCTCCACCAGTTCACGCTGCAGGAAGCCGTGGAGCATCGCGGCGCGCACCGCGTCTTCGGCGTGGTCGGCGCCGACCGAATGGCCGCCCTCGATATATTCGTGATAATAGACGCGGTTGCCGTTCTCCATCAGCCGCGCGGCAAATTTGCGCGCGTGGCCGGGGTGGACGCGGTCGTCTTTGGTCGACAGGTAGAGGAAGATCGGCGGATAAGTCACGCCCTTGCGGATGTTGTGATAGGGCGAATATTTCGACAGGAAGGCCCAATCGCCGGGCAAGTCGGGATCGCCATATTCGGCGACCCACGATGCGCCCGCGAGCATTTTGTCGTACCGCCACATGTCCTTGATCGGCGAGCCCGAAATCACCGCGCCGTAAAGATCAGGGCGCTGCGTCATCGCCGCGCCGACGAGCACGCCGCCGTTCGAGCGGCCCGAGATCGCGATCTTGCCCTTGGCGCTGACCCCGGTCTTAACGAGGTCCTCGGCGACCGCGTGCAGGTCGTCGAAGCTGTTCTGGCGCTTTTCGCGCAGCGCCGCCTGGTGCCACGCGGGACCATATTCACCGCCGCCGCGGATATTGGCGAGGACATAGGCGTTGCCGTCCTCGACCCAGAACAGCCCGAGCGGGCCGGCGCGATACGGCTGACCGGTGAGATAGCCCGGCGTCTGCGCGGCGCGGAAGCCGCCATAGGCGTGAATCAGAGCGGGGACCGGCGCTTCGCTGTCCGATTTCTTGCGGACGAGGAAATAGGGGATTTTGGTGCCGTCCTTCGACGTCGCGAACCGCTTTTCGACCAGCATGTCCTTCGCGTCGAAGGTCGCGGGCAGGCTTTGCACCGGCTTCGGCGCGCCGTCCTCGGCTACCGAATAGAGCGTCGGCGGCATCAGCATCGTCTCGGCGGTCGCGAGGACGATGTCGCGTTTGCCGATCGTGCCGGCAATGCTCACGGTTGCCTTCTCGGCGATCGGAACCTCCTTCTGGCTCCATGTGCCGGTCGCGGGGTCGCGGCGCAGGGCGAAGAACTTGCCCTCGACATCGTCGAGCGCCTTGACCCACAGGATATTGTCGGTCGCGGCGACATTTTCGATCGCCTGCGCCTTCGTCGGGGTCATCGCGGTGACGATCGGCACCTTGCGATCGGCCGACATGTCCGCGATCGAGAGCGAGACGAGCGAGCCAGCCGGGATATTCGCCCAATCCTGGTTGAGGAAGATGACGAGCTGTCCGTCGACGATGTCGCGGATGCTGGCGGTATCGGGGATGATCGTCGAAATATAGCGCGAAGCGTCGATGTTCGGCAGCAGATAGTTCGCGGTGTAGAAGGTCTTTCCACGGCTGATCATCGGCCAGCGCTTGTCGCCGTCGACAAGCGCGAAGACGTTCATCCCGACATCCTCATGCTCGCCCTCGGCCACGGTCGTCGCGGCCGACAGCGGGGTGCCGCGGCTCCAGCGCTTGACGATACGCGGATAACCCGACGCGGTCATGCTGCCCTCGCCATAGTCGGTCGCAACGAGCAGGGTGTCGGCATCCTCCCACGTCACGCTGCTCTTCGCCTGGGGCAGGGTGAAGCCGCCCTCGACAAAGCTTTTCGTCGTGCGGTCCCATTCACGGACGATGTCGGCGTCGGTGCCGCCGGGGCTGAGCGACACGAGGCAGCGCTTATAGTCGGGCGCGAGGCAGTCGGCGCCGTGCCAGACCCAGCTCTGCTTCTCGGCCTTGCCGAGCGCATCGACGTCGATCAGCGTCGTCCAGACGGGCTTGCCGGCCAGATAGGCGTCGAGCGGGCTCTGCCGCCACAGCCCGCGCGGATTGCTGGCGTCGCGCCAGAAATTGGTGATCATGTCGCCCATCACCTCGCCCGGCATGGCGATCTGGCGATCGTCGTCGAGGATGGCGCGCGCGCGCTTGCGATCGGCCTCGAAGCCGGGGCGCGTGACGATCAGCTTGTCGGTTGCCGCATTTTCCTTCTTGACCCAGTCCAGCGCCTTTGCGCCCTCGATATCCTCGAGCCAGAGGTACGGGTCGTCGTCCTGCGGCGCGGCAGCCGCGACGGCGGCGAAGGAACAGCTGAGAGCAAGCGCGGCGAAGCTGGCGCGGATCATTCGATGGTCTCCCCTGGGGTATGGTGGCGCTGTGCTAGCAGCATTACACACCCCGGGGGAAGACGGGGAAGGGCTATTGATCGATGATGATCGTGCCCGGATGATGTTTGTCGAGATGCTTCTTGATGATCTTGAGGTTCCGCGTATTTGAGCGGAAGAAAAAGTCGAACGCATCGCCGACGAGCGGGACAGCGCCGAGCGCGGTATCGACGCCAAGATTGCCGATCATGCGCCAGATCTTCCATTTCGGCATGCCGAGGTTGCGCGCTTCCCAGATCAGATAGGCGCCCATCGTTGCGGCGATCACGTCGCCGACGACAGGAACGAGACCGACGATCGCATCTAGGCCGACGGGACGGTTGATGCCCGGAATGATGAAGCTGCGTTCGAGCAGGATTTCGAGCGTTTCGACCCGCTTGCGTAGCGCGGCTGGATCGTTGCGGTTCTGGATCAGCGCGTCGAAGATCGCATCGGGATTGGGGGGCGAAGGGGCCATCGGGGTCCTTTCCAAGGCGCCCGGACTTACGGCGCCGCTGTATTAGTTAGGTAAGTCGATCAGATGATTCAATGGGTGCTGCGCGCGGCCGTTGGCGCGCAGCCGGGTCAGGCGCTGCGACGCGACCGACCAGCGCAGCGGCGTCGCGATCGGAATGAAGGGCGCGTAACGCGCGAGCACCTTCTCGGCGTCGCTGATCTGCTGGCGGCGCTGCCCGATGTCGATGTTGGCGGTCGCCAGCGCGATCAGGTCCTGCGCTTCGCGATTGCACAGCGTGTCGCGCCGGCACGACAGGCGGCGGAGCGCCCAGATCGGATCGTCATTCGGCGCGACCTCGTCGATCAGGCGCAGGTCGGCTTTCGATGCCATCGCGACGCGTTCGCTAGGCACGCCAATCGCTTTGAAGTCGGCGGCGACATAGGCGTACAATATGCGCCCGCCCGGGGTGTCCGGAACCGCGACGCGCAGCGGGTCGATCTCGCGCCCCGCGGCGCGCCACGCATCGACGACGCGCTTCGCCTGCGCAAGGCGAGAGGCCTCGTCGAACTCGGCCCAGGCGGGGATCAGCGGCACTGGGCCGCCATCGCGCGCGTAGAGCGCGGGACGCAGCGTGACCTGCGGCTGCCATTCGGTGAGGCCAAAGGCCTCGATCAGTCGCTCGCGCCGGACCGCACGAACAAGTGCGTCGCGGTTGACGTCGGTAGCGAGGAACCCCTCGGCGCGCACGAACGACAGGCCGAATAGGCCGGGCACGGGGTCGACGACGAGGCGCGATCGGCCGACGTTCGAAGCGACGAAATAGGGAAGGGTCGAAAAGCGGCCGCCGATCACGCCGTCGGCATAGCCGTTCTTGAACCGCGCGAGCGCGCCTTCGGGCGAGGTGCCGACGAGTTCGATCGCGGCGGCGGGGTCGTTCGCGGCGGCCTCGGCCGCCTCGGGATCCTCGGCGAGCGGGTCGGGGACGGGCGAGAGCCGTACTGCATTGCCCATCTTGCGCGCGCGCATCGGGCCCCAGCCCATGCCCTTGTTGACAATCGCCATCGACGGCTGGGCGAGCAGTTCAAGGATCGCGGGTTGCGGCACCGAGAGGCGGATTTCGATGACGGTATCGGTCATCGCCTTGATCGTCTCGACCTCCGGAAAATCGTCCTTTAGGATGTGGCGGCTGGAAGGCGCGAGGTAGGAGCGCAGGATCTCGGCGACATCCTCGGCCGTCACCTTGCGCCCGTTGGTCCATTTGGCTTCACGAAGGCGGAAAATATAGCTGCGCCCATCTGTGGTGACGGTCCAGCGGTCGGCGAGGCCGGTGTCGATCTGGCCCTCGCCGTCATAGCTGACGAGCCCCTGAGAGGTCGCGTCGAGTAGCGCGGCATTGGCGGCCGACAATTCGCCGGAGAGCGGCGTCGCGGCGAGGTTGAGCGTGCCGATCGCGGCGACCTTCACGGGGCCGCGCTCGCCGAACAGGCCGCAGCTGGCAAGACTCAAGGCGATCAGGGCGGTGAGGCCGATATCGCGGCCGCGGCTAGTCTTTCCTCTGGCCCGGTGATCGTCTTGGTTCAGCATGGCAGGCATCATAATGATAAGCGGTAAAACCGGAAGCGGTCATCCGGACCGCGGCGTAAGTTGCTGGAAAAGCTCGACCTTTAGATGTCATTTCGTCGTTGTCGGGCGCGTTATTTCGGCATCGCCATAGGCGAACGCGAGCGGCGCCCCCTTGGCATAGTCGATCAGCAACCGGAAATAGCCCGGCGTGAAACGGGTCGACACGCGCGATCCGTCAGGCGCGGTCTCGAATTCGGTCATGCCATGTTCGGCCTCGGGAAAGACGGCGAGGGTGATCGGCTGCCCGTCGGCGATCAGTCCCTTGATCCGCCGCGCGGTTTCACCAGCCGGCGCGTCGATATCCTGCCCGCCGAGCGCCCAGAGCTGCGGCACGCGGACCGCGCGGAGCGTCGGCATCGGATCATAGTGAACGGGCGTGCCGAAACGATAGACCTGCCCCTTGGTCCTGATCTCTTCGGCGGTCATCCCGAGGATGAGGTGAGTGTAATTGCCGTAAACATCCTTGTACCAAGGCTCATCGCGATAGCGCGCGCGCACCGCGTCGAGCTCCTCGATCCCGTCGGTCATGCCGCTGGCGAAGATGCGGGTCGTCGCGGCGCCGATTTCCTGCGCCTTGGTGATCACGTCGGCGCCGTAGCCCTTGAGCCCCATCTGAAACGCAATGGCTTCGCGATCCTCGTCGGCAACCGACACTGCGAGGCCGAAGCTGACGATCAGGAAGTCGACCTGCGTGCGCGTCGCCGCGAGTGGTGCGATCCAGCCGCCCTGGCTCGGCCCCTGAAAACCGAATCGCGTCCCGCGCGCACCCGCCATCCGCCACGTCTCGGCGAGCGCGGCGACGGCGTCGTCGGCGAGCAGCGAGAAGACCTGCGTATATTTGTCGCCCGACGCGCCGGTGCCGCGCTTATCATAGACGAAGGCGCCGACACCCGCGGCGGGAAGCATGCGCTGCAGCGAATTGGTATCGCGCGCCGATGCGAATTCCGCGCCGTGGAGCAGCACGACGATCGGGACGGGGCCGTTGCCGGGCGGCATCACCAGCCGTCCGACGAGGCGGGTGCCGTGGCTGGTGAAGCTGGTCTCGCGCGTTTCGAGCGCGATCCGTTGCCCGCTGCGCTCGCCGAACTGCATCGTTTTCGCCGCGCAGTCGAAACGGACCGTCAGCCCATCGGGGCGCCCCGTCCAGCCGGCGGTGCCGGTCCAGCGATCGCCATCGCGTTTCAACTCGCCGCTCGCCCCGTCGAGACCGCGCCAGCGCAGCGCACCCTCGCTTGCCGCGGCGACGTCGATGACGCCGCCGTCGGAAAGCCGATATGCGCCCTGCGCGCAGTCGGTTTCGGCCGCGGCGGCCGGGGCTGCGACGAGCAACGCGGCGATCAGGGCAGCCAGATGCCGTGAAATGGCGTTGTTGCCGCGAAGCGTGGATTTGGCTGTCAGCATGAGGCCTCGTGCGTGAAACATGGTGCGGACGGCGGGACTTGAACCCGCATGACACTAGGCCGGCAGATTTTAAGTCTGCTGCGTCTACCGATTTCGCCACGTCCGCGCCGGGCTTGGTCAAGCCGATGGGCCGGGTGAGGTCAAGCGATGTTTGGCGCTTCACGCGATGCGGCGGCTGGGCTAAACGCATGGCATGACAGTGGTTCTCCAGATTTCCGGCCTCGGAAAAACATATAAAAGCGGTCACAAAGCGCTGAGCGATGTCGACCTTTCGATCAACAAAGGCGAGATTTTTGCGCTGCTCGGGCCGAACGGCGCGGGCAAGACGACTATGATCAGCATCGTCTGCGGCATCGTCACGCCGAGCGCTGGGACGGTCACCGTCGGCGGACATGATCACGCCCGCGACTATCGCGCCGCGCGCGCGATGATCGGGCTGGTGCCGCAGGAGCTCCATACCGATGCGTTCGAAAGCGTGATGGCGACGGTCAGCTTCTCGCGCGGATTGTTCGGTAGGCCCAAGGACACGGCGTTCGTCGAGCAACTGCTCAAGGATCTGTCGCTGTGGGACAAGCGCGATTCCAAGATTATGGAATTGTCGGGTGGGATGAAGCGCCGCGTGATGATCGCCAAGGCGCTCTCCCACGAACCCGAAATCCTGTTTCTCGACGAACCCACCGCGGGCGTCGATGTCGAGCTGCGCCGCGACATGTGGAACATGGTGCGCGGTTTGCGCGAGCGCGGGGTCACGATCATCCTCACCACCCACTATATCGAGGAGGCCGAGGAAATGGCCGACCGCGTCGGGGTGATCACCGGTGGGCGGCTGATTCTGGTCGAGCAGAAGGACGAGTTGATCAAGAAGCTCGGGCGCAAGACGCTGACGCTCAACCTCGCCGAACCACTCGCGGCGATTCCCGACGAGCTGGCGCAATGGAAGCTCGAACTTGCGGGCGAGGGCAATGAGCTGGTCTATGAGTTCGACAGCCGAGCCGAGGCCACCGGGGTGCCGTCGCTGCTACGCCGGATGACCGACATCGGCGTAGGGTTCAAGGATCTGCATACAAGGCAAAGCTCGCTCGAGGATATTTTCGTCGGGCTGGTTCACGAATCGAACGGTACGAAGGGAGAAGCCGCATGACCGCGAACTGGCGCGGCGTGCGCGCGATCTACGCTTTCGAAATGGCCCGATTCGGGCGCACCTTCTGGACCAGCCTGATGCTGCCGGTGATCACCACGGCGCTCTATTTCGTCGTCTTCGGATCGGCGATCGGCAGCCGGATGGCCGAGGTCAGCGACGTGCCCTATGGTGCCTTCATCGTCCCCGGACTGATGATGCTGACGATGTTCACCGAAAGTATCAGCAACGCGTCGTTCGGCATCTATATGCCCAAATGGACGGGCACGATCTACGAGATGCTGTCGGCGCCGCTGTCGCCTCTGGAAACGGTGATCGCCTATGTCGGTGCCGCCGCGACCAAGTCGGTCGTGATCGGGTCGATCATTTTCGCGACCGCGCACCTGTTCGTCGACGTGCAGGTTGCGCATCCGCTGCTGATGGCCGCCTTCATGATCCTGATGGCGGTGACATTCTGCCTGTTCGGCTTCATCATCGGCATCTGGGCGCAGAGCTTCGAACAGCTTCAGGTCATCCCGATGCTGGTCGTCTATCCGCTGACCTTTCTGGGCGGCGCCTTCTATTCGCTCGACATGCTGCCCGCGGCGTGGCGGACGATTACGCTGTTCAATCCTGTCGTCTACCTGATCAGCGGGTTCCGCTGGACTTTCTTCGGCAAGGGCGACGTCGGGATCGAGGTGAGCATGGGGGCGGTCGCGCTTTTCCTGGCGCTGTGCCTCGGCGTGATTTTCTGGATGTTCCGCACCGGATACCGGCTCAAGAACTGAGGCAATGCCGACCACAAACAGCGTGTCATTCCGGCGAAGGCCGGAATCTCGACGTAGCGTCCAGGGTTGTGGTGAGATCCCGGCCTTCGCCGGGATGACGAGAAAATGGTCGGCTCAGCTGTTCAAGCGCTCGCGCATTTCCTTGCCCGGTTTGAAATAGGGCACATTCTTCGCCTTCACATCGACGGCGGCTCCGGTGCGGGGATTGCGACCGGTACGCGATTCGCGCGCGCGGGTCGAGAAGGCGCCGAAGCCGCGGAGTTCTACGCGGCCGCCCGCCGCGAGTTGGTCGACGATCGAGTCGAAGAAAGTGTCGACGATGCGCTCGACTTCCTCGAGTCGCAAATCGCTGTTTTCGCTCGCGATCTTTTGAACCAGTTCTGACCGGATCATGTGCTTCCCCTAATATATACAGCCACGCATTTCCCGCCGAGGCGGGTTCCGGTCGTTGCCGGCCCCTAGTGCGTGAGACCCCTCCCAACGCTCCGCGAAGGTATCACGAATCGCGGTTCGGTCAAAAATATATCACGACAAGAAAAAGGCCCGCAGAGGGACACTCTGCGGGCCTTTCTTTGCCTCGTGGCGGAAGGAGGGTCAGTCCTTCTTGCCGGCCTTCAGCGCTTCGCCGAGGATGTCGCCGAGCGATGCACCCGAGTCCGACGAGCCGTACTGTGCGACGGCTTCCTTCTCTTCGGCGATCTGCATTGCCTTGACCGAGAAGTTCGGCTTTTTCGAACGGTCGAAACCGATGACCATCGCGTCGAACTTCTGGCCGACCTGATAGCGTTCGGCGCGCTGTTCGTCGCGGTCGCGGCCAAGGTCGGCGCGCTTGATGAAGCCGGTGGCGCCATCTTCGCCGGCCTGCACTTCGAGGCCGTTGTCGCGGACTTCGAGGACCGAGACGGTGACGATGTCGTTTTTCTTCAGCGAACCCGCCGCAGCAACGCCGCCGCCAACGGCCGGGGCGCCCTTTTCAAGCTGCTTGATGCCGAGGCTGATGCGTTCCTTCTCGACGTCGACGTCGAGAACGACGACCTGCACGGCCTCGCCCTTGCGGTGGAGATGCAGCGCTTCTTCGCCCGAGATGCCCCACGCGATGTCCGACATGTGGACCATGCCGTCGACGTCGCCCGGAAGGCCGACGAACAGACCGAATTCGGTCGCATTCTTGACTTCGCCTTCGACGACCGAGCCGACCGGGTGGGCTTCGGCAAAGGCGCCCCAGGGGTTCGACTGGGCCTGCTTGAGGCCGAGCGAGATGCGGCGCTTGTCGCTGTCGACTTCGAGGACGATGACGTCGACTTCCTGGCTGGTCGAAACGATCTTGCCGGGGTGGACGTTCTTCTTGACCCACGACATTTCGCTGACGTGGACCAGGCCTTCGATGCCGGGCTCGAGTTCGACGAACGCACCGTAATCGGTGATGTTGGTGACGGTGCCCGACAGCTTCGCGCCGACCGGGTATTTGGCGGCGACGCCTTCCCACGGATCGCTTTCGAGCTGCTTCATGCCGAGGCTGATGCGCTGCGTGTCGCGGTTGATGCGGATGATCTGGACGCGGACGGTGTCACCGATGTTGATGACTTCGCTCGGATGGTTGACGCGCTTGTAGCTCATGTCGGTGACATGGAGCAGGCCGTCGATGCCGCCGAGGTCGACGAACGCACCATAATCGGTGATGTTCTTGACCGCGCCTTCGATGATCTGGCCTTCTTCGAGGTTCTGGATCAGGCCCGAACGCTGTTCGGCGCGCGTTTCTTCGAGGATGGCGCGGCGCGACACGACAATATTGCCGCGGCGGCGATCCATCTTGAGGATCTGGAAGGGCTGCGGCAGGTCCATGAGCGGGCCGACGTCGCGCACGGGGCGGATGTCGACCTGCGAACCCGGAAGGAACGCCACGGCGCCGCCGAGGTCGACGGTGAAGCCGCCCTTGACGCGGCCGAAGATGACGCCTTCGACGCGGGCTTCCTTGTTGAATTCTTCTTCGAGGCGGTCCCACGCGGCTTCGCGGCGAGCACGGTCGCGCGACAGCATGGTTTCGCCATTGGCGTTTTCGACGCGGTCGACATAGACTTCGACTTCGTCGCCGACATTGAGGTCGGCCTTCTGGCCCGGCATCGCGAATTCGCGAAGCGGCACGCGACCTTCGCTCTTCAGGCCGATGTCGATCACTGCCAGGTCATTTTCGATCGCGGTCACGGTGCCCTTGACGACGCGGCCTTCAAAGCCGCCATCAGCACCACCCAGCGATTCGTCGAGCATCGCGGCGAAATCGTCGCGCGACGGAAAAGCCGTAGAGGCCATAGAGTGTTTTCCTTACTTCATTTGTTCCGGCCAAGCGGTTGGTTCCGCTGGTCTTGTGGCCGATCCGTCCTGCCCGCCGGATGCGGAGCAAGACATCCTCGAAGCGCTTCGATCGGCAAGGCGCGGGCAAAGCAAAAAGGGCGCGACGAGTCGGTCTCGTCACGCCCGACACTCGAATGGAGTGGCGGTCTGTCCGTGCCTCGACCGGCAAAAGCGCCCGTCGGACGCGGCGCCTATAGGCGCGGACCCCCGCGAAAGCAAGGGAAAAGGGCGGTCAACCGCGGTCCGTGCGCCGCTGTTCGACAAAGGCGACCGCGGCGGCCAGCGCGGCTTCGCGGGTCATGTCGCTATTGTCGAGCAGCATCGCGTCGGCCGCGCGGGCAAGCGGCGCATCGGCGCGGCCGGTATCGCGCGCGTCGCGGGCGTGAATGTCGGCCAGCACGACATCGTAGCTCACGTCGACGCCGCGCGCGCGCATTTCGACATGCCGGCGGCGCGCGCGTTCCTCGGGCGACGCCGTGACAAATATCTTTGCATCGGCGTGCGGCGCGATCACGGTGCCGATATCGCGTCCGTCGAGTACCGCGCCGCCAGGCTGGTTGGCAAAATCGACCTGGCGCTGGAACAGCGCGGCGCGCACCGCGGGATGGACCGACACGCGGCTCGCGAGCCCGCCCGTCGTTTCGTAGCGCAGCGCGGGATCGTCGAGCAGCGCGGCAGGGAAATCGCACGCCGCCAGCGCATCGTCGGCATTGTCGGCGTCGCCGTGATTGAGCTGGGTCTGGTAGCCGACGGCGCGATAGAGCAGCCCGGTGTCGAGTACGGGCAGGCCGAAATGTTCGGCAAGCTGGCGCGCGAGCGTGCCCTTGCCCGACGCGGTGGGGCCATCGACCGCGATGATCATTGCTGGAGGCCTACGAGCAAGGCTTCAAAATTGGGGAAGCTCGTCGCGACGGGGGCGATGTCGTCGATCGTCACCGGCGCCGTGCTGACAAGGCCGGCGACCGCGAAGCTCATGCAGATGCGGTGGTCAAGATGGCCAGCAATCGTCGCGCCGCCGGGCAGTGGGCCGCCGCCGGTGCCGTCGATGACCAGCCCGTCCTCGCTTTCCTCGACGCGCGCGCCGATGGCATCGAGGCCCGCCGCCATGACGGCCAGGCGGTCGCTCTCCTTGACGCGCAATTCGTCGAGGCCGGTCGTCGTCGTGCGGCCCTCGGCGAGCGCGGCGGCGACGAAGAGGATCGGGAATTCGTCGATCATGCTCGGCGCGACCGCGGGATCGACTTCGATGCCCTTGAGGTTGCTGTGGCGGACGCGAAGGTCGGCGACGGGCTCGCCGCCGACTTCGCGCGCATCGAGGAGAGTGATGTCGCCGCCCATTTGTCGTAATACATCGACGAGGCCCGCGCGCGTCGGATTGAGGCCGACATTGGCGATGGTGACGTCCGATCCGGGCACGACCAGCGCCGCTACGATGAAGAAGGCGGCGGACGAGGGGTCCCCGGGGACAATGATCGTCTGCGGCTTCAATTCGGCTTCACCACGAATATGGATATGTCGCGTGCCGTCGCCGTCGGCCTCGACCGTCAGCTCGGCGCCGAAGCCGCGCAGCATGCGCTCGCTATGGTCGCGGGTGGGGACGGGCTCGATCACCTCGGTGATGCCGGGCGTGTTGAGCCCGGCGAGCAGCACCGCGCTCTTCACCTGCGCCGAGGCCATCGGCAGGCGGTAGGAAAGGGGAATGGCAGGCGCCAGGCCTCGGACCATCAGCGGCAGGCGGCTACCGGGCGAGGCGCTGATGTCGGCGCCCATCTGCGACAGCGGATCGATGACGCGGCCCATCGGGCGCCCCGACAGGCTGGCGTCGCCGACGAAGGTCGCGGTAATCGGATGGCTCGCGACGAGCCCCATCAGCAGGCGCGTCGAGGTGCCGCTATTGCCCATGTCGAGCGCTTCGCGCGGCTGGAGCAGCCCGCCGACCCCGACGCCGTGGATGCGCCATTCGCCATCGTCCTGCCGTTCGATCGTCGCGCCCATCGCACGCATCGCAGCGGCGGTGGCGAGCACGTCATGTCCTTCGAGCAGGCCTGTAACACGGCTTTCCCCAATGGCCAGCGCCGACAGCATCAGCGAACGGTGCGAGATGCTCTTGTCCCCCGGGATCGCGATCCTACCTTTCAGCGGAACGGAAGCGGAAAAGGCGCGCGGTGTGGCGGTTTGATCGGTCATGGCGTGCGGCTTTTGACAGCGGCCTTGCAATCTGGCAAGGCGCACGCCGATTTGACGGATAGCTATTCAGGCGCCGTCGCTCTTCCGATATTTCTATCCTGTTTCCAAAGGATTATGAGGCGTTTATGATCAAGGCTGAATGGGGCACGAAGCGCAGCTGCCCGAAATGCGCCACCCGATTCTATGATTTGACCAAGGATGATCCGATCAGCTGCATCAATTGCGGCTATAGCTGGATCCCGGAATCGGTGCTGAAATCGAAGCAGCCGATGCCGTTCGAGGAAGCCGAGAAGCCCGGCAAGGTCGCGAAGGAAGAAAGCACCGACGAGGATCTGGATCTGGACGTCGATGTCGACGAGGACAGCGATTCGCCGGACAATGACGTCGATCTGGGCGGTGACGACGACCTGGGCGTGGCCACCGGCGACGACGAGGACGACGAAAGCTGATAATTCCCGGGTTTTGATTTCGGGGAGCCAAAAAAGCATCGAAAGATGATTTGGCCCCTTGCATCACGCGGCGGCGCTGCTAAAGGCGGCGTCCCGGTCGCAGCAGCCAGCAATATTGGCGAGGGCGACACGCGAAATGGCACGGGGCCTTAGCTCAGCTGGGAGAGCGCCTGCATGGCATGCAGGAGGTCAGCGGTTCGATCCCGCTAGGCTCCACCATTACAAAAAAGGCCCGCGAAAGCGGGCCTTTTTTTTTGTTGAGCTGGCGCGGGCTGTGCTATTCGGCGGCTTCTTCCTTCTCGAACAGCGGCGCCAGTTCGATCGGATCGGCGAGCGTGATGCGGTCGAGGATCGCAGCGGTATCGTCGCGGACCCGGAGCATCAGGCTGCGCATCCGGCAATCCCGTTCGGGCAGGCAATTCTTGCAATGCTCATGCGCATTTCGGCTGGCGCACGGGACGAGCGCGAGCGAACCGCGCGTCAGCCGGACGAGGTCGCCATAGCTGATGTCGATCGGGGGCAGGGCGAGCTGATAGCCGCCGTCGCGCCCGCGCTGCGAGATGAGCAGGCCCTCGCGCGCCATTTCGGACAGAATCACGGTCAGGAATTTGGGCGGGATGTTCTGCGCGTCCGCGATGTCCGCAAGCTGTACCTGCCCCTTGCCCCAATGGTCGGCAAGATGCTGGAACGCGCGGATCGTATAGCGGGTCTTCTGCGAGAGCATGGCGGCGTTACTGTGACATAATCGACCTTAATTCAACCTGTCTGGATGACAAATGTTGCACGGTTGATGAAAATCACAGCGAGTGGCATGAACGGTCCTTATAAAAGGTCGCATGGTGGCCCGAAACCGGGCGCGACAAGGGTGGATTCGATGATGCGTAAAATATTCGCGACTCCCGCGGTGCTGGCGGCATGCCTGCTTGCGGTGGCGCCCGCGCAGGCGCAGTTCGGCAGCCTGCTTCGCAAGGTGACCACCCCGGCGCCCAAACCGGCCGAAGAGGACAATGGCGGCTGCCCCAAAGGCAAGAAGGGCAGCAGCATCGGCCGCAACATATTGGGCAATGTCATCAACGACGCGGTCGGCGACGTGGCGAGCAAGGCCGGCGTCTATTCCTATGTGCCGATCGCGGAGGTGAGCGGGACGCTCACCGATGCGATCGCCTGTCGCCTCGATCCCGGCGAACAGGTGCAGGCGGCTGCGGCGACCGAGGAAGCGACGCGCGGCGAAGAGGTCGGCGCGACCGCCAACTGGACGAGCGAGACGCGCGCCAATGTCAGCGGGTCGTCGACCGTCGCTTCGATCAACGAAGAGGGCGGCGGGCGGAAGTGCATGAACGTCAACGATTTCATCATCGTCGATGGCGAAGAGACGCAGGTCACCAAGCGCATGTGCAAGGGACCGGGCGATACGCGCTATGTCCTTGCGGCCTAAACTGCTGCTTCGGCTGGCGCTGTCGGCTTTCGCGCTCGCGGGCTTGACGGCTGCAAGCGGCATGGATCCTGCGAATCCGACCTGTCCGCTCAATCCGAACTGGTCGGCGAACCCGGTGATGACCCTGAAGATCGAGAAGCGCGGGGGCATGAAGGTCATGCTCGCCGAGGGGCGGGTCGATGCCGGACTTCCCGACCGGCTCGCCGCCGCATTGAAGGTGCACCCCGATGTCGAGGAAATCTGGCTGCGTTCGCCGGGGGGCGATGCCCGCGCCGGCAATGCGGCGGGGCGCATCATCCGCAGCAACCCCGGTATATTGACGCGGGTTCCGGCCGGATGGACCTGCTTTAGCGCCTGCAATTTCGTGTTCATGGGCGGACTGCCGCGCGTCATCGATCCGGGGGGCGTCTTCATGGTCCATATGTTTACGAGTACGGGTGATCGATCGGCGATCGACATGAGCGTCGCGATGGGAACCGACGCGACGCGTGAAATGATCGGCGGTATCGAACAGGATTCGGCGCTGCTGGCGAGCGAGGACAATGCTTTCCTGATCAAGATGGGCGTCTCACGGAAACTATTGACCGAGATCATGTACCGGCAGCAGGCCGTCGCGACCGCGGAGGATAAGTCGACCCGCCGCTGCCTGACCATCGACGAGGCGTTGAAATATGGCGTGACCTACGCGCCCGAATGACGTGCGGCGGATAAGGTTGCATTCAGAAACGAATGACGTAGGCTAGCCTCGAACAAGGAGAGGCCGCCATGAACGACATGACGCACGAGCATGCCACATTCCGCTCGATGATCGACGGGACGCAGGAAGATTGGGACATTATTGCGCGCGAGCAGAAGGAATTCGCGCCGAACAATGGCAAGCGCATCCTCGAGCATCTGAAGTTGCTCGGCGGCGATTATGGCGGCTTCCCCGTCGACCGGCTCGAACATTGTCTGCAGACCGCGACGCGGGCGCACCGGGATGGCCGCGACGAGGAATATGTCGTGATGGCGCTGCTCCACGACATCGGCGACACGCTCGGCGCGTTCAACCATCCCGACGTCGCTGCGGCGATCCTCAAACCCTTCTTGTCAGAAGAAAATCTCTGGATCGTCCAGCATCACGGCATCTTCCAGGGCCATTATTTCTTCCACTATCTCGGGCTCGACCGCGACATGCGCGATCAGTTCCGAGATCATCCCTATTATGCGGCGTGCGCCGAATTCTGCGAGAAATACGACGCGCCGGCGTTCGACCCCGACTATGACAGCGAGCCCCTCGAATTTTTCGAGCCGATGGTGATGCGGCTCTGCTCCTACCCGCGCACCAGCATCTACAAAAAGGTGATGGTCGAGGAAGCGGCGGAGTAAATCTGCCTCCGCGGGGGCGACGCTTACTTATCGACCCTTGAACTCGGTCTTGCGCTTCTGCTGGAAGGCCATGATGCCTTCCATCGCATCGGCGCTGTTGCCCGCGATATACTGCCCCTTGGCTTCGGCATCGAGCGTGTCCGAATAGCTTTGCGACAAGCCTTCGCGCAGCACGCGGCGCATCGTGCCGAGCGACACCGTCGGGCCGTTCGCGAGCCGTGTCGCGAGCGCCTTCGCCTCGGCCATCAACTCGGCATCCTCGACGCATTTATAGATCAGGCCCCAGTCGGCGGCCTGTTCGGCGCCGATCTTCTCGCCCAACATCATCATCTGCGTCGCGCGCGGCAGGCCGATCAGGCGCGGCAGCAACCACGACGAACCGCCGTCGGGAACCAGACCGATGTTGACGAACGCCTGCAGGAAATAGGCGCTCTTGCCCGCGATCGTGAAATCGCCCGACAGGCCGAAGCTGCACCCGACCCCGGCGGCGGGGCCGTTGACCGCAACGACCACCGGAACCTCGACATTGGCGAGCGCCAGCAGCATCGGATTATAATGGTTGCGCAACGCCTTGCGGCTGTTGGCACCGCCGCCGACCGCCGACCCGCTGCGATCGCCCGCAAGGTCCGCACCCGAACAGAAACCGCGCCCCTCGCCGGTGATCAGCAGCGCGCGCGCGCCCAGAATGGGCAGGTAATCGAGCGCCGCGCGAATGTCGTCGGCCATCGCGGGCGGCATCGAATTGAGCCGGTCGGGGCGGTTCAGGGTGATCGTTGCGACATGGTCGGCGACGCCGAACTTGATCGTTTCGAAGCTGGGAACATCGGTCATGGGGAAGAATCCTCTCGCGGGTGCTTTACCTTTACGTTCACGTAAAGATGTGACGCATTTGGGAGGGGAGTGCAAGGGGGAAGGGGGATGAGGGTTTTCGACCGATTGCTGCCGTCTCATTATTCGTCGCCCCGGACTTGATCCGGGGTCCCGCTTGATGCCGAAGACCGGTCGACGCCCCAAAAAGCGGGATCCCGGGTCAAGCCCGGGATGACGGAAGTGGAGGAGAGCAGCGACAGCTCCCCACCCCAAAGCCGGCGTCATTCACGGCCTAGCCGCACGAACCGCATCTCGCCTTCGGCGCGGTGCAGCGTCAGGCCGCGCTCGGTCTTCTCCGCGCATGCGCTGTCGAAATCGACGACGCCGATATCATTGGGCACGATAATCACCCGCAGCTTGCCCCCGTCGGCTTCGGTCAGCTCGTAGCGCGGCGCGGTGATGCCGTAGATCGGCTCACGCAGCTCGACCCAGCGCGGGATGCGCTTGTCGTCGTCGGGCATCGTCCAGCCATAATATTGGGTGTAATCCTCGGCTGGGTCGCCGCCGTCGAAGCCGATCGTGAAGTCGACTCCGGGTACGCCTTCGCCGTTTGGCCAGGTAACGAGCAGCGTGGGGACGGCGCCCTCGACCTCGATCAGCGGGCCCTTCTCCATCGCCGGCGGCACAGGCTTGGGGTTGGTGGTGAGGCAGATGGTCTCGCCGCGGATATCCCACCGGCCCTCGGCGCGTTCGTCGAGCGCGCCCGCGGCGAGCATATATAGAAAGCGACCGTCGGTCCGGATGACGAGTCCGCCGCCGACATCGGGCCCTTCGGCGAGGCTATACTCGCCTACCCATGACGATACCCGGGCGGCGGCGGGGGTGCCGATCAGAAAGGCGGCGAGGAGCAGCGTTCGCATGGCGCGGATCATGCGTCCGCCGCGGCCCCCGCGCCAGCCCCTTTCCACTTGCCCTGCCACCTGCTAGGCGCCCGCGCCATGTCCAAGCACCCCGACCGCCGCACCTTCGCCATCATTTCGCACCCCGACGCGGGCAAGACGACGCTGACCGAGAAATTGCTCGTCGCAGGCGGCGCGATCCATATCGCGGGCGAGGTGAAGGCGCGCGGCGCCGCGCGGCGCGCACGTTCGGACTGGATGAAGATCGAGCAGCAGCGCGGGATTTCGGTGACCTCGTCGGTGATGACCTTCGAGCATCAGGGGCTGATCTTCAACCTGCTCGACACGCCGGGGCACGAGGATTTCAGCGAAGACACCTATCGCACGCTCACTGCCGTCGATAGCGCGGTGATGGTGATCGACGCCGCGAAGGGCATCGAGCCGCAGACGCTGAAGCTGTTCGAGGTGTGCCGCCTGCGTTCGGTCCCTATCATCACCTTCATCAACAAGGTCGACCGTGAGGGGCAGACGCCGTTCGAACTGCTCGACGAGGTTGCTGACCGGCTCGCGCTCGACGTCTGTCCGATGAACTGGCCGGCGGGTATGGGCGGCCAGTTCGAGGGCATCTACGACCTCGTCGACCCCGCGCTGATGGTGCCCGGCGGCGATGCGTCGCGCATGTATGAGGGTGACCGGATCGCGGTCGAGGGGCTCGAAGATCCGCGGCTTGCCGCGAAGCTCAGCGCGCCGGCACTCGCCTTGCTCAAGGAAGAGACCGAGCTGGCGTCGGCCTGCTACGCGCCCTTCGACGCTGCCGCCTACCGCAATGGCGACCTGACGCCGGTCTTCTTCGGTTCGGCGCTCAAGGAATTCGGCGTCGTCGACCTGCTCGCCGGGCTCGCGAGCCACGCGCCCGGGCCGCAGCCGCAGCCCGCCGAACCAGCGCCGGTCCGGCCCGATGACGATGCCGTCACCGGCTTCGTGTTCAAGGTGCAGGCCAATATGAACCCCGCGCACCGCGACCGCATCGCGTTCATGCGCCTCTGCTCGGGCAAGTTCGAGCGCGGTATGCGGTTGATGCAGGGCGGCACGGGCAAGGCGATCGCGATCAGCCGCCCGATGCTCTTCCTTGCGCAGGATCGCGAGATGGCCGAAGAGGCCTTCCCGGGCGACATCATCGGCATCCCGAACCACGGGACGCTGCGCGTCGGCGATACGCTGTCGGAACGCAGCGACATCATGATCACCGGGCTGCCCAATTTCGCCCCCGAAATCCTGCGCCGCGTCGCGCTCGTCGATCCGACCAAGACCAAGCAGCTCAGAAAAGCGCTCGACGACATGGCCGAGGAGGGGATTATCCAGGTCTTTTACCCCGAGATCGGCGCGAACATGATCGTCGGCGTCGTCGGCCAGCTCCAGCTCGACGTGCTGATCAGCCGATTGGAGGCCGAATATAAGGTCGAGGCGAAGCTCGAGCAGTCGCCGTGGGACACCGCCCGCTGGATCGCGAGCGACGATGCCGCGGCCTTGAAGGCGTTCCAGGCCGACAATCGCGGCGCCGCGGCGACCGACCGCGACGGCGCGCCGGTGTTCATGGCGAAGGACGCGTGGGAGGTCGGCTATGTGACCCAGCGCAACCCGTCGATCCGCTTCACCGCTACGAAGGAACGCGTGTTCGCCGAGGCGGGTTGATCGAACCGCGCATCTGCTCCACCATGACCGCCGGGTCGATAATGGTGGGGGTATCGATGCGCACATGGATTTTGGCGCTTGCGGCGATGGCGAGCAGCGCACCTGCGGCAGCACAGACGATCGCGATGCCGATCGACAGGGGCTTCTGGACGAACGACACCGAGAAATGCGCGACCGTTCATCACGGTTACGTCTTCGACGGCAAACGCTGGGGCGCGCTCTATTATTACGGGCCCGGCGGCAGTATGGGACCGGCCGCCGAACTGGAGCCGATCACGCAGACACGCGCCACGGCCGATGGCTTCACCCAGATGCAATTCGGCGGCTATGACGGCGCAGGCTATTTCCGGATCAAGCCGACCGACCCCGGCCGCGCGCTCTATCGCGTCGGCGCGCCGTTCCGTGACGAGATTCAGCAAACGGACGAGTCGCTGATCCGCTGTAGCCTTGCTTCGCTGTCGCCGAAGATGAAGGCTGCAATGAAGCGCTTCGCGCCCGCCGTGGTCAAATAAGACTGAGGAGATCGGCGGGCGCTACCGCCGCGCCGCCTTCCTCATCCTCCTCACCCTCGAATTTGCTGAGCGTCACGCCGAGCAGGCGGATGCCCTGTTCGGTCGGGAGCAGGGGCGCAAGGATCGCTTCGCCTGCCGCAAGCAGCGAATTGCCGTCGATTATGGGCGAGGGGACGGATCTCGCCCGCGTGATCGTCCGGAAATCGGCGTAGCGCAGCTTCAGCGTCACCGTCCGCCCGCGCGCACCCTTCTTCGTGGCGCGATCCCACACGACGGCGCATACATGCGCGAGCGCCTCGCGAATCTCGGTATCGGTGATCAGGTCGTTGAAAAAGGTGCGCTCGCCGCCCAAGGATTTCAGCGGCCGGTTCGACTTGACGCGGCGATGGTCGACCCCGCGCGCGAGGTTATAGAGCCATTCGGCGCTGTTGCCGAAATTCTCGGCAAGCCACATCGGACCTTTGGCGGCGAGGTCGGCTCCCGAAAAGACGCCAAGCCCCTCCATCTTCGCCGCGGTTACGGGGCCGATGCCGTGGAAACGGCGGATCGACAGCGTCTGGACGAAGGCGGCGCCCTTGCCCGGGGGGATGATTGTGAGGCCATCGGGCTTGTTCTGGTCCGACGCGAGCTTGGCGATGAACTTGTTGTACGACACGCCGGCGGATGCGGTGAGACCGGTTTCGGCGCGGATGCGCTGGCGGATCAGCTTCGCCGCCGCGGTCGCGCTGCCAAGCCCCGCCTTGTCGGCGCTGACGTCGAGATAGGCTTCGTCAAGCGAGAGCGGCTCGACCTCGTCGGCATAGTCGCGGAAGATCGCGCGGATCTGGTGGGAGATGTCGCGATAGACCTCGAAGCGCGGCGGCACGAATATGAGGCCGGGGCACTGACGCTTCGCGGTGATGCTGGGCATCGCCGAGCGGACGCCAAACTTGCGCGCTTCATAACTCGCCGCAGCAACGACGCCGCGCCGCGACGATCCGCCGACCGCAACGGGCTTTCCGCGCAGGGCCGGATCGTCGCGCTGCTCGACCGAGGCATAAAAGGCATCCATGTCGACATGGATGATTTTGCGGCCCTCCGGCGTCGTGTCAGAATCGGCAAACAATCACATACCCCTTGGTCGACCTTTGCTTACACGGGCCGAAATTGTCTCATAGTCCGGCGCGAACAAGGGCGATGCGCGGCAGAACGGCAAGGAGAACAAACCACGAATCCGCGTGACAATCAACAGGGGGCGTGCGCTCGGCAACATCCGTAGCGGGCGATGCATTCCGGGCGACGAGCGCCCGATCGAACGACCTTCACATCGCCGAGGCTGTGTCATCCCTCTCCGGCAGCGGTAGGGAAAACGAGCAGCGCACTCCGCCGCCCAGAAATTCGACGTGGGTCTCCGCTCCCAGTCGATACGGAAGCGCGTCCATGATCCATTCCATCCCAAACCCCCGATAGGCGGGCCGAACGGGAATAGCAGGCACGCCGTATTCGGCCCATTCGAGGTCGAGCTGGCGATGTCCATCATGGCCGGCGTTCAGTCTCCAGACGATCTTCAGGCGCCCACCCGGAACGCGAAGCGCCCCATATTTAAGTGCATTCGTGGTCAGTTCATGAAAGGCCAATGCCAGCAATTCGGTCTGGACCGGGTTGAGGCCGACGTCGGGCCCCTCGATGGAGAGCCGCGGGCCTTCCTGCACACCCGCGCCGAGCAATTCGTCGCGGATCAGATTTTCGAGGTCGACAGGACCGTCCTGATGCTGCGCCAGCATCACCTGCGTCCGCGCGAGCGAGTCGAGCCGTCCCCTGAAATGTTCGGCAATATCCTCTATCGGGCGTTCGCCCCGGATGGTTCGGGAAAAAACCGACCGCACGACCATCGCCATATTGCGCACGCGGTGCTGAAGGTCGGTCACGAGCACCCGCAGACTCGCCTCGCTTTGACGCAACGCTTGCTCGGCCTCCTTGCGCGCCATGATATCGATGCTCATGCCGATCCACTTGCCGATGCTGTCGTCCCCGGTCCGGAGCGGTACGATATACAAGCGGCTCCATCGATAGCCGCCTCCCTCCGTCTGCAGCCGCGCCTCGATGTCGAGACTTCTTCCTCGCGCCACTGCCGCGCACCACCGCCGCCGGGCGCCACGGCGCTCGTCGGGGTGGAGCGCGGCGATCCACCCATGCTCGAGAAGCTCGGCAAGCGATTGGCCGGTGTGGCGGCGCCACGCGGGACAGTCCGATATCATGATGCCGCGCGCGTCGGTCTCCCAAACCGCCTGCGCGAGTCCATCGACCAGCGCCTTCGCGCCGACCTCGGCCTTGCATCGCATGCCTTGATCGGGAACATCTTTGGTCATGATCGCATCACGCATCATCGAAGATCAATATTCGCCAACATGGCTTTGGTGAGGCGCCCTCCGGATCTCGGCTAGCCACCCTTCCTGACGTTGCGGTCATCTGGCGCCTCATGGGCGTGGAGATAGAGATCGCTGAAGTCCGCAAGATCGCAGAGACGATCGAGGTCACCGATCCGAATGCGCCTGCCGTTGCGCAGGATCGCTCCCGCGCGTTCCAGCTCCTTCAGCGTGCGGTTGATATGTACCGGCGTGAGCCCGAGCAGGTCGGCGAGCTGCTCTTGGGTTATCGGCAGGTCGCTCTCTACAAGGCTCGTGGCGCTGATCGCCAGACGGTGATGAATTTCGCAGATCAGGTGAGCGAGCCGCGCAAGCGCATTGCGGCGCCCGATGTTGAGCAGCCATTCGCGGCCGATCGATGCCTCGATCACGATGTCGACGACCACCGCGCGAGCAAGCGACGAGCGCGCCATGATCAGCCGCTCGAGTTCGCGGTTGGGAACGATCGCCAGTTCGACCGAGGTCAGCGTCTGAACCGTATGATCGGCTCGGCCGAGATAGAGCGACTGGAAATCGAGCGGGTCGCCCGGAAGCTTGAGCGCGACGATCTGTCGTCCGCCGTCGCCGGTCATTTTGTGCCGATAGGCAAAACCCGCAAGCAGGATCGGGCAAATGTCGCACCGTTCGCCTTCGCGAATGATGATGCTGCCCGGATCAAGACGACGCCGCGTGAAGGGGAGAGCGGCGATCGCATTCTGGTCGTCGGTCGAGAGAAGGCTGTGATTCAAAAGCTTGCGTAGCAGAAGATCGACGCCGCGGGGGGCAAGTTCAGGAGGCATGACGCGGTTCACCTCCCCCGTGCGAAATTTCGCTCGCGCCTCCTCGGGCGCGTTGCATCAAGGTGGATTCGCGCGACGCGCACCTATCCCGGGGGCGTCTGCCGCCTGATCGATTGCTCGGCATCATATGTCCTTCGCCTGTTGCCGATAAGGACGCACGCGCCACGCAAGGGTTGCGGCGGGCTGCGATGCGGCGCGCAAGCTTTTGGTCGCGTTTATGACGCGGGTTAGGGCATTCGAGCGCGGAGGCGAGCGGGCCGGTGCAGAGCGGGGCGGCAATGGCGCGCTTGACGGCGGCCGATCAAACTGGCAATCGCCGCCGACCTTGGCGATGCGGGTATAGCATAGTGGTAATGCTCTAGCCTTCCAAGCTAGCTAGGCGGGTTCGATTCCCGCTACCCGCTCCAAGGGCCTGTTTCAGGCCGTCCCAACATCTTTACAATCCGAAAAAAACGGCGGTATTCTGCCATTTATCGGCTCACGACGTTTTGCTCCATCTCAGGGCAGCTCCCCAAAGTGGGGGCCTAGTAGGGGCCGATTCAAGCTCTCAGTCCCCTCGTTTGGGGGCCTCGGATTGAAGGATCGGACATGCAGTTGACAGACGCCGCCGTTCGCCAGGCGAAGCCCAAGGACAAATCCTATAAAATGGCGGACAGTCAGGGACTCTACATTCAGGTCATGCCGTCGGGCAGCAAGCACTGGAAGATGAAGTATCGATTCGCCGGCCGCGAAAAGAAGCTGAGTTTCGGCGAATATCCTCGGGTTTCCCTTCGCGATGCGCGCAGCCTTCGCGACGAAGCGCGCAATCAGATCACGAAGGGCATTGATCCGTCCCTCGAAAAGCGCCGGAATCGGCTTCGTGGGCATGTCGCGGCCGGGAATAGCTTCAGCGATATCAGTCGTGAATATTGCGACAAGCGACGCCGCGATGGCGACAAGGCATGGGCGCCTTCGACCGCGAAGAGGTGCGAATATCTTCTGAGCCTGCTGGACAGCTCGATTGGCAAAATGCCGATCGACGAGATCGAGCCAATTGATGTGCTTGCGGCGGTTCGAAAGATAGAGGCCAAGGGGAAACTGGAGAGCTCGCGGCGGACGATGCAGCTCGCTGGAGCGGTCTTTCGCTATGCAGTTGCGTCGGCCCGCCTGAAGTCGGATCCGACCCGCGACCTGCGCGGAGCGCTCATCAATCCCACCGTCACACATTATGGCGCGATCACGGATGCGAGTCAGGTCGGACCGCTCTTGCGTGCCATCGACGCGTACAAGAGCCAGGGCATGACCGATTGGGCCTTGAAGCTGGCGCCGCATGTGTTCGTGCGTCCGGGAGAGTTGCGCAGCGCCCAGTGGGAGGAATTTGACCTCGAAGCCCGCGTCTGGACCATTCCCGCCGAGAAGACCAAGATGCGCAAACCGCATCATGTGCCGCTGTCTCGCCAATCGGTCGAGCTGGTCGAACAAATTCGGTCGATTACCGCGCCATGGAGCTATATTTTTCCGTCTTTATGGTCACGGAAGCGCCCGATGTCCGACAACACGCTCAATGCCGCGCTCAGGCGGATGGGCTACGCCAGTAGCGAAATGACGGCGCACGGTTTTCGGGCGATGGCCAGCACGCTCCTCAATGAATCCGGCAAATGGTCCTATGATGCGATCGAACGCGCGCTGGCGCATGGCGACAACAATCGGGTGCGCGCGGCCTATCATCGCGGCGCGCATTGGGAGGAGCGCGTTACCATGGCGCAATGGTGGTCCGACTATCTCGACGAGCGGCGGGCCGATGTTGGTCAAAAGGGCGACGAGGGATCAGCGCTTTCAGCGGCGCCGGAAATCACATCCTCAAGTTCGGGCAGTGTTGTGATCAATCATGATCTTGGATGGCGGCGATCGCGCGGCCGTCGCTAGGATCACAACTCGCGATCAAGCTGTTTGCCGGAATGTTGCCACACGCCTTGCATAAGTCAGGGTTTGTTCCTATGAATGATTTTATAGAATTTCATTCAGGAGAATGGTGTGGCAACGCAGCTCGCCTCGCAGACGGATCAGGGCCGGGTTCTTTCGGAAGCCGTCGCGCGCGTCGCGGCGTGCTGGAAATTGACCAACGACCAATTGGGCGCGGTTGTCGGCATTTCTGCAGCTACCGCGTCGCGTCTGCGTTCGGGCAGCTATCAGCTTCAACGGTCCGAAAAGGCGTTCGAGCTCGGGCAATATCTGGTCCGGCTGTTTCGCAGCCTCGACGCCCTTATGGGGAGCGACGATGCCGCGTCGATGTCCTGGCTGAAATCCGAGAACATCGATCTGGGCGGCAGGCCGATCGACTTGATCCGCTCCATTCGCGGGCTGAGCGACGTCGCCGACTATGTCGATGACTACCGCGCCCGCGTCTGAGCGATCGCCGAAGCCCGAGCATTTTCGCGCCTATCGCGGAAAGCTCTGGCGGATCGTCGAGGCACAGCATCGCATTTCCACGAACCGCCTTGCCGCCGGTGCCGACGATCAGGCTCTGCTCGAACAGTTGGTAGAAGAGGTGAAGCCGAGGCTGCCTGCGGCGGCCCGCCATCTTCACTATCTGCTCGCGACCCCGTTTCGCTACGGGCACAAGAGCAGTTCGAGGTTCCGTCGTGCCGGAGAGAAGCCAGGCATTTTCTACGCGGCTGAGTCCGTCGCCACGGCGATCGCCGAGACGGCCTATTGGCGGCTTCGCTTTTACTCGCGATCGCCCGGATTCCCGCCGCCGAATGCGACTGTCGAGCATTCGGCGATCAGCGTGACCGTCGCGATGGATCGCATGCTCGATCTCTGCGCGCCGCCTTATATCAAAGCCGCTTCTCTCTGGATGGCGCCCGATGACTATTCGGCCTGCCAGCTGTTCGCTGCCGAAGCGCGGGCGATCGATACGCAGGCGATGCGTTATGCCTCGGTCCGCGATCCGGAGCACCGGGCCAATGTTGCGATATTCGATGCATCGACCTTCCGCGATCCGGCGCCGCGAAATGCGCAAACCTGGCACTTTCGGTACGAGCAGGGGGAACTGACCGCATTTGGCGCATTTCCGTCGAAGGAGCGGTTCAGCTTTCGTCCTTCGGACTTCGGGCTCTGATCGTGCAAGTTCCTTATCACTTCATCTGGCCGCTAGTAGACAGTCCGGTTTTGGGTGAAATTGGTGAAAGCCGACAAATCGCACCTCAAGCGTCTCTAGCATTCGGATCTAGAGAGCGACGGCTCCTTTAGCGCCCCTTTCCGCACTAGATGGACGTTGCTAGAGTTCTCCAGCAATAGGGAGCGGACATATCAGATGGCTGACGACGAACTGACGGACGACGTGCTGGCGTTCGAGTCCGATCTCGAACGCAGAGTGAAAAATCTGGCGCTAGGACCCAAAACGCCGTCCAATGCGCTCGTTCCGCTCTACGAAGCGATCTTCAACGCCATCCACGCAATACAAGACCGGTTTGGCGAGGATTGGGCCGCGAAGTGCCGAATCGAAATCGAGCTCATCGACTTTGCCGGAGATGCACCTTCGATCCAAATCCGTGACAACGGCATAGGGCTGAACACAGCCAACTTTCGATCCTTTCGGACATATGACAGTGACTTCAAGGTGGGGCGCGGCGGCAAAGGCGTCGGACGGCTTTCTTGGCTGAAGGTATTCGAACGGGCCGAAGTCGACAGCAGCTTCGCAGCGGATGACAGGTTGCGTCGTCGCCGGTTCACTCTGAACCTCGACAATGAGGGACCGATCCGAGGACACTCGTTGGAAGACGAGGATGTCGCAACCACCGGAACAGTGGTCACGCTCCGCAACATGAAGTCGGCCTATGCGACCCATGTTCCTACGCGTCTCGACACGATCCTGCGCAAGCTCGCCAGTCAGTTTCTTCCTTATTTGCTTGCCGAAGTGAAACCCTCGATCACGATCCAGAACGACGATGAGAGTTACGACCTCGCCGAGTTCCTAGGATCGAAGGAGATCGATCTTGGGACGATCGCGCTGACCGATGCCGACGGCGATAGCCTTCAGCTGAAGCATACATTGCTCGAACGCGGAGTGGTCGAGGGCAAGGTCAGCCATAAGCTCTATTTCGCCGCCAATGACCGTGTTGTTTACGAGCAGGACATCGGCCTCGCCCTAGGGCTTACGACCTTCATCGAACGGGCAGGCCAGCGTTACGTTTACGCAGGCGTACTGTCGGGCAAACTGCTCGATGACAACGTGAACTCGGAACGCACAGCGTTCGATCTCGACGAGCAGCGGATCGGCACCCTAATCCGCAGCGCGATGGGAACGGTGAACCAGATCCTCGCGCCGCAAATTGAACGCGTGATCGAGCAGCAGGCCGAGCTCACGAAATCGGTTATCAAGAAATACCCCCGCTTCTCATACATGGTGGGAGATCCCAAAAAGTTTGTCGAAGACAACGTTCCGCGCAACTACCGCTCCGCTGAGCAGATCTATCAGCAGCTCGCCGTCTATGATTATCGCGAAAACCGCGACATCGAGCGCAAGGTCGAGAATCTATCCAAGACTGCGGAAGCCAGCACAGACTCGGTCATCCAGGAAGGCGTCGATGGAATCCTGTCACGGCTCACCAATCAGGAATTCTCTGTCCTCGCCGACTACACGGTCCGTAGAAAGGTCGTTCTCGACTTGCTGGAGCGCCGGCTAGGCTACAAGCCCGACGGGACGATCAAGCATCACGCCGAGGCGGCGATGCATGATTTTATCGTGCCCATGCGCGTGACGAATCAGGATGTGCACGTCGACAAGCACAACCTCTGGATCATCGACGACAAGCTCACCTACTATGAGCATTGGGCGTCCGATCGCGCGATGCGCACGATCGTGAAGGACAGCGATTCAGCGGGCCGGCCCGATGTCGTGCTCTTCGGTGGACGCACCACCTATCACCGCCCCGGCACGGACCAGCCGGTCGTAATTATTGAATTCAAGAAGCCCGCTCGCGACGACTATAATGACGACGAGAATCCGTTTACGCAGATTTACGGCTATATCGACGAGCTTCGCGCCGGAAAGATCTATGATCGCGACGGAGGGGTAATCCAAGAGATCACCGATGCGACGCCCTTCTTCTGCTACATCGTTGCCGATCTTACGCCGAAGCTAAGGCGATGGCTTAAGATGGCGCAGATCAACGTCCCACTCCCAGGCGGCGGCGGATTCTACGGATATAACGACGACTACAAAGCGTTTGTGCAGGCGCTTTCTTACAAATATGTTTTGAAGGATGCGCGGATGCGGAATGAAGCATTCTTCAAGCACCTATCGGTCTAATTCAACTTTGTTGTATTCACATCGAAAGTCGGAAATCTTGAATAATTTGCGTCAGCACTGCCGCAGCGCCGCCAGCACCCGCCGAGGTTAGCATCGCGATGCAATCTGCGTCGTCCAAGACGAGTACGAGCTTTTGATAATGCGCCCATTGCTCCCGTGCCGTAATTCGTGCCGAGGCGTCCGCACCCGCGCGGGTAAAGATAATCCCAAACTGACCGGCGCCGTGTGGCCGCAAGTAGTTGGCCATCTGTAGTATCTCACGCTTTTTAATTTTGCCGACGTAATTTTTAGCGTCGACGACAATATAGTCGGCAGCATAGCGCTGCCGCATGTGATTCCAGAAGCCCGATTCCGCGAAATTAGCTAGGATGAAATCGCGTCGGTTTGCGCCTGATTCGTCCGGCGATTCCGACAAGGGGACGCTTAGAGGAGGGCAGAAGAGAAATTCGAGAACTCGCCCTACAAGTTGTTGGTATATTGTCCATTGCTGCTTACCTGGGACGCACTCATCCAGCTCACTTAGCAGCTGATCCGACTCGCTCACACCTATCTCAACAGAGTTGAATGCCGCGGCCAAGTGTTCTGGTCCGAACGGTATCTGCATAGCAAAAATGCGAGCGATCGTGTCGATGTCCCAAAGCTCGATTCCGGCAGCACGTATCCGCACCGCGTCGCGGTCCGACAATCGCCCTGGCAGCGCAAGAACTAGCTGGGCAGAAGGCAAGAAGGAGGAATAGCGGTGGAGTTGAGCAATCGTCTCATCGACACCGCGACCAAAGATCGGCCGATTTTTGCACTCGACGATGAGGGCCCGGCCGCTGCGGCGCACCAGTATGTCGGCGCGTCCATCTCGTTCTTGTTTAACCGGGCTCGGCAGGCGTTCGTCGACCGAAACACTTGCAAAGTCGGGATGGGACATCATGAGAGTGGTGAGCCATTCGATGAAATCAATTTCCCGCTGAAAAAGCTGCTGCTGACTATCTTGTGACATCACCCTCACCTATTTCCGCGTCGAGTGTGCTGGATTTTTCCGAACCGCTTTGATACCTGCGGAGAACGGGGTCTCCCTTCGCATACGCGCTGTAGTAACTGCGGCGTAAGAGTAAAAGTCTAGATATGTCGTGCGCGCCATGAATATCGATTGATAACCGTGGCGTGATTGGAAGGGAGACCTCGTGCCGAGTGTTTGGTCAATGTTTGGCACGGCCGTTCAAATTCCCCTACCGCCTGAGTTCGGCGATGAGGGGACACTGTTAGCTTACCTAGGGCTGTCGCAGGCCGAGCTTAAGAAAATCTGGTATCATCGTGAAAAGATGTACAAAAATTTCAACGTTGCGAAGAAGAGCGGCAAACCGCGACCGATAAATTCGCCAGATCGCCGACTGAAATTCCTTCAAAGGCAAATCGCGACCAAGCTCGATATGATATATCCGCGGAGAAATCCCGTGCACGGATATGTCAAAGAGCGCTCTGTTAAATCCAACGCGGCAGCCCACCAGAACCAAAGGTTCGTTTTAAATCTCGATATCAAAGACTTCTTTCTGACAATAACAGAAGGGCGTATTGTTGGCGTTCTTACCGCGATCGGCGTCCCCGACAGGGTATCGGCAATTATCGCTCGAATTTGTTGCTACGGCGGCCGCCTCCCGCAAGGTGGCCCCGCCAGTCCCGTACTATCGAATATGATTTGTTTCCGACTTGATCGAGCGTTGCTGAAGGTCGCGAAGGAGGGGAGATGCATATACACCCGCTATGCCGACGACATCAGCCTATCTGGATTGCGGCCTCTCTCGCCGCTGTTTGAGAACGGACTACCACCGTCCGGTCCAATTTCTCCGGAGCTGCTCTCATCAGCGTTGCAATCGGCGTTCGCTAACAACGGTTTCGTATTAAATCCGGAGAAGATTCACTACGCCGACAAGTTCTCGCGACGTGTGGTGACTGGCGTAAAGGTCAATGAAGGTCTCAATGTCGACCGCCGTTTTGTACGAAATATTCGGGCTGCCCTGTTTGAGGTAGAAAAGGACCACTTAGCTGCGCAAGCGCGTTACCTGTCAAAATTTGGCGGAAGTACGACCATCTCCGCGCACTTGAAGGGAAAGATCGCTTGGCTCGGCTTTATCAAAGGATCCGCCGACCCGGTCTATCGATCATTGGCCCTTCGCTTCAACAAGTCGTTCCAGTCACAGGCGATTACGGTGCAAGCAACGCGAGAGGAACAGATCGACCGCTCTGTTTGGGTGATTGAACACGGCTCAGTTCTGGACGACACCTATCGACAAGGAAGTGTATTCTTCCTCGATGGCGTTGGCTTAGTCACTGCTGCCCATTGCGTCGCGGGTGTGAAGGAGGCGACGGTGCACCATCCGTCCCGCCCCTCCAATAAATTCAAAGTTCAGGTTCTTCACTATTCAAAGCACCGTGACCTTGCGATTCTATCGCACGCGATACCTCCAACGGACTTTTTTCAGTTTGCGAAGAGCCTGATTCCGGCAGCTGCTGGAGATGCAGTGACAGCCTTTGGCTATCCTGATTTCAACCCCGCCGACAAAATCAACATTCGGTCTGGTACCGTGAGTTCAACGACCGTCAAAAGCCTCATTCCGCTCGTGGAAGTAAACTTCAAACTTTCTCAAGGCATGTCAGGTGGTCCGCTAATAAACAGCAGCGACGCTGTCGTGGGGATCATCCACAAGGGTGGGCCAGAGATGCCGCGCGATTTTGCGATCGTAATCTCCGAACTGGACAAGTGGATCGCCGCAGGCTGTCCGGACGACTTCTAACCCATTTAGGTGAATATGCAGCTATTGTATTGCGATGAGAGCAACCTTGAAGATCGCCCAGGCGACTTTCTCATCTATGCGGGGGTCATGATACCAACTGATCGTGCGAAGCAACTCAGTGATGCCATCGGGACGCTCCGCAGAACCGCGGGGATCGATCCTTCCTCCCTCGTCAAATTCGCCCCAGCCGCCGCACCATTGGATCATGCCGGCTACCGAGCGTTCAAACAGGCCATCATCGAAGCCGCGATAGAGCACGGTTGCAAGCTGCTAGCCTACGCGGTTCTGCATGATTTATCTCAGGGACCGGACGTGGCGCGACGATGGGGCATCAACACCATCTGCTGGCACTTTCAGTGTGCTTTGCGTCGCCTTGAGCAGCCCGGGCTCGTTTTGATTGACCGTTTCAATGATGCCGGCAACCTCATCGATGATCATCTCCGGGAGAAAATGTCGATAGGGGTCGATCTTCCGCATCGCAATGGAACCACCCCTTTAGACCGGGTGATTGGATTTCACTATGCAGCGATCGGTCAGGCCCATTTTACAAGTCTCTCCGACATACTGATCGGGAGTCTGCGATGGGCAATAAATGTCCATTGTAGGGGCCAAGATTTGCGAGATAACGCTCTCGCCTTGCTTGAGATACTATCCCCGATGTTTTGGCGCGATCAAGAGAGCGAGAGCATACCGGATATAGGATTCTGCTTCTCACCGTTTAAGATAAAAAGCGCCCGATTTCACGCTCAGTATATCTCACTTCAAGAATTCCTTCGTGACGGCAATATTCAAAGTAGCCAGATTATCGAGTTAATCGGATAGTTTTATAGCGAATAACTTCCGAGTGAGCTAAAGACGAAGCTTTGCGCGCCATCTGATCAGACCTAAGGCGGCCCATGCCGCTTTAATGTCGATTGGCGCGATCAATTCCTCTGTCCGCTTTTGGGGCCCTCCAGAATAACCCGCCACGGCCGAGATGAGGCGCGAACCTGCCTCAACCGAACGCCCGCATGATGAGCACGGAAAGCGAAGCCCCTACAGCCGCGCCGCCTCCCGCAAAATAATAGTAGCGCATCCGCTGTGCCTCGGCGCCATCGGCCTGCCGGACCAGTTCGCGGAGCTGAGCGTAAATCGTCACGACATTCTGGTGGGCCTGCTGCACGAGCCGACGGTCCTCATCACGCGCTACCACGCTGCACCGAACCATCTCGGCCGCAAAATCCGTCGGCGTCGTTGCAAGCGCGGGCTTTCCTTCGATCTCGGTCAGACGGCGATCGAGACCGCGAAGATATTCCACGATGCGGCGAAGCTCGTCGGTATAGTCCGGCAGCTTCTCGCGCGCGGCCGTCAGTCCTTCGAGCGCGGTCTGCAGGAGGGCGATTTGACCACGCAGCGCGTTGAACGCTTCTGCGGGATCGGCCATTAGAGCCTCTATTGGATGGCGTTCGACCAGGTGGAGAGGATGATCTCGCGATCGGCGCGGTCCTTGCTTTCGAGTGCCAGTTTCCAGCTTCCCTTAGTGGTTGCGCGGTCGATGAAGATTGAGCGGAAGATCTGGTTCGCCTCTGGAGTGTCGCTCCTGTTGCTGGCGACGACTTGGCCTTTGTCATCGATCAGCGTCGCGGACACGCTGTTCGCGGCTAGGAAAGTCATGCCGAAGTTACTCGCTTCTTCGACTGGGATCGTGATGGTCAGCGTCTGACCGGGCGCGATGAGGAGAATCTTCGAAAAGTCGGGTGTGGTCGATCCGTTCTCCTCTTCCGGCCCCTCGACGCCGAGCAGCATGAGGCGCGCCGGTGCCCGTGCGCTTCCAGCGGACGCTGCGGATCGCGACGCGCTCGCCGACTGTTCGCCGGGGCCGAGCGCAATGCGCGGCATCACGAACGTAGAGAAGGGGCCGGTCTCGGTCATGCTCGTGTGAAGAACGGCCTGCGTTTCATTGTCCGCGATCATCCACTTCGCCGATGGCTCGGCGACCACGCCATCGCTCCGTGTGAGCATCCGGCACACGGGGGGCAGGGGGTTGCCGGCAAGAACCGAGAAGAGGACGCCCTTGCGATCGACGGTCTCCGCGTTGAACTTCATCACATTGATCGGCCGCAGTTCGCGCAGGGCCTCCATCGGTCTCCCGGCGAGCTCCAGCGGGATGCTCATCAGGTCGGCGCAGCTGCTCCCCCTGTTGGGTGTTCCGAGCATCACCAGGTGCGATATCTGGGGCTTGCCGTCGGGATAGGTTGGCATCGTCGCGTGGATATAGCGCCGGCTGATCAGGCCGCCCATCGAGTGCGCGACAAGGTCGACATGCCACGCATTGCGGTCCTTTTGCGCGTAGCGGACATAATTGCCGAGCTCGACGGCATTTTGGGCGATCGTGTTGGTGGGACCGAAGTTGCCCATCTCATCGCCGGTGTTCATCCGCCCATGTTCCGGCTTCTCGCCGACGGGAAAGGCCTTCCAGTCATAGCTGTGGCTGGTGGTCAGGATATTCTGCCAAGGCCCCCACGCGCGCCAGTTGGACCAGAGGCCGTGAACGAGCACGAGCGGTTTCGGCGCAACTTTCAGATTGCGCGTCATGTCGTCGATCTTCTTGCCCTTGTCCTCGACCTCGGCCTTGATACGCTGCATGAGCCGCGGGCGGCCATCGTCGAACCAGGCATAGCCCGAGCTGTCCCACTTGAGCTGTACCTCGCGCTGCTCACCTGCCGGCACGGTGACCGAGACTTCGCCGAGCAGGCCGTCGGGCTTGGCGCCGTCCCATTTGTCGCCCTTGTACGTGTCGCGGAACTTCACCGTCGCCAATTTCTCGTCGGGGCTGTCGTTTGCGACCACCGCGGTCAGGCGCACGATATTACCATCGATCGTGCCGACCTGCTCGACGATTTCTTTCCAGGCGTCCCAGGTGGGAAAGCGCATGTCCTCGAACTTTACATCGACGAGGCGCAGATCGCCGCCGCAGCGACGCAGGTTCCAGCGCAGCGACTCAGTCACGCCATAGGATGTGACCGAGTGCGCCCCCGTCAGGCGGTTGGGATCGGAGGGCTGCATCCGGTCTTCGCCGCTGCTCGAAAAGCGCATCGCGTCGATCGTGGTGGGCACGTCTGCAATCTTCTGGTTCGTGGCCTCCTTTGATTTGCACTGGCCACTGAAGCTTGCCGAATTCGATCCCGAGGCGGTGCCCTGGAACTCGGGCAGCCGGACGCTGACGCTATAGGTGCCGTCGTTATCGGTCGTGATGTCCACGCCCGCCTCGAGGCCGCTTGCGTTACCGCGTCGCTCGTTCTTGCTCACGAACTGCCCCGACATCTGGCGCATTGTGCGCTCATGCGGACAGATCATCTGGTCGTTTGAGTTTATGGTTTCGGTCGCCGTCGCGCTGAGATTTATATTCGCCGTGCCGAGGCTGTATTCGCCATCGGGCGCCGGCCGGACCGCGACATGCGCGACATAGTCGTCGTTGATCGAGCCGTTGGTCGTCTCGGTGCCCTTGCCCGAAACCCGCTTGACTGTTTTGGAGTCGCTGCTCGCCTGGTGACGCGAATATTCCACCGTTCCCGCCCAGCCAGCCGTGCATTGGGCGGCCGCTGCGGCTGCCACCGGGGCGGCCGCACCCGACAGCGTCAATCCGATCGCAAGGGCCGGCAAGGTGCGCATGATCGTCATGGGAAAATCCTCTGGATGCTGCTGCGCGTTTCGGGCCGCAGGGAGCTGCGAAGCTGCTCGCATCAAATTTCTTCTGGGGTTGCGCGGCGGCAGGCGTGGCGGAGTGCCGGGAGGGGGCTCGTCGGCGCTCCGCTGCCGACGCGATCAGCCTTCCGGTTTTGCCTCGGCTTTTGCGCGGGCTTCGGGCTTGGCCTCGGCCTTGGCGCGCGCCTCGGGCTTTGCTTCGGCTTTCGCGCGGGCCTCCGGCTTGGCTTCGGCCTTGGCATGGGCTTCGGGCTTGGCTTCAGCCTTCGCCAATACGGGCATCGGCATGCCGAGCGCGATCGCAGCGGCGAGGAAGGGGAGTTTGCTCATCTTGGACTCCATCATCGTGAGGCTGAGCAGAGAGGCCGGCCCTTGCCGGGGTGGCGTGGGACGAACCGGCCATCTCTGCTCGCGGCTCGATGCCGCAACTGGCACGCTACGGGAGCGTCGATATCGACGCCCTGGGCTTGCTTCGAAACCGGATGATCGTGCGACATGACCGCCGTGGCATCGACCAAAGCGGACGCCGACGCGACGAAAATGTCAGGCGAGGCCGAGCCTCTCGAGCACGGCGCGGACATAGCTCGGCCCGACCTGAACGACCGCTCCATCTTCCATTTCGAGTGCGATGAGCCCCTTGCCGAGCCGCTGCACCGCTTTCACGAGCGCGGGCCGGATGAAGGTTGATCGATGGACACGCATGATCTGCGCGGGGTCAAGCAACTGCTCCAGCGCCGTCATCGAAATACGGTGGATGTAGCTGCGCGTAGCAGTGTGGAGCAGCACATAGTCGCGGGCGGCCTCGACCCATTCGATCTGCGCCACGGGGAGGCGGAGGTTGCCGCTCGCGACCTGGACCCAGATGGCCTCTTCCCGCGCGTCCGCTGGCGAAGCGTTCGCTATACGGTCGGCCGCGTCGCGCATCGCCCGCCGCCGCCGCGCCCGTTCGACTGCCTGGCGGAGCCGGTCGAATCGCACGGGTTTAAGCAGATAGTCGGCGGCATCGACCTCGAACGCATCGGGCGCATATTGTTCGAAGGCGGTGACGAAGATGATTTCGGGGCGCGGATCGGCGACGAGATCGGCGGCAACGCGGATGCCGCTTTTCTGGGGCATCGAGATGTCGAGCATCACGAGGTCGGGCCTGAGCTTGGCAATCCGGTCTTCTGCCTCTTCGCCGGTCGAAGCCGTGCCGACGACCTCGACATCGTCGATGTCTCCGAACAGCGTTTCAAGACGCCGCAGCGCAAGCGGCTCGTCGTCGACGAGCAGGACGTGCAGCGTGCTCATGCCGCTAACTCGTTGCGCCGTTCGAGCGGCAGTCGCGCGATCGCAAGAAAGCCGCGTTCGCGTTTCAGCGTTTCGAGGCTGCCCTTCGCACCATAGAGCGTTTCGAGCCGCTGGCGGACGTTGGCGATACCGACGCCGGTGCCGGGCCGTGCATCCTTTTCCTGTCCGGCGCCATCGTCCTCGACCGAGACGAGCAGCATGTCGGCGTCGCTCGACGCTTCGACCTTGATCGTCACCGGCACCGCGGATGGTGCGAGCGCATATTTGATCGCATTCTCGATCAACGGCTGGAGGAGGAAACCTGGCACCAGCGCGCTGTTAAGCGCGGGCGGGCAGACAAATTCGACCGCGAGCCGCTCGCCGAAGCGTACGCTCTCGATCTCGAGATAATGTTGCAGCGTCGCGAGCTCGTCCTCGAGCGGTAGCAAGGCATCGGGCTGCGACGACAAGGTCGCGCGCAGGAACTCGGACAGCTTGGCAAGCATCGCATCGGCGGTGCGATATTCCTTCGTGACAATCAGCGACGAGATCGCATTGAGCGTGTTGAACAGGAAATGCGGGTTGAGCTGGTAACGCAGCGCCGCGAGGCTGGCAGCGCTTGCGGCGGCCTCGGCGCGGCTCGCTGCTTCGCGAGCCACGGCAAGCTCCAGTTCGCGCTCACGCGTCAGCTTGTTCGCCTCGATCACGGTGAAGGCGGCGCCGAGCAAGGCGAACTGCCAGACGAGCGCGATGAAATTGTTCGTCGCGCGCAGCGCGAACGGCGCGGATTGTTGCGGTGATACGACGAGCCGCCCGATCCATTCGCCGGTCGAAGCGTCGATCAGCGCCAGCGACCCCGAAGCGAGGATCACCGCCGCGCCCATCGCGGCGAGGCGGACGACGGTATTGCGGCGGCGCGTGGCCCGGACCGCCCAATAGACGCCGCCCGACAGCAGCGCGCCCATCACGCAGATGTTGATGACCGAGACGGTGACATAGATGCCTGCACCGCTGAACAGGTGATAGGGGATGATGTAGAGTACCCCGGACAGGATCCAGGTCGCGGCAACCAGAGAGATGGTCTGGCGGTGTTCGGGCTTCAGCGGCATGGCAATTCCAATGTGTAGTTCGCGCCGAGCATAAAGGAAGGGTGCGCGGTTGGCGTCCTGCCTCGTCGCACTGGCGTCGGCCTTCGTCGCGCGGCAATCGACTCCGGCGAATCAGTATCGGCCTTCGTCGCACAGGCGTGGAACACCCGCCCTCTTCGCCATAGCCGGACCCTGTTCGCGGCACTTGGCCGCCAGGAGATTCCTTCATGGCACTCACCCGTTACCGTCACAGCCTGATTGCCTTCGGCCTGCTCGGCGCCCTGATCATCGCCGAGCAGGCGCGCGCGGCTCCCTCCGAGCTGCCGACGAGCATGCGCGCAGCGGCGGCGCCTGCCGCCGCTGCGTCGAACACACGGCAGCCGCTTGAAGTCCTACCCTCGGGGCATCCGGTCGTACGGGTAAGTATCGATGGCGCGGAACCTAAACGCTTCGTCATCGACACGGCCGCAAGCAGCACGACGATCATGCCGAAGCTGCGGGCAGAGATGCCCGGCCTCGTCGCCAAGCTTTCGGACACTCCGCTCAATGGAGCCGCAGGAAGAAGCGATGTCGAAACGACAGTCGTCAGGCAGGTTGCAGTCGCCGGGCACGTGTTCAACTCTCCCGAGCTCATGCTTCTACCCCCCGGGCCGACCGACCATCTCGGCGTCGACGGGATATTGGGCGCGGATATCATCGCCGACTTTACGGTCGAGCTGGATATGCCCGGTGGCCTTTGGCGGATGACGCCGAAACTTGAAGCCGGGATGCTCGAGGGACTTTCCGCGTCGGTGCCCTTCGTCCTCGACGATATGCGCGCACCGCGCCTGACGATCCGTCTCAACGGCGTCGAAGTCCCCGCCATTCTCGACACCGGCGCGCGCGGGACGATCATCAATTGGGCGGCGGCGAAGGCGATCGGGCTCACCCCCGACAGCCCCGGTCTCGCCAAGGCGTCGGACATCAAGGGCGCGACCAACCATGCCATGCCGAGCGTCGAAGCGCCGATCGACGCGCTCATGATCGGCGATGCGATGGTTGCGGGCCGCAAGGTGCGCGTCGCCGACCTTTCGATCTTCAAGGTGCTGGGGTTCGCCCCCGAACAGCCCGCGGTGATCCTCGGGATCGATATGTTCGCCGACCGGCGCTTCGTCATCGATCACCCGGGACTGCGGCTCCACGTCTCGCCGCCGATTTTGCCGGCACCCTAACAGCCCTGACGATCGGGAGAAGGCCATCATGAAAAAGACACTGACCCGCGGCGCCGCGCTCGGCGCGCTCGCCATCGCCGCGACCGCTGCCTTCGCGCAGCAGGCGCCCAAACCGAAGATCGAGGCCGTCTATTGGCTGTCGGCCGAAACCGTTTCGGGCATGGCAACTGGTCAGCCCGCGGGCGTCGCGAAGAATCTCTCGCTCCAGCTCGGCTCGGGGCGGAGCAACACGGCTCCCAACGCCGAGCATCTGCCGCCGCAGGGGCTGCGCGCCGGCGAGCGCCTTCCGCTGGTCTCGCCGGGCAAGGGCGTGCCCAAAACCGACGCCAACCCCGATTACCGGCCCGGAACGCCGGACAAGCCCAAAGGACGGATCGAGCTATATTGGGGCTGCGGCGAAACCGCTCCCTCGGGACAGCCGGTGGTCATCGACCTTGCGACGATGAGACCCGGCGCCGCATCACCCTTTGGCGCGATTCCCAATGTGAAGGCAATGGTACCGCCGTCGGCGGGGCGCCATGCGACCTATGGCGAGTGGCCAGGGGGCAAGAATGGCACTCGCGTCCCACGCGACGCCTCGCTCGTCGGCGATCATGTCGTGCAGGGCAATTATTCGCCCGAAATGCGCTTCGCCATTGCCAGCGGCAACGACTTCCTTGCGCCGCTCGCGCCGCAAAGTGCCAAGCTTGCGTCGGGCGCGGTCAAGGTCAGCTGGCCCGCGCTCGCCAATGCCCGCGGCTACATCATGACTGTGACGGGCGCGCGCGAGGATGGCACGATCCTGATGTGGACGTCGAGCGCGGTGCGCATGCCTGGCATGGCGCTGCCCGATTATCTCGAGCAGGGCGACATCGCCCGCCTCGTCCAGCAGCGGATCCTGCTTTCCCCCCAAGCCACCGAGTGCGTCGTGCCGTCGGCGGTCAGCAAGGCCTCGGAATCGGCGATGCTGATGATGACCGCTTATGGCCCCGAGGGAAATTATGGCTCGCCGCGCGAGGCGCCCGCCGGTTGGGGCGTCAAGCTGCGTACCAAGGCGACCCACATGTCGATGCTCGGTGTCGACGTCGCATCGCTGATGGCGGACGGGGGCGGCGACGACGGCGATAACGATGCACGGGCGGGCGATGCGAAGCCCAAAAAGAAGCGCGGCTTGCTGCGCGGCGTGATCGGCGGGGCGCTGGGCCTGCCCGGCTGAGTATCGAAAAATCAAGAAAGTTCGATCGATGAAATTTTCCTTCCTGAAACTGGCCCTTCTCGGGCTGCTCGCCGCAGCGCCCGCCATTCCCGCAGCGCATGCCGCGGCGGGCGACAGCCGGGCGCCGAAGAAACTGATGGAGCGTTGGGCGGCCGCCACGCCGCATCCCGGGGCTGGTCTGCCCGGCTGGTACTCGAAGACGCCCGACCTCCACGTCCATCAGCCCCGCAATCTCGCGAAGATACCGATCGCCGAGATCGACCTGCTGCGCCGGCGCGTGATGGTCGCATTCAATGCGCTGATGCAGCAACCCTCGCTCCGCGACGTGCGCGGCACCAGCCTGCACGCCGACATCAACATCTCGGTCGTGCCGACACTCGATGGCGTCCGGTTGGTCGGCGCGACCTTCACGATCCGGGCCAAAAGCGTGATCGATGGCGACCCTGACACGATCCAGCGCGACGGACGTTATCTTACTCCATCGGAAGAGGGCGCGGTGCTGAGCGTCTTCCTCAATCCCTATGACATGATGGCGCGGCGACAGGTGCAAGCCGAGGGCGTGCAGCACCAAAGCTTTCAGGTGCGCACCGGGTCCGCCTTCGGCGTGTATGTCGCCGACCGGCTGCCCGATTATGATCCCAATTCGGAATATGCCTGGGGCCCGCGGCCGCTTGCGCTGCAACTGCAGCACGACCGAAGCTGGTATCAGCCTGGCGCTGCAGGCGTCCATCCGCTGCTCGCCCACATGTCGAGCTATTCGCACGAAAATGACGACCTGCGCAGCGACCGGCTGAGCCCCGAGCGCCCCGCCGCTCGTCTCGCCGCGGCGATGTTCATGACCGATTGGGAAGATGTGCAACGCCGCATGAAGGAGATAAATTGATGAGCCGCTTGATCCTGACGACGCTCGGGCTCGCGCTTGCCGCCGCACCGGCGACCTCGGCCGCCCAGCGCACGGACGACAATGCGACGACCAGCGCCGAGGATGCTTTCGGCACTTCGATCGGCGGCGAGCAGATCGGCATCTATAACCCGAACTATGTCCGGGGCTTTTCGGCCGCGGAGGCGGGAAACATCCGCCTCGACGGACTCTACATTGACCAGCAAGCTGCCTTTTCCGATCGGCTGATCGGAGGCTTGCAGATGCGCGTCGGCCTGTCGGCGCAAGGATATCCCTTTCCGGCGCCCACCGGAATCGCCGAATATGAGCTGCGCCAACCCGGCGCGAAAAGGCTGCTGAGCCTCAGCGGGCGCCTCGGGCCGTTCGAATCGAAGGTTCTCGAACTCGACGCGCAAGTGCCGGTCACCGACCGGCTGTCGATCGGCGCGGGGTATGGACTGGTGTCCGACCGCAATCACACAGGCGGTGCGGCCGAATTTCGCACGGCCGCGCTGATTGCACGGTGGGAACCGGTCGACGGCGTCGAAATCATGCCTTTTTGGAGCCGTGTCGGGATCGCCGACGAGGAACTCCCGCCGCTGCTACTTACCGCTGGAGACTTCCTGCCGCCGCGGATCGAGCGCGTGAAGCGGATCGGGCAGAAATGGGCGGCCAACGACGGAGAAACAATCACCGCGGGTCTTGCCACCACGTTGAAAAGCGGCGGCTGGACGCTGAAGGCCGGGGCATTTCGTTCGATTCTCGATCTTGACCGCTCGCACACCCAGCTGTTTCTCAATGTCCGGCCTGACGGGACCGCCGATGAGGTTGTCATCGCGGAACCCGGGCGGCGTTCGGCCTCCACGAGCGGCGAGGTACGGCTGTCGCGCCGCTTCGCCGACGGGCCGCGGCTCCACACGCTTCACCTTTCGATCAAGGGGCGCGACCGCGCACGCACTTATGGCGGCGGCCGCGAAATCTATGTTGGTAATCATCCGCTCGAGGATCCCGTCGACTTCCCCGAGCCCGTTTCGGACTTTGGGCCGCAGACACGCGATACCGTCCGGCAGTGGACGGCGGGCATCGCCTATGAAGGACGATGGAAGGACGTCGGCGAAGTGAGCATCGGCGTGCAGAAGACAGACTATAGCAAGCGCGTGTTCGGCCCCGGCCTGCCCGTCATCACGACGAAGAATGCGCCGCTTTTGCTGAACGCGACCGCTGCCTTCTACGCCTCGCCGTCGCTCGCCTTCTACGGCAGCTATACCGAGGGGCTGGAGGAAAGCCCCGTTGCGCCCGGCCACGCGGTCAATCGCGACGAAGCGCCGCCAGCGATCCGCACGCGCCAGGTCGACGCTGGCCTTCGCTGGTCGATCACACCCGCGATCCGTCTGGTGGCGGGCGTGTTCGAGGTGACGAAGCCCTTCTATTCGCTCGACGGCGCAAAGCTGTTCCGGCAACTCGGCGCCGTGCGCCATCGCGGCGCCGAATTCTCGCTTTCGGGCCAGATCGCCCCGGGCCTGACCGCAATCGCCGGGACCGCGCTGATCGACGCCAAGCTGTCGGGCGACGCCGTCGATAGCGGGCTGGTTGGCCGGAAACCGCTCGCGAGCTTCGGCCGGCTTTCGACCGCGGTACTTGATTATCGGCCGACCTTCGCGCCCGCCGTCTCGGTCGACCTCGTCGTCGAAAGCACGTCGGACCGGGTCGCAAGCGCCGACGGCAAGCTTGTTATCCCTGCGCGTGCCATAGCGTCGGTCGGGGGCCGCTACCGGTTCAAGCTCGGCAAGGCGCCCGCAACCTTGCGTGTGCAGGTCGCGAACATCGGCAACAAATATGGCTGGGCGAACGGGTCCTCGGGTATCTACCTCTACAACCTTCCGCGCCGGCTGACCGCCACGCTGACAGCTGATTTCGGCTGACCTCTTCCAATCGAAATTTCCGGAGATCATCATGCAACGCATCTTGTGCGCGGCGCTTGCCGCCTCGGTTCTGCTAGCTTCGGCCGAAGGCGCGCATGCCCAAGGTTTTCTGAAGCGGCTCGCCGATCGCGCTGCGGAGAAGGTAGAGCAGAACGCGGAAAAGCTCGCCGGCGACATAATCAATGGATCGGCAAAACCCCGACAGGATGAGAGCTCGAATGACGAGGCACCTGTCCCTGTTGAGACTTCGCAGGAGCCGGCGTCGGTTCAGCCCGTTCCCGAAGCGCCCGCGCCAAAAGCACGTTACATCGACAGCCTCAAGACGCCACCCCACGTTGAAGCGAAGAAGGCCGAGTATAACAAGTTCGGTGAAGTGAGCTGCAACGTCTGCGAAGGCGGAATCGAACTCGATGGCCGCCCGACCTTCCCGTTCGACGAGTTCAGCGGACGATATAATGAACGCGCCAAGCGCGCGGGAAGCTGGCCGATCGGCCACATCCACCGCTGGCAGGGTAGAGCCTCTAAGGGGACGTTGACCTTGATGTCGGAAGAGCGGGTCGACGGCTTTCAGTGCCGCCGGCTTGAATATCGGCTGGAGCGGGGCGGGTCTTCTGTCAGTCGGCCCGGCCTGATCTGCCTTGGACTGGCGAACAGCTCGTCGGATGTCGAAAACTGGCACGAGATATACTGAGCCGCCGGGGTCGACGACGGGCTAAGGCTCGCGAGAAAATCGGTTACAAAGCGAGGTTTTTTTATGAAGAATTTGGCCATTTTTACCGCCGTAACTGCGATCGCCGCGACCTCGGTGCTCCATGCTGAGGCAATTTCGGCAAGCGCCGCAGGTGTCTGGACGCAATCCAGCAGCGGCAAAGAGCTGGTACTTGTCCCGCGCATCAAACTCCAGCCCAACGTCGGCGTGTCCTATGGCACCAGCCTGGGCGGCACCGCCGGCTATGGTTCGCCTACGCGCACCACGATCGTGACCGAACCGGCGTCGATGCAGGTGGCGCGTTCCATGACGCTTGAAATCGGGAAGGACGGACGTTTTACGTGGAAGATCGCCAAACGCCATGCCGAAAAGGAAGGCTGCTCGATGACGACGACGCAAGTGAAACATGGGCGCGTCAGTCAAGAGGGTGGCAAGACAATTTTCGCGGTCGAAAATGGCACGGAAAGCTTTGAATCAAGCTGTGGCCGCCAAGGTGGTTCGAAGCTCGCGCAGACGTCGGAGCAATATGACGTTCAAATTGGCGGTGGGCGAATGGTGTTGCAGAGCGGTGCGACCCGATGGACCTTCTTGCGGGGCTAGGTGCGAACCATTCAACGTCTGCTTTTGTCGGTTTCAACCCGAAAGCTGGCGGTCCGCAATCGGCCCGGTCCAGCGATACATTTTCAGTCGACGGAAAATTTGGCGAAACGTCTCATGTGGGGTGGAGAGCTGTCGTTGCTCTTCTCCACTTCCGTCATCCCGGGCTTGACCCGGGATCCCGCTTTTGGGGGCGTCGACCGGTCTTCGGCATCAAGCGGGACCCCGGATCAAATCCGGGGTGACGAATAAAGAGACGGCAGCAAACGGTCGCGAGCCGTCATCCCTCCCGGCGAGCTTCCAACATCCGTTTCTTTGGGTCGCCAACCTGAAAGCCGACCGACCGAAAACGGCCAGCTTCGCGCGGCATTCGGATCAAATAACCGGCGGCAGCGGCCCGGCAGACGTCAAATACAACGAGAGCATCGTTAGCCCGCGCCGCAGGCCCGACGTGTCAATTGCTCCGCCAAGGGATACACGCAAGGCTGGCGCGCGCATGTTGTCGGCTGAGAAGCTGTCAGCCGGTATTGCGGTCATCCCAGCGCCGGCAAGGGCGCTGCCAATCTGCGCCGCGTTGTCGTCGTCGCGTAGCGACACCCAAAGATGGTAGCCGCAAGGATGGGCGGCATAGCTTGCGGGTGGCAAAATCTCTGCTGCAAGCGCTTGGCGCCTTTTGGCCTCCGCGCGCGTTTCGGCGATCAGCCGGTCATAGCGGCCGTCTTCGACCCAGCAGGTCAGGAGCGCGGCGTTAAGCGGAGGCGCCATCACATTAGTGTCGTGCACCCCCGCGGCCAAAGCCATCGCCTGTCGGAGCGACGGCGCCCGGACATGCGCGACGCGCAATGCCGGCGAGATGATCTTCGAACTGGTCGCGATGTACCACCCAAGTTCCGGCACCAGGCTGGCCAGAGGCGCCAGCGGCCGTTCGTCGAGTAGACCATAGGCATCATCCTCGATGATGTGGATAGCGTGCCGCAGTGCGACCTCGGCGATGGCCGCCCGCTCTTCCGCGTTCAGCGTCGTCGTCGTCGGATTGTCGTTGGTCGGCACGAGGTAAAGAGCGGCAATCTTTCTCGTTCGGCAAAGGGCCTCCAGATTCGCTGCATCAATGCGGGCCATGGGTGCGAGCTTCAACCCGGCTTTTCGGGCGAGCACAAGGAAGCCTGGATAGACATAGGGCCCGCAGGCGACCGTATCACCGGGCGCCAGCGCCGCGCCGATAATCGCGTGCAGGGCATTCTGCGATCCCGAGGTCACGATTACTTCGTCCGGGTGGCTCGCCAAGCTGACACGCTCGAATATCTTTGTGCCTGCGATCCGGTCGGCTTCGCTTCCACCGGCAGGGACGTAATGGAGGCGGCCGCCCGCGCCGGGCACGCTCAGCAGCGCACTTGTCGTTCGCTCCCACGATGCAAGCAGCGACCCGCCTTCCACTTCGGGCGGCATGTTCATGCCCGTATCGCGCGGAGGGGGCCCTGCGGCCATTACGTCCTGTGGCAGCACGAAGCTTCCGGCGCGTCCGCGCGCCACAATCAAGCCGCGGTTTCGGGCCTGGTCATAAGCCTTGGTGACAGTGGTAAGATCGACACCGAGACGGGCGGCGAGATCACGCTGCGGGGGGAGCCGATCACCGCCGCGCAGGTCGCCCGCTTCGATCGCCACAGCCATGGCATCGACGATCGCCAGATATTTGGGGCCATCAGCGCTATCGAGATCGGGAAGCCAGTCCTTCTTGACCACGCCTGGTCACTCCTCCTTGGCGCGCGCATTGAGTTTGGCCCAAAGGGCGTCTGTCCCCGCTTCCTGCGCCTTGTTCACATATTGGGATGCGACAAGCCATCCCTTGATCGGATGGAGCGCGAGGACGCAAGGAATGATCATAAGCGGCACCGAGACGAGCGCGTGCATCCACCAGGGTGGGCTGAAAGCAACTTCGAACCACACAACCAGAAAGACGAGGGGAAAGGCGATAAAGCATAAGGAAAAAAAGGCGGGTCCGTCATCGGGGGTCGCAAAATCATAGTTCAAGCCGCAAGTCGGGCATTGATCCGTGACCTTCAGCCAACGCTTGAACATCCGGCCCTGTCCGCAGCGCGGGCAGAGACCGTGGAGACCGGATTTATATATCCATACCCATTTCTCTCGGGCCTCGAGTTCCTGAGCCATATACAATACCTATATAAAGCCATGCAATAACCCATACATAATATGCCGCGCGTGCTTTGTCCACAGGAGGGTAGAGTCGTCCCGACCAGCGTGCAGATCCGCTAGCGGTCGCGAGCTGTCATCGCCGCCCCATCGGTTTCGCACGTCCGCTTCTTCAGGACCGCCGCCTGAAAGCCGCCAGGCCGAAACCGGCCACTAGGGACGATTTGCCTAAAAAGAACGCCCGCCCGATCGAAATCGGACGGGCGCAAGATGAAGAGCCGTGTTTCCTGAAAGGAAGAGCCCTCCTGGGTCGCATGGCGCGGTTAGCCTCGCTGATCGCCTTGATATTGTACCGCGACGCCAAAAAGCGAGCAGCGCTCACGCCTCAGGGCTTGGCCGCAACCGGAAGGCGGAATGGTGCGCCCAGCCTGTTGAAGGCGTTCATCGCCGCAATCGCGATCGTCAGGTCCACGAGGTCTTTCGGCTCGAATGCCTCGGCTGCTGCTGCATAGGCCTCGTCGGAAGCATGGGTCTCGCTGACGCGCGTGACTTCCTCCGCCCAAGCCAGAGCCGCGCGATATTGGTCTGGGAACAGATGCGGGACTTCATGCCACACCGGGAGCAGCGCGATCTTGTCGATCGGCATGGTCTTGAGAAGGTCCCGGGTATGCAGATCGATACAGTGAGCGCATCCGTTGATCTGGGAGACCCGGAGGAAGACGAGATGAATCAGTTCTTCAGGGAGGGCCGTGCTGTTGGTGACATAATGGTGCACACCGTACAGCGCCTTCGCTCCGGCGGGAGCGACTTCGGACCAATTCAACCGATTCATCTGATCTTCCTTTCTTCCTGAGCCAAAATCGGCGTCACCATGCCTGACGAGCGGGATCCCGCCGCTGTGACATCCCGAGCAAATAAAATGCCGGTTCGACCAGATGTTGGCGAATGGGATCGGAAGAAAGGTCCGAGATTGATCTAGCGCAGTGTACCGATCAGGCCGCGCTAAGAAACGAGGGGCCAAGGCATTGTCGTACCGCTACAGAATGTCGCTTATCTGGAATCAGAGTTGAAAGCCGCCTGGCCCCAATCGGCCAATACCTGCGGAAATCATCTGCACAAAAGCAAAAAGCCGCTTGCAGATCATCTCGAGCAATCGCAGTCTTTGCGGCGCATTCAGGCCGGATCCGGGTCGAACTCCGAGTAGGCTGGCATGCGATCACGATATTTACTGGGACCGACGACAGTCAGTGGGAGAACCGAGATGGGGGAAAATATCACGATCTCAATTGACGGCGGCTCGCTCGGCGCGTTTGTCGAACGGCCGGCGTCTGGAAGCGGACCTGTCGTCGTTGTTCTGCACGAAGTCTTCGGCGTGAACGACGACATGCGGGCCAGCTGCCGCGAACTTGCAGAGCAGGGCTTCATTGCGCTCGCACCCGATCTCTTCTGGCGACAGGAAAAAGGCGTCGACCTCTCACACTGGACTGACGAGGAATGGAAGAAGGGGCTCGCGCTTTATCAGGCCTATGATCGTGCGCAGGGCGCGATCGACATCGCCGCTATTATGGAATTTGCCGGTTCGCTTCCGGGTGCCGCCGGCAAGGTGGGATTGATGGGATATTGTCTCGGTGGATTGATGACCTACCTCGTGTCCGCACGGCATGGCGCCGATGCGGGCGTTGCATATTATCCCGGCTCCGCGGGGGACTATGCTTCGGAGGCCAAGGACATTCGCAGTCCCCTGATGATTCATCTCGGCGAGGAAGACGAGTTCATCTCGAAGGCAGCGCAGCAAACGATCAAGTCGGCGGTCGCACAGAATCCCTCGGTCGTCGTCTTCTCTTACCCCGGCTGCAGCCATGCGTTTGCTCGGCACACTGGAACCCACTATGACGCCGACGCGGCCGCGCTAGCGAATGGGCGCACCTACGCGTTCCTCAAAGAGAGGCTCGAGGGATAGCAGGAGAGCTGGCTGCACCCGGGAGGCGGCGTGACCGGCGAATCGGGAGAGGATTTTTCGTCTCTACCGGGTCGCCGTCGATATTCGTTCGACGCCGGTGAAGCTCAATTTCAGGGGCGCCGAGAACGGCTGCTTTCGCTGGATATCTGGTTAAACCTGCCTGCCCGCCTTCGGCCAGAAAAGCCGATTGCGCTTCCTCCGGTTGCGCATCCAAATGCCGTCGAGCTACCGTCTATAAGCTGACGCAACTTTTGGCTGCGCAGCCGATTTGGAGATATTGATGCGCTCTTTGCTAGTCTTGCCAATCGTTTTGATGACCACGACCATCGGCACTGCCGAGGGATCGGACGGTTATTCCGTAGACGGCCGCTTCGACATAGGTGGGCGCTCTATCCAACTGACATGCCGGGGGGCTGGTGCGCCCGCCGTCGTTGTCGATGCCGGGATGGGAACGGCGCCTGCCGAAGATCCAGGATGGCAAGGTATCGCAGCCAAGGTTGCAGAACACACTCGTGTCTGCCTCTATGATCGGGCGGGCCTTGGCGCGAGCGGGGCTGCGCCAGAACTCATCCGCACCAGCGCCGATGCGGCGGCGGATTTGCGCAACGTTCTCCACGCTGCGGGAATAGCGGGGCCTTACCTTATCGTCGGGCATTCCATCGGGGGATTGCACGCGCAGGTATTCGCAAGCCTGTATCCGGAAGAAACGGCCGGTCTCGTGCTCGTGTCTTCGACCCATCCCGACCAGATCGATAGCTGGCTTTCGGTCCTACCAGCCCCGGCCCCCGATGAAGAGAAGGCTGTCACCGAAGCGCGGACGTTTCTGACGTCCATGGCTAACGATCCGACGAAAAATGAAGAGAGGCTCGACTTCAAGGCTAGCGCCGCGCAGGCGCGCAAACTGCGATCTCTGGGTTCCAAGCCGGTGGTTATTGCAACCCACAGCACAAGTTACCGAATGGTGCCGGGGTTGTCGGAACCGATTGCTGTCAAACTTGAGGCAGCCACGCAGAGGATGCAGCGAGGACTGCTCTCCCTGTCCTCCCGCGCAAGGCAGAATATTTCCAAGACGGCCGGACACGGGCTTCCGCACGAGGATCCGTCCTTTGTGATCGACAATATCCTCGAGGCCGTTGGGATGGCTAGAAACGAACGCTGAATTGGCCCTTGTCCGCTAACGCGTACTTTCGCGCCGAAAGCTGCCAGTCGGAAATCGGCCAAGTCCAGCGGTAAAAAGTCGAAAAATGAAGCAATCTCGGCGAAACTTCTCTTGTGAGATGGAAAGCGGCAGTTGCCTCTGCATCCATCGACCCTACTTCTCGTATGTTCGATTCGCTTTTTCGCCCAGCTGGGAACGCCGTGATTGTCTTCATAAATGTCTTTCAGGTCGATCCGTCCAATCAACAGCGATTGGTCGATATATTGACCAAGGTGACGGGCGAGATCGTCAGCAAAGCGCCTGGGTTCATTTCGTCGACCCTTCATCGCAGCACAGACGGCAGCAAGGTCACCATGTACGCCAAATGGGCCAGCCTCGCTGACTACGAGGCCATGCGCCAAGACCCAGCGCCACGCCCATATCTCGAAGAAGCCCTGTCATTCGCTACATTTGATCCCGGCATGTATGAGGTGGTTGGCGAGTTCGGTTCAAAAACGACGGATGGACAATCCCCTCTGCTTTGAAGGTCCGCTAGTGGTCCCTTTAGGGCGCCCGCACGGGATCCTGGTGAATGTCGGCTATCTTGGATCCACGCCCGAAACCCGCCCGACCGCAATCGGCCATTAGCTAACCTTGTTGAGCATCTACGAAAGCGGCATCCAACCTTGTCCCGAAGGAGGATCTGATCTCGTACCCCTTGATCAACCAGAATACGGAAAATACGAATATGCCGCACACCTCGATCGTCAGGGTTGCATGGCTGCTATGCTGAAACGAAACGGCGGCTGCGGCGGGCGTCGCGAGCATGAGCGCGCCGAGGCACACATATATTTGATGAAATCTGATCCTGCGGCAGGCATCGTCGGTCAGTACAAGCGTGTCCCGCGCGCGGAAAATGCAGACATATCCGATCATCACGAAGAAGACCGTCGCGGAGACCCAATGAACGGTCCCCGACGGGCTTGTCGCGGCGCCCTTGTTGGTGGGCCAGTCGGTCGGCACCAGCGCAACCAGAATAGCGGAGATGCCCGCGCAATTCAGGGCCAGATCCTCTTGGAACGAATGACCCCGATAGAAGAAGAGGAATGATCCGATCGCGCAGAGCATGCCGACGAAGGCGTCGCGCATCGTCCCGGCGCCATATTGGCCCGGCGCATCAGGGTCAAAGTGATAATAGGCGCTGAGCGAGGGCTGGATATGGTGGAGTCCGCCGCCCACGATCATGACGACTGGAAACGCGAGCGCGAGCACGCCTATTCCATTGCGGAGAATTTCATAGCTCAGCGCGATGCCGAGCGGGTCGGCGGGCCGGGCGAACATCTGTTTGGTGACCGGTCTAAACAAACCGGACAGGCGAGCGGTCACGCGGGAATTGCCACTGTGATGCAACGTGCTTCCTAACCTGCTTTCGCAACATCGATGACGGCTGCCGCAAATGCGACGGGTGCTTCCTGGGGTAGATTATGGCCAATGCCGCCGCCGATCGTGCGATGCGCGTATCGGCCGGAGAATTTCCCGGCATAGTCGCGCGGCTCGGGGTGCGGCGCGCCATTTGCGTCGCCTTCCAGCGTGATCGCCGGGACGCTGATGATCGGCGCTGCTGCCAGGCGTCTTTCCAGTGCATCAAGTCGGGGATCGCCATCCGCCAGTCCCAGTCGCCAGCGATAATTGTGAATCACGATCGCGACATGGTCGGGATTGTCGAACGCCTGCGCCGATCGCGCGAAGGTGGCGTCGTCGAACCTCCACTCGGGCGACGCGCTTTGCCAGATGAGTTTCGAGAACTCAGCGCGATTGGTCTCATATCCACGCTCGCCGCGATCGGTGGCGAAGTAGAATTGATACCACCAGGAGCGTTCGGCCTTGGGCGGCAATGGCATCGCGCCCGCCTCTTGGCTGCCGATCAGATATCCGCTGACCGAAACCAGTGCGGTGCATCGCTCGGGCCAGATCGCCGCGACGATGCACGCGGTGCGCGCGCCCCAGTCGCAACCGCCGAGCGTGGCGGTCCCGATCTTGAGCGCATCCATCAAGGCGATGACATCGAGCGCGAGCACCGTCTGTTGGCCGTTGCGAAAGGCATCGGCACCGATGAATCGCGTCGGTCCGTAGCCGCGCAGATAGGGGACGATCACCCGATAGCCCGCCTTGGCCAGCAGCGGCGCGACCTCTTCATAGCAGTGGATATCGTACGGCCAGCCATGCAGTAGGATGGCGACCGGGCCTTCCGCCGGACCCATTTCGGCGTAGGCCACGTCGAGATCGCCGGCTCTCACCCGCCGCAGCTGCCCCATGGTTGGCGATGCCAGCGACTGTGCGTTCGCGCCTTTGCCAATCTGCGCTGCATTCGCCATCGGAAATCCCGCCACGGCGACGCCCGCCGCGCCGAGGCCGGCGGCCTGCAGGAAATGTCTGCGATCGGCGCTGGAGCCGGCGGTCATGGCATTGCCTTTCGATGCGGCGGCACGGCGTACCCGAGGGCGCGCACGGCTGCGGTTCGGTCGGTCTTCCGGTCGGGACCGGTAACCGACCGTCCCCTGTTCGCCGATCATGCCGCGCTGCGCCCGCGAGAGGAACCTATGTGAAAGTGTAGGTCGGTCTGACGATTGGGCAGTCCAACCTGTCGGCGCGCACGATATCGGTCGCCGGTCAAAGGCGCGATCCATGGTCTTCCGAAATCGAGAAATAGGAGACTGTCATGATCCCGAAGACGAATATTACCGACCGAGAAGGGCTCGATGAGCTGGTACCGTCGCGCTACGCGCTGCAGGTCGGCGACATCGAAGTGCTCGTGATCAGCGACGGTGTGCTGCCGATCCCTGCCAACGTCCTGGCGCATAATGTCGAGCCCGAAGTCCTGGGCTCCTGGCTCGACGACCAGTTCCTCCCGCGCGATGTGGCCGAGTGGCCGCTCAACGTCCTCGTGGTGCGGAGCGGCGCGCAGACCATCCTCGTCGACTGCGGGCTCGGCTTCGATCCGAACCTCGAACTCGGGAAGGCTGGTCGCCTGATCCAGCGCCTTGCGGCCGCCGGCGTCGATCTTGCATCGGTAACCGACGTGATCCTCACCCATATGCACATGGATCATATCGGCGGCCTGGTCGTCGATGGCATCAAGGAGCGGATGCGTCCCGATCTGCGGGTCCATGTCGCGGCCGCCGAGGTCGCGTTCTGGGAGGATCCCGATTTCTCGCTTACCGCCATGCCCGAGGGGTTCCCCGATGCGCTTCGCCGCACCGCCACCCGGTTCATGGAGCTTTATCGCGACCAGGTACAAAGTTTCGAAGAAGAATATGAAGTCGCGCCCGGCGTTCTCGTCCAACGCACCGGTGGCCACACGCCCGGCCATAGCGTGGTTCGCATCGCCTCGGGCGGCGACCGGCTCACATTCGTCGGCGACGCGATATTCCAGGTCTCGTTCGAACGTCCTGGCTGGTACAATGGCTTCGAGCACGATCCCGCGGAAGCCGCTCGCGTCCGGGTCGAGCTCATGCGCGGGTTCGCGGAAAACCGCGAAGCGTTCGTGGCGACGCATCTTCCGTTCCCGTCGATCTTCCATGTGGCTCTCGACGGAGACGCCTTTCGATGCGTTCCCGCTGTCTGGGACTATTGATGCGGATTGCCGGGAGATGAGGCCTGCCGGCCTACGGCTGCGACAGCGCCTCCCACTCCCGGCCGGATAAACACCTGTCGGCAGCTGTGTCTTTCAGCTGCACGGGTCAAATTGCAGCCCCCGGCGGTCGTTCCTCCACCGCCGGGGGCCACTATTCTCAACGCATTGCGCATCGGCGCGAGCGTCTGTTCGCGGCAGAGCGCGAGGGGGAAGGGGGAACACGCTGGGCGCGTCGGTTGGGTCGGGAGAAAAAGGGGGAGCCGGACAGGTGGGATGCTCGCCTGCCATTTCGTTGGCCGCAGGGTGAAACCGGAAAAAAGCCGCTGCGTTCACCATCCCTGTCGCGTCCGGTTAACACGGCTCCCCAGGTCGCCCATGATCATGGCGTCGATGACCGGGATGCGCCGCTCTCCTGGGCGATCTTCCGGGGGGAGATCGCGCCTGCCTTGCATCACCGGTCACCCGCAGGATTAGAGCGGTGGGCCAAGAGAGCCGGTAGGTCCGAAAACCGTCCGGTGCATTGTACCAAGCGGACGTCCGGCACCGCGGTTGGTACAGGAGGTTGGGCAGGTCTCGGGTCTGCAGCCTTTCGGCCATCTCCTCTAGTCCGGTTGCAGGAGGCGCAGACCGCGCCGGCAACGGAAGGGCAAGCCGATGAAGATCGTCGTGATTGGAGGAACCGGGCTCATCGGTTCGAAAGTCGTCACCAAGCTCAATGAAGCAGGTCATCAGGCGATCGCCGCGGCGCCCAACACCGGGGTCAACACGATCACTGGCGAGGGCCTTGCCGAGGCAATGTCGGGCGCCGAGGTCGTCGTCGATCTCGCCAACTCGCCGACATTCGAAGACCAGGTCGCGATGGACTTTTTCCAGACCGCCGGGCGGAATCTTGTCGAGGCCGAGACGGCCGCGGGCGTGCGTCATCATATCGCGCTATCGGTCGTCGGCACCGAGCGCCTGCAGGCCAGCGGCTATTTTCGCGCCAAGCTCGCGCAAGAGAAGCTGATCGAGGAAAGCCCGATTCCTTACACGATCCTCCATGCCACCCAGTTCATGGAGTTTTTGCGCGGCATTGCCCAGTCGGGAGTTGTCGGCGACGAAATCCGGCTCCCGCACGCCTTCATCCAGCCGATGGCCGCGGAAGACGTCGCCGGGGCGGTGGCGGCCGTTGCGCTCGCCGAGCCCGCCAACCGGACGATCGAGATCGGCGGCCCCGAGAAATTCTATCTCGACGAGCTGATCGCTCGCGTCCTGCACCATGACAAGGATCCGCGCCCGGTCGTCGCCGATCCCGCAGCGCCCTATTTCGGCGTCGTGATCGACGACAACTCGCTGATCCCGGGGCCTGCCGCGAAGCTCGGCGCCACGCGCTTCGACTGGTGGCTCGAAAACGTCCCGCCGCCGCCGCGCAGATAGGCGGGGGGATAGCCCGGTCACCGCCTGTCACCATCGTTCGGAAGGATCCTGTCATGCTTAGATATTGCTGTCTCGGTCTTGCCCTGCTCATGGGCCTCGGAGCGATCGCCAACGGTTTGTACATGCTAGCCGCCCCCGCCGGCTGGTATTTTGCGGTGCCGGGCGTGACCACCACCGGCCCGTTCAACCAGCATTTCATCCGCGACATTGGACTGATCTTCCTCTCCCTCGGCGGTGCCTTTCTTCTCGGCGCTGTCCGTTCCGAGCATCGTGTCCTGTTCTGGACCGCGCCGACGCTCTGGCTCTGGGGCCATGCGCTATTTCACTATTGGGAGGTCGCGGTCGGTATCTGCGGTCCCTCGGCGCTCGCACGCGATTTTCCCGCGGTGACGCTCCCAGCCATTCTCGGAACGCTGCTCGCGGTCTGGGCGGTAGTCGACGCCCGGCAGCGCCGGGCGCGCAGCATGATGACGCTTTTTATTCCCCAAGCCAAATGAAGGATATTTCGATGAAGCCCCGCATGAATATTTTCCAGACCGCTCCCGAAGCCATGAAGGCGATGCTCGAAGTCGAGAAGGCCGTTGATGCCTCGGGCCTCGATCATGGCCTGCTCGAGCTGGTCAAGCTGCGCGCGTCGCAGATCAACGGCTGTGCCTTCTGCATCTATATGCACAGCAAGGATGCGACCAAGCATGGCGAAAGCGACATGCGCATTCATCTGCTCGACGCCTGGCGCGACTCGCCGCTGTTCACCGATCGCGAACGCGCCGTCCTCGGCTGGACCGAATCGCTGACGCGGGTCGCCAAGACGCACGCCCCCGACGCCGATTACGAACTGCTCAAGGCGCATTTCGACGACAAGGAAATCGCGCATCTCACCGTCGCGATCGCCGCGATCAACTTTTGGAACAAGGTCCAGATCGGTCTGCGCGCGGTCCACCCTGTCGAAGCGGCCGCTGCCGCGGCCTGAAGCCCCCCGGCACCGGAGCTCCTGACCCTGTTGCTCCGGTGTCGACCCGGCCGCTGGAGTGCCTCCCTCCTCCCCGGCGCTCCAGCGGCCCCCTTGCAGGATCCTGTCCGATGAAGCTCTATTATTGCCCATGGGCGTGCAGCCTTGCCGCCCACATCATCCTCCACGAGGCGGGTGAGCCCTTCGAAAGCGAAAGCGTCGATCTTCGCACGAAGATTACCGCCAGCGGCGCCGACTTCAACGCGATCACGCCCAAGAGCTATGTTCCCGCGCTGCGTCTCGACGATCAGGAGCTGGTGACCGAGAATATCGCAGTTCTCGACTATCTCGCGCAGGTCTATCCCCGGTTCGGCGTGCCCGGAGCGCTGGGCCGGACCCGGCTGCTTGAGGCGCTCGCCTATATCTCGACCGAAATCCACAAGAGCTTCAAGCCCTTCTGGCATCAGGGTAATGACAGCCAGAAGGCGGCTGCCGGCGCCTATATCACGGCGCGGCTGCGCTATCTCGGCGAGACGATGAAGGGGGATTATCTGTTCGGTGATGCGCCGAGCGCCGCCGACTTCTATGTCTTCGTCATGACGAAGTGGGCCGAGCGCTTCGGCGTCGAGCTGCCCGCACCGATCGCTGCCCTGCGCGACCGACTGGCAGCACGGCCCGCGGTCGCGGCGACGCTCGCGGCCGAGGGGCTGGTCTGATACGAGCCGGCGACGACGGCGTGCCCGATCGCGGATTCCGGGAAGACGATAGCCCGACGAGACGCGGCATGCCGTCGGCGCGGATGGAAGCGCTGACCGACGGCGTGGTCGCGATCGTGATAACGGTGATGGTGATCGAACTGCGCGTTCCGGGCGGCGAATGGGTCAGCGTCACAGCGAGCATGCCGCTGCTCCTCGTCTACGCGCTGAGCTTCGTCAACGTCGGGCTCTTCTGGAACAACCACCACCATCTACTGCAGGCGACGGGGCGCATCGACGGCCGGGTACTCTGGGCCAATCTCTTCCACCTCTTCTGGCTCAGCCTCATCCCTTACACGATCCGCTGGCTCGACGAGACCGGCTTCGCCGGGCTCGCGGTGGCGGGTTATGGCATGGTGCTCGGCATGGCATCGATCGGCTATGAACTCCTCGTCCGCGCGATCATCGCCTCGCATCCCGCCAATGCGGCGATCGCCCGCGCGGTGGGCCGCGATATGAAGGGCCGCCTCAGTGTCGCCTCCTATGCGGTCGCGGCGGCGCTGGCCTTCGTGCATCCCGGGATCGCGCTTGCGATCTACCTCTCCATCATCCTGCTCTGGTTCGTGCCCGACCGGCGGATGGAGCGCATCCTGCGCGACTGATCATGGCGCCGATGCGCCTTGGTACAGTCGCCTCGACCGATCTTGTGCCTGCCGCGCGCGCTGCGTCCCGCTATTTTGATCGCATCTTCCGGCGCGAGCGATGGACCCTGCGATGAGTTTTCCCTGGGCGAAAAATTACGAACCCAAGCATCCGCTCATGCGGTGGCTGGACGAGAAGCTGCCTCTCCCGCGCTTCGTCCATAATGCAACCGGCGGCGGTTATCCGGTGCCGCGCAACCTCAATTTCTTCTGGAATTTCGGCGTGCTCAACGGGATGGCGCTGGTGATCCAGATCGTCACCGGCGTGGTGCTGGCGATGCATTATGCCGCCAACAGCAGCATCGCATTCAGTTCGGTCGAGCATATTATGCGCGACGTCAACGCGGGCTGGCTGATCCGCTACGTTCATATGAACGGCGCTTCGCTGTTCTTCACATCGGTCTATATCCACATGTTCCGGGGGCTCTATTACGGATCGTACAAGGCACCCCGCGAAATGGCCTGGTTGATGGGGCTGGTGATCCTGCTCCTGCTGATGGCGACCGCCTTCATGGGTTATGTCCTGCCCTGGGGTCAGATGAGCTTCTGGGGCGCCAAAGTCATCACCGGCCTGTTCAGCGCCATCCCGCTCGTCGGCGAACCGATCCAGACCTGGCTACTAGGCGGCTACGCGCCCGACAATGCCACGCTCAATCGATTCTTCGCGCTGCATTATCTGCTGCCGTTCGTGATCGCGGCGGTCGTCGTGCTGCATATCTGGGCGATCCATATTCCGGGATCGAACAACCCGACCGGGGTGGACGTCAGGGGCCCGCAGGACACGGTGCCCTTCCATCCATTCTACACCGCCAAGGACGGCTTCAGCGTCGCGCTGGTGCTGACCCTGTTCGCCGCGCTCGTCCTCTTCTTTCCCAATGCCCTCGGCCATCCCGACAATTACGTGCCCGCCAATCCGCTCTCGACGCCCGCGCACATCGTCCCCGAATGGTATTTCTGGCCCTTCTACGCGATCCTGCGCGCCTTCACGGTGGATCTCATCCTACCGGCAAAGCTGCTCGGGGTGCTGGCGATGTTCACGTCGATCTTCCTGCTATTCTTCCTGCCCTGGCTCGACACCTCGCCGGTGCGCTCGGGCAATTATCGCCCGCTGTTCCGGAAATTCTTCTGGTTCGGCCTCGTGCCCTGCGTGTTCGTCCTCGGCTATTGCGGCGGCGCGCCCGCCGAGCAGCCCTATGTCGTGATCTCGCAGATCGCCGCCATTTATTATTTCGCGCATTTCCTGATCATTCTTCCGATCATCGCGAGAATCGAGAAGCCGCTGCCGCTGCCGACTTCGATCACCGCCTCGGTGCTTGGCGTCGCGGGTGCGGACGCCGTCGCGGCCGACGCCGAACAGCGCCGGACGTAGCGCTGCCCGCGGAGACAAGACCGATGCCTACCCAGCCATTTGACTTCCTCAATGCCGCAGGCGAGCGGCTTTCGGGCCGTCTCGAGCTTCCCGTCGGACCTGCGCGCGCCTGGGCGCTGTTCGCGCATTGCTTCACCTGCGGGAAGGACAATATCGCTGCCGTGCGTATCTCGCGCCGTCTCGCGGGCGCCGGCGTCGGTGTGCTGCGCTTCGATTTTACCGGGCTCGGGCGCAGCGAAGGCGATTTTGCCGACACGAGCTTCAGCCTCAATATCGCCGACCTCGTGGCCGCCGCCGGTGCGATGGCCGCGGCCGGCATGCCAGTGATGCTGCTCGTCGGGCATAGTCTCGGCGGTGCCGCGGTCATGGCGGCGGCGGGATCGCTGCCGGATGCCAGGGCGGTTGCGACGATCGCGGCGCCGTTCGATGTGGCGCATGTGCTGGCCCAGCTCGACCCCGACGCATTGGCGCGGATCGAAGCCGACGGAGAGGGGGTGGTGGCGATCGCCGACCGGCCGTTTCGCGTCGGCCGAAAGCTGATCGACGATTTGCGGCAGCAGGACCAGGGCGCCCGCATCGCCGCATTGAGGCGGCCCTTATTACTGCTCCATTCCCCGACCGACGCGGTGGTCGGCATCGACAATGTGACGAGCATCTATCTCGCCGCTCGCCATCCCAAGAGTTTCGTCTCGCTCGACGGAGCGGACCATCTGCTCGGCAATGGCGACGACGCCGCCTTCGCGGCGGACATGATTGCCGCCTGGGCCAGCCGCTACCTGCCGCCGCCGCTGCCGACGGCGACCGGGCCGTTCGATGCCGAGGCGGAAGAGACGGGACTGGGAAAATTCCAGCTTGCGATGCGCGCGGGCAAGGCAGCTTTCATCGCCGACGAGCCCGAGAGTGTGGGCGGATTGGGGTCGGGCCCGACGCCCTACAACCTGCTCTCGGCCGCGCTGGCGGCGTGCACGACGATGACGCTGCGGCTTTACGCGACGCGCAAGGGCTGGCCGGTTTCCCGCATCAGCACCGGTGTGCGCCATCACAAGGAAGGCGGGGCGACGCTTCCCGACGTGTTTTCGCGGCGCGTCGAGATCGAAGGGGCGCTCGACGACGCGCAGCGTGCCGAACTGGCTGGCGTTGCAGACCGCTGCCCCGTGCATCGCACGCTGGAGGCCGGCGCGCGCTTCGAGCCGACCGAAGCGGGCTGGGCGGCGACGCTGCGGCGCGAAGATTGATCAGGAGCAAGCCATGAAAATCACCGTCATCGGCGGAACCGGACTCGTCGGCCGCCAGCTCGTCGAACGCTTGCGCAACCAGGGCCATGAGGTGATCGCGGCCGCACGATCGACCGGGGTCAACATCGTGACCGGTGAAGGCCTTGCCGAGGCGATCGAGGGCGCCCGGATTGTGATCGATGCCTCGAACTCGGGCTATGCGCGAGCCGACGACATGACGCATTTCTTTGCGGACGCGGGGCGGAGGCTGCTTAGCGCCGAACGCGAGGCGGGAGTCGCGCATCATGTCGCCCTTTCGGCGATCGGGACGAACCAGCTCAACGGGGGTTATTTCGCCGCGAAGAAAGCGCAGGAGGAGCTGGTGCGCGATTCGGGGCTGGGTTTCACCATCGTTCGCTCGACACCCTTCTTCGAATTCATCTACAAGATCGTCGATGCCGGCGGCGAGGGCGATCGCGTCCGTGTTCCTCCCATCCAGATGCGGCCGATCGGTTCCGCCGATGTGGCCACAGCGCTCGCCGAAATCGCGCTCGAGCTGCCGGCGAGCGGCATGGTCGAGGTCGTCGGCCCCGATCAACGCGCGCTTCCCGACCTGGCGCTTCAGATCCTGACCGCCAACGAGGATTCGCGCGGGATCATCGTCGATCCCGAGGCCCTCTATTTCGAGGCGCGCTTCGAGGGCGAACCGCTGGTCGGAGGCGAGCAACCGCACAAGGCGCCGATCGATTTCGAGAGCTGGCTTCGCGCGTGGATCGCATCGGCATGACGAAATAGCGCGGTTCCGGGAGCAGAAGCGTCCGGTTCCATGCTCTTCGCGGTCGCGCGGTCCTAGCCCGCGATAATCTCCGCATATCCGGGGTGGTCGCGGAAGAAGCTCTGAAGGAAAGCGCAGCGCAGGATCGCCTTGCGGTCCGATTGGCGGATGAGGTCGAAGGCGCCTGCCGCGAGCTGTGTGCCGATGCCGAGACCCGCAAATACCGAGGGCACATCGGTATGGAAGAGGACCAGCCGGTCTTCCTCGTCGAGCCGGTAATAGATTGCGGCCGTGCTGCCGTCGGGCAGGTCGAGTTCGAAGCGATGCTCCTCGACATTCTCGAAGACGTTGATGTCCATGGCAAATTCTCCTTCAGCCCTCCCGCGAAAGACTAGGGGCGGCGGCGCCCGCCGACAGGCCCAAGCCTTGCCCAACCGGCTGTACCGTCGCCGCCCCGCGATCGTTCAGGCGGCGCGGGCGGGGAGGGGAGCCGCGGCGGAGCTTTCGGCGAGGCGAACAAGCGTCTCACAGGCCTTGGCTGCGATCGGTTCGCGCAGATTGGTGATGCCGAGGACCAGACCCGGGCGCGCATGGTCGGGCTCGGCGCTCCATGGCGATAGCGGTGCGGGGGCGATGCCGAGCGACGGTGCCTGGGCCGCGAGCGCGACGTCGTCGGTACCGGCCGGAAGCGGCATGATCGCCGCCAGCCCCCCAAGGTCGGGCAGGATGGCGTCACCAAGATATCGTGCAAGCAGGTCGCGGCGCTCGCGATAAAGCGCTTTCATATGCCGCATGTGGCGGAGGAAATGGCCGTCGCCGAGAAAGCCCGCAAGCGCGACCTGCGTCGCGGCGTTGGGCGCGGGATTGAGGTGCGCCGCCATCTCGGCGAAGCGCGCGGCCAGCGCGATGGGTGCAACAAGATAGCCGAGCCCGAGCGCGCCGCTGATGGTCATGTCGAAGCTGCCGATATGTATGACGCGTCCGCTCGGGTCGTTCGCTGCGATCGCCGCAGGCGCACGGCCCTCGAGGAGCAGTTCGCTGGCCTGGTCATGTTCGACGATCCAACCCCCTTCGCGCTCCGCCCAGGCAAGCAGCGCCGCACGCCGCCCGGCCGACAAGGCCGCGCCGCCCGGACCTTGCAGACCGGAGGTAACGATCGCGAGCGCCGCTTCGGGTGCGGCGCGAACGGCCCGGTCGATCCGAAGGCCGTGTTCATCGACGGGAACCGCCACGTCATCGACGCCGGCGAGGCGCAGCGCCTTGCGCGTCACGGGACAGCCCGGATCCTCGACCCATGCGCGGCGACCGACCATGCCGAGCGTGCTCAGCGCCAGGCCGAGACCGGCCCGATAGCCGCTCGTCAAAATGACCTGGTCGGGCAAGCACCGGATACCTCGGGTGATCGCGATCTGCGCGGCGATCTGCGCTCGCAACTCGGGCGTCCCGCGCGGGTCGGGTGCGGTGACGGGCGCGATGGCGTTGGCCCGCACCGCGCGCGTGCGCAGCCGGGCCCAGAGTTTGGCGGGAAACGCGTCCTGCGCCGGCACTCCGATCTGGAAGGGCAGGGGCCGCAAACCGAACCCGTGCTGGGCGTGCTGAAGCGGGGGAGCGATCTCGACCGTGCGGACCGCGACGGGGCGCGGAGCAGGGCGATCGGCAACGCGGGTTCCTGCCGCGCCTGCGGAAAAGACCAGCATCTCGTCGATCAGCGTCTCGTAAGCGGCTTTGACGGTTCCCCGCGAGACGCCAAGCTGCGCCGCCATGTCGAGCCAGGATGGCAGCCGCGCACCGGGGCGCAGCCGCCCCTCGACGATCGCGCAGCGCAGCGCGGCTGCGATCTGCTGGGTGAGCGGCACGGCGCGCGTTCGATCGATGGCGAGGCCCGTTGTTGCCGGATTCCATGGTATAGTCATCGCTCAACCTCATGGTGCTGGTAAGTCCAGGTGATGCCGGAAAACTAGGGTTCGCCCGCTGGCGCTGTCGAGCCGGGGGCCACCTATCCGATGGTTGGGGGTCGGCTGCCCGCGGGGCTAGGCTCAGCTGATCGCGAACCATGCGGGCGGCCCGCATGGTACAATCGCTTCGGCACCACTCGCGTCTCCCCACGCGAGTTCGATCCTTCCAGACTTGCGCGCATCGGGACCGCTATGGGTCCGCCACCAGGGGTCAGTCAGATGCCGCAGATCGATGCACTGAACAGCGTAAGCCGCGAGAAGCTGCTGCACGCGCTCTACGAAGCGGCCGAGCTCGAGCAGAATCTAATGTGCACATACCTTTATGCCGCGTTCAGCCTCAGGGATGGCGAAGCGGAGGGGTTGAACCGTGCCGAAACCGAGGCAGTGGCGCGCTGGCGCCGGGTCATTCTCGACGTCGCCATCGACGAAATGAGCCATCTCGTGACGGTCTGGAATATCACGGCTGCGCTCGGCGGCGCGCCGCGCTTCGGGCGCACCAACTTCCCGCTCGCCCCCGGATATCTGCCTGGGGGCATCTCGGTAAAGCTCGCGCCGTTCGGTCCGGCCGTGCTGCAGCATTTCATCTTCCTCGAGCGTCCCGAAGAGTCGGGCGAGCCCGATGGCAACGGATTCGCGGCGGAAAATGGATCAACGCGCACTCCGGTTGCGCCCCGGCTGACGCCGGCGGCGTTTGATTATGCGACGATCGGATCCTTCTACCAGGCGATCGAGTCCGGCCTCCGCGCCCTCGTCGCCAAGCACGGCGAAGCGGCAGTCTTCTGCGGCGATCCCGCGCTGCAGCTGTCGTCCGACGAAACCAACCTCGCGGGCGCGACCCCCATTGCATCGCTCGACGCGGCGCTTGCCGCGCTGGCCGAAATCGTCGTCGAAGGCGAGGGCGCGCCGAGCGACCGCGCCAACTCGCATTTCCAGCGCTTTCTCGGGGTGCGCGAGGAGCTTCGTGCCCTCCTGACCGCAAACCCGGGATTTGCCCCCGCCCATCCTGCCGCGGTCAATCCGGTGCTGCGCAAGCCGCCCGAGGCCGCGGGGCGCGTCTGGCTCAAGGATGCCGACGCGGTCGCGGCGGTCGATCTCGCCAACGCGATCTATGCTCTTTCGCTACGCCTGCTCGCCGGTGCTTATGCGCTCCCGAGTCCGTCACCCGAAAAGGCGCTCTATGTCGGTTGCGCGATCGGACTGATGCACGCGCTCGCCGCGATCGCCGAGCGCGCCGCCCGGCTGCCTGCCGGCCCGTCGAACCCCCATTGCAATGCCGGCGTTTCGTTCACTGCGTTGCGCGAGGCGGCCGCGCTGCCCCAGGGCGCAAGCGCGCGGCACCTCTATCGCGAGCGGGTCGAGGAACTGAGCGCGGTCGCCGCCGCCCTCGATCCGGCTGACCCGCGTTGCTCGCGCGCGGCGCGAATCCTCGAAAAGCAGGCCGATCGGCTCCGCGCTGCGCCGGCGCCGGTATCCGAAAGGCAGGAACCGGCTTCGCGCACTTGCGACCAGGCCGTCTTGAGCGCGGGGCCGGTGCAGCCCGGCGCAAAGGATCCCGCCGATGGCCATGACGTGACGGTGCATTTCGATGGCACGCGCTGCATTCACGCCCGCGTCTGCGTGACGCAGGCGCCGGCCACATTCCTCGCCGATGTCGAGGGGCCGTGGATCATTGCCGACGCCACCGACACCGAGCAGCTCTGCGGCATCATTCGCCAATGCCCGTCGGGCGCCTTGTCCTACGAGCGGCGCGGTGGTGCTCCCGAGCCGGTGCCGCCCGCAAATCTCGTGACGCTGCGCGAGAATGGCCCCTATGCCGTGCGCGCCGATCTACTGCTGGCGGGTGAGTGCGTCGGCCATCGCGCGACGCTGTGTCGCTGCGGCGCGTCGAAAAACAAGCCCTATTGCGACAAGTCGCACGACCATGTCGGCTTCGTCGCAACCGGCGAGCCGCTGAGCCTCGATACGCCCAAGCTCGCAGATCGCGGCGGCGTACTGGCGATCGAGCCCGAAGACGACGGTCCGCTGCATGTGACAGGCAATCTCCAAATCCTGAGCGGAACGGGACGGGCGATCGCCTGCGTCCGCAAGACGCGGCTCTGCCGGTGCGGCGGCAGCTCCAACAAACCCTTCTGCGATGGCACGCACCGCCGGATCGGCTTCCGAACATGAGCATGCCCGGTTCAAATCCGGTGCGGCGCCAGCGTCTCGGCGAGGAAATCGGTGAAGACGCGCAGGCGCAGCGGCGCGAAGCGGCCGAACGCGTGCAGGGTCTGGACGGGGACCGGCGCGAGGGGAGCATGCTCCATGATTTCGACGAGCCGGCCAGCGGCGAGGTCGTCGGCCACCGCAATGCGCAGAAGCTGCGCGATGCCGGTGCCGTTCAAGGCCGCGATGCGCATTGCCTGTCCCGAGTCGGTGTCGAAAACTCCCTCCGGCAGAAGCCGGGTGCCGTCGGCGAAGCGGATCGGATAGGCCTGCGCGCGCAGTCGATAGCGAATGTGGGCAGCGCCGCTCAGGTCTTCGTGGGTGGAAGGCGTTCCGGCGCGCGCGAGATAGGCTGGCGCTGCAACCAGAACGAGCGACAGGCCGCCGAGCGATCGCGTGATCCAGTCGCTGTCTTCGACCGGCCCGGCGCGCAGCGCCACGTCAAAGCCTTCGCGGACCAGGTCGACATGACGGTCGGTGATACTGATTTCGAGGCGGATGTCGGGAAAGCGGGCCAGGAAATCACGCGTCAGCGCATCGACGAGCACCGGACCGAGAATGCCGGGGAGGCTGACGCGCAGTGTGCCGCGCGCCTGTCCGGTCTCGGCGAGCGCCTCGTCGGCATCGTCGAGCGCGCGAAGCAGCGGCGCAACCCGTTCATAATAGGCTGTCCCGTCGAGCGTCAGCGCGAGCGAACGCGTCGAGCGGAGAAACAATTTGACTCCAAGCCGCTGTTCGAGCCGCTCGACGCTCTTCGAAACCGCGGACGGGGTGGTGCCCGCCCGCCGCGCGGCGGCGCTGAACGATCCGGCTTCGACCGTCCGCACGAAGGCCTGCAGGCCGGTGGCATGTTCAAGACCTACGGACATTCGATAGTTTATGGCAAAAATGATGTGCCATTGTCCAATCTAATCTTCCACAATGGAACGCTCATATCCGCCTCTCCCAGCAACGAAAGAGGTGGTTCATGACCAGTTTGAATGGAAAAATTGCCGTCATTACCGGCGGCAATAGCGGCATCGGCCTCGCAGCAGCGACGCTCTTTGCCAGCGAAGGCGCCGATGTGGTGATTACCGGTCGCCGTCAGGACGCGCTCGACGCCGCGGCGCAGGCGATCGGGCCGAAAGCAACCGTCGTCCAGGGCGACGTCGCCGATCCAGCGCATCACGAGCGGGTGGCGGCGCTCGTCGCCGACCGCTTCGGCCGCGCCGACATCTATATGGCGAACGCCGGCGTCAACACGATCACCGCCTCACACGCGGTGTCCGAAGAGGAATATGACGCGCAATTCGGCATCAACGCGCGAGGCACTTTCTTCGGGGTGCAGAAGATCGTGCCGATCCTGCGCGACGGTGGCTCGATCATTCTCGTGGGATCGCTTGCGAGCGAGAAGGTCCTCGACGGTCATGCCGTCTATGCCGGCACCAAGGCGGCGATCGGCGCCTTTGCCCGCAGCTGGGCGCTCGAATTCAAGACGCGGCGGATTCGGGTCAACATGCTCAGTCCCGGGCCGACCGAGACGGCCATTCTTGAGAAACTCGGCGTGCCCGCCACGGAGCGGGGGTCGTTCATCGACATGATGGCGGGCGCCATTCCGCTCGGGCGCCTTGGCCAGCCCGAAGAACTGGCGCGCGCCGCGCTTTTCCTCGCGTCGGATGCGAGCAGCTTCGTCACCGGCATCAATCTGCGCGTCGACGGCGGCATGGCGCTGCTCTGATTCTCCCGATCTTCGCTTTGAACAGAAAGATAGAAAAATGACCAATCCCTCCATCGATCCCGCGATCACGACCTTGATCCACGACGTCGTTCACGATGGCAGCGCCTACGACATCGACAGCATGGAAACCCATTATGCCGCCGACCAGAGCTTCCTGATACTCGGGTCGGACGGTCATGTGACCCGCGTCGCCCGCGATGACTCGATTGCCGAGTTCCGCGCCCGCCGCGATGCCGGCGAGCCACCGCTTTCGACCGAGCACCGCGTGCTGCACGTCGAGCAGCAGGGCGACCACGCGACGGCGATCCTCTTTCGCCGCATGAGCCCCGAGGCACCTCCGGCCATGTACGAGCTGCGGCTCCGCAAGGATGGCGACCGCTGGATGGTCGCGGGCGAGACCGTGACGCCCTGGCCGGGCGGCATCGACGGCAACTTCCTTCCGCCCCGCCAGAACGCGGGCTGAGAAGCCGGCGCTGCCCGCGCCTCCAGGCCGCCCGCCGTTGATGGGGCCAGCCTGGAGGCAGGGGCTGCGGCCAAATCCCCACGCCAATGAACAACGAAGAAAGATCAAAATATGAAGCCTTATTTTCTCCCCCTCTCGCTTGGCTTTGCATCGCTTTGTGCGATCGCGACGCCTGCTTCCGCGCAGACCTTCGAGGGCCCCTATGTCGGGGCACAGGCAGGCTGGAGCCAGAACAAGCTCGGCACCGTCGAAACCGATGGCGGCGCCGCCCAGATCGACGATTCGCGCGACGCCGCGACTGCAGGCGTCTTCTTCGGCTATAATATCCAGCCGGCGAACCGCATCGTGCTCTCGGCCGAAGGCGCGGTCAATTTCGGCTTCGACGACGGCGTCAGCCGCTCGCAGAAGGACGCGATGGGGCGTATCAACCCCGAATATGGGTTCGATCTCGGCGTCCGCGCTGGCTATCTTGTGACCGACAACACGCTTGTTTACGCGCGTGGCGGCTATGAGAATATCCGTGCCTCGGTTCGGCTGCGCAATATCGAGGGCGCCTATGGCGACAAGGATAATTTCGACGGCTGGTCGGTAGGCGGCGGTGTCGAACGCGCCGTGACCGACCGGATCTCGGCGCGCGTCGAGTATCGCTACAGCGACCTCGGCGGCAGCGGTACGAAATTCGAGCGCCATCAGGCGCTGTTCGGCATTGCCTATCATTTCTGATCGCTCTCGGCGCGCGTTGCGCCCGGCGTCGGCGTTGGTCCGGCGCCGGGCGACGCGCGCGCCGCGTCTCTTGTTTCAGCAAACATGGAGTAGTATAGTCCATGTTATGGCTCATCTCACCGCCAGCGTCGAATATGGCCTCCATTGCCTGCTCACGCTTGTCGACGCCGGTCCGGCGCCGCGCAGCGGCAAGGACCTCGCGCTGTTCCAGGGCATATCGCCGACGTTCGCCGCCAAGACTCTCGCGAAGCTCGAGAAGGCCGGTATCGTGAGAGCGGCCGAGGGCGTGCGCGGGGGGTATCTGCTTGCGCGGTCTCCCGACACGATCACTGTTCTGGCGATCGTCGATGCGATCGAGGGGCGCAAGCCGCTCTTCGAATGCCAGGAGATCCGGACCCGCTGCCCGTTGTTCGGAGCAGAGCCGCCCGCATGGGCCAGTCGCGGGGTGTGTTCGATTCACGCGGTGATGCTCAAGGCCGAAAAGGCCATGCGTGGTGCGCTCGCGAGCGAAACGCTTGCCGATATCGCCGGGCAATTGGAGCGCAAGGCGCCTGCCGAATTCGGCGCCGATACCAAAACGTGGTTCGACCAACGGATCGCCGCGCGCCGGCCGCGGCGTTCCAACCCTTCGAAAGCGCTTGCGACATGATCAGCACTCTCGCCGAAGAAGATCCTCCGCTCGTCCTCATCGTCGATGATGACGAGGACGTGCGTACCGCGCTCGGAGAACTGATGCTCTCGGTCGGAATCGAGGCAATCTGTTACGGCTCGACGCGCGAGTTGATCGAGTCGCCGGTCCTCGCTCGCGCCGGATGCCTGGTGCTCGACGTCCGAATGCCTGGATCGAGCGGCCTCGACCTTCAACAGCATCTGGCGACGGCGGGAATCGCCAAGCCCATCGTTTTCCTCACCGGGCATGGCGACATCCCGATGAGCGTCCAGGCGATGAAGGCGGGCGCGGTCGATTTTCTGACCAAGCCCGTTCGTGACCAGACCTTGCTCGATGCCGTTACCGCGGGTCTCGAACGCGATATTGCTGAGCGCGCGAGCGCCGAGGTGGTGCAGCAGCATGTCGAGCGTTTCGCGACACTCACGCCGCGCGAAAGCCAGGTCATGCGCGAAGTGTCAATGGGCCGTCTCAATAAGCAGATCGCCTACGACCTTGGTATTACCGAGATTACGGTAAAGCTTCATCGCTCCAACGTGATGAAGAAGATGCAGGCTGCGTCCGTGGGCGAATTGATCCGCGCCTGGGAAAAATTGCCGCAGGAACTGCGCGAAACAGCCGCAGCCTAGCCTTTGGTATGGTTATAATGACGGCCAAGCTGCGCGAGATGGACACGTCAGGCTCCGAGGGCCGTGTCAGAGAGGATCGAGCCGCTTGTCCGAGAAATATTGCATTGCGATCGTGGACGACGATGAAGCCATTCGCGACGCCCTGTCCGATCTGATGATGGTGTCGGGCTTCGCCTGCATCGCCTTCGACGGCGCCGCCGCCTTTCTGGCCGGCCGCGCAGACCATGATTTTTCATGCCTCGTAACCGATATGCGGATGCCCGGGATGAGCGGGATCGAACTGCTCGCGCATCTTCACGACTCCGGCGCATCGCTGCCTGTCGTCGTCCTGACGTCCGTTCTCGACGACACGACGCGCGCGCGGGCGCTCGCGCTTGGCGCGCATGCCTGGCTGACTAAGCCGGTCGCCGACGATCGCCTTCTCGCGGCGATCGCGTCGGCGGTCGAAGCCGACGCCGCTCCATGACCGCGCTGGCATCGCCCGCCGCGCTTGCGGCTGACGATCCGGGCTCCGAACTGGCCTCCGAAAGTGTTATCCTGTTCGATATGGCGGGCCGGGTCCGGTACTGGAATCCCGCAGCGGAAATCCTGTTCGGCTGGCCCCCGCTGGCGATGGTCGGACGAACACTCGACCATCTCATGCCTCCCGAAGACGCCGGCGGCGGCTGGCAGCAGCTCCTCCAGGAGGGGCGTTGGCAAGGCATCGTCCACCGCCGCAGTCCTGCGGGCGCCTATGTCGGGGCCGCGGTGCGCCAGCATGTGCGGTATCATGATGACGGCACGCCGCGCGACATCGTTGAATATGGAATGGGCGTCTCCGATGGCAAACGCCCCGGCTACCCGGACGACCAGGTCGATGACGCTCGGCTCGCGGCGACATGGGAAATCGATATTTCCGGAGCCCGCGCCGCGATCGCTTCGGTCGCCGGGCAGCAAGTGGCGCTCGAGCCGGCCGAGCTGGACACACGGCTGCGCGCCGTCGTCCATGCGGCCCGCATCGTCGCGGTCAATGATCGGACCGCACGGCTTGTTGGCGGAAACCGGGGGCGCGGTCTGATGGTCGGTCAATCGGTCGCCGATTTCTGGCCAGTCGGGAGCCGCGCGACGCTCGGCGAACTGATTGTCGAAGCTGCAGGCTGCGAGACCGGCGACGCGGTGCACCGGCGCTCGCTTGCCTCGGACGGCATCCTGCGCGATCCGACCCTGAGCGTCTGGCGGGGCGGCAGCGACGCGCCGCCCGAGCGCCTGTTTGTCGCGGTTAACGGCGCGGCCGACGACGACCGGTCCTATCCCTATCTGCGCGCCAGCGAGGCCCGCTACCGCAAGCTCATCCATTTCATGCCGGTCGCCCTATGGCAGGTCGACGCCAGCCGGATGGGAAAGATCTACGCCGAACTGCGCGCTCGCGGCGTAACCGACTTCGAGCGCTATCTCGAAGAACATCCCGAGCTGGTTGAACTGGCTGCGACCACCGTCCCGGTCACCGACGTCAACCGCAGCGCGATCCAGCTGATCGGCGGATCGAACGTTCAGGATCTGATCCAGCCGGTCGGCTATCTGTTCGCGATAAGCCGCGAGTCCCTGCGGCGAGTGATGATCGGACGCTTCAGCGGGCGGCAGAACTATAGCGAGTTCATGAAGGTCCGCCGGCTGGACGGCCTCATTCTCGATGTGCGTTTTTCGGTGACCTATCCCGAACCGCTGCTCGAACTCGATACTACGATTTTCAGTCTTGAGGATGTGACCGACCGCCTGCGCATGGAATCGCAGCTGCGCCAGATCCAGGCCGACTTCAGTCATGCGGCGCGCATTTCGACGCTCGGCGAATTGACGAGCTCGATCGCGCACGAGGTTAACCAACCGCTTGCGGCGATCATGACCAATGCCGAGACCAGCCTGCGCTGGCTGGTTCGGCCCGACGTCGATCTGGCAAAAGTTCGGCAGCTGACCGAGCGCATAGCAGCCAGCGCGCGCCGGGCGGACGATATCGTCGGACGGATTCGCGGCATGGCGGCGAAGCAGCCACCCGAACTCGTCCCGCTCAATCTCAACGAAGTCGTGCAGGAGAGCCTGCTGTTCGTGCGGCACGAGGTCGATACGCGGGCCATCCGCGTCACGGCAAGCTATGCCAAGGGGCTGACGCCAGTCATCGCCGACCGTATCCAGCTGCAGCAGGTCGTCGTAAACTTGCTGATCAATGCAATCCAGGCGGTCGAGGCCCAGCGTGAGAGCGACCGCGAGATCGCCCTTGCTACCGGGTCCGATACCGATGGCGCAATTTGGTTCAGGCTACGCGATTCGGGGCCCGGTGTGGCGCCCGACCATCTCGGCCGGATATTCGAAGGATTCTTCACGACCAAGGAGGGCGGCATGGGCATTGGCCTTGCCATCTGCCATTCGATCGTCGGAGCGCACGGCGGTTCGATCACGGTCGAAAACCGGCCCGGCGGCGGAGCGGAATTTCGCGTCGCGCTTCCCGGCGAGGCGCGGGCAGCGCGCGCTAATCAGGCCGCGGATGGCACAGCCCGCCGGCGCTTCAAGGCCAAACCGGCACAGGCTTGAGGCGTCGCACGATTGCCCGGCGACAAAGACCGGTCGTTTCTCTCGTCATCCGCCGCGGGAAGCCGCAGCTGAACGTTGGTACCGCCGTCCGGTTCGCTGTCGATCGAAACATCGCCCGCATGATCGTGGGCAAAGCGCTGGACCGTCGCGAGGCCCAGTCCGGTCCCGGCCTCGCGCAGCGTGAAAAAAGGCTCGAATGCTCGCGAGCGATCGCCTGCGCTCATTCCGGCGCCGCTGTCGGCGACCTCCAGCAGAATATTGCGGCGATCATGATCGGTGCTCACCGCGACGACGATCAATCCTCCACCGGCAATCGCCTGGCTGGAATTGCGCACCAGGTTGAGGAGCGCGCTTTCGAGCTGCTGGCGATTGCAGTCGAGCCGCGGCAATTCGGGCTGGATATGGATCGAGAGCACGACGTCAGCCGCGATGCTCCATCGCAGTAGCGGCTCGAGCGCGCGGACGCACTGGGCGGGGTCGAAAGGCGATCGATCGTCGGGCCGCGAACGCACAAAGGCAAGCAGCGCCGAAACCATGATTTCGACATGGCGGAGCGCCACGGCGGCGCCGTCGAGTGTCGGCCGCAGGTCTGCCGCATCGGCGAGGAGAGCATGGGCCTGCAGGATATTGCCCGCGCTGGTCAGCGTCTGGACGCTGTTCGCCAGATCATGTGCGAGGCCCGCGGTCATCAGCCCGACCGCCTCGAGCCCGTGCTGCTGATTGGTTCGCGCCTCGATCGCCAGGTCCGTCCGTGACATCGCTGTTCCTTTCCCATTGTGCCGGCCCAGCGTGCCAGCGCTTCGCACGTCTGCGCTAGCCGCCTCAACGGTCGGGAAGGATCATGCCGAGGCAGATCCTCCGCGGCGGCGGGGCTGCGCCGACCTATGCTTCGGTATGGGGTCGCCAAGACCAAAGGCGCGGTCGGGAGATGCTTTGACCGGATAGGCGGAGGAGCAGCATCGCGGCATTGCGGTTCCAAGGATTTCAATCGCTTCGACAGAAAAGGCGGGACGGCTGCTATGGCAAAGCTTCGCAACTTCATCGCCGCACGGCGCAAGACCGCCGGTGGGCTGCTCATTCTCACCGCGCTTGTCGTAGGGGTCGGGGCCTGGCTCTGGGCCAGCGCCGGCGCGGCCGCATCGACCGACAATGCCTATGTACGTGGCGACATCACCTCGCTGGCGCCCAAGGTCGCCGGCTATGTGACCGCGGTCGAGGTAGCAGACAATGAGGCGGTGAAGGTCGGCGATGTCCTGTTCCGGATCGACGATCGCGACTATCGCGCGAAGCTCGCGCAGGCCGATGCGAACGTCGAAGCTGCGCGCGCCCGGCTGGCGAATGTCGCGCAGGAGACGATACTCCAGCAAGCGCTGGTGCGGCAGGCCGATGCCCAGCGCCGCGCGGCGGTTGCCGATCTCGGACTCGCCCGAAAGTCGAGCGCGCGGCGGCGCGACCTTATCCACGGCGGCGCGGTCAGCCAGGCGCAAGTCGACGAGAGCGACGCCGGCGAGAGCCGGGCCGAGGCCGGAGCGGCCGCGTCGTCCGCGACGCTCGATGCGCAGCGGCAAAAGATCGGCGTGCTCGGCACACAGCGCGAGGCGGCCATCGCCGCGCTGGCACAGGCGGAAGCCGCGCGCGAGCTCGCGCGGATCGATCTGGAAAACACCGTGGTCCGCGCGCCGATCGCCGGCGTCGTCGGCAATCGGCAGGTTCGGGTGGGGCGGCTCGTTGCGCCCGGTAGTGCGCTGCTCGACATCGTGCCCGTCGCAGCCCTTTATGTCGTTGCCAATTTCAAGGAAACCCAGCTGGAGCATATCCGGCCCGGACTGCCGGCACGGATCGAGGTCGACGGTTATCCGGGCGAAGTCGTCGAGGGTATCGTCGATAGCCTTGCACCGGGCAGTGGCTCCGCGTTCAGCCTGATACCGTCCGATAATGCTACCGGCAATTTCGTGCGGGTCGTCCAGCGCGTGCCGGTCAAGATTCGTCTGCGCGGCAATCCCCTGCCGGGTCGGCTCGTTCCCGGCCTGTCGGCCCGCGTGGAGATCCGGCGCGGCAAAATATCGTGACGGCGATCGCCGCCCCAGGGGCTCGCGGCGAGACGGCACTGTCACGTAGTCTGCTGCTCGCTGCGATCCTTCTGGCGAGCCTCACCGAGGCGATCGCGAGCACGCTGCTAGCGCTTGGACGTGCCGACATCATCGGCGATATTTACGCAACGCCCGACGAATTCGCCTGGCTCGACGTCGGCTATACCGCCTTCAAGCTGATCGGCTTTGCACTGGCGCCCTGGTTTCTCACCCGCATCGAAGCGCGCCGGACCTTGCTCGGCGCGACATTGGCCATGGGGCTCGCCAGCGCGCTCGGAGCGCTTGTCGTGCAACTCGACCTCCTCATTTTTCTGCGTATCGTCCAAGGCCTCGCCGGCGCGATCCTGCTCGTCAGCGGCCAGGCGCTGCTGTTCTGGAGCTTTTCCGCAGCGCGCCAGCCCGTCGTGCAGGCGCTGTTCGCGATGGGAGCGGTGGTCGCGCCCGCGACGCTCGCGCCGGTCCTGCAGGGTTGGCTCATCGACACGCACGACTGGACCTGGATTTTGTTCGGCATCTTTCCGGTGGCGCTGGCGGCAGCCGGGTTGCTTCTGCTCGGCGACGCGCCTTCGCCGCCGGCCGTGCCGCGGCGCGGTCTCGACATAGCAGGCCTCGCTGGTCTGGCGATTGCGCTCGTCGCGGCGTCCTTTCTTCTCAGCCAGGGCAGTCGCTGGGACTGGCTCGACGCAAGCCGGATCAACTGGTCGATCGGTCTCGTCGTCGCCGGCGGCGCGCTGTTCGCGCTCCGCCAGCGACGCGCCGTGCAACCCCTGTTCGATCTTGCGGTGTTTCGTGTCGAAGATTTCGCCTTCGCCTTCATCGTCAGTTTCGTCGCGGGCGCCGCGCTGTTCGGAAGTGCGTTCCTGATACCGGCCTTTTCGCTCTTGGTGCTCCGCTTTACCGCCACCGAGGCGGGCGCATTGCTGCTGCCGAGCGGGGCCGTCTTTGCAGCGACACTCCTGCTGGCCGCTGCGCTGATGCAAGCGCGCTGGATTTCCCCGATCGTGACCGTTCCCTTCGGCATCCTGACGGTGATGACCGCGATGTGGATGCTATCCGGCTCGTCGGGCGAAAGCGGTCCGGACGACATGATGCCGGCGATCCTGCTCCGCGGCTTCGGGCTTGGTTGTCTCTTTCTCTCGATCACCCTGATCGCGTTCAGCAAATTGCCTCCGGTGGCGCTCGCCTTCGGGATCGGTATCTTCAATATCGGGCGCCAGCTCGGCGGACTGATCGGCGTGGCCGGGCTTCAGACATTGATCGATCACCAGACGACCGCGAACCAGGCGGTCCTCGGCGCCGCGATTACATCGGGCTCGACCGCGACCGGCGAGCGGCTGTCGGCGATCGCGGCGATGCTGGTCGGGCGGGGAATGGATGCGGCGCAAGCCGCCAAGGCAGCCGGCGCGATGCTTGGTCGCAGCGTCGCGGGGCAGAGCGCGGTGATCGCCTTCGACACCGCTTTCAACGCCGTGGCGCTCCTCTTTATCGTCGCTGCACCGATCATTGTCGCGGTCAAGAAGGGCCTCGCTCGCTCGGCGGCGCGCCGCAGCGCCGCGAAATTGCACAAGGACAGGATATTATGACGACCTCCCTCCGGCGCCCGGCGAATCTGGGCGCGATACTGCTCGTCGGCGCTCTCGGCGGATGTACCGTCGGTCCCGACTATCGTCCGCCGGAGACCGCCATCAGCGAAAACTGGCTCGCGCCCGTCGGTGCCGGAGAGGTTGACGCGGCATGGTGGACCGCCTTCGGCGACCCGCTGCTTAGCGAACTGGTCGAGGCGGCCCTTGCCGGTAACAAGGATCTCGAAGAAGCCGAAGCGCGCCTTCGCGAGGCGCGCGCCCTGCGTGACGCGGTGCAGGGTCGGGCGCTGCCGCAAGCGGGCGTCTCGGCGGTCGCGACGCAGAACCGCCTCAGTGAAAACGGCCAGCTTCCCGTCGGCAAGGTTCCCGGGCTCGGCCGCGACCTTGCGATTTTCGACGGCGGTTTCGACGCGTCCTGGGAGATTGACCTCTGGGGCGGTACGCGGCGCGCGATCGAAAGCGCCGAGGCGCGCACCGGCGCGGTCGAGGAAGCACGCCGCGCGGTCGTGATTCAGGTCATCGCCGAAGTCGTGCGCGCCTATGTCGACTTGCGAACCGCGCAGAGCCTGCGCGCCACTGCCGCGGCCGACGCGGCGGCGCAGAGCGAGGTGGCGCGCCTCGTCGGCGATCGTCTCCGTGTTGGCTTGGCGTCGCGCACCGACCTCGTCCGCGCCGAGGCGCAGGCGCGCGGCAGCGCAGCAAGCGTGCCGCAATATGGCGCCGACGCCGACGCCACGGCATTCCGGCTGGCGCTGCTCCTCGGGCAGCCGCCCGAAGCCGTCTACGCGCGGCTGCGGGCTCCGGCCGCCCTGCCGTCGATCGATCGCGCCGTGGGTGCGGGCCTGCGTTCGGATCTGCTGCGCCGCCGCCCCGATATCCGGCGCGCCGAGCGCGAACTGGCCGCAGCGACCGCCGACGTCGGCGTCGCGACCGCCGAATTGTTCCCGCGCTTCTCACTTCTCGGCGGCGTCGGCTTCCAGGCGCGCGACGTCGGCGATCTTTTTTCGGGGGACAGCCTGCGCTTTCAGGTCGGCCCCTCGCTCCGCTGGCCGATTTTTTCCGGCGGACGCATCCGTGCCCAGATCCGCGCCGCTGACGCCCGAGCCGACGCCGCGCTTGTCCGCTACGAGCGTGCCGTCCTTGCCGCGCTTTCCGACAGCGAGACGGCGATCAACCGTTATGCGGCGGCGGGCGAGACGCGCGCCGAACGCGATGCAGCGAGTGCGGCCGCGCGCGAAGGGGTCGATCTGGTGCGGCGTCGCTATCGTGCCGGGGAAGACGATCTGACGGCGCTTTTGCAGGCGCAGCTTGCGCAGAGCACGGCCGAGCGGCTCGAAATTCAGGCGCGTAGCGCAGAGCTGCAGCAATTCGCGGCGCTCTACAAGGCGCTCGGCGGCGGTTGGGAAGTCGCCGAAACTATGCCGAAAAGCTGATCCGTGGGTCTATACCTTGGCACAGATGGCGTCGGCTCCGCGTGGCGATATCGTCCCTTTGCCGGGAAAGGATCCCTAATGATTCACATCGATACGCGCCGTTCTCTTGCTGTCCTTCTGTGCGCTTCGCTTGCCGGGCTGCTCATCGCACTGCTCGGAGAGGCCGCTGGACTGATCGTGCCGATCACCGCGCTGTTCCTCGTGGCACCGCGCTTGCGCCGCCCACTGATGAGCGCGCTCGCCCTGTTGCTCGCCGCGCTACTTTGCGCTGCGCTGCTCGGCGGCCCACGCGAGGCCTTGCTGTCCTGGGCGGCCCTTCTGATCGTGGCGCTTTCCGTCGGCGCAATCTTGAGTCTTGCGCCGATCGTCATGGCCGAGCGTGGGGCATCGCTCGATTCCGATGATCGCGAACCGATTGCCCGGGCGCCCGACATTCACCCGGATGATGCCGCGGCGGTGGCGCAGGCAAAGGCGCGCGCCTTCTGGGGCGGGGTGCCACAGGTGGTGAGTTATCGTCAGCGCAGTGCCGGGGGCGAATGGCAATGGGCGGAATTTCTCGCCGAGCCACCGCGCGGCAGCCGTATCCGCGTCGATCCGATCGTCCATGCGCCCGATCAGGCCTGGACGGTCGCGGCGTCGCTTGGCGATACGGTCGACGCGGTCCATGCCGCCAAGATCATCGAAAGCCTCTATGGCGCAGCGTTCGCCTTCGATGCGAGCGGGCAGTTCACATACGCCACGCCGATGGCGCAGACGTCGATATCGATGACGCTCGAGGACCTCAACCGACCGCTCGGGGACGGTGCATTTGTCGACGGTGGGGATTTCGGATGGAAGCTGGGCGTTCATCCCGACGACTATCCGGAGGCCGCGCGCGAACTTCGGCGGTGCCTGCGAACCGGCGATCCCTATAATTATGAGTATCGCGTCCTGCGCGCGACGGGGCTTTACGTCTGGCACCGTTTTGCCATTCGTCCCACGCGCGGTCCGGATGGCGCGATCACGGGCTGGTTCGGCATCGGCTTCGACATCGATGTGTTTCGCAAGACCGAGGTGGCGCTTCTCGAGAGCGAACGATCGCTACGCGAGCTGATCGAGACCGCGCCCGCGCTGATCTGGTGCATGACACCCAAGGGCGAACCTGTGTACTTCAGCCGCCATCTGCGCGAGTTTTTCGGGTTCGACGTCGAAGACCGGGACCTTCCCGGCCAGACCCGTCTCCAGAGCGTCTTGGGCGCCGTCATTCATCCTGACGACCTCGACAAGGTCAATCAGCGGTTCGAGCATTCGCTGAAGACCGGCGCCTCCTATGCACTGACGCACCGCCAGCGGCGTTTCGACGGCGTCTATCGCTGGGTCGAAACCCGTATCGCCGCGATGCGCGGCGAGGATGGGGAGATCGTTCAGTGGAACGGCGTCTGCCTCGACATCGAGGAGCAGGTCCGCGCGCAGGAAGAATTGCGGCAGGTTCAGGATAAGCTTGGCCGCGCTGCGCAGGCGGCAAGCCTTGCCGAACTGTCCGCCTCGATCGCGCACGAGGTCAACCAGCCGCTCGCGGCGATCATGACCAATGCGCAGGCATGCGAGCGCTGGCTCGTCGCCGAGCCGCCGAACCTCGAGCGCGCAAGAGTGATCGTCGAACGGATCACCCGCAGCGCCCAGTCGGCGGCCGATGTCGTGAGCCATATCCGCGCCCTGTTCAGTCAGTCGTCCGAACCGCGGACAGAGAGCATGATCGAGGTGCTTGTCGGCGAAGTAGTCGATCTTCTTGCGGAGGATGCGTCGCGCCGCGGCGTGCAGATCGAGGTCGATGTGGCGAATGGCCTGTCGCCGGTGGCCATCGATCCGATCCAGATTCAGCAGGTGTTCGTCAATCTGCTGCGCAACGGCATGGAGGCGATGGAGAAAGGCGTGGACGATAAACGTCTCTCGCTGTCCGTGCGCGGGGCGGGACAGGCCGTTTTGCGAATCGAGATCGCCGACCGGGGATGCGGGATCGAAGATCCCGAGAAAATGTTCGATTCCTTTTTCACCACAAAGGCGAGCGGCATGGGAATGGGGCTCGCGATTTGCCGGTCGATCGTGGAAGCGCATGGCGGCAGGCTTTGGGCTGAGACGAACGAACCTGTGGGCGCGCGGCTCATATTCACCTTGCCGGGCGTGCCGGCTGGGCGTCCTGCGGTAGGCGCCCCGTGAGGCGGGATCGCCGCTCCGCGATCCTTGCCGTGGCCGCGCGACATTTTTTTGGCCAGGGGTTTTCGGCTACCACCATGTCGTCGATCGCGGCGGACGCCGGCGGTTCAAAAGCGACGTTGTGGAAGTATTTTCGTTCAAAAGAGGTCCTTTTCGAAGCCGTCGTCGAAACGGCGACCGAGCGGCTGCACGGCGATGCCCTCGCGCAGCTTTCGGCACCGGGCGACCCGCTTGCCGTGCTCCAATCCTTCGTCATCCCACTGATCGATGCCCTGCGTTCGGACGACAGCCTCACGCTGCAACGCGAGGTCGGGGCTCAGGCGATTCGTCTGCCCCGCGCAGCGGCCTTGCTTCGTCGTCGGCTCGTAGACGATCTTGAAGCGCCGCTATCGGATTTTTTCGCCGCGCACATGGCCAACGGCGCACTACGCGGCGACAATCCCGACGAGGCCGCATGGATCACGCTCGCGCTGTGTCTTGGTTTCAACCATCGCCATCTCCTGGGGGGCGATGACATGCATAGGGACGGGGAAGTCGCAGAGGGCGCCCCCGACGTGATGAAGATCCTGCGGCGTTTATACGGCCCCTGAATGTTTTGCCTGTTCAGGCGCGCGGCGAGGCCGGTTCGGACGCTGCGGCCAACCGCACCGAGACGGCGGCGCAGTCGATGGTGCCCGCGAGCGGGCAGCGCGATGCGGTGAAATCGAGCCAGCCGTCGGCTGCAGCGATCTCACCGGTCGCCAGCAGCGCGTCTATGCCGCGCTGGTCGCGCGTCGGTTGGTCCGCGACACCCGCAAGGAGTGGGCGCCCGGCAGCGTGCTCGACCAGCAGCATCAAACTGTCGAAGCTGGCCGCCATCATGAAGAGCCCGAGCGGCGCAAACAGGCGGTGGAGTGCCGGGCCGCCCGGCAGTGCGCGTTGCCGGGCTCCACACCAGCGGCGAGTCGCCTGCACCACCAAGGCAGTGGACAGCAACGGCTGGTCGTGCGTCACGGCGCTGGCGTTCATTCGGCGGTCCAGCCGCCGTCGATGGCGATGTTGGCGCCGGTGATCTGTGACGCGGCATCCGAGCAGAGGAACAGCGCCATGGCCGCCACCTCGTCGGGCTGGACGAACGCCTTGGTCGGCTGGGCGGCGAGCAGCACGTCGTGCATGACCTCCTCGCGTGTCATGTCACGCGCTTTCATCGTATCGGGTATCTGCTTTTCCACGAGCGGCGTCCAGACATAGCCGGGACTGATGCAGTTGGCGGTGATGCCCGAGGTCGCGAGCTCGAGCGCCACGGTCTTGGTAAGGCCGGCGAGCCCGTGCTTGGCAGCCACATAAGCACTTTTAAAGGGGGAGGCTGTCATCGAATGCGCGGAAGCGGTTGAGATAATCCGGCCCCATTTGCGCTTCTTCATGCCCGGGACGACGGCACGAATCGCGTGGAAAGCCGACGACAGGTCGATGGCGATGATCTGGTCCCATCTCTCCTGCGGAAATTCCTCGATCGGCGCGACGAATTGGACGCCGGCATTGTTGATGAGGATGTCCACACCGTCGAAGCGCGCTTCCGCTTCCGCGATCATCGCGGCGATCTCGTCGGGCCGTGTCATGTCGGCTTCGATATAGAGCGCCTTGATATCGTGCCGCGCTTCGAGCGCCGCGCGTTCGGTTTCGATCGTCTCGGCGTCGCCGAGGCCGTTGATCACGATGTTGGCGCCTGCCGCCGCGAGCGTGCGCGCGTAAGCGAGCCCAATGCCGCTCGTCGATCCCGTGATGACGGCCGTCTTGCCTTTCAAGGTCATGTCATTCTCCATTTTGCTGTTGAAAACCGTTGTTCAGGCCGCTTCTTCGCGGTGGACGTCGTGGACGACGATGCATTCGCCGTTGAGCAGTGGTTCGAGCCACTGGCGGTGGTGCAGCGTCTTGCGTGTGTCCTCGCAGCCGGCGGCGATATGCTCGCGCATCGAGACCGCCGAAAACTCATAGTCCTTGGCTTGGCTCTCATAAGCCTTCTGCTGATAGATGAGCTGGATGATGTTGACCGAGGCGGGCGCGCTCGTCCGTTCGAGCTGAACCTTTTCGAGCGGGGTGAGCTGATCGGGGGGCACCCGCTTCAAGGCTTCGCGCAGCTGGAGCTTGAGATCGTGGATGTGGCGGTAGCTGTCGGTATTCTGCCGGGTGCGGCTGGAATAAAGAATGTCCTTCTGGCGCGTCAGGACATCGTCCATGTCCCGCGGAAGCATGCCGCGCGCTGAGAAAAGGTCGACCTGGAAAACAAGCGACCGCATCTCCTCTTCCTGCGCGAGCAGATGCTGGAGCGGTGTGTTCGAGACGAGGCCGCCGTCCCAATAATCCTCGCCGTCGATCTTGACCGCCGGAAGCCCGGGCGGCAGCGCGCCGCTCGCCATTATATGCTCGGGACCGAGCCGCATGGCGGCGCTGTCGAAGAAGGTCAGATTGCCCGTGCGGACCTTGACCGCGCCAAGGCTGATCCGCTTTTCGCCATTGTTCAATATGTCGAAGTCGACGAGCTTTTCGAGCGTCTCGCGAAGAGCGTTTGTGTCGTAAAAGCTCGTCGCCCCGGGTGCGCCGGGCGGCAGCAGCCAGGGATTGGGCTGGCGCGGGGTGAAGAATCCGGGAGCACCTCCCGAGAGGGTCAACAGGGCGCTCATCCGGTCGCGAAACTGACGGTAGACATCCCATTCGGGGAGATGGTCGCTCCACAATGTGCGTCCCGAGACTGTGGACCAGAACTCTTCCAGCCGGTCCAGTCGATCGGCCGGGCGGTTGCCGGCGATGATCGCCGCATTGATCGCGCCGATCGAAACGCCCGAAATCCAGTCGGGTTCGGCGCCCGCTTCGGCGAGGGCCTTGTAAACGCCGACCTGATAGGCCCCAAGCGCGCCGCCGCCCTGGAGAATCAGCGCGACGCGATCGTAATTCGCCGTCAGTTCTTCGATTCGCGGTGTTGCATTGGGATCGAAATAATTGGGATCGCGCGTCGGCGCCGGACCGGTCATGCCGCGTCTCCTGCGAGATAGTCGTGGACGACCTCGCCGAGCCCAAGCGTAAGGTCGGCAATGAAGTGCGTTGCGCCCAGCACCTCGAGTACGGGAAGACGAGCGACGTCGGCGATCACATGCGGAAAGAGCGCCAGGGCAGCCGGGCCGCTCCATGCGCCCTTGAGATCAATGTCTTCAAGCGAATAGCGGACGAGCTCGCAGATGCGCGGTGCCCCATCGACATGCGGGATGATCTTGAGCATGAAATTGGGGCGTCGCATGCTCTCGAGCACCGGCGCCGGGTCGAGGATCTCGTGCTTGTAGCCGACCGATCCCGAGGCGCAGAGCGCAGAACCATAGTGCAGCGTGCCGCGAATGACGTCGGATTCATGAACGATCGCCGGGGCGGCAAGCTTCTTCGGAAACCCCCAGATCTCGCGCCCCCCGGCGATCGGCGCCTCGTCGTCGAGATACATGGAGTGGACATAGCCGCCGGCTTCGCCGCGATGGCGCACCGGGATGACCTGGCCCGTCTCGGTGTAATCGCCGAAGCCGGTGGAATCGGGCATTCGGATGAATTCATAGCTGACAATCGGCTCGGCGATCTCGAGCGGCTCGGGCACCACGGCGCGCAGCGCATCGGGGTTGGTGCGATATTTGATGATGATATATTCGCGGTTATAGAAGCGATAGGGCGGGCGCGGGTAGGCGGGGTTGGTGAGCGGCATTGCAAAGGCCTGCGCTGCGACATCGTTGATCTTCATGAAATTTCCTTGGAATTTGGCGAGCCAGAAGGGCGGGGCGTCCCTTCCGAGCTAGACCGCGCGAACGCCGCCCCGCGACTGTGCCGCCGGGTTAAGGAACCAGGCCTTTCGAACAGGGAAGCGTGCGTTTACTCCCTGGCAGTGGGACCAAATGGCGTGTCGCGTGCGCCAGGGTGCTGTTTAACCCTACCCAAAGCGCACGGAGCGCCTCGACCTTCGCATAGGCGCCCTCTGCTTCCCGGACGGTCGTGAAGCTCCCCGGATTCGTTATGTCGGAAGGGCCGGCTCCATCCATCATCGTCACGTCACGGAGCTGGCCTCATGCAGGGGACCGCAACATGCCGCTTCTCGAAGAATTCATGATCGATCGCCGCGCGCTCATCGTCGCGGGGGCCGCTGCTGCGATGATCGGCGCTGCCGACTGGCCGGCCTCCGGTTTCGCTGCCCCTCCCATTCCGGGATCCGAAGGAGACAATATAATGAACTTCATCAAAACCGCCGACGGTGTGCAGATCTTCTACAAGGATTGGGGACCGCGCGACGCACAGCCGCTCGTCTTCCATCACGGCTGGCCGCTCACCGCCGACGAGTGGGACAATCAGCTGCTTTTCTTTCTGTCGAAGGGCTACCGGGTGATTGCCCACGACCGTCGTGGGCATGGCCGATCGACCCAGACCGATACCGGCAACGACATGGATACCTACGCAGCCGACGTCGCCGCGCTGGTCGCTGCGCTGGATCTCAAGGGCGCGGTGCATATCGGGCATTCGACCGGCGGCGGCGAGGCCGCGCATTACGCAGCGCGAGCAAAGCCCGGGACGCTGTCGAAACTGGTACTGGTCGCAGCGGTCCCGCCGGTGATGGTCAAGAAGCCGGGCAACACCGGTGGACTGCCAATCGATGTCTTCGATGGGTTTCGTAAGTCGCTCGCCGAAGATCGCTCGCAATTCTATCTCGATATCGCGTCAGGCCCCTTCTACGGCTTCAATCGCGATGGCGCGAAGGTCAGCCAGGGGCTGATCCAGAACTGGTGGCGTCAGGGCATGGTCGGCAGCGCCAAGGCGCATTACGATTGCGTCAAAGCGTTCTCGGAAACTGACTTCACGGATGATCTGAAGAAGATCCAGGTTCCGACGCTCGTCATGCATGGTACCGACGATCAGGTCGTGCCCTTCGAACATGCGGCGCCGCTGTCGGCCAAGCTGCTCTCGAAGGGCGTCCTCAAGGCCTATGAAGGATATCCGCATGGCATGGCCGCCGTGCACGCGGATGTCATCAATCGCGACCTGCTCGACTTCCTCCGCAACTGAGGAAGTAAAGGATGGGGCGTCGGCTCACACCGGGCCGCGCTCCATCTCATCGAATGCTGAGATATGTCTATTTTCGATTTGCCGGACTGGCATTCCCCCAAACAGTTATCCCGGACTATGTCGGGATGACGAGATTAGTAGGCGGCAACTGGTCACTTCGACTCAAGTGCAGCCATTTTTTTCCACGAACGGCTGCTTTCTGCGATTCTCGCCTGAAACCGGCCTGACCGCAACCGGCCACTTATGATCGGTCCGGCAACGCCGAGGGGCGATGGCGGTGCAAATGGACCGGCCGATCAGAAAAAGCCCCATCCTTCGACGGGGCTTTTTCCATCCTCTGCGGTCGTGACCAAAGGAAGCCCCATCAACTCTCACAAGGGTCGCATTCGAGAGTCTTTGCCGGGAGAGCCTAGGCTTATCCATGAGAGAGTCGAGCGGTAAAAACCACCAGGCGCGAAAGGTGGATGCCTCGCTGAAATCGGCGGTTTTTTTTGTGCTCGTGATCCGCTTGGGTTTCGCACCGGGTTTGGGTAAGCCGGAGGGGACGCGGTGGTAGACGCTGGTACGGGTGGAAGATCTCGTTCTGCGTAGCGAATTGATGCCCGCATCATGCCCGTCTGTGATAGAATGCGCCATCACCCGATTTCGATCGCAAGCTTCCCGTGACTGAGAGACATCGAGCTCCCGCTTGCCCGACGGGAGTCTATTCGATGATCGCTATCCACGAACCTTCGCGACCTTTGGGGCGGATCATTCGGTTGTGGAACCGGCTCCTCCATCACGGGCTGGAACATGTCCCGCAAACGATGGAGAATGCGTTTTATCAGTCGCGCCGCCGCCGCGGCGACCTTGAGCGCGCAATCGACAGCTGGGCGCGTGAGAGCAATGCCCACCCGGGCGCACCGCAACCAGCCGATCTTCCAATCGCACCATTGTCTCCCGCCCAACAAGCGATTGAACGATGGGACAATGAAGGAGGCGCTCAACCCCGACGAGGACCGCGATCGTGATTTTGCACAATCTTTTCGGCCGCCATGTCGTCAACATCAGGACCAGTCGGCAGGATCGGGGCCGGTTCGTCGGCCACTGCAGGGTCTGCGGCTGCGAAATGGTCAAGCTTGGCGATCTGGCATGGCAGGTAAGCGGGCGGCGGACCTGAGAATCCGGTTTCCTGCCCTTGATCTCGCGAACCTCCGTTTCAGGAGGAAGTCGGTAGCCCCCGTCGCGCCCTGGGCCGACTGGCCCGGAACCAGCGGTCTCACCCGGGATATAGAAACGGCAAAGCCGGGCAAGCGGAGCAGCCGGTGCTGGCCGGGTTTCGTTTTGGGAAGTGCCCCGCGGCGCCTCAAGGTTTCGGTTGCCGGCGGTGTCCGATTATCCGTTCACATGCCGGAACGGCGTGCCAGCGCGACCGCATCGGCAAGGCTGGTGTAGCGATACCCGTCCCGGAGATAGGTTGCGGCGGGCACGCGGGTAATGGCGTATCGATCCAGCGTTTCGCGCTCGGCTGCGTCGATGCCGCCGCATCGGCATGATCCACCATTGCCGGCTGTGCTTTTGTCCATGTCGAAGTTCTTTCAAGCCTGGAGTTGGTCGAGAAGCGTCGCAATCTTGATCGTGGCGACGGTCGAAAAGGCGTCGGAAATCGCGTAGGGAAGCAGGATCCGCTCGCCGAGCTTCATGGCGCCGCACGAATAGACGACATTGGGGACATAGCCGTGCCGTTCGGCGGTCGCGGGCTGGACGAGCGGTTCACGCGAGCGCCCGAGCACGCGCGACGGATCGTCCTTGTCGAGCAGGACAGCGCCGATCGAATAATGGCGTACCGGCCCGACGCCATGGGTGAAGAGCAGCCAGCCTTCGTCGAGTTCGATGGGCGAGCCGCAATTTCCGATCTGGACGAACTCCCAGGGATATTCGGGTTTCACGATCACCTCGCCCAGGCCCCATTCATGGACGCTGTCCGACAGGATCAGGTGCAGGCTCTCATTGTCGTGGCGCGCGATCATCGCATAGCGCCCGCCGATCTTGCGCGGAAACAGCGCCATCCCCTTGTTGCGCGCCGCGGTACCCTTGAGCGGCGTCAGGTGGAATGTCACGAAGTCCCGGGTTTCGAGCAGCTCCGATCGTATGCCGCGGCTGCTGTAAGCGGTGTAGGTCGCATAATAGATGGTCTGGCCTTCGCTCTGGAAGGCGACGAAGCGGGCATCCTCGATTCCGTTCGCCTGCATTTCGGTGACGGGGAAGATCACTCGCTCGGCGATGTCGCCGGCAGGATCGAAGCTGAGTTCCAGGTAATCGCCGACGCGGGCCGTCACGTCGGGCGTCGCGGCGAGCCGCGCGGGCGGGTCGATGGTGACGGTTCCGTCGGCCGCCAATATCCCCGACCGGAACGTCAGCGACGAGATATGGCCTTCGCCGACCGCACGCAGGCTGAGGATGAAGCGGCGGCACCCTTCGGGAACGTCCGACTGGTCCGGATGCGGCACGATGCTCGGATTGAACAGCGCCGCTGCTTCGAAGCTGTATTCATGGAGGAAATAGGCGCCGACGAGCTGGCGTTGCGCCAGCGAGAAAGTCGCGTGCGCGGCGAAGGCATCCTCCATTTCGGCGGCACGCCGTTCGAAGATCGCGGGCAGATTGCGGTGCCGGTCGTCGAAGTTCCGCAGCGTTTCGGCAAGCAGCATGTCGGTTTGATCCGCAGTCAGCGCGAGGACGCGGTCGACGATGTGATTGGCGCGTGTCTTGTCGAGGGGATTGAGGTCCCGCGGCTCGACCGCTGGTCGGAACGGGCGGACGACGACGCGCGACGGGTCGGGCCGCAGATGGAGCGCCTGCCGGTTGAAGAATGGGGCGGATGGCGGAGCCTCTTCAGACATCGACGGTGTCGTGCGTGGATGGGGCGATCGTCTGTGGCGGCGCCGGCCGGTTCATGGCGTTCAATCTTTGCATGTCGGCCAGCGAGAGCAGGAAGGACAACACCGATTCCGCCCCCCGGTTCTCATTCGCTCGGTCTGGATGCAGGCCGTCGCGGCAACTGCCCATTGCGACGTCGGCCAGTTCGATGCCGAGGTCGTTCGCGCCGAGAAACCATGCGAATGCGCGTTCGGCTTCCGCATGCCAAGAAAAGCCCGGATCGACGCGTTGCGCCGCGATACAGGCGGCGATCGTCGCACAGGCTTCCAGCGGCTGTTGATCGAACGCCTGGGGCATATTCCGCGAAGCCATCAGGAAACCATGCGAGCCCACGGGCCGGAAATGACCTTCGCCTGCCGTCTGCATTGGCACCAGCCAGCGCAGGCTTCGCAGTCCCGCTTCGACCATGTTCGCCGAGCGCATTGCCGCGCCCGTGACGATCAGCGCCTGCGGCAGCCGCGCATTGTCATAGCTGAGGCCATTCTCGAACCATGTCCATTCGGGACCTTCCCGTGCGCTCAGCAGTTTTTCGAGACGGTCGGCGAGTTCGGCCCGCAGGCCCGCGGCGGCATAATCTTCCGCGTAAACGCCGCAATAGGGGGCAAGGCCGAGCAAGGTGAACGCCCAGGCCCGCGGCGAAGTAAACGCTACCACCCCGTCCAGCGCCTCGCTGAACAGCTCTCTTGCCCAGCGCGCGTGTCCGGGGGAGCCGGCGCGAGCGCTATAGGTGCCCAGCGCCCAGAGCGTCCGCCCATGACTGTCTTCCGAGCCCGCATCTTCCAGCCATCGCCGGTCGAAGCTCATGAAATTGCGAAAGCGCCGATTGTCCGGATTCCAGCCATGCTGGATGAAGGCCGCGAAGGTGGACGACAGGCGGCGCACCAGCGGCGCGTCGGGACCGTCGGCGAGACCGCAGCACAGCAGCAGCGCCCGCGCATTGTCGTCGATGCAATAGCCATGGCGGCGGTCGGCGATCGCATGAACCGCATGCTGGGCCATGCCGGTATCGTCGCTCATCGCGGCGAGATGATCGAGCGACATGGGCGGGAGGTTCGGTCGGGCTTTCGTCTGTGCGATCGTCGGGATGGGTTTTGGCATGTCCATCCGGTCGCCGGTCGCAACCCTGCCTTTGCGGGAAGCCGCGCGAAAGCTCGCGGCATAGCGGCGCGCCGTATTGGCCCAAGTCATCGGACGGCTGGCGGCATAGGCCTTGCGACCCATCGCCAGACGCCCGGTTTCGTCGCCCAGCAGATTGGCAATTGCAGGACCGAAGCCAGCCGGATTGTCGAACGAGATCAGCACGCCCGACCCATCGATCAGCAGCTCGGCGGCGTGCCAATATGGCGTCGATACGACCGGCCGCCCCATGCCGTGCGAGTAGGCGAGGGTCCCCGAGGTCATCTGCGCGGCCGCCAGATAGGGCGTCGCGTAGACATCGCACATCGCGATATGGTCGAGCAGTTCGGGGCGGTCGACGAAGCGGTTTATGAAGACGACATGATCGTCGAGGCCAAGAGCGCGCACCCGGGCCATCAGCGTGTCGCGATACTGTTCGCCTTCTTCGGCCTGCAATATGGGATGGGTGGCGCCCATCACGACATAGAGCGCGTCGGGTGCGCACCGTACGATTTCGGGCATGGCGTCGATCATCGTCTCGATGCCCTTGTTCGGGCTCATCAGCCCGAACGTCAGGATCACCTTGCGATCGGTAAAGCCCAACCGTTCCTTCGCCGCGCGCGTCGAGGCGAGCGGAACATCGGGAATGCCGTGCGCGATGACGTCAATCCTCTCCGGATCAGCACCATAGACGTCGATCAGCATGTCGCGGGCCTTGCCGGCCATGACCACCACCCGCGCCGATGCGGCGATGATTGCGTCCAGGGCCCGGCGCTGCGCCGCGTTCGGCCGATCGAGAACCGTGTGCAAGGTGGTGACGAGCGGCGCGTCGAGCCTCACGACCAGATCGAGAACCAGCGCGCCCGCCTCGCCGCCGAAGATGCCGAACTCATGCTGGAGACAGACGAGGTCGAACGCCTCGCGATTGATGAAATCGGCGGCGGCGCGATAGTCGGCCGCATCGTCCTGCCGGATCGTCCTGCCGACGGTTTCCGGAAATACATGGTCGCCGCCCGGCTCGATCATCGCGACAATAGTCGTTTCCGCAACCTCGCCGAGCGCTCCGACCGCCAGTTCGAGGTCGGTCGTGAAGGTGGCTATGCCGCAGCGGCGTGGAAGGGCATTGCCGACGAACGCGATCCGCAGCGCCGGCGTGTGAAGGCCATCTCAGTGCTTGCCTTTCGGCTTGGCGGTCATCTTGACCGCGGATGCCTCTTGTACGGCGAGCGCGGTCTGTGCCTTCGGCTTCGCGGCCTTGGGCTTGCGGATCTCGCGATTGCTGCGCTTTTGCGATTTGGCCATGTCAGACGTCCTTCCGATCGTTTGCTGCGACCGAGAATCCGACCGGATGCGTGGGACGGGGCGACGCAATCGCGCCAGCCGCCGCGTTCGAGGGAAAATAGGGACGGTGATGGTATGGGAAGGATTTGAAGCGCTGACCGAGGCTTTCGATCTTGCGCCGATATCGCATGATCTCCGAGGGCTTGGTCACTGCGGAATAGCGCATCAGCGCGAGCTGTTCGTCTTCGAGTAGTTGATTGAGGCACATGGTGCGTGCTCCTGTATCAAGCGAGAGCACAATGATTGTCCCTCTGTCACATGGAGCTTGTTCAGAATTCAGGTGATGTGGCCTTATAACACATTCCGCAAGGATCGCCGCACGAATACGGGATTGGGAGATATTAGTTCTCGTTCGCCGATGGGCGATAAAAACGGTAGCGTATGACATCGCCTTCGATCAGGTGGCCGCGAAGCCGCAGTCGCATCTCCTCGGCGCCCGCACTCGAGGTACAGACGAGGCGCGTACCGCCCGACTGAAGCGGCTCGATCGCGCTGATGCTGACCCCTTGCGCCAGGCAGAGGCGCCTGACCTCCTCTTCGGGCAGGGACAGGTTCATGGCGCGGCTCATTGGGACCGCGGCGTGTTTTTCCACGCCCGTTTGGCGGCGGCCACTTGTTCATAGCCTTCGGCACTTGCGGTCGCCACTGCGAGCGGGCGGCCTCCCAGCTCGTCATTCTCCGCGTTGAGGAAGGCGATTGCGGCGTCGCGGCCACCGAGAAGCAGGAAAGCGAGTTGACTGATATCGCCTTGCCGCCGCGCATCCTCGAGTGCGGAGGGCGTCCGGCTCCTGCGCAAAAAGCTATTCGACCGCCGTTTGATAGCGTCTTGTCCCTGCACATCGGAAGTCATGGTGCGCCTCCTTCGTAAGCGGGAGCGCGATGTCTCTCAGCCGCGACGGCCTACAACTTCCGATGCCGCGATGAGGTAGATATGGGGGCCGGGGTCAAAGATGTAAGAGGCGAGCGGTGGCCGGAGGTCGGTGTCCGCTTTTCTCAGCTCATCTCTGAGCCGACCGATCGCGACCGGCCAAGACCGTTTAGCGGGTCCCCGGAATCCCGGCCTGTTCGGCTGGCGTGGCGACGGGTTCGTTCCGGTCCTTGCGCTTCGAATAGCGGTCGACGAACTGGTCGGCATGCTCGCGTGTGAGGATTGTGAAGCGGACAAGCTCCTCGGCGACGTCGACGATCCGGTAATAGTAACTCGATGGCAGCATGCGCCCCGCTTCGTCGAACTCCGCGTAGGCCTTCGCAACGCTCGACTGGTTCGGTATGGTGATCATCCGCATCCAGCGGCCGAGGATGCGCAGCGTGTTGACGCTGTTGAACGATTCGCCCGGCTGTCGGCGATATGGAACAGCTATTGAAGGGTGGGCTTCGGTGTGTAGCCATTTTTCTTCCCGATGGGGTCCGGAAGACGCCGTGTTGGATCGGGATGGGGTGGTGCTTCGGTCATAGGCTGCTGGGCCGGCCCCCGCTTGGTGGGCCCCTTTTTTGCCACCGGAAGCCATTGCTGCGTACATTAAAATCTCGCGGCTGGATATTCGGAAATGCAGGCCGAAGCGTTAGGATGGCGTTGCTGATCCATCGCTCATGCGAGGCATTGCTTGCGCACCTCATTCGCGAGATGGTCTCTTTCAGCTCGTGCCTTTTCGGACTTCAGCTGGCGAACCGCCATGGCATGCCAGGCGGCCGCCGAGCGCAGGCTGCGATCACGTACCTGCGTCAGTTCGGCTGCAGCGGCTTCGGCCTCGCACCGTTCGGCCTGCTCGCGATAATGAACGCTTGTTGCTGTAGCGGCCATGGGAGTCCTTTCGATCAGTCGATCATGTCGGCGATGAGACGGCGGAGTTCGCGGCGCGATAACGTCGGCGAGCGCCGAGCCTCCGGGCGGAGGCGTATCGGCCTCCCTGCCTGTGAAAGGCCTGTAAGGCCGGGGTAGATATTATTCTGAAACATGTTGGTCTACTTGATTGAAAGTGTCAGCGACGCTTGCTTGCGGCGCCCGGATTGCCAGGGCCGCGATCGCGATAGACGATGCGGCCCTTGGTCAGATCGTAGGGCGTCATTTCGACGCGTACGGCATCGCCCACTACCGAGCGGATGCGGAAACGCCGCATCCGTCCGGCGGTGTAGGCGATCAGCCGGTGGCCATTTTCGAGTTCGACGCGAAAGCGCCCGTCAGGCAGGATCTCGTCGATCATGCCGTCGAAGGTGAGAAGCTCTTCCTTGGCCACCCGACGCGTCAGGCCGTTTCGAGATTTACGGCCGAAACCTTGCCATCACGGCCGGTCTCAAGGTCGTAGCTGAGGCGCTGGTCCTTGTTCAGCGTCGCCATCCCGGCGCGCTCGACGGCGGTGATGTGGACGAAGCTGTCGCCCGAGCCATCCGCGGCTGCGATGAATCCATAGCCCTTGTCGCTGTTGAAGAATTTGACGTTGCCGATCGGCATGGATGTTTCCTTTCACGAAAACAGGGTATCCGTCGGCAAAAGCACCGGCAGAGCTGGAAGCGTGAGAAGGGAAGAAGCGACCCCCGCAGGGGGCATCAAATTTCCGTCGCAGGCGACGTTAGCGATCTGCATATAAGTCAGAGATCTCAAAAAATCAAGGAATTCCTTGGCTTTCAGTTACGTCGACAAATAGTCGGCCGAGAGCAGGAGGTCGATGCTCGCCCGGGGCGCCTGAAGTTCGATCAGGACCTTTCGACATGCAGATGGCTTGTAATGCAGCATCGGGACGCCCACATGAGGCTATCGCCAGCTTGGCATTGCATGCCGGTGACTGAGAGACAATCGCGCTCCCGCAAAAGGGAGCAGACATGGATCTCAACCAAATTCTCTATCATCACCAGATGGCGCTCATGGCGGTGAGCCAGGCCCGGCGCGACGGTCACTTGCTTCCGAACTTCGATCTGCCCCGCTATTATGCGAAGCGGATCAACGAGTATCGCGAGCGCCGTGGGCTGGCGGACGGCTTTGCAGCGGTTATCGTGCCGGAACATGTTGGTCCGAAGGCTGACCCACCTTTTTCCGAGCCTGCAACCGACTACCCGGTTTTTGTTGGCGACACGCTGATTGCAGAATTGCTCGTCAACGAGGCGCTGGCGATGACCGAGGAAGAAAGGGTGGCCTTCGGCTTGGAGGACGTCGTCGGTCGGCTTGCCGCAGTCCAGGAGGATATCTGGGTTATCGGCCGCGACATCTATCGCGCGCTTGACCTCGACGAGGACAAGCTGGCGACGCTTACGGCCAAGTTGTCCGCCTTGCCTGATTTGAATCCAGCCGCTGCGGTGCATCTCCAGCCGGTTCGGTCGCTATCGGAAGCGGGTATCGCCCACACATATGTGGAACAGTTCCGGGTCGGGCCATTCCGATATTCGAATATCGACGACGCGCGTGCCGCGCTCCGGCGCCAAGGTTCCGGGAGCGGAGCCGAAGGAGAGCAAGCCAATGACGCCTAAGCACGATAAACCGCGCACCGGTTTGGCGAACGCGCGTACAAACCCGTTTCGGCGAAATCGCAAGGTCACACCCCTTGCGCCGGAGGACGCGCAGCGGCAAGGCGCGATCAGCGCGCTGGCGTTCCAACTGCTTGGCGGACGCGACGCGGCGCTCGACTTTCTCAACACCGAAGACGCAATTCTGAGTGGGCGTCCCATCGCGGTCGCGACGCGAAGCGACGCCGGCTATGCCAGCATCGAGCGCGAGCTTCGCGCACGATCGCTTGTCCGGGATGCGCCCCATGGAGGATGATCGAGAAGGAGCCAGTCACATCGTCCGCTGCTGGTTCGAGTGGGAGATCGACGGCCTCGCCCGAAAGGTCATTCTTGTCGTCGAAACCGACCTTCCCATGCAGCCCGATGAAAACGGCTATGAAGCCATCGCTCTCGATGAGCTTCGCGCTGCCGCCATCGCCCGGTCGCGCGCGTCCCCTGGCGCTATCGACCGGATCCGCATCGTTCCGGTTCGCTACTAGCTGGCCCGCACAAGAGGATCGGACGTCATGATATGGCCGACTATGAGATTATCGCCGTCCGCGTAGGTACCGGTAATGGCCGGACGCATCATATCGCCGCGGTGAAGGTAGGCGAGAGCCTGTTCCTCGCCGATCAGATCGTCGACTGGATCAATGCCGGAACCCACCGTTTCTGGGTCTGGTTTCAGAATGAAGAGGTCGATGTTGTCGCCAGGGAACAAGGTGCGTCGCGGCGCTATTACCTGACCATAACAAGCGGTGGTTTTCCACCCATTGCCTTGCTTTCGCTGCCCCGTTTTTAAGTTTGGAATTTCAGTTTCGGTCCGTAACCGGTTCAACGGCAGCAACGGGAAACAGCGAGGCTTAAATCAGGACTTGTCGATCGAACGCATCACATGAACTGGAGCGAACGCTTGGGCAGTTCGAACGTCCGCTCTCGCTGTATGGAGCCTCAAAGCTGGCTGCCTGCAAGCAGCCAACCAGCTTGACCCATGCGTTTCCCTTTTTGGCCATTTTGGCCTTAGGAGAACGATCATGGGTAGGTCAGAATTCGACTATTTACCTCCGCGACCGGCGTGGAATGCCGGTCGAAAGGTTGGCGCAAAGCGGCCGTTAAAACCACGGCAGATTTGGGCTATTCGCTTTCACCTAGATCGAGAGCATCGGCTTCGAGACAGGGCACTTTTCGATCTTGCGATCGACAGCAAACTGAGAGGCTGCGATCTGGTGAAGATCAAGATCGGCGACCTTGTCACCGGCGGTGAGTTGAGAACACGGGCGATGGTGATTCAGCAGAAGACCGGTCGACCAGTTCAGTTCGAGATCATGTCGGACGCTCGTGGAAGCCTCTTGGCATGGCTTGAGCGTCGCGGTGGATCGATCGAGGATTTTGCGTTTCCCAGCCGGATCGACCACTCTGCCCATATGAGCACGCGTCAATATGCGCGTCTCGTTGACGAATGGGTAACGGCGGTTGGCCTTCGAAGCGAAGATTACGGGACGCACTCTCTACGCAGAACGAAGGCGTCAATCATTTACAAGGCAACCGGCAACCTACGTGCCGTCCAAATTCTGCTCGGTCATACCAAGATTGAAAATACCGTGCGGTACCTCGGCGTCGACGTTGAAGACGCGTTGACTCTGGCGGAAGGCATCGAAGTCTAACGATCAAATCTCGATATCCTGGAGAGCGAGCGCTCTGGCGCAACTTAGAACGTCCGCTCTCTCTATTTGATTTCCAAAAGCTGACAGGCTCCAACCGGCCAGAACCAGCGGAAAGGAACTAACGTGATCGCGTTGACGGACGGTCGATCGGAATAGCTTGCCGCCGCTGCGACGGGCTCGGCCTTCCGGAATCGCTGACAGATTGCCACCATTCCGTCAATGCGGCCCGGATGACTTCTTCTGGATCACCGTCGCGCGTAAATCCCCACCAGATGATGGTGCCCTGCCAGACGGCAAGCATCTGCCACCCCATTGCCTCGGCATTAGCTGATTCTTGCGTCAATCTCCCGCCGAGAACAGCTGCCAGGTGCCGTCCCCAAGCCGCGCCGCGAGCGCGTAGCACTGGATCGCGAAAATCCTCGCGCAGGAGAAGAAGGCCTTCGGTGACATCTGTCTCCGTTTGGGGGGCATGCATGAGCCGGAGGAGGAGGTCGGCTGCGCCGGCGGGCGTTTCGGGGGTTTCGCTGGCAGCCACGAGCGTCAAGGCGTCGAGCTTATCCCACGCGTGTAGAAGTACCGCTCGGACCATCCCCTCCCGGCTGCCAAAGCGTTGAACGAGTGAGGAGGCGGACAGGCCGACGATAGCAGAAGCTTTGGAAAAGCTCAGTCCTTCGGGACCCGTCTCGCTCACTGCTGCCAGCAAGGCGTCGAGCGCCGCTTCGTCCGAAACTGTCTTGATCCTGCCCATGTCGGCGTTTAGTAAACGATCATTCGTTTATTTGCAAGGAGGCGATATGGCCCGGATCTTAGGATATATTGCGACCAGCCTCGACGGCTATATTGCCACCAAGAATGACAGTCTCGACTGGCTCTTTGCCTATGACCAGATCGACTTGGGCGAGCACGATTACCGCGAGTTCATCAAGGGAATCCGGACAATCGTAATGGGCCGCGGCACATATGATTTCCTCGAAAAGGACGGATCAGATTGGTCTTATGGCGATCAGCGCGTCTACGTCGTGACCTCGCGCCTGATCGTTAAGCCGAAAGGAGTGCTTGAGACCCGGAGCGACATCGACTCCCTTATCGACGAGCTGCGCGCACTCGATGACGGGCCAGTGTGGATGCTCGGTGGAGGCCAGCTCCAGATGGCCTTCATGGAACGCGGCGCGCTCGACGAGATCGAAATCTATATGTTCCCCGAGCTGCTCGGCGGGGGAAGGCCGCTTTTTCCCTCCACGGGATTTCGCAGCAGTCCAAAGTTGATCGGGGCCAAGGCGCTCGATCGAGGTTGCGTCCGCCTCCACTATAGTTTCGATTGAGTGCCGCACCCGCAACCTGCAGTCATCGGATATTGGCCTAGCGAGGAAGCGGCGGCGAACGTCTTATTGCGACGATTTGTGGCCAAGCCGAGCCGCGCTTGCCCGCAGCATAGTATCCCCGCGCTCGCCGTGACGGAATAGATCGGGGCATGGCTCAAGTCTCATAGGCCGGGCGGGTCCATCACATTTGCACCACCAGCAAATCTTACGACACTTAAGTACATGCTTGACTAACGAATTTCTTGCGTTATTGGTTTAGTATATGCTTCAGTATCATGCCAAAGAGTTGGATCTCATTTTTCATGCGTTGTCCGACGCGGGGCGCAGAGCAATGGTCGATCGCCTCAGCCTCGGACCCGCATCGGTGAGCGATCTTGCCCGGCCGATGCCGATGACCCTGTCGGCGGTCGTTCAGCACCTGAAGATACTGGAAGAAGCGGGCCTCGTGAAAAGCGAGAAGGTGGGACGCGTCCGCACCTGCACGCTCGAAATGAGCGCGATGGCCGATGTCGAACGGTGGATCGCCGAGCGCAAGCGCTTCTGGGAACAGCAATATGACCAGCTTGAGGCCTATTTGGCCGACGGTGTGTCCAAGGAGAATGACGAATGACCGTTACCAATGCTGCCTTCACAATCGAGCGGGTACTGAACGCCAAGCCCGAACGCGTGTTTGCCGCTTACAAAAGTCTCGAAGCCAAGAGCGCGTGGTTCAAGGCGCCCTCTGATATCGAGACACTGGATCGCGAGCTCGACTTCCGGGTTGGTGGAAAAGAACGCTTTCATGCGCGCTGGCCGAGCGGTCTCGTCACTGACTTTCAGGCGGTCTATCATGACATCGTCGAAAACGAGCGGATCGTGCTTGTCTACGATCTATTCCACAATGGCGACAAATTGTCGGTCTCCCTCCAGACCCTCGAACTCAACGCCGAGGGTGCCCAAACGCGGCTGCTTCATACCGAGCAAGCCTCCTATTTTTCCGGCGGCATAGAAGCGGCGAGCGGCCGCGAACACGGCACCGCCTGGCATATCGATAATCTGGTCGCCGTCATCGAAGGCCGCGAAGCGAGGGCCTTTGCATGACACTCGAACTTTTTGCGCACCCTTTCTCTTCCTATTGCCAGAAGGCACTTATCGCCCTTTACGAGAATGACATTCCCTTCACCTACCGAATGATGGAGGATCCCGGCGTCGGGGATGAACTCGCATCGCTGTGGCCGATGAAGCGCTTCCCGATTCTTTGCGAAGGCGGCCGAACCGTGTTCGAGGCCACCATCATCATCGAATATCTCCAGCTCCGCCATCCCGGCCCGGTCCAGTTGATCCCTGAAGATCCGGACACTGCCGTCGAAGTGCGGATGCTCGACCGCTTTTTCGACAATTATGTCATGACGCCCCAAGGCAAGTTCGTGTTCGACGCGCTTCGCCCTCCGGAAAGCCGCGACCCCTTCGGTGTCGAGGAAGCGCGCAAGATGCTGGATACCAGTTATGCGTGGCTCGACCGAAGAATGAACGGCCGCACCTGGGCCGTGGGCGATCAATTTACTCTTGCCGATTGCGCTGCTGCGCCCTCACTTTTTTATGCCGACTGGACGCACCGAATTCCGGAGCAATATGAACATCTCGCACTCTATAGAAAGCGGCTGCTGGCACGACCGTCGTTCGCACGCGCGGTCGATGAGGCGCGTCGCTTCCGACACTATTTCCCATTGGGAGCACCGGACCGCGACTAGGGCGCGCGACGCCTTCGAATGTCCGCTTACTCAATGTTTTGCCGCAAAGTCGACCGACCGAAACCGGCCAGAGGCAACGGGTAGCCGTCTGCGCTGGAGTCGAGAAGCGAAGCGTAGGCGGTCAGCGCCGAAGGGGCGGCTCACTCGCTCGCATCGTCATTGCCTCAAAAGGCACGGGCGCGCGCGCATCTGTTGGCGGTTCCCGCGTTCATGGCTTGTTTCCGAAAGCCCGTTGGAGCGCATCGCGAATGGCCGGCTAATTGCCCGATGCATGGGTTTCGCCAGGAGCCACGCGAAATTCCACGTCCAAGGGTGCTGATCTTAGGCTGACCGCCAGATCGCTGGCATTGTCAATCATTCTGGCGCGGCGGCTGAGGTCGGCGATTAGCAACCATGACGGATCCCGCTCTCGTCCCGGAGGCGGCAACTGTTCATATTCGCCCGCGCTCAGCAGCAGACTGCGACGCGACGACAATGCGCCCAGCCGATCGGCAAATCCCGGCAACATCTTCAAAACCTGCTTTTCACCAAACCAGATCGAAGGGCTGGACGCGACATAGGTGCGGAATAGATCGGGCCGCTTGAACAGCGCCTGCAAGGTGAGCAGTCCGCCGAGGCTATACCCCGCCAATGACCGGCGATCGGGATTTACGGGAAACTCGGACTCCACCTCGGGAATGACTTTGTCGGCAAGAAAATCGAGAAAGGGTCCAGCCCCGCCGGTCGGACCCATGCCCGGCATGAGTTCGACGCCTTCCGGCACGGCCGGTGTGTAGTCGAAATTGCGGCGCGAGGCATCGGGATAGCCTATACCCACCACAATGCCGGGAGCCATGCCAGCATAGCTACCCAGCCGGTTCTGATATTCCGCCGCGATTGCGAAGCTTTCGCTCCCGTCGAGGAGGTAGAGGATCGGATATCCTTCGGGTGGCGGCTGCTGCTGGGGCCAAGCGATGTAGATTAGATAGTCGCTCCCGGCGTCTGAGCGCAGTGGCCGCACTTCGGAACGCGGCATGACATAAGGTTCGGCTTCGGAGTTGGGCGCTGTGATAGCGCCGCGTTGGTCGGCCCGGAGCGGCGAAGGATGAGCGGCTGCGATGGCTATGGCGAGCGTCAGGGCGAGGCGTGATAAGCCGGTCATCGAAATTCCCTCCAAACCCGGTCGGTGCCGACACCGGGCTTGGGAGGCCCGGCAACTTTTCGATCATTGCGCATATCGACCGTGTTTCGTCGCAATGGCTATTGACTGCCGACGAGAAAAATACAAGATGTATACAACAATTTGATATTGCATCCGCACAGGGGTATTCATGCAAGAAGTTTATGGACGGCGCGCGCAGACGGGATGCGCGCGACGGTTGTGCGTGCCGCTAGCGGTGCCGATCGGTGGAGGTCCCGGCCGATGACCGGCGCACCGCGAAGCGACGACAATCTTGCGCACGCGCTGGCCGCGTCGGCGATCGAAATCCTTGCGCATCTGGTTGCGTTCGACACGACGTCTAGCGCGTCGAACCTCGCGCTGATCGACTATGTGGAAGCATATCTGAAGGCGCATGGCGTCGCTTCGCGGCGGATCGCCAACGCCGACGGCAGCAAGGCCAATCTGCTCGCGACGATCGGGCCTGCCGACGCGCGCGGACTGGTGCTGTCGGGGCACACCGACGTGGTGCCGGTCGAAGGCCAGCCGTGGAGCCACGATCCCTTTACGCTGGTAAAGGACGAAGGGCGGCTCTACGGGCGCGGCACTGCCGACATGAAGAGCTTCATCGCGCTGGCGCTCGCGGCGGTACCTTATCTGACGCCGCGCATGATGACGCGCCCGGTCCATCTCGCCTTTTCCTATGACGAGGAGATCGGGTGCCTCGGCGCGCCCGACCTGATCGACGCGCTGGTCGCCGAAGGGCGTCGCCCGGTCGCGGCGATCGTGGGCGAACCGACCGAAATGGCGATCATCAACAGCCACAAGGGCATCCACCTCTATGAAGTCGTCGTCACGGGGCGCGAGGCGCATTCGAGCCTGGTGCACGAGGGCGTGTCGGCGAACATGGTCGCGATCGACATATTGGGCGTGCTCGGACGCATCGCCGAAAGCGAGCGCGCCTATCACCGCGACGCGCGCTTCGATCCGCCTTGGTCGACGCTGACCGTGGGGACGATCCGCGGCGGTACCGCGGCGAACATCCTGGCGCGCGAATGCCGCTTTACCTTCGACCTGCGCACGGTGCCTGACCGCGACGTCGGTGGCGTGCTCGCGCCCTTCTGGGCAGCGATCGAGGAAGCGCGAGCGCGGCTGAAGGACGAGGGCGAGGAGACCGGCATTACGGTACGGACGATCGCCGAGGTCCCGCCGCTGCGCCGCGAGGAGGAGGGCGCAGCCGAGCGGCTGGCCGCAATGCTGAGCGAGGCCGCGGCCCCGGCGGGCGCGGTATCCTATGGCGCCGAAGCCGGACAATTCCAGACGGCGGGCATGTCGACGGTGATCTGCGGCCCGGGTTCGATCGTCCAGGCGCATCGTCCCGACGAATATATCGAGATCGCGCAGATTGAGGCGGGCGCGCGCTTCATGTCGAGGTTGATTGCGATGACCCATGCGGAGTAGAGATCGGCGATGCGCGCCGCCCGACCCAAATCCGAAAAATCCGCCGAGCCAGCGGAGGTCCTCGACATAAGCGACGAGGTCGCCCGTCAGTCCTCGGGACAGAAGGTCTATGCCTTGCTGCGCGAGCAGATACTGAACCTCGACCTGCCGCCGAACACCGAGCTGGACGAGGTTCAGTTCAGCCGCGAGCTCGGCTTTTCGCGCACACCGATCCGCGAGGCGCTGATCCGGCTGGCGTCCGACAGCCTGGTGGTGCTGGCGCCGAACCGGGGCGCCCGCGTCGCGCCGCTCGACCTCGATCAGGTGCCGCAGGTGCTTGAGGCGCTCGAGCTTTATGAACGGGCGACCACGCGCTGGGCCGCCCTCCGCCGGCAGCCGCATCATCTCGACCTGCTCGAACAGCGCAACCGCGAGTTCGCCGCCGCGAGCGAAACGCGCGATCCGCGCCTGATCGTCGAGGCGAACTGGGCCTTTCACGATGCGATCAATCAGGCGTGCGGGAACAAGTTCCTAGCCGCCGACTGCTCGAAAATGCTGCGCGGCGTGATGCGCCTGTCGCTGCTCGCCTTTCGCCAGAACGGCGCGGCGCTGCTGAGCTATTCGGACGTCATCGACCAGCATAACCAGATGATCGATGCGATCAGCCGCGGCGATGCGAACGAAGCCGAGCGGCTCGTCTACGAGCATTCGGACGAGTTTCGCGAGCGGATGAAGACCTTTGTCGCCGGTGCGAGCACCGCCGATTTCTTGCTGAACGGTCGCGGCTGAGCCGCGACCGCCAGCTTCAGTCCTCCAGATCCTCTGCAACTCTGCCGCTTGCGCGGTAGAAGAAGGCCGCGGTCGGCACGGTCAGCGCCATGACGATGATGAGCGCATAGCGCAGCCCTTCGGGGCCGTGAATCGCACTGAAATGGTCGCTGAGCGCGCCGGTGATCACCGGCCCGAGCCCGAAGCCGAGCAGGTTGCCGAAGAAGAGAACGACTGCGATCGCTGTCGCTCGCCGGGCGCTGCCGCACACCGCATGGATTGCGGCGAAGGCGGCTGGCAGCGCGGCGTAGAGCAGGATACCCCCGATCGTGCTGACGACCAGAAAGGTCGGCAGGTCGTCGATCAGGAACATCGCACAATTGGGCAGCGTGGCGAGGCCGAAGGCGATGGCGGGAAAACGCACGATCCAGCGCGGATCGCGCCGCGACAGCGCATCCTGGATCGCGCCGCCGGCGAGGCTGCCGATGAGCACCCCGAGCGCCGATGTCGCGCCATAATAGAGGCCCGCCTGTTCGATCGGGCTTTCGATCACGCGCACGAGGTAGGAGGGCACGAAGACGAGCGAGCCATAGGCCGCGAAATGATAGAGGGTGAAGCCCGCGAGCATGAGCACGAACGACCGCTTTCCGACGAGGCGCTCGACCGAGGTACGGAAATCTTCCGTACTGGCGCGGGGCACCGCGGCATCGACGCGCTGGCGCGGCTCGTCGAGCACCCACCAGACGAGCGCGGCGATCAACAACCCGGGCAGGCCGAACGCAACGAGCGTCGCGCGCCAGCCATGCGCGGCGACGAGCTGCGACCCTGCAGAAAGGCCGATCAGATAGCCGACGGTTCCCGATGTCGCGAAGATGCCGATCGCGCGGGCGCGCTGCGCGGTCGGGAAATAATCGACGATCAGCGACTGGGCGGGCGGGGTCGCGCCCGCTTCGCCCACACCGACACCGATACGCGCGAGCAGCAGCTGCCAGAAACTCGCCGCCGCAGCGCACAGGACCGTCATCAGGCTCCATACCGAGATCGCGACGGCGATCAGTATCTTGCGGTTACCACGATCGGCGAAGCGCGCGATCGGCAGGCCGAACGCCGAATAGAGCAGCGCGAAGGAGAGGCCGCTGAGCAGACCGAGTTGGGTGTCGGAGACCCCGAATTCCTGTTTGATCGGCTCGAGTAGCACCGAAATGACAACGCGGTCGATCGAGCTCGACGCGCCGACAAGGAAAAGGATCGCGAGGAAGGTCCAGCGGCGTGCCGGAGAATAGAGATGCGCCGCGCCGCCACCCCGTGCGGCGGGGGTGGGGGTGATGCTCAATTGCGATCTCGCCACTGTGCGAACCAGCGCAGCACGCGCGTCCCCTGATCGATCTGCGCTTCGTAGCGCGCAGCGGCGTGCCCCTCTTCGGGGTACAGCACCAGTTCGGTCGGTACGTCGGCAAGCACGAGCGCGTGGTGGAACTGGACCGCCTGCGCCGGCGGGGTGGTCTTGTCCATCTCGCCCGCGATCAGCAACGTCGGTGTCGTCACCTTGTTCGCATGCGCCAGCGGGCTCCGCTGGTCGAAGGTGCCGCCGACATCGTACGGATCGCCTTCCGAATAGAGCGACAGGAATTCCGGATGGTGGGCGGTGAAATACTGGCTGCGCATATCGGTTAGCGGTGCGATCGCGCACGCCGCCTGAAAGCGGCCGGTCTGGCCGACGAGCCAGGTGGTCATGAAACCGCCGTAGCTGCCGCCGGTCACGAACAGCCGGCTGCCGTCGACCGGATGATTGGCGATCACATGGTCGATGCCGGCCAATATGTCGTGCACATCCTCGCCCGCCATGTCGCCGATGACGCGCGAGGCGAAATCGAGCCCGCGTCCCGAACTGCCGCGCGGATTGGGGAAGAGCACGGCATAGCCCGAACCGACGAGCAGCGCGGCGAGCGGGTTGTCGAAGGTCCAGCTGTCGCGAAACAGGTGCGAGGGGCCACCGTGAATGAAAGCGACGAGCGGCGGACGTTCGACCCCTTGGGGCATCGCGAGATAGCCGAGTATGTCGAGCCCGTCGCGGCCCTGCCAGCGCACGACTTCGGCCGGTTTCATACGTGCCTGAACGGGCGCGAGATCGGGCGGGGTCAGATCGAGCAGCATCTGCTCGCCCGTGGCGGTCGAGCGCGCGAGATAGGGATAGCGATCGAAGGCGTGGCCGGGAACGAGGACGGCGTAGTCGCCTTCCGGGATCGCATAGGGCACTTTGCGCCCCGCGGTGCCCGAGGCGCGCCATTCAATCACGGTGGTATCGCTCGCGATATCGAGCGTCCCCGCGACCGACCCCGGTGCGGCGAAGCCCGCGAAGAAGAGGCGGTTCGCATCGCGCCAGGCGAGCGCCGAGACCTGTGCGCCTATATCGGGCTCGCGCGCCGCGCCGGTCGCGCGGTCGTAGAGGATGAGCGAACCGAGCTGCACCGTGCGGTGGAAGCGTCCCTCGATCGCCGCGATCGTCTTGCCGTCGGGCGCGGCGGTTACGCCTGCTATCTCAACCTCCGGCGCGGCGAAGCGTTCGAACGCGCCGCCCGCCGCGGGGGCGATCGCGATTTCGGTTTGATACCATCCGCCTTCTGTCGGGCTGGCCGAGGTGATCGCGACGACTGCGTCGGGACCGCACCAGTCGGCTTCCCAGACATTTTGGCCATCGGCGCCGACACGCTGGAGCGCCCCGCTTTCGACGTCGAGAATGTGCGCGCGGCGCCACAGGCCGTCATGGCCGCCGGTTTCGACGGTCGGCATCCATGAGGGGCGTTCGCCGCCATCGCCGCCGCCGATGCGTGCGGTCGCCGCCGACCCGGCAGCATCGGCACCGGCGTCGGCGCTCTGGAGCAGAATTCTGCCGCTGTCGGCTGCCCAGACGAAGCTTTCCACTGCCTCGCCGGCGATCGGTGCGGGCGCGGTGGCGCGATCGAGGGCATCGGCCGATGCGATCATCAACTGGAAATTGCCTGCGCCATGATCGCGGTCGGACAGGAAGGCGAGCCGGCGGCCGTCGGGTGACCATTTCGGCTGGCTGTCGTTCGCTGCGTCGCTGCCCAGCAGGGTCACCGCGCCGTCGGGGGCGAGCAGGCCGATGCGGGAGACCGGGAAGCCGCCGCTGGCGCGCATCATCGGACCCGAAAAGGCGATCATGCCGTTTGTCGGATTTGCCGCGACATGGACGATGCCATGGAATTGCGCCGCGCCGGGGCGATAGACGCGCTCGAAATAATCGCGGACCTGCGCTTCGATGGCGTTGGCGGAGGAGGGGAGATCGCAATCCGGGGAAGGCACGGGCAAACCTTTGAAAAGGCGGGGGCCGGATCGCTCCGGCCCCTGCAAGAGACTCAATAACGGAATTCAAACTGCAGGCCCACCGTGCGCGGGCGCATGCGATATTCCTGGCTGATGTCCGTCGGGGGCTGGGTGATGCCGTTCCAGTTGCCGATATTCTCGACATAGAGCGACGCGGTCCAGTTGTCGGGCGATTCGAGCCCGATACTGCCGCGCGCGAGCAAGGGGTCGTCGCTGACGAAATAGCGCGCCGCGCCTGCGGCGAGCAGGCGCGCCGGAATCTTCGAGCGATAGGTCAGCGAGCCCGAGAGCACGCCCTTCAATCCCGCCTGCCCGACCGGGAAGCGATAATCGAGGAAGCCGCTCGCCGTATATTCGGGAGAGAAGGCGAGCCGGTCGCCCTTGTTGTAGAGCGTGACGGGTCCGGCAGCGGTCTGCGTCACGATCGGGCCGGCAAGGTCGAGACCGTTCCAGCTGAACGTGCCGCCGATATCGAGCCCCTCGAGCGGGTGCGCGGTCAGCGCGAGGTCGGCGCCGAAGCCGCTCGCTTTCGGCCCGTTCACCGACGCGGCGAACACGACGCCGTCGATATCGACGTTCAGATTCTGCTGAATATCCTTCCAGTCGATATAATAGAGCGCGGCATCGAAGGTCAGTCCGCCGTCGAGCAGGCTACCCTTCGCGCCGATTTCGTAGTTCGACAGGCGGTCGGCCTTGACCGGCGGAATGCCGGGCGCGCTGCGGATGATCGTCGGGCTCTGGTTGAAGCCGCTGCGAAAACCCTGCGAATAGGAGGCATAGGCGGTGAATTTGCGGCTCGGCAGCCAGGTGATCACCGCGCGCGGGGTGACCGCGTCGAAGGTGTCGGTGCGGCGCGCGAGCGGCTGGGCCGGATTGCCCGTGGTCGGGGTGACCTCGATCTGGGTCACGCGGTCCTTGAAGTAGCGCAGGCCGCCGGTGACTTCGAGCGTGCCCTCCATGAAGCTGCGCGTGACTTCGCCGAACGCCGCGAACGAGCGCGACTTGTCCTGGAAGTTGATCGGTGCGGGAAGCACGAACAAGGTCTGGTTCAGAAGGTCGGACGCGTCGCGATAGAAGCCGCCGACCGACCAGCGCCAGTCGCCGCCACCGGTCGAATTGATCAGCAGCTCCTCGGTGAAGATCTTCGAGCTGATTTCGGTGTGGAGCGTCTGGTTCGCGGCGAGATTGGTATAGTCGCGCTCGCTGAGGTTGGTGAATTTGAGATAGCTCGTCGCGCTCGACACTTCGAAGGCGCCGAAGTCGTAGCCGAGTTTGGCGCTGAACGCGTCATAATTGAGCTTTTGCGGCAGGGGGACGGTGGTGAGCTGGTTGCCGTCGTCATTGGCATAGGCGGGTGCGTCCTGATCGATGCGCGAGATCCACGCCGACAGGCCGAAGCTGAATTCGTCGGTCGGCTGGCCGTTGAGCTTGACGCGCACGTTGCGCGAGCGCGTGTCGTTGGCGTTTTTGATGCCGCGCGCGGGCTGGTCGATCCAGCCGCCGGCGCTTTCGAAGCCGCCGACGATGCGGAGGCCAAGCTTGTCCTCGACGAGCGGGATGTTGACGGCCATGTCGCCGCGATAGCTCTGGTCGCCGCCCTCGGTCGCGGCGACGCCGGCGCGTGCCTTGAATTCGAAGCGGTCGAGATTTGCATCGTTGGTGAGGACGCGCACGACGCCGTTCAGCGCGTTGGCGCCGTAGAGCGTACCCTGCGGCCCGCGCAGCACTTCGATCCGCGACATGTCATAGGCGTTGGTGTCGGGCAGGATCGCCGACTTGACAAGGCCGAAGGGGACCGAATCGATATAGAAGGCCGACGTGCTCGATCCCGCGAGCGTCGCGCCGTTCGCGGCGACGCCGCGGATCGTGAGCTGCGTCCCGCCGCCCTGCGGCGAGTTGGTGATCGAGATGCCGGCGACCGAACGCAAAGCTTCGGAGACGCCGCCGCTGGCCTGCGCGTCGAGTTCCTTTCCGCCGAGCGAGGTGATCGAGATCGGCACGTCCTGGAGCCGTTCCTCACGCTTTTGCGCGGTGACGACGATTTCGTTCGCGCTCCCGGCGCCCGCGTCTTCGTCCGCCGTCTGCGCGGTGGCGGGCGCCGTCCACAGCAGCGCGGCGAGAACGCCAAGGCCCGATCCAGTCTTCAGCTTGCTACGCATAATGTCCCCTTTTGCACGTTTTATGGATTGTGACGAGAGTGCGAATACCCAATGAACACATTGTGTATAATCTGTGTAGACAAGTCAAGCGCGGGCGATTAGTCCGATGCCATCGGCAACGGAAAGGTGCGACATGGAACAAGAAATCACCGTAGAATCAGTGGGAAGCGCTCCCGTCGAAACCTTTCGCGGAGTCGTCTTTCCGTGGCATTGCGACGCGATGGGGCACATGTCGGTGCAGCATCAGATGCCGCTTCTCGACAATGCCGTCTATCATCTGCTCGGCTTTTTCGGCCCCGTCGCGGCCGAGGTCGATGGCCGCCGCGCAGGCTGGGCCGATGTCTCGCACGAAATTCGCTATCTCGACGAAATGACCGCGGGCGACCTGCTCGTCCTTTCGAGCGGCATCCTGTCGGTCGGGCGTTCGTCGATCCGGCACCGGACCATCCTGTCGCGGCGCCCCGATGCGACGGCCTGCACGATCATGGAGGGCGTCACCGCCCGCTTCGACCTCTGCGCGCGCAAAGCGACGCCGCTGTCCGATCGCGAACGCGCGATAGCCGAGCGGCTGATGCTGCCGGCCGAAACAAACTGAACCAGAGGGAGACTTTAATGCAACGAGTGCTGGTAACCGGTGCGGGCGACAGCGTCGGCCGAGCGATCGCCGAGCGTTTCCTGCAAAAGGGCGCGAAGGTGCATATCTGCGACGTGCGCGGCGATGCCGTCGCGGCGACGCTGGCGGCCAATCCGGGAATGAGCGGCAGCGTCACCGACGTCGGCGTGCGCGCCGAGGTCGACGCGCTGTTCGACGATGTCCGCGCGCAGGTCGGCGACCTGTCCATCCTGGTCAACGTCGTCGGCATGGCGGGCCCGCGTGCGCCGATCGAGGATATCGACGAGGATGAATGGGATAAGACGATCGCGGTCAACCTGTCGGGTATGTTCTATACGATGAAGCGCGCCGTCCCGATGCTGAAGGCGAACGGCGGCGGGTCGATCGTCAATTTTTCGACCTGTTCGACGCGAACCGGCATTCCGTTCCGCGCGCCCTATATCGCGTCGAAGGCGGGGGTCGAAGGGCTGACGAAGAACAGCGCGCGCGAGCTGGGTCCGTCGGGAATCCGTGTCAACGCAATCCTGCCCGGCATCATCAACAACGACCGCTTCCGCTTCATCGTCCAGCGCAACGTCGACGCGACGGGCCGCAGCTTCGAGGATATCGAGAACGACTATCTCAAATATGTGTCGCTGCGCTGCAAGGTCGAACTCTCCGAGTTCGCGGACATGGTCGAATTCATCACCTCGGACGCCGGCAAGAAGATCACCGGCGAGATCATCGCCGTCAGTGGCAACATGGAATGGGAAGAATGACGATGAACCAGAAAACGATCCTGACCTGCGCGGTCACCGGCGGCGCCCCCTATAACAAGAAGCATCCGTCGATGCCGGTCACCCCGAAGCAGATTGCCGACGCGTGCATCGAGGCGGCGTCGGCGGGGGCGAGCATCGTCCACATCCACGTCCGCGATCCCGAGACGGGTGAGGGTAATCGCGACCGCGCTCATTTCCGCGAAGTCGTCGACCGCGTCCGCCAGACCGGCACCGACATTGTGCTCAACCTGACGTGCGGCATGGGCGCCTATTTCCTGCCCGATCCCGAGCGCGAAGGGCATATGCTGCCGGGCAGCGACGTCGTCGGCGTCGACGAGCGCGTCGCGCATGTCGAGGAACTGCTGCCCGAGATCGCAACGCTCGACATCGTTACGAACAATCAGGTCGAGGGCCCGACCGAATATATCTATTTCAGCCCGACGCACACGCTGCGCGCGATGGCTAAACGGTTTCAGGCGGCAGGGGTGAAGCCCGAACTCGAAGTGTTCGGCCCCGGCGACATATTGTTCGGCAACAAGCTGGTCGAGGAAGGGCTGATCGATGGGCCGCCGATGATGCAGATGGTGCTCGGCGTGCAATGGGCGGCGCCGCACGGCGTCGAGACGATCCTGTATCAGAAGGGCCTGATGGCGCCCGGTACGATCTGGGGCGCTTTCGGTATCGGGCGCGAACAGATGCCGATGCTCGCGCACACGCTGCTGCTCGGGGGCAACATCCGCGTCGGGCTGGAGGATAATCTCTATATGTCGCGCGGCGTCTGGGCGACCAACGGCCAACTCGTCGAACGCGCCTATACGCTCGTGAACGCCGTCGGCGGCTATGAGGTCGCGACGCCCGCCGAGACGCGCGAGATGTTGAAGCTCAGAACACCGGGCGCATGACCGGGACGGCCGCAACAATCCCTTGGTACGATGCAGGAGCGGTCGCGCGGGCAACGCCGATGCCCGCGCTGATCGCTGCGTTGCAGCACGCTTTCGCTTCGGACGAATATCACGCACCACCGCGGCTCGCCGCCGATATGGGCGGGGCGTCGCTGCTCGTCATGCCGGCGTGGAAAGGAAGCGAACGGATCGGCACGAAGATCGTCATGGTCGATCCGCGCGCGCGTCCTTCGATCCAGTCGACATATATCCTGTGCGACCGCGCGTCGGGCCGGCCGGTCGCTGCGATCGATGGTGCTGCGCTCACGCGGCGCCGCACCGCGGCGGCTTCGGTTCTTGCCGCATCGCGGCTTGCGCGGCCGGCGTCGGCCATCTTGTTCGTCCTCGGGACCGGCGCGCTCAACGCGCCGATCATCGAAGCCTATGCCTCCGCTTTCGCGTTGAAACGGGTTCTGGTCTGGGGCCGCGATGCGGCCAAGGCAGAGGCGGCGGCGCGCGCGGCGCGCGCGCAGGGATATCCTGCGGAAGCGGTTGCGACGGTCGAGGCGGGATTGGCGGTAGCGGATATCGTGTCGGCTGCGACGCTCGCGGCCGAACCGCTGATCGCGGGAGCGAAGCTGCGGCCCGGTATGCACATCGACCTGATCGGCGCCTTCCGGCCCGACATGTGTGAGGCCGATGCCGAGGCGTTCGCTCGTGCGCGCGTTTTCGTCGATACCCGCAAAGGCGCGATGGAAGAGGCGGGAGACCTGCTGCAGGCGATCGCCGCGGGTGCAGTCGGCGCGGGTGCAATCGAAGCCGATCTTGCGGCGCTCTGTTCCGGCGTACATCCGGGCCGCGCGGGCGATGAAAAGTCGATCACTCTGTTCAAATCGGTCGGTACCGCGATCGAGGACCTGGTGGCGGCCGAACTCGTCGTGCGGGATGTCGCGCCGTGAAGCTCGAACCGATCGACCATGCCCTGCTGGCGGGCGAGCATGGCGCGGCAGCCGCGCGCGCCATGGCGCTTCTCGTCCGTTACGGCACCGCCTGCGGCGCCGAGCATTTTATCCCGATCGAGTCCGCGCATATCGACGGATGCCTCTATCATGGGCCATCGAGCATCGATTTCGCCCGGCGCTTCGTGGATCTGGGCGGCCAGGTGCGCGTGCCGACCACGCTCAATGTCGCGGCGGTCGATGTCACGCACCCTGGTTGGCATTGCGGCCCGCCGGAGATCGTCGCGGAGCAGGAGACGCTGACGCACCTGCACGAACAACTCGGTTGTCTGCCGACGCTGACCTGCGCGCCCTATCAGCGCATGGCGCGTCCGCGGCGCGGCGAACATGTCGCCTGGGCCGAATCCAATGCGATCGTCTTCATCAATTCGGTACTCGGCGCGCGCACCGACCGCTATGGCGATTTCACCGACCTCTGCGCCGCGCTGACGGGGCGCGTCCCGCTGGCGGGCCTGCACCGCGACGCGGCGCGGCGGCCCGCGGTCGTTTTCGAGCTTCCGTCGATCGAGGCCACGGGGTTGCCGCGCGATCTCTATTTTGCCGCGGTCGGCTATGTCTTCGGCCGGCGCGCGCCGGGGATCGTTCCCTATTTGCGCGGCTTGCCGATCGATGCGAGCGAGGACGAGTTGAAGGCGCTCGGCGCGACGGGGGCGTCGTCGGGCGCGCTCGCGCTGTTCCATGCCGAGGGGGTGACGCCCGAGGCCGCGGACATGCCGACGCGAGGGGTTCCGGTCGAAACCGTGTCGCCGGTGGAGGTCGAAGCCGCGATCGCCTCGCTCTGCCGCGCGGCCCAGGGCGAGGCGGTCGCGGCCGTCTGCCTCGGTACGCCGCACTATTCGATCCAAGAATTCGCCTTGCTCAATCGGGCGGTCGACGGGCGCCGCCGGTCGGCGGCAACCGAAATCTTTGTGTCGACGTCGCGCGAGATCGCGGCCCTGATCGCAGGCGACCCGGCGTTCGACGCCTTGCGCGCCTTTGGCATCAATATCGTCGTCGACACCTGCACCTATCTGGCGCCGGTCGTCCGTGAGACATCGGGGCTGATCCTGACGACATCCGGCAAATATGCGCATTACGGTCCCGGCAATCTTGGGCGCCGCGTCGCGCTGATGACGCTCGAGCGTTGCGTCCGGTCGGCCGAGACGGGGAAGGTGGCGGCACCATGCTGATCCGTGGACACGCATCGATCGAGGGGATGGCGAGCGGGACGCTATTGAAGCTCTCCGATCCGCTGAGCCTTTGGGGCGGAGTCGATCTGCACACCGGCCGAATCGTCGATGCCTCCCACCCGCAGCGGGGCGCCATACTCGCCGATCAACTGCTGGCGATGCCGGGCAGCCGGGGATCTTCCTCGTCATCGAGTGCGCTGGTCGAACTTGCCCGCGCGAAGCGCGCGCCGGCCGGCGTGATCACCACGCGCGCCGACCCGATCCTAACGATCGGCGCCTTGGTTGCCGACGACCTCTACGGCACGATTATTCCCATCCTGATCATATCCGAAGACGATTTCGCAAGTCTGACGTGCGGCGCGACCGGGCATCTTTGGTGCGAAACCGATCGTTCTGTGCTTACGTTTCCGGGTCACGAACCGATGCGGTTTTACAGCTAGCCGGAAAGCAGAACCGCGTAGTCGGTTGCCGAGGCGATCGATCCCGTGATTTATGCCGGGCGTGCCGCCGTCCCATCCCCGCACAAGCGAGGGAACGAACGGCACGCCTTTGAAGGCCATCCTTCGGCTCAGCCTATGCGGTTCCGTCGGGGGTGGGAAGTATGTCGCGCAATACTCCAACCATTTTGCCGTGAACGTCGGCTTTCCGAGATTCGCGCTCGAAACCCGCCTGTCTGAAATTGATGACGTGGACGGCTCTCCAACCTCCCGCGGTATGATCCGCGGGATGAGCTGGAAGGAGAGCTACGATGGAGAAGATTGCAACAGTCGGGTTGGATATCGCGAAGTCGGTGTTTCAGGTCCACGGCGTTGATGCTGCAGGCGAAGTCGTGGTGCGCAAGCGCCTGAGCCGGGCGCGGGTTGTTCCATTCTTTGCGAAGCTGCCGCGGTGCCTGGTCGGTATCGAGGCTTGCAGTACATCGCATCATTGGGCCCGTGAGCTGATCGCGTTGGGGCATGATGTTCGGCTGATGCCGGCGCAATATGTGAAGCCGTACGTGAAGCGCGGCAAGAATGATGCTTCCGATGCCGAGGCGATCTGCGAGGCGGTGACGCGGCCAACGATGCGGTTCGTCGCAGTAAAGACCCCGGAGCAGCAGAGCGTGATGATGCTTCACCGGGTCCGCCTGATGCTCAACCGCCAGCGCACTCAGCTGTCGAACGCGACGCGGGCGCATATGTCGGAGTTTGGGATCGTGGCGCCGGTAGGTCGCATTGGGTTCGACCGCCTGCTGGCGATAGTCGCCGACAAAGATGACGAGAGCATCCCACCCGATGCCCGGCTCTGCCTGGAGATGCTCGGGGCGCAGCTCGCCATCGTGAAGGAACAGATCCTCGAGAACGACCGGAGCATCCGGGCGAGTGCGCGCGATACGGAAGTCGGGCGGCGGCTGATGGAGATTCCCGGCGTCGGCCCGCTGCTTGCGAGCGCCTTCGTCGCCAGCGTCGCTGATCCCCAGGTATTTAAGACAGGCCGTGACCTTGCTGCATGGATCGGCCTGGTCCCCCGACAGAACTCCAGCGGCGGGAAGGAGCGGCTCGGCGGCATATCGCGTGCGGGCAACCAATATCTGCGCCAGATGCTCGTTGTTGGGGCGATGGCGGTAATCCGTCACGCAGAACGACACGGGACCAAGCGGGTCTGGCTTATCGAGCTGATGAAGAGGCGCGCCACGAAGGTCGCGGCCGTCGCGCTCGCGAACAAGACCGCGCGCATGGTCTGGGCCCTGATGACGAGCGGCGAGCACTACCGCGAACCGCAGGTCGCGCACGCATAGGAGATCAGGCGCCGGGCAAGAAGGCGTCGCCGAGGTTGGGAAGGGCAGACAGGAGCTGATGCACAAAGCCGGTTGAAACCGCCGGATCAGGAAAACCCATTTTGGCCGGTGCACTCCGAGTGCGAGAAATTGGTCGGGACCCGATCCGCGCGAAAGGCATCATGGCCAGCGGCGCATGACAAGGCCGCATCACAGGCCGGACACATGGCTGCACCAACCAGCAACTGCATCATCCAGAAACCGCTTGCCAACGGAGGGCCGTCCACACACGGCCACTCCGGGCAGCAATCGCAAGAGCAAAGTGGCAGTTTTGAGTGGATGCCGGATCGGCGGGTATGAAGGGGAAGCTGTTTCAGCCGCAGATAGTCCCGCAGTCGCGCCAGCGGCCGGAAGCGAAATTGTTCCGGAGAAACTCATTCCGAATGTCTCCCCATAAAGTCGAGGATCAGGCGCGCTATCTCTTCGTTCTTCTCGTTGAGAGCGAAGTGGCCCGCGTCGAGCAAGTGAATTTCTGCATCAGGCACGTCCTTCTTGAACGCGGCGCCCCCCGCGGCGATGAAGGATGGGTCGTTGGCTCCCCATACAACCAGGGTTGGCGGCTGACGTTCGCGAAGCCAAGCCTGCCACTTCGGATAGGCCGCCACGTTGGTCCGATAATCGTAGAGCAAGGCGGACTGGATCTCGCGCTGGCCCGGCTTTGCGAGATGCGCAAACTCGTTAAGCCAACTTTCGGGATTATAACGCTCTGGATGCGATGTGCCGGCTATGTGGCGCTGCATCGTGGTTTCGAAAGACAGGAAGGTTTCAAGAACTTCCGGATGGCCTTTCGGATCGGCCCAAAATTCGGCAATTCCGGGCCATTTCTTGCCCAGACCTTCCCGATATGCATTGCCGTTCTGCGTTATGAGCGTTTCCAGACGCTCGGGATGCGCCAGCATCATCCGGAAACCTACCGGAGCGCCGTAATCGTGAAGGTACATGCTGTAACGCTCGACCTTTAGGCGTACCAGCAGCTCATCCATCACTTTCGCGAGATGATCGAACGTATAGGGGAAGGCGGATGGATCGGGTGCGTCGCTTTGTCCGAAGCCCGGGTAATCCGGCGCGATGATGTGGTATCGAGTGGCCAGCAGCGGGATGAGCGCGTCATACTGGCGAGATGACGTCGGAAAACCATGCAGCAAGACGATTGTCGGCGCATCTTTCGGTCCGGCTTCGCGATAGAATATGCCGACGCCGCCGATTTGCACCTTGTGATAGGTCGTAATCGAATGAGAAGACGCCTGCGGAGCGGCCCATGCCGCCGATGTGACATTGGTAAATAGGATAACAGCTGCCGCCACGCAGAATAGCCAATTTGTCAGGCGGACGGCCGCACAGCAAATCATGAAAGGTCCTCGATCCAGCCAGTGTCAGCCTTCCGCCGTGGACGATCCAAAACAGCCTTTGGACACGAAGCACCGGGAAAGCTCACAAATTATCGTGGTTTTATATTCGCTCGGAGGGCCCGGTCAGTTACAGCAACAAGACCGCAGCATCCATTTCGGGCCGTGCACGGGCTCGCGGCCCAGGGTCACTGCTGTTCATTGATATCTGCGCTTGAAAGGTGCCCGACCGCGACCGGCCAAATTTGGGAGAACCAATTCGGTTGGAGGTACAAGGCTCTTCCTCAGCACCCCCGTAAAAGCTCCTTCTCGAGTATTTCAAAAAAGAGGTCATTCCGGGCCGGGCGGCCGAACCGATCGTCTCCGTAGGGGAACGGCTCGGTCTCTCCGGTCCGCGCATACCCGCGCCGTTCGTACCAGGCGATCAGCTCTGCGCGCTGGTGGACGACGCTTAGGCGCATTCGCCGGGCACCATGGGTAACCGCGAAATCTTCGGCTGCCGCGAGCAACTTCGTGCCGAGACCGCCGTCCTGGATCTCCGGCTTCACCGTGAGCATGGCGAGATACCAGGATCCATCGCCATTGTCGTCGAGGCGCACATGACCGATATGCGCTCCCGCGGTATCTCGCCAGATCAGCAATCGTGCACCCGAAGCGGCCAAATCGTCGCGCAAAAGGGACTCGTCGATCCGCGTGCCCTGGATCAGCGTCTCAACCTTCCACTCGGCCTGCCCAGCGATGTCGCGATACGCCCGGTTCGTCATTTCGATGGCCGCGGGATAGTCGGCGGGATGCGCTTCTTGCAATTCATACTCGGTGGTCATCGTTTTTCGCTCTGATTTGGCCGGACTGGCAGAGGAGGTGGCGGGCGCCCTCACCGGGGTTTGCGGAAGCGGTAAATGATGCGGTCAGTCTTTCCGCGGACCGCGGGATCGAGCGACAGCTTCGAATGATCGTCGGCGGGGTTGCGCAGCAGATCGGACTCGGCTTCGAGCTTAAACCCCGCGCGCTCGAAATCCGCGCGGAGCTTCGCCGGTTCGATGCGGTGGAGCTTTCTGACGACCGCGCGTGTGTCGCCGCCGGGCGCCGCGACGTGATCGACGACGCCGACAATCCCGCCGGGCTTGGTCGCCGCGAAGATTCTGGCGAGGAACGCGTGCGGGTCCATCCGCGGAAACTGGAACTGTTCGTTCTCCCAATAGGTGTCGTGATAGACGAGGTGCATTAGCACAAAGTCGAAGCTCGCAGGGTCGAGCGTCAGATCGGCGGCGGTGCTCGAGATCAGGTGGACGCTGGGAACGCGCGCGACCAGGTCGGCAAAATTCTTCTTGCCTGCATCGTCGAGCAGATTGGCGGGCTCCCACGCGACCACCGCACCCTTGGGACCGACCGCGCGGCCCATGATCTCGGCATAATAGCCGACGTGCGTGAAAGGGACCGAGGTCCCGGTAAACAGGTCGAGCGCGCGGTCGCCCTGCTCAAGCCCGAGAAACTTCAGCACCTCGACGGGCTTGCGGCTTTCGTCGAGCGCGACCGCCTCGACGGGCCTCCCGGGATCGGCGACGGCCGCCCGCACCTCGGCGGGAGCGGCCTGGACTGTCGCCATCGGCAATGGCACCGCGAGCATAAGCGGGAGCAGGAGCGGTTTCAGAATGCGCATTTGGTTTTCTCCGATGGTGGCGGTCAATGGTGGACGAAAGCGCCCTCCGTCTCCGTCCGGAATCAGGTAAGGTTCCTCGACGTTCCATCTGTCTGGCCGACCGCAGACCAATCGCGCTCCCCACCGCCAGCACCAATGATCGCGTCCATGCGTCCGGCGATCAGTTCCGTCAGTGGCAGTTCCGCATCGCCTGCCGCCGCGAGCGCCAAGCCCACATCCTTGCGCCCCAGCCGCATCGGGAATCCCGCCGGCTCGAACCGCTTTTGCGCGATGATCGGCCCGTAGCTGCCGATCAGGCGATTGCCGTAGTTCACTTCGAGCAGCAGCGCCGCCATCCGATTCGCGGCGATCCCGTGAGCGGCGACGATGCGGAACTGTTCCGTCAGCATCTGCATGATGGCCGGGATGCCGGCGTTGAGCGCGATCTTTGCCGCCGCGGCCATCGCCGGGCGGTCGCCGACCCGTTGCGTCTCTGCCCCGATCGCGTCGAACAAGGGCTGTGCTGCGTCCAGATCGTCCGCGGCGCCCGCTGCGATCACCGACAGCTTGCCGGCCGCCGCCACGTCCGGGCGGCCCAGCACCTGCGCCGACACGAAACGCTGTCCCGCCTCGGCGTGCGCCGCCGCCAGTCTGGCGGTGAGGTCCACGCTGACCGTGCTGCACGAGATATGGAGCAGGTCGGGACCTGCCGCGAGCAGTCCGCCGTTCCCGAACACGACCGCCTCGACGGCCGCGTCGTTGGCCAGCATCGTCATGACGGTGCCAGCCTGGGCGGCCGCGGCGAGGCCGGCGGCGACCTTCGCACCCCGAGCAGCGAACGGCTCGGCTTTGTTCCGGTCCCGGTTCCAGACGGTGACCTGGTGACCGGCCGTTAGGAGATTGCCGGCCATGCCCGAGCCCATTTGCCCGAGCCCGACGAATGCTACATCCATTTTCATCTCCTCTAGCTTCGAGGGCCGCCCCGGCGATCTGAGCTGACCAACCAGGCGACATCGGCGTTGCTCTTCAAGCGTCGACCATATCCGCAACGTGGGCGACGAGGCCGGTTTGGCCCGGCGCAACATGTTCGGCCATCGTGTGGCGATCAGGGAAGTCGCCGCCGTTCTGTGACCGGAAGGGGATGGGCGCGTCGGTGAATAGCCCTGCAAGACGCACACGCCATGCTGCTTTGATCGCGTCCACTTCCTCCGCCGTGGAAACGTGACCCGCGCCATAGACCACGTGCGTCGGGAGCACGTCCATGCCGGGGTAGAACAGGGCGCCATGAGTCAGCGGGAACAGCAGCTGATCGATCGGCCCGTTGATACCGCGCGGGCCATAGTCGGCCGCTGGGCCGCCGGCCTGCACGTTGACCAGCGCTCGCTTGCCCTTGAGGATGCCATCGCCAAAGCGGAACTCGTTGGAGCCATTCTGATAGCCGTAGGCAAAGCCGAAGGCATAGACCCGCTCTATCCAGCCCTTCAGGATCGCGGGCACGCCGTACCACCACAGCGGGAACTGCAGGATCACGGCATCGGCTTCGAGCAGCTTCTGCTGCTCGGCGATCACGTCGGGCGTCTGATGCCCGCTTGCGTAAGCATGGCCCGACTCCATGATGAACGACAACCGTTCGGGGTTGTCGCGCACTGGAAAGTCGTCGGCGTCGTACACCGCCTTCCACTTCATGCCGTAGAGGTCCGAATGGACCACGGTGTGTCCCGCTGCCGACAACGTCTCAGCCGTCACCTCGACCAACTGCCGTGTCAGCGAAGTGGGTTCGGGGTGCGCGTAAACAACGAGAATGTTCATAATGATCTCTTCCTGATAGTTGGGGTTGCTATAATTCGAGGACGATCTTGCCAAAATAGCCGCCAGATCCCTGGAGCCGGAAGGCGTCCGCGATTTCGGCCAGCGGAAAGGAGCGGTCGATCACCGGGGGGGGGGTGAACGGCGTCGGCACGGCGGATCAGGTCCAATTGAGGCCGGCGACTGCGGATGGCGGTCGGTCCTGGTTCGCCGGGGTCGGGGAGGTCCACCAGCGTCAGGCTGTCGAGCCCTTGGTGCGGAGAAGCCTGGATAGCTATCATAGGAGAAATGGTATCCGGGTCGTCGATTGATGCGTCGCAGGATTAGGCCTGCTCCTGGCTTAAATGGTGCAGTCGCCTTGGATATTGAAATCGAACCTTTTACGTGTTGTTATCGACACGATGGATACCAGAAACCTCGATCTCGGGCTTCTCGTGACGCTCGAGACCCTGCTTGAGGAGCGCAACGTCACACGAGCCGCGCGCCGGTTGAACCTCAGCCAGCCTGCTTTGTCGGCACGGCTGGCGCGGCTCCGTGAGGCGCTGGGCGATCCGCTCCTGATCCCGGGCCAGCGCGGAATGATCCTGACCCAGCGGGCACTCGAACTGATGCAGCCACTGCACGAGGCACTGGAGGGTGTTCGCCGCGTCGTCGAGCAAGGAGCGCCGTTCAACCCGGAGACCCTGCGTGCGACGGTGGTGATTGCGGCGAGCGACTACGTCCAATATGCGCTGCTGGCGCGCTACTCGGTCGTTTTGCGGGCCGAGGCGCCGATGGTCCGCATCGCCTGGCGGACGCTCGACGTGATGGCGCTCACGACACAGTTGGAGCATGGTGAGGTGGACCTGGCCTTGGCAAGGCCCGAAGAAGCGCCGGCGGCGATGCGCCAGCGCCGGCTCTACGAGGAGGAGTATGTGGTGGTCGCGCGACAAGGGCATCCGGTCGTGCGGGGTGTCCTTGATCTGGAGTTGTTCTGTGCGTTGGACCACATCGTCGTTTCAAAACTGGGCGGAGGCTTTGCCGGGCCTACCGATGCGGCGCTTGAGGCGATCGGCCACCGTCGTACTGTTGCCTTGTCCACGTCGGGCTTCCTGATCGTGCCGGAGATCGTGTCACGATCCGATATGATTGCGGTGATTCCACGTCGGATCGCAGACGGTTGGCCAGACCGGGTGCAGGTACTGGAACCGCCGCTCCACATACCCGGCTTTGCCATCGCCAGTATCTGGCATGACCGGACCACCAACCATCCCGCACAAGTCTGGCTGCGTGACCGGCTCGCTACGTTGGCATGACGTTCCGGCCAGCGTATAAAAGAATGGGTCACCGTCTCATTAGTGCGTACCTTGATATGGATGACGGCGAGTTGGACTGAGGCGAGGAAGTTGTCGCCGGCTTGCCATATCGGGTTGCGACGGCGCGGAAATGCTTGAGTTATTGAAGTAGCGCTCGACGAGATTGCACTTCTGGCCTGCGCGCAGGCAATTTTCATCGGCTCTGAACTTCGGAAACGTTCCTGGATGGGCTGAGTATCTGTCCGCTTCTTTGGCTTCGGAACCGAAAGCTGCCCGTCCACACACGGCCAAGAGCAGCGATTTCGCTCCGAAACAAGCGTTCCGGGGGATGAGGTTCCGACCTCGGGCGCAATCGATTGCCACATTCGCTCAAAGAATTCCTGTGTCCTTGAGCCAATCTTCCACAAGCGTCGGCCATCTCTCGACGGGATGACCCAGCGGGCGCATGGCGAAGGCGTGCCCTCCCCTGGCAAAGAGATGGACTTCTGCTGGAACACCTGCGTCGTCCAGCGCTCGCGCATAGACTATGCTGTTGCAAATCGGATCGACGGGATCGTCCCAAGCCTGAAGAAGAAATGTTGGCGGGGTCGCCTTGGTGACTTTGATACCAGGATCAAGCGAACCCCCCGCTCTGCAGAGGTGGCCCGGGAACATTGCGATGGCAAAATCGGGCCGGCTGCTCACTTTGTCTATTTCGTCAACTGGCTCATATGCAGGTTCGAATATATTGCTGGTCTGAGCGACCAGATAGCCTCCGGCCGAGAAGCCTATGACACCGATCTTGCGGGGGTTGATCTCGAGTTCACCGGCGCGCGAGCGCATCAAGCGTATCGCACGCTGCGCGTCCTGCAATGCAAGGAGATGTTTGGGTGTCACGCCACAATCGCAGTCTTCATCATGGTGGTGGTTGCTTTTGGGTACGCGGTATTTGACGAGCACGCAGGTTGTGCCTCTTGAAGTCAGCCAGTCGCAAACTTCACTACCTTCCAGGTCGATCGCGAGCTTGGCGAATCCTCCGCCGGGAAAAACCAGCATCGCTGCGCCATTGCCGGGTTGTTTGGCTGGAAACACTGTAAGAGTGGGTACGGCGACGTTGAACACGCCGGTAACCGGACGTCCGGCGAAGCGTTTCGGATTCGTTGCCGTTTCGCTATACTCTGGAGGAAGTCTGACATCTTCCATGTTCGGCGCGGCTCCAGGCCACAAGGGCGTCTGCTGATGGCCGGCCGGAGGTTGCCACACGCCCTCTTTCCTGCCCTCAATGCTCGCCGTCTCGGATATCTTTGTCAGGCCCTTAGTGTCAGAATTAAGCGTCTCAGCCTCGCTGCAGCCAGTAACGAAGCCTTGAACGCACAACAGGCCTGCCAGAATCAGGCTTCGCTGCAATGAAATTCCGGACCGCCCCGCATGCCGCATTGTGCCGCTTCCTCCCGTTGAATCGCCAGCAGAAAAATTCCTCCTGACAACATCTAGCCTCCAAGCGACCACGTGGCCAAAGGATGATTTCTCGGGCCAGAGGCCAATTTTTTTTGGGGCAAGCGTGGATCTGGAGTATGCTCGCTAAACACGCCGCGCCTTTGAAGTCGCAGCGCGGCATGAACTTTGCGCGCGCGGCTCCTATTGCTTGCATTGCGAAAGGTCTGCCATCCGTCTCTTGCTGAAGCTCCAGCCGGAACGTCAGCTTTTCATGATTTTCTACCGAAAGCAGTCCGTCGGCAATCGGCCAGAACCGACGAAAATCACCCAGTGTTCGACGGTGCCAACGGAATGTGAAGCATCGGCTGGAAAGTTGGCTGCTGCGTTTCTACCTATAAGGTCGCTCGATCTATGCCGTGGCGCCATCTGGCAATGCCGAGGAACTAACTGCGACAAGCCTGTAGGAAAAATTCCTTGTCCAAAATTGTCAACGGCGCGAGTCTGAAGCCGCGCTCCGGAGCTTCGCCTAAAAAGATCGTGCTGCTGCTTCATGGGTTTGGTTCAAGCGGCGCAGACATGATCGCGCTCGCGCCCCAATGGCAAGAGGCGCTTCCCGACACATTGTTCCTCGCCCCGCATGCGCCGCAGCGCTGCGGAATGATGGGAGCCGGATACCAATGGTGGGGACTGACCGGATTCTCACCGTCGGCACTGGCAGCTGGCGCGGCCTCGGCGGCGCCCGCGATTGATGCCTTTATCGACCGCAAACTTGCACAGTATGAGCTGACCGAGGCAGATTTGGCGCTTGTCGGCTTCAGCCAGGGCACGATGATGGCGCTTCATGTAGCTCTCCGCCGGCGGCGCGCGGTCGCCGCAGTGGTGGGTTATTCGGGGATGCTAACGAGCACGGCCGATATTGCGCACGATGACTTCGCAAAGCCGCCGGTGCTCCTAGTGCATGGAACGGCTGATCCCGTGGTTCCGATCGCGGCGCTGCACATGGCAGAAGGCGAGCTGAGGCGCCTCGGTGTGGAGGTCACCACACACATCTCCTACGGCGTCGCTCACAGCGTCGAACCAGTCGGCCTGCGGCTTGGCCGGGATTTCATCGCCGACACCTTCGCGCGTTCGCGGTGAGTACATTCAATATTCTCTGACGGCGGTTGATCCGACCCAAAAAGATTGGCTCAAAAAATCACTTGTTCAAGACGAATCACTGGTGTTTAAGACGTCTCGGATTCCCTGTTTTGGCATCAAACCCGAGCATCAAAACTGCCTCGGGGCCGCTGTTGGGGCTAAAATTTTATCGAAATCGGATAATTTTTTTCCGTTTCAAATCATAACTTTAGAGGCGGGTTTCCCGCTACCCGCTCCAGGCCTTTCCCCGACAATCAGCCCGCAGGCTCGATGCCGAGCAGTTCCACCGCGAACAACAGAGTCGCGCCGCCCGGAATCGGGCCCTTTCCGTCGGGGCCATAGGCGAGCTGCCACGGGATCGCGAATTCGACCTTGTCGCCGACGCCCATGAGCTGGACGCCTTCCTGCCAGCCGTCGATCACGCGATTGAGCGGAAAGGTGGCGGGTTCGCCGCGCGCGACTGAACTGTCGAACTCGCGGCCGTCAGCGAAGGTGCCGACATAATGGACGGTGACTTCATCGGTCGCGCCGGGGTGGGCGCCGCTGCCGTCGCCTGCAACGCGCCGCCAGCGCAGCCCGCTTGGGGTCACGCGCCATCCGTCGGCGCCATGGCGTTCGGCGAGCGCGGCCATTTGCCGGTTAAGGTATGCGGTGCCCTGCATAGGCGCCGCATCGGTCGGCTGGGCGTGGACTGCGGCGGATAGGCACAGGGTGGCGGCTGCGGCGGCAATCAGCCGGTGCGGCGATGACATAGGCGTGAAACTCCCTCGAACGATGCCTGCATAAACGCATCGCGGGCCGGATAGGCAAGGGGCTATCTGTCGGATGGCAGGAACTTTCGCGGGCCGTCGTCGTTCTGCGTTCGTATCGACTATCAGATGTTTGATGCGCGGCCACCGGCCGTTCCCCCCTCGAAAGCCATGCGCTTTCGAAACCGGTGATGCGCGCGAATGCAAAAATGCAAGGAGACGACAGATGTTCAAATGGGCTTTGATTTTCGCCGTGATCGCGCTGATCGCCGCGGTACTCGGCTTTGGCGGCGTTGCGGGTGCGGCGGCAGGTGTCGCCAAGATCCTGTTCTTCGTCGGTCTCGCGCTTGTGGTGCTGTTCCTGATCCTCGGATCGGCCGCGGCGCGCAAGATAAGTTAAAAAGATTCGGCGCGTCGGGAACCATCCGGGATCCGCCGCGTTTCATTTGTCTGCTCGATCGAAAGAGAGAGTGGAATTTGACTTCTGTCTTCGGACGAAGTCTAGGGAAGCCCCGCCGCAGAAATGCGACGGGGCTTACTCTTTTCTAGGCCGGAAATGCCGCGAGGACGCGGCGTTCGAGCACCGCGAGCGGGATGCGCCCGGCGCCGAGCACGACATCGTGGAACTGCTTGATGTCATAGCCGGGGCGCTTCGACACCGCGTCGCGCGCGCGGCTGATCGCGATCTGCCCGACCTTGTACGAACAGGCCTGCCCCGGATAAACGATATAGCGGTCGATCTCGGTGCGCGACGCGCTCGGCGAGTTCGACGAATTTTCAACCATATAATCGATCGCCTGCTCGCGGCTCCACCCCATCGAATGAAGGCCGGTGTCGACGACGAGGCGCGACGCACGAAAGGCGTAGGAAGCGAGATAGCCAATCTTGCCGAGCGGATCGTCGTCATACATCCCAAGCTCGTCGGCGACCTGTTCGGCGTAAAGGCCCCAACCTTCGCCATAAGCGGTGACCGACGCCGCCTGGCGATAGAGCGGCAGTTCGCTGTCCTCGAACTTCAATGCCCCTTCGAACAAATGTCCCGGCGCGCCTTCATGATAGGCGAGGGTGGGGAGGGTGTAGCGCGGCCATTCGGCGGTATCGCGCAGGTTGATGAAGAAGATGCCCGGGCGCGAACCGTCGGGGGTTCCAGCCTGCGCCGAGCCGCCCGGCGCGCCGATTTCGATCTCGGGCGGGACGCGGCGGATTTCATAGGGCGCTTTCGGCATACGGCTGAACACCTGCGGCAGGCGGCCACGAACCTTGCCGAGCAGCCCGTTCAGATAGGCGAGCATTTCGGCGCGGCCCGAATCGTCGTTGGCAAAAAGCTGCCCCTCGGCCTTACCCAGCGCGTTCAGGCGGTCGCGGATGCTGCCCTTCGTATAACCTTGCGCCTTGAGCAGTTCGTCCATCCGCGAGGTCAGATCGGCGACTTGCTCGCGGCCGATGCGGTGGATTTCGGCGGCGTCGAGGCTGGTCGTCGTATGCTGCGCGAGCGTCGCGGCATAATAGGCCTCGCCATCGGGCAGGCGCGCGACGCCGGCGTCGGTGCCTGCGAGCGAGAGCAGCGCGGTTAGCGCGTCGATCTGACGGGTGAGCGCGGCGCGGATCGGGCCTGCGAAGACCGCGGCGGCGCGCTCGCCATAGCCCGAAAGGCCGATCGCCGTGCTGCGCTTCGCGATCGAGGCGACGAGCGTCTTGTCCGCGACCTCGCCGTCGCGGAGGCGGGCGAGTTGCTGGAGTGCTTGATCGAGGATGAAGCGCGGCGCGACGACGCCCATCGCGGCGTTCGCCTTGACGATTTCGGTGTCGGCGTCGAACAGCGCCGGGATCGCCTGCAGCCGTACCATATAGGCGTCGGCGTCGGCCTTTGTCGCGACGGGGTGCTGGCTGTCGAGGAAGGTGCTGACCCCGGTGTAGAAGCCGCCGAGCTGGGTCACGCCATAGGGGCCGGGCCGGTGCCCGAAACCGCCGGTGTGATAGGTGAAGCGGGCGAGCCGCTGGCGCGCCACAAGGTCAAATTCGGCGCTGTCGTGCGCGATCCGCGCCGCGTCGCCAAGCGTTTCGGGCTTGATCGCGCGGACCGCGGCGAGGTCGCGATCGATCTGGCGGTTACGTGCCGTGCGCGCGGCGGGCGACCAGTCTGGAAACTCTGCCCGGAGCGCGGCACGGGCGCCGGTATCAATACCGAGCGAAGTGGCGCGCGTCGGCTCGTCGCGCAGCCCCTGCTCGAATTGCGCGGAGAGCAGCGCGTCGAGGCGCACGTCGGCGCTTGCTTCGGCCGCCGCGGGGCGAGCGAGGCCGGCGACGGCAAGACCGCCCATCGCGGCAAGGACGGTCCGTCGATCGGGCACGGTGTCGGTCATGCGAGTCTCCCTCTTGTCAGGCGACGGGAGCGTAGAGATACGAGGTTGCCGCCGCAACATGCTGACGCGATTGCGAAACTTTTCGTTACTTCGACATAGCCGCCGCCGGTCCATCCGTCCGACTTCCGCGACGAATGGCCTCTGGGCGCGGATCAATGGCGGCCGCTCGGTCGTTACTTGGGGGTAGGGACATGTCCAGCGACGGAGAATGAGATGAATATTTTCAAGAAGACGGCGATATCTTTTGCGGCCCTGTCGGTCGTGGCGGCCCCGGTCGCGGCGTCGGCCGCAGCGAGCGCCCCGCGCGCGGCTTCGGCCGTCGAGGGCGCGAGCGAGCTCGAGGGCAATTCGAGTTGGATCATCGGTCTGGTCGGCCTGCTGGTCGGCGTTGGCGCGATCATCCTCGTCGCCGATAATGACGAGGATTCGCCTGTCAGTCCCTGACAGGTCCTGAATTGAGCATAGGTCGGGGCCGGTCGCGCTTGGCGCGGCCGGCTCCTTCTGCTTGCGCCCCCATGAACGGCGCGCCCGTTCTGCGACATTTTGCGACATTTTTTCGGTCATCCGGCACCCGGCTGGGACAAATCGCTCCTAAAACGGCTTCATCGGGACCCGGCTCTCCCCGCAAGGTCCCTCGAAGGAGTTCGTTAGATGAACAGGAAAATCACTCTTTTGACGCTGGGCGCGGCCCTGATCGCCGTGCCCGTCCTCGCTGCCCCCGGCGGTGATCGGAACGCGACGCAGACCCGCGCCGAGGTGCAGACCAAGGCGGCGGAAATGTTCGCCAAGCTCGATGCCAACAAGGACGGCAAGCTCGACACCGCCGATCGCGCCGCCAAGCGCGCCGAGCGCCAGGCGAAGATGTTCGCCAAGCTCGACGCCGACGGCAATGGCAGCATCAGCAAGGCCGAATGGGATCAGCATGGCGCCGACCGCGCGGCCAAGCGCGATGAAAGGCGCGCCGAGGCCGGCGAGGCCGGAAAGGGCAAGCGCCACGGCATGCGCGGCCATCACGGAAAGCGTGGCGGTCACCATGGCATGATGATGGGCAAGGCCGACACCGACGGCGACAAGGCGATCAGCCAGGCCGAATTCCAGACCGCGGCGCTCGCCCGCTTCGACGCCGCCGACGCGAACAAGGACGGTCAGGTGACGCCCGAGGAACGCAAAGCGCAGCGCGAGGCGTGGAAAGCCAAGGCTGGCGAATGGCGTGCCAAGCGCGGCGCGGCTCCGACCGGCGAATAAGCGATTTGGCAGGGGCCTTTTGGTAACGACAGGCCATCCCCCTCCCGGCATTGCCTTTGCCGCCGGTCCCTGCCAGCTATCGCCCACCGGTCCTCGCGGGCCGGTGGGCGAACTAGCATTTGACGGAAAAACGATGAACGATAGCGATACGCCGCGCATCCTGCTGATCGACGACGAACCGTCGATCCGCGAACCGCTCGCCGAATATCTGACCGCGCAGGGCTATATCGTCGTCGACGCGGCGAGCGCCGCCGAGGCACGCTCGGTGCTGCGCGCGCAGACCGTCGATCTCGTGGTGAGCGACATCATGATGCCCGGCGAGGACGGCTTGTCGCTGACCCGCCATTTGCGCGAGACGAGCAGCATTCCCGTCATCCTGCTGACCGCGCGCGCCGAGGATACCGAACGCATCATCGGGCTCGAGATCGGCGCCGACGATTATGTCGTCAAACCTTTCAACCCGCGCGAACTGGTCGCGCGCATCCGCACCGTGCTGCGCCGGACGCAGGCGGGCGGCCGCGCGCTCGACAGCAACGGCACCAGCTATGCTTTCGGGCCCTGGGTGCTGCGCGAGGTCGAGCGCGTGCTCGTCGACGAAGCGGGCGAGGAAGTCGCGCTGTCGTCGGGCGAATATCATCTGCTCCACGCGCTGGTCCGCCATCCGCGGCAGGTGATGAGCCGCGACCGGCTGCTCGACCTCGTTCGTGGGCGCGAGGCCGACATTTTCGACCGCGCGATCGACAATCTGGTCAGCCGGCTGCGCAAGAAGATCGAAATCGACGCCGCGCATCCGCAGATCGTCAAGACCGTGTGGGGCGGCGGCTATACGCTCGCCTGCGAGGTCAAGCGCATGGGGCCCGCCACATGAAGTTCCGCCTGTGGCCGAGAAGTCTTGTCGGCCAGCTCGTCTTTGCCGTCGCGGTGATGTTGTTCGTCGCGCAGGCGATCAACTTCGCGCTGCTCGTGCGCGGGCAGAAACAGCAATTTCTGGCGCATGGCGGCGGGATGGCGGTCGCGCGGATCATCGACGCCGTCGAACGCGACCGGCGCGGCGATTTTCGGGCGCGCCGCGACGGCGAGCGGCGCGAGCGCAGCGCCAAGCAGGTGATTTCCGACACGCCGATCGCGGTGCCCGTCCGCGCGAAGAGGATGCCCGAGCTGGCCGAATATGTTTCGGGCCTGCTGCGCGAGGCCGATGTCGAGGTCGGGACGGTCGACGCTTGGGCCTTGCCTGTCCGGTCGCACGGGCCGCGCGCCGATTTCCCGCGCCGGTCCGGCTTTCCGGGCAGGATCGTCGTCGTCTCGGCAAAGATCGATGGCCGCTATGTCACGGTGCGCAGCAGGATCCAGATCGGCGGCGACCGGTTGCAGGGTTTTCTTCTGTGGCAGACGCTGTCGCTCTACCTACTTCTGCTCGTCCCTATCATGCTGATCGCGTGGCGCGTCGCACGGCCCTTGCGCGACCTGACGCGCGCGGCGCGCATAAACCCCGCGCTGCGCGACGCCACGCCGCTCGAAGAGGAGGGACCGTCGGACATGCGCGACCTCATCGCCGCCTTCAACGCCTATCGCGCGCGGATCGCGACGATGCTGTCCGACAAGGACCGAATGCTCGGCGCCGTCGGACACGACCTGCGCACCCCGCTCGCCAGCCTGCGCGTGCGCGTCGAGCAGGTCGAGGACGAGGCGCTGCGAGACAAGATGATCGCGAGCATCGAGGAAATGACCGCGATGCTGAGCGACATTTTGGCGCTGGCGCGCTCGGGCGCGGGGACCGAGGCGCAGGAGCGCATTCCGCTCCGCGAACTGATCGGCGAACTGGCGGCGGACTATCAGGAGCGTGGTCGGGACGTCGCGATCGCCGACGTCGCCGATGTTTCCGTGCTGGCGCGGCCGATGCTGCTCAAGCGCGCCTTGCGCAATCTGGCGGACAATGCCGTGGCCTATGGCGTGCGGGCGCGCTTGTCGGTGCGCGTCGAAGGGGAGACGGCGCGGATCGCGGTATCCGACGACGGCCCCGGCCTGACCGACGAGCAGATCCGGACGCTGATCGAGCCCTTTGCCCGCGGCGAACAGTCGCGCAATCGCGCGACCGGCGGCGCGGGGCTGGGTCTGTCGATCGCGCGCGACATCGCGGAAGGCGAAGGCGGCTCGCTAACCTTGTCCAACCGTCCCGGCGGCGGGCTCGATGCGGTGATTGCGCTGCCCGTTCAGGCGTAGATTGCGATCGCCTGGCTGCCGCTGAGGACCGGTTCGCCGGCGCGGTTCCACAGCATCATGTCCTGCACCGACAGGCCGTGGCGCGCATAGCCGGTCTTCGCCGAGAGCAGCCACCATCCGTCGTCGGTTTTGGGCGTCCCGGTGAGCATGTTCACCGTCCAGTTCATCGAACTGATCGGGCCGAACTGGCTGAACAGCGCCATAGCGGCAGGGGGCAGCGCGTCGCCCATCGCGAGCAGCGCGATGGCGGGATGGCACGCGGGCTCCTCGACGAAGCGCACCCAGGTCAGATATTCGCCGACCTCGCTTTTCCACGCAAAGCGCGGGCCCGTCGTCGGGCGCATGTCGAAATGGCGCGTAAACGACGGCCGCGCATGATGTTCGGGCACCGGTGCCAGCGCTTCGGGATCGGGCGCATCGGGCATCGCCAGCCGGTTATGGTCGAGATGGCTTTCCCGGTCGGGCGAGAAGGCGAAGACCGCGGCGGTGCCGAAACCCTGGTCGCTCGAGACGCCGGCGTCGATGAACAACGAGGATTTCGACTGGCGCAGCACGCGCGTCTTGACGGTGCAATCGCCGCCGACCGGGCCGACGAAGCTGATTTGTGCATAGCGCAGCGGCGTCTCGGTCGGGTGAAGCGCCATAGCGCCCGCGAGCGCGACCGCCGAACTGATCCCGCCATAGGCGGTGCGGCCCTGCATCCACCCTTCGTCGATATGCGCCTTCGCCACGCCGTCTTCGGTGTGGAGGGTGGAGAGAAGGGTGTCGAGGGCGGATGGAGAAGCGGAAGTCATAATGTCATTTCACCATAAAGCCGGCGTGCCCTGAGCTTGTCGAAGGGCCGCTCTTCTTTTGAAGCATGGAAGAACGGTGCTTCGACAAGCTCAGCACGAACGGAGCCGAAATTAGTCCTCGATCTGGAACGTCAGGCCCGCATTCGCGGTCAGCCGCGCGATCAGCGCATCACCGAGCAGCGCGCCGGGCGTCCACACGCCGCCCGCGCCCTTGTTTTCGAGCAGCGCCATGCCCGTTTCGGCGAGCATCTTCGACGTCGAGCCATATCCGGGGTCGCGGTCGCCTTGAACGCTCGCTCGGACTGTGGCGCCGTCGGGATATTCGCCGATGAAGAGAATGTCGTAAAAGCCCTTCTCGCGCTCTTCCTTGCTCGGGCCTTCGCCGGGCTGGAGCGTCGACTCGCCGAACGGATTCGCTTTCGCCATCGCTTCGGCCATTGCCTTGCCCGCGTCGCCGATCGTCGTCATCACCATCTCGTCGTAAACCAGATCCTCGCCCCACTTGTGGCCGAGCAGGAAATTGGTGCGGTGGACATTCTTGGTGTTGATCGGTGCCATCACGAAGGGGGCGGTCCAGGTACCCGTCGCGCCGTCATATTCGGGGATCAGCCCGGTCGGCTGCGCGGGGCCCTCGAAGCCCGGCGTCAGCGCGAAAGAGGATTTGAGCAGCAGTGCGAGCGAGGGCTTTTTGGCGATCGCCTTTAACGTCTCTGTGAGGCTCGCGATCGTGCCACCCGATGCGCCGCCCGCCATCTTGCGCACGCGGCCTTTCACCCGCGGCGCGGGCTTGCCGTGACGTTTGACAGCCTCGGCTTGCAGGAAGGAGACGCCGAGATCGAAGGGGATCGAGTCGAAGCCGCAGGAAAAGGTGATGCGCGCGCCCGACGCCTTCGCCGCGGCCTCGTGCTCGTCGATCATCTCGCGCATCCAGCCGGGTTCGCCGCAGAGGTCGGCATAGGCGGTGCCCGCGCGGACGCAGGCGGCGACGAGTTCGCTGCCGTATAGCTGATAGGGGCCGACGGTGGTCAGCACGACCTTCGTGCTCGCCGCCATCTTGTCGAGGCTCGCGGGATCGCTCGCATCGGCGACGATCAGCGGGGTCTTTTCGTCGGCGCCGATCAGGTCGCGCACTTCGGCAAGCTTGTCGAGGCTGCGCCCCGCCATCGCCCATTTCGGCCCGTCCTTGCGGCCCTTGTAATGGTGCGCGAGATATTCGGCGACGAGGCGGCCGGTAAAGCCCGTCGCGCCGTAGACGACGATGTCGAAATCGCGGGACGCCATGGCAAACCCTCCCTTTACGTAAACGTTAAGTGAAGGCTAGCGCAGACGCACCACGATGCCAAGCGCGAAGCGTCAGCGACGCCAGAAGGGGCGTTTCTCGACCACCACCGGCGCGCCGGCCGCTTCTGCCCGGCCCTCGGCGCGCGCGGCGCGCAGTTCGGCATCGGTCGCGTGCTGTTGAGCCCGGTGCGTGGCGAGTTCGTCGCGGCGGCGCTGGCGCAGCGCGTCGTAACTCCAACGCGTGTTGCCATAACCGAAGAGGCAGAGCAGGCCGCCCGCAATCGCGAGATTCTTCATCGCCGCCATCGCCTGCACCGGATCGGTAAACTCGCGGTGGAAAAAGAGGATCGTCAGCAGCACGAACGCCGCGAGCAGGATCGACCACAGCCGCGTCGCTATGCCGAGCGCGAGGCAGGCACCCGCGATAAGTTCGAACAGTCCGGTCGGGATCGCAAGCCCGCCGGGCAGCCCCGCGGCGGCGATCATCGCATTGGTGTCGTTGACATGGATCAGCTTGTTGATCCCGGACACGATGAAAATCACGGCGATGAACAGGCGGCCGAAAAAGACGGCGATCATGGACATGGATTATCCTCCTCTGGCGCGCCCCGGCCGCTTGTGCAGACAGGACGCGCAGCGAAGGCGATGGGTTCCCGTCAGTGCGGAGTGAAGACCAACTCGGCAACCTCGCAGTCGCTGCAAGCGAGCGCCCGCAGAGTCGCGGCACCGGGGCCCGCAGGCACATCGATGTCGGCGAGCTTCACGGTCCGCCAAGCGGTGCTGGCCGGAACCGACACGCCAGTTTCGTCGATCCCGATGCGGCCGCCCTTCGCCGTGCGGACGCGCGCCGAGACGGTCCAGCGGCCGGTCTTTGCGATATCGGCACTGTAGCGCATCCACTCGCCCGTGACGAAGTCGCTGACATAGGGCGTGCCGTCGGCTTCGCGAGAAATGTCGACGCCGTCGTTGCGGTAGGTGGTTCCGTTGTTCCACGGTGTTCGTTCGCCGCCGGTCGTGACGTGATAATTGGCGTCTACCGTATCGCCATAGGCAACGCCCGGCGGGCCGAGGTCATAGTCCACGGCCGCGATGGTTAGCGGCTCCGCTGCCAAAGTGCGCGGTGCGAACGCGCGGTAAGTCGGGTCGTGCGGCTGGCGGAACATCGCGTCGATGACATCGGGTTTCGGGATATTCCGGTCGAAGCGCGTGTTCTGGGCAAGTTGCATCATTGCGGCGAAGGCTTCGTCGGCTACGGGCTTCGGTCCCTTGCCGGTCATCCATAGGGTGATCTTCATCCAGTCGTCGCCGGCGACGATTTCGAGCGGCTGGTTGAAGCCGATTTTCTTGAGCGGCCAGAAATTCCAGCCGATGCCGCCTTCCTCGACGAGCGCGATCGCGTCGCGGTACCATGCATTGCTGTTCTCGCCCGACTCGCCGAGCCAGATCGGGCGGTTGTAGCTGGTGCGCAGTGCCTTGATTCCGGCGAGGCTCGCTTCGTCGTTGCGGTTCCAATATTTGTGGAAGCTCAGCACCATATTGGCATCCCACGCCAGCGGCAGGCCCTGGTAATTATTGCCCCAGCAATTGCCCTCGATGATGACGATATGCTTTTGGTCGACTTCGCGGATAGCGCGGGTGATGCGCTGTTGCAGCGCCCACACCGCCTTGTTCTCGGTCTCGTCGCAGCCATTACCCTTGCCGGGGGTCGCGAAGCTCCAGTTAGGCTCGTTGATCAGATCATAGGCGCCGATCCATGGTTCGTCCCTGTAGCGCGCGGCGAGCTTCTTCCACAGCGCGACGGTCTTGCGCTGGTTCTCCTCGCTCTGCCACAACGAGGGCTTGGCGGGATCGCGGTCGGAGATGGCGAGGTCGTTGCCCTGGCCGCCGGGTGCGGCATGGAGGTCGAGGATCAGCCAGATTCGGTTCGCCTTGCTCCATTCGAGCAGGCGGTCGATGCGCCGGAAACCTTCCTCGCGCCACGTATCCTGACCTGCGTTGGGTTCCTTGTCGGAGGGCAGGGTGAGCTGGTCGAAATGGATCGGCAGGCGCACCGAGTTGAAACCCCACTTCGCCATCTGGTCGATGTCGGCGCGGGTCGTATGGTTATCGAGCCAGGCGCGGTAGAATTCTGCCGTCCGTTCCTCGCCGACCAATTCGACGAGTTTCGCGCGGATCTTATGCTGTTGCCCGACTTCGCCAAGCTTCAGCATATAGCCTTCCTGAAGCATCCAGCCGCCGAGCCCCATGCCGCGCAGGATCACGGGCTTGCCCGATCCGTCGACGATTTCGGTGCCCTCGACCTTCAGAAAGCCTTCGGCGTGCGCGGCGGCGGAGCAAAGCAGCGCGGCGAGCGTGACCGCGGCGGCGTGGAATTTCATGATCTCATCCCCGTTTTTGATCTATGGGAACGTTATCAATTTTCGCGTCCGGAGCAAGCGCGACCGCGTGGGTCGGGGTATCAAAGCTTTGGCAGTGTAACGCCCTTCTGCCCCATATATTTGCCCGCGCGGTCGGCGTAGCTCGTCTCGCAGGGCTCGTTGCCCTGGAGGAAGAGAAACTGGCAGGCGCCCTCATTGGCATAGATCTTGGCGGGCAGGGGGGTGGTGTTCGAAAATTCGAGCGTCACATGGCCTTCCCAGCCCGGTTCGAGCGGGGTGACGTTCACGATGATGCCGCAGCGTGCATAGGTCGACTTGCCGAGGCAGATGACGAGCACGTCGCGCGGGATACGGAAATATTCGACCGTGCGCGCCAATGCGAAGCTGTTCGGCGGAATGATGCAGACGTCGGTTTCGCGGTCGACGAAATTCTTGGGATCGAATTCCTTGGGATCGACCGTGGTCGAATCGATGTTGGTGAAAATTTTGAACTCGGGTGCAACGCGCGCGTCATAGCCATAGGAGGAAAGGCCGTAGCTGATGCAGCCGTCGCGGCGCTGCGCCTCGACGAACGGTTCGATCATGCCCTGCGTCCGGGCGGCTTCGCGAATCCAGCGATCGGAAAGAATGGCCATGCGTGTCTCTTGTAAGGGCTGCGCGCGTTGCGCAAGCGGTCAGTCGATGAGGCCGAGGTCCTTCGGCCCGAAAGCGGCGGGAAGCAGTTCGCTGAGCCTGTAGCTCTTCACCGCCTTGCCGTCGCCCGAGGCGCAATGGACGAGAATGTCGGTCTTCGACCGTTCGGCGGCTTCGTTGAGGATCTGGCGGCAGCGCCCGCACGGATTGACCGGGGCACTGCCCAGAAGCGCATCGCTGTCGGGACGCCCGCCGACGATCGCGACCTCGGCGAGTTCGCCGATCCAGCCCTCGTTCGCGATTTTGGCCACCGCCGCCGTTTCGGCGCAGAGCGTCAGGCCATAGCTCGCATTTTCGACATTGGCACCGGTCACCACGTCGCCGTTCTTCAAGAGCAGCGCGGCGCCGACATGAAAACCCGAATAGGGCGCATAGGCGCGGCTCGCGGCATCGCGCGCCGCGTCGATCAGCGCATCGCGAGTGTCGGGGCGGGTCTTGGTCATCGCATCTCTCCTTGCGGGCGCAGCACGTTCCAGCCGACGGTGCTGTTGGCGCCCGACAGACGGACATAGTCGTTCGCCTGCCACATCGCCCAGGGATGCGCGCCATAATCCGGTTCGAAGAAATCGCGGCGCAGCCAGGTGGTACGGGCGATTCCCCGCGTCACCTTATAATCGCTCTCGAACGTCGGGCCCGGCGCGATCAGGCTCTGCTTGCCCATATGCGCCTCGATCTGGGCGAGAAATGTGGCGAGTTCGGACAGCAAGAGTGCGCGTGTCGGTCGGTCGGGGCAGCGGTCGTCATAATCGAGCCAGACCACGGCGGGCAGCATATCGGCGCGGCGCGGGACATGGCGGATGAAATTGGCGGCCTGATCGGTCGCGAGCTGACAAAGGCTGTAGCGATGAATCGCGCCCGCCTGAACCCCCGCGTTGCGCGCTTCGGCCATGTTGCGGGCGAATTTCGCGTCGACCCCGCCCGATCCGTCGGTCGCCATGATATAGGCGAATTCGGCGCCTGCGGCCTTGATCGAGCCCCAATGGACGTCGCCGTTGCCAGCGTCGATCGTCACGCCCTGCGTTGGATAGATGGCGCGGTCGGGCGTCCAGCGCGCCGCCCACCACAGCGCGAGGCCGGCGACTAGGAGCAGCAGCACGATAACCGCGCCAATCCGGCGCAACAGACGCGCTACCTTCGCGCGCCATGCCGCCGCGGCCTTTGCTGCCTTTCCGCCCCTGATTGCCCCCGCCTTCATCGTCAGCCCTTGATGTGCAACACGCAGATCAGTGTGAATAATCGCCGCGCGGTGTCGAAATCGACCGCGATCTTGCCGTCGAGCCGGTCCATCAGCATCTCGGCCGCTTCATTGTGCAGCGCGCGGCGCGCCATGTCGACGGTCTCGATCTGCTGCGCGGTCGAGGTCTTGATCGCCTGATAATAGGAATCGCAGATCGCGAAATAATCGCGGATGGGGCGGCGGAAACGCCCGAGACCAAGGATGATCGCCTCGAGCGGGGATCCATCTTCGCGCGCGATTTCAAAGATCAGGCGGCCGTCCTCGACACGCAACATCAACCGATAGGGGCCGGCATAGCCGTCGGGATGGCCGCGCTGCGGTACGAACTTATTATCCTCGATCAGGTCGAAAATCGCGACACGGCGTTCCTGCTCGACGTCGGGATTGCGCCAGACAATCGACCCTTCGTCGAGCTCGACCGAAATGATCCGCTGTTTGGAGGGGTCTGCGTCGCTCATGCTGCCTGTGCTTCTACTTGGCGCGCCGCGAAGGGCAAGGGGGCGACTTATTCACAGCAACCCACAGTTATGATAGCCTGTCGGGCATCACCTGTTGCGCCGTCCGAAGCGGCACCGCATGAAGGTCGCCATGCCTGAGCTAGCCCTGATCCCGACCCCGGCCAACACCGGGGACGAACGCCAATTACCCCGTAATATCGAAGCCGAGGCCGCGTTTCTCGGCGCGATCCTGATCGACAACCGAGTCGTCGAGGATTTGCCGGTTGCGCTGACCCCCGACCATTTCTTCGAACCGCTTCACGGCCGCATCTTTCAGCAGACGATGGCGCTCATCGAGCGCAACAGCATCGCGACACCGGTGACGCTGAAGCCTTATTTCGAGGCCGACGAGGCGATGAAGGCGGTCGGCGGGGTCGGTTATCTTGCGCAGCTGACCGGCAGCGGTGCGGGTCTGATCGGCGCGCGCGACTTTGCCCGGCAGATTTTCGATCTCGCGCTGCTTCGCGAACTTGCGGGGGTCGGGCGCACACTCGTCGACAATGCGCTCGACACGAGCGAGCGCGTCGACCCGCAGGCGCAGATCGAGGAGGCCGAAACCGCGCTCTACCGTGTCGCGGGCGGCGAGGCCGAGATGGGGTCGGTCAAGAATTTCAGCCAGGCGAGCCTCACCGCGCTGCAGGCGGCCGAGCGGGCGCTCAATTCTGGTGGGCATCTGTCGGGGATCACCACCGGGATCGCGAGCATGAACGCCAAGATCGGCGGCATGCACAATTCGGACTTGATGATCCTCGCCGGCCGCCCGGGCATGGGCAAGACCTCGTTCGCGACCAACATCGCCTATAATGCCGCCGAACGCTGGCGCCGCGACGAGGAAGACGGCATTCCGCCCGAGAAGAATATGGGCGCAAAGGTCGCCTTCTTCAGCCTCGAGATGTCGGCCGACCAACTCGCGACGCGCGTGCTCGCCGAACAATCGGGCGTGTCGGGCGAAGCGCTGCGCATGGGCAAGATCAGCAAGGAGCAGTTCCAGCAATTGAGCCGCGCGGCGCAAGCGCTACAGACACTGCCTTTGTTCATCGACGATACGCCGGGGCTGACGATCGCGGGGCTGCGCACGCGCGCGCGTCGCCTGCAGCGGCGCCACGGCATCGGTTTCATCGTCGTCGACTATCTCCAGCTCTTGCAGGGCTCGTCGAAAAGCGGCGATAACCGCGTGCAGGAAATTTCGGAAATTTCGCGTGGCTTAAAGACCTTGGCGAAAGAACTTAATGTCCCTGTGATGGCGCTCTCGCAGCTCAGCCGCCAGGTCGAAAGCCGCGAGGACAAGCGTCCGCAGCTCTCCGACCTTCGCGAATCGGGCTCGATCGAACAGGATGCCGACATGGTGCTCTTCGTGTTCCGCGAGGATTATTATGTCGCGGCGCGCGAGCCCAAACGCCCGGTCGAGGGCGACGACGTGAAAATCCACGCACAGCATGAGGAATGGGCGGCCGAGATGGAGCGCGTCTTCGGCCTCGCCGAAGTCATCGTCGCCAAATCGCGTCACGGTTCGACCGGCAAGGTGCGCCTGCACTTCGAAGCGAAGACGACCAAGTTCAGCGACCTCGCCGACGACAGCATGGCCTATGATGATTATGAATAGGTCGAGTTAGAAGGCCGGATCGTTCGCCGGATCGTCGTCGACCGGGGTAACTTCGCTGTGGATGCCGCATTCGGTCTTGTCCCAGCCGCGCCAGCGGCCCGAGCGCGGGTCTTCGCCGGGCTTGACCTTCGACGTGCAGGGCGAGCAGCCGATCGACGGATAGCCTTCGGCTTCCAGCGGGTGGCGCGGTAGGTCGTGCGCGGCGAAATAATCGTCGAGCATCTCGCGCGTCCAGTTGGCAAGCGGGTTGAACTTGAGCCGGCCGGTCGAGCCGTCGAGCTCGAAGCGCGCGAGCCCCTGCCGCGTCGCGGACTGGAACCCCTTGCGGCCCGTGATCGACGTGTCGAAATCGGTCAGCGCCTTTTCGAGTGGCTTGACCTTGCGGATTTCGCAGCAGCCGTCGGGGTCGTAGGACCAGCGCAGCTCGGTCGCGTCCTTTTGCGCGAGGTCTTCGGCATCGGGGGTCAGGTTGACGATGTTGAGATTCAGCTTCGCCGCCAGCTCGTCACGGTAAGCGAGAGTCTCGGGGAAATGCTTGCCGGTGTCGAGGAACAAAACCGGCATGCCGGGCGCAGTCTGTGCCACGAGATGGAGCAGCACCGCGCTTTCGGCCCCGAAGCTGGAGACGATCGCGGTTTCGCCGAGCAGGCCCGCACCGATCACGCTCGCGACGATTTCGGCGGCGTCCTGGCCGCGGAACAAATTGTTGAGCCGGATGACGTCGGCTTGCGTGAAGCGCGGCGCGACGTCGATGCGGTCGCGGGTGCGGTCTTCGCCGGCTTTGGGGAGAGAGTGTTTCACGTCAGCCATGCCTTAATTTCCATATCGGCACCGCACCGTCGGCGGCGCCCTGATAATGTTCGGGCCAGCGCGTTAGCGCCGCCTCGACATCGGCGGGATTGAGCGCCTTTTCGGGCGCGAAGCTGTCGAAGCCGCAACGCTTCATATAGGCGATCTGGTCGACGAGGACGTCGCCCTGAGCGCGCAGTTCGCCGGTATAGCCCGCCTCGCGTAGGATGCGCGCCGACGAATAGCCCCGACCGTCGCGGAACTTGGGAAAGGCGACCTCGATCAGCGCGAGCCGGTCCAGATGCGGGATCAGCGCGCGCGCATCCTCGTCGGGCTCGAGCCGCACCGCGGTCGCGTTCGATTGCGACAGGAAAGCGTCGAGCGTGACGCAGGGTTCCTCACCCGATTGAAGGGCCGTATCAGTCATTCGCTTTCTCCCGGGATGCGCGCGATCACCTTGATTTCGAAGGTGAAGCCGGACAGCCAGGTCACGCCCACCGCCGTAATGTTCGGATAGGGCTTTCCGCCCCAATTCGCCCCAAGCACCGGGAATATCGTGTCGAAATTCCGGTCGGGATCGATCATGAACAGCGTCACGTCGACCACCTCTTCAAAACTCGACCCGGCGGCCTTCAGGATCGCGTTCAGATTGTCGAAGGCGAGCTGCACCTGCGCGGCAAGGTCGGGTTCGGGCGAGCCGTCGAGCCGCGCGCCGACCTGCCCCGATACGAACAGGAAGCCGTTGGAACGGATCGCGGGCGAATAGCGATGCGCCTCGTAGAGCGCATGGGGTTCGGGCGGGAAAACCGCGTCGCGCTCAGCCATAGATCGCCTCCTTGAAGGGGGCCATGCCGACGCGGCGATAGGTGTCGACGAAGCGCTCGCCTTCGGTCCGTTCGGCAAGATATTTGTCGGTGACGCGCTCGATCGCATCGACGATGCCGTCCTCGTCGAAGCCCGGACCGGTGATGGTACCGAGCGACACATCCTCCGCGCCCGATCCGCCGAGCAAAAGCTGGTAGTTTTCCGTGCCTTTGCGATCGACCCCAAGGATGCCGATGTGGCCCGCATGGTGATGCCCGCAGGCGTTGATGCAGCCCGAAATCTTGAGCTTGAGTTCGCCCAGTTCCTTCTGCCGGCCGAGGTCCGAAAAGCGCGTCGCGATCTTCTGCGCGACCGGGATCGAGCGCGCGTTGGCAAGGCTGCAATAGTCGAGCCCGGGGCAGGCGATGATGTCGCTGATCAGGTCGAGGTTCGGCGTCGCGAGCCCGGCGGCGTCGAGCGCCTGCCAGATCGCGTAGAGGTCGGCCTTGCGGACGTGCGGCAGCACGATGTTCTGCGCGTGGGTGACGCGCAGTTCGTCGTGGCTGTACTTCTCCGCGAGGTCGGCCATCAGGTCGATCTGTGCCGAGCTGGCGTCGCCGGGGATGCCGCCGACGGGTTTCAGGCTGATATTGACGATCGCATGGCCCGGTACCTTGTGTGCGGCGACATTCTGGTCGACCCACACGGCGAAGTCGGGATCGCTGCGGTCGATTTCGTCCGAAGCCGAAGCGTCGAGCGGAGGCGAAGCGAATTGCGCAGCGATGCGGTCGAACTCGGCCTTTGGCGGGTCGATGCCGAGCGACTTCACATGCGCGAATTCCTCCTCGACCTGGCGGCGATATTCGTCGGCGCCGAGCTCGTGGAGCAGGATCTTGATACGCGCCTTGTAAATATTGTCGCGGCGGCCGTAGCGATTGTACACGCGCAGGCACGCCTCAGCATAGCTCAGCATGTCTTCGAGCGGGACAAAATCCTTGATCAGCGGCGCGATCATCGGGGTGCGGCCCATGCCGCCGCCGACGTAGAAGGCGGCGCCGTGCTGCCCGTCCTTTTCGACAATCTGGATGCCGATGTCGTGAAGGCGCATCGCGGCGCGATCCTCGTCGGCTGCGATCACCGCAATCTTGAACTTGCGCGGCAAATAGCTGAATTCGGGGTGAAAGCTCGACCATTGGCGGAGCAATTCGGCCCACGGGCGCGGATCGGTGATCTCGTCGGCAGCCGCGCCGGCCCACTGGTCCGAACTGATGTTGCGGATGCAATTGCCGCTCGTCTGGATCGCGTGCATTTCGACCGACGCGAGGTCTTCGAGAATCGCGGGCGCGTCCTCCAGCTTGATCCAGTTATACTGGATATTCTGGCGCGTGGTGAAATGGCCATAATCGCGGTCGTATTTGCGCGCGATATGCGCCAGCATCCGCATCTGTCGGCTGTCGAGCGTGCCATAGGGCACCGCGACGCGCAGCATATAGGCGTGAAGCTGGAGGTAGAGGCCGTTCATCAGCCGCAGCGGCTTGAACTGGTCCTCGGTGATCTCGCCGGCAAGACGGCGCTTCACCTGGTCCGAAAATTCGGCGATGCGGGCGGCGACCATCGCATGATCATATTCGTCATATTTGTACATGTCAGATCACCCAGTCGCCGGCCGCAGGATCAGCGGGTTTCAGTGTCAGGTCGGGGCGTACGGTTGGCCCCAATGCGCGGATACGGTCCTTGATATGCGCGGGGCGCGGGCCATCGGGCGTCGCTTCGCCCGCGATGATATAGGGAGCGTTGACGCGGCGCGCGCCTTCCTCGGCGGCGAGGATCGCCTCGCCATGTTCCCCGACATCGGCGGCGTCCTCGATGTGCAGCGACCAGTCGGCGCCCGTCCACCAAGTGACAAATCCCGTTTTCAGGTCGTTGCCCGTGAGCAGTTTCATGTGAAGTCCCTTGTATTTTCGATCTTTGCGGCGACGCCCGGTGCGCCCAGACAGTCGAGAGCGTCGGCGCGCGCGGCAACCTTGCCGACGATGATGAGGGCCGGACTGGCGACCTTCTCGCGCGCGACGAGGTCGCCAAGATCGGTGAGCAGCGTGCGGAGAACACGCGCGTCGTCGGTGGTCCCGCGCTCGACGATCGCGATCGGCAGGTCCGGCGAAACGCCGTCGGCGATCAGCTTGTCGGCGATCGCGTGCGCGGTCGCGAGGCCCATGTAGATGACGAGCGTGCGGCCGTGTCCCGCGAGCCCCGACCAATCCTGATCGGTCAAATCCTTGCACTGGCCGGCGACGAAGCTCACCGCGCTCGCATCTTCGCGGTGGGTGAGTGGCAGGCCAGCCTGCGCGGCGCAACCCGCGGCGGCGGTGATGCCGGGGACGACCTCGCAGGCGACCCCGGCTTCGCGTGCCGCGTCGAGTTCTTCGCCGCCGCGGCCGAAGATGAAGGGATCGCCGCCCTTCAGCCGCACGACCTGCTTGCCGGCAAGCGTCTCGCGCACAAGCATTTCATTGATCAATTCCTGCTTCATCGTGTGACGGCTGCGCTGCTTCGCAACGCTGATCCGCTCGATATGCGCCGGGATCAGTGCGAGCACGCCTTCGCCGACGAGCCCGTCGTGGACGATGAGGTCGGCGCTTTCGAGCAGGCGCGCGGCGCGTAGCGACAACAGGTCGGGATCGCCGGGACCGGCACCGACGAGCCAGAGCTTGCCCGCAGGAGGGAGAGTCTTTGCCATGCAGGATAGATGATCGCGCGGGCCGCGATTGGCAAAGCAGGCTTTATTGACGGTGGTGAAGGTAAAATTGCCGCTCCACCACTCTCGTCACCCCGGACTTGATCCGGGGTTCATGGCTTCGTCGCCGGAATGGATGCCGGATCAAGTCCGGCATGACGAAAATGGGGTTACAGATATTTCTTCGTCACCAGCCGCGATCCCTCGGGATCGCGCAGTCCCACGCCGATCGAGGCGCGCATCGCATCGCTTTCCGAGCTTGCGACCGGATAGGCGCAATAGTCGGCGGCATAGAAGGCGCTTGGCCGGTGATTGCCCGACAGGCCGATGCCGCCGAACGGCGCCGCCGACGAAGCGCCGTTGGTGGGGCGGTTCCAGTTGATCACCCCGGCGCGGGCATTGGCCCAGAACTGATCATAAAGTTGCGGCGTGCCGCCGATCAGCGACGCCGACAAACCGAAAGCCGTGTTGTTCGCCTCGGCGATCGCAGCCTCGAAGGTGCCGACGCGGACGACCTGCAGCAGCGGGCCGAACAGCTCGATATCGGGGCGTTCGCGCATTGCGGTCACGTCGATGATACCCGGGGTCAGGAAGGGGCGGCCCGCGACCGGGCGCGTCATGTGGCGAATTACCTGTCCGCCGTTCGACATCAGGATCAGAAAGCTTTCGGTGAGGCCGTCGGCCGCCTCATTGTCGATCACGGGCCCCATATAGGGAGCGGGATCGGCGTGCGGGTGATCGACGATCAGCCGGTTCGCGAGCTTGCAAACCTCGTCGATCAGCGCGTCGGCGAGGCCGTCCTTCACGATCAGCCGCCGCGCGTTGCTGCACCGCTGCCCGGCGCTCAGGAAAGCCGACTGGACGACGAGGATCGCCGCGGTGCGGATGTCGGCAGTGTCCCACACGACGATCGGATTGTTGCCGCCCATTTCGAGCGCGAGCATCTTGCCCGGCTGGCCCGCGAACTGACGGTTAAGCGCCAGGCCGGTACGCGCCGAACCGGTGAAAAGCAGTCCGTCTATGCCTTCATGGCCCGCGAGCGCCTTGCCCGTTTCGGGCCCGCCGATCACGAGGCGCAGCACTTCCTGCGGCACGCCCGCGCTGTGAAAGAGCTCGACTAGTCTAGCGCCGACCGCCGGGGTCTTTTCGGAAGGCTTGAAGACGACGGAATTGCCCGCGATCAGCGCCGGGACGATGTGGCCATTGGGCAAATGCGCCGGGAAATTATAGGGGCCGAGTACCGCCAAGGCGCCGTGCGGCTTGTGGCGCACCGCGTTGCGCAGCCCCATCGCGCCTTCGATCCGGCGATTGGGTGTCCGTTCGGCATAGGCTTTGACCGAAATATCGACCTTGTTCGCGACCGATTCGACTTCGGTGCGCGCTTCCCATAGCGGTTTGCCCGTTTCGCGCGCGATCAGGTCGGCGAGCGCCTCGCCCTCGGCCTTCACCCGGTCGACGAAGCGGCGCAGCGTTTCGGTGCGGAAGGTGACGGGCTTGGATGCCCATTCGGGCCAGGCGCGGCGCGCGATTTCGACTTCGGTTTCGACGTCGCTGACCGGCCCGCGCCAGAGCTCTTCGCCGGTTGCGGGTTCGAAGGAAATCAAAGGCTCGCTCATGGTCGCCCGCGTCTTATCGGCGAAAGCGGGCTGCGGCAACCTGCGCGACGGATTGCTTGCGCCGCGCGGCGCGGTTGGCGATAGACGCGGGGGGCGAGTCTCGCGCGGCGGGGCGTGCGAAACGCGAAGCGAAGGGGACGTACCATATTGGCCCAGCAGGAAAGCCGCCACGACTGGTCGGACCAATATTGGTGGTCGCACGATGGCGTCCGCCTGCACGCGCGCGTCTATGCCGGGCCCGAGGGCAGCGAGAACGCGCCGCCGATACTGTGCATGCCCGGCCTCGCGCGCAATGCGCGCGATTTCGAAGATTTGGCGCCGCATGTGGCGCAATACCGAAAAGTGATCGTCATCGAATTCCGCGGGCGCGGCGAGAGCGCCTATGCCAAGGATCCGATGACCTATGTCCCGCTGACCTATGTGCAGGATGTCGTCGCGCTGCTCGACGAGATGAAGATCGATCGTTTCACGGCGATCGGCACCTCGCTCGGCGGGCTGGTGGCGATGCTGATGGCGGCGACGCTGCCCGGCCGGCTCGTCGGCGCAGTGCTCAACGACGTCGGGCCCGAACTCGAGACCGCGGGGCTCGAGCGGATCCGCGACTATATCGGCGCGGGCGGCAGCCAGCCGACGTGGATTCACGCGGCGCGCGCCTTTGCCGAACTGAACGGCGCGGTCTATCCCGCTTACGATATCCGCGACTGGCTGCGGGTGACCAAGCGTACGCACAAGCTGACCCCCGAGGGGCGCATCGTCACCGATTACGACAAACAGATCGCGGCGCCGCTGCGCGTTCCGAACGGCGGCGATGCGGGGGTCGACCTGTGGCCGGCCTATCGTGCTCTCGCCGGCATTCCGCTTCTGATCCTGCGCGGCGAGCTGTCCGATATTTTGGCGCGGCGGGCGGGCGAGAAGATGGCGGCCGAATTGCCGGGCGCGCGGCTGGTCGAGGTTCCAGGGGTCGGCCATGCGCCGACGATGGACGAGCCCGAGGCGCGCGCGGCCATCGACGCATGGACTGCGGAGCTCCCGCAAGCGTGAGCGCCGACGAGCCCGAGACGCCCTGGCCGATCCGTATCCTGCACCTTCACTCGAGCTTTTCGCTGGGAGGGAAGGAGGCGCGCGCCGTCCGGTTGATGAACCTGATGGAGGACCGGGCGCATCATACGATCCTGTCGGCGATGCCCGGCGCGCTCGGCGCGCGTGACGCGATCGATCCGGGGATTGTCGTCCATTTTCCCAAGGATGCGCCGCCGCTGCACGGCAAGCCGTCGTTTGCGCGCTATCGTGAACTCGCGGAATATATGACCCGCTTCGAGCTGGTTCTCAGCTATAATTGGGGCGCAATGGACGGGGTGATGGCGCGCCGGGTCCATGTATCGCGCCTGTGGCACAGCATGCCCGAACTGATCCATCACGAGGACGGGTTCAACGAGGACGAAAGCGTCCGGCGCAACTGGAAACGCAATCTGTTCCGCCGCGTGGCGCTGCGCACCGCACAGTCGGTCATCGTCCCGTCGGCCTTGCTTCAGCGGATCGCGACCGATGAGTGGAAGGCGGGCGCGCGCACCCATCTGATCCGCAACGGCATCGACGCCGCCGCTTATGCCAAGGGGCCGTCGGTGCCGATCCCGGGCTTCGAGCGGCGCGACGGCGAGGTGGTGATCGGCACCGTCGCCGGGCTGCGCAAGGTTAAGGACCTGCCGCGCCTCGTGCGCGCCGTGGCGACGCTGCCGGCGAACGTCCGGCTCGTCATTGTGGGCGAAGGGCCCGAGCGTGCGGCGATCCTCGCCGAGGCGGCGGCGTGCGGGATGGGGGACCGGCTCATCATGCCCGGCTTCATGGCCGAGCCCGCACGCTGGATCGGCCATTTCGATCTGCTCGCGCTCTCGTCGCTGAGCGAACAGGCGCCGATCGCGGTGATCGAGGCGATGGCAGCGGGTTTGCCCGTCGTAAGCCCGGCGGTAGGCGATGTCGCAGCGATGGTTTCGGACGCCAACCGTTCCTATGTCGCGGCGGACGAATCCACTTTCCGCGCGGCATTGCTCCGGATGACCAAAGATGCCGCGCTGCGCGCCGAGGTCGGCGCTGCGAACCTGCGCGCCGCGGTGCAACGGTTCGACGAATCTATGATGGTCGGCGCTTATGAAAAGCTCTATGCTCGCGCGCTGGAAGGTTATGGGCCGTTCAGCGGTGGCTGGGTCGGCTTCGATTGACAACGGGGGGCAATTTCCGCTTACGCAAGCGGGATTGGGGGCCGGTTCGCAAGCGCGGATCGGCGGAGAGAGAGAAGGTTTAGAGTGTTCAAAGGTTTGAAGCCCATCCTGTATGGCGGGCGTGAAGTCTGGCCGCTGGTCGAAGGCGGCAAGGGCGTGTCGGCGACCAATCATATGTCGAGCGGCGCGTGGGCCGCGGCGGGCGGCATCGGCACGGTTTCGGCGGTCAATGCCGACAGTTACGACGCCGAAGGCAAGATCATCCCGCAAATCTACCGCGCGCTGACGCGCAAGGAGCGCCACGAAGAGTTGATCCAATACGGCATCGAGGGTGCGGTCGCACAAGTCGAGCGCGCCTATGACGTGTCGGGTGGCAAGGGCGCGATCAACATCAACGTGCTGTGGGAAATGGGCGGAGCGCAGCAGATTCTCGAAGGCGTGCTCGAACGGACCAAGGGCCTTGTCGCGGGCGTCACCTGCGGTGCGGGCATGCCTTACAAGCTGAGCGAGATCGCCCAGCGGCACAATGTGCTCTATCTGCCGATCATCAGCTCGGCGCGCGCATTCCGCGCGCTGTGGAAGCGCGCCTATCACAAGGTGTCGGACCTGCTCGGTGCGGTGGTCTATGAGGACCCGTGGCTCGCCGGCGGCCACAACGGCCTGTCGAACGCCGAAGATCCGCTGGTGCCGCAGGACCCCTATCCGCGCGTCAAGGCGCTGCGCGACACGATGCGCGCCGAGGGAATTTCGGACGAGGTGCCGATCGTGATGGCGGGCGGCGTCTGGTATCTGCGCGACTGGGAAAACTGGATCGACAATCCCGAACTCGGCCAGATCGCCTTCCAGTACGGCACGCGGCCGCTGCTGACTGAGGAAAGCCCGATCCCGCAAGAATGGAAGGATCGGCTGCGCACGCTCGACGACGGTGACGTGCTGCTCCATCGCTTTTCGCCGACGGGTTTCTATTCGAGCGCGGTGCGCAACCCGTTCCTGCGCGATCTCGAAGCGCGCTCGGAGCGCCAGATCCCCTATTCGAAGCAGGAAGCGGGCGACCATATCGTCCAGCTCGACGTCGGGGTGAAGGGCAAGAATTTCTGGGTCACGCCGCACGATAGGGCGCGCGCGCGCGACTGGTTCGCCGAAGGCTATACCGAGGCGCTGAAGACCCCCGACAATACGGTCGTCTTTGTGACCGAGCCCGACAAGGCGATGATCCGCAAGGACCAGGCCGATTGCATGGGCTGCCTGTCGCATTGCGGCTTTTCGTCGTGGAAGGACCATGACGATTATTCGACCGGCTACCTCGCCGACCCGCGCAGCTTCTGTATCCAGAAGACGCTGCAGGACATCGCGCATGGTGGCGACGTCGAGCAGAATCTGATGTTCGCGGGCCACGCCGCGTTCAATTTTAAGACCGATCCCTTTTATTCGAACAATTTCACTCCCACGGTGAAGCAGCTTGTCGATCGGATCCTGACGGGAGACTGACGCGCGCTTCTCCTTTTAGAGCATGGACGGGACGTGGTTGCATGAAGTGCATCTGGCCAATGGCAGTGGTCGCCGCGGCGTTAGCGCTCGGCCCGCTCGGGTCGGGCGCTGCACACGCGGAAACGCCCGCCGAGCGGGCTTGGCGCAATTATGAGTTACTTCACAGCGGTGCCAAAAAGCCAAGCGACCTGAGCGATGTCGAGCGGCGCGAACTGGCGGCGCTGCTGCAATTGATGCGTGAAGATCGGAACGCCGACCGACGCACCCCGCGGCAGCGCTGCATCGATGAAGAAGTCGAGCGCGAAGGCGGAAATCCGAGCGATCTGGCGATGCGGGTGATCGACCTAAAATGTAGCCAGCGCTGACGAGGGGATCAGGCCCACCCCTCCAGCACCTGGTCCGGCGGCCGGTGCCCGTCGCACCAGGCACGAATATTCGCGATGACCTTTTCGCCCGACGCCTCGCGCCCCTCGATTGTCGCCGAGCCGAGGTGCGGGAGCAGCACGACATTGTCGAGCGCAAGCAGCGCGGCATCGACCGCGGGCTCGTGCGTATAGACGTCGAGCCCGGCGCCCGCGATGCGGCCGGTCTGGAGTGCCGCGATCAGCGCCTTTTCGTCGACGATCTCGCCGCGCGCCGTGTTGATCAGGTACGCGGTCGGCTTCATGGCGCCGATCCGGGCCGCATTGACCATCTCGTGCGTCTCGGCGGTGTGTGGGCAATGGATCGTCACGACATCGCTGATGCGCAGCAGCGTATCGACGCTGGCATGATAACTTGCGCCCAGTTCCTCCTCAATCGCTTGCGGAAGGCGGCGGCGGTTATGGTAATGGATCGAGAGGCCAAAGGCGCGAGCGCGGCGGGCGACTGCTAGACCGATGCGACCCATGCCGATGATGCCTAGCAACTTGCCGCCGACGCGGTGGCCCAGCATCGCGCTCGGCGCCCAGCCGGCCCATAGGCCCGACCGCATCAGCTTCTCGCCCTCGGCCAGCCGGCGCGGCACCGATAGGATCAGCGCCATCGTCATGTCGGCGGTGTCCTCGGTAAACACCCCCGGCGTGTTCGACACCATGATGCCCTTCGCGCGCGCGGCGGCGAGGTCGATATGATCGACACCCGCGCCGAAATTGGCGATCAGCTTGAGCCGCTCGCCCGCCGCGGCGATCACCTCGGCGTCGATCTCGTCGGTCACGGTCGGAACGAAGACGTCGCAATCGGCAACCGCGGCCTTCAACTCGTCGCGCGTAAACGCATGATCGTGCGCGGACAGCGCGACATCGAAGAGTTCGGCCATGCGCGCCTCGACGTGCGGCATCAACTGACGAGTGACGATGACGCGCGGTCGCTTCGGGCGGTTGGAATCGGGCATGGCCGCCGATAGAGCGCCGCGCGACGCGGCGGTCAAGAGCGGGCGACGCAAAAAGGCTGGGGATGAACGCAGCCTTTTGCGCGGTGAGCGGTTGAAATGCGGATATGAGTTTGACAAGGCAAAGCGATGACCAGCCGCCATATATTCGCCGCCGCCGTGCTGATGGCCAGTGTGGGACCGGCCGCCGCGCAATCCCAACCCGATGTCGAAGTGCCTTATTGGGCTTCGATCAGCGTCGATAAAGCGCGGATGCGCAAGGGGCCGTCGCCCGACGTCCCGGTAATGTGGGAGTATCGGCGAAAGGATTTGCCGGTAAAGGTCGTCGCGCGCCACGAAAACTGGCGCAAGGTCGAGGATCCCGACGGGACGCAAGGCTGGATGGCGGCGCGCCTCTTGAGCCGCGCCCGCACCGCGATCGTCACCGGCGAAATCCGCCCGATGCACGAGGACGCCAGCGTGTCTGCGGCGGTCGCCTATCGCGCTCAGCCCGGCGTCGTCGGCCGGATCAGCGATTGCAAGAACGGCTGGTGCCTGTTCGACGTCCAAGGCCGCAAGGGGTGGATCCAGACCGACCATATCTGGGGCGATTGACGGCCCATAGGAAAAGGGCCGGACGATTGCTCGTCCGGCCCTTTCTGTCTTTAGCGGTTAGCGCCACCGGAAATGGTTGCGATAGACCCGCACGACCTTGCCGCTGCGCGTATTGACCAGCAAAAGGTCGTTATAGTGGCGGACATAGGTCAGGCTGCGACCCGCCCGAGGCACGCCCCAGCGGCTGTCCCAGGCCGGGCGATAGGCCGGGGCGTAATAGCTCGAACGGAGCGTCGCGCCGACGCGGAACTGCTGGTAGCGGAAGGGCGCGCGATAATTCTGGTAGCGCGTATCACGGCGCCAGTCGCGGACCTCGTCGCGATAGTCGCGCTTCGCATCGCGATACTCGCGACGTTCTTCGCGAATGTCGCCGCGATCGCCATAGCGCTGTGCATCCCGCAATTCGCGGCGCTCTTCGCGAACGTCGCGGCGTTCTTCACGGATATCGCGGGTCTGCGCCTGCGCGACGGCCGGAACCATCATCGCGGCGATCAGGCCGGCGGCGAGAAATTTGGTCTTCTTCATTGTGCCATTCCTTTTTCATCCGTCAGGGGGAGGGGATCTGCCCGATGACAAGAAATGGTCTAGGCGATTCGATTTGAACCGACCCAGAATGCCGCGTTTATTTTCAGGTCATTAGTGTCGCAATTTGTCGTGATCATAACGACGAAATGGCGCCGTCTCGCGACGGCGCCATGCAACTTTTCGCGATTTCCGGTTAGACCAGTTCGACCGCGACCGCAGTCGCTTCGCCGCCGCCGATGCACAGGCTGGCTATGCCGCGCGTCTTGCCATGACGCTGGAGTGCCGCGATCAGCGTCGTGATGATGCGCGTACCGCTGGCGCCGATCGGATGGCCGAGCGCGGTCGCGCCGCCATGGACGTTGATCTTGTCGTGCGGGATGCCGAGGTCGTGCATCGCGAACATCGCAACACAGGCAAAGGCCTCATTGACCTCGAACAGGTCGACGTCGCCGATTGACCAGCCGGTCTTGGCGAGCAGCTTGTTGATCGCGCCGACCGGGGCGACGGTGAAATCCTTGGGTTCCTGCGCGTGCGCGGCGTGCGCGACGAGGCGCGCGACGGGCTTCGCGCCCTTGGCATCGGCGATCGACTGGCGCGTCAGCACGACGGCGGCGGCACCATCCGAAATCGACGAACTGGTCGCGGCGGTGATCGTACCGTCCTTGGCAAAGGCGGGGCGCAGCGTCGGGATCTTGTCGGGCATCGCCTTGCCCGGCGCCTCGTCGGTGTCGACGACGACATCGCCCTTGCGGCCCGCGATCGTTACCGGCGCGATTTCGGCGGCAAAGGCGCCGTCGGTGATCGCGGCCTTGGCGCGGCTCAGCGAGGTCAGCGTATAGTCGTCCTGCGACTGGCGGCTCAGTTGATAGGCATCGGCGGTGTCCTGCGCGAAGGTGCCCATCGCGCGGCCCGCATCATAGGCGTCCTCCAGCCCGTCGAGGAACATATGGTCATAGGCGGTGTCGTGGCCGATGCGCGCGCCCGAACGATGCTTCTTGAGCAGGTAAGGCGCGTTGGTCATCGATTCCATGCCGCCCGCGACGATCAGGTCGACGCTGCCCGCGGCAAGCGCTTCGGCGCCCATGATCACCGTCTGCATGCCCGAACCGCACACCTTGTTGACGGTCGTCGCTTGCACCGATTTGGGCAGGCCCGCCTTGATCGCGGCCTGGCGCGCCGGCGCCTGGCCGAGCCCGGCGGGCAGGACGCAGCCCATATAGATGCGCTCGATATCGTCGCCCGAAACGCCCGCGCGCTCGACCGCCGCCTTTACCGCGGTCGCGCCGAGGTCGGTCGCGCTCGCGTCCGACAAGCTGCCCTGCATGCTGCCCATCGGGGTGCGCGCATAGGAGAGGAAGACGACGGGATCGGTGGCGGTCATGGCAAAAGACTCCGTAGGGGAAAACTGGTCGGCGGTTCGATTAGCGGCTTTGCTGCAATTGCGAAAGGGGTAGGGCAAAGATGGGGAGAGCGTTTCAACTTGCAACCGGCCTTGCGACATGATCAAACATCGCCGCCAAGCATTAGGGGAGACGGGTCATGGCCACCGCGATCAAGCAGGATCTAGCCGGCGAAACGGCGCGCATGCACGAGGTGCTCGCCGCGCAGAAGGCGAGCTTCACCGCCGCCATGCCCGAAAGCCTGGCCGTCCGCACCGACCGGATCGACCGCGCGGTTGCCTTGCTCGTCGATAATGCCGAGGAATTTGCGAAGGCGGTGAGCGAGGATTTCGGCCATCGCAGCCGCGAACAGACGCTGATGACCGACATCATGCCGTCGGTCAGCGCCCTCAAACATGCGAAAAAGCATATGGCCGCCTGGTCGAAGGGCGAGAAGCGCAAGCCAACCTTTCCGCTCGGGCTGCTCGGCGCCAAGGCCGAGGTCGTTTATCAGCCGAAGGGCGTCGTCGGGGTCGTCGCGCCGTGGAATTTCCCCGTCGGCATGGTCTTCGTCCCGATGGCGGGCATCCTCGCCGCGGGCAACCGCGCGATGATCAAGCCCAGCGAGTTCACCGAACATGTCTCGGCGCTGATGGCACGGCTGGTCCCCGAATATTTCGACGAGAGCGAGATGGCGGTGTTCACCGGCGATGCCGAGGTTGGCATCGCCTTTTCCAAGCTCGCCTTCGACCATATGATCTTCACCGGTGCTACCAGTGTCGGGCGTCACATCATGCGCGCCGCCGCCGACAATCTTGTCCCCGTGACGCTCGAGCTCGGCGGCAAGTCGCCGACCTTCATCGGGCGCAGCGCCAACAAGGAGCAGGCGGGGCAGCGCGTCGCGCTCGGCAAGTTGATGAACGCGGGGCAAATCTGCCTCGCCCCCGATTACCTCCTCGTCGCCGAGGACCAGGAGGGCGAGGTGATCGACAGCGTCACCAAGGGCGCCGCGGCGCTCTATCCGACGCTGCTCGCCAACGACGATTACACCTCTGTGGTCAACGTCCGTAACTACGACCGGCTGCAATCCTACCTTGCTGACGCGCGCGAGAAGGGTGCGGAGGTGATCGAGGTCAATCCGGGCGGCGAGGATTTCGCTAGCGCCAACGGCCACAAGATGCCGCTGCATATCGTGCGCAATCCCACCGACGACATGAAAGTGATGCAGGAGGAAATCTTCGGACCCATCCTGCCGGTCAAGACCTACAAGACGATCGACGACGCGATCGATTATGTGAACGAGCACGACCGTCCACTCGGTCTTTATTATTTCGGGCAGGACAAGAGCGAGGAGGATCGCGTGCTGACGCGCACGATCTCGGGCGGGGTGACGGTCAACGACGTACTGTTCCACAACGCGATGGAAGACCTGCCGTTCGGCGGCGTCGGGCCGTCGGGGATGGGCAATTATCATGGGCTGGACGGTTTCCGAACCTTCAGCCATGCGCGTGCCGTCTATCGCCAGCCCAAGCTCGACGTCGCGGGACTTGCCGGCTTCAAACCGCCTTATGGTAAAGCGACGGCGAAGACGCTGGCGAAAGAGCTGAAGAAATAGCTCAGTCCTTCCCGGCGACCCTGATCGGCTTGCCGAGCAGCGTCTTCACATAGATGCGCTGGACCAGGACATAGACGACCACGGTCAGCGGCGCGGCGAGCAACACGCCGAGAAAGCCGAACAAGATGCCCGCGGCGACGACCGCGAACAGCAGCACCGCTGGCGGCACGTCGACCGCCTGTTTCTGGATCATCGGCTGCAGGAAATTGCCCTGCAATTGCTGGATCGCGAGGAACAGCAGGAGCGTCCATAGCGCCGTCATGGGCGACACGGTGAAGGCGAGCAGCACCGCGGGAACGCCTGCGATGATCGGCCCGATCATCGGGATGACGTCGAGCAGGCCGGCGATCAGGCCGAGACCCCCGGCCGCGGGGACGCCGAGCAGCGCGAGCCCCGCCCAGGTCAGCGCCGCGACGACGAGCGACGATACCGCCTGTCCGACCATCCAGCCTTTCAGCCCGCGCGCCGCATCGTCGAGCGCCAGCGCTCCCGTTTCTTCCGCGCGCGTCGGAAGCATGAGCAACAGCCCGCGCCGGTAGGTCGCCGGGTCGCTGGCGAGGAAGATCGCCGCGACGAGCACGAGCACGAAATCGGCGATGCCGCTGCCCGCTGCCAGGGCATAGCCGCCCGCTTGCGATGCTAGGCGCGAGATATCGTCGCTGCCGACCTCGGCCAGCTCGCGCACGCGTTGTCCCAGTCCATAGCGGTCGAGAAATGCCTCGACGCCGCGCAATGCTTGCGGAAGCTGCTCGCGAATCGTGTCGACCTCGCGCGCCAGCTGCGATCCGAACAGCATGAAGGCGCCCGCGAAGATCGCGACGATCCCCGCGACCGACAGTGTCAGCGCGATGCCACGGCCGATCTTCGTTTTGCGGCAGATCCAGCTCGCGATCGCGTCGAAGATCGCGCCGAGCACGATCGCTGCGAAAACGAGCATAAAGAAACGCGTCAGTTCGATCACCAGCAGCGCGACGCCGACCAGCGCCAGCACGATCAATGTCGCTCCCGCGATCCGGCCGGGGCCAAACGCGGGCGACGGAGCACCGGCGGGCTTCGCTTTGCTCTGCGGTCGGGCGGGCGAGGCGGCGGGTGCCGGCGTCTTTTCGGTCATCGCGCCACCATATCGGCGGCGGTATTTCGCGCAAGCATATGCTCCGCCGTGATTCGCGCTGGACGCGGACCGTGCTTTTATGGCAACGGCTCCGCGTCCACGGGCCCCTGTGGTGAAATTGGTAGACGCGCTCGACTCAAAATCGAGTTCCGCAAGGAGTGCTGGTTCGAGTCCGGCCAGGGGCACCAACGCAATCGGTCGTGGCGAACGCCTATCGTGCGACGAAGGTCAGCGTCGAAATGTGGTACGTCTTCGCGACGTCTTTGCCGCCGAGGGGGCGAAGGCCCTCGATATCGTGCGAGATCGACAGCAGGTAACGGCCGGAGCCTGTCACGGGCACGTCGATGCGGCCCTGGTCATCGGCGGCGAAGCTTTTTTGCCAGCGGTCGGCGTTGATCACCGTCACCTTCGCGCCGGGGAGCGGCTGGCCCATCCAGTGGACGACGAAACTGTCCGCCCCGGCGGCGGTCGGAACGATTTCGAGGTCGAGCGCCGACCGCGTTTCGATGCGCCCGGCGCGCGCATAATAGATCACGCCCTCCCATTTGCCGCCGTCGGCTTTCCACGGCGCGAATACATTGTCGTCGGTCAGGCGGACGTCGCCCGTGCCGGTCACTGCCGCTTCGATATGGTTCGCGCGGCGGACCAGCGCCGCCGGCTTCGCACTGTGGTCCGCGACGAGACGCGGGGCCGTCAGCTTGGAAAATTCGGGGTCGCCGGCTTCGGGAACCGGGTCGGCGGGTTCGCCGAGGTAGATGCGTGCGGGGCCGCTCCCATCGCGTTCAATCCAGACCTCGTGTGCGGTGGCGGGTGACGAAAGGAAGCTGAAAGCCATCAGCACGGCCAAGGTCTTTTTCATCGGGCGTCCTCTTTTTCGAATATGCCGGAGCGGCGGTGGGGCTGCGGCAGCCCGTTGGAGGGTATGTGACCTCGAACGACACTTATTGCAAACGATTATTAATAGCTTGCTATTGCGACCTATTCGCTCTAGCTGCCGCCCCTAATTGAGATTGAGTCGCAAAAAGGGAAATGCCATGACCGTCCGAATGATCGCGCTCTGCGGAGCAGCCACGCTGGTTCTTGCCGGCAATCCGGCTTGGGCGGGCGAGGGGGCGGACGATGCCGCGTTCGCTGACGCAGCTGCCGAAGCCGATGCGGGCGCCGCCGAGGACGCGATCGTCGTCACTGGCTATACCGGAACCAAGACCGATACCGCGCTGACCGAATTGCCACAGCCGATCAAGGTCATCACCGCCGAACAATATGAAGCGCAGGGCGCGATCAGCATCAGCGACACGGTGAAATATGCCGCCGGCGTCCTCGCCAATCCCTATGGCCGCGACACTCGCGTGGACGGGTTCAACGTCCGCGGGCTCGATGCGCTGCAGTTCCGCGACGGGATGCGCGACATCTTCTCCTATTATGCCTCGATCACGTCGGACCCCTATAATTTCTCGCGTGTCGAAATCGTGCGCGGCCCGGCCTCGGTGTTGTTCGGCCAAGGGTCGATCGGCGGTCTCGTCAACCTCGTCAGCAAGACGCCCGACTTCACCACGCGCGGCGAAATCAACCTCGTCTATGGCAGCTTTGACCGCAAGGAAGTGCTGGGCGACGTCAACCTCGCGCTCACCGACAATCTCGCGGTCCGCTTCGTCGGTCGCGCGCGCGATGCCGACACCTATGTCGATCATGTTCCCGACGACCGCGTCATGTTCGCGCCCTCGATCCGCTGGCAACCGACACCCGACACCGACGTGGTGCTGACCGGCCTCTATCAGGAGGACGACACCGGCTCGACCTCGCAGTTCTTGCCGATCGTCGGTACCTTTCGCCCCAACACCGTCGCCGGCGAGCAGCTCGAGCGCTACACCTTCGTCGGCAAGCCTGGCTGGGACCGTTATGCCGGTCGCTCGCTCCAGGGCGGCGGATCGATCACCCACCGCTTCTCGGACAAGGTGCAGCTCAGCCTTAAGGCGCGCTACATCGACAGCGACCTTGAATATAATACCCACTATGCCGATAGCTATACGAACCCGCAGGACCCCTTCTCGGTCTATGGAACCGACGGGCGCACCATCGGCCTCTATGCCGATGCCAGCGACGCACGGATGAACGTGTTTTCGACCGACAATAATCTCCAGTTCAATTTCGACACCGGCGCCAATGTCGCGCACAAGCTGCTCGTCGGCGTCGATTACAGCTGGAACAAAGTGCAAAAGCGTGGGGTCTTCGGCTTCGAGATCGTCGATCTCTACGACATCGATGGCGGTGCGCTGCTCGCTTACGAACCCAGCGGCGATTTCACCCCGGAAAGCCAGAAGCAGCTCGGTGTCTATGTTCAGGACCAGATCCGCTTCTTCGACCGCGTCTCGGTCGTGCTCGGCGCGCGCCGCGACCGCGTCACCGGATCGTCGGGGCAGAAGGACAATGCCACCACCTTCCGTGCCGGCATCATCGGCGAGATTGGCGCGGGCATCTCGCCCTTCTTCAGCTACACCGAGAGCTTCCTGCCGGTCGCCGGCCGCATCGACAATGGTGACGGCACCTTCGGCGATCCCTACCGGCCGCAAACGGGCACGCAGTATGAAGCAGGCGTGAAGTGGCAGCCGACGCCGAACACGCTCGTCACCGCCACCGCCTTCAAGATCAAGGAGCGCAACCGCGTTCTCTATCTTGCCGCCGGCGGCACGGCCCAGTCGGGCGTGCTCGACACCAAGGGCTTCGAAATCGAGGCCAGCCACACGTTGCCCGGCAATTTCGAACTGCTCGCCAATTACGGCTATGCGAAGCTCAAGTCGGAAACCAACACCAGCCTCGATTACATGCCGCGCCACACCGCGTCGCTCTGGTCGACCAAGACTTTCGGCCTTCCCGAGGACGCGCAGCTCCGCCTCGGCGGCGGCGTCGTCTACAGCGGCAAGAGCGTGTCGACGAGCCCGGTGTGGTCGATCGTCACGCCGTCGCGCACGACGGTCGACGCGCTGGCCGAAATCAACTGGAACAACTGGCGCTTCGCGGTCAACGCCACGAACCTCCTGAACAACGAATATTTCGCATCCTGCCTCGCGCGCGGCGACTGTTTCGTCGGCGCGCCGCGCAATGTGATGGGAACGGTCGGTTATCGCTTCTGATGCATATGGGCTGGGAGCGAGGCTATTGCGAGTCAGTCGCATGTTTGCGATAGGGACGCGATGAGCAGGGCGGTCCCAAAATTGCGCGTCGCGAGCGCGCGCGCCGTTGCGGCGCGTGTGGTGGCCGCGGTGCCGCTCAACTATGCCGTAACGAGCGCGCTCACCATGCTCGTCGCGCGGCTTCTGCCGGGCGATGCGGCGCAGGCGTCGATCGGCGCGACCACGCTTTCCTTTGCGATTTTCGCAAGCCTTGCCATGACCGCCTTCACGGTCCGCTCGGTCGCGAAGCTGTGGTTCGGCCTCGTTGCCACCGGACTCGTCGCAGGCGCGGCTGATTGGGCGCTGATCGCGGTAGGAGGCCGGCTGTGAAGAGCGGCTTCCGGCAATCGATGGCATGGCTGCACACCTGGACCGGGCTGCTGCTCGGCTGGCTGCTGTTCGCTATCTTCGTGACTGGGACATCGGCCTATTTTCAGGAAGAGATCACGCGCTGGATGACGCCCGAAGTGCAGAGCGTCGCGGCCGACCGGGCGAGCGGCTTCGTCGCGGCGACCGAGTGGCTGAAGCGCGAGGCGCCCGGTGGCAGCGAATGGTCGATCTATTCGACGGGCAAGCGGGCCGCCGGCCTGCAGCTCTATTGGGTGAACGGCCCCGATGCTCCCGCCGATGCTCCGACCAGCGCGCGGCTCGACGGTACGGGGACCAAGGTTTTCGCGCGCGAGACGCTGGGCGGATGGTTCCTCTACCGCTTCCACTACGATCTTCATTACATCGACTGGTATTGGGCGCGCTGGCTTGTCGGCATCGCGGCGATGGCGATGCTGATCGCGATCCTCAGCGGCATCGTCACGCACAAGAAAATCCTTGCCGATTTCTTCCTGCTGCGGCTCGGCAAGGGGCAGCGGAGCTGGCTTGATGCGCATAATGCGTCGAGCGTGTTGTTCCTGCCTTTCATCCTGATGATTACCTATACCGGCCTTGTCAGCCTCGCGACCCACTATATGCCGTGGGGTATCGCTGCCAATTACGTCAATCAGGACAAATATTTCGAAACCGCTTTCCCTTGGCCCGTGCCGGCGGAAAAGACGGGTCCGGCGCCGCTTGCACCCATTGGTCCGATCGTCGAGCGCGCGGAACAAAGCTGGGGAATCGCCGCCGGCAGCGTACGCATCCTCAACCCCGGCGATCGCTCGGCGCAGGTCATCGTGACGAGTGCGCCCGACGCGGGCATGTCGGTTCGCCCGCGCTCGCTGACCTTCGACGGGGTAACGGGCGTCCCGGTCGGTGCGCACGTCCCCTCGGGCGCCGCGACCGCGACCGAGGGCACGATGATCGGGCTTCATGCCGGTCGCTTCGCTTCGCCCTGGCTGCGGGCGCTCTATTTCATCTCGGGGCTGGCGGGCTGTATCATGGTCGCGTCGGGTCTGATCCTCTGGACGGTGAAGCGCCGTGCGAAGCTTCCCGACCCCGATCGGCCGCATCTCGGCTTCCGGCTCGTCGAAAAGCTGAACATCGCGGCGATCGTCGGCTTGCCCTTCGGCATGGCCGTCTATTTCCTCGCTAACCGCCTGCTGCCACTCGGGATCGTCGACCGCAGCGACCAAGAGATCGACACCATGTTTATCGCGTGGGGCGCGGTGGCGGTATGGGCGCTGGCGCGACCCGCGCGGAACGCCTGGCTCGAAACCTTGTCGGCAACGGCGATTGCGTTCGCGTCGGTGCCCGTCGTCAACGCCCTGACAACGGATCGGGGCCTCTTCACCAGCCTTGCTGCGGGCGATAGCGTCTTTGCCGTGTTCGACGGCGCGATGATCCTTATTGCCGCCGCCTTTGGCTGGGCGGCACTGAAAGCTGCGCTCAGGGGCAGGGCGCAAAGCGGCAGGGCCATGGCGCGCCGTTCGCCCACCGATGCGGTGCCGGGCGTGGAGGCGGCATGATCCATGCTCTGCTCCTCCTGCTTGCCTTCTCGGGCTTCGTGCTGCTCTGCGCCGCGCGCGACCGGCACCAGCGCGATCTTCTGGGCCGCAAGCTACCCGTGGGGGCGACCGCCCGTCTGCGCCGGGGCGGCTTGTTCCTCCTGCTGGCCGCTTATCCGGTGGCGGGCCTCGCGCTCGGTTGGGGTTATGGGGCGATCGAGTGGCTCGGGCAGCTTAGCGGCGGCGCACTGCTCACCGTACTGCTTCTCAACCGCCTGTCGGCCCGCGGAACCGCCAGCCGCTGATCCTCCGTACGAAGGCGTCGTCGGCCGAACTGGACGCGTTTCTTCGCGAACTCTAAGGGGTTCATGCCCTCGGCGGTTGGGGGGAGGTTGGCAGGTTCGATGACACATAAGCGCGCCATCATCATATCGGCGGAATTCGCCAGCTTCGTGGGGCGCGGGCGCGTCGATCCGGCGTGGCTGCCGCCCGAACCGATCGTCATCGGCTTCGGCGATATGGGTGAACCCGCGGTCAGCATATTGGCGAGCGAGGATATCGATCACGGAGCGGACGGTCATATCCTGCTGTTCGCGATCAGCCGCACTGCCTGCCTGCGCATGTTCGGCCTGCTGCCGAGTGTGGCGGGAAGCTGGTATCTTTCCACCGACCTGCGCGAGCTTGGTCGCGCGATCGTCGCGGTCGAGGGGGAGAGCGAAGTGGCGGGCATGCTCCGCGTCGCGCGCAGCCTCGAACTGCTCTGCAGGCTGTTCGAGGCGCTCGAAGAGCATCGGATGGTCGAGTTTCACGGCAAGACGTCGCTGAGCGAGGTCGATGCCAAGCGCGTCGCTGCCGCGCACCAGCTGGTGAGCGAAAGCTGGCGCGAGCCATTGACCGTGGCGGAGGTCGCGCGGCGGTCGGGGCTCGGCAAGGCGAAGCTGACGCAGGGTTTTCGCGAGATGTATAAATGCACTGTTGCAGAGGCGGTGAGCGAGCGACGGCTGTCGCACGCGCGCACCTTGCTTTCGCTGAGTGACCTTCCCGTTTCCAGCGTCGGCTATCGCTGCGGCTATCAAAGCAACGCCAGCTTCACGCGCGCCTTCGTGCGCCGGTTCGGCACGACGCCGACCGACTTGCGCCGACGCGAAAAGGGGCAGCATGGACCGGCTGCGCCTTTGCCGTGATGCCTGTCGTGGTTTCCGAGAAGCGCCGGCGGAAGTTTCATGATACCCGGCAGCGGCGCGGCGTAAAATCCCGGCGTCGCCAAGCGGCGCCGGGAAGGATCGGGTTCATACCGCCAAGGGCGCGGTGCTCGCCGCCGGCGAGTTGGCTTCCTCCTTTTCTGTCCGCCCATGGACGATGCGGTAGAGCGCCGGCAGGACGAGCAAGGTCAGGATCGTCGACGAAACGATCCCGCCGATCACCACCGTCGCCAGCGGACGCTGAACTTCCGCACCCGCACCGACGTTGAACGCCATCGGCACGAAGCCGAGGCTCGCCACGAGCGCCGTCATCAATACCGGTCGAAGCCGGGTGAGCGCCCCTTCGCGTATGGCCTCGCCGAGGCTTGCGCCGGCGTCGCGAAGCTGCCGGATGAAGCTCAACATCACCACACCGTTGAGCACCGCGACCCCCGAGAGGGCGATGAAGCCCACCCCGGCCGAGATCGAGAGCGGCATGCCCCGGACAAGCAGTGCCGCGACGCCTCCGGTGAGAGCGAGCGGCACCCCCGAAAAGACGATCGCCGCGTCCCTGCCCGAACGGAACAGAGCGTATAACAGCCCCAAGATCGTCAGCAACGCTGCTGGAACGACGAGCTGAAGACGCGCAGCAGCAGAAATGAGCTGCTCGAAGGTGCCGCCATAGCTGATCCAGTAACCCGGCAGCACGTCAACCTCCGCTCCAACCTTGGCCTGCAGCTCTTCGATGAACGAACCCAGATCGCGACCACGGACATTGGCTGTCACCACGACGCGCCGCTTGCCGTCTTCACGGCTGATCTGGTTGGGGCCTGTCACGACCTCGACCTTCGCGACCTCGGCCAGGGGCACAAAGCCGCGCAGCCCAGCTTGCGGCGCGCCGTCAAAGGTGACGTCGGGCGAAATGCCGTTTGCCGGAAGTGGAATGCGCAGGCGGCCGATCTCGTCGACCTGCCCGCGGATAGGCTCGGGCAGACGCACGATGATCGGAAAGCGCCGGTCCCCTTCGAATATCTGTCCCGCTTCTACCCCGCCGATCGAAACCGCGACGACATCTTGGATGTCGCCGACGCTGAGCCCGAAGCGGGCAAGGGATGCGCGGTCGGGTGTGATCTGCAATACGGGGAGGCCCGTCACCTGCTCGACGCTGACGTCCTGCGCACCCTTGATGTCCGAAGCGACACGTTCGATCCGCTGCCCGATCTGGAGGAGCGTGTCGAGATCATCACCGAAGACCTTGATCGCCACGTCGGCCCGCACGCCCGAGAGGAGTTCGTTAAATCGCATCTGGATCGGTTGGGTGAATTCATAATTGTTCCCCGGAATCTCCGCGACTGCGGCCTGCATCTCGCGGACCAATTCGGCCTTGGGCTTTCGAGAATCGGGCCAGTCAGCGCGATCCTTCAGGATGATGAAGGTGTCGGCAACCGAAGGGGGCATTGGATCGGTCGCGATTTCCGCCGTCCCGATTTTCGCGACCACCCGCGCGACCTCGGGGAACTGCTTGATCCTTGCTTCGAGCGCGGTCTGCATCTGGATCGCCTGCGAGAGACTGGTTCCGGGCATACGGAGCGCGTGAAGCGCAATGTCGCCTTCGTCGAGGCTCGGTACGAACTCGGAGCCCATGCGACTTGCCGCCAGGCCGGCGACAACAACCAGGCCGATCGTGACGGAGATGACGGCGGCGCGCAGGCGTATCGCCTTGTCGAGTGCTGGCGCATAGATTTTGCGCGCCAGGTTCATGAGGCGACTTTCCTTCTCTTCCACCTTGCCGGTGACGAATAGCGCGATCGCGGCCGGCACGAAGGTCAGCGAGAGGATCAGCGCTGCGGTCAGGGCCATCACGACGGTGATTGCCATCGGATGGAACATCTTCCCCTCGACGCCGGTGAGGGCAAAGATCGGCACGTAGACGAGCGCGATGATCAGCACGCCGAATAGCGACGGCCGGATGACCTCCGAGGTTGCCGACGCAGCCAGTTCGAAACGCTCGTCCCGGCCGAGCAGGCGCCCCAACCGATGCTGGGTTTCGGCGAAACGACGCAGGCAGTTCTCGACGATGATCACAGCGCCGTCGACGATCAGGCCGAAATCGAGCGCGCCGAGGCTCATGAGGTTGCCCGACACGCCGCCGCGTACCATTCCGGTAATTGTCATCAACATGGTGATCGGGATGACGGCCGCCGTGATCAGCGCCGCGCGAATGTTGCCGAGCAGCACGAAGAGCACGACGATGACGAGGAGCGCGCCCTCAAGAAGATTTTTCTCGACGGTCCAGATCGCACGTTCGACAAGGTTTGTGCGATCATAGACCGGCACGGCCTTGACGCCGGCGGGAAGGGCCTTGGCCGCTTCTTCGAGGCGCTTTGCTGCAGCGCGCGCGACGATCCGGCTGTTCTCGCCGGCAAGCATGAACACCGTGCCGAGCACGACCTCCCGGCCATTCTCGGTCGCGGCGCCGGTGCGCAATTCTTCGCCCATGCTGAGATCGGCGATATCGGCAACCCGGATCGGAATGCCGTTCCGGTTGCTTACGACGATCATCCCGAGTTCGTCCATCCCGCCAGCCTGACCCGGCGTCCGAACCAGATATTGTTCACCATAGCGCTCAATATAGCCGGCGCCGCGATTGTCGTTGTTGCGATCGAGTGCGCGAACGACATCGTCGAGAGTGAGGCCATATGCCGACAACCGCGCGGGGATCGGCGTCACGTGATACTGGCGCTCGTAGCCGCCGATGCTGTTGACTTCGGTCACGCCAGGCGTGTTGCGAAGCTGCGGGCGAATGACCCAGTCCTGCAGCGTTCGGAGATCCGCCAGCGTATAGGCGCCGCCGCCGGGCTTCTTCGCGCTCGGCTCCGCTTCCAGCGTATAGATGAAGATTTCGCCCAGCCCGGTCGCGATCGGCCCCATTTCGGGTGTGACGCCCGGTGGCAGCTGATCGCGCACCGATTGCAGCCGCTCGTTTATCAGTTGGCGAGCAAAATAGATGCTTGTGCCGTCCTCGAAAACGGCCGTCACCTGGCTCAGTCCGTAGCGCGACACCGAGCGCGTATATTGGAGGCCCGGCAGTCCTGCGATCGCCGTCTCCACGGGGAATGTCACGCGCTGCTCGGCTTCGATCGGCGAGAAGCCCGGTGTCTCGCTGTTGATCTGCACCTGGACGTTGGTGATGTCGGGGGTGGCATCGATCGGCAGCCGCTGGAAGCTCCAGATCCCGACTGCACAGAGCAGGAGGACAACCGAAAGCACGGCCCAGCGGAAGCGGATCGCGCCCGCGATCATCCGCTCGAGCAAGGGCGAGTTGCCGCGTGGTGTGGTGGTGTCAGTGGTCATGGCTGGCCCCCGATTTCTCTATGTCGGCGCGGATCAGGAAGGCACCGTCGGTGACATAGACTTCGCCTGCCCTGAGGCCGCCGAGCACTTCGGTCCATTCGGGCGTCCTGCGCCCGATTTCGAGCATCCGCACTTCATAGGTGTCGCCGACCCTCGCGAAGACGACCTCGAAGTCGCGGAAGCGTTGGATCGCCTTGGTTCGCACGGCGATCGGCACATTGGTCTGCGCGACCGCGAAACTGCCTTCCACGCCCATGCCCGGACGGAAGGTCCGCGATGCGATCGGCGGCAGATGGACGTGAGCCATCATCGTCTGACTCGCGACGTCCGCTGTCGGCAGGACTGCCTCGACTTCGGCCTGAAGCTGTCCCTCGCCAGAGAGGTTTTTCAGCGTGACCGCCTGGCCGACGCGAATTCGTTCGGCATCGCGCGGATAGACGAAGAACTCGGCGTGAAGCTTGGCGGGGTCGGCGATCACGAAGAGTGCGCGATCTCCGGTCGTATCACCGACGTTCACGTTTTTCTCGATGATCGTGCCGCCGATCGGCGCTGTCACCGGATAGACTTGCAGCGAATGACTCGACTCGACTCGCGCAAGCAGCTGACCGCGCCGGACCTGCTGACCGAGGTTGCCGTCCAACGAGACAATCAGGCCGGGAAGCCTTGCGCGCACATCGGCCTTGCCCTCGGGCGTGATTTCGATCCGGCCGCCCATATCGATCCGATCGCTGATCGTGGCAGGCCCGGCGGCTTCCGTTTTCACGCCGCCGGCCTTGGCCGCCGCGGCAGTGATGGCGGTGCGGCCCTCATAGGCGGCATAGGACCATTTGTGCCTCCGGCCACCCTCGCGCGCTACCACCCGGACGTCGAAGCTATGCGGTTCGGCGACAATTCCACTGCCGCGGAGGAAATCGTCCTGCGGGGTAAAACTGAAGCGGTCGATCCTTCCGCCGAGGCGACCGAGTTCGATCGCCAAAGCCACTTCGGTCGGCTTGACCGGCTTGTCGTCGCGATAGGCGTAGACGCGAAACTCGGGATCGACGCCATCTTCGAAGATAGTGATCTCAAGCGCGAAGGGACCGCTGCGAAGCATGCGTCCCCGGTGCGGGCCGCGTTCATATTCGCTCGCAGTGGCCGCCGCGTCCTCCTTTTCAGGCGTCGCTGTCTCGCCGCATGCGGCAAGCAGGGTTAGGGCCATGACCGGTGCCGCACCCAGCAGATATATTTTCATCGGATTGTCTCCATATTGGCAAGCAGGGGCGCGTGGCGGCCCAAAAGCCGGTCGAGCCGCACGCCGAGCAAATGAAAGCGCCTGAGCAGCTCGACCCGCCGCGATTGCGCTTCGTTGGTCGCCGCTTGCGCCTGCGCATATTCCAGGAAGGTGAAGGCGGTGCCGCCGCGTGCGAGACCGTCGCGGATCAGCCGGACCGCGCGGTTGGCGCTCGGGAGCACGTCGGCGTCGATCCGCTTGATTTCGGTTGCGATCAGGCGCCGGTCGGCAACGATTCTGTCGATCTCGCGCTCGATCTCGACCCGCGCTACGGCGATATCCGCCTCAACAGCGCGCTGATCGGCTCGAGCCCGAGCGACATTGCCTCGATTCGCGGATTTGGTCCCGAGCGGGATCGATCCTCCGACCATGATCGCAAGGTCGTTGCCGTCCCCGAAATGGCGGAGACCGACGCGCCCGCTGGGATCGGCGATATTGCCGGTCTCGGCGAGCTTTGCCTTTGCCTCGGCCGCATTGAGTTCGGCAGCAAGCACGGCAATATCGACCGACTCGCCGCGGGGAGGCGCTGCGACATCGAACACGAGCAAGGCGGCCGGATCGAGCTTGAAATCACCGTTGCCGCCCCACCATGCGGCGAGGTTCGCCCGCGCAATCCGGGCATTCTCTCGCGCCTGGTCGACGGCGATCTCTGCTTGGGCGACATTGGTGCGGGCACGCTCGGCCGCGAACCAGGGATCGAGTGCGCTGGTGACCCGTTTTACCACCTCCAGTTCAACGCGTTTCATGTCGGCAAGGCGGGATTCCGCGACCGGAACCGTCGCTTCCGCGGCAAGCGCCTCGACCCAGGCCGCCTGCACGCGAGCGAGACGGTCGAGCAGGCGAACCCGGTTCTGCGCGCCGACGACGGCCGCGTCGGCGCGCGCGGCACCGATACGCGCCTCGCGCTTGCCGCCGCGCTCCCATGTCCGCTCATACCAGCCGGTAGTCTGCGGTTGTTTCAGCGGCGAATAGGGGCCGGTGCCCGCGAAATCCTCGAGGTCGATTCCGACCACGTCGCGCGGCCTGACATCCGCCTGCAGGATGGCGGCATCTGCGGCCTCGAGGCGGGCGATGCTGGCGGTCAGGGCGGGATCGCTCGTCGCAACCCGCGACAGCGCTTCTTCCAGACCTAAATTTTGTGCCCAAACAGGCTGCACTGTGGCAGCCAGCAGGACGCCGCCGCAGAGCATGGCCCTGCGGATAGCGTGCGCGCCGGAGCGCGCTCGAGATTGGGAAAACATGTGATAAAAGCCTCGCTGAATGGCGTGGAAACCTCCCACGCCTACGAGGCGCAGGAACTCAAGCGGTCAGCGAGTGGGGTCGGGGAGGGCGCTCGGGGCCAATGGATCTGCGGCCCGCCATTTGCCTGTCGTTGCCAATCCCGCGCAGACTTCCGATCGGCGCAATGCCGGAGGCTGTCACGGCGTTGGGAACAAGCAAGCCAGGTCCTGTGTCGCCGTGGTGGTGGTGCCCGACGGCGAGATGATCGCCGGGCGTGCCTTCGTCATCCGCCGGCGCATTGTCGTGATGGTCCGCATGCTCGGCGAGGCTATCATGCACCGTGTCGACCGGGAAATCGGCTAACTCCCCATGCTCGTGCGAGATCATGAATACCGGGCTGTGCTGGATCTGATCGGCAGCTTTGGCGGGTGCAGTCGCCGCATAGAACAGCATCAGAGCGACACACAGCGTGCCGATCAGACGGTCAAAGCGGGAAGAAACGGAGGTGAGCACGAAGCTGCGTTTAATTCGCAGTATTTCGGTTGGCAAGCCGAATGGGCCCCCGGTTCCTCCACAAGGCTGAAAGCGGGTGCTTTTTTATAAGAAAGTATGGTGGACGCACTAGGGCTCGAACCTAGGACCCGCTGATTAAGAGCTGAAATCAGAGGGTCCTTACGCTTCCGCATGCGTCCAAAAACGGCAGAAATCTGCAATTCATAGTCCGTAATGTTCTTGAAATGTTCGCCAGTATCCACTACAAAAAGCTACCTAAGGTAGCAGGATCATATGGCGAACAAAGTTGGTTTGACAGATGCCCGGATCGCAGGATTGAAAGCGCCTGCAAGCGGGCAAATTGAGGTCGCTGATGGCATCGTGACCGGCCTGCGGCTCCGAATGGGAGCGAGCGGCACCAAGACTTATATCTTGCGTAAGCGCGTTCAAGGTAAATGGTTGAACGTGACTATCGGGCGGCATGGCCCGAATTTCACTCTCGCACACGCCCGTCGGAAGGCGCGGGACCTGCTCGTCGACGTTGAGCAAGGCAAAAGTATCGCCAGAAAGCCGGGAGCTAAAAGGAAGGGATCGAAGGGTGTCGGCACCGTCGCCGAACTATACGAGACATACCTGGCTCAACAGATCGTCGGCAAAAAGAGGAGCGCGAATGAGTTCGACCGGGTTTTCCGCAAGTACATCGAACCTGAGCTAGGCGCCCGCCTCGCCGATTCGATCACCCGAAGCGACGTCAGCCGTTTCGTAGAGAAGATCGCATTTGAGCGGGGCAAGGAAACCCTGACGATGGCTCGCATCGTTTATCGGCACCTTTCGACGTTTTACTCATGGGCGCTCACCAGACTTGAACATCTGCCAGCCAATCCGTGCCGGGACGCATGGCGCCCAAAACGGAGCGAGCCTCGCGACCGGGTGCTCAGCGATCGAGAGGTCGCTGCACTGTGGCAAGCCGCCGTCGAGGATGGCTATCCGTTTGGCCATCTTGTGCAGATGTTAATTCTCACAGCCCAGCGCCGGGGAGAGGTGCTCGACGCCACTTGCGACGAGTTCGACTTCAAGGGGAAAGTTTGGACTGTACCAGGAGATAGAGCGAAAAACGGCAAGGCAAATGTGGTGCCTTTATCCGCGCAGGCCCTCGAGGTCGTCACCGACACCTTCGCGGCCGCTGGGATCGCGCCTGAAGATGCTCACAAGCAATCCCAAATTCTACTGGCATCCAAGGTCACCAGCACAAACAGTGTCAGTGGGCTGTCAAAGGCCTGGAAGCGGATAAGGGCAAGTGTGGACGAGAAACTCGGCTATGAAGCCGCTCATTTCACCATGCATGACATTCGCCGGACGGTGGCGACCGGACTGCAGAGGATTGGAATACCACTGGTCGTTTCAGAGGCCGTTCTCAATCATCAGTCCGGCTCGGCAATGGCTGGTGTCGCCGGGGTCTATCATCGGCATCAGTACACGAATGAAAAACGCGAAGCTCTCGCGCTGTGGGGCAAGGAGGTTCTAATGCTCGTCGCGAAGTATCCGCCGCAGGACAGTCAGGAAGAATGACTCTCCACCCCGAGCCAGTCGGCGCGTATCCGATCCATGCCCGCGACAACGCCATCAACGGTCACTGTAGATCCGATGAAGTCCTCACCGACATCATCGCCTTCGATAATCCAGACATCGTCAGCAGCAGTAGTCAGGATCATTCCGCGCCTGCCATGGCTTAATGTCCCCGACAAACGTATTCGACCCGCACTTACAATGCCCCCCGCTCAAAAACGCCAATGGCGCAGCACTTCACGCACATAGGCCGGCGTCTCGCCATTGCGTGGAATACCGCCGGCGCGTTCGACGGCACCGGGACCTGCATTGTAGGCGGCAAGGGCCAGATGAACTACCCCGAACTTGTCGAGCATCTGGCGTAGATATTTGGCCGCACCGAAAATGTTCGCCATCGGATCGAAGCGATTTGAAACGCCAAGGTCCCGCGCGGTCCCCGGCATCAGCTGACCCAGACCGGCGGCGCCAGCCTTGCTGATCGCCAAAGGATTATACCGCGATTCCGTCCAGACAAGAGCGTCGAGTAGACCGCTTGGCAGCGAGTATTGAACCTCAGCTGCGTAAACATGAGGAAGGTAGCTTGCCCGTCGAAAGCCGGATGGCGCGCTGCCCTGGGGCTTTGGATATCGATAGGGCAGATAGGTTCGACCCGCATCGATAGCCGACGGCTCGGACGAGCCCGCTGGAGGCGTTCTCCAAATGCCGTGTTCGACGAGACGAAAGCCATCGGTTCCTTCTGCAACGCGGAAGCCGTCGGTTGTCAACTCCGAGGCAAAGGTCATCTGAGTGGCTTCCAGCTCCTGCGCGTGAGCGGGGAGGACGAACCCAAGTCCTGCCGTTGCCACTGCGGCTACTGCCGATTTCAGTCTCATTCCCGAATCCTTTTGTGGTCGAATCGGGAGAGAACATATATAGAACATATGATGTAGGAAAATGAAACGTCAGCGACGCAGAGCGGAGGCTGCGCGGGTGGAGGCACGTTACGATGGAGATGCCCCCATGCACCAACACCGATCATCCGGATTCCAAGGTCTGCAACTGGAAAACCGCGCGCGCAAGATAGTCGAGCAGCTGGGCGGTGCCTGGTCGCGTTCGCGCGGAATGTGCTGCTGCCCGGCCCACGACGACCGCACTCCTTCACTAAGCATCACACTCGGAAAGCGCGCAATCCTTGTTCATTGCTTTGCCGGCTGCACGAACGATGCGGTGATAGAAGCGATGGCCGGGCTCGGAATACGAATTGCGGACCTGTCCGATGGCACGAGTGGTCCGATCGTGGCCGAACCGCGCGAGGAAGTCGCCAATCGGAATGCGCTGAGGCTCTGGCGTGAGGCGTCGACCATCGCTGGCAGCCCCGCCGAGAAGTACCTCGTGTCCAGAGGCATCACGATTTCTTCGCCGGAACTGCGTTTCCACCCGCGTATGCCGCTGGGGCCAAAGGGTGCTGTCCGGTTTCTACCCGCGATGGTGGCGGCCGTGCGCAATGATGCCGGAATTCTGGCGCTGCACCGCTCCTTCCTTGACCTCGACAAAACCAGCTTGGCTTCTTTCGATCAGCCCAGGCGTGCGTTGGGCAGCCCCGGTTCTGGGGCGGTGCGTTTCGCGTACCCGAATGGGGGACGCCTTGGCCTCGCAGAGGGAAACGAAACGGCCCTCTCAGCGATGCAAATGTTCAAGGTTCCCTGCTGGGCGACGCTAGGAAACGAACGCTTCGGCTTGGCCACAATCCCGGAATCGGTGCGGCGGCTGTTTCTCTTTGTCGATAATGATGCGGGTGGGCGCCTTGCTGAAGAACGTGCGCGAGAGGCCTACGCTTGCGAAGGGCGGCTGATTGTCACCAGGCGTCCGGAGCTAACCGGCGACGACTGGAATGATGTGCTCATGCGCTCAGTCCGAGCTACGGTCTGAATGCCGGTGAGAGGAAAGCGGGCTTGGGGCCTTGTGAGGCCCCAGGGCGGATCCATCCGAACGGACACCCGGACAAACCCAGGGCCTCTACAGGAGGTCTCTCATGTCACACGCAAATACCGCTTTCGCATTCTCCGATCCCGCCGAGCCGCAAGTGTTGGCAGCGGCGAGGGCGCTGGCCGCGCGGCTCGCTACAGATCAAGCAATTTCACGGCTCACTGTGAATGCAACAATGGCCGATCACTTCGGCGGTAGCGACGCCGAAGGACGCTGGTCCGTACGCGATGCCCATGCCGCACTTGAATTGGCGCAGGTGTTGTTCCTGGCGCAGGCAACTGAATTCTCACCTGCAATGTCTTCCAGCTTCGCCGATGAGGCATTCACGCACCTCGAACGTCTGGTCCCGACCCAGTCCAACCGGAGCGATGAGCAGATCGAGTGGCAACAATTCGCGACGCCGCCCCGTCTGGCCTGGATGGCAGCAAAGGCATGCGCGATTTCTGCCGCTGAACTGGTTCTCGAGCCGTCGGCCGGGACCGGGATGCTGGGCGTATGGGCAGCAAAGGCAACTGCGCGTCTTGCTCTCAACGAGATTTCGCCGCTGCGCCGCGAATGCCTGGGCGTTGTGTTTCCGGAGGCGACAGTCACGGGATTTGACGGGGAACTGATCGACGAACTTCTCACGCCCGACGTGGGTCCGAGCGTGGTGCTGATGAACCCGCCCTATTCACACGGTATCGAGAGGGGCCACGATAGTCGCACTGGCGACCGGCACTTACGTTCTGCCTGGAAGCGCCTTATGCCCGGTGGCCGCCTGGTCGCAGTGATGCCCGAATGGTTCGAGCTTCCGAAGTTCCTTGCCGGGATCGCTGGTCCCCTCTCGTTGCGCCTCAACGCGTCGATCGAGCGCGGTTTCATCAAGCAGGGCACCTCAATCTCAACCCGGCTCCTGATTCTCGACAAGGCTGAGGATGGTACCAGCCCGATCATCGCCCAGCCAGCAAACTTTGCCGAGCTTCATCTGCTGATCGATATGCTCCCTGACCGGGTAAGCCTGCCCGCGGAACCCAGCATCGGCATCAAGCCAGCATTGCCGCTTCGACTGGTTGCGAACAGGACGAAACCAGTTCCACTTAAGGTCCATCCAACCGTTGCGGCGCCGTCGATCCTGCCGCTTGATTTTACTCCGCTCGAAGCACCTGCGCCGATCGAAAGCCAGGTTGGGCATTATTTGCCCTACCGGCCGAGCCGGATCTCAATTGCAGATGCTGTCCCGCATCCGACCCCCCTGGTCGAATCCGTTGCGATGGGTTCGATAACCGCACCCGTGCCCGAAGTGGTGCCTCAGCTTCCGTCGAGCCTCATTACTGGAGGCGCCTTATCCGCTGCGCAGGCCGAGACCCTGATCTATGCCGCAAGCGCGCATGCCCGCGATCTGCCGGGACGGTTTGAGCCCGACGACAAGGGCTGCGCCTTGAAGGCGAGCGCCGAGGGGCACGCCTACCGCATGGGCTACTTTCTTGGTGACGGAACTGGCGCAGGTAAAGGCAGACAAGTCGCATCTGTCATCCTCGACCGGTGGGTGAGGGGTGAACGGCGCCACATCTGGATTTCCAAGAACGAAGCTTTGCTCGAAGATGCCCGCCGCGACTGGAGCGCGCTCGGCGGCCTTCCCATCGACGTCCAGCCCCTTGGCCAATGGAAGCTCGGTGTCCCGATAGGGATGCGCGAGGGCATACTCTTCGTGACTTATCCGACACTCCGTTCGGGCCGCAGCGATGCGACCCGGCTCGATCAGATTCTCGAATGGGCAGGGGAGGACTTCGGCGGGCTCATCGTCTTCGACGAAGCCCATGCGATGGCCAACGCCGCAGGCGGGGAGGGCTCACGTGGTAAGGTCAAGGGATCGGAGCAGGGCATTGCCGGTGTTCGCATCCAGAATCTGCTGCCGCGCGCCCGCGTGCTCTACGCTTCGGCGACCGGGGCATCCGACGTCAATAATCTCGCCTATGCCACCCGTCTTGGCCTTTGGGGTCCCGAGACGGCTTTTGCCAATCGCGAAGCCTTCGTCGCAGATATCCGCGATGGCGGTATCGCTGCAATGGAACTGGTCGCGCGCGATCTGAAGTCACTGGGGTTGTATGCGGCGAGGGCCCTTTCATTCGCCGGAGTTGAGTACGAGATTCTCGAGCATTGCCTGACCCCCGACCAGGTAGCGGTTTATGACGCCTATGCAGACGCCTGGGCAATCATTCATGCCAACCTGCGCGAAGCTCTCGAGGCAACGCGGATCGTCGACACTGACAGTGGCGAGACACTCAATTCAGGTGCCAAATCGGCTGCGTTTTCGGTGTTTGAAGGCACCAAGCAGCGCTTCTTCGCGCAGCTCCTTCTATCCATGAAGCTGCCGAGCCTGCTGCCTGCGATTGATACGGCACTTGCCGACGGCAACGCTGTTGTAGTGCAACTTGTCTCGACCGCCGAAGCCATGCTCAACCGCCGCCTCGCTGATCTCTCCGATGCGGAACGTCAAGCACTCGAAATCGATCTCTCTCCCCGCGAATACGTGGTCGATTACCTCACCAAAAGCTTCCCGGTTCGGTTGATGGCCGTGTTTACGGACGAGAATGGCAATGCCCGGTCCGAACCGATGAGTGATGATAACGGTGCCCCTGTTCTCTGTCGTTCGGCGCTTGCCGCGCGCGATAGCATGATCGAGAAGCTCTGTGCCTTGCCGCCGATCGCGACGGCGCTCGATGCGATCATCGAACGGTTCGGTGTCGATCAGGTCGCCGAAGTCACCGGCCGTACCCGCCGCCTGATCGTCGGGCGCGATGGACGCCAGGTGCTCCAGTCGCGCTCTCCGCGCGCCAATGTCGCCGAAACGCGAGATTTTATGGACGGGACAAAGCGGATTCTGGTTTTCTCCGATGCCGGTGGCACCGGCCGCAGTTATCATGCCGACCTTGCGGCAAAGAACCAGATGCGCCGGGTCCACTTCCTGCTTGAGCCGGGCTGGCGGGCCGATGCCGCAATTCAGGGCCTTGGCCGTACCAACCGCACCAATCAGGCGTCGGCCCCGCTGTTCCGCCCGGTGACCACCGACGTGCGTGGCGAACGTCGGTTTATATCGACCATTGCACGTCGGCTCGACAGTCTCGGGGCACTGACCCGAGGGCAGCGCCAGACAGGTGGGCAGAACCTCTTCGATCCTGCCGACAATCTCGAGAGCACCTACGCCAAGGAGGCGCTTCATCGCTGGTTCGGCCTGCTGTTTGCAGGTAAGCTGGAAGCCGTTACGCTCTCTCGGTTTGAGGAATTGAGCGGGCTCAGGGTCGAAGGGCCCGACGGCGGGATGGTCGATGACCTGCCAACAATCCAGCGCTGGCTCAATCGCATCCTCGCGTTGCCGATTGCTTTGCAAAACGGCATATTTGACGAGTTTCTCGGCCTCGTCGAAGCGCGGATCGATGCAGCACGCCAGGCCGGCACGCTCGACATTGGGGTCGAGACTATTGCGGTAGAGCATTACGAGGTGCTGACCGACACGCTACTGCGCACCGATGCGCTGTCGGGTGCGACTACGCACCTCCTGGAACTTGAGATCGCCCGTGCGCTCAAGCCTATGCGTCTCGAACGCCTCGAGGAGCTCTACGGCTTTTCAGGTGCGCGTCAGCAGCTTCTGCGTAATACGCGCTCAGGCCGGATCGGGCTGCTTGTCCCAGCGCGCAGCCTGCTCACAGACGAAGGTATGCGGGTGGCCCGCTTCGAGCTTGTCCGTCCCTTGAAGCATGGGCACATCACCGCCGATCAACTCGCGGAGAGCAGCTGGAAAACGGTGGATCCAACCGAATTTCAGCGCTTGTGGCAGGCGGAGGTCGATGACGCTGCCTCAAATCACAAGCGCGAGCGACTGCATCTTGCAACCGGCCTGCTGCTACCGGTTTGGGACAAACTCCCTTCCGACTATGTTCGCGTCAGCCGGATTTCGGCGCGAGACGGACGCTCGCTGTTAGGCCGGGAGGTTCCGCTCCATTGCGTGCCCGAACTATGCCAGGCGCTTGGGCTTGAAGACGAACATGCCTTCTCGGCAGAGCAAATCGTCGATGCGGTGCTCGGGACAGGCCGACCAATGCAAATAAAAAGCCGCGAAGCGCTCACGCTCAAGCGCAGCTTGGTCAACGGCGCGCAGCGGCTCGAACTGGCTGGTTGGTCGGCGTCGCGGCTCGACTGGTACAAGGCACATGGGTGTTTCACCGAGATCATCCGCTATCAGACGCGGCTTTTCGTTCCGACCACAAACGCAGTGGCGGTCTTGGCTCGGCTTGCAGGCTGAATTTGACGAATCTTGCCAAATGGCATTCAAAGTGGTATATGCTGCCATATGGAGAATAGTCATGTTGGCTTTGCAACCCGTTGATACCGTCCCCCACGCCTTCCGACCCGATCCTATAACTCAGGAGGAAGCATCGGCGATGTTTCGCGCCGTGCTAAACCTGTTCGGCAAATGGGAACTCACAGACGAGCAGGCAGCGACTCTGCTCGACATGCCGGTTCGCTCCTACCGGCGGTGGAAGGCTGATGGTGCGGGCCGTGTCTCGCGCGATGGTGCGGCACGGCTCTCCAACCTGATGGGTATTCACAAGGCGCTGAGGATCATCTTTTCAGAAGCCCAGCGTGGCTACACCTGGATCAAGGCAGGTAACGCCGCCTTTGCCGGAGCGAGTGCGCTCGATGTCATGCTTGGCGGCGAACTGACTGATATCATGCGGGTGCGTCGCTATCTTGATGCCGAACGTGGTGCCTGGTGATTGATCCCAAGGCAATTCCGGTTGCCCAGGTCGAGTGGAAAGGTGCGGTACGGATTATCCGCAGTGCCTTTCCACCGATCGACCTGTTCGAAGATATCGCAGACCCCGCAGATTGGCCGCTGCTGATCTCTGCCGAGCAAAAAACCAATCCCCGCATTATGGCGACGATCGGCAATCTAGATCTGGTACCTGCTGACCGCCGGGTAGGGGGCAACGGCGCATCCTATCTGATGGCCCCGTTCACGCATGTTAGCACTGACCGACCAAGTCGCTTTACTTATGGGACCTACGGCGTCCTATACGCGGGGGATGCATTCGAAACAGCGCTGTTCGAAACAATCCATCATCATGCCCGCTTCATGGCTCGCACTTTTGAAGCGCCAGGTTGGACCTCGCAGTTCCGTGAGATCATCCTTTCGGTAAGCGCCGATCTTCACGATCTCAGGAGCCTTGACGCAGGCGATCCCGCACTTGATCCCGACAACTATGCTGCCTCGCAAGCCCTCGCTGTTAGGCTCAGAGGGGGCGGGGCCGAAGGTCTTGTTTATCCGAGCATCCGGCATCCGGGTGGTGAATGTGTCGGCTTGTTCTACCCGGATTGTGCATCCGACCCCACTCAGGGACGTCACCTCGACTACCACTGGAATGGAACGGGTGTCGATCTGGTTCGAGACGCTGGCACAGGGGCGGTGTTTCGGGTGGTTGATGCTGCGTAACTTGAAGATCCAACGTCCGGGTTCTGCTGCGGTGTTTCCGGCAGCCCGCACCTAACTTCGGTCGTTCCTTTCGCTCAATCAGCGTCCCCGAAAGCGGGCGATCATCGCGGAGCGGCCTCTGGCGCGATCGACCAGAAGACCGAGGTAGAATTCCCTGTCGATGTCGAAAGCGCCATCGGAGATGTAGATGCCGTTGATCTGCTTGCCGAAGGGGCCGGTCTGGATCATGTCCGGCGTGTTGCCGAGCATGTCAGTTGCGTGGGCTCACACTTGCTCAAGCGCCTTGACTGCAATGAGCGTATCGAGGGTGGTGTAATGGGCCGAGCAAAAGCGTGGCAGATGGAGCAGGAAGAGCGCGGCTATTACGAAGCCGACGGAGCGATTTGCGAGGACTGCGTTACTGATCCTGCTCTCAAATCTTGGGTGTCGGACAACGTGTCGGAAACGCAGTGTCGGTTCTGCGGCGCGGAATCCGATGACCCGATGGCCGCCAGCTTTGATGAATTCATCGGTGTCGTCCTGACGGGTGTTCGCTTCGACTGGAACCATCCGGACGACGAGGGCATCATGTATGTCTCGGCGGAAGGGGGGTATCAGGCCTCAATCAGTGACACTTGGGATGTCCTCGGCGATTACGACATCAGCGACGATAGCGACGTCGTTGAGGCAATTATCGATGTTGTCGGGAGTGACGGTTGGGTCGAGCGCGAGTTCTACATCGGCGACAAGAGTCAGCGGCTCGAATGGGGCTGGGATGCTTTCAAGGAAACCGTCAAACACCAGACGCGCTATGTCTTCCTCACACCAGATGACAGCGATCACTCGCCGGAGGTTCCTCCATCGCGCATGCTGGCGGCAATCGGCGAAACGGTGGTCGATGAACTCGCTGAGCTGAATCTCATCACCGAGATCCCGGCCGATACCGACCTCTTCCGCATCCGCATCGGCGCAGAACCCTTCCATACTGGTGCGGAAATCGGCACGCCACCGGCGCAGTTCGCGATGCAATCGAACCGGATGAGCCCGGCGGGCATTCCCATGTTCTATGGCGCTTTCGACGTCGACACGGCCCGGCTCGAGACCTTCGATCCCGACCACCATGCCGGTCAGATCCTGTCGATCGGGACATTTCGTGCGACGCGCGCTCTTCGGGTGCTCGACCTGGCCGACCTGCCGGATATCCCGAGCGTGTTTGAGGAGGACAGCCATCACTGCATCCATCCGCTTCGCTTCCTCCACGCCTTTGCACGCGATATTGTTAAACCGATCGCGCGCGACGGGCGCGAGCACATCGAATATGTTCCGACGCAGATCGTTACCGAATATTTCCGACGGGTGTTCCGTGACGCCGACGACTGCGTGATCGACGGCATTATCTATAGCAGTTCCCGGGAAGGCGGGGAGCGCGCGTTCGTTCTATTCTGCGAGAATGAGCAATGCTTCGCGGTCGAGGATGGACCAGTGTTCCTTGAACAGTTGTTGAACCTCACCGCAGTGGCGCACGAGCAGACATAGGATTGGCCAGGCGGCCGCATGGATAGCCGGGCCCTTACGGGGCGGCAGAGACACGGGCCAGACGCGCGTTCGCGTCGCGCATCTAAGCGATCACCGTCCGCGCGTGTCCCATTCGGGCGGCACAAGGAAGCGGTGGCGGCGCCACTCCTCGACTATCGAAGCCTCAAACCACTCGTCGGCGAGATGAGCGTGGTCGAGTACGATCAGCTGCAGGCCTTCGATCTCTTGGCATGCGCGGTGCATCAACTCAAAGAGCGCCTGTACGGCATGGCGGTCCTTGTCGTCGAGCGGATCAAGGCTTCCTTCCTGATCGCGCTCGGCGGGATAATGCGCTTGACTCGGCTGATCGAAGATCAGCATCGCCGGAACTGGGCGATTGCGTTTCCGAAACCACCAATGGAGCGCGAGATAGGTCAGCACATGATAACCGACCCAGTTCTCACCGCTTCCCATCCGATTGAGCGGGATCGGGCCGTCAAGTGTATCGGCGACAACCGTGAGCTTCTTCACATCGAGCCGTAGCTCGCTGCCACTGTGCTCTAGATCGAGGTACTCGGCGAAAGCCGACATCTGCTTGCTGATGAGATTTAGATAGGTGTCGAGGCGCTGCGCGACGTCGTCCGCATTTACCGCCGCCTCGAGCGTTTCGACGCGGCGCTTGGCTGCTTCGATAAGGGGCTTTAGGTCGGGTTCGCTGTCGCTGGGTCGCACTGCATCGAGAAAGGCGCCAATCCGGCCGACAACGCGCGCCTGGTCGACCAGCAGGTCCTGTTGCGCCTTGGCCCCCGCATCATCCGCGATCAAGCGGGCGAGGCTATTTTGCGCCTCAACTAATTCCCGCTCGAGCTTGCCCTTTCGTTGCTCCAGTCCCTCGATGTGGCGCTGGAGATGAGGTTGCTCAACTTCAACTGCCGCAAGTTGCTCGCCCACCAAACGAAGTGCGTTCGCGACTTGGTCGCTGGCAGGCGTAGGGATCGCGAGCTCGCTTTCGCACAGCGGACAGTGATGACCGTCTGCCTCTACCTTGAACAATCCGATCGAGCTGAGTCGCGCGCGTTGCTCATGGCCTTCACGCGAATAGGCGCTCTGCTCCGACAGCATCAGCCGGGAAGCCCTCGCCTCGTCGTTCACTCGCTCTAGCGCTGACCTCAGCGTAGCCTGCTCATTGCGCAATCGGTTGATGGAATCGCCGAAATCGGGAAGGTTGGTGATTGATGCCAGGTCGGTGCGTGCGGCGCGGTCCAGGACTTCCAGTGCAATGTCGGTCTCGACCGGTTCATATTCCGGGACGATCAACCCGACACGCTTGCCGTCGGTCACCAGCCGGCGAATGCGACTGATGTCGACATTGCGTGCCTCGTTCTGACGCTGGACGCGTTGCTCTAGTTCGCGCAGCGCCTCGCGCGCGAGATCGAGTTCATGCTGCCGCAGGAAATGCTGTTCGTCCACCGCGCCCACGAAATAGGGGAGCGTGTCCTTGATCGCCTGTGGAATGAACTGGTCGCCCTGCCGGTGAAATAGCCGGTCACGATTGTCGATCTCATCCTGCTTCTGAAAACACAGAAACAGCGCGTGGCGGATAGTCGCCTGCAGCGGATGTCGCGTACCACTCAAAGGCCGATGCTCGTTCTCAGAGATGCCCACAAAACGTGATAGGAGCGAGATAAGCTCTCCCTCGACCATATTGCGCGCGAGATCTTCAAAGGCGGGGGCCGCATCAAAGCTCCCGCGCCGCACGTAGATGTCGCCGCCCGTATCGGTGCCTGGACCCGGATTTTTGCGCGCAACGAGCAGCTCGTCGTCGCCATTCAGCAGTCGGACTGCGAACCAGGCGACGCTTCGCCGAATCACGCCCTCGGCGACATTGCAGCTGCTTCGTCCGAGACAATAATCGATGATATCGATGATTGCGGATTTGCCTGTCTTTGAATCGCCGGTGATGACGTTGAGGCAGCCGCTCTTAAAGGTGAGCTCACGCTCTTCACCTGTATGCGAATAAAGAATGATCGCACCGATATTCATGCTCATGGTTTGATCCCCCAAGCCGCCATGATCGTCGAGGCCGTGCCTGCCTTGGCAAGCCAACGGCCGAGGAGGCGGGTTGCGGCGACACAATCTCGCGCATCGTCGGTCAAAGTTTCCTCGAACCTGCGCGCAACCGACAGCGCGCGATTACCCAGCATCACCCCGCCATCTTCGGCGAAGGCGAGCGCCGATCGGTCGATCGCGAAGCGCAAGGCTTCCTGCACGATCGGACGGAGCGACCGAGCGCGCTCCGCAAAGCCGACAAGCACTTCGGGATTACGTTCCCGCCATGAATAGAGGGATGTCACCGTCGATCCGGGCAGCGCACGCCTGGTCTTGCCGTGCAGGGAGATCGGCAAGGCGCAGAACAGCAGCGCATAAGGCGCAGCTTGGCCTTTCGCCTTTTGAAATTCCTTCACGAACTCGTGCAGAAGCGCAGCGCAGAAGGCTGGGTTGAACAGATACGCTTCCTCGCGCGGTCGCTTATCCCAGAGCGTGAGGCTCATGCGGCCTCATCCTTCGCCGACGTACCGAACATGGTGCTGTGATCAGGATGCCAACCGACCGTCACGCCATCAGAAAGGATCTGATAGGAGCCCGTGCAAAGCCATTGCTCATGGCGATTGCGGAACGGCGCCTGGGCTCGGCTCGCCCAGTGAAATAGGTCGCGTCCGAACGTTTTCTTTTCGTCGTCGCTGATTGGTTTGCCGCCGCTTTCGCGGGCCAAACGCTCGCGTTTCCAGCGTTCGACGAGATCGGCATCATATCGCGCCGCCTCACCGTCGAGCAACGCATTTTCCCGCGCCCAGGTCGAGCGTTGCGCCGTCGCGCGATAGAAATCGAGCTTGGCGAGTTCGATCGATTCCTCAGCGACATCGACACACCGCATCTGGCGAACGAACGTCCGCCCGTCAGACTCGGGAAGGTCGTCGGCCGAAACCGCCAAAGCTTCCGGACTGATTAGCAGCTCATTGTTCCGAAACGCTTTGGCGATCTCGTCGATCTTCGCCCGAAGCGCCAGAAGTGAAATAGCCGGCGAAGCGACATCGGCGAGACAGGCAACAACTTGCGAGAACCACCAGCCCTCGAGATGGTCGACGAGATCCGCGACTTTCCCATCCGGTGCCGAGAAAAACAGCTGCTCTTCGATCTCGCTGCGCGCATTGGTGATGCTCGGCGCTTGGTCATGGATATGGATAGCCGCAAGGAGATTCTCCTGATCACGATCCGACAGCGCGAGAAAAGCCTTGCGGCCGACCGCGGTTTCCTCGCTGATCGATGTCGTTGCGGCGGCCTTCAGCAGCGCGAGCGCATCTTTCTCCGCGTCGATGGATGGCCTAGTCGCGCGTAATAGTTCCGCAGCAGAGCCCGCCGGTGCCTGCGCGGTCGTGATGATGCTGAAGCGTCGCTCGAACGGCGCTTGGGGATCAGCAGCGACTGCCTCGCTCCAAATGCGCAGCGTCTTCCACAGGTCGACACTCATGTCGGTCAGGCTCGCAGGGTTCACATGATGTTTGAGCTGCAGCAGTTCGGTTGCGGTGCCGTTTTGCTCGAAAGCCACATCGTCGAACCGCTCAATCGACACCGATAGGCCAGGCTGCGATCTCGTCTCGACGATCGCAAGCAGCAGCGCCTCTCGGCACTGGTACAAATAGCCGAGCATCGACCCGGTGGCGTTATAGTTCGAAGCGATATTGCTCCCCCTGTCGTGCGGCGAAGCGCTGACCCCGCTCCACAAACATAGATGTGAAACGCTAAGTCTCCCGCTAATTATTGTAAAGTATCAAGCGCAGCGAACTTCGAGCTAAGACGCGCCGCTGAAAGCGGTTCGGCAGCTGCCGGCCCATCGGCAGTCATTGAGAGGGAAGGGGGCTTGTTTCTGTTTGAGCCGGATGAGCGTCGAAGGTCGATGCCTGTGCTCATATTCAGGAGTATTTCCCATGATCAAGTCGATCCCGCTGACCAAGTTGGTCCAGTCCCCTCGCAATGTGCGCCGTCACGGTGACCCCGCCGCAGATTCCGAACTGAAAGCGAGCATTGCAGCCCATGGGTTGTTGCAGAACCTCATCGTTCGGCCAGCGGCTCGTGGCAAATTCGAGGTTGAAGCCGGAGAGCGCCGCCGGTGCGCCTTGCTGGCGCTTTCCGAAGAGAAAGTTCTGCCGAAGGGCTACGAGGTTACCTGCCTCGTGCTTGAGGACGATGCGGAAATAGCCATCGAAACGAGTCTGGCCGAAAACTTCCATCGCCTCGCGATGAACCCAGCCGATGAAGCGCAGGCGTTCGCTGCCCTTATTGATGCTGGTGCCTCGACGGAAGATGTCGCGCGCCGCTTCGGGCTGACGGTCCGCTTCGTCGAAGGCCGGCTGCGTCTCGCGACCCTCGCGCCTGTCGTCTTCGATGCTCTGGCATCCGGTGAAATCACTCTCGATCTCGCCAAAGCCTTCGGTGCGACCTCCGACCAGGAAATTCAGGCTCGCGTCTATGAACAGGCGTCCTCGGGCTATTATGCGCCCAGCGCCGACAGCATCCGGCGCATGGTGCTCTCCGGCACGGTTCGCGGCAGCGATGCTCGGGCCCGTCTTGTCGGTCGCGACGCATATACCGCTGCAGGTGGCCGGATCGAACGCGAACTCTTCGACGACGATGACAGCGAGTCCTGGGTTGATGTCGCGCTTCTGGAAACCCTCGCCTCGGAGGAGATGGAAAGGCGCGCCAAGGCGCTCGCAGCAGAGCAGGGTCTTGCCTGGGTCAAGCCTACGCTTGACGCCTATGCCAGTCACGATCTCGTAGAAGGTCTCATTCGCCTTCCGGCCGAGCCGGCTCCGTTGACTGACGCCGAATTGGCCCGCCTTGACGAACTCGATGCTTCTTACGACGAGCATGCGGCCATTCTCGAGGATGAAGACAGCGCAGAAGAAGCAGTTGCCGCGGCCGAGGCGACGATCGAAGCGATCGAGCGCGAATGCCAGGACATTCGGGCAAAGCCCCCGGAGCTGGCGCCCGAACTGAAGGCCGATGCCGGAATGATCCTCGTTCTCTCGCGCGACGGCACACCGGTCCTCCAGCCGGTGTTCTACGGCGAGCGCGATATCGAAGTCGTTGGTGACGACGATGTCGTCGAAGTCGTGGCGAGTGTCGGCAGTGATGGCAAACGCCGTGCGGCGCTTTCCAAGCGTCTGGTCGACGAACTTGCGATGCAACGTCGTGACGTGCTCGCGCTCCACGTGGCATCGGATCCCGGCCTTTCGCTCGACATCATGGTCTTCACCCTCGCGGATGCCGACACCCACGACTGGCGGTCACGCGCGGCCACGACCCTGCGTGGCGGCGTCCCTGCGGGTCCGATTGTCGGGTTCGAAGCGAAGGATGCGCCGGCAAGCGCATCCCTTGCGGACCTGCGCTCTGGTCTCGATGAGAGCTGGCGATCTGGCGAAGACGCTTCGTCGCGCTTCAAGATGTTTCGGGCACTCGCCGATGAAAGCCGCGCAGCGTGGCTCGGCTTCGTCGTCGCTCGCACGCTCGAGGCGAGCCTCAACATGGCAGGCGAACGTCAGATCACGTTTCAGGATCATCTGGGCAGCACGATCGGCATTGACATGGCGCAATGGTGGCGTCCGACCGCGGCAAACTACTTCGACCGCGTCTCAAAGCAGGTCATCCTTGATGCGCTCACCGATGTTGGCGGTTTGGAATTGTCCTCACGCTTCGCATCGGTGAAAAAGGGCGATCTTGCGATGAGCGCCGAGCGCGTCTTCGCGGGAACCTACATCACCGAGGTCGAAGTTCGGGAAAGGGCCCTCGCCTGGGTGCCTGAAGTCATGCGCTTTGCCGACCAGCCGGAAATTCCTGCCGATAGCGAAGCGCAAAGTCCCGACGCGGATTTCGTCGCCAACGACGACAATCAGCCCCCGAGCGAGCTGGCCGCCTGACCTCCTCCTGACAGGAACGGCTGCTCGCTACCGTGAAGCGGTCCTCCGGCACATGCCGGGGGGCCGCTTCCTTCATGGAAAGAGAGCGGAGGGGGCTCCGGGATCTCCGGCACTGACCGACGGAACTGTCGTCAGGCCATTTCAGGAGATCCAACATGGCCTATCGCAAGGGACAAAGCGGCGGAGTGTCGCCTGCTACCCGTATCACCCAGGAAATCATCGCCCGCCTCGAGTCCGGCACGAAGCCGTGGATCAAGCCATGGCGCGGTGTGCCAGTCTCGCGTCCATTGCGGGCGTGCGGCGTCCCTTATCGCGGCATGAATGTATTCTGGCTCTGGATGGTTGCGGATATGTGCGGTTACGCCTCGCCGTTCTGGATGACCTACAATCAGGCCAAAGAACTGGGCGCACAGGTGCGCAAGGGCGAAAAATCCACCATCGCCATCTTCTACAAGAGCTACACCAAGGAAGTCGAAGCCCCCGAAACCGGCGAAAAAACCGACGAAAGTCGTCGTGTGTTGAAGGCCTATCCGGTTTTCAATGCTGATCAGGTCGAAGGTCTGCCCGAGCGTTTCCATCCCGCCGCGACGCTTGAGGTGGTGGAGCCCGAGGGCCGTCAGGTTGAACTCGACTCATTCTTTGCCCGTATTCCGGCCGTGCTGCGGCATCAGGGCGACGAAGCCTATTATGAGCCAGTGGCTGACCGGGTGACAATGCCGCCCGCGCATCTCTTCTCGGGCTTCGACCACTATTACGCGACGCTCGCGCACGAGCTGTCGCATTGGACCGGCCATGCCAGTCGCCTCGACCGCAATCTCAAGAATCGATTTGGTTCTGCAGCTTACGCTGCCGAGGAACTCATTGCCGAACTTTCGAGCGCTATGCTTGGCGCTGAACTCGGTCTGCCAGTCACCCACCTCGATAGCCATGCCAGCTATATCGAGCACTGGCTCAAGCTCCTGAAGCAGGATGACCGTGCCATTCTCACCGCTGCCGCGAAGGCTGAGGAAGCATCAAGGCTTTTGCTCAGACTCGGAGGACGGATCTCTGCCGATGATACCGACGAAGCGTCCGCCGACGCTGCGTTGGCCGCCTGAGGAGGGTGTCATGGGCCGATCGGTCAGTTACCCCAGCGGGGCCATTGTCGCCTTCACCGTGCTCGAAGTTGAAGACGACGACGACTGGGACTTCGAATATGAGTGGCTCCGCGAAGATCTGCGCGAGCGCGCAGGGCAGGCATTCCCTTCCCTGATCGCCCACGACGGTTGGCGGGGCCGCGAAGACCGCATCCTTATGCGCAATGCCTATGCAGATTTCGGCGTGTCGGTTTACGCCGGCCTGGTTGCGGTGTGGATCGTCGAGCGTGACGATGGCGCCTATTGGGATGCCGATTGGCGCACGGCCAGATCGCCCAGAGCACAGCGCTGGCTGTCCCAGATCGCCTCGCGCTTTGAAGCGTTGTTCGGCGACTTCGTCTGCCTCGGTCACATGTCGAACGGTGAGGGCGTTTACGCAAAACGGGTGGCCTGAATGCACCAGTCACTTTGATCGTGGCGAGGTGCCTGTCCTCCCTGACGAAACTTGCTTTTGCACTCATGGCCTGAAGCCATGCGAGAAAGGCCCTGGGCCAGCCGCCAGTCTGCCGCAACCCGGCTTGCGCAGGCCCGAGTTGGCCCGGCCCTGTGGGCCGTTGGCCTGCCCGCGCCAGCCTGCCCAAGCGGGTTTCCCCTGTCGGGTGCGGAGACTGCCTCAAGCTGGCCCTGACGGGCTCTCGCTGGCGCAGCCATGAGCGGGTGCGTCAGCCTCACACCAGTCAGGAGGACAATACCCATGCACTCATCATTTTCTGACCAACTTGCCGGCCTCGATCTTTCCGGTTTTTCGATTGGTCCTGCCCCGGTTTCCACCAATGATTTTCCGGTCCACGAGGCGGTCGTTCAGACTCTCGAAGCGGTCTGGTCCGATCTTTTTGCGATGGTCTCTGGGACTGCGCTGGAAGCCGATGCCGAGGACCTAGGCTGGGCGTTCGTCAACATCTTCCACCGTTCCGCGACCCGCAAATCGACCGCAGTCGACCGCGCAACCGACGAAGTCCGAGCGCTCGTCGCCACTGCAGATGGATCCGAAATTCATACCCATGAACTCGAGACCCAGGTTGAGCGCGCGCAGTGCGCCGAAGGGGCCATGATCGCTCTCGAAGAGATGCGCGAAGTGGCCGCTGCCCTCTATCTCAACGAATTCGGCTCCTCGTGGAAGCCCGTGTCGAGTTCGCGCTTCAATCACAGCGCCATGCTGACTTCCGCGCTTGTCGAGGGCCGCGAGTTCGTCCGAGCCCGGTCCGAAGCCAAGCGCCGCGCCGCCATGCCAGAAGGTACGCCGGTGATCTTTGCCGGTGGCCGCACACGCCATCCAAACGAGCAGGACGCTCTCACTTTCGCCAACAACGTCTGGGCTACTCTGGACAAGGTTCACGACCGGGTTCCTGACATGGTTCTTGTCCACGGCGGTGATACCAAGGGCGTTGACCGTCTGGCATCTTCATGGGCGGAACGACGCAACATCCCGCAAATCAGCTTCTCCCTCGACATGCGCCTGGGGGCACGCGCAGGCTTCAAGCGCAACGAGCGTATGCTCTCGCTTGACCCCCGTTATGTCGTCGCCTTTCCCGGAAACGGGGTCCTGGAGCGCCTCGTCATCGAAGCCAAATCCCGTCGGATTACCGTCGTTGATCGCCGCGGTCCGCTTGGAACCTCTCCCAAGCGCGCGGCTCAGGATACCGACTGATACGTCCGGCATCGCGCCAGCGCCATCGGCGCTGGCGCAGGCCGTCAGAGGAAAGAGATCGCCTGTTATCGTGGGCAAGACGATCGGTCCTTGCCCCCACATTGCAGGAGAAATCTGATGACTGATTTTCAGGCGATCATGGCGGATTTTGCTGTCCGCCAGGCCGAGCGCGCGGCGCAGGCACAAAGTGAAATCCAACGGCTCAAGGCAGCTATCATTGCCCCGCTGCGCAATGCCGAAATTGCCCGCGTAGAAATCCGTTTCGATGGGTGCGGCGACAGCGGTGCGGTCGAAGAATGCGTCTTCTCTGACGCCGGCGGGGCGAGTGTTCCGTGTCCCGAAGTGACGATCGACTGTGCTGGAGAAGGCGACGACCAGAGCCTCAATTCCGCCCTCGAGCAACTGACTTACCTTGCTCTCGAACGCCATCATCCCGGATGGGAAATCAATGATGGTGCTTGCGGCGAACTGGTCATCGACGTGGCTACGCCGAGTTTCGTTCTGGACTGCCAGCTGCGTTACACGGCGACCGACGACCATTCGACTGATCTCTAGGAGAGATGCGATGGCTCATTGCTACTATCACGCCCTATCGTCAGTCCGGAAATGGGGAGGGGTGGTGGAAGATTACCTGCCGCTCCACCAATGGTTTGACCAGTCGAAGGCGATCTTTGCTGATCCGCGGCACCGGGCCCTTCGGCACCATGCCGAAGGCATTTTCATGCTCGAAACGCTGTTCGGGCCTACCATCGTCAACGCCGACAACCGTGTCGTGCCTGTTCGCCTTGTAGGCGAGCAGCACGTCCGCGAGGACTTGGGTACGATTCCTTCCTTTGCGGATTGGGGGCGCCTAATCACGCCCCAAGACTGGATGTTGCGGGGGCACCGTCTGGACGAGCCTATACCGCTTGGCACTGTTGAGACTGCTGCTGGCGGTGCGTTTTCAGGGGGTCTTTCGTCCGCTTCGGGAGGAGCGTCCGTAGTCGAGATATGATGTCGCCTTAGAAGGTAGGCGAGGTCAGGGGGTGCGTCGCATCCCGATAATACGAAAAGTCATGGCTTGGCCTGTTGCAAGGCACTCGGGACCAACCCGGCCTGTAAGCAAACCTTTCCTGAAGCATCCCCGTCGAGACGCGCAACCCCGATCAGGTCCGGCCGAGTTGCCGGGCTGCGCCCGGCTGCCCGCACCACCCGAACCAGATCGAGGTTTCCCTTCGGTGCGCTTCGCCGTGGCCGCTTCCTAGTCGGGTTTGCAGCCGGGATGGACCCGGAATGCTCGATCAGGAGAAAGACCATGACCAATCTCGTTATCCTCGTTGGCCGCATCGCTCGCGACCCCGAAACCCGCACTACCCAAGGCGGCACCAACATCACCTCGATCTCGGTCGTCACCGACCGTCCCGCCCGCAAGGACGGCAAGACCTACAAGGACGAAAACGGCTACACCGCCAAGGACAGCGAATTCCACCGCGTGACATGCTTCAACGGGCTCGGCCAGAACGTCGCCAAGTACTGCACCAAGGGCCAGCTCGTGACGGTCGACGGGCGCATCCACTATACGCAGTGGGAAGACCAGGACGGCACCAAGCGTTACGGCTGCGAGATCATCGCCGACAAGGTGGACTTCCTCACCAAAGGCCGGGCGTCGAACAATGAGGGTGCGCCCGACATCGACGAGGACTGAATTCCTCCCGCATATAACAAGGCTCCGATGGTTCGCGCCATCGGGGCCTCTTTTTTTGTGCTCGCTGCTTGGACGGCGGGGCGGGGCATCGAGCCCACACCCCGCCGCGGTTGAAGTGTCAGGCGGGGGAGAGCCGCTTGAGAGCATCGTCGATCCCGATGGTGAGCGATGCGCGGATGAGCTGCTTCAATTGCGCAGGTTCGATAGTCTCGGCTCCGCATTCGAGAAGAACCTTGCCCAGTTCGCCGGCTGCTTCATCTCGGAGCCTGGCCTCCTGTGCATCGAGTTCGTCGCGCTGTTCACGCAGTTTCTTGAGCGCATTACGCGCGCTCGGTTTGGACCTGGCCATCAGATTGTCCTTTCGCTGGCCGTTGGTCCCCTCCACGCGCGACAGTGCCAGCATGGGGCCATGTAGGAAAACGGTTTTTGCCGCGATGCCAGTGATTTTCACGCTGACGTTGGAGAGGTCTCTCTCGCAGAAAGTCCAAGTGTGATGCGGGCTTTGGGGCCGCGTCAAGGACGACGGGGCCCCACCATTTTTACCGGGCAAGCCCGGCAAAAATCGTTTCCCCCATCGCCGCTTCGCGGCCGCGCCATGCGCGGTCCCTGACCCGGCCCGTCACCCACATCCTCGCAGCTCCTGATGCGACGCATCGAACATCAGGAGGAAAGATCATGTACGCTTCACTGAATATCGCGCAGGGTTCATTCCAGGCAGATCAGGCAGCTTTCGTTGCCGCACTCGACAAGGCTCATGCCCGGTCCCTTCACAGCTACTTCACCCAATATGTCCTGACCGATGGTGAGGCAGGTTACATTGCGGTCGATGAGGGCGATTACGGCGCACTGCCCAAGGCCATGCTGGACCGGGTTATCGACACAGTGCCTGGAAAGCTGAGCGATGAATTCTGATGCCCCACACGAGGATGAAGTCCGTCAGGGCTTCCTCCTTTCTTTTTGCTCGGGTCCTGGATTGTCGCTCCCGGAGGTATCGCGCGAGCATTCCGTGCAGCATCAGTCCTCGGCGTTAGACGCATCGAATTCCTCCAGCCGATCGGGCATGTCGAGCACCTTCATGGCCGCTGCTGAAATGGCCTCGGCCTTCGTCGGAAAGGCTTCCGCTGAACTGATCGACACGCCGCTCGAATAGGTCACGGTTGCCTGGAATCCGTTGCCTTTGGGCGTCGCGCTCAGTGTTACATCCGCCATAGCCATGCTCCTGGTGGGGTGCCCGCAACACCATTCTTCCTGCCGGCGGACTCGATCGATCTTTAACACAATCGGCAATCGAGCGGCATGGTATTCATCCTTTGGTTTTGGGACTTCAAAACCGCCGATCCCGTGCTGGTCATGACACTGGACCCTACCCTCTAAGCTGGGGACGGAAGAGCACACCGTACGCGACAAATCGCAGGCGGTGGGCAGTAAAAAAGAGAATAAATACAGGGTTTTGATGGATTCTTGCAAAAATGGCTGCTTCTCAATCAGAAATGAATGGTCGCCAATTCGCCAATCGAAGTTGATTGAAGGCAGCCAGAAAGGGCGCATTCCTGCGCATCTCGCATGTTCTTGACATGTTCTCGTTTCTGATTTAGACAATAACCGCCTTTCGCAGTGCGTTCCGGGCTCCTGACCACAAGGAGTCCGTGCATGACACGGCCAAAATCTCTCCAGGTACATGTCACCGTCGAGCTCGCTGAGCGGGTTCGTACTGCAGCAAAGCGGCGCGATATAAGCGTCAGCGAATGGATCCGGTCGCTGCTTTCGCAGGCATGCGAAAACGACGATCTTGCATCCAAGCTCGAAACATCGGTCGACCGCATCAGCCGTCAATCAGTGTTCACGATGGTCGGCGTTGATGCCCTTCTCGCAGGGCATGCCGATCACAGTCTGCGTGAGCGAGCCCATCAAGCCTACGCGCGCAAATGCAAGGAACTGGGGCTCTCCGCAAACGCCGGCGAGGGAGGTTCCGATGAAGCGTAACCTCGTCAACTTCACGCGCGGAAGTCAGCTGCTCGGACACTTCAGCTTCATGTTTGCAGCAGGTCTCAAGGGGCCGCTGATCATCGCCGCCATCGGCATTTCCTGCACTAGCTGGTGGACCATTTCGGCAGGGCTGAGCGATCACGAAGCCTACCTCGTCTGGATGCGAATTTATGCTGCCATCTACGGCTTCATGGAGTTTGACCCGGCCAAACAGGTCGCACTCGAAACGGGGTTTGGAGGAACCGTCCAGCTCCCCATCATCATGCTCGATGCCTATCCGCCGGTGATCAATGCCTGGGATCATCTGCTCGACTTGCTGGGCGATGCTCTGGTGCGTTCGGCCTTGCTTCTCGTGCCGGCCTTCGTGTTGTTCTACTGGTTCGCAGCGCGCTTCGGCAGTCGTTCAAAAGAGCGCAAACATGAGCGCGGGGCCATGCTCGTGACACTACCCGAACTGGTCGATGAGCTGCGCGGGCACAACCAGCGCGAGCGCGCCCGTGAGCTTTCGAGCACTATGGGTTGGAAATGGCATCTGTGTTCGCCCAAAGAACTGTCTGCTGCATTTCCCTACCGGCCCTCGCATCTTGCGACGGTTGTTTACCCTTGGCGGCTCGAACAGAGCCACGCCATGCTCATCGGGACCACCGGCATGGGCAAGACAGTCGCCATGTCGGACATGATTGCCGAAGCCCGCGCCAAGGGACAGCGCTGCGTCGTCTTCGACCTCACCGGCGCTTTCATCGAACACTTCTACCAGGCCGACCGGGACATAATTCTGAACCCGCTCGACGCGCGCTGTCCCCAATGGAGCCTCTTCGACGAATGCCGCACCGAAGGTGAATTCTGGGCGGCAGCGGAAGCCCTCGTACCCCATGACGGGGGCGGGGAGGCGCAGTTCTGGGTCATCGCGGCGCGTGCCCTATTCGTCGAGTTCTGCCTCAAACTGGTCGCTGAAGGACGGGGCACCAATGCTGCGCTTGCCCGCGAACTGATGACCGCTGATCTCTCGCGGGTCCACGCCATGATGCGAGGCACGATCGCTGATCCCCTGACTGCTCCTGAAGCCGCGCGCATGGCGGAATCGATCCGGGCAGTGTTCAACGTGAACGCCAAGGCGCTGAAGCTCCTGCCCACTTCCGGGCGCCGCTTTTCGGTCCGCGACTGGATCGAGGAGGGCGCCCATGACGACGAGGGCACTAACGCCAAAAGAAGTGGCTCGATGGTCTTCATCTCGGCGCGCTACGTCGACATGAGCGTGTGCGCGCAGCTGCTCACGTTGTGGCTCGATACGGCGATGAACACGCTGATGACGATGCCTCGCACCAAGGACCTCAAATGCTGGTTCTTCATCGACGAGCTGGGCGCGCTTCACCGGCTCCCCGCTCTCGAGAAAGGCCTGCAGACAGCGCGCAATTTCGGCGGCGCAATCGTCACCGGCATCCATGCCTACGCCAAGCTCAAGGAGGTCTACGGTGAGAACATGGCGATGACGCTTGCATCGCTTGCCCGGACCAAATTGATCCTCGGTACGGCAGACCGCGAGACAGCTACCTGGTGTTCCGACTTCATCGGTCATCGCCAGGTTCGCGACATGGAAGAGGGCTACACCTATGGCTACAACAATGCTCGCGACGCCGTCAGCCTGACGCCGCGCAAGCATATCGAGCCTTTGCTGCTGCCCGACCAGTTGATGAACCTGCCGCGCCTGTCAGGCTTCATCAAATTCCCCGACGGCTTTCCTGCAGCGCCGGTCCGTCTGAAGCCGATAGACCGGGAAAGAATTGCACACGTTTTCGTCGGTCGGGCCAAGGATCGACAGCCGATCCGGCAAGTCGAAGGCAAGAGTAAAGGCGGCGTGACAGATACCAATCCGCCAGCAAATCAGAGCGAACATCCCTCGTCGAACGACGACGGAGCAGGCAAGCCTGTCGTCCCAAAGCAAGGTACCCTTCCGCTTGAGCCGGTAGTCGAGGCGGATGCCAGGCGATCACGCCAGCAGGCCGCGAAACGGGTAGAGAAGGACATTCCCGACGACACCAGGAAGGTGTCAGGTAAGTCCGGTCATCCGCGAAAATCGTCGCCCGACGAGCGCAAAGCAATGCCGCGTAACTCCCGTCCGCTGCTGCCGACGAATGCGGCGCTCCGCAAAGGCGATCATCCCGATGAGAAGGATCCATCGAATGGCGTGAAGGAGGGACGCCGAAGCGACTTGCCGCGGGCCAATCCGCCCTCGGATAAGCCGCAAGCTGTCGACCGGACAGCCCAGCGCCAGCGAGAGGCAGAAGCCCGCAAGCTCATGCTTGAAGACGGCGTTCCCGAGCAGGATCAGCCATCGCACGAGGGCCCCGATCTCGGCGATTTTGAACTGTGACGCACGAGGCAGACGCCGCCTGGCGGAGTGAGACCTGATGCTCTCTGTAGCCAATGTCCGTACTGCTGGCGGCGCTGCTAACTACTTTGCCGCCGACAATTACTACACCCGCGCCGATGCCGAGAGATCTGGTCAATGGCTTGGCAAGGGGGCGGAAACGCTTGGACTGCGAGGCGTTATCCAAGCCTCGCAGTTCGAGGCAGTACTCAAGGGCATACTGCCCGATGGCAGCCGTGTCGGGAGCGATAACAGAGCCCATCGCGCCGGCACCGATCTTACATTTTCGATGCCCAAGAGTTGGTCCATCCTTGCCCTCGTCGGCGGAGACAGGCGTATCCTCGATGCCTATGGCGCGGCCGTCCGCGAGACGTTGGCCTGGGCCGAGAAGAATCTCGCCGAAACCCGCATGGAAGTCCGAGGCAAGGAACGGGTGGTCGCGACGCGCAATCTCGTGATCGGGCTTTTCCAGCACGATACAAACCGTAACCAGGAGCCAAACGCGCACTTTCACGCCGTGGTTGCCAATGTAACCCAGGGTCCCGATGGCAAATGGCGAGCGCTGAGAAATGACAAGATTTGGGAGCACAACACGCTGCTCAATGCCATGACCATGGCGCGCTTCCGCTTAGCCGTAGAAAAGCTCGGCTACCAGGTTGGGGAATACGGCAAGCATGGCAACTTTGAAGCAGTGGGCGTCCCTAAACCCGTTCGTGATGCCTTCAGTTCGCGCCGCGCCGAGATCCTCGACAAGCTTTCGACGATGGAAGGCAAAGGGCTCGCGGCGCGCAATGCGGCCAATCTGATGACCCGGGCGGACAAAGGGCCGGTGGCAGACCGCCAGGCTCTCGTGAACCAATGGCGCGAGGCAGCAGCACAGTTGGGCTTTGATCCGAGACTTGTCATTTCACAGGCCAATGCACGGGCCGCCACCGACATTGGCTCTGTCTCCGGAATTGGAAATTCGGTGCGATCGATCAGTCACCGGGCGCGCCTTTTGGCTGCGACCTTTGCGGAGCGTCTGGGGCTACGTCAGGGCGACCCGCTTGTGCCTCGCGACATGGGGCGCCGGACGCCCGAGCAGATCGCGGCCGTTCATGCGGTCGCATCGGCGATCAGGCACTTGGGCGAGCGCGAGGCGGCCTTCTCGCGGACCGAGATATATCGCTCGGCGCTAGGCTTCGCCTTGCCCACAACTCTTGCCGATATCGAACACCGCGTCGACCAATTACTTCGCCAGGGCCACCTGCAAAAAGGCAAGGGTGCAGATCGCAATCTTGTCACAACCCGCGATGCAATCGGGCTCGAGCAGCGCATCATTGCGGCCGTCGAAGGTGGCCGGGGACATGGGACTGCGGTGGTCGAAGCTGATGTGGCCGGAGGGCGGCTACAGGCGCTCACTCAGCTCAAATATGGCCTGACCTTGAACCCTGGGCAGGAGGGGGCAGGGCGCCTGCTTCTCGCTTCGCATAACCGAATTGTCGCTATTCAAGGCGTAGCTGGCGCCGGCAAGAGTACCGTCCTCAAACCCGTTGCCGACATCTTGCGCGAGGAAGGCAGGTCTGTGCTCGGGCTCGCAGTCCAGAACACGCTCGTGCAGATGCTTGAACGTGACACCGGCATTCCCTCGATGACGGTCGCGCGCTTTATACGCCAACATCAAGGCCTTCTGGAAGGAGCGGACCAGGCGAGGCTTGCCGAGGCTCGCGCGTCTCTGCGCGGCACCACGGTGCTGCTCGACGAAGCCTCGATGGTCGGCAATGCCGACAAGGAAAAGCTCGTGCGCCTCGCCAATCTGCTTCAGCTCGACCGCTTCGCCAGCATCGGCGACAGGAAGCAATTGGGCGCTGTCGATGCGGGCAAACCCTTCGACGTCATGCAGAAGGCAGGCGTCGAAACGGCCACCATGAACACAAATCTCCGGGCCCGCGATAAGGCGCTGCGCGATGCTCAATATGCAGCGCAGGGCGGACATATCGACGAGGCCTTGCGGCATCTCGGTCCGCATATCGTCGCTTCAGGTGATACAGCTACCATCGACGCCGCGGCGGCCTGGCTATCGCTTTCGCCTGCTGAGCGTGAGGTGACCGCGATCTATGCGTCGGGTCGCAATTTGCGCGGACAGGTGAATGAAGCAGTCCAGACCGGGCTCAAGGCCAATGGAGAATTGGGACCGGGTTCCATGGGTCTCACTGTGCTGTCGCGGGTCAACCTGACGCGTGAGGAAATGCGCTATTCGCGCAGCTATGCGGCCGGCATGGTGCTCGAAGTCGACCGCCGGCAACGGGGGCAGGGCCTTCAGAGAGGGCGCTATGAGGTGATCGCGACCGATCCCTCCCGCGAACGCGTGATGCTGCAGAACGAGCGGGGCAAGCGCTTTGAATTCCGGCCGGGCCAGATGCGACCGCAAGGTGAGCAGGATCCGCTGCGTCTGTTTGAGGTTCGCCCACTAGAAATTCACGATGGTGACCGCATCCGCTGGACGGCGACCGATCATAAGCGCGGCCTGCTCAACGCCGATCAGGCGCGCATCGTGGCGGTTGATCCGAAGGGTGTCACAGTGAAAACGTCGCTTGGCGCCGAACACCTGCTGGGGCTGGGCGACCCCATGCTCGAGCGTCTCGATCTCGCCTACGCGCTCAATGCGCACATGGCGCAGGGTCTGACATCCGACCGCGGGATTGCCGTCATGGACAGCCGCGAACGCAATCTTGCCAACCAGCAGACATTTCTCGTGACGATAACCCGCCTGCGCGATGGTCTGACCCTGTTTGTTGACAATGCGGGCAAGCTCGAATCAGCAGTTGAGCGCAATCCGGGAATGAAACGCTCGGCGCTCGAAACGGTCAATCAGCTGCGCGATGCGGCAGCAACGGGCCAGGCTAAGGGCAAGGCGCCTGATCGTTCGCAAGAACCGGCTCGCGAGCCGCCAGAACTCGATCGCTCGATCACCAAGCCCTTCGAAATCGGGATCTGACGCAGCGGCTATCCGCATGGGTTCATATGGCACCGGTTGACTGTTAGTTCTGTTTTTGTTCTCATGGCGACCATGTCCCGAATCGCCGATGAAATCCTGCTCACGCATATCGAAGTCGCGATTGCCATCGCGTCCGAAGCAACGCTTGTCGGGCTCGGTGCTGACGACCCGCGAACCCAGCGCAATGCTCGTGTCGATCTCGCGCGCCATCTGGTTGAACGCATGCAGGGTTTGGAGATCGAAGGCGAGGGGAATGCCAGCAGGAGCTCGCAGCCCACTCTCTTTCCAGGCGATCTCTCGCCGATGGGCTGACCAGCATTGAGATGTGGCTGAGGTAATACTGGCTTATTGCAGGCGCGTCGGGCGATCCTTGCCCATCAGCTCTGCCACGCGTTTGGCGATGGCTTTCCAGGTGGCGATGCCCGCCTCGTCCTGTGCCAGCGCGAGCGCGCCGATCTGCTCGGCGACATGAAGCGGTGCATTCTCACCATGGGTTTTCAGGACCTGGTTGGCACAAGCCCAGAGTTCCCAATCGCTCAACATCAGCCGAGACGTCCAACAAGGCCGAGTAAGAACGCGATCAAACCGTAGCCCACGACACTGCTGGCGAGGAGCAGTTCAATATTGAATTTGGAGCGAGGAGGGCGGGATTGTCCTGCTGGCCAGATCTGATCGCAGATGAGCTCGTTGAACCCGGCGCGGCGTCCGCAGACTTCCACTTCGCATCCGATCAACCGGCGTACTCTACGCCCGGCGTCGAGCTCCCACACCCCGCCGCCCGAATGCAGTTCAAGTCCGAAGGGGCCTTCGGCAAGACGGCCTGTCAGACGGAGTTCCGGGCCTAGCGGCATGCAGGCCCTTTCCAGTAGCGATCCCAACGCAGCACTGTGCGTGTCTGGATCATCGAGCAGGAGAGATCGGCTCCGTTCGGCAGTCGGCACCAGGCAGCCGTCCGGTTGCCGCCTGCCGAACCTTCCGACCGGCATGTCAATCTCGGTCCAAGAACCACGACGTGCCCTGTCGAGATGGTCCCTCGAGGGCCGCCAAGAAGATCGACGAGCGCGTCGCGCGCTTCGGTAGCCGACGCGTCGGGGCAGGGCTGGTTGGTCCGGCATGTTCCGTCCATTTCGCGCGCGGCGATCCCGGCGATGCGGACATGGGGGCCTTCGGCGCACCATATGGGCCCGTCGCCATCCCACACATGCGTGGGTGTGCAGGTAAAGGTCTGGCCGGCAGCGACGATCGAGGCAGCGAGGAGGGCAAGCATTGGCGAGCTACCTAGCGAAGCGCGCGGCCGAACCAAAGCACGCGGCCGACAATATTGATCGTCCGCTTCTCCAGTCCGCGCCAACTGGGATAGGCCGGATTGTCGCTGAGGACCGAGACCCGCTTGCCTTGCGGCTCGATTGCGACCCGCTTGACGCTGAGCATGTCGTCCATGCGCAGCACATAGATCCCGTCGCGCAGCCGCGACTGTCCATCGTTGAGATCGACCATGACTTCATCGCCGTCATGCAGCGTTGGCTCCATCGAATCCCCGTGCACGGCGATGATCGAAAGGCTCGTCGCCTTGCTTGCGGTCAGACGGCGCAGCCACTTCTCGTCGAACCCGAACTGGGCGCATTTGGATTCCATTTCGGCCAAAGCGCCGTGCCCCGCCGAGGCTTCGACATCAAGAACCGGGACATGGACCAGTTCGACGACCGGGCCGGATCGCCGTTCGGGCGCACCGAGGATCTTCTCGTCTACTCCGAAGAAGCGGGCGAGCACGGAGCGGTCCTGCTCGTCCAGTTGGCGGGGGCTGCCGCGGCGGATGTATTGCTGGATATAGGCCGCGTTGCGTCCGAGAAGGCGAGAAATCGAGGAGTAATTACAGCCTCGTTGCTGGATCAGATCGTCCAGGGCTTTGCGTGCATCTTCCATCGCTGCGGGTCCTATCGCATCCGTCTAGGAAATTCGATCCTAGACTCTAGGAAGTCTTCCTAATAAGAACATATCAAGAACACAAGCGGAAAGCGAGTCGAAGGCGATGGAGCTCCTGGACCAGATCGAGGGCTATTTGGCGCGAAGCGGTACGAAGGCCAGCATGTTTGGTAGGCAGGCCGTCGGGGACCCCCGTTTCGTGCAGGATATGCGCGAAGGGCGTCGACCCAGGCGCAAGACAACGCAACGTGTCCTTAATTTTCTCGCGTCTACAGAGGGAGTTGCGTCCACGCGCTCGGATCATCTTGACGTGTTGGCGGATTAGATTCGTATTGCCTTAATCACATCCGTACAGTAGGTGTGCCCATACAGAAACTGGTCAGTCCAGCTTTTGTGGGGGCTACGGGGCATGGACGGCGAATCAGGATTACGAAGAGGGGTCGAGAGCAGGCTGGAATTCATCGAATTCCGGTTGTTCTGGGAAGGCCACGTAAACCGAAGCGACATCGTCGAGACATTCGGGGTTTCGATCAATCAGGCGTCAGCCGATCTCAACAGATATCTGGGTCTGGCCGAGACCAACATGGTCTACGACAAAAGCGCACGGACCTATGTGCGAAGCTCTTCCTTCAAGCCAATCTTCCATAAGCCTGACGCCGAGCGGTACCTCACCCAGATCCGGTCGATAGCTGACGGGATCATTACTCCTGACGATGCCTGGATCGGCAGCGTTCCGGGGTTTGCTTGCGCGCCAACACCTGCCCGCGGTGTGTCTGCCCCCATTCTCCGAGCGGTCGTGACCGCGATCAAGCGCAAGGAAGCACTCGAGGTCCTTTATCAATCGATGTCCTCGCCGGATCCGTCCTGGCGCTGGATCGCGCCGCATGCCTTGGTCTTTGACGGGTTCAGATGGCACGCCCGGGCCCACTGCGTCCGTAGCGGGGAGTTCAAGGACTTCGTCCTGTCCCGCATCGGAGAAACGCGCGCGAGCAAGGCTAGCGAGGAGACAGCTTCGCGCGATCATGATTGGCTCGATGACATTGACCTCGTCATCGCGCCCCACCCTGAACTGAGCGTCGGCCAACGAAAGGCAATCGAACTCGATTATGCGATGGAAGGGGGTAGGGCGACCATCCCGGTCAAGCGCGCGCTCCTATATTATGCGCTCAAGCGGCTTGGGCTCGACACCGACCCGTCGGCTCGGCGGCCTCAGGATCAGCAGATCGTTTTGTTGAATGCCGACGCGATCAACTCTGCACTGCGAGCTGAAACCTCCGCTCAGACACACGGAGCGCAGGATGCTTGAGCACCTTCAGCAATTGGTTGCCGATGCGGCGCAGCTCAACAGCAAGTTGGTCCTCGTCGTTGCGAATTCTGGAGGAGGCAAAACCGCTCTGCTCGCCGAATTCGCTAAGACCCATGATCTGCAGATCATAAATGTCGGTAGCGAACTCTCGAACCTGCTTCTTCCAATCCCGTCTTCGCAAAGAAGCTTCGAGGTGTTGGGCGTATTGAGGGGCATGCTGTCGCATCACCGCGATCGCGGGGTAGTCGTACTCGACAATATCGAAGTCATGTTTGATGCAGAATTGAAGATAAATCCCTTCGATACGATCAAACGCTTGGCCCACGCTATGACAGTCGTCGTGGCGTGGCCGGGAGATTTCAAGGATGGCCGCCTGCTTTACGCAAAAGTGGGTCATCCCGAGCACTGCGATGTCGCCGTAGATGGCGCAATCGTACTTGAGTTGAACTGAGCTTTGAGAGGAATTTTGGAGATGTCCATGCAGTATGGCGATCTCATTCAGTTTGAACCGATTGAATCGGTCATTCAGCTTCTGGACGCGAACCGTCCGGACGAAGCGAAGAAGCTCGTCTCGACCTACGTGATTTCCGACGATATGGCCGAGCGCATCGCAACGCAGATCGTCCCGCAGCTGTCGTTCGACGAAGCCGTCGATCACAAGGGACTTCTGGTCGTCGGCAACTACGGTACGGGTAAATCGCACCTCATGTCCGTGTTGTCGCTCGTCGCCGAGGATGCCGCCTACGTTCCCTTGATCCGTCATCCCAAAGTGGCTGAAGCCGCGGCAACGATCGCCGGCAAGTTCAAGGTCCACAGGATCGAAATCTCTAGCCAGATGTCCTTGCGCGACATCATCACGCAGCAGCTGGAACTTTTCCTCGAGAAAAACGGCGTCAGCTTTTCCTTCCCGCCTGCGGACCAGGTGATCAACAACAAGGCGGCCTTTGAAGAGATGATGGCCGCGTTCGCGGAAGTTCATCCGAACCAGGGCGTGCTGCTCGTTGTCGACGAATTCCTTGAGTATCTGCGGTCTCGCAAGGATCACGATCTGGTTCTCGATCTCTCGTTCCTTCGCGAGATTGGTGAAGTCGCAAAGCATCTGCGTTTTCGCTTCGTGGCCGGTGTTCAGGAAGCCATCTTCGACAGCAGTCGTTTCCAGCATGTTGCGGACAGCCTGCGCCGCGTGAAGGATCGCTTCACCCAAGTGCTTCTCGCACGCCAGGACGTGAGCTTCGTAGTCGCCGAACGTCTCCTCAAGAAGACCGCCGATCAGCAGGACAAGATCCGAACGTACCTCACCCCGTTTGCAAAATTCTATGGCTCAATGAACGAGCGCATGGACGAGTATGTCAGGCTCTTTCCTGTGCATCCCGACTACATCGGAACGTTCGAGCGGCTGGTATTCACCGAAAAGCGTGGCGCTCTCGTAACCTTGCGCGATCAAATCCAGGCGATCCTGAAGGATGAAGTTCCGAGCGATCGGCCAGGCCTTATCGGCTACGACAAATTCTGGGACACCGTCACGTCGAACTCCGTCCTTCGCGCGGACCCCAACATTGGTCCGGTGCTGAAGGTATCTGAAGTCCTCTCGGAGCGCGTGACGAAAGCTTTCACGCGTCCTGCATACAAGCCCATGGCACTGCGCATCATCGATGGCTTGTCGGTGCATCGCCTGACCACCGGCGGCGACATCTACGTTCCGGTGGGCCCCACTGCCGAAGAGCTTCGTGACACCCTGTGTCTCTTCCAGCCTGGCATTGAGGACATGGGTGGGGAGCCGGAAGCCGACTTGCTTTCGCTCGTCCAGACGGTGCTCCGCGAAACGCTCAAGACGGTGAACGGGCAGTTCATTTCGAAAGCTCCCGACACCGAGCAGTACTACCTCGATCTCAAGAAGGACGTGGACTACGACGCTCAGATTGAGAAGCGCGCCGAAGCGCTGTCGGATGATGCGCTCGATCGCGCCTACTACAGCGCTGTGCGGCAGCTAATGGAGCGCACCGACGAAACGAGTTACGTGACCGGTCACCAGATCTGGCAATACCAGATCGAGTGGCAGGACCGTCGCGTCGAGCGCAACGGTTACCTGTTCTTCGGGGCGCCGAATGACCGTCCCACAGCCCAGCCCGAGCGCGATTTCTACATCTACTTCATCCAGCCATACGATCCTCCGCGCTTCCGGGATGACAGCAATGGTGACGAAGTCTTCTTCCGCCTAAAGGGCAGGGATGACGTGATCGATCGTCACCTCTCGTTTTATGCTGCGGCGCAGGACCTTGCGTCGACGGCGAGCGGCGGCGCGAAGTCGATTTACCTCGACAAGGCGAAGGATGCCCTCCGGGACATCAGCAAATGGCTGCAGGAAAAGCAGATGACGGCCTTCGAGGTTTCGTACCAAGGGAAGGCCAAGACCCTGCAGGATTGGGCCAAGGGGGTTTCGCTGCGGGATAAGGCGCGCCTCGGACCTGATGAGCGCATCAATTTCCGTGATGTGGTCAACGTCATCTCTGGTTTGGCGCTCAACAACCAATTTGCGGAAGACGCGCCGGAATATCCCGCCTTTTCAGCTCTGGTGACTGAAGCGAACCGCAAGCAGCTGGTCAGCAACGCCTTGCGGGCACTGGCGGGCGGAAACCGCACGAAAGATGCCATCATTATTCTCGACGGCCTTGAAATGCTCGATGGCGACCGGATCGAGCCCACTCGCTCGCGCTACGCCAAGGATGTTCTCGATAGATTGACGGCCAAGGGGCATGGTCAGGTACTTAACCGAAGCGAGCTGCTGAGCGGCGACGGCGACGTGGAATTCTTCTCGCCAATCAAGTTTCGACTTGAGCCCGATCTCTTGGTCACGGTGCTCGGAGCATTGGTCTACGCAGGCGACATCGTTCTCGCAGTCACTGGAGATAAGATCGATTCCGGCAAGATATCTCTGCTCGCTGAGCGCTCGCTGGATGACCTGAGCCAGTTCAAGCATGTCGAGGCTCCGAAGGAAATCAACGTCGCGATCCTTCGATCGCTATTTGAGTTGCTAGGCTTGCCGCCGGGGCTTGCTCAGCAAGCGACCCAGGGTTCCGACGAGCCGGTCAAACTGCTGCAGGAAGAGGTTGGAAAGCTCACCCGCCGCGTTCTTGGCGCGACAACCGATATGTCCGGCAGGCTAAGCTTCTGGGGGCAGTCGCTCTTGCGCGATGAGGAAATCGCTGACCGGCGAAGCAAACTCGAGAGTCTGAAGGCGTTCTCTGAGAGTTTGGCCCCCTACAATACGGTAGGCAAACTCAAGAACCTTCGGATCGGGTCTGAAGACATTGCTGTGCAGACCAAGAATCTCGAAACGTTGAAAGCCATAGAGGGCCTTCTCGACCTTGTGGCAGAGCTTGGCGCAACGGCTGGCTACCTATCGCAGGCTGAGATGGTCCTGTCGCCTGATCATGCATGGGTTAAGCAGGCTAAGGATGCTCGCAAGCAGCTTCTCGAGAAGCTTGCTGCGGATAGCGGGGTTCAGAATGCCACCGATTATAGGCAGACCCTGGCCAAGCTCAAAAAGGATTACGTTACCGCCTACGTTGGGCAGCACAGCGCTGCGCGACTGGGCCTTACCGAGGACAAGACAAAGTCTTCGCTTCGCAAAGATTCTCGACTTGTCGCTTTGCGCGCGCTCGCCGGAATCTCGCTTATGCCAACCAGCCAGTTGACTACTTTCGAGGAGAAGCTGGACAAGCTCAAGAGCTGCCCATCGTTGGTGGAATCTGATCTTTCAGCCGGACCTGTGTGTTCGCATTGCGGTTTCCGACCAGCGAATGAGCAAGGTGACTTGCTGCCCGCCGCCAATGTCTTGAAGCAGCTCGATGACGAGCTTGACCGGCTAATCAACGGCTGGAGTCAGGCCCTTCTCGACAATCTCGAAGACCCGATCATCCAAGAGAACTTCGATCTCCTTAAGCCGGCGGCACGAAGCCTCGTCGAAGGGTATATGTCGTCGAAGGTTATTCCCGAACCGGTCACGCCAGACTTTGTGGCGGCTATTCAGGAGGCCCTGTCAGGCCTTGAAAAGATAAATGTCAGTGGGGAGGATGTAAGGCAGGCGCTTCTGCTTGGCGGCTCGCCTGCAACGCCGGAAGATCTTCGCAAACGGTTCGAGGCATTCTTGAACGACCGCTGCAAAGGCAAGGACACTACCAAGCTTCGCTTCGTGGTCGATTGATCGCGCGCTTCCCCGATTTCCTGAAAGATTGATGATGAACGGCCAATTGAAGATGAACGCGAAAAAAAGCAGCGCCTCGGTTGAATGCCTTGGTATGACATTCTCTGATGATCACGAACGGCGTCGGCATTTTTTGGCAATACTGGCCGATATGCTCAAAGATCCCGCTTTCCGTGAACAGGAGGGGTTCCCTGAAGGCTCGGACGAGGCAATCTTAGCCCTATCAAATCCACCGTATTACACGGCTTGTCCGAATCCTTGGCTGTCAGAATTCATCAAAACCGTGGGGAAGCAATTCTCGGAAGATGATGATGACTACAGCATTTCATCATTCTCTCTAGACGTCGTTGAGGGAAAAAATGACCCATTGTACGCGGTGCCATCCTACCACACCAAAGTTCCGCCGAAGGCGATTGAAAAGTACATTGAGCATTACACAAAGCCTGGTGAGATAGTTCTCGATGCATTTTGCGGCACGGGTATGACCGGAGTTGCTGCATTGAACTGTGGTCGTTCTTCGGCCGGTCGCTCCGCTTCGAGTGGGTCCGCTCGAAATGTTATTTTGATTGATTTGTCGCCGGCAGCAGCGTTCGTCGCGAGCTTTATGGCGGCTCCCCTGGCAGAGATCTTAGATGAAGGTGAATCCGGTTCGTTAGGAGAATTCATATCTGGAGAGGTTCTTCCCTTGTATGAAGTGCAAGGTAAGAATGGCCAAATATTTGATTATGCCGTTTTTTCCGAGTGGGGCGAGTGTGATGACTGTGGTCATCAATTTCTCCTCTATGACCACATAATCGATCATTCAGTTCCTGCGATAAAATCGGAATACGACTGCCCTAGTTGTGGAACTCTCATCAAGTCCCGCGCGGCGAAGCGTGCGTTCTCCACTGAGTATGACCCTTGGATCAAATCTCAGACCCGCAGCGCAAAAACGTCTATGGTTCTGTTGTCACGCCGGGTAGGGCAGCAAGCAGTTAGGCTTGTGCCTTCAGAGGCGGATGTCTCGTTCTATAATGAGATAGGAGAAAGGTCGGTTCACCTTATTCCGCAACCGCTCAACTATTCGCACATGACGCACGAGCGCAATAACCTTCCAGAATACTGGGGGATAACGCATATCCATCATTTCTTTTCGAAGAGGAATTATGTCGCTCTCGACAAAATCGCGGCGATATCAGAGGATGAAATGCGACGCTCTGCGCTTTTTTGCGCGCTGACGATCTTGGAAAATAACGGGACCCGTCGAAACAGGTTTTACGTCGATAAGCGTAGGCCTAATGGATCTCCAATTGGCCCCCTCTCTAACACACTTTATGTTCCTAGTCTTCAGACCGAGACCAATATTGGGCGCAAGGTAAATCAGACTCTAAAAAGCATAGAGAAGGTCAGGCATTTATGGCCTAGAAATAATGCCTTTGTTTCGACGCAAAGCGCGACAAGTTTTCCGCTAGTTCCGGACAATTCCATCGATTTTATTTTTACAGATCCACCTTTCGGTGGAAATATTAATTATTCAGAGCAGAATATTTTGTATGAGTGGTGGTTGCAAGTTTTCACGAATAACAAATGTGAGGCAATAACTAATAATGTTCAGCAGAAAGGGATCGCGGAATATGCGAAGTTAATGGAGTTGGCTTTCAAGGAGTATTATAGGGTTTTAAAGCCTGGGCGATACATAGTTGTTGAGTTTCATAATTCAGCCAATTCTGTTTGGAATGCAATCCAATTTGCTTTGGAGAAATCGGGATTTATCGTTTCCAATGTGGCTTTGCTCGATAAGATTCAAACTACACTCCACCAAGACCATAAGGCGGCGGCGGTAAACAAGGATCTTGCGATCACCGCCTATAAGCCCAAGCCGGGTGTGGAGGCGGAGTTGCTATCAGTTGGGACCGAAACGCAAGGAATATGGTCTTTCGTCTCTGAGCATTTGAAATGCGTTCCGGTCACGAAAGCGGTTGGCGGCGAGCTAGCCTTCGTATCCGAAAGAGATCCTAGAGTTCTTTTTGATAGAGCGGTTGCCTGGTTCGTGAGGCACGGAGTGCTAGTTCCGCTATCTCACCAAGAGTTTCTCGCTGAGGTGAACTCGAGATTCAGCATTCGCGATGGTATGGTCTTTTTGCCGGGACAAATCGATGAGTATGATCGGCGGCGGGCAAGAGATGCTCAAGCCCCTCAGATTGAGCTGTTCGTGTCAGACGAAAGATCGGCTATCGATTGGATAGCAGATTTTCTGCGTCGCAGGCCGTCCACTTATCAGGAAATCCATCCAGAATTCACCTCGCAACTCGGGGCGGGTTGGAAGAAGCACGAAGAACGTCCTGAACTGGCGGAGCTGCTGGAAGAGAACTTCCTTCGCTTTGATGGTTCAAATGATGTTCCGAGCCAGATTCACAGCTATCTTTCTTCCAATTTCAAGGACCTGCGCGGTTTGGAAAAGGATGCTCAACGTCTCAAGGTTAAGGCAAAAGATCGCTGGTATGTACCAGATCCAAGCAAAGCGAGGGATTTGGAGCAAAAGCGCGAACGGTCATTGCTGAAGGAGTTCGAGAGCTACAAATCGGCTCCAGGACGACGGCTCAAGGAGTTTCGTCTGGAGGTTTTGCGGGCTGGCTTCAAAACGGCGTGGGCCGGCAAGGACTATAAGACCATCATCGGTATTGCCCAAAAGATCCCCGATGAGGCGCTGCAGGAAGATGAGAAGCTCCTTCTCTGGTACGATCAGGCACTCACTCGCATGGAGGCTGATGCGTGACGCATGAGGGCCGCGGGCATGGCATCGGCGACTGGTGTTGGCATGCGAGGCATGCCGCACCGTGTCGTGTCGTGGATCGGGAAGAGATATGGGGCGAGATTGCCTATCGGGTCTGGTTGCCCGGCAAGGATGCTGTTGTCCGCGCCCGTACGAGTGATTTGAGCTCGCTGGAGTCCGTCCAGCCAACATCCGATGAAATCTTGCACACCGCAGCGGCGGCAAAGCTGTTGGACGCTCTCGAAGACAATCTGCTTCTGGCACCCATTCAGTCCAGCGTGGTGCCGTTACCTCACCAGCTTTACGCCCTCAATCGCGTGATGAGCAGGGACAGAATTCGGTATCTGCTGGCCGATGAGGTTGGCCTAGGTAAAACGATCGAAGCTGGTCTCATTCTGCGGGAGCTCAAGCTACGGGGGATGGCCAAACGCATTCTTATCGTGGCCCCAAAGGGCTTGGTAAGACAGTGGCAGGCCGAAATGCGTCTCCATTTCGGGGAACACGTTCAGTATATCGAGCCATCCGAGCTTTCCGCGTTTCGCCAATGGCGCCGCGACGAAGAGAACCTCTGGCGTCTCCACGATCAGGTGATTTGCTCGCTCGATTCCGTGAAGCCACTTGAGGCAAGGCGTGGCTGGAGCATGGAGCAGCTAAGCACGTATAACCGAGAGCGTTTTGAAGACCTGATCTCAGCATCCTGGGATCTGGTCATCATCGACGAAGCGCACAGGATGGGTGGCAGCACTGATCAGGTTGCGCGATATAAGTTGGGCGCGGCACTTTCGGAGGCAGCGCCTTACTTGCTGCTGCTATCGGCCACGCCGCACCAAGGCAAAACCGATCAGTTTCATCGCCTCATGCAGCTGCTCGACCGGGATTCCTTTCCGGATGAAACCAGCGTTTCGAGTGACCGCGTGCATCCATTCGTCGTCCGTACCGAGAAGCGCGTCGCGATCGATGCGGAGGGGCGTCCGCTATTCAAGCCGCGACTGACGCGTCTCTATCCCGTCGCGTGGAGCGACCGGCACTCGGCACAGCAAAAGCTCTACGAGGCGGTCACAGACTATGTGCGCCATGGATACAATCAGGCGATGGCGGCGAAGCAGCGGCATATCGGCTTCCTGATGATCCTGATGCAGCGCCTCGTCACATCGAGCACCGCGGCAATCCGAACAACGCTCGAAAAGCGGCAGGCAATGCTTGAGCAGCCGGACCTTCAACGATCCTTGTTCGAGACGGCCGACGTGGCTGAGTGGTCTGAGCTTGATGGCCAAACGCAGGTGGATTTGGCCGTGCAGACGAGGGGCTGGGAACTCGAAAAGGCTGAGGTTGAGACACTTCTGGAGTTGGCGCGATCGACCGAAGCACAGGGTTCAGATGCGAAGGCCGAAGCGCTCTTGGAATTGATCTACAAGCTTCAGCAAGAAGAGAACGATCCGGAGCTGAAGGTCCTCATCTTCACCGAGTTCGTGCCCACGCAATCGATGCTAGCTGACTTTCTGGAAAGCCGGGGTTTTTCGGTTGTCACCCTCAACGGGAGCATGGATATCGATGCGCGTACGCGCGCCCAGCAGGCCTTTGCCCACGAAGCCCGGGTATTGGTTTCCACTGATGCTGGCGGCGAGGGGCTCAACCTCCAATTTTGCCACGTGATCGTGAACTTCGACATGCCATGGAACCCTATGCGCGTTGAACAGCGCATCGGTCGCGTGGACCGTATCGGGCAACCCCATGTTGTGCGGGCGATCAACTTTGTCCTCGAAGACACCGTCGAACACCGGGTGCGCGAGGTCCTCGAGACCAAGTTGGCCGTGATTGCTGAAGAGTTCGGTGTCGACAAGGCAAGCGATGTGATGGACTCGGTCGAAAGTGAGCCGCTTTTCGACGAGTTATTCGTCCACGGCTTGCAGAATCCCGATGCTATCGAAGACGAATGCGATGCGGTCGTCGCGCAGCTTCGAAACACTATCGCTGATAGCCGGCAGGACAGCGAACTTCTATCGGACAGCCATGAGCTTGATGCCGGTGACGCGCGCAAATGGCGGGATCATCCTGCCCAGTTCTGGCTGGAAAGAGCAATCACGACCCGTTTGCCGGCTCGCGGCGGTCTTGCCGAAAAAGACGGCAATGCCTGGCGCGTTCGATGGCCGGATGGAAGCCAATCGGCCAAAGTTTGCTTCGATGCGCGTACGGCCGAAGAATATCCCGAGCTGGAATGGGTTACACTTGAAGACCAGCGTGCGGGCGCTCTGATCAGCGATCTGCCACGCTGCGTGCCTGGTCAGCCTCTGCCCATCGTGCGGCTTACTGGACTGCCTGACAGCGTGCAGGGCCTGTGGTCGCTCTGGGAAATTAGCATTGCGGCCGATGATTTCAGTCGCAGGCGATTCCTCCCGGTCTTCATCAACGAGGAAGGGCGCTCTTTCCTTCCGACAGCAAAGCGAATTTGGGACCTGTTACTGACCGAACAGATCGACCGTCATGGAATGTTGGATGGCGAGGAATCCGGCAAGTGGTTCGCCCGATCGAAAGATGCCGCTATCGCTCAAGGTGAGCGCCAGTTTTCCGAACTGGTTGCAGAGCATGCGGAGCGGCTGCTGGAAGAACGCGAACGCGCCAAATTCGCGTTCGATGTGCGTCACCAAGCCATTGGACGCGTCGGTCTTCAGACCGTGAGAGACTTTCGGCGAAATCGTCTGGAAGCCGAATTCGATGCCCGGATGGCGCAGCTGAGCGCAGCCGAAGCCTACACCCCGGACATTAGTGCGGTCATGATGCTGCGCGTCGGTTCGTCGGGAGATCATGCAACATGAGCGCCTGGATCGACCGGATTGTTCGCGAGTTCCCCAGCGAACTATCGCGCCTCTGGATTGCTTGCGACCCAGACTTGGTGCTCCTCGATACTCATGTTTTGCAGGCGCTAAGGGAGCGTGGGTTCGAGCTATTGTCTTTCGACGACTCGATTGCATTTCGAGCAGAATACGAAGACCGCTTCCGTTCTGCCTGGGATCAAGGTCTGAAAGCACCCGCTGACGCTCTGATCCTGCACTTGCCCTCCAATGGCAGCGATCAATTGCCGTGGGACTACCAACGGCAGGCACGCTTCGTCCGTCTTGGACTGGCCGACATCTTTCAGAAGCTGAGTTACCCGGCGCTTCGTGATATCGGGCCTGAGCATTACGAGCGACTGTTCGAAGCACACCAAGCGCACGCAACGCAGGTGCTCGGGGATGCCGCGACCAAGGATTTCATTCTCACGCACGTTTTCAGGATCGCGCCCATTCTCATTGACGATGAGACGGCGTTTTGGCGCGAAGTGCTTCGGCTGCACCTGCGGGGCGAGGTCCTGCCTGCTTCCCTTGCCGACAGGATCGCTGCGACACTGAAAGCGAAGCCAAGTTTTGCGCAGTTGCCGGTGAAGCGGCTCTTCGAAGATAGGGCCTATGCCCTGCGAGCAATCCAGGGTTCTTGGCGTAATTATCTGACAATCGCTGGTGCGTCCGCCGCCGAGATGAAGGGCGAAACGTCATCTGTAGAAGACCAATTCGTCATTCCATTCGACCATCCCGATATTCGGATGGGCATAGATACGCTCTTCCTCGAGGGCGCTCTCACGCCAGTTCGATGCGCATCATTGCCAGCAGATTTCCCCTCGTGGGCTCGCGTTGGGATTGCCAAGGATTCCAGCGGCCAGGCGCAATTTGTGGCGGAAAATGCCACAAATGTCGCCGAGAGCCTCCCAAGCGTGGATGCCTCCCATCGTGACTGGTTTGCCTTGGCGCGCCGGTTGGGCGAACTTCTCCACCAGTACTTCGGCCTGCCCGCTGATCTCGCTGACGCGGTCGCGCAGGATGTGCGGCAAGCTCAAGATGCTGCGGACGACCAGCTACAAGATTGGCTTCGGCGGCATTTTGCCGACCTGCCATCGCTTGCGGCGGCAAATGGCCCTGTGATGCTTCACCATGTGCCGCGCTATCTCACCTACCGTCGCGGCAAGGGATGTGCTCGCCAAGCGCTTTTGCTCTTCGATGGACTGTCAATCGACCAGTGGTGTCAACTGCGCCGCCGTTTGACTGAGAGAATGTCGACGATCGAAATTGAGGAAGGGGCCTGTTTCGCATGGCTACCGAGCCTTACTTCTGTCTCCCGGCAAACTGTCTTTTCTGGGCTTAAGCCGCGTGAATTTGCCAGCTCGATCGATACCACGTCAAAGGAGCCAAGCCTGTGGGCAAAGTTCTGGCAAGAGGCGGGCCTCCGCAAGAATGAGATCACTTATCAGAAGGGGATCAAGCACCGCGATCAGCTCCCAGCCATTGAGCAGCTAGTCGCTGATCCCGCCATCAAAGTGGCAGGGATCGTGGTCGATATGGTCGACGAAATCGTCCATGGTGCGACGCTCGGGAAGCGCGGTATCGCCAGCCAGATTGAGAACTGGTGCGACACCGGCTTTGTCGAGCAGCTCATAGAGCTTCTGATCAACCAAGGTTTCGAGATCCATCTGACGTCCGACCACGGCAACGTCGATGCAGTTGGTATCGGGCGGTTGAACCAAGGCGTTCTCTCGGAGCTTCGAGGTGAGCGGGTCAGGATTTATCGAAGCGATGACCTTGCTGCCTCTGTCCCGGAAAATCTCGAAGCTGTGCGCTTCGATCTTCCAGGTCTGCCAACTGACTTCCTGCCTGTTTATCCCAAGGGGAGGGGAGCCTTCACAGGGGCAGGCGATCAAATAGTGGCGCATGGAGGGATGTCGGTCGAGGAACTGATCGTCCCCTTCATCCGCATCAGTTCGAAGAGTTTGAATGATGAAAAGTGAGGGCGCTCCGCAGATCGGCTTCGATCGCTTTATTCAGTTGGATTGGGCACGCGCTGCACTTCGCGTACGCGCTGGCCTTTCGGATCCAGACGAACTCACACAGCTGATCGAAGAGACGCACTCAGGTGCTGCTGCCAAGAAAAAGACGCGAACGGTCCTCAATAGGCTTTGGTTGGAACCCAGGCCTGAATTGGCAGAATTGTGTAATCGGGCCGCCGCCATTTACGCCGCTGACCCAAGGCCATCGGTTGCCGCCCTGACCTGGGGGATGGCGATCGCGACGTATCCCTTTTTTGGATCGGTCGCGCAGATCGTAGGCAGGCTTATTCGACTGCAGGGAGATTGCACGTCCGCCGAAGTTCATCGACGGATGGCGGAGAGCTATGGCGAACGCGAAGGCACCCGCCGCATGACGAACATGGTGCTCCAATCCCAGGCAGACTGGGGCGCCATCGAGCGCATGAACAAGGGCAAGAACATCAAGGCACTGCGCGCGCCCATCACGCTTACGCCAGACCTCGAACTCTGGCTTGTTGAGGCAGCGCTACGCCACGCTGGTCGAGCAATGCCGACTAGCTCCGTAGCCACAAATCCCGTGCTCTTCCCATTCAGCTTTAGCGATCGACTGGCCTATAACCTCAGCCAGGATGCACGGTTTGCGGTCAGGGTAGACAGCGCCAGCAATCGGATCGTGGAACTCGCGTGAGACATTGAACGATGGCGATTACTCGTGCTGCAATCCAAGGGGCGTTGGAAGCAGAGCGAAGCTTCGTTTAAAAAGGGGGGCGGGTCGAAGTAAAGTCTGCGGACTGGGAAGACGGTTACCTTGTTTTGGTCGTGCGCTCGGTCAAGGGCCAGCGCCGGGTTGTCATCGATGAAGCCCTAGAAGGCGTCCGGGCTGACGTGCTCCCCTGATTGTTACCAGTCAGAGGTAGAGTCTGGCTCCTTGATGATGGTTGTTTGATGGGATGGCAACGTGTCTGGGGGCATGCCCCCAGACACGTTGGCCGGCGATCTCGGCGGGGGTCTTCCCGCCCAGTTTCGAGTGCGGCCTGACCGTATTGTAATCGTGCCGCCAGGCGGCGAGGACGAACCGTAAGCGTGGTCAGGAAACCGCCATCGATTAGCTGTCGCGGGATTTAGCGTCGGCGTAGGCGGCTTTTCCCTGCGCCCTTCGCTTGGCGAGCTTTGCCATGCGTGCGCTGATCTCGTCGGGGCTGATATCGGCGGGGTCGAAGGGTCGGCCATACCATTCGATCATGGATTTGCGTTCGGGATGACGCGGCTTGGACATGGCCTCAAGGAACTCTTCGAACCCTGGTGTGCCACCGACATCTTCGGGCGGGGCTCGCCGTTCGCCATCGACGAAGCGGGGGTAATTGGTGCCGGGAATGGTGGATGAGATCTCTTCGATCTCGATACGATGTCGCCAGTTGTCCCCGAAATCATAGGTGTAGGTGAAGCTGGTGATGCCGCGCTCGGCGAGCTTGCTGATGCGCATATTGGCAGCGTCACGGGTACGGACCATGAAAGCATCGTCATCATCGAAGCGGATGCCATAGGCGGCATCGCCAATGTCGAACTGGAACAGATGGTAGTTCTCGAAGAGCATGCAGGCCTGGATCGCGAGGTGCAGGGTCTTGAGGCTGTTGGTGACGGGAAGTTCGACACGGCGCCAGATGGCGGGCTTCATGTCTTCGAGCGTTATGCGAATCCGGGCGATCTGATCGGTCATGCCGCCATGCATACGGGTGCGGTCTGTGCTGTCCAGTTCCACGGCATGAGCTCGTCCCAGCGGGAGGCGGGCCAGCCTGAGGCGATCTTCTCGATGACATCGGCAATATAGGCCTGCGGCTCGACGCCATTGAGCTTGGCCGTCTCGATGACGGAGTAGATGGCGGCGGCGCGTTCGCCGCCGGCCTTCGATCCGGCGAACAGCCAGTTCTTGCGCCCGATCGCGATCGCTCGGATGGCGCGCTCGGCGATATTGTTGTCGATCTCCGCCATGCCCTCGTCGATGTAGCGGGTCAGCGCGTCCCAGCGCTTGCGACCATAGGCGAGCGCCTTTGCCATCGCCGACTTGGGCGATAGGCGGCGCAGGGCGTCGTCGATCACGCCACGAAGCGCGTCGATCTTTGGCATTGCTTGCTCTTGCCGGTGTCGGCGCCGGACATCAGGCGGCTGGCCGCGGACGTCCTCTTCGATCCGGTAGAGCCCGGCGATGCGATCGAGCAGGTCGGTGGTTAGCGGCGTCGGGCTCGTCTGGTGGCACTCGAAGATCTTGCGGCGGAAGTGCGCCCAGCAGGCGACCTCCTGGATGCCGTTGCCCTGGTAGAGCTTGTCATATCCGGCATAACCGTCGGCCTGAAGAAGGCCGGTGAACGACCTGAGTTCGCTCTGCGGATGGGTGCCGCTGCGATCGGGGGTGAACCGATACCAGGCGAGCGCCGGGGTAGCGGCGCCCGACGCGCGATCATCGACGACATAGGCCCACAGCCGCGCCTGCGCGGTGCGGCCTTTGCCGGGAACGAGCATCGGCACCGGCGTGTCGTCGGTGTGGAGCTTGGCGGCCTTCAGCCCTTCCTCGCGGATACGGCTGACGATCGGGTCGAGCAGATGCGCGGCCTGACCCGCCCAGCCGGCGAGAGTCGAGCGGTCGATGTCGATGCCCTGCGCAGCCATCATCTCTGCCTGGCGGTAAAGCGGGAGGTGATGATCAAACTTGTGGACGACGACATGGGCGAGCGTGGCAAAGCTCGCCTTGCCGCGTGCTATCGCCTTCACCGGCGCTGGTGCCTGGACGATCCTGTCGCAGGCGCGGCAGCTATACTTGGGCCGCACGGTTCGGATCACGCGCCACTGCACCGGGGCAATATCGAGCTGCTCGTCGCTGTCGTCGCCCAGCGGGCGCAGCGCGCCGCCGCAATCGGGGCAGGTGCAGGTACCAGCCTCGGGCTCGATCCGCCGTTCGGCGCGCGGCAGATGCTCGGGCAAGGCGCGCACCGGTGAGGAGCGCTTGGCGGGTGCCTGCTCCCTCGTTCGGCTATCGGCGACCTCGGCTTCGCCTTCGAGCTCCTCGAGGGCGAGCTCGAGTTGCTCGATCTGCAGCGCGAGCTTCTCCGAGGACTGGCCAAAGGTCATGCGGCGAAGCTGAGCGAGCTGGTGACGGAGGGTATCGATGAGCGTATCGCGAGCCGCGAGAGCGGCTTCGAGCTCGGCAATCCGGGCGTCCTTGTCGATGCTGGAAGAGACTGGTTCCGACACCCGGAACATCTAGCAAAACGGGCTCCGCGATGCCAGTAAAACCCTCACTAATCCGCCACTTTTTAACCTGCGAGCAAGGGCGCCGCAGTGCGTTCGGGGCGCCGCCAGTCGATGCCTTCGAGCAGCATCGAAAGCTGCGCCGCGGTGAGGCTGACCTTGCCCGCCTTGGTGACCGGCCAGATGAACCGGCCGCGGTCCATGCGCTTCGAGAACAGGCACAGACCCTGGCCGTCATACCAGAGCAGCTTGACCAGATCGCCCCGCTTGCCGCGGAACGCAAACAGTGCGCCCGAGTGCGGACTCTTCTCCAGCACCTGCTGCACCAGCACCGCGAGGCCATCGAACCCCTTGCGCATGTCGGTGGCGCCGCAGGCGAGATAGATGCGTGTCGTCGGTGGTAACGGGATCATCGGGCAAGGACGGACATCACCCGTGCCAGCGCGTCGGCGTCGACCGCCGCGTCGACGGTGATCCGTACCCCCGACGGCAGCTCGATCCCGATCTGGCCGCTCCCTGTCGTCGCCGCGGTCGGCACCGACACCTCGACCTCGGCGAACGAGGGTGCCGGTGTCCGCTTCGTTCCCGTCAGATCGCCCGCCAGTGCCTGCCTGCGCCAAGTGTAGAGCATCCCGCTGCCCACCGCGTGCCGCTGGCACGTCGCCGAAACCGAGCCGTCGGGGCCGAACGCTTCGCGCAGGATCGACAGCTTCTGATCCACCGACCAACGGCGACGGCCGCCAACGACCGCGATCCGACTGCTCATACGATCACTCATATGACCAGTCACAAGAGCACTCGCTCCCGCCGCTCCGATATCCTCGCTCATCACCGCTCCTCGCAAAGAGCGGCTATCAGCACCCCGGAACGCCGTCCCGCAAGGCGGCCTTCACACCACGGTTACGACGAACCGGGCATGGGCCAGCGAGGTGAACAAGGTCTCGTTGAGGCATTCGTCGCGCAGGCGACCGTTGAAGCTTTCGACGAAGCCGTTCTGCATCGGCTTGCCGGGCGCGATGTAGTGCCACTCGACCCGCCGCTCCTGCGACCAGCGCAGGATGGCTGACGAGGTCAGTTCGGTGCCATTGTCGCTGACCACCGTGTGCGGCTTGCCGCGGCTGCCCATCAGGCTGGTCAGTTCCCGGGCCACTCGAGCACCGGACAGCGACGTATCGGCCACCAGCGCCAGGCACTCCCGCGTGTAGTCATCGACCACGCACAGGATGCGGAAGCGCCTACCGCAGATCAGGCTGTCGGAGACGAAGTCGAGCGACCAACGCTGGTTCGGACCATCGGGCAGCACCATCGGTCTGCGCGTGCCCAGCGCCCGCTTCCGACCGCCACGGCGCCGCACGCGCAAGCCCTCCTCGCGGTAGATGCGCAGCAGCTTCTTGTGGTTGGGTGCGATGCCTTCCCGCGCCAGCAGATAACTCAGGCGGCGATAGCCGAACCGGCGACGTTCCGCCGCCAGCTCGCGCAGCCGTTGCCGCAGCGCCCCATCATCGGGCCGCGACGGCTCGTAACGGATCACCCTGCGGCTCACACCAACCAATGCACACGCCCGACGCTCGCTCACCCCGTGATGCTCCCGGGCATGGGCGACGGCTTCCCGCTTGGCGCCGGGCGTTACCATTTTTTTGATGCCAGATCCTTCAGCACGGCATTGTCCAGCATGGCCTCGGCCAGAAGCTTCTTCAGCCGCGAGTTCTCCTCCTCAAGCGATCGCAGCCGCCGGGCCTCGGACACATCCAAGCCGCCGAACTTCGATTTCCACTTGTAGAACGTCGCCGAGCTGATCCCGTGACGGCGGCAAACCTCCGCCGTCGCCATCCCTGCTTCCTGCTCCTTCAAGATCGCAATGATCTGCTCTTCGTTGAACCTGCTTCGCTTCATTATCGTCCGACTCCTTGGCGTCGGACTCTACCAGCAATCGGTCACATTTCAGGGGAGCACGTCACGACATATTCTCAAAACTATGGTGGCTTTATTCGCTTCCAATCCGCGAAGCTCGTTGAGACCATTGTCGATAATCTCGCGGGATCTTACGTCGATCCGCAAGACATCCTGGTTCTGACCCCCTTCAGGGCTCAACGAACACTGATCAGGAATTTTCTCAGGCGCAGGCACCCAGAGATTTCCGTCAACACTGTTCACCGGGCTCAAGGAAGCGAGCGGACTCTTGTGATATTCGATCCAGTCGATGGAACGGCAAGTTTCCTGAAAGGCCGCGATGGCGAACGGCTTATCAATGTCGCGATTTCACGGGCAAAAGCGCACGTCGTCGTGCCCTTCGTCAGGGATGATCTCGAGAACCCGGCGTTGGGCCTGCTCCATAAGATCGCAAGCAAATCTTTCCAAACGGCCGGGAAGTATGCTCATCCCTTCACGTTTTCGTCGCTTGCAAACTGACATTTGATCCTGTTATGTTCTAAAATAATCCGCCTTCCGGAATTGGAATGCAAAGCCATGGACACGAAAAAAACCGAACATTCCAACTTGGATGGAGGTGATCCTGCATCGCCTTGGTCTGGTTTTGCGGAAGTAAGCGAAGCGATCCGCGATAATCGGCTCATGGAATATCGGATCAAGAAGTCTTGGGCTGATCCTTGGGGGCAGAAGCTGACTGTCGCGGGCTTGGCTGTCATTTTAGGCGTGTTTTTGTTCCTTGCCGGTGCGTCGTTCGGTTTCTGGTGAATCCATTCGTCACCATTCTTTCACTTCATCGGCCGACTCTGCGCTTGCGCCCTGAGCGCCACGGGTAACCGTATCAAGGCGGCTTCTGGATCCGCGGATCCGTTGGCGCCCGGCATCCTGCGCGCGCAGCACTTCGTCGTGAATGGTGGCCGGGTCCACCTGCGGCACGGTTCCTGAACCCCCTCCACCGATTTGAGCGCGGCCACGGACAGATCCAGGTCCTGTCACCGAAGGGCGCGAGATTGGCTGTCTTGGCGTCAGTACGAGCCTGTCCTCGATCCCGTCGCGCAGCTCTTCAGCGTAGCTTTCGATGAATTTGCCCTGCAGCGCCTGACCTTCCGGACTGAGCTGAAACGTCAGGTCGTCGAACCGGACATTGCCGTAGAAGTCGCGATTGCGTTCGATTTCGACCAAGCCCCATTCGCGGTAGGCCTGTGACAGATTGAGGCTGCCTGCGGCGCTGTTGCCTTCGAAGAACGATGCCTGGCTTTCGAGGCGATTTGCCAGTTCCTCAGCCCGCCGTGCTTCGCTGCTGTAACTCTGGGCCTCGGTTAGCGAAGCGTTCATGCCACTCGCGGTCGACGAAATCGAGGAACTCGACGAGGTGCTGACGCTGCGAACAAATCCATCGCGCGTGCTCGACCAGTTCCGACTGTCCGACATCTGCGCGAGGCTTCCGAAGATGCGTGAGCGGTCCTCGGATGCGATGCCGATGTCGCTGTCTGTCCAAGTACGAGTTCCGCCAGCCTTTGCCCCCACGTTTGCGGAAAGTACACCGTTAGTAACCCCAGCTTTAGCGCCCGCTTCGCCCCCAAGGAACCATGCGGTCGAAATGTCGTCAGCGGCCCTTCGCGATAGACCAAACTGCCGCTGTAGGTTGCTGGATGCCTGGTCGACCTCGTTGAAGGCGGTCTGGATGCTATCGGAGTTGGATGTGCCGGTCGCGCTCTCGAAAGCCGATCCACGACTGAATTGGCTGCGCAGTTCGCGGAATTTCGTGACGGCGCTGGTGGTCGATTCCGTCGCAATGTTCGCATAGCTCTCGCTGTTCGAGCGGGCCTGCGATGCCATTGTCGACAGGCGTGAAGTGAACTCCTGTCCGAGGCTGGGCGTGAAGGGATAGCTCGAGTTGGGGAGCTGGTCATAGCTGGCTTCAGGGAAACTCGTCGTCATCGAGCCCGTATCGCTGAACGTCCGGGTCTGCGCCGCGCCATAGGTGAAGCTTGGCGCGATCGTCCCTTGTGCGAACTGGCGCGTCAGCACACTCGAATTCTCGAAGCTGGTATTGCCCAGCGAGACGTTGCCCGTGCTCGCCTCGCGCGCAGCTTCCTCGGCCGCGTTCTGGCTCGGATTGAGATAGCTTGTCGCATGGTGAGAAATCGCCATGGCGCCCTTGGCCACACCGCCGGCCAGAAACGGCACCGAGGCGATGAGATAGCCTGCGAGCAGCCCGATATCGCTGTTCACATCGGCCATGCCGGTGAAGCTTGCAAGACTAAGCCCGCTGCTTCCAGCAACCGCGCTCATGTCCGCAGCACCTTTGTACATCAGCATCATGTGCAGGATCACGAACAGCGGTCCCCATGCCGCCAGGTAGAAGAAACCCGTCACATAGCCTTTGAGCGCGAGCGGACCGGTCTTGGGCAGCAGAAACAGCGGGAAGAGGACCGGAAACAGGGCGTAGAAGAGCACGGTCAGCACGACATTGAGAAGCGGCACCCACTTCATAGCGTTGCTGGCAATCGAGCCATAGGTTCGCTCGGTCTGGATATCGGCGCGCGTCTGGGCGTAGACATCGACATTGCCCGCGCCGCTCGTTGCCGCCATTGAATGCATGGCCTGGCTCATCGCGTTGATCGTCAGCGTCTGCTTGAAGATCTCGGTCGCATTGGCCGAGACTCCGGTGAGGTACTGGTAAGCCACCGGCAGGTCAGCAAAAAGCTTGGCCTTGGCGAGGGCGGCAGTCTGGTTGGGATAGAGCTGGCGTCCGAAGACCGTCCCCATGCCGTCGATCAAACCGGCCCACTGCGCGTTCAGCGCATCATAGGCTTCGCGGCAGGTGATGATATTCGAAGTCACATGACCGGTCCCGGTGTCGCGGGTCAGGAAGCGCTGGGCCCGCGCCTGACTGCCGGGCGCAATGGTCGTCCAGATGTCGCTGGTCTCGGCGAGCTCCTTCATCGAATAGCGGCCAAGCAGCACGTCGTAGAAGACGCATTGCCGGAAGTGCTCGTCGAGATTGGCGGCAAATTCCGGGTCGGAAATGCGCAAGGTGCGCGTGGCATCGTAGAGCCGTGCGCCATAGATCATGCCATTCTTCGAGTAGTTGAGGTCGCCCGGCAGCCCGAACACCACCTCGGCCGAGCCAGTCAGATAGTCGCCGACCTGGCTGGTGAAGCTCGCCATCAGCGCAAGCCCCAGCGGCACATTGCCGACATTGGCGGGAGCGAGACTGGGGTTAAGCCGGTCGGTCACATGGACGTCGAGCCGAGGCACCATCAGGCACGAATAGATCAGCGTCGCGCCGAGGAACCAGTTGATCCAGGCCCGCCAGTCCTGATTGAACGCCAGCGTTATGGCGGAGAGGCCAAGCCCCATGACCATGACGACCTGCAGGAGGCTCTTGTAGCCCCCATTGCCCGTCCAGGCGGCGACCGCCTGAAAGACATTGACCAGGTAGTCGCCGCCGCCAACCGTGAAAATCTCGACCATGATGCTGGGCTCCCGCCGCTTTCGGCGCGCTGAAAGGGATCAGTGGGTAAGGGCGCGCGACTGCACACCGCGCGACCAGTCGAGCGAGGCGGCCATGCCGGGCGACATCGAGGCGGCGAGCACGTTCTCGATGAACGCGGTCTTCTCGATGATCTGCATGATGGCGTTGACCTTCAGATGCGTGTTGGCCTGCCTGTCGGCGAGTGCCTGCCGAACGACATTCACCTGGCTCTGCCACATCGCGATCTTGGCTTCGTCCGCGCCGATGAAGCTCGACATCGAGCGGCCAGCTTCGCTGACGATGCGATCGAGGACGGCGAACAGCAGGTCGACGCTGGCGATTTCCGCCAGTGTCTCGCGATCGTCGGTTGGCATGCCGCGGCCATAGGCCGCCTGGACCGTCAGGATCTTGTAGAGCGGGATCGAAGCGACCTGGAGCAGCTCCTTCTGTGCATCGGTGATCGCGGTATCCTCATGGATCGCCTGGACCATACCGGCAATCAGGGCTGCAACCCGCGGCCGCAGCGCCTTGGACGCGGGAAGGCTGAGCGACTTGAAGCCTGGATCGAGGCACTTGTCCGGCTCGTCACAGTCGAAGATCAGGACGTTTCCGTTGCTCGTCCCATCGAGCAGTGAGGTGACAAGCGTCGAGGACGCTTCCCCGACGATCGGCACGAACTTGCCCGGCTCGTCATCCTTGGGCGGGACGTAGATGATCGTGCCCAGCAGCGTCATCGCATATTCGGCGAGTTCTTCGTCGAAGGTACCATTCGGCGAGAAGAACGCGGACTTCTTGAGGATCGTCCAGGTGTAGTTTCTCGCCACGGCGGGATTGACGTCGTCATATTTGCCCGAGCCCTGTGCGGTAGTGCTCGACCGCTGGCCCTTGGTGCCGCACCCGTGCTTGGCGGCGGCATAGTCGGTGAAGATGCCTTCCGAATTGCCGATTGCCTCGCAGATCGCTTTGTCGGCCAGGTCGCCCTTGGGCCAGATGCCGCCCACCAGCCCCTGCGCCATTTCGCAGGAGTTAATGTTAAGGTTGTTCATGAGCTGAGCCTTCTGGCTGAACTCCTGCATGATCTTCGAGCATTCCGGGCAGACCGTGTCGATCGCCAGGCTGAAAGCAAAGCCGACAGCATTGTTGGCGACAGCCTTCAGCATCGCGACGATCTCGCTCGCGTTGATGAAGCTGAAGGATCCGGCGAAGATATCGATGCCGCCGCAGCCCGCACGGGCGCGCGGCAGCTGCAGATTGGCGATGTTGGTCGTCTTCTGCGGGAAGCGCGTCCAGACGTTGCCGAGGCTGTAGTAGCCGGCTGACTGACCCTCGAACGCGGTCGGCCCGTTAACGTTGGCGGCGCCGCCAACGTCGTTGAGGAACGAGTCCATCGAACTGCCGACATCGGCCGATGCGCTGGAAAGGGGGAGGGTGGCCGCGAGGATCGCGGCGACGGCACGTTTCATCCTAGTAGTCACGTCCGGCTTCCTTCGATGTGAGGAGGTAAATGCGGTCCTGAAGCTCGTCGGCGCTCATCACGCCGTAGCCGATCGGGATGGGCTGGCCCTTGGCGGCGTCCCAAAGCACGACCGCCGGCGTGACCTTGGGCTCGAGACCCATGCGGCTGCGCTGATTGGTCTCGACTGTGTAATTCGGGAAATGGCGCGAGGGGCCGCCGTCCGTCGAAATCGCGCGCACCGTGATGTGCCAGGTCGACGCAACGCTCTGGACGATCGGCGACATGACTTCGCAGGCGCCGCAGCTCTGGGCGAAGAAGTAGAACAGCCCGTAGCGTTCGGACAGCTGCGCCATCACCGCATTGCGCTCGGCATTGCGCGAGTCCTGCCATTGGCGCTTGCCGAGCGTCGAGACTGGCCGCTGGAGCGTGTAGTCGAGATCAGGATCCTGCCAGATCGCCCGCTGCCAGACATCGCTGAACAGCGATGCCCGGTCGAGCTGGGCGCGCTGAAAGCGGATATAGGCCGCCACATTGGCCGGCGTCGGCTCGAGGATCGCCTTGGCTTTCAGTTCGCGCAGGTTTGCCGTGATTGCATCGAGCTGGCTCGTCGCACTCGGAGCAGGCTCGGATGCCTCCTCCTGCCCTTCGGGCGGCCTGGGCCTGGCGCAATAGAACCAGTACCCAAGGCGCCGCTCCCCGCAATAGAAGCTGTCCTGGCTGTCGCTCGTCGTGACCAGGGGCGGTTCCTGGCCGCGTGCCGGAGCACTGAGCGCAGGCGCAACGGCGGTGAGCGAGAGGCAGGCGGCAAGCAGCCGCCGGGCGGCCTTACTGGCTGGCGCGGGCATAATAGTCCTCGATTTTCTGCTGGATTTCGGTGGCGGCCTGGAGCTCATCTGGCAGGCGCGCGGCATCGGTGAATTCGGCATAGACCTCGCTGAAATCCATCTTCGAGAGATCGAGCCGCGAAAACTCGTCGATGGTAAAGCCAAGGCACTGCTCGGTCTTTGGCTTGCCCCAGGGCTTGTTCAGCTGCTGGCGCCCCTGTTCCTGCAGGATCCGCGAAAGCTTGGATTCAAAGCAGCAATAGACCTTCTTCTTGGTCAGGCAGACGCCTAGGAAGCTGTCCGAGCAATAGGTCCCGACATAGGCGCACAGGCCCTGCACATCACGCTGGTGAAGCAGCATTTCCTCGCGGCTGCAGCCGAGAGCGACAAGCAGCTGGATACCCGGAATGAGCGGGAAACCCTTGCCCTTGCAGCAATTGAGCACGCCGAAGACCTTGGACGAGCAGGTGTTGCGCGTACCCTTGAACAAAGTGAGCGTGTCGGGATCGAACTCGCGCCGTGCCTGGTCCATCGCGTTGAGCGCGACAACCGCGTCCTTAAACTCGTCATTGGCCTCGCGCTCGATCGTCTCGCACGAGCCATCGATGCAATAGACGTCGCCGTCGCAGATGAACTGGCTGGTATCAGCAGGCTGGTCCGGGACAGGGCAGTCGTAGACCCGCTCCCAGGTTCGGCAGGGCTCCCCCGAAAGGCAGTCTTCGCGCACCAGCGAGCAGCCGGGCGTGCTTTCCAGCGTCTGGCAGTCCTGGGCTTCGGTAAATTGGGCGCAGGTATAGCTGCGCGACCACGCCCAGCAGGGCTGAGTGACCGCAATGCCGTCGACGATCCGGGTGACAGGATCGCTGTCGGTGCAGGTCTCGGTGTCCTGCTGACATGAATTGTCTGCAGCAAGACCCGCGCACTGGCTTTCATCGCGGCTCGTCGCGACGACATTCTCGCCGGTCACGCTGTAGGGCGTCGCGCCATCGACCGGCGCGGTGCAGCTCACCAGATCGACGCGCAGGTCGCCCGAGTTACAGCCCCAGTAGATACCGAGATAGGGATCGCACAGATTGATCGGATAGGACTGCGTGACCGTGCACTGCAGCGCCGGGTAGCGATTGCAATTGTAGATCGATGCCGGATCGACGCCACTCCCGCCGACGCAGTAGTAGCCATAGACCTGCCGCTGCTCGATCGTGGCATTCAGCGTCACCGGGCAGGATCTGGTCTCCTGGGTCGCGGTGTAGCCGACGTTGCAGGTCGCCATGTAGCGCGCTGCGGTGCCGGTTCCCGGAGGCAGGGGGACGCAGCGGCCCTGGCTCCCGCTGATGCTCATGCCGCTCGTGTAGGAGAGCGGATCGTCGCTGATGACATTGCTGCGCGCGACAACCGCGTCGAGGTCCTGGGGCGCGAACTGCGCGCGGCGATCCATGGAATCGCGCATGGTCCGGTAGCCAGTGTTCGCCGTTGCCTGGCTCGCGGCTTCACGCGCCATCCGGTCGGGATCGTCGAAATAGCCCGACTGGTTCGGCACACCCCCGAAATTGGGAATGCGGTTTGCATCCGGGGCGGTTGTCGCCGCGCTCTGCGCTGCGGCCGCCTGGTCGCGCCCGAACGCCTTGCCGTCCGCCTTGGCGGCATCGGTCGTGGTTTGGGCCGAGACGCTTGTCGGCAGACAGGCACAGGCGAGGCATAGAAGGGGAAGGAGAAGCCGCTTCATGGGTCACTCCGTTGCAGGCGGGCGAGATGCTGGGATGCGAGAAGGGCGCCGGGACCGCCGCCTTGCGCGAAGGTTTCGAGCGCGTAGGACACGCTGACATTGCCGCTCATCCGGTCATGGGGCGGAACCTGGGTTCGGCAATCGAAGCCATCGCAGAGATCGAAATCGCTGCTGGTCACCACATAGGTGGGGACCGTCTCGATTCCGAAGGCGCGAAACAGGCGCGGATCGATGCCGACCGCGTCGAGCTTGCCGCCGTCCCCTGCGACTTTCGCGAGCGCTGCGGTCAGGGTCTTGGCGCTGCCTCCTGGCAGCCCGCGAAGCACGACCACACCTCCTGCACGGGCGACGTCGTCCGCCATGGCGCGCAAGGCCGCCGGCGGCATCGAGAGCGACGCAAAAGCGATGAAGCGGGGTGCTTCACCCAGACCATCGCTGGCCATGGTGCCCGCGTCGGCCACCATCTTGTCGAAGTTGAAGACATCCTCGCTTTCTGGCCGCGCGGATCTTGCCGCCTGCTCGGTGTAGCGCTTGCCGTGTGCCTGGGCTTCGGCGGCGCTGTCATTGGCTTGGCTAAGGATAGCTTCGGCGCGCGCGCGGGCACTGGCGGCAAGCGCATCTGCTTCGCTCGCCTCGACCTTGGCGCGGGCGCGTATCGCTTCGAGATCGAGCTCCGGCTCGCTCGTCTGCGCTGCGGCTCCCGCCATAGCGGCCGCGCCAGTGATCGACGCGATTACAAGGAGATGAGGGAATATTTTCATAGCGCGCAGCAGTTCCGTTTGCGCCAGACCAGATAACCCATGTCCTCGCCGATGGCGGGATAGACCTGACCTGCCGACATGAAGGTGGTGGAGGCGCCAATGGGCGCGCAGGCGTAGCGGCCCTTGGTCTGCGGATTGGGATTGGTGGCCTGGAAGCGGTATTGCTGCTTCCTCATCACTGGCATCAGATACTTGCCGCAAAGCCCCTTGCTGCCCATCGTGCCCCAGGCGACAAGTTCGCGGTGGAGCTTGTAGGAGAAGCGGGCGAGGGCGAGCCGCGATGCCTGGACATGCCCGATCGTCGCCGAGACATTGCCGTTTAAAGGATACATGCTGCCCTGGCATCCCGCGCACCAGAAGAGTTCGTCGGTCGGGAGCTTGGCCGTCGCAGCAACGCAGTCAGCCGCACAGGCCGCAAGCGCGAGCGGATTGGCGAACAGAACCGCTTCGGGATTGATGATCGCGGTGAGTTCGCTGTCCTGCCAGAGCGGATCGATCTCGGTGATGTAGAGAATGTCGACCGAGCCCTGCTCGAGGCACAGGAAATCAGCAACGATCTCCATCCAGTAGATCAGCGGATAGGCATACCAGTGGACATGCCACTGCGAATTGTACTGCGTCGCGCCGCCCACCGCCGAAGGACCCGCCATCGACTTGAACCCGATGTCGAAGCCGGGATCGAGTTTCATCCCGCCGAGATTGACGAAGCACCAGGGCTTCATGCTGACGTCGGCAAGGCGTACCGGCTCCCAGAAGCCCATGGCGATGCCCGGCCGCAAACCGCAGAGGCAAACGGGAAGCGTCGGGTTGCTCGTGTCGGGACGGCTCGACGGCCAGATCTTCAGACCGCCAACCGAGATCGGAAACAGGCACGACCAGCAGATGTCGGTGATCGGATTGACGAACTTGCCCGTGCAGCGGCCCGGACCGGCAGATGCCTGCGCTGGCGAAGCCGCAGCAAGGCTGAGACTGCAGGCAAGGAGCGCGCAGCATATCCATGTGAGAAGACGATTTTTTCTGCTCATGACGATGCGCGCTCCTTGGATCGAACCGGCTGCTCGGTGATGATGAGCACGCGGCCCTGCTGCTCGACGGTTGCGGGCACGGCGCGGATGCCGAAATGCTTCACGAGGCTGCCGCCCTGGTCGAAATAAAAACGGCGCTGGCGGGCCTTCATCAGTTCAAGCGGCGCGCCGCGTACGAGGATGAGTTTGGCCTTGGTGCTGGCATAGCGCCGGGTTGCCCAGGCAAGCTGCTCGGGGTCATCCCCGTCGAGGAAGACCAGCGGCACACGCAGCGGTACGGTGTCGAGCGGATTAACCCGAGTTCCGGCGGCGACGATCACCCGGCCCTTGTCGTCGGCAATGTCGCGCTCCACGCTGATCGTCGGATCAAACCGCCAGCTACGCGCCGCCGCCGCGGCTTTGATCCCCGCGACCGGCTCAGGGCGGTTGACGCGGGCGATCGTGCGCCGCTTCAGCTCCTCGTTGAGCTTGGCCGTCTCGCCGGTCTTCTCGAGATGGGTGAGACGCGCATGGATTTGCTCGAGCAGGTCAGGCTCGATCACGGACCAGACCGTGCCTTGCTGGCCGTAGTCGCGGGCGCTTGCCGGCGCGGCCATCAGAAGAGCAACTACGAGGAATGGGGCGGCGCGCAGCGGTGTCACAGGATCGGCCTCCCGACCCCGAGAATGCGCCTGGCGCAGATCCACCCGATCGCCGCATAGCGGCTGTCGAAACCGTCCTTGTGCGCGGTGGTGACGAAATAGCAGCCTTGAGGCACCACGCCTGTCGGTCCGAGCGCCAGCGGCTCGCCGAAACGGCTTGCGCGCTTGGCTACCGCAACCTTGCGGCCATTGACGAAGAAGCTGCGCTCCTTTTCGGTCACGATGTCGCCGGGCATTCCGCTCACCTTTTTGCCGAACGGCTTGGGCTTCTTGCCGAAGTGCCTTTCGAGCAGCGGCGAGGCGGGCGGATCGAACAGGATGATCTCGCCGCGCTTTGGCAGCGCGCCGCGATCGAGCCAGATCGCCCAGTAAGGCAGGCTCGGACTGGCGTTGATCATCAGCGCGTGGTCCTTCGAGAAGGCGGCGAGCGAGGTGAGCGCGAGCGCTGCAGCGCCAAGCCCTGCCCACAGCGCGAGGCGCCGCCCGGTTGGTGAGTGGAGGACAAGATCAGCGGCGCGCATCGGGAATCGCCCCCACGCGGCGCGCGACATCGGCGCGCACGGCTTCGGTGAGATCAGGCGTGCTGCCGGCCACCACCGCTTCGGCGACAAGGACCGTGCGGCCCTCGCGGCCCAGATGTTCGACCGAGGCCTCGACCGCCTGGAGATAGGCCTGGACGCGCATCTTGGTTTCTTCTGGCGGTCGGCCTGCGCGCGCCTCGGCTTCGATGAAGTCGCCCATGATGCGGCTCAGCTGCACGGTCACCACTTCGCGCTGGTCGAGCGCGAGCAGCTTGTCGGTAGCCCAGACGCCCCAGAGCGCCGAGCCGCCCATGCTCAAACCGAGCACGACGGCGGTCCAGTTCACGGCACCCATGCGGCCGCGCAGGGACTGTGTTGCCAATATGTTCTTCACAGCTTTTCTCCCGAAAGCTCGCGCTCGAGATCGTTGATGAAGCGCGGCAGGCGCCAGACCACGACGAGCGTTGCGACACCGATGAGGACGAACTTGAACTCGTCGAGGAAGCCGATCTGGCGGCCTTGCTCGGCGCCGAGAAAGCGGTCCGAAATATTGGCGAGATGGGCGAAGAAGACCCCGGCATCTCCGCCGGAAATCAGAAGGAAGAAGAGCAGCGGGAGCCCGAGCGCCATGAGGTAGCTCGAGGCGAGGAAGGTGCTGCCGCGAAGCACGATGTAGCAAAGGTCGGCGGCATGAGACCGCCAGCCCTTGACCGGCAGATCGAGTCTGTCGCTGTCGGCAAGGGCGTCCTGGGCCCGGTCGATCGGCGTGACGAGATGGAGTGGCATCGGTTTGGGGTGTCCTTGGATGGAGGGAGAAGTCAGGTTCGATTGGCAAAGGCGATCCGTTCGATCGCGTCTGCAAGCTGATGGCCGCGCGCGATTTCGGCATCGATGGCGGCAAAGGTCTGGGGCGAGCTTGAGAACAGCGTCGCCGAATAGTCGTCGAGCACGAGCCGGCCGATGGCTTCGGTTTCCGGGCCTTTGATGAAGACTTCCGAATAGTCGCTGCCCGAACGCTTCAAGCTGCGGATCAGGGTCTCGGTGCGGTCGTCCATGTCGAGGCGTTTTGACGCCTTGAAATCGGCGATCGTCTCGGGCTTCTGCTGGAGGATCAGCATCCAGTCGCTGTTTTCCAGCGCAGCGGTCGCCCCATCAGACTTGTAATAGTCGTTGAGTGACTGCGTCGCGGTTGCCAGCGCCCCGCCATATTTGCGGCAGGTGCGGGCATAGGTTTCGACGAACTCGCCCATCGAGCCGCCCTTGAGCATCGACCACGCCTCGTCGATCAGCAGCAGCTTCCTCACCGAGCGCGGGCTGCGGGTCATGGCCTGGCTGGTCATGAACATGATCGCCGAGAGTACGACGCTGCGCAGTTCCTCGCGGGTGGCAAGGTCCGACATCTCGAAGACGGTAAAGTCGGTGTCGAGATCGAGGCTCGCTTGGCCTTCAAAGAAGGCGCCATAAGTGCCGCCGGCCATATAAGGTGCGAGCGCGGTGGCGAGATCGCTCGCGGCTTCATTGCCGAGCCCCGCCAGTGCTTCGCCGACGCCGGTGATCGAGGCATCGACGCCCCGTTCGCTCCAGACCATGTTGACCGCTCGATCGATCAGGCCGCGCTCGGTGTCGTTGAGCTTTGCGCTGTGCCGCGCCATCTGGCCGACGATCGCCTTGACCATGCCGAAGCAGTCGAGCCGGTAATCCTCGTCTTCGGCCGCGCGCTCGCCATCGATCATAGAGAACGGATTGAGGCAGAAGCCCGCCTTCATCGTGAACTCGACGAACCGGCCGCCTTGCAGCTTCACCGAATGCTCGAAGCTGCGTCCGTCGTCGATGACCACGACCTGCGCGCCAGCCCCGCGAAGCGCGGCGCACATTTCCTGGAGCAGCACTGACTTGCCCGATCCCGACTTGCCGCAGATCGCGACATTGTGGTTGCCAGCATCGTTCTCGAACGGCGACCAGAAGAAGGGCTGGCCACGCCGGCCCACGAACAGCAGGTGCGGATAGACGCTGCCGAGATACTCGCCCTGCATGGGAGCGATATTGGCCGCTGTCGTCGACAGCACAGTCTTGAAGCGCTTGAGGCGCTCCATGTCCGCGCCAAGCCCATCGGCCAGCGTCATCGGCATGGCCGCTAGCAGCCCCTGGATCTGCAGGTATCGCTCATCGGCAAGATCCCAGCCCGCCGCCTTGTAGATCGACTTGATCGCGCGTTCGTCGCGGTCTCCGCGGCCGAGCGGGGAGTAGGTCGTCAGACCATAGAAGACCCGCACCAAACGGCGGCCTTCCTGCAGCTCGGATTGCACGTGCTGCCACTCGGCTGCCTGCTCGCCGATGCGGGGCAGAAAACGCGCGCTGCGCGTGCCGGCAAGGCTCGTCGTGCGCATGAACTTGAAGCCGGCCTTGGCCGAAGCGGCTTCCTGGTCGGGATAGACGAGGCACAGCATCGTCGCCGCCGGGCAGGGGAAGCGCAGCTTGTCGGTAAACATGTCGCCGATGAGCCGCGCGCATTCCCACGGCGCCCAACGCTGGGGCATGTTGCGCGAGGAAAAATGCCGCACGTCGAACGCATCGGGGTAGACTGTGCCGATCTCGGGAACGCCGTCCTCGATCTTGCCCGTCGCACGAAACCGCTCGGTGACGAGCCGCATCCGGTCTTCGTGGATGACGAGCTCGATATCGTGCCGGATCGCCTGGGCCGCGATCGCGTCGTTAGGATTGTAGGGTACTGCATCGTCTTGCGGCGCGGTGGTCGGCGAGGTCAGGTCGTCGATGATCGCGATCAGTTGCTGCGGCTCGACTTCGGCGACGCCCAGGTTGAGCGATTTCAGCATCGCAATAAGGCCGTCGCGGGTCTGCTTGAGATCCTCGTTGCTGACCGCCTTGGCCGCAGGCACGCCGACCGAAACGATGACCTGATGGTGCCGGGCGTGGAATGGTGCGTCCTGCGAGCCCGATTCCCAGACAAGGCCATAGAGCCGACGCGCGCGGTGACGGGCAATCGCCTCGTAGACGCCGCCCTGGACGTAGCGCGGTGCAAACCAGGGTGCGACGATCCGGCTGATGCGCGGAGATGCGAGATGCAGGACCTGGAGGCAGGCGCCTGCCGGAAGCCCCTCGGAGAAGAACGATCCGAGGATCTCGCCGGTTCGTTCGTCGGCCCCGATCAGAGGGGTTACCGAAAGCACAAAGCCTTTCGAGCGCGCGTTGAAATAGAGCCGGCTCGCCGGATCATAGACCCGGTACGGGAGCCAGTCCGACAGCAGGTCGAGCATCAGGGCAGGCCGGTCATGCTCGGCGTGCTCGGCATCGCCCAGAAGCCCGGTAAGGAGCCTGTCGACTATCGTCTTGAGTTTCTCGGCCATCACTTGGGCTCCTTCTGTGCCTTGGCGGCGTTCTTGGCGGCCTCAATCGCCTCGATGGTCGGGTAGATCAGCGGGGCCTTGTCGGCAGAGGGCCGAGGGGTTCGATCATGCGGGGGCTGCGCCATGTCGAACCCCTCGACCGCCGGTGCGCTCGCACCGGCAACCGCCTCGCGCGCCGTGGAGGGGAGGACCAGCGGCGAGGCAGAGGGGATGTCCTCGATCGAGGACGAAGGCTGAAAGGGCTGTCCGAGATCGAACGTCTCGGCTTCGGGCTGTTCGGCCGCAGGAAGGGTGGTGGTTTCCTCCAGGAGATCGCTCTTGGCCTGTGCGGCCTTCAACTGGCGCCTGAGCTGCCGCATCAGCGGCGGGGCGGTATCCTCGCCTGCCTTGCGGCGCAGTTCTGCGGCCCAGCGCGGATTTTCGACCACCGCCCAGGCGACCGCATCGTCGTGCAGCGTCCCGGTTTCATCGATGTGCGCCGGAAAGACGATCCTGAGCGTACGCTCGGAGGTGCGGCCCTGATCGCCGGATGCCACGGGGACAGGAGGACGCAGGCCGTCATGGACCGGTCCGGTCGCGGACAAGCCCCTGGTCGCGCGGGCATCGATCACCTGGCTGGGTGCGCAATCGCCCTTGGGGGCACGGCAGGTGAAATCGCCTTCGATATTGGTGCCGAAGGTGGCGCAGCCGCTGGTCAGCACGACAAGGCAGGCAGATGCGAGAATACGGTGGGAAAATCCCATGACGACTATCCTTTCTCGGCCGGAGCGATGGCGGCCGCTTTTGCGGGCTTGAGGAATTCGCGGAGCACGGAAGCCGGGCGATACCCTTCAAGGATCGCGCCGTCGGACGGGCGCACGATCACCGGCGTTCCGTTGAAGCCATGGGCCTTGGCAAAGGCCTCGTTGGCATCGAGCCCGCTCGTGTCACACGGCTTCGGATTGGCGAGGGCGAGGCCCGAATAGGCCATGTGGAGGGAGACCTCGGGGCGCGGCGAGCACAGCACCCGTTCGGCATCGCGGCGGCTGTCGACCCCGAAGATCGAAATGGGCCGCTCCTCAACGCGCGCACCGATCGCCTTCAGTTCGGCTTCGAGCTTCTTGCAGTACCCGCAGTGGAAATCGGAGAAGACGACGACCTTGGGGCCGTTCACCGGTCCCCAGGTGATCGCGCCGTTCGCGGGCAGGCCGGCGAGCGATACCTTCTGCAGGGTGGCGCGCGGGGCGGGCTGGCTTTCTTCGCCGGCATTGCTCCGCCGTGCAGCACCAGCAGCCAGCAAGTCTGGGTTGAGTGCGAGGAGACGGGCTGCCGTCAGGTCTTGCCGCGCCTCCATGTCGTAGATGCGCCCGATCACCAGATACCTCGCCGCGCGATCGACGTAGAACAGCGTCGATTTCGAGGCGACTTCGCACAGGCCGCCAAGGCCATCGCAGGTGATGGCGTCGATCGGCGTCTTCGGGAGGCGCAGCTTGAGCGCGTCGCGCACTTTTGCCGTGTCGGGAGCCTGGGCCGGGGAAGCGAGGCTGGCCACTCCCCAACCCGTTGCGGCTGACAGGGCGACGACGGCAGCAACGGTCGCCACCGGTCGCAGCCAGCGCCGCGGCTTGGTGGGGGTTGGATCGTTTGTGGCGGGGGTCATTGGGAGTTCCTCACGTAGACGCCGTCGAGGAAGACGATCTCGACATCGATGCCGGTCGGCATCTCGACGACGGGTTGGTATTGTTCGGCGCGCTCGATCAGATATTTGCTGACCGTATCGGCGGCATCCGCAGCGCCCTGGCCGAGCCCACCGCCGAGGATGTCGCCGGCAGAGAGCTTCGAGCGGGTGCCATCGGCATTGGTCGTGACGCCGGAGAAGACGCTGTTGGCGTTCGCCGAAAAGCCGCGCCCGAACCCGCCGACAATCCCGGCAAGCAGAGCCTGGCTGACAAGGCTGCCCTCGCGGCTGACGACACGGCCACGCACGCCTGATTTTCCAGCAAAGCTGATGAAGCCTTTGACCTCGCTCACCGCGACGCGCCCGCCGGGCTGGTCGCAGGTCATCCGCGCCAGCTTCACGTAAACCTTCTCGGACGAGAGATCGCCGCGCGCTGCGCCATTTACGATGCAGCCCTGAAGCCGCGTGGTCAGAACCTTGCCGTTCTGCATGACCGATCGCGCCGGACCGGTAATGCGCAGCACCACGGGAAGCGGATCGGTCTGGCTCGCGACCCCCGCCGACGCATCGACGCCGACGATGACCTTGGCAGCAGCATACGAATTGGGCGGCAAATAGTCCGGCGAATCCTCGACCACGACCGGCGGCGCTTCCGGGCGAGCCGCCCGGAGGCCGCTGGCTCCTGCCTTGTCGGAAGTGAAGCTCATGAGTTTGACTTCGCCGGGACCGGGCAGGCCGGTTTCGCTCGCGCCCAGCGCAGCACCCGCAGGGGCAGGCTGAACCGGTCGACCGCGCTCATCATAGCCACCCGCCTGCGGGCCATAGGCCGGTGGCGGCAGGCTTGCGGTTGCCGGGGCGGCCTGGCTGGCGAGGCGCGACTTGAGATCCGCGTTCTCAGCAGAGATTGCATCGATCGCGGCCTGGCCGTCGACCCGCATGGCCTGGTTTTCCGCCTTGAGCGCAGCCAGCTGGGATTCGATTTCCTCGCGCGGGAGGCTCGCGTCCTTCATGGCCTTCTGCTCGCGGGTCACGGCATCGAGACGGTTGCCGTAGGTCGCGACGAACTCGCGCTGCGAAAGGTCGCGATTGATGAGCCCTGCCGTGTCGATGGTCTGCGCGGCGGTCGGATCATCGCTCTTAGTGCTGTCGTCGCCGCCCAGGATGAACCAGCTGCCGCCGACAAGCGCGAGTGCGCCCAGGGAACCAAGCAGAAGCTTCTGCCGCCGCGCGGTCTTCGCGTTGAGACTGGTTACTGGCGACGGCGATGCCGGATCGGCCTGTATCGGCGTTGATGTCGAGGGAGCATCAGTCATGACCCAACCCTCCGTTCGAACCGACGATGAAGGCGACCGTGCTTTCTCCCGATTTGAGAGTGGGCTGGGCGATCGAGATTGCGAGTGTCTGGGAGGACGCGAGATCCGCTTCGGCAAGCGTCAGCGGCTTGCGGCCACGGTTCGCCAGGCGGATGACCTTTCCGGCGAGCGCGCTGCCGCGGTAATCGGCGATGAGCTGGATTTCGAGATCGCCGACCCGTGCCGGAAGGGCTGAGGATTGCCTCACTTCGAAGCCATCGACCGTCCGGTCATTGGCCATGGCCTGGATCAGCCGCACCGCGCTGGTTTCCAGCGGCGTTTCGCTTTCCCAGCCAGACGCCTTGTTTGTCGCGATCGCCGGGTTGGTGATGAAGACCTGCACTGCCGGGACAGGCTCGACCTGGCAGGAAACCTTGTAGACGAAGCCCTTCTTGGTCGTGGCGAAGAAGCTGATCGACCGCGCCGCATAGGTCTCGGGCACCGACACATAAATGTCGCCGCGAAGCGGTTCGTTGGTGACCGCAAAATCGTTGTAGGGCGTGCCGGTCGAGATCTTCGAGACGCTGGCAAACTGGTCATCGACCAGCGCGAAGCGCGTCAGCTCGCGGGCCGACACGGCGCATTCGATGCTCGCTCCGTCTGCAGCCTGTTTGAACTGATCGGCGGCTTGCGCGCCGCTCCCTGAAAATGCGAGGATGGTACTGGCGCAAAGAGCCAGGCTCCACGCGCGCGTCTTGCGTCGGTAAGCCATTACTGGGCCTCCTTCGTTGGGTCTTTGGGTGGCAACTGGCTGAAGCCTGACAGCGCGAGACGCAGGCCCCGGTAGGTCCAGTTGAAGCGGAAATGGCGTTCGTCGCTCGCGATGACCTGGGCGCCGACAAAGGTCTTGAGCGTGCCCGTCACATCGGACGTCAGCCCCTTGGGATCGACGGTCATCGACCGGATGACGAAGGCCTGGGTGACATCCGAACCCCGCTGCTCTTCGACAATCCGGACGAGATCGGCCTTGAGGCGCCCGTAGCTTGCCGGTTCGGCGAGCTTCAGGATCTCGTCCATCCAGTAGTCGAGACCCTCGGGGCTGCGATTGAGGAGAACGAGTGCGGCATCGCGGGTCACGAGTTCGAGATAGTCGGCCTCGACCCCCGCGCTGCTGACAGTGAGCTGCTTGGGGAGCGTTGGAAGGAGGACGACTTCGCGGTCGCGGGTGGCAGCAAGGCTGACCGCTACGACGAGCGCAATGCTAAGTCCGGCGCTGGTGAGCGCAAAGAGGTTGCGCTGGCGCAGCAGCGACTGCTGACGCTCGTGTGAAATGTCGGCAAACATGGATATTTCCCCTCAACCGGCAAGCAGGCGGCAGTGGGAAGGCGGCGTCGATTTCAGGCCCAGCAATCCGGCCGGCAGATACCAATAGGCGGCATGGGCTACCCAGGAGCTGGCGCGTCCTGCTTTTGCCTTTCGCAGCGCGAACCAGGCGCCGAAGGCAACGATAATGCCGACAAAGATATGCTGGCTGAGGATCCCCCAGGTGAAGGGGATGAGCATCCCGGCGAACTCGTCGATGGTCCAGAAGCCGATGAGCTCCGGATCGTCGAGCCGACGCGGGATGATATATGGGTCTGCCATGGCGACGCGCCTTCCCGTCCGATGCGTCAGATGACCGCAGTGACGACCGAGGTGACGATCGGAACACCCGTGCCAACGCCGATGCCGACACCGACCGGAACAGCGACCTGTCCGAGCGAGAACCGGCCCGAGGCGAGACCGATGAGGCCGCCTGCAAGGCTGAGGACCGTGATGATCTTGCCGCCCGAGCCTTCGAGGAAATCGGTGAATTTCGTCAGGGCAGGGGTGAATGTCGTGTCGGCGCCAGCATAGGCGGCGCTGGCGGCCAGTGCTGCGACGGCAAGCGGTACTGCAAAGGTCATGGCCCGCCCGAACTTCGAGGGGTTCTGATCAATGGCGCCGGAACGCCGGGAGAGGGTGAGAGACTGCATATGGAGCTCCATCTGGAGGGGTGAACCCAGCGTTCTTTCGTTCGCTGTGTGTTCTACATGCATCTAGGAAATTGGTGTAGGAAAGTCGGAATGTCGGTGTAGCTGAAGTGGCGGACGGATATGGACGCATCGATTGGACGGCGTCGGTGATAATGCGCAGAAACAGCGGTTTATGTGGTGATCAACGTCGACGAATCCCCACAAGAGTGGCGGAGATTGTCGGCGGCTCGGGCCTAGGGACTGATTCGCCTAGAAACGAGATGTTCCATAAATGTTCTTTTTATTTTCCTACATGGATCACGCGCGATATGGCTACGACTCAGTTCCTCATCGTTGGAGTTTTTGTCGATGCACCAGCCCGCGCCATTCCGAGGCGAAGCCAACACCAGCCTCGCGCACATTCTTGCCCATGCAATCGAGTCGTCTGACAAGCCCAAGCACCAGATCGCTCGGGAAGTCGGGATCCACCGCGAGACCCTGCTCCGTGTGATGCGCGGCGATCGGCCGATCGGCCTTGATGAAGCCGCGCGCGTTCTTGACGTGTGCGGCGCTTTTCCCCGCGCGAGCATGATCCTCGCCTTGGCTGGTCAGGAGGATCTCGCCTGCGAATGGATGCGCAGCGAAATGGGAGAGTTTCTTGAGGACTTCTTTACGGCCCTGCCAGGCCAGCTTGAACGGACGCTTGGGCGACGCGTCGAAGATTTGCGACCCCGGTGGGCGAACGGCACTTCGCAGCTCGTCGCCCGCATGCTTGCCAAGCACATTGATGATTTTGCCAACCGCGACATTTCGATGGCGCTGCCGCGCTGATCCAATTCACCTCGGAGGGGACCGAGAAATTGACCCGACTGGAACGATCATGAATGCACATCCCCAGCTTACCGAGAGCGGCGCCGACGCAGACCACACTTTACCGCAAGTCCCTCCGCCGGCACGGCTTTTGCGACTGCCTGAAGTCATCGACCGCGTCGGCTTACGTCGTTCGGCTATCTATCAGCGGATGAGCGAAGGCCGTTTCCCGAAATCCCGTTCGCTCGGCCCCAAATGCGCGGTGTGGATAGAGGCGGAAATCGACGCGTGGATCAGATCAATTGCGGACAAGCCACATAGAGACGCTCCATAAACTATCCCGAAACAAATCATCGCGCTAAGTTGCGCGCATGGTTTATCGATACCCGACGGGCAATCCTCTCCATCCTGAAGCCCTGAAAGAGAAGCAACGTGCGCTTCGCGACGGTTTTTCAACGCCGTTGACCCTTCGCGTTCATCGTGCGCTTTCCTGGCTTCGTCGGGCTGAAGCAGAACAGGAAGACCAAGACGTTCGCTTCATCCTACTGTGGGTCGGGTTCAACGCGGCCTACGCCGGTGACGTAGAAGCTTCGGCCAGCAGCTCAGCGCCGGAAGGTGAACGTGGACTCTTCCAATCGTTTTTCTCGACGCTCGTAAAGTTCGATGGGCGTCACCGCGTCTACGACGCGGTCTGGCAGCGGTTCAGTCAGGAAATCCGCCTCCTTCTGGACAATCCATATGTCTACCACCCCTTCTGGCAGCATCAGAATGGTGTGTCAGGTTACGACGACTGGGAGCACAAGCTCGAGCGTAGCCGGACCGCTATCAATCATGCATTGCGCGAGCACGACACCGTCAGGATACTGTCGATCCTGTTCGATCGGCTCTACGTCTTGCGAAATCAGCTGGTGCACGGCGGCGCGACTTGGAACAGCGATGTCAACCGCGACCAGTTGAGGGACGGGGTGTCGCTGCTGGGTTGCCTGCTGCCGATCTTTGTCGATCTGATGATGGATAATCCAGACCATGAATGGCCGATGCCAAACTATCCCGTCGTGGAGTGATCTGATTGGGCATTCAGGCAAATTCCTGGTCTGAGCGAAATCTGGAACTCGGCCAGCTCGCTCACGACATCTTCGCTCATCCCTGAGAAGAGTTCGACCAGCTCGTCCTGCCGCGGTTGCCCGAATGCCAGTCGATAGCTCGCCAGCGACTTCTTCAGGTTCTCGTAGCGTTCGTGCTCTCGGCTGAAGGGAGGCATGAGCACCATGCGCTCGATCTTCGCCTCGCCAGGATATATCCAGTAGGGCACAATATCGCCGGGATGCCCATCGGCCGTTTGTTGATCCTGCGCCGCTTTGAACATGGCGGTCCATGGTGCCTCGGTGCCAACAAGCGCCGAAGCGCAATTGCCAAAATCTGCCGCGATATTGCGGCGTACCGCATGATTCTTGAATCGATGGACACGGCCTTCGCGCTGTTCGATCTCGACCGGATTGCGAGGAAGGTTCCAGTGGACGATCCGCGCGCAATATGGATGAAAATCGAGGCCCTCTTGTCCGATTGACGTAGATGCCAACACGAATGGGCGAAATGGCGATTTGAAAGCAGACTGGACAAGAGTGGTTCGGCGCACACCCTTTTCCTCTTCGGCTTTGGTCGCGAAGCGCATGGCGAACCGCGCACGGATTTCGAATGTCTGCTCCTGCAAACGCGCGCGGCCGGCCGTCCAGTGATCGAGCGTAATCTGAGCCGGCCGCAGTGCGACAACCTCGACCACCTTCATGGCGATGAGCCGAGCTCGTTCGGGCGCATCGACTTGCTCGGCGCGTTCACTTTCCAGGACGAGATGGAGATATTCATCCAGCACTGCGGCAAGATCGTGCTGCGCCGAGTGTGCGTTGACCTGGCGCCAATAGTTCAGGGGCGAGGCTTCCTCCAGTAGAGCGCGGCTTTCTGGTTGGTTGTACAGGCTGCGAAATCCGAGAGCGACCACGATCGCCGCGCCAACAAGCGCCGGATCATCAATCTGCAACTCCGGGCAAAGGCGAGCGAGGGCGCGGAGCGCGCAGGTCGCAGGCGAGCCAAGCGCAAATTCCGCCAGCTTGTCGAGTATGTCTCTTGGATCGGGGTCGCCGTGATGATCGTCGGAATCCAATGCCTGCCTAATCGCTTCGATTGTCCGTGCCATCGCGCCATGTTCGTCATGCGCATCGTGCTCGATGGCACCGACGCGGCCCCAGTCCACACCCAAGCCCAGTTCGGCCTCGACTGTAAGGGGCATCAGGCGGTCGGATCGCTCGGCCAGTCGGGTAAGACACGCCGGATCGAGGCGTTCCCCAAGAGCCTGACGAACCTGGACAAGCAGTTCAGCATAAGTGCCCGCTCGTCCATGCCGCTGTTCTAGCTGCAAGGGATCCACCCAAGCAGCAAGGGTGGGAGATGGACACAACATCGGCATCATTTCTTCGACGCCGATTGGGCGGCTTGTGCGCCCTACCAGATCGGGTGACATCTTCATGCGCCGGCTTGCCTCATGCGAGAGAAGCGCCGCAATCGCGTCTGGGACCATCGACCAGTCCGAGAAGACCAGCGTCTTGGTCGCCGGGACAGGCTCTCCGAACGAAGGACGAGAAGGAGGAATCCACAGCGCTCGATCGAGGCCGTGTTGGAATGCAGTGTCGGCGAGCGCGCGCATTCGTCCGTTGCGAAGTGGAATCTCTGCGAAGTCTTCGACCTGTGCTTTGTCGATGAAGTATGGCGCGGCGGCTCTAATGGCGGTGCGCAGCTCCTTGGCCGGCCGCAATTTGACTGCCTGCAGGCGCTCCCGCAGCTTGTAGCCACGCATGAAATTGAGAAGGTACGGCGACGACTTCCAATACTCGACGATACCGGGCGCACTGACGAGTTCGGCCACCTGCGAGACCGCTTTCGCCTCCATTAGATCGTCCGTTTCAATCGTCAGCGGGGGCTTCAACTCCCTCACAAGCGAATTGCGGTCCGCGGTGGAGTCTACGCGCTCCGTCCGGGCAATGACCTGTCTGAGGATGTGATGCACGCGGTCCCGCTGGGTACGCGCGGCTGATTTTGACGCAGGCATTGCCTGCAACGCACGCCGGAATTGCGAGAGCTCATTCTCGAGTTCCCTGACACGCGCCTCGCCGTCCACCTCGCCGAAGAGGAAGCGCATGGTTCGAAGAAAATCGCTGTAGTGATCGCCTTCTTCCGGATCGTCGCTGCTCAAGGTGAGCATCCGGTACGGCGTAGCGGACAGCAACAGCAGGCGTGCCGACGAACCGTCCGGGCCGGAGTAGGAAAACAGCGCCCGGGCAAGTTCCGCAGCCGCCGCTTTTTCGGGCGCAAGACTCTCATCGTGCTCATGCAGCAATTCGGCAAACCGCTGGAACTCGTCCAGGATGATGAGATCCGGAGTAAGCGCGTCGACGCATATCCGTGCCAGGATGCTGCGAAGTTCCCCGATTATCGACGCCGGGCGCTGGTCGGGTGGGTAGTGAGGACTTTTCTTGTTTCGCGCCAGCTCCGATGCCGCGCGAATGCGCTGGATGAAGTCATCCCCGACAGCGTCGTTGAATTTCTCGGAAATCTCCTTCGAAATCGACTGGCTGCGCATCCAGTCTGTCCAGCCGGGCCAGTTCTCAGGCGTAACTCCGCCGCGAAAAATGCGCTGCACGCCACCATGCCGGATGCCGAGCCTTTTTCTCAGCATTTCATAGATGAGAGCTCGCTCTTTTGCCGTGCCCAACGATGACTTGAGATCGAGCGCCGTTCCCGGTGTCAGGCTGATAAGATTTATGGGCCTGGACGCGATCCCTCCTTCCTGCTCGATCTCAAGCGGCAGGAGCGTGAGGCGGGTGTTCAGCGGTTTTGTTGCTGATCCGATAACATTGAGTGACTTGATATTCTGCTCGGCTATCGCTTGGTTCGAGCAGATGTAAACCACGTCTATGCGGTCAACCTTCCCCGTCAGTTGTTCGATAGTCTTGGCGATGACGCCGCGCGCAACCATGGTCTTTCCCAAGCCGACTTCGTCGGCAACAAGGAACTGACGCGTGGGCGACGCATCCGTGAACAGGCGCTGGAAGACATAGTCGACCGTGGCGCGCTGGAAGGGCTTCAGGAGTGCCAGATGGTCGTTCGCCCGATAGGTCACTGCCGCGCTCCCTTGGTGGCCAGAAGCGGCGCAAAACTTGCCCAAAGCGCGAGAAACTCTGGCGGCACTATGTTCGCGCCGCCATCCGGATCTTCGAGGCGCTTGATGAGCTGATCGATCTCGGCGAGCTCGCCGCCATCGAGACTTAGAGCACGGACCATCGGTTCGAGAAGCGATGTTCCGCCCTGACCGAGCCGGCGCAGCCATTGCCCTTCGCCGGCGGCCTCGCTCTCGAGGAAACTCCCTTCGCCCAGACTTCCGAGGAGCAAGCTCAAATATCGAAAGAAATTCTCGACATTCGCAATGTGCGCCCGCAGCACGGCGGCGTCGCGCCCATCAGGGACCCCTACAAGCCGCGCACCAAGGGTGAAGGCGACTTCCACGCCAGTCTGCTCGTCGCGAAGGCGGATTCCCAACCAGCGGGTGACCTCGCTCAATGGCACCGAACCAAGCGTCATTCGAGGCTGTGCTTTTGAGAGCAACGCCGCAGCATCGTATCCCCGTTCGTTCGCAACGGTGATTGCGCGCATGAAACAGCTCACGCCGTCCGGTAGATCGAGGGATGGGGCTTTGCCTGCGATCTCGACTTCGAGCGCAATGGTATCCGTCAATTGGGTGCAATGAAGGTCAAGCGCGATCGCCGCGATTTTGATGCGCAGTTTCTCCAGCGCCTTTTCGGCTGCCGCCGCAGCGTCCTGCTCGGGCGGCTCGGATGGCGTATAAGGAGCCAGGAGGCGGCGAAATCCTTCCGAGAATACCGCATCCTCAATGGTTCCCATCCGGGATTTTGGGCCATCGAGCGTGGCCATAATCTCTACGTTCTGCGTCCGGCCTCCGTGGGTCGGCACCAGCGCAGCCGTCGTCGCATTGGCGGACCCAAGATGGACGTGCAGGCGTGAGCCGCGCTCGACGACATAGGCCTTGGCGTGAAGACCCTCGAGATCGGCTGAACAGGCCTCCTCGCGGTCTTCTTCCTCGTATTCGGTGGCACGGTCATCGAGGGTTTGGATCTCAAACAGACTGCGAATGGCCGGCTTGACGCAGTCGAGTTCATCGGCCCGCGCGATGAGTTGGCAAGATGCGGGATCATCGTAACCCGAAGCCAGTTGCTTGAGCGCGTTCCCGCTTACAAAGGGAGACAGGATAGCGAGGCGCTCCCCCTTTTGCGGCGCCCACGCTCCCCCTTCGAGGCCGTTGACGGCGAAACGGATCTTGGTTGCGCCGGCGGGAAGATCGTCCCACCAGCAGCAGGCGAGATCGCGCAGAAGCGAAGGGAGGAACTTTGGCGCCGTCGGCCGATTGGCCGCATTTGCCAGTCCCGGAAGTGCGCGTAACAGGCCGACGACGGGCTCATTGCCCTCGCAAATATCGTCGGCGACCGTGCCATCGAGGCAAAGCGCCAAATCCCAGCATCGATCATTGGTCAGGTTACGCGAAAGAATCGCCAGCCGCATGCGGATGGGCATGCCCTTGCGTTCCGGTTGGAAGCGAATGCACCACAATTTAGGATGAAACGCTCCGCCTCCCGGCGCCGCAACTTCGGTGATGGTTTTCTCATAGAGGGCCATCAGACGCGCTGCATTCGGGCGCGCCTCCTTGATGCGGCCTCGATCGCAGTAAATGGCCATCCGGCCCGCCATCCGTTCGACGCTTTGCAGCAGAGCCAAGGGGCTGCGCAGCATCTCGTCGCGATTCTCCGCGTCGCGAAATACAATGGCGATCGGGATCGCGAGGGCGGTCTCGAAATCGAGCGAATAGGTGGTGGCTATGGCGTGGTCGAACCTATACCCGTCGGGCGAGCGCATGAGCGAGGTATAGAGTTCGCGATTTTCAGGGTCGAAGGCGGGGTCAACCGGCATCGGCAAGCTCTCCGAGATAGCGGCTGGCGATGCCCCACCTGAAATCGAGCCGCGCGTCCCCCGAGGCCCCTGACCAGCGTTCAAGCGGCGCATCGTGAAGAAGCCTTGCCTTCATCCGTTTCAGCCCATGCTCTCGCTGCTTGAGCAGTTCTATCGCTTGGTGATCAGCCTCAAAGGGACCAGTGCCATCCTGGGCGACTGTTGCCCATCTCCGGATGAAATCCCGCGATGACTTGGTGAGGTTGTGGCTGGTTCTGCCAATCAGGCCGAAGAGGTCGTCGAGATCCCAGTCGTTCAACGCCAGGTGATCGAGCTCCGACCTCCAAACTTCGATGCGCGAGCGATAGTCCGCCGCCAATGTGTCCGCGTCGGCATGTTTCTTGGCGTTTGGCAGGTCTGCAGCACGAATGGCCAGCAGGAGGTTATAGAGAAGGCTGGCTCCGTACATAACGCCGGAAAATCGTTCGGCATGCCGAAGGACCGCGCGATTGGCGTCTGAAATGGCGTCTTCGCTGATTTGCCACGGCCAGTCATCCGCGAAGGATTTGCCCTTGCGAGCCAGCTCGTTCAGCAAGCTTGAGCCCGCATGGCTTTCGATGCGGTCTCGCAGGAAATCAGCCTCACCATCGGCCAGGGCGAAAGACGCTTGGTCCAGGAGATCTGCGGGGGGCTTCGGAAGGTTGGACGACCAAAGTTTCAGATCGTGGTCCTTCAGGCTTTCGGGGCCATAGGACAGGAAGGTCGAATGGCTGCCCGGCAGCGCGCGGATGCCTAGCGTGTTCAGACCCGCCCAATAAACGCTTGATGCGAGGCGCTTCAGGTTCCGCCCCGCGTCTCGTCCGATCACTCCGATCGTCTCTCCGCCGCGCAGCAGGGCTTCGCTCAACTGGAATTCCAGATCGCGAGCAATAACCGTGCGTTCCGCCTGCGTGGCCTTGCGACCCTGCGCTTCCAAATAGATCCACGGAATAAAAAGCATGTAGCGCAGCCGCGTCTGAATCGTGCTGGTTCCTGGAAAGAGAAGATCGGCCAGTCCGTCACGCACACTGCCGAGGCCGAGCTCGTCGCGCGCTTCGGGCTGTTTGAACAGGTCGATTAGTGTTTGTGCGCGGCGACGTTCTTCAGGGTCAAAATCAATCCAGGCGAGATAGGACATAAGTGCTTCTTCGATACGTACTTGGAAGGGCGGGGTAGCGAGGTCATGTTCTCGGTTCGATCACGGCGTCGAGCCAACGCTGGATGGTGAGACCTCTATAATCTCACCTCTCGTCATCAGGACGATCATTCCGCGTTCGGCGCCAGTCATGTCGAGATAGGCTTGCACCTGACCTCTGTAGTGCTCGAGCGACACGGCATCGGGCGCTACATCGCTCTTCCAATCCACGATCGTTCCCGGCTTGCCCCCAGGCGTCAGGGTGAGGGCGTCAGCAATTCCGGAGGTCGCATATTCATGACCATCCGCGGTGTGGCTCGCAAACACCGGGAACTCGGCTATCAGCTCGGCCCGAATTCCCGCAATCGACTCAAGCTTGAGCGTCTTGTCGATGCAACTGGCCAATTCCTCGGCGGACAGTCCTGCCGCGGCGTCGCTAACCGCAGTTCGGCCGAATTGAACGATCAATTCCTTCGCTCGCTCGGTCAGTGAACCAAGGTCGTCGAAGGTCTCGCCCGTCAGAACCTCCTCCATCAGCTTGTGGAGGATCAGGCCCCGCTCGCGGCTGCCTTGAATGGCGAGCTGCAGCGGGATCTCCTGAGGTTGTCCGTCGTCGGAATCTGTCCAGAGGTCCGGTTCCTCCGAGACGACGACGGGGCCGGAGGTATTTTCGCTTCGGCTCGGGGCGAGCCAGGTCAGATGGACCTGTCGTTGCAGGATTTCTTCAGCTTCCGCCGCAAATATCTCTCGCGTCTGCCCATTGCCCACTTCTGCCGCTGGCGATGGTGCGCGCTCTGGCAGTTCGCTGGGGTCGATGGCTGGAAGCTCGGCAAGCGAAAGGTCGAGCAGGCTTATCCATGCCGACTTCGATGGTGAGACATCGAGGCGAGGAAGAATCAGCAATTGCCGTGCCCGCGTGGCCGCCACGTACCACAGACGTATGCGTTCCCGATCCAGCTCCAGCTTCTCAGCCTCGATCGCCGCTTCATGGCCCTCGGGGGGCACCCCGAAGATCGGGCAATAGAATGTGTCCGACTGGCGATCTGTCACTGCGCTATCGGGACCCATGACCCCCGTCATGGTGTTGATGGGAATGACGACAGGCCATTCGAGGCCCTTCGCTGCGTGCATCGTGAACAGCGAGATGGCTTCCTCTTGCGCGTCGGGACGACCTTCGACCGCTCGGGCCTCATCCTCCCACGCCGTGGTCATCGCCTCAGAAAATGACCGCAGGCCGCGCACCGCATATGCGGTCGCGAGATTGAGGTAGAGGTCGACGTTGGCGAGCGCGCGTTCGGCCTGACCGCGATGGCGCTCGACGAGAATGGGCCTGATGCGCAGGACATCAATCGCCTGCGACAGGAGTTCATGCGGCGTGGTGCTGTTCGCTCGCCGCGCAAGCGCCTGGAGTTTCACCAGCACCGCCCGCGCCAGATCGTGCGTGACGGTGTCAGCATCGACTGACAGGGTCAGACGCGGGATACGGTCGGGTTCGCTCTCATTGCGCGGAAGCGCCCAGACAATATCGAGCAATTCTTCATCCGTAAGGCCGACCAATGGCCCCCGAAGCAGGGCGCCCAGCGCCAAGGTGTCGCGACGATCAGCCAGGACACGGGTGACCGCGATCAAATCCTGGATTTCCTGACGGCGGAAGAGCCCTTTGCCGGCTTGGGTTGCAACCGGGATTCCGCGGCGTTCCAAAGCTTCTTCGTATCGCCATAGTTCGGCGCCTGTGGGCGCGAGCAACGCGATGTCGCCCGGTTGGCAGAGGCGCGGAGTGCCGGTCCGGCGATCGACAATTTCATACCCGCCGATCAGCCGAGCGCAAAGGTCGGCAACAGTTTCGGCTTCACCGTCTCGTTGCTGCTCCACCTTCGCTTTGCCATCCTCGCCGGCAATCGCGACGTCGAGGGCGGCAACGCATACGCCTTCTGCGGGATCGGAGTGGAAGGCATCGAGGGCCGTGAAGCCTGGCTGACCATCAGCGGAGAGTACGGCTTCGAAGCGCGCGTTGACGAAGGTCAAAATGGAGGCGCACGACCGGAAGTTAGTCGAGATGGAGAGCAAGCTTTCCTGACTATGCGCGATGAAAGCGCTGCGAGCCTGTACATAGGCGCCGACGTCGGCACCGCGAAAGCGGTAGATCGCTTGCTTCGGATCGCCCACGAGAAACAGCGCGCCAGGACGGATTCGGAAGTCCGCCCAATCGTCGCCTTCATTCTGCGGATCACCGCACAGCCGCCAGAAGATCTCGGTCTGGAGTGGATCAGTGTCCTGGAACTCATCGACGAGGACGTGGGCAAAACGCTTGCCCAGCGCCTGGCGTACAGCCTCATGACTGCGCAACAGGTCGCGCGCGGCATAAATCAGATCGTCGAAATCGAGCTGCGCGCTGGAACGCTTGTATTCGCGGTAACGCTCGAGGATTGGAGCGGCTTCTGAGACTAGCGCAGCCAGAACGTGGCCGGCAATCGCCTGCTGCATCGCAGCCCACGTCGCGCAGCATTTCCCGTAGAGATCGTCGGCGGTGATGTTGAGCTGCTCACCATCGGCTTTGGACAAACCGGCCTGCTTCGCCGCTTCGACCCACTTGCCCTTTTTGCGATAGGCGGCAAATCCACCGGTCTTGGTGCAAACGTCCGGATGGGCGCGCGCAACCAGCAACTGAACAAGGCCCGTGGGTGATTGGGGTTCGGCAATCGCGGCTACCGCTTCTGCCATCTGTGCGAAGCCTGCCGCATAGTTGGCTGTCTCGGGCTCGTGCGCGGAAGCATTCTCGATGAAGTCGGCCAAGGCCTTGGCCGCCTGTTGGAATTCGGCCATGAGTGGAGCAAACGGGGAGGGCGAAGGTGCCTTGAGAGTTCGCCTGCTGCGCAAATTAGCCGCGATCTTGTGAAGCAGCTCGACCGTGCTCTTCGGATTGTAGAGCACCATTTCGGCAATGATGCCGCCGTGTTTGCCGGATAGCCGCTCTCGCAGCCAGCCATCGACGATTTCGAGAAACGCAAGGTCAGCCAGGTTCCGATCCATGACCGTCGCGCCAGGATCGATGTCTGCCTCAGCCGGGTAGGGCTTGATGAGGCGCTGGCAGAAGCCGTGAATCGTCGAGCAGGTGACTTCATCGATCGCCGCGCTCGCGGTGACGAGATTGCTGCGCTGGGCATCGCTGAGGCCATCGGGAAGCGCGACTTTCAGTTCTGGCGCGATCCGGCCTTCGCTCAACTCGGCGACAAACTCCCTGACCCGCGACACCAATTCGCTTGCCGCCAGTTCGGTAAATGTCACCGCAGCGATGGCGCGCGGAGAGGTTCCCTCCGCGAGCATTACTGCGATACGCCCCGCCATTACCGCGGTTTTTCCCGAGCCAGCGCCGGCCTCGACAAGGATCGAGCGGGTATGCCGACCAATTGCATCGAAGCGGGCACCGTCGTCCTTCAGTTGAGCAGACATGGTCGTCATCACTCCGCCTCCCACACCTGAGCCGCATCGCCGAGCATTGCTGCCGCGATTGGACGCTTGCGTTTGCAGTAGGTGGGGCCGGCGTTTGCGGGCAGGGCGAAGGCGAGATCATCGTAATCATCGCCGGTATCGGGGCCCGGGATTGCCAATCCGGATTGCAGGTTCGATCGGGCGGCAACGAGGTAGCCGGTGACCTCGGACAATACGGCTTCGGGATCGTCGAGCTGGAGGTCCAGGTTCTCCCGAGGATACAACAGCGAGGCAGTTATGCTCACATCCTCGCCGAGCAAGGATTTCACGGCGAAGCTATAGAGACAGCGTTGAAGCTCTTTGCCCCCGTTGAGGCGAATGGCCGACCGTGGTGCGCGTCCGGTCTTATAGTCTCGCACAATGGCGCGCTTGCCATCGTCAAAAATGTCGAGGCGGTCGATGTAACCCTTGATCGCAAAGCCTGCGCCGGGAATTTCAACCCTGGTGCTCGGATCCCAGGGAATGGCCCCGTCCGATTTCGCCGTAGAACCACCGAACGGCACCTCGGCAAAACTTTGCGCTCCCGCCAGTTCCTGATTGCCATAGGTCAGGGCATTGCTTGCCGTCATTCGAGCGTCTGAGAGCGTGCGCGTCCAGATGATCGCCGGCGGCACCGGACGTTCACTTTCCCAATCGGCCGCTACTCGGGCTGCGGCATTTTCGACCAATTCGTCGACAACTTGCGCCGTTGCGCTGCCGAGCCCGCCGGCGGCCTCGATGCTCTGGAGGGCGATGTCGAGCACCATGTGGACAAGGTCGCCCATTTCCAGCGGATCGAGCACCAACGGTTCGGCCCCGGCGTCAGGGGCGCTCCAGTGGAGTCCGTAAACCCAGACAAAGCCGAGAGGGTTGCGGAGCAGGCGTCGCAGCGAACTGGCTGACTGCGTGCGATCGAGAACGGCCTGGATCAGGGGATGGTCTGGCCTCACCTTGCCATCGTGAGCGGTAATCTCCTCCCGCTTCCAATCCCGCCAGCAGGCCAAGGCGCTGACCGCTTGGGGATAGCCGCGAAACTCTTCCGTTCTGGCCATTAACCGATCGGTCTCGCTGAAAGCATGAAGCGGAACCGCATTGCGACGAAGATACGTCTCGGTGCCAAGTCCGGAGAGCAGCGGACTACGTCCGAGTAGCCGGCCATCGCTGTCGCGGCGGGCACGAGAAAGTACGAGCTGGCCAGATGTCGTCGCCATAATAGTCTCGAAATCGCGCCTATCCGCCTGGTTGATCGGAAGTGGATCGAGCACATGGGTTGGGATGATGTGATCGGGGATCAAGCGGTCTTCAGAAATGCCACGCGGCCAACGCGAGGAATTCAAGCCAATCAGCCGGACAAACCGGCGCGGTGAGGCGGCAAGGGCACTTGCTGGCATCCATGTAACCGAGACGCAGGAGTCGAGGCCGTCATCCTGCTTCAGGTTTTCCAGCGAAGTGTCGATCGATGCGGCCGGGCCGGCCATGAGTGCCTTGCGCCAAATCGCGAGCGCGCGGCCTGAAAGAAAGGCCGGGCCGATTTCATCGGCAGCGTCGGGTCCTTTCGCGAGCAGTTCGATCGCGAACTTCAGAGCGGGTGAATGGTCGCATCCATCCGGCCAATCTTCGGCTTCGAGACCCGACAACAGCCGGTTCCACGCAGCTGACGTCGCCATCGGTGCATCGGTTGGCAAGACGCGCAGCCACCCTTCCGGCAGGACTGAAAGTGCGGGGCCATCCGAGCAGAGTGCGGCGAGGCGGCGGATACGGGTCTGCGACAGGCCGCGAACGAGAATGTCGGCCAACGCCGCAGCGGCCTGACCATCGCGGGTCGTGACTGTCCGAACGCCATGGACAAAGTGCAGGTCGATGTTCGCATCGGACCGCAGCGCCAGGAAATAATGGTCATATTCGGCAGTCGACGCCGCTGCGATTGCGATTTCGTGCGGGGCGACATCGCCGGATGCCAGAAGGGATCGTACCCAGCGCAACGCCTCGATAGCCTCGTGGAGACCCGAGGCGGCGCTTGCGACGCTGACCTCGGGATGCTGGGCCGCAGCTTCGACTACCTTTATCGCGGATCCCACCAACCAGGCCGGAATCCGGCGCGGCCCGGCACTCCACGTCACCGGAATCTCGGTCGCGAGCTCGATCAGCAATGGGCGCCAGCACGGCGATAGCTCGGTCAATCCCTCAACAGTCAGGGCGCCGAGCACCTTCTGAGAATGATGAATCCGGCTCCGCGCGCAGGCGACGATATCCATCGGCCTGAGCATTCCCGCGGGAAGTTTGGCCAAAACAGCAGCTTCGAGGTGGGCCAGCGCCTCTAGCCTGGGATGGCCTCCTGCGCGTGCGGAGAGGTCGATCCCAGCCCGCCAAACCTTGTGAAGAGTGTCGGCCGCAGCGTTGACCATACCGGGGAGTGATTTGATGTTTTCCAACTCACCGAGCGGCGTATTGGGAAGCACTGACTGCAACGTCGAACGAAGCGTTTCGTCGTCAATCGGCTTGATGAAGCCTCCGGCCAACCGCACCGCTGCCTGCTCGAAGGACATGATCTGGGTGCCATGATGCCGATAGCGTGCAGCATGCAGCCGCTCGCAGCGCATGGCATGTCTTCCGTGGCACACAATAGTTGAGCGACAAGCAACATTCACAATCGATTTCCTTCTGACAAGCAGTCAGCAAACGAAATGATCTTGCTACGCCGACTTGGCGCACAGAATCGTGAATCTTGTGATTATTGGCAGCCCCCTACGAGTACCGCTCATACAAGCCTTTTGATGATCGGATGCAAGGTGCCCGAACGGCATTTTGATCGGATTCAAGCTTGCTGCGACCGGTTCTGTCGTGGAGACTGTCTCCAAGGTCCGACCGGAAGTCCGGATTCGGCCGAGGGGCGGCGGGGGTATTCATGGGATTGTTCAACCGGATCTTTGCCGGGCAAAAGATCGACGAATGGGCGTCCGATTACACTCTCGTCGCTGCGAGAACGCTCAATCAGGTTGTGGCGGATCTGATCGTGTCTGCCGAAGATGAGATCGCCAAGGTCGGCCTGAAAGACGGGCTGTTCAGCCAGGCCACCTTCATCCAGGAGCGTATCGCGCCAATGGTGCGATCCGTGGCGGAACCCGTCGCCATCGAGATCCTCGACGAGGCGAACACGGCCCTCCTTGAACTGGTTGAGGAGCAGGCCGTATGGGTGCGGGGGCCAGAGCATGCGGAGGAACCGGAAGGTGTCTTCGAGGGGTCAAGGGATGTTGCCGCAGCCGCGGTTCCGTTGGCCGCGGGGGTGGCTACCGCTGCTGCCCTTCCATTCGCAGCCGTGACGACCACGACGGCCTGGCTCGGGCTGGTGACCACCACAGCTATAAGTTGGCCGGTGGTGCTGGGCGGCGGTGCCCTTGCCGGATTGGGTCTTGCTACCGGCGTGTTCAACACAGCTAAGATACGCGATCGCACGTTGGTCCGTCTGCGAAAGCGGGGGCGAGGGTTCATCGTCGCCTCGCTGATCGACGGAAGCGAACAGTCTCCTGCAATCCTGCAGCAACTCGCGACCGAATTTAACCGAGCCGCCAAGCGGGCGAAGTCCCTATGATTGGCTCGCTTGCGAACACGCTGCTGCGCGAGATTCCCGGTCACCTTCTGACCGGCGTTGCCTCGGGCGAATACCGCGTCTCGGGCTCCATCATCCAGTCCGTCACCTCGGGAAGGATCGTCGGTCATTTGCAAGAGACCTCGGCGCTCTCTTCGTTGCTGAGTTCCGGCCCCCTGGGGTTGCCCCAGTTGGCGCTCGAGGCCGTGAGCGTCGTCCAGAACGAACAGATCAAAGCTGCGGTCGCGGTGGTCCAGTCGCTCCAGGTCGCCAACCTCGCATTGAGCGGCATATCGATTGGGGTGTCGATTGCGGGAACCGCCCTGCTTGCCCGCCGGATCGCGCGCGTTGAGCAGAAGGTCGATGCCATCCTTCCCGGACTAGCAGCGATTGCACGAGGGATTGAGGGTTTGCGAACCGAGCGAATTGCGGAAGATTTTACACGGCTTCGCACTCTGGCCGACCAGGTCGAGGAAGCATGGCTTCCATCCGCCACCCACACCGAATGGACGGCTATTGCCCGCGATTCCCATTTTCTCGCAGACAGCTTCGAACGCCGTGCCCGTGACCTTGACGATGCCAGTGATCGTCTTTGTGGCGAACCCTTCGTGGATGCCTATGCATTGGCTTCGGGACTGCGCATTACCGCGAGGTTGGCCGCAGGCCAGGATGACATGGCGCGTCAGGCCGCTACGGCTCGTACCCACACGCTTCTGGCGCTTGGCGAGCCCGTGCGCCTTGGCCGGTTGGTTCTCGCAGCTTCGCCAGACAATGACCTGGCGGCAACGCCGCAGTGGCAAGAGCGAATGGATCAGCGAACCGAAGACTTTCGCACGATCGTCAAATCAGCGCGCGAACGCGAACTCGCCGCGGCCGCCAGCGCGGAGACGCTGGAAGAATTGGCAAGGCAGGAGATCTCCGGACGCGACTGGCTGGAAGCCTCGCGATCCGAGGACAGCAGCCCTCTGCTATTCCTGCCGGTTGGGCCCTTCGAACTGCAAGGGGAAACGCCGTGACCCAGAGGATGGCCAAGCTCGATCGCACGCTGAAGCTCGTTCATATGCTGTGCGACAGCGGCGAAGGCCTGACCCTGGACGAGATGGCTGCCGGGCTCGGGGTTACCAGGCGAACCGCCGAGCGCCTGCGCGACGTGATCACGCTTCATTTCGATGTCGTCGAGGACAGCGATGGACGAACCAAACGGTTTCGCATTCGAGACGCGCTGAGGCGGGTGTACACGCGCCCCACGGCTGCCGAGATCGCGGCACTCCAGGCTGAAGCCGACGCTCGCAATCGCGAGATGGCACCTCAGGCAGCACTGCTCTCCAGCCTGCTCGACAAGACAAAAGCTGCATTGGATGATCGCGAGAAGCGAAGGGTCGATCCGGATCTGGAAGCCTTGATCCGCCTTCAGCGCAGCAGGGTTCCCGCCGGGCCGGCCGTCGTCGCCGACCCGGAAAATCTGGCCGCTATCCAGGGCGCCATCATGGCAGGGCAATGTGTGGAATTCGATTATCGCGCTGACGGGGCTGATATCTCACGATGGCGCCGCGTGATACCCTTTGGCCTTGTGCATGGTCCGATCACATACTTGATCGGCAAAATGCCCGATCGAGATGCCGACCCTGTGCCCTTCCGTCTGGATCGGATGAAAAACGTGCGTGCGGCCAACACGTCGGGACTGCCTCCAGAAGACTGGGACCTCGACCGGTGGCTGTCACAAAGCTTTGGCATCTGGCGGGAGGAAGATCACGCAGTCGTGTTGCGCGTACTCCCATCCTCCGTCGAACGCGCACGGCAATGGCGCTTCCATCCCGCTCAGGAGCTGGAAGAAACGGCTGAGGGTTTAACCGTAAGGTTCAGGGCTGGCGGCCTCCGAGAAATTGCCGAGCATCTTTTTACATGGGGCGGGGAGGTTGTGATTGAAGGCCCCGACGCGCTCCAAGCGGTTATGCGGGAGCGACTGGAGGCGGCCAGCGCATGCTTACGACCGCTTTTGACGCAGCACGATGTTAGGGCAGGGACATGAGAAAACCCGATTCTGTTTCTGCGCTCGCTGATTTTGGCCGTGTTCGGTTGTCGAAGTCGTTCTTCATGCGCGATTTCCTGTTCTCCGACATTGCAGCGGTACATGGCCTGAGCAACGTGCCCGACGACCCTGATCTGGCGATCGCCGCGGGAAGCAGGCTTTGCGAGGAACTGCTCGAGCCGTTGCAGGATAGGTTTGGCCGCATCGCCATTCGTTCCGCGTTTCGGTCGTGCGAAGTGAACGGGCTGGGCAACGAGTTGCAGGCCGCAGGGAAGAGCGGGTACAATTGTGCTTCTAACGAAGCCAATTTTGCCGGGCACATTTGGGATCGACGCGATGCCAAAGGCCGGATGGGTGCCACGGCGTGCGTCGTCGTTCCAGCATTTTGGGACGCATTCCAGGCAGAGGGGGATTGGCGCAAGCTTGCCTGGTGGATCCACGATCACCTGCCCTATTCGAGCCTCTATTTCTTCCCGAAGTTCTGGGCCGTGAACATCGCCTGGTGCGAGGAGCCGGAGCGACGGATCGACAGCTATACCTATCCCAAGGGCTGTTTGACCAAGGTGGGCATGCCGAACAATTCCGGATCACACGAGCAGGATTGGGCTGGCATCGAGGCAGCAATGGCCCGCGGATTTGCGTGAAGGGCACCGGGCATGATGATTCCAGGTCAGCTGATCACCGCCGTCGATATGGCCATCGCGAGCGGAATCGATCCCAAGCGCTTTCGCGCAGCCCTTAGAGCTGCGGGCCTCGGCTGGCATCCGCACAACGGGCGTTGGGAGGTCGTGAGAGGAAGCGATCAGCACCATGACATGGAAAGGGTCATGGCCCGGCTGGGCGGAGGAGGCTCCCCCATCCGGTCAACGTCAAAGGCGGCCCAAGAGGTTTCCCGGACAGCAATCAGCGACGAGCATTATGTGCTCGATCTCTGCGATGCGGTTCTCGGACTGAAGGCCGTCCGCCAGCATTGCTTTCCGTTTCTGACCGGAGATCCTGATCGGCGTGGTTACCGGAAGCCTTTGCCTGTCGACGGCTTTTACCCGGCTCTCAGCCTTGTCGTGGAATATCATGAGCGCCAGCATCGCGAACGCGTAGGATTTTTCGACGACAAGCCGACGGTTTCCGGTGTGCCTCGGGGCGAGCAGCGCCGACGATATGATGAGCGTCGCGCCGATTTGCTGCCGAAGCATGGCTATAGGCTAATCGTTCTCGAGGTGGATGAATTTGCCCATGACAGAGCCAAGCGCCTGCTCAGGCATTCCAACGACAAAGAGATCGTAAGCAGACGCCTTCAGGACTTCAGGACACAGGTCGGCTCAAGTTCAGTTTTATCTGCTGATTAATGCAAAATGAGGCATGGTGCGTAAATGGCTACTGAACCACGTGCCCCCAGACTTGCCGTGTTGATTGATGCGGACAATGCCTCTTCGCGAATCGCCCCCCGTCTCTTTGAAGAGATTGCGAAAATCGGCGAAGCTAGCGTACGGCGCATTTACGGCGATTTTTCGGGAACCAGGCTGAAGTCCTGGGCCGACGTCCTCGCGCCACATGCCATCAAGGCACATCAGAACTTTGCGTACACCAGCGGCAAAAATGCCTCGGACATAGCCTTGGTCATTGACGCGATGGACCTGCTGCACACCGGCAGGTTCGATGGCTTTTGCCTCGTTTCTTCCGACAGCGACTTCACCGGTCTGGCATCGCGCATTCGCGAGCAGGGCGTCGATGTCTATGGATTCGGGGAACAGAAGACCCCCGAAAGCTTCCGCCAAGCCTGCCACAGGTTCATCTATTCGGAAAACCTGCTGCCGGAGGCACCAACGCCGGATGAGCCGGAACGACCTGATACGCGCCCCGCGAGTGTCAAAAAGTCGCCGACTGCTGCGGCACCATTGATCCGGACTGCGATTTCGCAGTTGGACGATGAGGCAGGTTGGGTTCCCCTCGGCCGAGTTGGCCAGCGCCTGGCTGCGCTCGCGTCTGATTTCGATCCAAGAACGTATGGCCAAAGCAAACTCAGCGATCTGGTTGAAAAGGCCGGAGGGTTTGAGTCGCGCAGGACCGACGCCGGCCACCTCCAAATTCGCGTGCTCCCGAATGCCAAGGCGAAGACGGCCAAGGCAAAGGAATCTAAACCTGCATGACCGAAGAGCTACCCGAACTCTCGCTTTCCCAGATCACCGATGGCGGCTTCGTTCACACCGGTAGGTGGGACTTGAATGCCGAAGGGATGCTGATTTTCGCGGGCAATGCGCCGAAGCATCCAGGTGTCTACATTTTCGTGCAGGCCGGAAGGGCCCGGTATGTCGGCGTCGCGTCGAGAAGCCTCGCGCAGCGGCTTTATATGTACAGCCGCCCTGGCATTAGCCAGCGAACCAATATTCGCCTGAACGTGGCTCTCCGCGACGAGCTCGCAGTCGGCAGCATCGTCGATGTCTATGTGGCGAACCCGCCCGACCTCGAATGGAATGGGTGGAAAGTGTCTGGCGCGGAAGGTCTCGAAGCCGCGATCATTCGCAGCTTCCGATTGCCCTGGAATCGGCGAGGGACGATTCCAACGCAGATGTCCTCGGCATTGACGGGACGCCCACCGACCAATTCGGCCGAAAGCGCGGCCCCCTCCGGATCCGCGGTTCCCGACCAAAGAACGACAACCGCCGACCGCATTCGCGACTATGCCGAGAGCCGGTTCTTCGGTCCGGCCCGGGATGCTGGTCGGTCCATTGTTGAAATCTCAGCACGGGAAATTCACGATGCGCTCGGGCTGCGCAACGCGTTTCCGTCGGTTTGCCAAGCACTCAGCGGGAGAAAGATCGCTGAACTATGCCGGGTGAACCTCACTCGACGAATTGGCCCCAGCAACAGCTCGACGACTGCCTATGTTTACGAATTGCTCGAATAAGATGGCCTGTGCCTCCCAAAGCACATGGACTCCGCCGCTCGCGTCGTCTCGCTGATCTCGCCGGGGGCTACAGTGGCGCTGCGATGTATCGACACTCATTCGGGCAAGAGCATTCATGCGTTCGAATTTGCGCCACAGGACTGGCAATCGCTTGCCGCCCAAAATGCGCGCGAACGGCATCTCCGCGCACCTTGCTGTCAGGCCGAGATAATACTCAGGCGTTCCAAGCTCGGCACCCAGCACTTCGTGCACAGGTTTCGCGGCGCCTGCACGAGCGCGCCGGAAAGCGAAGACCATCGCCAAGTGAAGCGTGTGATTGTCGAGGCGGCGAGAGCCAATGGTTGGCATGCAGAGGCTGAATTCGACGGGCTGAGCAGCGAGAGTGAGCCCTGGAGGGCCGACGTGCTGCTGACCAAGGGGGCTGTTCGCATCGCGATCGAGGTGCAATGGTCGAAGCAGAGCCAAGAGGAGACGGCTCGCCGACAGTCCCGCTACGCTTCGTCCGGTGTTCGCGGTCTCTGGCTTTTCAGGCAAGCGCGTTTTGACGCATCCAAGGACATTCCCGCTGTTCGGATCGGCGGCAACCCTCTCGATGGCTACGATGTCTTCATTCCGACCGGCGCCGGTGAGCAGGCTCTGCCACTCTCATCATTCATTTCTGCTGCCTTGAACCGACGGTATCAATTTGGCCTTCCGCTCAGCGCGCCGGCGGACGTTGAGGTCCGGTGCGGCAATCTGGATTGCTGGAAGTGCGGGGCCGAGACACTGATCGTCACCGGACTCGATATCAGCATTGGCCCCCATAGGCTTTCGGCGACCATTCCCGATCTCGGCAATTGCCCTGATCTCGTGCGGAGGACCTTGCAGGCGATCCCTGCACAAGCATCGCTTGGCCGTATCATGCACCGCAACAGCCGAGATGCTGGATCTCGTTACCTGAGCAACGGATGCGCCCACTGTGGCGCTCTGATCGGCGCTCACTACGAGTATCAGGCCTGGGACCATCAGGATGTCGTGGCGAGGTTCCCCACCGTTGTCGATGAACGGATGCGGCAATTGGCGATCGACCTCGGCGACGAACCGGGATGGGGTGTCCATAGGGAGAGGGTCACCAACCGGGAGCTATCCCCTTTCGATCGCGTGTGATCGCGATTTGCAGATCTGAGCTACGACCGCTTCTGACGGATGGCCGAAGTATGAGGCGATGATGACTGAACTGTTTCTCCCGGGCGTCCCGGCTGACCTGGTCCGACTGTCATTGGATAGGGCGGGTGGTAACGAATTCGCCTCCGGTAAATTCGCCAGTCCCGAAAGCAGCGCCGCATTGGCGGCGAATGGGTTTGGCTGGTTCATCGAGAGGCCAAGCCTGCTTCCTGCTTTCCCAGGGCTCGATGACATAAGATGGCCAGCCGTCTCGGTCGAGATTGAACGCCAGATGCGCTTTCCATGGCAGGGCGGTCGTCACCCTTGGCTTGATGCAGCCATTGTGACCGAGACCCATCTCATCGGGGTGGAATCCAAACGATACGAGCCATTTCGTGACACGAAGCAAGCCGTTCTGGCTCAAGCGTATGATCGCGATGTTTGGGGCGAGGCTATGGAGCCTTGGCTGGCCATGCGCGATGCCTTGCGAAAGGATCCGTTCGCCTATCGCTATCTTGATGCAGCGCAGCTCGTTAAGCACGCTTTTGGGCTCTCGACCGAAGCCAGGCGTGTCAGTCGAGCGCCGGTCTTGTTGTATCTCTACGCCGAGCCATCGCGTGTGGCTGCCTCCGCTTGTTCAGACCATCGCGCGGAAATCGAAGTCTTCTCTGCCGCAGTGCGCGACGCACGTGTTCGCTTTGCTGCGACGAGTTGGGCCGACTGGCTGGCTCGCTTCGCTGCGCCAGCCGTGTCCCCATCGGTTACGGCGCATGCCGAAGCTCTGCGTCTCAAATTTCAGCCATAGATCGGCGAACCAAGTCGCCCCCTGGTGCCAAGATCTGTGTTCGAGCTGATGCAGCTCTTCCTGCCCCCGCGACGCCAGACAGGTGGGTCATTTCGAGGCCACGATTCTCCTGCGGAGCCGCAACCGAAAAAATACTCGACAGCTGGCGGTGCTACCTAGGCTGCTACCTAGTACGACGACGTATCGTCTCGACCCAAATTCCAGGCCGCGTAAGTTATTGATATAATGTAGGAAAGTGGTGGACGCACTAGGGCTCGAACCTAGGACCCGCTGATTAAGAGCAGTCTTTCGTCCCAATGCGTTGGAACTGGTCTACTTGCGTCGATCTCAAAAGTGCAGATACTTTTCTCCATTGCGAACGGCCGCGCGCAAACCTGCCACTTCCGGTACGATATCGGATAGATAGTAGCGCCCGGCGGAAAGTTTGAGCGATCGAAAGCTGCTGTCAAAACGGGCGTCATGGTCCAACGCCGTGATCTGTCGCTCGATTAGCCAGCCGCATGTCATGACGGAAACCATCGTCAAATATGGGGAACTGGCCGCAAGCCTGTCGGAAATGCTGGCCGCTAGCAAATGATCAGTCAGTTGGTCGACGTTGGAGACGAGGTCAAGAACTTCCGGACTTCTTGCCTCGGCCCTGACGTCCGCGATTAAACTGCGTATGCCCTCTCCGTGATCGTTCATCAGCTTTCGCCCGACTAGATCGGCCGCCTGAATGCCGTTAGTCCCCTCGTAAATCGGCGCGATGCGTGCATCGCGATAGTGCTGGGCAGCCCCGGTTTCCTCGATAAAGCCCATACCGCCGTGAACCTGGATGCCGAGACTTGCGACCTGACAGCCAATATCGGTCGCGTGCGATTTGGCCAGCGGGGTCAGCAGGTCGAGCCGTTTCTGCGCGCCATCAAGGCCTAAATGAGCCCGATCGATCTCCGCTGCGGCGGCATAGACCAGCGCGCGAATGGCCTGGGTCTGGGAAGTCATCCGCATCAGCATTCGGCGGACATCCGGATGTTCGATGATCGCGACAGGGCCGCGCCCCGAATCGCTTGCCAACGACGACTGGGTGCGTTCCCGGGCATAGGCGAAGGCCTGCTGGGTGGCGCGCTCGGCAATCTCGACGCCCTGCAGGCCGACGTTCAGACGGGCATTGTTCATCATGGTGAACATCGCGCGCATGCCTGCGCCTTCGGGGCCGATCAGCCACGCGTCGCATACATCGTTGTCACCAAAGGTCATTACGCAGGTTGGTGAACTGTGGATGCCGAGCTTGTGTTCGATGGACGCGCAGCGCACGTCGTTGCGCGATCCGTCGGGCCTGATCTTGGGAACGAGAAACAGCGAAAGGCCCTTGGTTCCCGACGGGGCATTGGGCGTGCGCGCCAGCACAAGGTGGACAATGTTTTCGGCCAGGTCGTGTTCGCCGAACGTAATGAAGATTTTTGTGCCCTTGACCATCCAGCCCCCGTCAGCTGTCGGGGTAGCCATTGTCCGAACCGCGCCAACATCCGAACCGGCTTGCGGTTCAGTCAAATTCATGGTCCCGGTCCATTCTCCGGTAATCAGTTTAGGCAGGTATTGCTGCTGAAGATCCGGCGAGCCGTGTGCGGCGATCGCTTCGATCGCACCGCCGGTAAGCATCGGGCACAGGTTGAAGCCCATGTTCGCAGTGCCCAGATTTTCGGCCACCGCAAAGCCCAGCACTGCAGGCAGTCCCTGGCCGCCGAATGCCTTTGGCGCGGAAATGCTACCCCAACCGCCTTCGACATACGCACAATATGCGTTCTTGAAGCCGTGCGGCATGGTGACCTCGCCTGCGGTCCATTGGGGCGGTGAGCGATCTCCTGTACGGTTGGTCGGTGCCCAGACGTCCGCGGCAAGTTCTCCCGCGCCTGCGAGGATTGCGCCGACAAGATCGCGATCGAGATCTGAAAAGCGGTCGCTATTCACAAGGTCATCAATGCGGGCGACGTGATCGAGAACAAACCGCTGTTCCGCGATCGGTGGAAAGAAGGTCATGAATTGGTTCCAGTTTGACAATGCATGAGTTCAGAGCTTGCCGGTCAGTTCCGGCACGGCATTGAACAGGTCGGCGACCAGGCCGATGTCGGCAACCTGGAAGATTGGTGCGTCCTCGTCCTTGTTGATGGCGATGATGGTCTTGGAGTCCTTCATGCCGGCAAGGTGCTGGATCGCGCCCGAGATGCCGACCGCGATGTAGACTTCGGGGGCGACGATCTTGCCGGTCTGGCCGACCTGGTAGTCGTTGGGCACATAGCCCGCGTCAACCGCCGCGCGGCTGGCGCCGACACCGGCGCCCAGCTTGTCGGCGAGCGGGAAGATCGTGGCCTTGAAGGTGTCCGCATCCTTGAGGGCGCGGCCACCCGAGACGATGATCTTGGCGCTGGTCAGTTCCGGACGCTCGCTCTTGGCGATTTCGCTGCCGACAAAGCTGCTGGTACCGGCATCGCCGGGGCCGGACACGGTCTCAACCGTTCCCGAACCGCCGCTGGTCGCGGCCTTGGCAAAAGCGGTACCGCGCACGGTGATGACCAGCTTGGCATCGCTCGATTCGACCGTGGCGATGGCATTGCCGGCATAGATCGGGCGGGTGAAGGTCTTGGGCCCTTCGACCGACAGGATGTCCGAAATCTGCATCACGTCAAGCAGCGCGGCGACGCGCGGGGCGATGTTCTTGCCGGTGGTCGTGGCAGGCACGACGAAGGCATCGTGGTGCCCCATTAGATCCGCAACCAGCGGCGCGACGTTTTCGGCCAGCGCATTGGCATAGGCGGCATCGTCGGCCAGGTGGACCTTGCCCACACCGGCGATCTGCGCGGCCTGATCGGCCACGGCCTTGCAGCCCGATCCGGCGACCAGCAGGTGCACTTCACCCAGCGCCGCAGCGGCGGTGACGGCCGCCAGGGTAGCATCCTTGACCGAGGCGTTGTCGTGTTCGACCCAAACGAGAGTTTTCATCTCAAGCTACTCCCATTTCCTTGAGCTTGGCAACGAGGGCATCCACGTCGGCCACCTTGATCCCGGCACTGCGCACCGGTGGTTCGCTGACCTTCAGCGTCTTGAGGCCCGGCGCGATGTCCACCCCGTAGTCAGCCGGCGCCTTGGTGGCGAGCGGCTTGGACTTGGCCTTCATGATGTTGGGCAGAGAGGCATAGCGCGGCTCATTGAGGCGCAGGTCGGTGGTGACCACCGCCGGCAGCGCCAGCTTGACCGTTTCCAGACCGCCATCGACTTCGCGCTTGACCGTCACGTGATCGCCATCGACCGTCACTTCGCCCGCGAAAGTGCCCTGCGGGCGGCCCATCAGCGCAGCGACCATCTGGCCAACCTGGTTGCTGTCATCGTCGATCGCCTGCTTGCCGGTGATGATCAGGCCGGGTGCTTCCTCATCGGCGACGCCCTTGACGATCTTGGCGACCGCCAGCGGCTCAACCTCGACTCCGTCGTCGACCTGGACGAGCACCGCGCGGTCCGCGCCCATCGCCAGCGCGGTGCGCAGCGTTTCCTGGGCCTTGGCCGGACCGACGCTGAGCGCGACGATTTCGGTGACCACGCCCTTTTCCTTGAGGCGGATCGCTTCTTCGACGGCGATTTCGTCGAACGGGTTCATGCTCATTTTCACGTTCGCCAGATCGACGCCGCTACCGTCGGCCTTGACCCGCGGCTTCACGTTATAGTCGATCACGCGCTTTACGCAGACCAGGGCTTTCATCGAGTGGTCCTTCCTCTCGGGGGAATGGCCGGTTTAGCCGTACGCTTAAATTCAGCGCGGTCGCCATTGCCGCAGCGTTACTAAAGGTGGGAGACAAATGGGCTGAAGGTCAGTAACCCGTAATGCCCTTCACGAAGTCGCGTCGCTCTTCCCAAGGCGTCGCATCGACGTGCCGGGCAACGGCCTCGTCCGATTCCGTGACGAACCAGTGGACCTTGCGCCCCGCCGCTGCCGCCCGGACAGTGTCGGCCACTTGTGAAGGTTGAACGTTCACCCCGAGTATATCGACCGACTTGGCTTTCGAGGATGGATCCAGCACCATGGGCGTCGCGACATATGCCACCATCACATCGCAGACCCAGATGCCGAGCGCTTCGAATTCGATGTTCAGCGCCTCGGTCAGGCCGCGCACGGCGAACTTGCTGGCGGAATAGACGGCTTCTTCGGGAATGCCGTAGATCGCCGAGACCGAGGACATGTTGATGATATGCGGATCATGCCCTCTGCTCAGCCAGGGGATGGCTGCGTGAATGCCGTTGATCACGCCGATCACATTGACGTCGACGATGTCCTTCAAGCGAGTTGGGGTGGCGTCGGCGAAGGCGCGCATTTCAAGGATGCCCGCGCAATTGAAAATCGCATCCAAGCCATCTTGTTCTCCGCAAAAATCGGCGATCGCTTGCCGAAGGGATGGCAGATTGCGCACATCTGCCGGATGAACAGAAGCTCCACTGCCCAGTTCGCGCTGGAGATCGGCAAGGGCCGACAGGTTGCGATCGCACAGGCCGACCCGCCAGCCATCTGCCGCAAAACGTCGTGCGCTCTCGCGCCCGATGCCGGACGCTGCTCCGGTGATGAAAATGGAGCGCAGGATCATGACGGTATCTCCACAACCACGCGACCACGAATCTGGCCGGCAAGGATCGCCGGCGCCAATTCAACAACGTCGGCCAATGGCACTGTTGCAGTCATTGCTGCGAGAAGATCGAGGTCCAATTCGGCTTCAAGTGAGCGCCAGGCTTCTTTCCGGCACGCAAGCGGCGCGTAGACGCTGTCGATGCCGCAAATCGTGATCCCACGCAGCGCCAGAGGATACATCGTCGCGGGCAGTTCCGCGCCCTGTGCGATGCCGGTTGCCGCGACCGTGCCGCCATACTTGAGCGTCGCGCAGACGTTGGCAAGCGTATGGCTGCCAACCGTGTCGACCGCCCCCGTCCAACGTTCCGGTTGCAGCGGAGCGCCCTTTTCGCTGAAGCGCGCGCGATCGACAATCGACGCAGCGCCGAGCTTGTTCAGATATTGTTCTTCCGACGGACGTCCGGTCGACGCCACAACTGTATATCCGCGGCGAGCTAGCAGCGAGATGGCGACACTGCCGACGCCGCCACTGGCGCCGGTGACCAAAACCTCGCCATCCTCCGGACGCACACCTTGCCGCTCCAGTGCCATCACGCACAGCATCGCGGTGTAGCCGGCCGTGCCGATCGCCATGGCCTGGGCCGACGAAAAACGCGCGGGGCAGGCGACCAGCCAATCCCCGTTTAGCCGGCACTTGCCGGCATAGCCGCCCCAGTGCCGTTCGCCGAGCCCCCAGCCGTTGGCGATGACGCGGTCGCCGGGTTCCCAATCGGGATGATCGCTGAACTCCACGATCCCGGCAAGATCGATCCCGGGCACCATCGGAAACGACTGAATGAGCGGGATCGCCCCCGACAGCAATAGACCGTCCTTGTAGTTGAACGTCGATGCCTCGACCCGGACCAGGACATTCCCGGCCGGCAGATCGGCGTCGCTGATGCGGCGCAACGAAGCGGATTGCGCGCCGTCGACACGATCGATCACGAGTGCGGGGAACGTGTCCGTGCTCATGCCGTGTATCCCCCGTCGATGACAAGTTCGGCCCCGGTCATGTAGCTCGAATCGTCCGAGGCGAGAAAAACGGCGGATCGGGCGATTTCGGCCGCTTCGCCGAAGCGGCCGACCGGTATGCGCTGAAGTGTTCTCTCACCGAAGTCGGCGGGGAGATCGGCAAGGGCGTCCTGCACCAGTGCCGTGCCGACATATCCCGGATGCAGGCTATTGATCCGCACCGGGTATCCCGAGCGGGCGCAATGCAGCGCAGCCGACTTGGTCAGCAACCGCACCCCGCCTTTCGATGCATTATAGGCCGGGACGAACGGGTTGCCGACAATGCCTTCGATCGACGAGACATTGATGATCGTGCCGCCGCGTTGTTTCATGGCGCGCACGCCAGCGCGGGTCCCCAGAAACACGGCATCCAGATTGACGGCCATGGTCTTGCGCCAATCAGAAAATGTCTGGTCTTCGATGGTTCCGGTGATGACGATCCCTGCATTGTTTACGATGATGTCGATGCTACCGAACGTGGTCACCACGGTCGCACAGATATCCTCCCATCCCGCTTCCAGCGTCACGTCCTGCACGGCAAAAGCGGCGCGAAGGCCCTCTCCGTGCAGGCCGGCCACAAGATTTGCGCCTTCGTCCGCGCGCAGGTCGGTGACAAAGACATGTGCGCCCTCTCGCGCCATTTCTGTCGCAATGGCCGCGCCAATTCCGCGCGCGGCGCCTGTGACAAGGGCAACTTTGCCCGCGAGCCGGTCAGCCATTGGCGTATTCTCCGGTGTGAAAAGAGGTGGGGTGGCCGTGTCACCACCCCACAGGGTGGAGATCAGAAACGGGCGGTGGCTTCGATGCCGTAGGTGCGTGGCATCCCGCGATTGAGATAGTCGAGGCCAAAGATGTTGATGTTCAATCCGTAATTGTAATAATATTTATTGGTCAGGTTCTTGCCCCAAACGGCCAACGACCAGCTGGGGGTTTCATAGGAAATCCGTCCGTTGAATAGCCAATAGCCCGGATTTCCGCAGGCGATCGCCGGTCCGGCTTGCAGGACATTGAAGCCGGGGGCAGGGCTGTCACAGGGTGACTGACCGTAGTTCTTGAACGGATCGAAATAGTATTTGCTCACATAAGTGGTGTCCCCGTGCAAGCGCAGTTTGTTGTCGCCTTGCTCGTAAGCGATCCAGTCGATCGACGAGGAGAACGTGACTTTCGACGCATTCGGGAACGGATTGCCGTTGATCGGCAATGTCGCGCTGCTCGGGTTGGTCGGATCGATCACATTGCCAGTGTATTTGGTGTCCAGTAGTCCCAGCGAGGCGTCAAGCCGCAGGCGCGAGGTCGGCTGCACAGTCAGTTCTGCCTCGCCGCCGAAAAGCCGACCGTTCCCGCTGCGGGTGAAGGTTGTTGCCCCGATCACCTGGGTAAACTGCTGGTTCTTATAGTCATAGTAGAACCCGGCGAGGTTGAGCTGAACGTGCCTGTCGAAAAACCGGGTCTTCAGGCCGCCTTCGTAGGCATTCACCGTCTCGGGCTGGATGTAGTAAACTTGGTTCAGGCCCTGGTAGGCGAGGCCGTTGTAGCTGCCCGCGCGATATCCGCGGCTATATTGCACATACCCCATGATCTGGTCGGTGAAATTGTAGCTCAGGTTGAAGCGCCCGGTGAGCCGGTTGGCCTTTTCCGCGAGATTCACCGCCGAAAGGTTGGGGTTGTACGGGAAGCTGTAGGGGATTGTGCTCGCCACAATATTCTGGCCGGAAAGGTCGTAGAGGATCGTCCGTCCGTCCTGATATTTGACCTTGTCCCAAGTGTAGCGCAGGCCCGCAGTAACGGTCAGCTTGTCCGTGACTTCGTAGCTTGCGTCGGCGTAGATCGCTTTCGACGGACGATTGATGGTATAATATTGCTCGCCCAGGATGGGGCTGAACGGTGGGGCGCCGGCCGCACGGCAGGCGGCCGAGTATGCGCCGCCAAAGCCGCCGCCGCCGCTGTTGTTGAGCGATATGTCGGTGAGCAGGGCGATCAGCGAGCGCGCGTCGAGAAACCCATCGGGCTTGACGGTAACGGGATCGCAAAAGCCCGGCGAGCTTGGGGTCAGGGCGGGATTTACCGCGAAAGCCGGTATGATGCCGATCGAATCCGGGGTGGCGATCGCAGGGTTGCTGTAGGTGCCCGGCAGACCGGCGCCAAGCAGCAGTGGACGCAGCACGCCGAAAAAGTCAGGCTGGTTGTGCGTGTATACCTTGTCCTTGCCGTAGTAGAGTCCGGCAGTGACGTTCAGCGGGCCGTCCTTGTAGGTGAAGCGGAGATCCTGATTGAAATTGGTGCTGCTGGAGAAATAGCGCAGAGAGCAAACATCGTTCGGCGATCCGTCACAGTCGAAAGGCGAATTGCGATACCGGCCATGATCGTATCCGGTGATCGAGGTGACCGTGAGATTGTCGGTCAAGTCGTATTTGATGGTAAGCGCTCCGCCGTAGGAATCGGTGAAATAGTGTCCCGACGTGTCGGAGTTGATTTCGTTGTCGCCAAGTGCTGACCCGCCATTCTGCGAAGGGTCGAAGCGCGAATAGCCCAGGTCGTCTCGCCCGCCAGCCAGCTGGCCTAGAGCAAATGGCGCTGCCGCAAGGGGATTGTCGCGGGCCCCATAGATCTTGAGGCGGACGTCGAGCCGGTCGGATGGCTTCCAGCGGATCGTCGCCCGGCCCGCGAGACTGTCGGTCGTGCCGATGTAGCGGCTTTGCGCGCGGTTGTAGAGCCAGCCGTCTCCCTTGGAATAGGTGCCTGCAACGCGAATGCCCAGTTGATCGGGAACGAGCGTCAATTCGACGGCGCCTTCCGCCGTCTTCGTGTCATAGTTGCCATAGCCCAAGGTGAGATAGCCGTTGTTCCGACCAAGGTCGGGCGCCTTGGTGAAGAAGCTGATGGCGCCGCCGGTGGTGTTCCGACCGTAAAGCGTGCCCTGAGGGCCGCGAAGAACCTCGACACGGTCCAGATCGTAAAGCTGCTGTCCGTGGCTGGCGCGGAAGCTCTGGTAAACTTCGTCGACATAGACCCCTACCGGCGAGGCGGTCGAGGCAGCGAACTCATTCGCCACCGATACGCCGCGCAGCGAGAAGTTAGGCTGGGTCTTGCCATAGGGCGTCGTGATCTGGAGGCTGGGCAGGGCGCCCATCAGATCGGTGGTATCGGTGATGCCCTTGGCTTTCAGCGCGTTGCTATCGATGGCCGACACGGCAACGGGCACGCTTTGCAGGTTCTGTGACCGCTTTTGTGCGGTGACGACGATATCGGCGATCCCGCCGTTATCCGCTATTGCGCTCTCTGACAGGTTTTGCGCTGCGGCGGGAGGCTGTGTCTCCTGCGCTGTCGCCGCTTGCGTTATGCCTAGCGAGGCAACTCCGGTTAGCAGTGCTGTCGTAGTGTTAAGTTTGATGCCCCTCATAGTCCCTCTCCTTTCAATTGGACGCAGGTCGCCGCCCGCAGAACCCTCCGTTGACGGGATTCGCGGTGTGAACTCACGTCTGAATCTTCGGTGCTTCGCCGCCGATAGCGTTTAAATGTCTGTCAGGTCGCGCTGGCCGACCATGCGTGATAGCCCTTTTCAGCCCAGGCATTCAGGATATGGCGTGCGCCGATTGCCTTTGCCGGTGACTGAAAGCCGGTGGCCAGCAACTTGCCTGCCAGAATACGGCGGCAGGCTTCGGCAGCCATCTCGCCGGTCTGCAAATACGGCGAGTTGCCACGCATCACTACGGTGACACCGGCCATATTGCCGCGCCCTATGCAGGAGATTACGGAACGATTGCGGTTCGGATCTTCCCGATCAGGTTCGACTTCGGTGATTTGCCCCCCGAGGTCGTTGGTGACTTTTTCCTGGGCATCGGCGTCCAGATTCCGGTATTTCTGCTCGAATTCGGTAAGAACGTGCAGAACTGCGCCAAACATGACCTGGTTCTTGAAGCCAACCAGCGTCGCACAGTTGCTGACCCGCGGATCGTCCTTGTACCAGATCGGCTCGCCACCGCCCCCCCAAGGCAGAGCCTTGAAGAGCCGGTTCTGATCGGGTGAACGCACGTCGTAGGCCGTGGCATAGGGCCACATCAACATTTCGTTATGCTCAAGGAAATACTGCGGCTTGGTACACATCCGCAGGAACGACTTGGTCGATGCCACGCTCGTGCTTGAATCCGCGAGATAGAGAATGTCGAGGGAGTCGACGCCCGGCGTTTCGAGGGCGATTTCGGCGGCAATATTGCCGGCCGCCCACATGTAGGACGACGCGGGCGCCAGCAGCAGCCCCTTCTCCGCGAACAGTGCGCCATAATGATCGCGGCAGAACGCCATCCAGTCGGTCTCACCGGTTGTGTCGAGATAGTGACATCCGGCGTCGAGGGCCGCCTGAACGACCGGTTCGCCCAACTGCATGAACGGGCCGGTGACGTTGTAGACGATCTTTGCACCTTGGAAGAGGGTGGCCAATGACGCCCGGTCGTGTTCGACCTCGGCAATCGCATAGTCTGCCCCGGCCAGTTCCGGAACCTTGGCCATCTGCTCTTCGAGGCGGGCCTTGCTCCGGCCTGCGGCTATGAACGGAATGCCCGCCAGGGCCAGGTGCCAGACGATCAGCTTACCAGTGTAACCGCTGGCGCCATAGACAACGACGGGTGCCGTCATGATGCAATCCTTTCCTCTTTTTCCCACTGTGTTTTGCCGTTGCGATCGAACAATTCGCAATCGTTTCGCTCAAGCATCGCTATAAGGTGCCGGTCCTGGGGCTTTTCCGAAGCGGTCTTTGGAATGGCTTCTACGATCTGGAGATATGTTGGCACGTTGGCCGATCCCAGCGCGCTGGCGCAGGTGGGAATGACCGTCGCCGGATCGAAGCCTTTTTCGGGTACGATCGCGGCGATCACCTCCTTCTCGCCGGGCGTGTTGCGCGGCGTGGCCAAGCCATAGACGTAAGCATCGGCTACGCCGGGCATGGCGGCGATTGCGGTTTCGATCGCCCGGCCATCGATGAAATCACCGTTGCGCCGGATCGCTTGCCCATCGCGATGCGAGAAGAACAGCCAGCCATCGGCATCCTTCCACCCGATATCGCCCGTCCGGAACCAACCTCCCTTCGTTTTGGCTGCCGAGGCTTCGGGATTGCCGAAGTAGGTTACCGGTGCCACCGTTCCATCGGCATTGCGGAAGCAGATTTCGCCCGGTTCGCCTGGGCCAAGAATGGTCCCATCGCTGTCCAGAATCTCGCAGATTCCGCCGAGCGGTGGCTTGCCGATCGAGCCGACTGGCCCGGTTCCGGGCGGATTGAGCGAAAGACCGCCCTCCGCCGCACCGAAGAATTCGAATATATCGACTCCAAATCGTTCCTGGAACGGACGCCACATCGACGCGGGCATGCCAGCGCTCAGGACAAAGCGGACCTTATGCTGCCGATCGTATGGGCCTTCCGGCTCTGCGAAGATCGCAGTCGCCATGCCCCCCAGCAGATTGAATGTGGTGCAGCCGTAGCGGCTCAGGATTTCCCACAGCCGCGACTTCGTGAACTGCCGGCTGATGATTACCGGGAGCCCCCCCGCAAGAGCGTTTCCCAGAGTAATGAGCTGGGCATTCGCGTGGGTCAGGGACAGCCCGGTGTAGAGGCGGTCACCCGGAGCCAACCCGATGACGGGACCAAGCGAGGCGACTGCTGCAAAGCGCGCATGCGGCGCCAGGATCGCCTTTGGGTCGCCCGTCGTCCCCGAAGTGAACAGCATCTGCATGGGTGTTTCGAGCGGGCGGGGGGCAGCGTCGCTTTGGGGAACAGCGGCCCTGATCGCCGCGTCTAGCGACATTGCCTGCTCTGACTCCTGGCCGATGACCCAGACCCATTCGAGGTCCGGCACGCTAGCGCGTACGGTTGCAAGGTGCGGCAGGACCTCAGGCGAAACGATTGCGCCGCGGCATCGCGAGAATCCCAGCATATAGGCCAATTTCTGACCCCGTGTGCGGGGATCGATCGGCACGAAGACCGTGCCGACGATCTCGGACGCGACCATCGCTTCAACGAATTCCGGGTGATTGCGCATGATGATGGCAAAGGCATCGCCCTCTTCCATCCCGGTTGCCAGCAGGGCCCCCGCCATGCGTTTACCCGCGTCAAGCAGATCCGCGTAGGTTCTGGACTCCTCGCTCAATTCGCCGGCGGCATCGATATCCACGAAGGTAGCGATCGGCGTCGCCATGTTCGTGGCCACGCCATCAAGCACCATCTGCAGCAAGGTTCGGGTGGGCTCACTCATCGTGACAACACCGTCATGGCGATCGCTGCGGCATCGCGGCCGATGAACCCGCCGCCATTCTCGGCGAGCGCAACCCTGGCGCCTTCAACTTGGCGCGCACCGCAGCGGCCCCGCAATTGCTGCACCAGTTCGTGGATCTGCCCGAGACCTGTCGCGCCGATCGGGTGCCCCTTGCGAACGAGGCCGCCCGACGGATTGACCGGGACGCGCCCGCCAATCGTGGTGGCACCACTGGCGAGAAAGGCGGGTCCTTCGCCTTGACCGCACAGACCCAGCGCTTCGTAATAGATCAATTCGGCGGGTGATGTCGCGTCGTGCAGTTCGACGCAGCCGATGTCGTGCGGATCGATCCCCGCTTCTTCATAGGCTTGGCGTGAGACCGTCTCGGCCAAGCCAGGCTGGCCAGGAAGCGCGTCGAAGCCGCTCGACACGATCGAAGAGAGGACGTGTACCGGATCGGCAACGCCCAATCGTGCAGCTGCCCGCTCCGACACGATCACCGCCGCCGCCGCTCCATCACCGATGGGAGAACACATCGGCAAAGTCAGAGGAGGCGAGATCGGCTTCGCCGACAGCACGTCCTCCACGCTCAAAACCTCGCGGTACTGAGCGTTTGGATTGAGGCTGCCGTGTCGTGAATTCTTGGAAGAGACGAGCGCGAAATCGCGTTGGGTCGCGCCGCTCGCTGCCATGTAATCGCGCGCCATGCGTGCGTAGATATCCATGAACAGCGAGCGCCGGTCGCGCGGAGCCGCATCTCGTTCGGCCACGGTAAGGTCGCCGATCAGGTAATGATCGAGCTGCTCGGGCTGCTCGACATCCACGCATCCGGCATAGACCGACATCGGACGTTCCTTGTCCGCGTGGTAAAGCTTCTCCATCCCGAAGGCGAGGACCACGTCGTAGACGCCCAGCGAAACCATCGTGCAGGCCTGCTGGAAGGCCGTTGAAGACGTGGCACAAGCATTTTCCACGTTTATGACCGGGATGCCGCCAACGCCCATCTGACGCAGGACGACCTGGCCAGCTACGCAGACCTGCCCGGTCACCAACGCCCCACCGGCATTGCCCGCCCACGCGGCCTCAACCTTGTCGAGCCCGATTCCGGCATCCGCCAGCGCTTGCTCGATCGCTTCGCGCGCAAGCCCCGCAAGGGTGCGATCGAGGTGCTTCCCGAACTGCGTGATGCCGACACCGGCTATGATCGCCTTCTGGCGCAAAGCAAATCTCCCCGTTCCGTACCTCGCATGCGGAGGCGCGGTGATGGTCGTGAACATGTGTGAACCGCGGGAAGAAAGTTCCCGTCGCGGTGTGGCGTCAGGCGGTCGGCGTCAGCCGATCAGGATCGATCATCAGCGTACCCCCCTTGATCGCGAGGATCTCGTTGCACCCGTCCTCGATCAGCGACGAACGGGCGTCACGGAAGAGCTTCTCAACCGGATATTCGCACGTCACCCCATTGCCGCCAAACATCTGCACGGCATCGCTTGCCACTTCGAGCGCATGCTGCGTGGCGGTCACCTTCGAGAACATCGCTGCCTGCAATGCAGGCATGTCGTTCGTCATGTTGAAGGTGGTAACCCGGCGCGTTATCGCCCGGGACAGTTCGACCTTGCGCGCCATGTGGAACAGGCGCTTGGCCACATCCTGGTGGCGGATGATCGGCACGCCGCCCTGCTTGCGCTCATGGGCATAAGCATAGGCATGCTCGTAAGCTGCGCGAGCACAGCCGGTGAATACCCCCCCCATCAATGCGTTGGCCTCGCTGTGGATCGCGTATACACCCTTTTTATAGTCTTCTGGCGCCACCAGAAGATGGTCGATGTCCAACTCGACATTGTCGAAGAATATTTCGCCCTGAGGCAAAGCGCGCTGTCCCATCTTTTCAAGAGGCTTGCCCTTGGACACCCCAAGAGATTTCAGCGGAACGATGACGACGGCCCCACGGCGCGGGTCGACGCCGTCCTTTGTTTCCGCCGCGCAATAGAGAATTGCCAGCTCTGCGATCGGACCGTTGGACACCCACGCCGATTTCTGACCTGAAATGATGACCTTTCCGTCGGTGATCTTCGCGACGCAATTGGGCCGCCCATATTTGCCCTGCGCATGGAAGATCGCCCCGTTTGCATCGAGCGAGTCGCTGCCGTGATCGGGCTCGGTGATGCCCCAGCACCCAATCAACTCTTCCGGGTAAGCCTTGAAGACGAATTCGTTGCCGAATTTGGCCGCCATGTAATGCGGCATGAGATCTACGCCCGCAGAGATTGCGAGACCGGCGTCACCCCAGCCCAGTTCCTCGAAAAGGATGGCAAAGATATCGGGCATCAGCTCGGGCGGAAACGACGCCAGAGCTTCCATATTGATCCCGAGCGATGCGTATGCATCACGAAAGGACCAGAGCTGCGAGCCGGTTGCGATCACCTGTTCCGCAGACAGCCGGTCAAGATCACGCCCGATCGGGCGCATCACCCTGTCAGCAAAGCCGTGAACGGTCTGATGCAATTGATTGACCAAGTCGTCCATCGGCGGCTCGGCACCGAGCTGGCCAAGCCTCACGGAGGGATTTGCGTCCCAACGAGCAAACGGCCGTGGGCCGAAAGTTTCAGCGCGAGGGGGCTGCAGGACTGCCGTGTTGTTCATGATATCCTCTCTTGCCGTTCTCGGTTGAACTCCGAGTTGGTAATCAATTGCCAAAGCTTTTGCGGCAACGGAATGGCCATATCTGCCAATAATTGACTTAAACTGACATACTGCCTAGTGGATCAGGGAGGACTGAACGATGCAACTTCACCTGCTTGAAACCCTTAGGCTGTCAAATCAGAGTCTGCGCATCATGTCGGCGGCGATGCGGGAAAATGCGTTGGATCCGGCACCCTTGCTGACGCAAGCAGGCATTGAAGCGGGCGTGCTGGCCGATCCCGAAGGTCACGTTACTTGTTCGCAGGAGTTGCAGTTTCAGCAATATTTTGCTGAGCAGACCCGCCACATTCCTGGCCTCTGGATGCGCACCGGGCTACGCTACCGGGTTATGTCCTATGGCCCCCTTGGCTTGGCGGTCCTGGCTGCCAGCAATGTTGCCGAGGGACTTCAGGTGCTGGGAGCGTTCCAGGGTCTGACATTTTCGCTCATGCATTACGAACTGCAGGTGGAGGACGGTCAGGCGGTTGCATTGACCGCGCATGACAGAGATGCACCCGCCAGCCTGCGTGAGTTTCATCAGGAACGCGCATTGGGCTCGGTCACGATGTTCCTCAACGACATGCAGCCACCACGCTTTCCCTTGCGGCGCATCGAATCGGTCTTGAAGCGGCCGTCCGGATGGCAGAATTGCGATGCGCTGCTGGGCGCGCCGGTCATTTTCGGTGCCACGCAGACTCGATGGGTATTCGAACATGGTGCAGGCAACCTGTCGCTGCCAATGGCCAGCCCTTTGTTGGAAGAGACGTACAGCAGCCTTTGCAAGAAGCTGGTTGCCGCTGCTCCGGCGAAGGATGCCTTCGTCAGTCAGGTGTTTGATTTGCTGGTGCGGTCCGGACGAGGTTTTCCGTCCGCCGCAGAGGTCGCCACGCAATTGCGTGTATCCGAACGGACGCTCCACCGGCGGCTCGTCGCGGCACATACCAGCTTTGGGCAGCTGCTGGACCAGGTGCGCCATGAACGCGCACTGGACTTGCTGGATAAATCAACATTATCGATTGAACGGATCTCGGAAATGTTAGGCTTTTCCGAACCGTCGAGCTTCACCCGCGCGTTCAAACGGTGGGTCGGCCATTCGCCGCTTGCCCAGCGCGGCAAGAAATCGGTCTGACAGCAGAATACCAACCTTTGGGTGCGTTCGATGCAGCACGGGGCGACCCGCATGCTCACGCGCCACTTGAGGGGCAGTTCAAGCACGAAGCATGGGAGTACGCCTGAATTGAGGCGGTGCATCAGGCCGTTACAGGACCGTGCTTGACCAACCTTTCGCAGGCTCGCCTGCGGCAGGCTACCGGCGACATGCTACCTAGGGAGCTACCTAGCCAACCTCCGCCTGCCCTCGATGCACGGGCAGACCTTTCTAAGAGACTGTGATAAAACAAAAATTGGTGGACGCACTAGGGCTCGAACCTAGGACCCGCTGATTAAGAGTCAGCTGCTCTACCAACTGAGCTATGCGTCCACTGCCGGTTTCCGGCGCTCACGCAGCCTCGGAAAAGCCCTTGGCGTCGTGAAGAGAGCGGCCCGCTATCATGGTGCCAGACCCTTGGCAATGGCCTTGCCGAATTTTTTTATCAATGAAAGCGACGGCTGCCGGTTTTGCTGTCGTTTTCGATCGCGAGAATGATACCGACGCACGTCATGATCGTCAGCATCGACGAGCCGCCATAGGAAAAGAGCGGCAGCGGAATGCCAACGACGGGCGCCAGCCCCATCACCATCATCAGGTTAATCGCGATATAGAAGAAGATCGTCATCGTGAGACCCGCGGCGGTGAGCTGGCCAAAGCGCGTGCGCCCCTTGAGAGCGACGCGTGTCGACCAGCGGAGCAGCAGGAAAAAGCCGAACAAGAGCGCCAGCCCGCCGATCAGCCCCCATTCCTCCGCCATAGTCGCGAAGATGAAGTCGGTATGTCCCTCGGGCAGATAGTCGAGGTGGCTTTGCGATCCGTTGAGGAAACCCTTGCCGCCGATGCCTCCCGATCCGATCGCGATTTTCGACTGGCTGATGTGATAGCCGGCGCCCAAGGGGTCACTCTCGGGGTCGAGGAAGATCAGCACGCGCTTTTGCTGATAATCGTGGAGGAAGGAGAAGAGGATTGGCAGGGCGGCGATGCCGGCGGCGGCGGTGCTGCCGAACCACCAGAAAGGCAGGCCCGCGGCGAACATCACGACGACCCCGCCGATCGAGATGGCGAGAGCGGTGCCGAGGTCGGGTTGCAGCATCACAAGCGCGGCGGGCAGCCCGATCATCACCAGCGCGGGCCAGAGCGCGGTGAAGGTGCGCGTGTTTCCGGGCGGCAACTGGGCGTAGAAGCGGGCGAGGGCGACGACGATCGCGACCTTCATCAATTCGGATGGCTGGAGGTTGATGAAGCCGAGGTTCAGCCATCGCTGGCTGCCCCCGCCAACGAAACCCAGAAGTTCGACTGCTAAGAGCAGGACCAACACGCCGATATAGGCGATGTAAGCGAAATCCTCGAAGATGCGTAAGGGAAGGCGTCCGATCACAAGCGCGGCGGAGAGGAAGACAAGAAAGCGCACCCCCTGTTGCCAGGCCCACGGCGACCAGTTGCCGCCCGCGGCCGAATAAAGAACGAGCAGCCCAAAGCCGGTGATCCCGCCCAGGATGGCGATCAGTTTCCAGGGGATGCGCTGGATCGCGGGTGGGACGGGGATCATTGCGGCACTCCGGGTTCGGGGTCGCTCGACGCGCCCGATTTCCATGCGGCATAGTCACGGTCCATACGATCCTTGATCGGCCCGCCCCAGCCGGCCTCAAGTGTCTCAAGTGCCTCCATTCCCTTTTCGCGGTCGAACAGATAGGTCATGAAATCCCTTGCGACGGGCGCTGCGGCGCGACTTCCGCCCATGCCGTGCTCAATCACGATTCCGGTCGCATAGCGCGGATTGTCGACCGGCGCGAAACCGACGAACAGACCGTGATCGCGAAATTTCCACGTTCCGCTTTTACCGTTGCCGGTGCCGAGCCCGCGCACCTGCGCGGTACCGGTCTTGCCCGCCATGGTGATGCCGTCGAGTGGCAGGCGGCTGCGCACCGCAGTGCCAGCGCCATTGACGACGAGGTTCATTCCCTGACGGGCAACCGCGAGAGCCTCGGGTGAGAAGGGCAGAGGTTCATTCTGGAATTCGCGGTTGATCAGGCGCGGATAGAGGCGGCGGCCCGAGGCAATGCGCGCGGTCATGACCGCAAGCTGAAGCGGATTCACGCTGACATATCCCTGGCCGATAACAGCATTCAGCGAATCCGACGCCGACCATTGCTGGTCGTATTTCCGCATCTTCCACGCGCTGTCGGGTATGGTGCCGTATCGCTGACTGCTGCCCGCAAGCCGGAATTCCTCGCCGAGTCCGAGCAGCCGGGCGGTGGGGGCCATCGCGTCATAGCCAAGCCGATGCGCGAGCCAGTAGAAATAGCTGTTGCAGCTCTTCATGATGGCCGACGGCATGTCGAGGCTGCCATGGGTGCCGAGACAGCGGAAGAAGCGGTTGCCGAGGCGGTAGCCGCCGATGCAGGTGTGGCGCTCGCTCGGGTCGACGCCATGTTCGACCGCGGCGATCGCGGCCATCGGTTTCAGCGTCGATCCGGGCGGATAGAGGCCGCGCGTTGCCTTGTTGATCAGCGGCTGGTGATCGTCGGCACGCAGCCACGCATATTCGCTGGTGCTGATGCCGTCGGAGAAGCTGTTCGGGTCGAAGCTCGGCATCGACACGAAGGCGAGGATATCGCCATTGTGGCAGTCGATGACGACCGCCGCGCCCGATTCGCGCCCCATGCGCCGCGCGACATATTCCTGCAGGCCGGCGTCGATCGTCAGATGGACGGTCTTGCCCTGCACGTCGGGCTGGGTGGAAAGATCGCGGACGACCTTGCCGCGCGCCGTCACCTCGACGCGCCGCGCCCCGGGTTTGCCTTTCAGCATCTCCTGGAAATATTTTTCCAGCCCGTCCTTCCCGATCTTGTAGCCGGGCGTGATGTACAGCGGATCCCTGGCCTTCTGATATTCCTCGGCGTTCGGGGCGCCGACATAGCCGATCAGATGGCCGACTGCGGCGCCGGTCGGATAATTGCGTGCAAAGCCGCGCTGCGGCGCGATGCCGGGCAGTTCGGGCAGGCGAACGAGGATCGAGCTATATTCGGCCTCGGTCATGTCCTCCTTGACCGCGACCGGCTGGAACCCCGAGGCTGCCTTGAGGTCGCGATTGATCCGCTCCATCGCATCGCCGTCGAGCTGGAGCAGCGTCTGGAGCTGCCCGAGCACCATCTCCTTGTTGTGCAGGCGGTCGGGAATGAGATCGATGCGGAGCGAAACACGATTGTTCGCGAGCGCCGTGCCATGGCGGTCGACGATCCAGCCCCGGCGCGGAGGAATCAGCGTCAAATTGACGCGGTTGCTTTCCGATTCGAGGACGTAGCGATCATTGTCGATCACCGAAATATAGGTCATGCGCGCCGCGAGCGCGACGCCGACCGCCGCCTGCGCCCCGCCGACGACGAGCGCGCGACGGGTGAAGGTTATGCCCCTCCAGGCTTCGGTGATCGGCGGACTCTTCTTCTTCGGCATCGGCGGATTGGAACCAGTTTATCGGCGTTTCAGGCGGAAATTGTCAAACGCGCCGGTCAGGCGCATGAACAGCGGCACGAGCAGCGCCGAGATGATGATCTGCGGCACGACGAGACCAAGCACCAGGCGGATGTCCGCCTGCGGATGGGTGATCAGCGCCGCGAGCGACTGGATGATCGCGATCAGCAGGGCCGCGATCGCCCAATCGTGCAAGAAGCCGCGCCAATAGATGCGCTGCGACGAATAGGCGATCGCGATGCTGGCAAGCGTCCACAGCCCGACCGCGGTGCCGATCGGCGCGCCGCTGAACAGATCGTCCCACAGACCGAGCGGCAGGCCGATCCATACCGGCCACATTTCGGAGCGGAGCAATTGCCAGCACAGAAAAAAGAGCAGGCCGAGCGGCGGTAGCACCGGCGAGTTGGCGATCAGCGGCAGCATCAGCGGCAGCGCCGACGCGAACATCACGCTCGCGATCGGAACGATGCGCATCCGCCACAGCGATGCCGGTTCGCCGAGGCGCGGCCCCTTCTGCTTCATGGCGCGCTGGCGGGAGCAGGAAGCGGCGCGGGCGCGGGGCGGCCCTGCGCCTCGATATTGTCGGGCGTATAGGGGCGCAGCACCGCCACCGCATCGACCTTGCCAGGATCGGCGAGCGGGCGCGCGAGCGCGCCATCGTGCTGGCGCCGCACGACGATCGCGACCGGAATGTTCGGCGGGTAAAGCCCGCCGGTGCCGGAGGTCACGAGGATGTCGCCAGGCTTGAACGGGTTGTTTGCGATGTTGAGCGTGCGGACGTCGAGATCGCCGTTGCCGCGACCGCTGGCAAGTGCCGGCAGGCCATCGCGCGCGCGGCGGACGGGAACGATATTGTCGACGTCGGTGAGCAGCAGTACCTGCGACACCGACGGTCCGGAGGTCAGTACGCGGCCGATCAGCCCGTCGGCGCCGCGCACTGGCTGGCCCGCGGCGACGCCGAGATTGCGTCCGATGCTGAGCAGCGCGATGCGCTTGGCGCTCGTCGACGTCGAGGTGAGCAGATAGCCGTTGGCAAGCGCAGTCTTGTCGGTTTCCTGCAGTTTGAGTAGCGCCTTCAATTGGCGGTTCTCTTCCTGCAGCGAGCTGGTCGCGACGAGCTGACGGCGCGTTTCGGCGAGTTCCTTGCGCAGCCGCCGGTTTTGCGTGCCCGCGCCGACATAGGCGCCGACGCTGTCGTCGATTCCGGAAAGCGACCCGGTCACCGACCGCGTCACGCGCGCGATCGGCGCGGTGATTTCCTGACTCGCCACGCGCAGTTGGGCGAAGCCGACGGGATCAACAACCGACAGGATCGCCAGAAGCAGACCTGCCACCGCGCCAGTCACCGCGATGACATAGGCGACGAACAGGCTGTACTGAGCCTTTCGGGATTGCCCCGGACGTCGGTGTGCCGGGCGGACCATGGTGAAGCGCTACCGTCCGATCAGGCTTGCTGGAGCACGCCGCGGAAGGCGGGATCTTCCATCGCGCGGCCGGTACCGATCGCGACGCAGGTCAGCGGATCCTCGGCCACCGTGACCGGCAGGCCGGTCGCGTCGCGCAGCAGTTCGTCAAGCTCGGCGATCAGCGCGCCGCCGCCGGTCAGGACGATCCCCTGGTCGACGATGTCGGCGGCGAGTTCGGGCGCCGTGTTTTCGAGCGCGATGCGCACGCCCTCGACGATCGTGCCGATCGGTTCGGAGAGCGCCTCGGCGATCTGCGCCTGATTGATCGAGATTTCCTTGGGCACGCCGTTGACGAGATCGCGGCCCTTGATGTGGATCGTCAGGCCGGTGCCGTCGGCGGGAATGCGCGCGATGCCAAAATCCTTCTTGATCCGCTCGGCGGTCGATTCGCCGATCAGCAGATTATGGTGTCGGCGAACGTAAGAGACGATCGCTTCGTCCATCTTGTCGCCGCCCGCGCGGACTGAGGTGGTGTAGGCGAGGCCGCGGAGCGAGAGCACCGCGACTTCGGTCGTGCCGCCGCCGATGTCGACGACCATCGAACCGATCGGTTCGGTGACGGGCATGTCGGCGCCGATCGCAGCCGCCATCGGCTCCTCGATCAGCCACACTTCGCTCGCGCCGGCGTTCGACGCGGCGTCGCGGATCGCGCGGCGCTCGACGCTGGTCGAGCCCGAGGGGACGCAGATCACGATCTCGGGGCTGCGGAACGCGTTGGGCTTGCCGCCGTGGACCTTGGTGATGAAGTGCTTAATCATCTGCTCGGCGACATCGATGTCGGCGATGACGCCGTCGCGCAGCGGACGGATCGCCTCGATGCTGTCGGGGGTCTTGCCCATCATCAGCTTGGCGTCGTCGCCGACTGCCTTCACCCGCTTGATCCCGTTCAGCGTCTCGACCGCGACGACCGACGGCTCGTTCAGCACGATGCCCTTGCCGCGCACATAAACCACGGTGTTCGCGGTGCCGAGATCGATAGCCATGTCTTGGGAATTGAATTTAAGCCAGCGAGAAAAGAAGGACATCGATACTGCTTCCTGTCATCGAAGCCGCGCCCCTGACGGACACGCCCCTGTCGTGATTTACCCGCGCGCCCGGCCGGCGACAGCAACAATCAGGGGGAGATTCCGGCTCTTCCTTTTGGGGTGGCTGGACAAAATGATCAGGGCTGTGCGGATGGGTCGCGATTTGCGTTCGACTGCGCTAGGAGAGCGGCCATGTCAATACGTCGCCTGCCGGAAAAGCTAGTAAATCGGATCGCAGCGGGTGAAGTGGTTGAAAGACCCGCCGCGGCGCTCAAGGAACTGGTTGAAAACGCCATCGACGCCGGTTCGACTCGCATTTCGGTGCGAATCGCCGAAGGCGGAATTTCGCGCCTCGAAGTCGAGGATGATGGGTGCGGAATGACCGCTGCCGACATGGCGCTCGCGCTCGAACGTCACGCGACATCGAAGCTGCCGACCGACGCGATCGAGGATGTCACGACGATGGGCTTTCGCGGCGAGGCTTTGCCGTCGATCGCAAGCGTCGCGCGATTGACGCTCGAAAGCCGCGTCGCGGGCGGCGACGGCTGGAAACGCATCGTCGACAATGGCGTTGTAGTTGCCGAAGGACCCGCCGCGCTCGCCAAGGGCGCGCGCGTGATGGTCGAGAATCTGTTCGCGCGCGTGCCCGCGCGGCGTAAATTCCTGCGCAGCGGGCGGAGCGAATATGCCGCCTGTCTCGACGCCGTGCGGCGGCTGGCGATGGCGCGGCCCGACATCGCTTTCGTGGTCGAGCATGACGGACGCCGCGTGCTCGACGTGCAGGGGGGGCAGGACCGGCTCGCCCGCGTCGCGGCGCTGACCCAGCGCGAGCTCGCGGCGAACAGCATCGGGGTCGATCTCGATCGCGGCGATGTCCACCTCGGCGGGGTGATCAGCCTTCCGACCTACAATCGCGGCATCGCCGACCATCAATATCTGTTCGTCAACGGGCGTCCGGTGAAGGACCGGCTGCTCGTCGGCGCGCTGCGCGGCGCCTATGCCGACCTGCTCGCGCGCGACCGCCATCCGGTCGTCGCGCTGTTCCTCGACGTGCCGACGAGCGAGGTCGACGTCAATGTCCACCCCGCGAAGACCGAGGTGCGCTTCCGCGATCCGCAGCTCATTCGTGGGATAATCGTCGGGGGCCTTCGCCGCGCGCTCGATGAGCATGGCTTCCGTAGCGTCCAGCGCCCCGCCGAGGCCGCGCTCGCCGCATGGCAGCCGGAACCGGTCGCGCCGCAGCCGCCGACCTTGTTCGCCCCGTATCTGACCTCGCAAAATCCGGCTGCACCTATGTTCGGTGCGCCCGATGCCGGGACGACCGCGCTGCTGCACGACCGCATCGTCGACTTCGCGCCGCCGCGCGACGCGCTTCCGATGGGCCGCGCCGAACCCGCGACGGCGCCGGTGCCGAGGGGCGAGGCGCATCCGCTCGGCATCGCGCGCGGACAGATCGCCAAAACCTATATCGTCGCCGAGGCCGAGGACGGGCTCGTCATCGTCGACCAGCACGCCGCACACGAACGGCTCGTGCTCGAGCAACTGCGTCGCGGAATGAACGGGCAAGCGGTGCCGTCGCAGGGACTGTTGCTCCCCGAAGTCGTCGAGCTCGACGAACCCGCGTGCGACCGGCTCGAGTCCGCCGCGCCGCAGCTCGCCGCGCTCGGCGTCGAACTCGAGCGTTTCGGCCCCGCCGCGGTGATGGTGCGCGCGACGCCCGCGATGCTCGGCGCGATCGACTGCCACAAGCTCGCCACCGACATCGCCGACGATCTTGCGGGCTATGACGCGGCGCTGGGCCTCAGCGAACGGCTCGAGCTGGTCGCCGCGACGATGGCGTGCCACGGCTCGGTGCGCGCAGGGCGGACGCTGAGCGTCGCCGAGATGAACGCGCTGCTTCGCACGATGGAAGTCACACCGCATTCGGGCCAGTGCAACCATGGGCGCCCGACGTGGGTGAAGCTCGCGATGGACGATGTCGAGAAATTGTTCGGGAGGAAATAGGATGGGGTTTCGGATCATCGCCATATTGCTCGTTGCAGCCTTGCCTGCGATCGCCCACGCTGCGCCCCCCTGTCCGGCGGCGCCCGTCCTCCCGCCCGAACTCGCCGGCTGGTCACGCGATGCCACCAGCAGGACCATCTATGCCTATGGCGACGACCTTGGAGCCGACTGGTCGCCGCTCGGCGCAGCGCGCACCGAATTGCCGCTGCACAAGTTCGAAAGCCTGCGTTACGGTGTCGCGCCCGAGCGTAAGCCCGACGTCCATAAATTTGGCGGCATGATCCCGATCGAGGTGAAGAAGGCGGGACGGCTCGTGATTGCGCTCGATGCGGGCGCGTGGATCGATCTCGTGCGCGATGGCGCCGTCGTGAAGTCGGTCGGCCACGGTCACGGCCCCGCCTGTTCGGGTATCCGCAAGATGGTGGAATTCGAGGTAACGCAGGGGCGCTACCAGCTTCAGATCGTCAACGCGCCGGCCGCATCGATCCATGCGATGGCGCTGGTCCGTTAGGCCATTTTGATCCCGGCGACGCCGTTCTCGACGATGCCCGTCGCGCGCTTCGAAAGGCTGTTCACCGGCGTCGTCACCTTGTCGACGACCATGAAATGTGTCTGCCACGCCTCGCGGCCCACCTCGCACACGACATAGCCGCGTTGGTCGTTGGCGAATTTGAGTTCGGGGTTCAGTTTCAGCCAGTCGTCGGTGCCGTTCCGCTTGTCGCTGCCGTCGCCACCGCTCGAGATCGAAGTCGCGACGACTTCGGCTCCGACCACCTTGTCGCGGAGCACGAGGTCCCCGCAGAAATTCTGGTGCTCGTCGCCAGTCAGCACGACGACATTCTTGAGCCCGCCGAGCCGCGACAACATGCGTTCGCGCGGTGCTTCGTAACCCGCCCAGCTGTCGAGGTTGAGAATCTTCTTCGGCTCGTCGGGGCGACGCCGCCGGTCGAGCGACATCATCGTCACCTGCTGTGCCAGCGTGTTCCACGTCGCGCCGCCTTCGCCCAAATTGCGGTTCAGCCAGTCTTCCTGCGCCTTGCCCAGCACCTCGGCCTTCTTGTCATAGACGCCGGGGCAGGCGGGTTTGAAGCCGTCCTCGCACGGCTGGTCGCTGCGATATTGCCGCGTGTCGAGCAGTTGCATCGACATGAGGTCGCCATAGCGAAGCTCGCGGTTCAGCGCGACCATGCCGCCGCGCGGCAGCATCGAGCGGCGGACGGGCATATGTTCGTACCATGCCTGCATCGCCGCCTGCTTCTTGAGCATGAAGACCTCGGGCGGGGCGGCTTCGGGGTCGTTGCCGTCGAGCCCGAGCTTCCAATTGTCGATGTCTGACACCCAGTCGTTGCGAATCTCGTGATCGTCAAAGCTCGACAGAAAGGCATGGGTGCAGCGCGCCGCCTGCAGGTCGATGTCGCCGAGCTGCTGCGCATAGGCGAGGCGGAAGTCGCCGAGGTCGATCAGATTACGAAACGCATGTTTGCGCACCGGCCGCGTCGGCAGCCCCGCGTCGAACAGATAATCCTGGCTATATTCATAGATGAAGTCGCCATAATGATAGACGAAGGCCAGGTCTTCGCGCGCGAGGTGGCGGTAGGCTCCGAAAAAGCCGCTTTCGAAATGCTGACAACCGCAGACGCCGAATTTCAGCGCTTCGGTCGGCGCGCCGACGCGGGGAAGCGTGCGCGCGCGGCCACGCAGGCTGCGCTCGCCGCCCGCGGTGAAGCGGTAGTAATAGGGGCGATCAGGCTGGAGCCCCGTGACCTCGACATGGACGCTGTGGCCGAGCTCGGGCCGCGCGAGTTCGGTGCCCTTGGCGACCACGTCGCGAAAGCCGGTGTCGCTCGCAACTTCCCAGTCGACCGGGAAGTTCGCCAACGGCATCCCGCCGTGGCGCTCCATCGGCTCGGGCGCGAGACGCGTCCAGATGACGAAGCCGTCGCTCGCCGGATCGCCCGCCGCGACGCCGAGGCTGAAAGGAAATTCGCGGAAGATACCGCCCTCGGCGCGCAGGATCGCCGGGGCGGCAAGGCCGGCGAGCGTGGCCCCGGCGAGGAAGTGGCGGCGGTCGAACATGGCTGGGCTCCCTGGGGCGAATCGATGCCCCTGATAGCCCAGCTATATGTTTCATCAATGACCGATAGGAGCCCGCCTCAGAACCACATCCGCGCCATCCACAGCGCCATTGCGATCATCATCAGATTTTCGGTGAGCGAGACGAAGCCCAAGGGGACCTTGCTGCTGCCACCGACGCAGGCGCACTTGATGTCGCGCTTGTCGATATAGACCGCCTTGAACACCGAAACCGCGCCGATGCCGCCAATGAAGAGCGCAACCGGGATCGACAGCCAGTCGAGCGTGTGCGCGGTCATCAATACGCCCGCGAGGCCTTCGGCAAAGGGATAGATGCTCGCATAGGGCACCCAGCGCCGCGCTAACAGGTCGTAGTTCAGGAACATCGTCGCGAATTTGTCGACGTCCTGCAATTTCAGCAACGCGAGCACGATCATGCTGAACGAGATAAACCATTCGGCGGCCCGGATCGTGAAAAGCTCGCCATAGACCGAAAAGCTGGCCGCGAGCGCCATCAGCGCGGTCATCGCGAACAGCGCAATAACGGGGGTGTAGCTGGTGGCGTCGGGGTCGGCGACCTTCAACCCGAAATGACGGCGCAGGTCGTCATATCCGCCGATCCGCTTACCGTCGATGAAGGTTTGCGGCGTCGTCTTGACGTCATGCTTGGCCTTGAACGCGTCGGTTTCCTCGCGCGTCGTCAGCCAGCGGTCGTCGACCGCGAAGTCGCGGCTTTCGAGCAGATGTTTTGCCTTGAGGCCATAGGGGCAAATATGCCCCGGCATGACCATGCGATGGAGGATTGCCTGTTTTGTCATGCACCCCATATAGGCTCCGTACCATGGTACGGAGTCAAGCGATGCAATTGACGATCGGAAAATTGGCGGCGGCGGGCGAGGTCGGGATTGAGACCGTGCGCTATTACCAGCGGCGTGGGCTGATGGACACGCCCGCGCGCAGCGGCGGCGACGGTTGGGGCGGCGGTGTGCGCCGCTACGACGAAGATGATCTGCGACGCCTCAAATTCATCCGCGCGGCGCAGGGCGCCGGCTTCACGCTCGACGAGATCGGCGAGTTGCTTGCGCTCGAAGCGAGCGACGACCGCGTCCGCGTCCGCACCCTCGCGCGCCAGCGGATCGACGTCCTCAACGAAAAGATCGCCCAGATGACCGCAACGCGCGCCGCCCTCACGCGCCTCGCCGACCAATGCGCCGCGAGCGACAAGGGGCCTTGCCCGATTCTGGCGGCGTTCGATCCAACCTCACTCCTCCCGCCTGCGGGAGGGAAGGCTTAGCTATGCAGGAAGTGCATCACGTCGCCGTCGTTCACGACATAGGCCTTGCCTTCGGCGCGCAGCTTGCCCGCCTCGCGCGCCTTCGCTTCGCCGCCTAGCGTGACATAATCGTCATAGGCGATCGTTTCGGCGCGGATGAAGCCCTTCTGGAAATCGCTGTGGATTTCGCCCGCAGCCTCGGGCGCCGTGGCGCCGGTGTGGACGGTCCACGCACGCGCTTCCTGCGGCCCGACGGTGAAGAAGGTGATGAGGTGGAGCAGCTCGTAACCCGCGCGGATCACGCGCGCGAGGCCGGTTTCGTGGAGGCCCATTTCTTCGAGGAACTCGAGCCGGTCGGCCATGTCCATCGTGACGAGCTCGCTCTCGATTGCCGCCGAAACGACCACCGCCTGCGCGCCCTCGGCCGCTGCCTTTGCAAAGACTTTTTCGGAGAAGGCGTTGCCGTTCGCGGCGCTGCCTTCGTCGACGTTGCAAACGTAAAGGACGGGCTTCGAAGTCAGAAGCTGGGCGGTGCGCAGCACGCGAGCTTCCTCGTCATCCTTGGGCTCGACGAGTCGCGCGGGCTTGCCTTCGCGCAGCAAGTCGAGCGTCTGCCCGAGCACCGACGCGGCGATCTTCGCTTCCTTGTCGCCCTGCGCCGCCTTCTTGGCAAAAGCGGGAACGCGCTTTTCGAGGCTTTCGAGGTCGGCGAGCAGCAGTTCGGTCTCGACCGTTTCGGCATCCGCGACCGGATCGACCTTGTTTTCGACATGCTGGATGTCGTCATCCTCGAAACAGCGCAGGACGTGGACGATCGCGTCGACCTCGCGGATGTTGCCGAGGAACTGGTTGCCCAGCCCTTCGCCTTTCGACGCGCCGCGCACCAGCCCGGCGATGTCGACAAAGGCGAGCTGCGTCGCAATGATCTTCTTGCTGTTCGCAATCGCGGCCAGTTTCTCCAGCCGCGCGTCGGGCACCGCGACATTGCCGATATTGGGCTCGATCGTGCAGAAGGGATAGTTTGCCGCCTGCGCCGCCGCGGTTTCGGTCAGCGCGTTGAACAGGGTGGACTTGCCGACGTTGGGCAGGCCGACGATCCCGCATTTGAAACCCATAAAAACTCCGTGAGGTCCGGCATGCTGTGAATGGGGGCCGGTAATGCTGCGCCCCCTAGCGCCAAGTCACGCACGATGCCAGTCTTTGCCGTTGCGTCCGGTTCAGACTTGCCGCTTTATCGCATCCGTCATGACGAAATCGCGCCTAGTTCCTGCCGCAGCTATTTTTCTGACTCTCGGCGCGACCGCGGTCGTTTCCGCGCAGAGCCGTTTCGAAGAAGGCGTTTTGACCGAACTCAACCGCTTCCGCAGCGATCCCGCGGCCTACACTGAATATCTGCGCGACTATCGTCCGCGCTTCGAGGGCAAGCTACTGATCGGCAACGACGACAGCGAGATCGACATCATGACGCGCGAGGGCGTCGCCGCAGTCGACGAGGCGATCCGCGACCTGCGCCGCGAAAAGCCGCTTCCGACGCTGGAATGGAGCGACCCGCTTGCCCGCGCAGCGGCGGACCATGTCGCGGTCCAGTCGCGCTCGGGCGCGGTCGGCCATTATACGCGGGGAAGCGGGCCCGGCGAACGGATGAAGGCGCGCGGCGGCGGACCCTATGTCAGCGAAGTCATTACCTATGGCCATCACACGCCCGAAGGCGTCGTCGACCAGTTGCTGATCGACGACGGCGTGCCCGACCGCGGCCATCGGCACAGCCTGCTCCGTCCGACGCACCGCTATGCCGGGATCGCCTGCGGCCGCCATCCGGTGCACCGGACGATGTGCGTGACGTTGATGTCACAAACGCGCGACGGCTCCCCGCCGCCTCCGCCGAAGCGGGCGGCGACGAAGGCCGAGTAGGCGGGGCCGGCCGCGAGCGACTGGCCCCGGGCGTTGTCAGTTGCCAACCGGCTGGTTGTCGGTCCGCCGCACTACGATCGTCGACGACCGCGGCGCTTCGCCCGCGACCGGCCAGTCGCCGGTCGGATGCTGGATGTTGACGAAGAAGGTCGTGAGGTCGGGCGTATAAGCGAGGCCCGTAATCTCGCAGCCGAGCGGGCCGACGAGGAAGCGTTTCGACTGCTTGTTCTGCTGGTCAACATAGAACATCGCGTTATGGCCGAATGCTTGGTCGATCGTCGTTCCGTCGAGACCCGAATTGCCCGGAACGCTGTGGTCGGTCTGCACCCACATACGGCCTTGCGGGTCGATGCGAAGGCCGTCGGGGCTTGAGAAGGTGTCGCCTTCGATGTCGCCGACGAGGTTGCTGCCGCCCGCTGCGAGCGTGGGATCGCCCGCGGTCAGGAAGATTTCCCAGCTGAACTTGGTCGCCAGCGGCGAATTGCCTTCCTCGCTGAACTTCAGGATATGACCGTGCAGGTTCCGGATGCGCGGATTCGCCGGATCGGTGACGCGGCGACCACTGTTGTTGGTGAGCGTGCAGAAGATCGCCTTGTTGTCGGGCGCGACGGTCAACCATTCGGGGCGGTCCATCACGGTGCCGCCGGCGACGCGCGCCGCTCGCTGGCAGTTCATCAGCACGTCGGCCTGATTGTTGAAATCGACCGTGGTCGGCGCCGGCGGAGTCGTGCTCTGGCTGACATTGCCCGGATCCTGTGCGCCCGCGGTCAGGCCGTTTTCGCCGACGACCAGCGCGCGCCATTCGCCGGTGCCGTCGCCGTTGAAGCGCGCCACATAGAGCGTGCCGTAGTCGAGCAGGTCGGTGTTCGCCGCGCGGTTCGTGTCGCTATAGGCGCGGTCGGGAACAAATTTATAGATGCACCCCGGGGTCGTGTCGTCGCCCATGTAAAAGGCGACGCGGCGGTCGGCACTCGCCATAAAGGCGACATTTTCGTGGTTAAACCGGCCCATGGCGGTGCGCTTGGTCGGTTGCGCGAGTTCGCGCAGCGGGTCGATCTCGACTACCCAGCCATAGTTGGTTTCGGGCTGGGTCGGGTCGAGATAATTGTCCATCGTCTCCTCGCAGGTGAGGTAGGTGTTCCACGGCGTCCGCCCGCTCGAACAATTGTTGAGCATACCCTTGATGCTGCCCGACAGCAGGCCCGCGGCGGGACCGCCGGCGCGATAGCTGCTGTTGCCCGTGTAACGGCGATTATAGGTCGACCCGGACTGGACCGTCCATTTGCCGTCGCTCCCCTTGGCGATCTCGACGACGCCGATGCCGACGGCCGACAGCGCGATCGCCTTCTGGTCGGCACTCGCCGTCGCGGCATCATAGCTGCCAGCCATCAGGATGTTGAAGTCGGGATATTCATAGTTCATCGCGAGGAGGCCGCGGGTATTGGCGTCGACGTTCGGGAGCGCGAAATATTCCATGCCGTCGTGATTGCCGCCGGCCCATTTCTCGGCGACCGCGGGGCTCGCGGGGAAACTGCCGGCATAAGGCGTGCCGGCTTCCACCGAATCGCCCGCTTTCAGCAGCACATCGACGGAATAGCCCTCGGGCACCGTCACCCGATCCTCCTGGTTCGCGGCGACAGCGGCAAAGCTGGCGACAAAGCTCGGCGGCGGGGTCGGGGTGGGGGTCGGCGCCGGGGTGGGCGTCGGCGGGACGGTGACGATCGGTTCGCCATCGTCGTCGCACGCCGCGAGCGCCATTGCCGGGATCACCGACAGACCGAACAGTCCGTTCCGCAGCAGCGTGCGGCGCGTCGGATTTTCGGCGACGATCGCCTCGAGGCTGTCGGGGCCCGGAAGGCCGCCGGTTTCGCCGCGATAAGGCGCGCGAGCTTTGTCGGTAAGATGTGACATGCAGTTCCCCTGTTTTTCGGTTGAGCCCCGGGACTCGATTGTCCCGGTTGGGAGGTGGCGCACCGATTGCAGAGGATGATGTCAGCCGCGTTGCTTGAACGCGTCGGAATGCAATGACTTATATGACGGCCATGTGACGGTGATCGGAGCGGCAAGCGCGCCGGGGCTCGTCAGTTCTGCAAACGCAGAGCCAGATCGCTCTGGAAGCGCACCTCGTCGCCGTCGGCGAGCCATTTCGCTTCGGCGGCGATCGCGCCGAGCAGGTCGATCAACGGCTCCATTTCGCTCTTGTGATAATTGCCGAGGACGTGGCCGGTCACGCGATCCTTGTGCCCCGGATGGCCGATGCCGATGCGTATGCGGCGAAAATCGTCGCCGATGTGGCTGATCATGCTGCGGATGCCGTTATGGCCCGCCGCGCCGCCGCCCTGCTTCACCTTGACCTTCATCGGCGCGAGATCGAGTTCGTCGTAAAAGGCGGTGACGTCCTGCGGCGTCAATTTGTAGAAATCCATTGCGGCGCGCACGCTGCGACCGCTTTCGTTCATGAAGGTGCCGGGTTTGAGCAGCAGGATGCGCTGCGATCCGATGCGGCCTTCCTGGATCCAGCCCTGGAATTTCTTGGCTGGCGCGGGAAAGTCGTAAAAGTCGGCGATGACGTCGGCGGCCATGAAGCCGACATTGTGACGGTGCATCGCATATTTGGGCCCCGGATTGCCGAGGCCGACCCAGAGCTGCATGATCCTGTCTTTCCCGGGTCCTGTCGTTGGCGGCCCCTTCCGCGCGGAAAGGGGCCGTCCGAACGATATTAGGCTTCGTCGCCTTCGGCGGCGGGCGCTTCGCCTTCGGCAGCTTCGCCTTCGTCCTTCGTCGTATCGCCGTCGCTCGACTTGAGCGCCGACGGGGCGACGATGGTTGCGATGGTGAAGTCGCGGTCGGTGATCGCGCTTTCGACACCCTTCGGCAGAGTGACGTTGCTGATGTGGATCGAATCGCCGACGTCGAAGCCGGTGACGTCGATCGCGATCTCGTCGGGGATCTTGTCCGCGTCGCAGACGAGTTCGAGTTCGTGACGAACGATGTTGAGCACGCCGCCGCGCTTCAGACCCGGCGAGGCTTCTTCGTTCTGGAACGAGACCGGCACGGCGACCTGGACGGTCGCGCCCTTGGCGATGCGCAGGAAGTCGGCGTGGATCGGGCGATCCTTGACCGGGTGGAACGCGACGTCCTTGGGCAGCGTCCGGATCTGCTTGCCGCCGACGTCGATCATCACGACCGAGTTCATGAAGTGACCCGTCATCAGCTGCTTCATCAGCAGCTTTTCCTCGACGTGGATCATCAGGGGTTCTTCCTTGCCGCCATAGACGACGGCGGGAACACGACCTTCACGACGCAGTTCACGCGAGGCTCCCTTGCCTCCGCGTTCGCGCGTCTCGGCCGTCAGCGTCAGCTGATCGCTCATAGTATTTCTCCGAGATTCGGTTACACAGTTCCGCCACGCCTCCAGGGATGACCATGACGGAAGCCGGGGCGCTTAGCCGGGAAGCGGCGGAATTGCAAGCGCGACGCGCTTATTGAACCCGTGTCACCTTGAACCCGTTGGCCGCGACCATCGCAGGCACGCCGTCGGAGCCGACCAGGTGCCCGGCGCCCACTGCCACCAGTACGGTCCCCCGCTGCGCCATCCGCCGCTTGATCCACGCGCTCCAGCGGCGGTTGCGGTCGGTGATGATCGCCTTGCGCGCGGCGGGCACGCTGTCGATATCCTCGTTGATCACCTTTTCGAGTGCCGCGACGTCGGCGCGGCCCCATGCCGCGGTCAGTGCGCCGACCTCCTTCACCGCATCCCCCGCATCCTCGGCGGCTCGCGTGAGCAGGATGCGCTGGGTTTGCGGATCGAGCGTTTCGAACAGCATCAATTGCTCGCGCGCGGTCTCGAAACCCCCGATCGGCTTACCTGCGGCCTCGAACTTCTCCGTGAGGCCCGTTTCGACGCCATCGGCCGATGACAGGCCCGCATTCTGTGCGACGCGCTGGCCCATCAGGACCATCACCGCCCAATCATCGAGGCCGTCCTCGCCGAAGCTGCGGCCGCTCGCTTCGAGCGCGCGAAAGCCGGTCAGCGCTTTCCCCGTCAGCCGTGCTTCAATCGCAAGGGGAGTTTCGCGCGGAGCGAGCGTCCGGAACATCTCGCCCGCGGCCGCGAGTTCGGCAGGCGACAGCTCCATCATCAACTCGTCGGCCGCCGCGATCGCGCCCGCCACCCGGCCCGTCTCCCATTCGGTGCCTCGCGGCAGTGCGTGCATCGTGCCGAGGATATAAATCTTCGTATCGGCGTCCGCGACCAGCCACATCGCCGGCCGTGCTTCGAGACCCATCTCGGCGGTCCCGCAGGCGGTCAACAGCAATGGCGAAAGGGCCGCCGCGATGCGGCGACCCCATCGTCCGGATCGAGACGCCGGTAGCCTCAATATTCCACCCGTTTCACCGTCAGGCCGCGTTCCTTCAGATAATCCTGCACGCTGTGCTCGCCCGCGAGATGCCCGGCGCCGACCGCGACGAACACGGTTCCCGGCTGGTCCATCCGTGCCTTGAGCTGGTCGGCCCAGCGCGCGTTGCGATCCCAGAGCAAGGTTTTGGCGAGTTCGGGCGTCGCCGCCAGGCTCTCGTTCATCGCGGTGGCGAGGCCGTCGGGGTCGCCCTTCGCCCACAGCAGCACCATCTTGTCGAGCTGCGGTCCCAGCTTGTCGAGATCCTTCACCACCGCATCGAGGAAGGCGACTTGCTGTGTTTCGGGCAGCGTGTCGAAGAAACCGAGCTGTTCGGTCAGCGTTTCAAGCCCCGTCACCGGCTTGCCCGCCGCCTTTGCAAAGCTCGTCAGCCGCTTTTCGGCGCCCTGTTCGGGATCATAGCCGAGCTTGGTGAGCGGCAGAACCGAAAGGGTAATCGCCGGAAACCACGGCTCGAACATGTCGAACTGCGCCGGGGACAAGCCGAGGCTTGTCATCGCAGCCTGATAGGCCTTGAGCTGCTCCGGATCGAGTCGCGACGACAGCGTCTTGCCGCTCTGGTCGATCGCCAGCGGCATCATCACTTTGGCCACTTCGGGCTGATCCTCGGGCATAACGATTTCGAGCATCAACTGGTCGGAGGTGTCAAACGCGGTCTTTACCGCTTCGTCGAACCAACCGAGCCCGGGCTTCAGCACATGGACGGTGCCGAAGAGGTAGATGGTCGTATCGTCGTCCTTCATCACCCACAGCGCGGGATCGGCATCGGTCGTGGCCGGCGCTGGTGCGCTTGTCGCCGCAGCGGGTTCGGCGGCGGAGGCGAAATTGCCGCCGGGGATCAGCGCGCATTGCGCGAAGGGGATGAACGCGCAGGTGGCAGCAAGCGTCTTGAACCATTTTTTCACGGGAAAGCCTCTCTTCATGGCGTCTTGTGGCCGGTGGCAGGGGAAAAGGGGAGCAAAAAAGGGGAAGGCCCTTTCAGTCAGCGGAATTTCAGCCACAGCCAGACGATGGCGTTTACGATCAACGAAAATGCGAACAGCGTCATGATATCGACCGGCGGCGCCAGCGCGGCGCGATGCAGCACCCACCAGGCCGGGGCGGGAAAGATGAAGGCGTACCAACCGGCAACGCAGGCCCACAGCCATGCGCGTTCTTCATGATCGTCGATCGAGCGATGGTAAAGGACCATGCCGATTGCCAATCCGGCAATCCACAATAGCGATGCGCCGACTGCGAAACCGGGGCTGAGCGAACCGCTGGCGAGCGTTTCGGTCATTCCGCGCCCGGGCGGCTGGTCGGCGACCAGCCAACCGCCGACGATGCCGCCGATCACTGCGCAAAAGCCGAGTGCAAGCCAATAGCGCTGCTTGCGGGGCGAAAGGCCTTGCCAAGTCGGCCGGTAGCGGCGGGCGTAGATGGCAAACGCGAAGATGGCGAAGACGACCGCGGCGAGCGGGCCGACCCAGGCGGGAAGGGGCGTGCCGCCGCTGTCGAGCGTGGCCTGATTGTGGCCCGCAAAGCCACCGAGCAGCCCGGCGGCGATCAGTGTGATTATGATCGGCCAGCCGATCAGAGCCGCGAGGCTGCGCGGCTTCGTGTCGTCACGCGACATCGTCGCCCCCCATATATCCATCATCGAAAATCTCCTCGATCGGCATTTCGAACAGCCGCGCCAATTTGAAGGCGAGCGGGAGCGAAGGATCGTATTTCCCCGTTTCGATCGCGTTCACCGCCTGCCGCGAGACATCGAGCCGGTCGGCGAGTTCCGCCTGGCTCCAGTTTCGCATCGCGCGCAGCACTTTCAGCTTGTTGTTCATCGGCGCCTCGCCAGCATTTCCGTCCGAAAGACCATGGCCTTCCCATAGACATCAATATGTCGCGATAGGGGAATTATTTGATCGTCCTTTCGAACGGTGGGGGCAAAGACCGGATCGGACATTCGCTCCGGCGACAAGAGACTGGAGCGCCGTCGCATGGAGGGCGCTCCAGCCCAAGTCGCCAGCCGTCACCGGGGAGGCACGGCGCGAGCGAAACCGTCCGGATCCCGTCGTTACCGGGTGGTGTCGATCATCAGCAGCGCAAGCTTTATTTCGTTCTGCGCCTGCGCGACGGCGCGTTCGACCTGCAGTTCGGCTTTCCCGATCGCATTCGATGCGCATGCCGACTGGCGAGCCCGCTCGGCAGTGCCGCGAAGGCCCGAGCGGCAAACGCTCCGCGCGGCGGTCTTGATGCGGGTGTCGAGGCGTTCGCGATCCGCCGTGCGGGTCAGGTCGAGGTCATCGATGCGGACTTCGACAGCGGCGTTTTCGCGCTCACCGGCCAGAGCGGGCGTGCCAATGACGGCGAGCGAGAGAGCGAGAGTTAGCGTCCGGGTCATCATATCCATTCTCCTTGAATCGAGCGGTCGTGGTTAACTTGACCTGTCTTTATGTCAGGTGTCCATGACTATATGTCGCGGTTCGCTGACCATGTCAACAAGACCTGACAAAAAGTTTTGGAGACCTGACTAGGGCGCGCGTTTTCGCGGCATGGCGAACGGCGCGGAGCCTTGACCATGCGCCGCCGCTGGGCCAATGCGGCGGCGATTTTTGCACCTGCGAAGGAATTGCGGCCGTGGCCGACGGGGCGGACAAGACACCACTCAGCTTTCAGGACATGATCCTGACGCTGCACAATTACTGGAGCGCACGCGGCTGCGCCATTTTGCAGCCATATGACATGCGCGTGGGGGCAGGGACATTCCACCCCGCGACGACCTTGCGCAGTCTCGGTCCCGAGCCGTGGAACGTCGCCTATGTCCAGCCGAGCCGGCGCCCGACCGATGGCCGCTATGGCGAGAACCCGAACCGCCTCCAGCATTATTACCAGTATCAGGTCATCCTGAAGCCGTCGCCCGCCGACCTGCAGGAGCAATATCTCGGCTCGCTGGCCGCGATCGGGATCGACCCGCTGCTCCACGACATCCGCTTTGTCGAGGACGACTGGGAATCGCCGACGCTCGGCGCGTGGGGGCTGGGCTGGGAAGTCTGGTGCGACGGCATGGAAGTCACCCAGTTCACTTACTTCCAGCAGATGGGCGGTTTCGATTGCAAACCCGTCGCGGGCGAGCTGACCTACGGGCTCGAGCGGCTCGCCATGTATATCCAGAATGTCGACAATGTGTACGACCTGCGCTTTTCGGACGCGGTCGGCGATGTCGCGGCGGTGAGCTATGGCGACGTGTTCCTCGAGAATGAACGCCAATTCTCGAAATGGAATTTCGAGGTTGCCGATACTGACACCCTGTTCGCAGGCTTCAAGGCCGCCGAGGAAGAGTGCAAGCGCGCGATCGAGGCGGGCGTGCCGCTCGCGGCCTATGACCAGGCGATCGAGGCGAGCCATTTGTTCAATCTCCTGCAGGCGCGCGGCGTGATCAGCGTGCAGGAACGCGCGAACTATATGGCGCGCGTGCGCGACCTCGCGAAGGGGAGCTGCAAGGCGTGGATCGACAGCCAGTCCGACAACTGGACCGCAAAATATCCGGGGTGGACGCTGTGACCGACTTTCTTCTTGAACTGCGCAGCGAGGAAATCCCGGCGCGGATGCAGGCCAGCGCACGCGCCGAACTCGAAAAGCTGTTCCGTGCGCAGCTGAGCGCCGCGGGCCTCGAAGCGGGCGATCTCACCATCTGGTCGACGCCGCGCCGCCTCGCGCTGATCGCGCGCGATCTGCCCGAGGCGACCGCCGCGGTCAGCGAGGAACTCAAGGGCCCGCGCAGCAGCGCGCCGCCGCAGGCGCTCGAAGGCTTTCTTCGCAAGACCGGCCTGACGCAGGACCAGCTCGAAGACCGCGATGGCGTCTATTTCGCCGTGATCGACAAGCCCGGCCGCGCGACCGTCGAAGTGCTCGCCGAGGCAATCCCCGCAATCGTCCGCGCGTTTGCCTGGCCGAAGTCGATGCGCTGGGGCAAGGAAAGCGCGAGCAGCGAAAGCCTGCGCTGGGTGCGTCCGCTGTCGGGCATCGTCGCGATCTTTGGCGAAGAACTGGTTCCGTGTGAGATCGGCGGCATCGCCAGCGGCTTCGCGACGCGCGGGCACCGCTTCCACTGCCCGGGCGAGATCACGATCGGTTCGGCGGCGGACTATGCCGAAAAGCTCCGCGCGTGCCACGTCATCGTCGACCATGAAGAACGTCAGTCGATCGTCCGCGACGGCGCCGCCAAGGCTGCGGCCAACGCCGGGCTGACGCTCGTCGAGGACGAGGGGCTGGTGATCGAGAATGCCGGCCTCACCGAATGGCCGGTGCCCTTGCTCGGCCGTTTCGATGAAGCGTTCCTCGAAGTGCCGCCTGAGGTCATCCAGCTGACGGCGCGCGTGAACCAGAAATATTTCGTCGTGAACGGCGCCGACGGCAAGCTCGCCAACGGCTTCGTCTGCACCGCGAATATCGACGCAAAGGACGGCGGCGCAGAGATCGTCGCGGGCAACCGCAAGGTGCTGGCGGCGCGGCTGTCGGACGCGCGCTTCTTCTGGGAACAGGACCAGAAAAAGACGCTGGCGCAGCATGCCGAGAAGCTCGCGAATATCACCTTCCACGAAAAGCTGGGGACCGTTGCGGACAAGGTCGAGCGCGTCGCCAAGCTCGCCGAATGGCTGGCGAGCGAAGGCATCGTTCCGAACTGCGACCCTGCGCTTGCGCGGCACGCGGCCGAACTGGCGAAGGCCGATCTCGTCACCGAAATGGTCGGCGAATTCCCCGAATTGCAGGGCCTGATGGGCGGCTATTACGCCCGCGCCGAGGGCCTGCCCGATGCGGTCGCTGACGCGATCCGCGACCATTACAAGCCGGTCGGGCAGGGCGATGACGTGCCGACCGCGCCGGTGACCGTGGCTGTGGCGTTGGCGGATAAGCTGGATACGCTGGTTGGCTTTTTTGCTTATGGTTTGAAGCCAACGGGATCAAAAGATCCGTTTGCCCTTCGACGAGCGGCGATCGGGGTAATCCAACTGCTAGTGGCTGAAAATACCCGTCTGCAGCTAGGCGAACCGTTGTTTCAGCATGCGATCCATTTGCTCAAAAGATCAGAACCTTCGCTCAGCAAAATCGCTGCTGGATTGTTCAATCAGTTAAAGTCCAGCTTTGGCGAATCCGCTGCAAACGCCATGCTCGTTACCGCTTTGCGAACTTCAATGCCGAGCGCAACTGAAGAGGGCCACAAGATTGTGATGAAGGCAGTGGAAGGAACGACCGACCTCCTCGACTTCTTCGCCGACCGCCTCAAGGTCCAGCAACGCGAAGCTGGTGTCCGCCATGACCTGATCGACGCGGTGTTCGCTCTCGGCGGCGAAGACGATCTCGTTCGCTTGCTCGCGCGCGTGAAGGCGTTGCAAGCCTTCATGGCGACGGATGACGGCACCAATCTGCTCGCGGGCTACAAGCGCGCGGCGAATATCCTGAAACAGGCGCGCGAGGTGAACGGCACCGCCGCCGCGACACCGCCGACCGATGCCGACGCCGCTTTGCTCAAGGCACTCGACACCGCCGAACCCGCGGCTTCCGCGGCGGTCACTGAGGAGCGTTTCACCGACGCCATGGCCGCGCTCGCGTCGCTCCGCGCGCCGATCGACGCCTTTTTCGACGGCGTGATGGTCAACGATCCCGACGAAGCGGTCCGCGCCTATCGGCTCGGCCTGCTGTCACGCTTCACCGGCGCGGTGTATGGCGTCGCCGATTTCTCGAAGATCGAGGGATAGAAGGAACCTCTCATTCCGTTCGTGTCGAGCGAAGTCGAGACACCGGGAAGGCGAGCACAAACGATGGGCATCTCGACTTCGCTCGATGCGAACGGAGTAGGGGTGATTTGAACCGAACGAAGTAAAACTGAATCGACGATAAGCATACTCCACCCTATCCAGCCGCAACCTCCTCCCCGGGGCAGCAGGAGCATATGATGACGAAGATGGTGCATTTGTTCGGCGGCGCGGCCACGACGGCCGAGCGTTCGAAGGAATTGCTGGGCGGCAAGGGCTCGAACCTCGCCGAAATGGCCTCGATCGGCCTGCCGGTGCCCCCGGGCTTTACGATCACCACCGACGTCTGCACCGCTTATTATGCCAATGGCGAACAATTCCCGGCCGGGCTGGTCGAGGATGTCGCCGCGGGCATCGCGCATATCGAGGGCATCACCGGCAAGCGCTTCGGCGAGGCCGCCGATCCCTTGCTCGTATCGGTCCGCTCGGGCGCGCGCGTATCGATGCCGGGCATGATGGACACGGTCCTCAACCTCGGGCTCAACGACAAGACCGTCGTCGGCCTGTCCGAAGCGTCGGGCGATCCGCGCTTCGCATGGGACAGCTATCGCCGTTTCGTCCAGATGTACGCCGACGTCGTCATGGGGCTCGACCATGCCGAGTTCGAGGAAGCGCTGGAAATCGCGAAGGAAGACAAGGGCTTCTATCTCGACACCGAAATGTCGGCCGAAGACTGGCAGGCGCTGGTCAAGGAATATCAGGCGATCGTCGAGCGCGAGACCGGCGCGCCCTTCCCGCAGGAGCCGAACGACCAGCTGTGGGGCGCAGTCGGCGCCGTCTTCGCGAGTTGGGAAAGCGACCGCGCGAAAGTCTATCGCCGCCTGAACTCGATCCCCGGCGAATGGGGCACCGCGGTCAATGTGCAGGCGATGGTGTTCGGCAATATGGGCGACACCTCGGCGACGGGTGTGGCGTTCACGCGCGATCCCGCGACCGGCGAACGCGCCTGGTACGGCGAATGGCTGATCAATGCCCAAGGTGAGGATGTCGTCGCGGGCATCCGCACGCCGCAATATCTAACCAAGATCGCGCGGGAAAAGGCGGGTGCCAAGCCGGCGTCGATGGAAGAGGCGATGCCCGAGACCTTCACCGAGCTCGGCCGCGTCTTCGACACGCTTGAGACGCACTATCGCGACATGCAGGACATCGAGTTCACCGTCGAACGCGGGACTTTGTGGATGCTCCAGACGCGTTCGGGCAAGCGCACCGCGAAGGCGGCGCTGCGCATCGCGGTCGAAATGGCGGCCGAGGGGCTGATTTCGGAAGAAGAAGCCGTCGGCCGCGTCGATCCGGGCGCGCTCGACCAGCTGCTCCACCCGACGCTCGATCCGAAGGCGCCGCGCGACGTGCTGACCAAAGGGCTTCCCGCGAGCCCGGGCGCCGCATCGGGTATGATCATGTTCGACGCCGACAGCGCCGAAAAGGCGGCCGGAATGGGCGAGGCGGTGATCCTCGTCCGCGTCGAGACGAGCCCCGAGGATATTCACGGCATGCACGCCGCTAGGGGCATTTTGACCGCCCGCGGCGGCATGACCAGCCACGCGGCGGTCGTCGCGCGCGGCATGGGGCGTCCCTGCGTCTCGGGTGCGGGCGGGCTCAGCATTGACGGCAATGCGCGCGTGCTCCGCGTTGCGGGCCGCGAACTCCGCGAAGGTGACATCCTGACCCTCGACGGATCGACCGGCGAGGTGATGGCGGGTGAGGTTCCGACGCTGCTTCCCGAACTGGTGGGCGATTTCGGCACGCTCATGGGCTGGGCCGACAAGGTGCGCCGCATGAAGGTGCGCACCAACGCGGAGACGCCGCAGGATGCGCAGGTCGCACGCGACTTTGGCGCCGAAGGCATCGGCCTGTGCCGCACCGAGCATATGTTCTTTGACGCCGCGCGTATCACAGCGGTGCGCGAGATGATCCTCGCCGACAGCGAGGACGGCCGCCGCGCCGCGCTTGCCAAGTTGCTTCCCGAACAGCGCGGCGACTTTGCCGCGATCTTCGGCGTGATGGCGGGGTTGCCGGTGACGATCCGCCTGCTCGATCCGCCGCTCCACGAATTCCTGCCGACGCGCGAAGAAGATTTCGCCGACGTCGCCGCTGCCGCGGGGGTGGGGATTGAGGCGCTGAAGGCGCGTGCGAACGAGCTGCACGAATTCAACCCGATGCTCGGTCATCGCGGGTGCCGCCTTGGCGTCACCTATCCCGAAATCTATGAAATGCAGGCGCGCGCGATCTTCGAGGCGGCGTGCGACGTCGCCGCCGAAACCGGTGCCGCGCCGATTCCAGAGGTGATGATCCCGCTCGTCGCCACGCGCCGCGAATTCGACTTGATGAAGGCGGTCGTCGATGCGCAGGCGAAGGCGGTGTTCGCCGAAAAGGGCCGCGAGATCGCCTATCTCGTCGGCACGATGATCGAACTGCCGCGCGCCGCGCTGATGGCGGGCGAGATCGCCGAGACGGCGGAGTTCTTCAGCTTCGGCACCAACGATCTCACACAGACGACCATCGGGATCAGCCGCGACGATGCGGGCCGCTTCCTGACCCAATATGTCGACAAGGGCATCTTCGTCACCGATCCCTTCGTCAGCCTCGATGTCGAGGGCGTTGGCCAGCTCATCGAGCTTGCCGCCGAACGCGGCCGCGGCACGCGCGCGGGCATAAAGCTCGGCATTTGCGGCGAGCATGGCGGCGACGCGCCGAGCATCCATTTCTGCGAAAAGACCGGCCTCGATTATGTCAGCGCCTCGCCCTACCGCGTTCCGATCGCGCGTCTGGCGGCGGCGCAGGCGGCACTGAAGGCGAAATAGTTCGTTGTCCCCGCGCAGGCGGGGCGGCGACGGCCGGGAGCTCGAATCATCATCGACGCACGCGCGGATGCATCGACGCACGCGCGGGTGCGGCATCGCCTGAACCGGGCGTCGGCCTCGCATCGCGAGCCGCGCCGACCCGGATGCGGCGTTGGGAGTATGAAATAGGGGCGCTGGCCGCTGCCCGCGACCAATAATCCGGCCAAGCGGTCATAAAGCTGAAATAGGGGGTTGCGCCCCCGGGCACTGGCCCTTAAAGGCGCCTCTCCACGCACCCGTAGCTCAGCTGGATAGAGCATCAGACTACGAATCTGAGGGTCGGGCGTTCGAATCGCTCCGGGTGCGCCATTCCTTTCATGCAGCCGTCTCACGGCATGCAGTGGGACCTTCCTCTCAATATTGCTGATCTTTGGATGCTGCCTCTCGCGGCGGATTCTGCCGTGTTCGCACTGGCAAAACAGGCTCGGCCCAAGGGCCTTGCCGGGGCCCGAACATCAGTGTTGCAGCAACTTAACATGGGTGAATGTCCGCGCGGCGCGTAACGCGCATCTGGTCTTCCGAATCCAGGGGGGACGCATGGGGCTGGCTGAAATCGTGAACGCGCTGCTGACCCCGCGGGAGCGGTTGGTCTGGGAAGCCAGCCTGGCACGCAACGCGCGCGACTATATGAAAGGCTCCGACCTCGCCCGCGAAGGTGAAAAGCCCATGGCTCTGCGGATTGTTTTGGCGGGCTGGGCGCAAAAGTATAAGCAGATGCCCGACGGTCGGCGGCAAATTCTGGGCGTCGTTTTGCCGGGCGAGCTCTGCGATCTCGATCTCTTCACCGTCGCGCACACCGATCATTCGATCGCCGCGGTGCGTCGCCTGTCGGTTGCGGAGATCGGTCGGTCGGACGCGCAACGGCTTTTCGAACAATGTCCGAATCTGGCGCCGGCGTTGTGCTGGGCCGCGATTCTCGGCGCGGCGGTCCAGCGCGAATGGACGATCAACATCGGGCAGCGAAACGCGCTCGAGCGCGTGGCCCAGCTTCTTTGCGAAATCTATGTGCGACAGCACGACATCCCGTCTGCTGGCGGCGGGGCCTGCGACTTTCTACTCACCCAGGGACAGATGGCCGAAGCGATGGGCCTGACACAAGTGCATGTGAACCGTATCGTCCAGCAACTCCGCCTCCGCTGCGCGGTAGAGATTCGCAATATGCGGCTGGAAATTCCGGACTTCGCCCAGCTGGCGGCTTTGGCGTCCTTCAACGCAACCTATCTTCACCTGGGCGAGGCGGCGACATTGGTCGAACGGGCGCGGATGCTGTTCCCGTCGGGCTTCGACAGGCCGGACCGGCCGAACGGCGGCGGCGCGATTTCTCCGACTATCTGACGGGATCGGACCTCCCTGCCTCGGCGGACAATCGGCGGGCCCCGAGGTGCAAGAAGGGCCCTGCTTTGCGGCAGAGCCCTTCAGTCCTCTTGTATATGGCTACGCAAGAGGATGCTCATCAACCGCCCCGGGTCGCAGGTCGGTATCCGTGAACAATCATTAGTCGAGATGCGGCGGTTCGCTTGCAACATAGATTATAGCCAGCACGAAAAGGCGTGGCGAGGACAATAGGGACGTTCGAATGGAAGTGGCGGAGCGGGAGGGATTCGAACCCTCGATACGCTTTTGACGTATACTCACTTTCCAGGCGAGCGCCTTCGACCACTCGGCCACCGCTCCGCACGCACCCCGGTTGTTTCGTGCGACGCACGAAGCGTGAATCGGGTGCTCAACCAATTCGCACTGGAAGGGGCGCCCTAATCGCTTGGCAGGGCTTTCGCAAGCCGATTGGGCGTGGCAGACATCGGCCATGAAACATCTGTTGCTAGCGGCGAGTGCGGCCGCGTCGCTCATCCTTCCTGTGGCCGCTTCTGAGCCGGCGCCGATCCCGTCGCCCGGCGAAATCGCGGCGGCTGCGCCTGCGAGCGACTGGATCGCCATCGCCCCATCCGACCTGTTGGTGATGGATCTCGCGCCCGATGCCAAAGGCAAGCCGCGGCGCGTCGTCATCCAGTTGATGCCCGCGCCGTTCAGCCGAGGCTGGATCGGCAATATCCGCAAGCTCGCCGCGGCGCATTGGTGGGACGGGACGAGCATCAACCGCGTGCAGGACAATTATGTCGTGCAATGGGGCGATGCGACGGAGAAGAAGCCCTTACCTATTGGTTTGGCGACGGTACCCGAGAGCGAGTACCAGATCGAGGATCGTCCGGCCGTCATGCGTATCATCGAGACGATGCACCGCAACAAGGTACGGATCGAAGAGTTGGTCCGGCAGCAGCGACGGTCTGGGTCTCCCAGAATCTATGCGCCGGAGATGCGGACGAAAGTCGACCCCTATGCAGATCTTCAGGGCTTCGCGCAGGGTTGGCCGGTAGCTGGGAGCACGGGATTGTGGCCAATCCATTGCTATGGCGCCGTCGGCGTCGGCCGCAATCTGTCGCCCGATACTGGCAGCGGCGCCGAACTCTACGCCGTCATCGGTCATGCGCCGCGCCATCTTGATCGCAACATCGCGGTCGTCGGCCGCGTCATCAGCGGCATCGAGCATCTGTCGAGCCTGCCGCGTGGGACCGAGGCGCTCGGCTTCTATAAAACCGAGGCCGAGCGCATGCCTATCGCGTCGATCCGCATCGCGAGCGAATTGCCGGCTGCCGACCAGCCCCAATTCGAATATCTGTCGACCGAAAGCGACAGCTTCGCGCGCTATGCCGATGCGCGCGCCAACCGGCGCGATCCATTCTTCATTCGGCCCGCGGGCGGCGCCGATATTTGCAATATCCCGGTTCCCGTTCGTCCGGTCGCTGCGAAATAGGGAGTGGAAGATTTCACCGTCACGGCGCGGCTCTGGCGCTGGCAATCGGCGACGGCGCCCGCCGCCTGGTTCTTTGTGACCATCGCCGGCGATGAAGCCGATGGGATTCGCATGGCCGCGATGACCGGACAGTGGCTGGACGGGCGAAAGGGATTCGGCTCGGCGCGGGTCGAGGCGAGAATCGGCGAGACCAGCTGGAAGACATCGGTGTTCCCGCATAAGGAGAGCGGCGGCTGGCTGCTTCCGGTCAAGGCGATGGTTCGCAAGGCGGAAGGCCTTGCCGAGGGCGATGACGTGGTCGTGACGGTCAGTCTTTAGGCGGGGCTTCGGCCTTCGCGTCGCGGGCCTGCGCCTTGCGCTTGCGCAAATTGGCGCGCAGCGCGTCGGCCAGGCGGCGTTCGCGCTCGATATCGGCGGGGGACGGTGTTTTGCTCACGTGGCGGGCATGGACGCGAAATCGCTGCATCGTCAAGCCTCGCATCTTGACAGGGGAGGGACGCCCCGCCATAGGCCGCGCCTGCCCAGCGAACATGCGTTGGCGGGCGGCCCGGTTGCTGCTGTAGCTCAGTGGTAGAGCGCGTCATTGGTAATGACGAGGTCGACAGTTCAATCCTGTCCAGCAGCACCATTTTCCATTCGAAATGATAATCGATTTCAGCCGGACGCACCGCGCCTGCTTACCGGAATCTGTACGCTCCTGTCGACCGCTTTGCCGGCTTGTCGATAAGGTGTGGGAATTTTCGGGCCGGGAGGCATTGGCTTCCTTCGCGATGTTCGCTTCTTATGGCAAGCATGCGTTCAGGCGAGGGGTTTAACGCTTTGCGCGTCTGTGTTCGGCACGCCGATTCAAAGGAACTGCATTGCGACCTCCCGTCATTTTCAGAATGTTTGCGCCGGCTGCCATGGTTCTCGGCATTGCTCTGACAGTAGCGGGAAGCGGCTGTGCAGACGCAAAGGTCGAATCCGGTGAGGTTTCTGTGCTGGAGTTCATTCCCGACAATCAGCGTGCCGCGATTCTTGCTGGAACGTCGCGTTACGACGCCACGTCGGCGATCCACGCCGCTCGCGACAAGGTTCAGGGGACGGGAAAAACGCTGATTTTTCCGCAAGGGACCTATTATGTCGGCGAAATCAAGTTTTCGGGAACCAACTATCAAATCCGGACCGATGGCGTAACTTTCAGGCAGAAGCCGGGGCTGACGGGCGATAACCAGCTTCATCCGATTATCACATTTACCGCCGACGCCAATAATATACGAATGGGTGATGTGCGGTTGATCGGAAACATTGCGACCGATCGCGACGAATATTCGCACGGCATCGCCGTCCTAGCGGCCGATAACATCACGATCGGGAACGTCTATGGCGAGAATATCCGGGGCGATGTGCTTTATACCTACGGGCGGGCGACCAGCGAAGCCGAGCATCAGCGCAATCTCGTAACCGGCGTCGTAACGGGACGGAATATCTACCGTTGCATCGTGGCCATGGCCGGTGGAGAGGCGAAAATAGCCGGGATCGTCCAGGATGGGCCAGTCGGCTATCGCGATTTCGATGCCGAACCGAACCGAGAGGGGGCGTATCAACCGGTCATTGCCCGTATTGGCTCTATACAGGGCTCGGTGGTGCAGATCACCTCGGACGATCCGAATGTGATCAATGAATATATCCGCATAGACAGCCTCGACCTCGACGGAAGCAGGATAGCCAATTCGACGCCAAACCACCCGCATCACCCCGGCGTCAATGCCATTGCACTCAGCATAAACCGCGTTGCGTCGGTGGATATTCGCGAGTTGCGCGTCGAAAATTATCCCAGCTATCCGGTCGCGCTCTTCGACCGCTGGAAATCGGTGCGGATAGGCACGCTGGATTTCCGCAACAGCAACACCGTCGAAACCACATATAAAGCGATCGTGTTGCAACATGGCATGGCGGGCGAAGGCGTGCTGACGATCGACCGCGTGGTCGGGCGGTTGGCCGACCCCTCGCGCATGGTCCTGCGCTCGGATGAGGGGATGTTGAAGGTTGACGTCGGTCGGATGGATACGAGCGGCGGTCCGCGCGGCGTCTATCTCACCGGCCGCATCGGCGGCGTTCGCCTCAAAGGAAAAGGATTTCAATGACGAAGAATGACGCCCCTTTATCTGAGAGCTATGCCTTCCAACCGCTGTTATCTTGACGAGGTCATGCTTTTCCGGAACTGTGGTGCAGGGGCGGGCGCTTTGAGGAGAGCGCGACTTGGCGACCTTCAACCATATATTTCGCAAGGCATCTGAAGTGCCTGATCTTCCGAGCCCGTGGGAGTCGCCTCAATGGGTTTCCCATATGAATCGCTACGCCGACAGATTGAGCCATCCCACGGTGGCGGACCGTGTTCGCGAGTTGGCGCGGATCGCGCGATATGGCAACGGGCTGCCGCGGACCATGAGTCCGTTGAGGGCGTTGCTCCGGCGCAACGGCGGCGCGCCGATTCTCGATGTCGGCGGGGGCTTCGGCGATAATTTCATCCTTCTGCGGAAACATCTGGGTGAGACGCCCTATACAGTCGTGGACGGCGCCGAATCCTGCCGCGTCGGCAGGCGCGTGCTGGGAGATCGCGTCTGCTTTCAAACCGACCTGCCGACGGAGGGACAATATGGATTGTCCATTCTGATCGGGACCTTGCAATATATTCTAGATTCAAAGTCGTTCATTTCGGCCCTGTCGCGATTGTCGGGCGACACGATCTTCGTCAGCCGTTCGCCGCTTCGAAAAGCCGGCGATGATTTCTATTCCATTCAGGACATAACGCCCGAGCAAGGAGCGAGTTCGGCGGGCGAATGCGTTGTGCGGGTCCGAAACGTCGAGAATATGGCGGACGATTTTGCTCAGGCCGGTTTCGAACTGATCGAGAGCAAGGAAGTCATGAGTTACAAGGAACAGATGTCGTCGCTTCCCGAAGAATATCGCGATTGTTCCTATTTCAATATGACGTTCAGGAAAGTCGGTCTGATGCTGCTATGCTTGACGTTTACCGGCCAGCGGTACACCGCGGAACTGGCAATGGTTTGAAAGAATCTGGTTCAGATTTTTGCTGCTAGCAGCCAGTCGTGGAAAAGCTTCACTGCCGGCTGGCGTAGGGCGCGTGGGCGACATACGAACCAGTAGCTGTACGGGCTGTCGACATCGAAATCGAACAGGCGGACGAGGCGCGGATCGTGCGCATCATCGAAGTGGTGGCCGTGCATGAATGCGACCCCGATACCCTGTGCCGCCGCTTCCAACATCAGCGAGCCCGAATCGAAATAGTCGATCCCCGCAGGCTCAAGATAGGGCATTCCGATCGCCTTCTTCCATTCGGAAAAGGTCTCGGGCATCTCGCGGTGGAGGAGCACGGTCATCCGCTGCATCTGCTCGGGAACGCTGATCGCACGCTTGCCGTCGGTCAGCGTTCGCGATGCGATGGGGAACACCTTGTCCTGGTCGAGGCGCGCGGCGTAGAGCATCGGGTCGATCGAACGGGCCAGCGCAATCGCTGCGTCGATGCCGTCGCCCAGACGCGCTTCGCCATGCGACATAGTGTCGATATCGATATGCAGTTCGGGATGCTGTCGGCGCAGGTCGGGCAAGCGCGGGAACAGCCGCTGCTGCGCGAACAATGGCAGGACATTGAGGTGGAGGCGGAGCGACGCATCGGGGCTGCCGGCCTGGCCTATCACCGCGCGCAACTCATCGAGAATCGGCGACAATTGTTCGTGCAACGCGCGTCCGGTCTCGGTGAGGCTGAGCCCATGGTGATGCCGGTTGAACAGCGGACGTCCCACCGCATGTTCGAGCGTCTGGATACGCCGCGAAAGGGCGGGCATCGACAGGCCGAGTTCGATCGCCGCCGCCTTGACCGTGCCATGGCGCGCGACCTCAAGAAAGGCTTCCATGCTGCTGAGAGTGGGGAGGCGTGGCATATCGGTTGGCGATGATGACATGGGCGCGGCGGACATGCCAGAATTTTGTGCAGTGCGTCATAGATTGACGGGGAAGCGGGGTCGCAAATCGGGAACGACAACCTATGTTTCGCATTCTGACCTTTTTGAGGGAGATGCGCATTGGCCGAAGCAGCGGTAAAGGAAAAACAGGTGAAACTGCAGGTGGCGAATTCGCGCGCCGAGGAAAGCGGCGGCGGCATCGCCCGGATCCCGCGCTCGGCCATGGCCGAACTCGGCGTGACCGAGGGCGATATCATCGAGATCAGCGGCAAGCGGCAGACGGCTTCGCGGGTGGTGGCGCCCTATGCCGAGGATGAAGGGCTGGAGGTCATTCGCCTCGACGGCCTGCAGCGCGCCAATGCGGGGGCCGGTGCGGGCGACATGGTGGTTCTGAGCCGTGTCGAGACCCGCCCTGCGACGCGCGTGGTGTTCGCGCCAGCGCAGGAAAATCTGCGGTTGCAGGGATCGGCCAACGCATTGAAGCGCAGCTTCTTCGGCCGTCCAGTCGTTGCAGGCGATACGGTCGCGACCGCCGGGCAGCAGCGGCTGCCATCGGGCGACATGCCGCCGCAGCTTCGCCAGATGCTCAACGCGCCGGCCTATGCGCTCGCCGAGGTCCGCCTGCTCGTCGTGTCGGCGAGCCCCAAAGGCGTCGTCTTCATCGACGAGAATACCGAAATCGAACTGCTCCCCGAATATCAAGAGCCACAGGATGCGCGCCGCACCGACGTCACCTACGATGATCTCGGCGGGCTGGGCGAGACGATTGACCAGCTGCGCGAGATGGTCGAACTGCCGCTCCGTTATCCCGAATTGTTCCGCCGCCTCGGCGTTGATCCGCCCCGCGGGGTACTGCTGCATGGCCCGCCGGGAACGGGCAAGACGCGGCTCGCGCGCGCGGTGGCCAACGAAAGCGAAGCGCAATTCTTCCTGATCAACGGGCCCGAGATCATGGGCAGCGCCTATGGCGAGTCCGAAAAGCGTTTGCGCGACATCTTCGAGCAGGCGGCCAAGTCTGCGCCCTCGATCCTGTTCATCGACGAAATCGATTCGATCGCGCCGAAACGCGGGCAGGTGCAGGGCGAGGCCGAAAAGCGGCTCGTGGCGCAGTTGCTCACGCTGATGGACGGGTTGGAGCCGCGGACGAATCTTGTCGTCATTGCCGCTACCAATCGCCCCGACGCGATCGACGAGGCACTGCGACGTCCCGGTCGTTTTGACCGCGAGATCGTGATCGGCGTTCCCGACGAGAAAGGGCGCCGCGAGATATTAGGCATCCACACGCGCGGCATGCCGCTCGCCGACAATGTCGATCTGGATGAGCTGTCGCGCACGACCTTCGGTTTCGTTGGCGCTGATATGGCGGCGCTGACCCGTGAAGCGGCGATCGAAGCCGTTCGCCGGATCATGCCCAAGCTCAATCTCGAGGAAGGGACGATCCCGCCCGAGGTGCTCGAGGAATTGCGCGTGACGCGCGAGGATTTCAACAATGCGCTGAAACGCGTCCAGCCGTCAGCGATGCGCGAGGTGATGGTGCAGGCGCCCAAGACCCGCTGGAGCGACATCGGCGGCCTCGACGCGGCGCGAGACAAGTTGATCGAAGGGATCGAACTGCCGCTGAAGAATCCCGAGGCGTTCCGGCGCCTGGGAATCCGTCCCGCGAAGGGCTTTCTGCTCTATGGACCGCCCGGAACCGGCAAAACATTGCTGGCCAAGGCCGCAGCGCGCGAATCCGATGCCAATTTCATCTCGATCAAATCCTCGGACCTTTTGTCCAAATGGTATGGTGAGAGTGAGCAGCAGATCGCGCGACTATTCCAGCGCGCGCGTGCCGTCGCGCCGACAATCATTTTTATCGATGAACTCGATAGCCTGGTGCCTGCGCGGGGCAGCGGCACATCGGGCGAACCGCAGGTGACCGAACGCGTCGTCAACACGATACTCGCCGAGATGGATGGGATCGAGGAGATGCAATCGGTCGTCGTCATCGGCGCGACGAACCGCCCGAACCTGATCGACCCCGCGCTGCTGCGCCCGGGGCGGCTTGACGAACTCATCTACGTCTCGGTGCCGAATGCCGAGGGGCGCAAGCGCATCCTCGAAATCCAGACGGCGAAGATGCCGCTCGCGGACGACGTGGACCTAGGCATTCTCGCCGAAAAATCCGATCGCTTCACCGGCGCCGACCTGGAGGATCTGACACGGCGTGCGGGCCTCGCGGCGCTCAAGCGCTCGATGGGCAGCGATACGGTGACGATGGAGGACTTCGAGACCGCCCTCAAAGACACCCGCGCTTCGGTGACCGAAGCGATGGAGCGGGACTATGAAAAGATCCAGGGCGAGATCAAGCAGGCCGCAATGAGCGTCGACCCGATCGGCTTCTTTGCTCCCGGCATGCTCAAGCCGATCCGCGACCGTAAGCACGACGACACGCGGGACTGAGCCGCTACTCCTAAAGATCGGTCGAGGGCTGGTTTGGTTTCAACGCCGACCAGCCCCACAGGATCAGCCAGCCGCAGAAGCCGGCCATCAACCCATATGCGACCATCGGATGCCAATTGTAGAGCAGCACGCCGATGGCGGGCGATACGATATAGGCCGATCCGTTGATCGACGCGGTCATGCCGGCGACCGCTCCTTGGTCGCGACGCGGAACCGAGAGCGAGGCGCCGGCGGTGAAGCCGGGCCGGAACAGGCCAAAACCGAGCGAACCGAGCGCAAAGCCGATCACGATGCCGTGGAGGTCCTGCGCGAGGCCGGTCGTCAATATCCCGCCGATCGCGAGCACGGCGCCCCATAATACCGTCGGGCGCGGGGTCAGTTTGAACAGCGGGATCAGGCCCCATTGAGCGAGCAGGGTCGCGAACGCGCCCGCCATCAGCACCGTGCCGGTCAATCTGGCGGCGGTGTCCGGGTCGGCGCGCAATTGCAGGCGATCGAGGACGAGGAAGCCGATGACGCCCAGCATCATCGCCTGAGCCTGTCCGCCGAGGAAACCCGCGAGCAACCATGGACGGACTCGGCCGTCACGCCAGCCGAGAGGTTCCTGCTCGGGAGCGTCCGGATCGTTTTCCTCTTCGCCCGTCGGTTCGGCAGGACCGGCGGACAGAGGGTAGGGCGCGACGGCGCCGCGTGCGGCAAAGCGGGGCGTGTCGTTCGGCAGGCGCCAGCGCAGCATGATCAAGACGATCAGTCCAATCAACGCGAAGACGATCATGGGTCCGGCCAGTCCCACGACGGGCAGGATGAAATAGGGAGCGACCGCCGGCCCGATCACCGTCCCGAGTCCGAAAGAGGAGGAGACAAGCGACAGGGCTTGCGTACGTTCCGCGGGGTCGGTGCGCGACGCGACATAGGCTTGCACCGCGGGAGGAGATGCGGATCCGAGCCCGCCGTAAAGGCTACGGAACAGAGCGAAGACGATGAAGGTGAGCCCGGCACCGACAAGGCCGTTCAACCCGGCCCACAATACGATACCGCACAGTGCCATGGACGAGAGGAAGCCGGTGACGCCGAGCGCCATCAGCGCCTTGCGTCCACGTTTGTCGGATTGGCGCGCCCAGTGCGGCGCGGTGAGCACCCAAAGCAGCGCCGACCAGCTGAAAGCGAGGCTAACCCAAACGTCGGGAATGTGCAGCTTGGCGCCGATGGCGGGCAGGATCGACTGCATCGCCGTATTGCCTGCCGCGGCGACCAGCATGACGGCAAACAGCACCGCCATGCGGTCCGAAGGGATGGAATGCGATGTCGTCGCCATGTCCGCCCCTTCTTTGTTTGCCGTCGGTAACGTGGCTTCTCCCTACACGCGGGCGCCCCGCTGTCCAGAGTCAAGACAGACTCTTTCCTTGCGTGACCGCCACGATTTTGCCACGCATTTGACCAACCGCAACAACGCGAAAGCCATCATGACCAATCCGCGGGCGCAGGCCCAACAAACGAAAGCCCCGCTTGCCCGCCGGCTGCGCGTGGGCCTCAAGCGCTTTTTCGGGCCGTGGGGTATGTTCGTGCGCGGCTTTATCAAGCACCCGGTCATGGTGGGCTCGATCGTGCCGTCGTCGCCGACGCTGATCCGCCACATGCTGAAGCCTGTCGACTGGAAGAATACCAAGCTGTTCGTCGAATATGGCCCGGGCGTGGGCACTTTCTGCCGCCCCATCCTCGAACGGATGACGGGCGACGCGACGCTGATCGCGATCGACACCAACGAGGAATTCATCGATTATCTTCGCAAGGACATCCGCGACAGCCGCTTTATCGCGATTCATGGCTCAGCGGCCAACGTCGAGGAAATTATTCGCGCGCATGGCTTCGAAAAGGCCGATTATGTCCTCTCCGGTCTGCCATTCTCGACGCTGCCCGCCGGCGTCGGCCCCGCCATCGCAGCGGCGACACACCGTGTATTGCGTCCAGGCGGCGCTTTCCTCGTCTATCAATTCCGCGCCCGCGCGCGCGATTTCCTCGCGGCGCACTTCAACCGCATCGACAATGCATTCGAGTGGGTCAATGTCCCGCCCTGCTTCCTCTTCTGGGGCTGGAAGGACTGACTGTCCGAGAAAAGGCTAAACGTCCGGGTCGGGGTCGCCGAGCCCGAAGTTGAGTTTTCGCGATACCGTATAGTCGACGACGCCAACGACGAACCAGGCTAGCGTCCAGCGCAGCCGCGTCAGCCAACTGCCGCGCGCCTTGTGCGACTGCGACGTGATGATCTCGCAGTCGGGCCGGAGCGCCGTGAGGAAGTTGCGCATCTTTTCGGCGAAGCCAGCGTCGGCGATCCGCACCATCACCTCGACGTTCACGAACAGGCTGCGTACGTCGAAATTGGCCGATCCGATATAGACGACATCGTCGATGACGATCAGCTTCATGTGCAACCGGCACGGCCGATATTCCCAGACCTCGGCGGTCTTGCGCAAAAGATAGCCATAGAGCAGCCGTGACGCGCCGATCGTTGCCGGATTGTCCGACTTGCCCGCCATCACGAACCGCGCGCGGCCGCGCCGGGCGACGCGGCCGAGCCGGCGCAGCATTCCCTGACCCGGCGAGAAATAGGCCATCGCCATATCCAGCTGCCGCGCATCATCCAGGTCGGCGCGAACCGCCCGTGCCCAGGGAGAGAGGCGCTGCGTCGGTCCCCCGACGAGCCAAGAGACAGCCTCGCCATCGACAGGCCATTCGCGGATCAGCCTCCGCAAGGTCAGCACCTTGCCGTCGTTGTTGACGGTGTACTCGTGGATCTCGGCGAACCATCGCGCGGCGCGAGCGACCGTCGGACCTTTCACAATCATTCCGATGTCGAACCAGCAGTCGCTGCGCGGCGGGCTCAGATAATCGTCGGCGATATTAAACCCGCCGGTGACCGCGATATAGTCGTCGATCAGAATCAGCTTTTGATGATTGCGGATAAGATAGGTCGACCGCCAGCGGCGCGAGAAGAAGGTAACACTGCCGCCCGCTTCGCGGAGTGGGGCGAAGAGGCTGTCGGGCGTGTCGCCCGATCCGAAACTGTCGATCACCGCACGGATGCGGACGCCGCGCTTCGTTGCCGCCAGCATGGCATCGAGAATGCGCCGACCCGCCGTATCGTCCTCGAAGATATACATGATGAGGTCGATGCTGTGCGCCGCGCCGTTGATCAGATCGAGCAGCCGTGTCAGCCGATCGCCGCCGTCGAAGAGCAGTTCTATACGATGACCCGCTACGTCCGCCGACAGGCTCTGGTGCAGGTCGGCGGAAGGGCAGAGGTCGCTCATTGATCGTTCATAGGCTGGCGGCCGCAAATGTCGCAAGAGTGCCCTCCGATTGACATAATAGGGCCGGGCTGCTAGCGCGTAGCGCTTGCCGCCACGCCCTTGGGCTGGCTTCTCCGATACCTAAGGAAACAATATGGCCCGCGTTACCGTCGAAGATTGCGTCGACAAGATTTCCAACCGCTTCGACCTGGTTCTGCTCTCCGCGCATCGCGCACGGGAAATCTCGGGTGGTTCGGAACTGACCGTCGACCGCGACCGCGACAAGAATCCCGTCGTCGCGCTGCGCGAGATCGCCGAACAGACGATTCGTCCCAAGGATCTGCAGGAAACGCTGGTCGGTTCGATGCAGAAGGTTGTCGTTGACGATGACGACACGCCCGATGAAATCAGCTCGATCAGCCGCTCGGCCGAAGCGCTGCGCCTGACCGCGGCGGCGCCGCCGCGCAGCCCCGCAGGCGGTGGCGGCGACTTCGAATAAGCGCTGCCGAAAAATCGATCACCAAGGGGGCCGCAGGAAACTGCGGCCCTTTTGTCAGTCAACGTGCGTCAGTTCGGCGATCCGGATCGTCTTCGAAGCCAGCATCGGCTCCAGAATGCGCTGGATGCGGTGCGCACGCGGCGAGCCGACCACGATGTTGAACAGGCTGTTGGCGATCACATCGGCGATCTGAACGCCATCGCTGCGACGGCTGTCTGCGAGCGAGGCGCGCCCCCACTGACCGAGCCCGGCCTGAATCTCCTCGCGGACATGCGCCAGGATTTCGGGATCGTAGCGCCCGTCGTCTATCACGACGTCGGTGCAGACGCCTCCCGTTTCCGGAAGCCAGTGGCCGACCGCGCTGTTGAGCAATGCGCCGTAGAGCTCGAGATCACTAGGCAGGGTGCCGCCGGGATTCTGCGCCAGCTTGTCGCGCTCGGCGACCGCGACCCATGCCCTGCCGCCGGCGCGGTCGAACAGTTCGAGCAGGTAGGCGCGCTCGACAAGACTAATACGACTACCTTTGAGTTCGCCGCGCAGCCCGGTGACGCCGCGGAAACGATCGTGGATTTCGGTCGCTGCCTGGGGGGTGAGCATCACCGCCGAGAAGGTCATCGCGCCGGCGTTGAGCCCGCCCGATTCGTCGCAATAGATCGTCATTCCGAGGGGTTACCGCACACGCCCGAAAAAGGCGACCGTGCGCGTCTGGCCGGGCGCGACCGCGTCGGCCCACTTCCAGCGGACATGCGTAACGTCGGCCGCGGTCGCGGGGCGGGTCGCTCCGCCCTCGACCGGCACCGCCAAGTCGGAAAGCGGCGCAAACTGTTTGCCGCTGTCCACCGAGACGCCGAAACCCGCCTCGTCGTCGGTGCCGTCGAACAACAGTGCTTGCGGGATCGGATTGGCGATCACCACGCCCGACGCAGGTTCCGCGCCGTTATTTGTGAAGGCGAGCGAGATGCGCACCCGGTCGCCCGGAACGACGATGTCCGGCGTGAGGTACGTCTTGGTTGCGGGCTGTCCGTCTGCGGCAGGGGTCGATTTTTCTAGTTCGACCTTGCTGGTCAGCGTGCCTGTGCTCTGCGCCAGCGCGGGCGGGGCGCCGATCGCCAGAAGCGCTGCCGCCGCCAGAATGCCCCACTTCTTGCCCGTCATCGCTTCCTCCCTTGGTCCTCGCCAGCATCTTTGGCGCATCAGACAGGGCAGGGATAGCGTTTCTTCATCAGGGCATCGAAGGCCGAATAGATGCTGACTTTCCGCCGCACGGAAACCGGATAGCTGCGCAGATGCGACAGCCATTGATCGGGGCTGAGATCGCCCGACTCAGGCGGACAACTCGTCGTCTTGCGACCGGCACGGCGTTCGGCATCGATACGTGCCTTGTAGCGTTTGCCTGCCGCGATGACCTCACCTTTGAGTTGATGGCCTTGCGGTGTCGCGAGCGCGAGCGGACCGAGCCGCTCGATCGATGCCGCGCGTGCGAGAAACGCCGCTACGCTCATGTCGCCCGGCGCCATGGCACAGAGGAGGGGAGCGATGAGCAGGAGAGGCAGGAGGCGCGCATGTTTCGCGTTGATCATGCGCCGCACCTTCCCCCCAGCCAATGAATGGTCCCTGAAGAGGGAGCCAGACCGAGCCCTACGCGCCCTGCGGATTGGCGTCGCCGAACGGGCGCGGCTTGCGCTTGATCTGCGGAACGCCGCCGGCATGACCCGAAACCGGGGTGCCACGCTTGTCAGCATCATCCTCGCGGCCGATGTCCTCGCCCTTGATCGCGCGCTTCGCCTCCTCGCCCGACAGCGTCTCATATTCGAGCAGCGCGCCGGCGAGCAGGTGGAGCTCGTCGAGATGGTCGGTAAGTACCTTGCGCGCGACCTTTTCGCCTTCCTCGACGAGGCGGCGAACCTCGGCGTCGATCAACTTGGCGGTTTCTTCCGACATGTTCTGGGCGCGCGACACGCTGTGGCCGAGGAAGACCTCGTCCTGGTTGTCGCGATAGCGTAGCCAGCCCAATTTTTCGGACATGCCATATTCCATGACCATCGCGCGGGCCATGTCGGTCGCCTGCTGAATGTCGTTCGAGGCGCCCGTGTTGAGCTCGTCCTTGCCATAAATGAGCTGCTCGGCAATGCGGCCGCCGAAACAGAGCGCGAGGCGCGCCTTCATCTGCTTCATATTCTGCGAATAGCGGTCGCGTTCGGGCAGGTTCCACGTCACCCCCAGCGCGCGGCCGCGCGGGATGATCGTGACCTTGTGAAGCGGGTCGTTGTGCTCGACGTGGAGCGAGACCAGCGCGTGACCGGCTTCGTGATAAGCGGTCGCCTTCTTCTCGTCCTCGGTCATCACCATCGAGCGACGCTCGGCACCCATCATCACCTTGTCTTTCGCTTCCTCGAACTCGTTCGAGGCGATCAGGCGCTTGCCCTTGCGCGCGGCGAGCAGCGCCGCTTCGTTGCAAAGATTAGCCAGATCGGCGCCCGAGAAGCCGGGAGTGCCACGCGCGATCCGGCGCAGGTCGACATCGGGGGCGAGCGGCTTCTTGCGCGTGTGGACTTCGAGTATCTTCTGACGGCCTTCGATGTCAGGGCGCGGCACGACGACCTGGCGGTCGAAGCGGCCCGGACGCAGCAGCGCGGGGTCGAGCACGTCGGGACGGTTTGTCGCCGCGACGATGATGATGCCCTCGTTAGCTTCGAAGCCGTCCATTTCGACAAGAAGCTGGTTCAGCGTTTGTTCGCGCTCGTCATTGCCGTTGCCAAGCCCGGCGCCACGGTGGCGGCCGACGGCGTCGATTTCGTCGATGAAGACGATGCAAGGTGCGTTGCGCTTGGCCTGTTCGAACATGTCGCGAACACGCGAAGCACCAACGCCGACGAACATTTCGACGAAATCCGAACCCGAAATGGTGAAGAAGGGCACGCCCGCCTCACCCGCGATCGCGCGGGCGAGCAAGGTCTTGCCGGTGCCGGGCGAGCCGACGAGCAAGGCACCCTTCGGAATCTGACCGCCGAGTTTCGAAAATTTGGTCGGATCCTTCAGGAATTCGACGATTTCCTCGAGCTCTTCGCGCGCCTCGTCGATGCCCGCGACATCGTCGAAGGTCACGCGGCCCTGCTTTTCGGTGAGCATCTTGGCGCGCGACTTGCCGAAGCCCATCGCGCCCGAGCCGTTATTCTTCTGAACCTGGCGGAAGACGAAGAAGGCAATGCCGAGGATCAGCAGGAAGGGCAGCGACTGGACGAGCATATACATCCAGAAATTCGGTACTTCGGTTGCTTTCCCATCATATTTGACGCCATTTTCATTGAGCATCTTGAGCAGCTCGGGATCGCGCACGACGTTCGCGGTAAAGCGGTCGCCGTTCGAAAGCGTGCCCGTGACCTTGTCTTCGGAGAGGACGACGTCCTTGACGCTGCCTTCCTCGACCTTCTGGCGGAATTCCGAATAAGCGAGCGGACTGCCCGCGGGCTGCGCGGCGCCGCCGAACATCGAGGCGACGAGGAGCATGGCGAGCAGGATGCCGCTCCAGATCATCACGCTCTTCATCCAGGGGTTGCCCTGCGGTTCCTTGTCGTCCTGCATTCGGAATCTTTCCTATCGTCGCGCGCACATGCGAAGCTGATCCCCACAAGATAGGATAATCGGGTTAAATGACAATGAGGCAATCAGGCCTTTTTAGGGGCTTTCCGCCGCGGCGCCGCGGAAATGCGCCAGATCGTCCCCTCGAGGCCGCGCACGGCATCGATCAGCAGCGCGCCGACCATCGCGCGGCGCCCCTGCCGCATTGCCGCGATGACGCCGTCGAGTGAGGCGCCGCGCAGGACCAGTTGCGGCGCGTTGGCGCGCAAACGTTGCGCGACGATGCGGCGGAACATTTCGGGCGGATATCCATCGTCGCGGATTACCGCGATGTCGGAGGCGTCGGGCCATGAGGCGACCAGGCGTTCGACCGCCCAGTCGAGCGCCTCGTCGGCTTCGGCTAGCCACGCCGCCGACCGCGCCGACGCCACCGGGTCAAGCGCGGTCTGCGATCGCAGCGCATGGCGCAGCCGTGCGCGGTCGAAGCGATCGTCGCTGTTCGACGGATCGTCCACGAAGGGAAGGTCGTTTTCGAGCGCGAGGTGCACGAGTTCGCTTCGCCGCCAGTCAAGCAGCGGGCGCAGAAGCAGGCCGTTCTTCGCGCGGATCGCGGCGAGCCCGCCGACACCGCTCGACCGGTTGAGCCGCATCACGATCGTTTCGAGCTGGTCGTCGGCGTGATGCGCGGTGACGATATGGTCGAGCGCGTTCGCTTCGCGCCATTGTTCGAGCAGGCGGTAGCGTTCGGCGCGCGCAGCGGCCTGCTGCGATCCGGTGATCGGCGCCGGCGGACGCAGCGTCGAATGCGGGATATGCTCGCGCGCGCAAAAACCCGCGACCATCCGCGCCTCGTCGTCCGATCCCTTGCGCAGACCATGATCGACCGTCGCCGCCCAGACCTGTCCGGGCAGCAGGCTGGTCATCAGCCAGAGCAAAGCCATTGAGTCGGGGCCGCCCGATACCGCAACGCCGTAATGGAGCCGGTGCCAGTCGGGGCCGAGCAGCGCCGCGATATCGCCGGCGAGCCGGCCGGCGACGTCGCGATCAGCAGCCTGCTTTTGCTTTTGCGGCGGCAGCATCGGTGCGGACATCCTGTGGCGCCTTGTCGCCATAGACTTCGTCGAGCTCGCGGAACGCCTTGCAGGCGTCGGCCTTGCGACCGAGCTTGTCGAGCGCGATGCCCATGTAAACGAGGCTGTGCGGCGCGCGCGGGCCGCTCGGGCGGTCCTTGTAATTATTGTAGAAGGCGACCGCGGCGAGGCTCGGTTTGCCTTCGTCGAGATAGGCGCGGCCGAGCAGATTCTGCGCAAAGCTCGCATAGCTGCTCTTCGGCCATTCGGCGACGACTGTCTTCAGCTGCGCCTGCGCTTCGGGATAGAGTTTGGCGTCCCACAGGCGATAGCCATAATCATAGGCATCCTTGGTCTCGTTGCCCGTCGACGGCACTTCGACCTTTTTTACAAGCGCGAGCCGTGCCGCGTCGGGCGCGCCGGGCTTTGCCGCAGGTTTGCTGGCCGGCTTTTTCGCGGGTGTCGCGGCAGCGGTCGCGGGTGCCTTGACCACGGGGGCGAGGCTCGCGGGGGTGGCCGCCGGGTCAGCCGCCGCCGGATCGACCGCTGCTGGATCGGCGAAGCGTTTGTCCATTTCGGCCTTGTAGGCGGTGAACGCCTTTTCGAGCTCGCGCAGCTGGAAGGCGTTCTGCTCGGTCTGCCCGGTCAGCATCTGCAACTGCGCCTCAAGCGCATCGACGCGCGCGGTCAGGTCGATCACCGGGGCGTTGGTGCGCGAACGTTCGCCCGGGGTATTGTCGGGCGCGATCTCGCCTTCGAAAAAGGTCGGGCTACCGCCCGGGAAGACCGAACGCTGGACCGCCCGCATTTCCTTTTCGAGCCGATCGACGCGCTTGCCGATATTATTATCCTGCGCCGCTGCCGGCATCGCCGCTGTGAGCGCGATCGTTGCCGCTCCGAGGAAAGTGATCTGACGCATCATCATCTGCCGTTAGGCCCCCACTGATTAACCAATTTCGCCGTCCATAACGCGGCAATCGGCGCCAGTGCAAACCCATTTAGGCGCGCTGCCGTTCGAACCGGCCCGAACGACCGGCGTTTCAAGCCCTGTTTGCCCCTGATCGTCGCGGCAGTCAGCCTTTGGGGCGCGGCCCCGCGGGGGCTGCCGCGCCGCTGCCTCCGGTGGGCGCGACAAGATCGGCGGGTTTCAGCGAAATGCCTTTCACGAGCGTGTCGGCGGGGCCGATCGACCCGACGTCACGGCCGCCGACCGTGACCCGCAGCGCTTGAGGAATGCTCGTACGCAGCGTGAATTGTTCGATATAGGCCGGCGGCACCTGATAGACTTCGCCCGCCTCGAGCGTGCGCCAATTCTCGGTCTTGCCCGTCGCATCGTCGAAGCCGATCCAGACTTCCGACAGGCCGGTCAGCACGACCGGCGCGTTGGCCGCGACCGCGCCCGCCTTGGTCGCGGGCGTCGCGGCGGCGTCGCTCTGCGGCGCTTCGGATTCATCGGCGGCACGGTTCTGCGCGGCGATCAAAGCCTCGTCGGGTTCGACCGACAGGAAACGCCAGACGCCATAAGCCGATGCGAGCAGCAGCGTGACGATGACCAGGGTCCAGGTCAGTCGCGCGGTCGGCAGCCGCGCGGGATCGGTCGGTTCGTAGGCTTCGTAAAGCGGCCGCGAGCCATATTCGTCGTCTTCGAGTTCCTGACGCACCGCAGCGCCGATTTCGGCCTCGGGCAGGTCGACCGCACGGGCATAGGCGCGCGCGAAACCCGTGACATAGGTTCGGCCCGGAAGTTCCGAAAAATCTGACTTTTCGATCGCGGCGAGATGGCGCTGGGTGATGCGCGTCCGCGTCGCCACATCGGCGAGCGACAGACCCGCCGCTTCCCGCGCCAGCCGAAGCCGATCGCCGGTGCGCGTGATCGCCAACTCGCCCTGTTCGGGGGCGACGTCCTCATCCGTCATTGCTGTCTCCGTGCCGGCCGTTTGACCCAGGTTCGACCGTGTCACCCGTTCATCGCATTGACGGCGCGCGAAAGTCAAATGAAGTTCGGTAAACGGACGGTTTGAAAAGAAGCGGGATTTGGGTTTGCCAGTCGGGGGTGGATTCGAGTGTGTGACGGCTTGAGGGAGAGCGACTTTGAGGTGAGCGATCAGGCGTCTATTTTGCTTCGTTATTCCGAATTTGATCCGGGAGCCCTTATGACGGCGCGGCTATGGCTTCCGGGTCAAGTCCGGATGGTGATTGATAAGAGAGGTCGCAACCGGCGGTTGGCCGTTGCACCCTAAAGGACATATTTGCTGAGGTCGGTGTCGCCGACGACGTCGGCGAGCTGGCTGTCGACATAGGCGGCATCGATGTCGAGCGTCGTGCCGCCCGCGTCTTCGGCGGTGAAGCTGATTTCCTCGACCAGCCGCTCCATGATCGTCTGGAGCCGGCGCGCGCCGATATTCTCGACCTTTTCATTCACCTCTGCCGCGAGTTTCGCGACGCGCGCGATGGCCTCATCGGTGAAGTTCAGCGTCACGCCCTCGGTGCCGAGCAGCGCCGCATATTGTTCGGGAAGTCCGGCCTTTGTCTCGCTGAGAATACGAACAAAATCCTCTTCGGAAAGCGCGCCGAGTTCGACGCGGATGGGGAGGCGGCCTTGGAGTTCAGGGAGGAGATCGCTGGGCTTGGCAACATGGAAGGCACCCGACGCGATGAAGAGGATATGATCGGTCTTCATCGGGCCATATTTGGTCGCGACCGTCGTGCCCTCGATCAGCGGCAACAGGTCGCGCTGGACGCCCTCGCGGCTCACCGAGCCGCCGCGCACGTCGCTGACCGCAATCTTGTCGATCTCGTCGAGGAAGACGATGCCGTTCGCCTCGGCATCGGCGAGCGCGACGCGCGCGACATCATCTTGGTCGAGCCGCTTGTCCTGCTCTTCCTCGATCAGCCGCGTCGCGGCCTCGATGACTTTCAGCTTGCGGCGCTTCTTGGGCGGGCCGCCCATCGCCTTGCCGAGCATGTCCGACAGGTTGATCATGCTCATCTGCCCCGGCTGGCCGGGCAATTCGAACGACATGGGCGCGTCGACGACCTCGATCTCGACCTCGCTCTCGTCAAGGTGACCCTCACGGATGCGCTGGCGGAAACTCTGGCGTGTCGCCTCGCTGGCGCCCTTGCCCGTGAGCGCGTCGAGCAGCCGCTCCATCGCCGCCTCTTCGGCGGCGGCACGCACCGCTTCGCGGCGGCGGTCCTTCTCGAGCCGCACCGCTTCCTCGACAAGGTCGCGTGCGATCTGTTCGACGTCGCGGCCAACATAGCCGACCTCGGTGAACTTGGTCGCCTCGACCTTGATGAAAGGCGCGTCGGCGAGCTTCGCGAGGCGGCGCGAAATCTCGGTCTTGCCGCAGCCCGTGGGCCCGATCATCAGGATGTTCTTGGGGCTGACCTCGTCGCGCAGGTCGGGAGACAGCTGCTGGCGGCGCCAGCGGTTGCGCAGCGCCACCGCGACCGCGCGCTTCGCCGCGGTCTGGCCGATGATATGCGTGTCGAGCGCGGCGACGATCGCCTTCGGGGTCAGGTCTTTGTTCATATGTCGGAGAGGTCCAGCAGAAAGAATTTCATGTGACGGCTAGATGGGAAGGGGGCCGATCAAGTCAAGCGGGGTCAAGTCAAGCCGGGCAGCGGAAACCCGCGAACAGCTTCTGGTGCGAGGCGACGATGCGCGCGATGCGATCGGGTTGGGGCTCGGCCTCCCATATGTTGCGTTCGTAGCTGCCGCCGATCACGATCCCGTCGGCGCGCGGGAACATATAGCCCGCCTCGCCGGTGAAGGCATAGCGCACCTCGGGCTGCGGGATGAGAATGGCGAGCTGGCCGCGGATCGGGATCAATTCCGTGTCGCCGAACAGCTCGCGCGCGCCGAGCCCGGTGCAGTTGAAGACGAGCGTTTCGGGGAGCGACGCGATCTCGGCGGGCGTGGCGAAGCTGCGTACCGCGATGCGGCCGCCCGCGCCCTCGATATCGCGCATCATCTGGCGGAGGTAGCGGCCGGTTTCGACATAGATCGTGTCATATTGCCAGAGCCGCTCGACCGGAAAGGGATGCTCGTCTCGGTGAAGCGCGCGCGCCGCAGGCGGGAAGGTCGCAAGCTTGGGCTCCTCGGGCGTGCCTTCGGAATAGGTCGTCAGCCAGCGCACCCCATAATCGTCGCCGACCATGATCTGGAAGCGCCGCCAGCTGTAATCGAGCGCCGCGGTGAACTGCCGCCGCCATTCGGGGGTCACGGCGTCGGTCTTGAACAGGCCGAAGGGGTGGAATTGCCCGCCGGCGATGTTCGAGGTCGTGTCAGGCGGCAGCGCCTTGGCATAGACGGTGACGGAAAAGCCCGCCTCCTGCAGCAGCCGCGCGGTCGACAGGCCGACGATGCCGGCGCCGATCACCGCGACGGGGCCGGCGTGGCCGGGTGCGCCCATCTCGACCGCGAGTTTCGCGGTGCCCCAACTCATAGTGATGCCCGAACCGCCGTGGCCGTAATTGTGGACGAGCCGCTTGGCGCCGAGCGTATCGGCGCGGACGACGAAGCCGCCGGGGCGATAGGGGCGCAGGCCGGCAAGGGTGCGGATGACGCGGTCGGGCGTTGCCTTCACCGGCGTGAGGCAGGCGGAAGGGGGGCGTGCGGTGGTGGTCGCGCAGCCGGGGAGTGCGACTGCGGCGCAGGCGGCGACGAAATGGCGGCGAGGGAGCGCTTGAATCACCTCGCGACCATAGTGGCTTAGCCCTTGATGTCGATGGTCTCGGACGTGAACTGGTCGTTGGTGTAAACGCAGATGTCGGCGGCGACCTCCATCGCCTTCTTCGTCAGCACCTCGGGGTCCTTTTCATAGTCGGCGAGCGCGCGCGCGGCCGAAAGCGCGTAATTGCCGCCCGAGCCGATCGCTGCGATTCCGCCCTTGGGTTCCAGCACGTCGCCGTTGCCGGTGATGACGAGCGTGACCTCCTTGTCGGCGACGATCATCATCGCTTCCAGATTGCGGAGATATTTGTCGGTGCGCCAGTCCTTGGCGAGTTCGACCGCGGCGCGTAGCAATTGGCCGTTATGGCGCTCGAGCTTAGCCTCGAGCCGTTCGAAGAGGGTGAATGCGTCGGCGGTCGCGCCCGCGAAGCCGCCGATGACACTGCCGTCGTGGAGACGCCGCACCTTGCGGGCATTGGGTTTCATCACCGTCTGGCCCATCGACACCTGGCCGTCGCCGATGATGACGACCTTGTCTTCGCTGCGGGCAGAGAGGATGGTGGTTCCGTGCCAGGGCGCGGCACTTTGCGCATGGGGATTGGTCATGCCGCGCGATATGGGCGATGGGCGGCGGGGCCGCAAGGGGAAGGCGTTTGACTTCAGGCCGGCGGATTGCCGGCGAGATGTTCAACGATTGCCTTGACCTCCTGCGCGCGGTCGCGCGGAATGATCAAAATGTCGTCGCCATGGGTCACGACCACCAGATCGGAAACGCCGACGACCGCGATGCGCCTGCCCTTGTCGGCGCGGAGATAATTGCCGGCCGCGCCGATCGCGATCACGTCGCCGATGCGAACATTGCCCGCTTCGTCCTTGCCGCCGAGGTCGTGCAGCGCCGCCCAGCCGCCGACGTCGGACCAGCCGGGATCGACCGGGACGACGACTACGCTTTCGGCACCCTCCATCACGGCATAGTCGATCGAGTTCGACGGGCTGGCAAGGAAGGCTTCGTCGCCGGGATGAATTTGCACACCGTCGTGCCGTGCCGCCGCCGCAGAGGCGGCGCACGACGAAGCCATCGCGGGTTGTTGTCGTTCGAGTTCGGCGAGGAAACGGTCGGCACGCATCAGGAAGATGCCGGCGTTCCAGTAATGACCACCCTCGGCGAGCATTTCCTCGGCTTTGTCGCGCGGCGGCTTTTCGACGAAGCGCCGCACCGTGTGGACGCCCGGCGCGCCGGTCAGCGGGTCGCCCGCGGCGATATAGCCATAACCGGTTTCGGGATAGGCAGGGGCGATGCCGAAGGTGGCGAGCGCACCGGCCGCGATCGCCGGGCGCGCAGTCTCGATCGCGTCGAGGAAGGCCGGGACGTCGGTCATCACATGGTCGGCCGGCATCACGAGGATCATCGCGGCCGGATCGGCGGCGAGCGTCGCAAGCGCCGCGAGCGCGATCGCCGGAGCGGTGTTGCGTGCTGCTGGCTCAACGATGATCCGCGCATCGGTAACCCCCGCCGCCGCCAGATCGGCCTCGACAAAAGCTACATGGCCAGGACCGCACACGATAAGCGGTGCGGCGAAGCGGGTGCGGTCGACCGCCCGATCGAGCGTTTGCCGGAACATGCTGTCGCTTCCGGTCAGCGGCTGGAACTGTTTGGGCGCGGCGCCAGTCGACATCGGCCACAGGCGCGTGCCCGAGCCGCCGGATAGGATGACGGGGACGATGCTGTTCATATCGGGCCTTTAGGGAAGGAAATCAGGCGGGCCAACATAGCAGTGCGCGCGCGCCGGACGCGAGCGCGATGGCGTCTGCGCGATCCGTCGCCACGCATTCGCCCAGCTTTACCGTTTCGCCGGCAATGCTGCACCCCCGTGACAATGGGGTGAAGGTGAAGTCGGCCGTTTCCCGTGGCAGGAATGTTACGGCCTCGAGCCCTGAGAGGTGGAGCAGGCGGAAGTGCGGACCGTCGACAAGCATGCGGTTTGCGCTCGCGTCGACGCGGCCATCGCGGTGGTCGGGTCGCGGAGCGGTCTCCGATACCGCGAGACCGGCATCGAGATGCAGCTCACGCGGCCGGCCATAGTCATAGAGGCGATAGGTGCAGTCGACATTCTGCTGCACCTCGACGACGGTGAGCCCCGCGCCGATCGCGTGGATCGTGCCGGCCCGGTTATAGACGAAATCATCGGGCTTTGCCGCGCGCCAGTCGATCATGTCGACGATCGAACCGTCGAGCGCGGCGTCGTGCAGCAATTCGCGGGTCGTTGGTGCGACAAGGCCGACGCCGAGCTCGGCATCGGGTTCGGCATCGAGCACCAGCCAGCATTCTTCCTTGCCGCGTGGATAGCCCGCCGCCTGCGCGTCGTCGTCGCCGGGATGGACCTGGATCGATAGCCGTTCCGAGGTGAAGAGGAATTTGACCATGATCGGGGCGTCGGCGCCGCCCGGGTGCGCAAACCATATCTCACCCACTCGTCGGTCGCCGAAATCGCCGAAATCCCTCGGAATGTCGGTGCGCCCCCACGGCTTTTCGACAATGATGGTTTCGAGGCGTTTCAGTATCGGCATGTAAGGTCGGAATCTGTCGTTCTTTCCGCCGGGACGGCGCCTGATGGAGATTGATCGATAGCCGATAATGGCTACTTTGCTGCGCAAAAGCGAGCAGGAAGGTCAGGCCGCTCTGTGCAGGCGGCTGCCGTTCGCACCGCTCGGCTGGTCGAGCCACAGGCCGCGGGTGTCATAAACGATCTTGTCGCCGCGTTCCTCGATCGGGATCGACTTGAAGAGGTCGTGATCGACGAGGACGATCAGCAGGTCACAACCCGCCAGCGCGCTGTCGAGGTCGATCAGTTCGGCCCCGGTGCCCGCGAATTCCATCGGCAGGCCACGCGCATAGGGTTCGACGATCTCGATCTGCTTGCCGAAGCGACGCGCGAGCGCGGCGGCGACCTCGACCGCGGGGCTTTCGCGGAAATCGTCGATATTGGGCTTGAAGGCGAGGCCGAGGCAGGCAACGCGCGCGCCGGGATGCTGCGACACCAGCATTTCGGCGGCGCCGATGACATGCGCGGTCTTGGCAAGATTGACCTCGCGCGCGGTGCGGATCAGGCGGCTGTGCTCGGGCGCGCCATGGACGAGGAACCATGGATCGACTGCGATGCAATGGCCGCCGACGCCGGGGCCCGGCTGAAGGATGTTGACGCGCGGGTGACGGTTGGCAAGGCGGATCACCTCCCACACGTCGACCCCCATATGCTCGGCCATCATCGAAAGTTCGTTGGCGAAGGCGATGTTGACGTCGCGATAGCTGTTTTCGACCAGCTTCACCATTTCGGCGGCGCGCGCCGAGGTGGTGACGCAGGCGCCGCGCACGAACTGGCGGTAGAAGGTCATCGCGCGACGCGCGCAGCGCGGGGTGATGCCGCCGATGCAGCGGTCGTTGTCGACGAGCTCGACAAGGATGCGGCCCGGAAGGACGCGCTCGGGGCAATAAGCGACGAAGATGTCGGCGGCGCCCGAGCAAGCGCCCGGCACCTTGAGGTCGGGGCGGAGCTCGGCGAGCAGCGCGGCGACCTTTTCGGTCGTGCCGACGGGCGAGGTCGATTCGAGGATGACGAGATTGCCCGGCTGGAGCCGGGGCGCGATCGCGCGCGCGGCCGAAAGAACGTGGCCGATGTCGGGGCGATGTTCCTCGTCGTGCGGCGTCGGCACGGCGATGACGAATACGTCGGCGGGAGCGACTTCGGTCGAGGCGGTGAGCGCGCCGCGCGACACGACGCCCTGGACGAGCCCGTCGAGATCGACTTCCTCGATGTGCACCTTGCCGTTGTTGACGGTGTCGACGACATGCTGGCTGACATCGACGCCGGTGACCTTGTTGCCCGAGCGCGCGATCAGCGCGGCGGTGGGCAGGCCGATATAGCCGAGGCCGAGGACGGTGACCGTCTGTTCGCTATCAATGGGCACGCGCAACAATCTCCGATATTCGTTCCGCCGCGCGGCCATCCCCGAAGGGATTATGGGCGCGCGCCATGGCATTATAGGCGGTTTCATCGTCCAAAAGGCTGAAAATTTCAGAAACGATGCGATTTTTGTCGGTGCCGACGAGCCGCGCGGTGCCCGCTGCGATGCCCTCGGGGCGCTCGGTCGTCTCGCGCATCACGAGAACCGGTTTGCCGAGCGAGGGCGCTTCCTCCTGCACCCCGCCGCTGTCGGTGAGGACCAGACTGCACATCCCGAGCAGCCGGACGAAATGCGGATAGTCGAGGGGATCGATCAGCGCGACATTGGCGAGATTGCCGAGGATTGGCTCCATAGCGCTGCGTACATGCGGGTTGGGATGGACCGGAAAAACGACCGCGACATCGTCGCGCGCGGCGATCCCGGCGATCGCCTCGGCGATGGCTTTCATGCCCTCGCCGAAATTCTCGCGGCGGTGCGAGGTGACCGCGATGATCCGCCGGCCCGTAAAACGCGCGGCCAGGGGATCGAGACCCGCGGCGAGCGAAGGCTCGTCGTCGATCCGTGCTTTCGTCGCGAGCAGCGCGTCGATCACGGTGTTGCCGGTGATGTGGATTCGCTCCGCAGGCACATTTTCGGCGCGCAAGGCGGCGGCCGCCGTTTCGGTTGGCGCGAAATGCAGATCGGCGACCGCGCCCGCCACCTTGCGGTTCACCTCCTCGGGCCAGGGATGATAGATATTGCCGCTGCGCAGTCCCGCCTCGACATGACCCACGGGAATCTTGCGGAAATAGGCGGCGAGCGTCGCCGCCATCGTTGTCAGCGTGTCGCCGTGGACGAGGATACGGTCGGGCGTTTCGCGATCGAACGTCTCGCCGAGGCTGGTGACGAGTTTAGCGAGCAACGCGTCGAGCGACTGGTTGGGGGTCATCACGTCGAGGTCGACCTCGGGCGTGATGCGTGCAATTTCGAGAACCTGATCGAGCATTTCGCGATGCTGTGCGGTCACGCAGACGCGCACGTCGATCGCATCATGTCCCTGTAGAGCATGAACGACGGGAAACATCTTGATCGCTTCGGGGCGCGTACCGAAGACCGCCATCACTTTCATCTATCGATCCTCTGGCATTGGTCGCCCCCCGCAAACGGGCAATGGCCGGGTGGCTAATGCTTGATTAAGCAGCAAAGATTGCGACACCCTTAAACCACCCCGTTCGCCGCATAAAGCGATCCGGCAGACCGAGTGCAACATCTGCCTCGCCAAGCCGTTATTGTCTCTTGCCGGCCGGGAGGCTAGGGGCGCTGGGCGCCTGATGGCCCGGCTCGCCCGCGTCGCCAGCGAAATTATTTGGAAGTTGGACCTTTTGATGTTCTGGAAGCGCAAGAGCAAGCCCGATCCCTCCGCGCGGGACAGCTTTGCCATCCCTGCGGGGCAACGCGTCTATGCGATCGGCGACATTCATGGACGCGACGATCTTTTTTCGGAGCTCGTCGACCTGATCCGCGCCGATAATATGACGCGCGGTCCTGCGCGGGTGACACTGATACTCCTTGGCGACCTGGTGGACCGCGGTCCGCAATCCGCCGAGGTCGTCGAGCGGGCGATCCGCCTGCGCGAAGAGTTCGAGGATTTGCGTTTGCTGATCGGCAATCACGAGGAATGTTTTCTGGCGGCGCTGACCGGCGATGTCCGCCGTTTGCGCTATTTCATGCGGATAGGTGGCGACGCCACCGTCGCCAGCTATTGGAACGACGATCTGAGCCTCACGTCCGCGAGCTTCGAGGAGGTGGCCGAGCGTCTTCCCGCGATGGTGCCTGCGGCGCATGTCGATTTCCTGGGCCAGGGCGAAGACATCATCACGATCGGCGACTATGTTTTCGTCCACGCCGGCATCCGCCCTGGCGTAGCTCTGGAACGGCAATCGCTCGCCGACCTGCGCTGGATCCGGGAAGATTTCCTGCAGGATGAACGCGATCACGGGGTTATGGTCGTCCATGGGCATACGATCCGCGACGAAATCGACGAATGCCCGAACCGCATCGGTATCGATACGGGCGCCTATCAATCAGGCGTTTTGACGGCGATCGTCCTCGAGGGGACGGCAAGATGCTATCTGAGGACCAAGGGGGTTTCGGTGTCCGGCCTCGCGGCGGCATAGCCAAAGAGGGTGCCTTTGGCTGATATTGATCTCGGCCTAAAGGCTTCCCCATAACCCGGCCTTTGCCGTTGCGTGACCCTCTCTCTCCCTATATCGACGGGGATTGCGCCTTCTCCTTCGGGATGAAGTTGATAAGGGTTGGCTTTGGCAACGCGGAATGCCCTCATCATTAAGACCAATTCTGCGAAAGTTGGACAGCTTCCATGACGATTCGGCCTCGATCCGATGACTTTTCCACCTTTATCATCATGTCGATCGTTGCGGGATTGCGGCGGCTGGCCGACCTCCCGCGTCCGCTACGCCGCCTGATCGCGCTGGCCATGGACCTGGTGCTCTGCCTGATTTCGGTCTGGCTGGCGTTTTCCATCCGTCTTGGTGAGTGGGATCTTGTCAGCCCCGCAGTCGGGATCGTTCTGGCGACGGTCATTCCATCCTGGCTGATCGCCGCCCGCTGGTGCAGCATCTATAGATCGATCATCCGCTTCGCAGGCGGCAGGACGATGATGGACCTCGCGGCCGCTTGCCTGCTTGTCTCGCTGCCAATGATCACGATATTCATGTTCATCGGGATTGCCGGGGTGCCGCGGACAATCGGGGTGCTGCAGCCGATGATCTTCCTGCTTTTGCTTGCCCTCAGCCGCATCGCGATCCGTTATGCGCTGGTCGACATTCTGCATGTCGCCCGGCAGGCGCGCGGTCAGCGTGTGGCGATTTATGGGGCCGGGCGGGCAGGGCAGCAACTCGCGTTCGCGATCCGGCAGGACGGCCAAGTGGCGCTCGCAGGCTATCTCGACGACGACCCGAGCGTCGAAGGGCACCGGATCGATGGCGTCCGGATTTACGGCACAGGCGATATCGGCCGCGTGATCGGCGAGTTGGCGCTCGACGAAATACTTTTGGCGTTGCCGAGCGTACCTCGTTCGCGGCGATTGCAGATCGTCGAACAGCTGAAGCCCCATTCGGTGCGTGTCCGTTCGCTCCCCAGCATGGCGAGCATCCTGGACGGCAAGGTTTCGGTCCGGGATTTGCGCGATGTCCAGGTCGAGGAGCTGCTTGGCCGAGACGCCGTCCCGCCGGACGAATTCTTGTTAAAGGGTGCCATCGAGGACAAAGTCGTACTGGTTTCGGGTGCCGGGGGCTCGATCGGGTCGGAATTGTGCCGGCAGATCCTTGCGCGCCGCCCGCGCCGCCTGATCCTCGTCGAACAGTCGGAGTTCGCGCTCTACACGATTCATACCGAACTCGAAGAAAGCGTCGCGGCGGATGACGGGGCCGAGATTGTCGCAGAGCTCGCCGATATTTCGGAGCCGTTGGTGGCGGCGCGCATCATGGACCGCCACCTGCCGCAAACGGTGTTTCATGCGGCCGCCTACAAGCATGTGCCGCTGGTCGAGGCGAACCCGATCTCAGGTCTTCGCAACAATGTATTCGGCACTTATCGCTGCTGTATCGAAGCCGAACGGGTCGGCGCGTCTCGCTTCATTCTCGTCAGCACCGACAAGGCGGTGCGCCCGACCAACATCATGGGTGCCTCGAAGCGCATCTGCGAGCTGGTTCTGCAGGCGCGCGCCGATGTGAAAAGCGGCACCGTTTTTTCGATGGTGCGGTTCGGCAACGTGCTGGGTTCGAGCGGGTCCGTCGTGCCGCGTTTTCGGGCACAGATCGCTGCGGGAGGGCCCATCACGCTGACGCATCGCGACGTCACGCGATTTTTCATGACGATCCCGGAGGCGGCCCAGCTGGTGATGCAGGCGGGTGCGATGGCGAAAGGGGGCGAGGTCTTCGTGCTCGACATGGGTCAGCCCATTCGCATCTATGACCTCGCTTATTCGATGATCCAACTGTCGGGATGCACCGTTCGCGACGAAACCAGTCCCGATGGAGACATAGCGATCGAGGAGGTCGGGCTTCGCCCCGGCGAAAAAATGTACGAAGAATTGTTGCTCGGCGACAATCCGTTGCCGACCGAACATAGTCGCATCATGCGCGCGCAGGAAGCGAAGCTCGGTTGGACCGAACTTGCGGTGCTGCTCGACGAACTGGAGCAGGCGCTCGACAGGGCGGATGTCGACAAGGCAATGGCGGTTGTTCGCCGCGCAGTTCCTGACTATGCGCAAACCGACCGCTCGACGGCTCCCGAACGGATCGGGAACTTGCGCGCTGCGGGCGCCTGAGCGAGTGCACGACTTTATGCAGACTAGTTTCTTGAACAGGATTCGGGGCAGGGCCGGCGTTGACGGTCCGGGGCGCCCGGCATTTGTGATCGCGCTTGTCCTCTTGGGGGCAGCCTTTCTGATGGCGGGCAGCGGCCGCGACGATATCGTGTCCTTGCTGATCTGGCGCCCCTTGTCAGCGGTCCTGCTTTGCGTCGCGGCGGTCACCTGTGGCGGGGAGGCCTGGCGACGCGGGAAGCCGCTGCTGCTGTTCGCGCTGGCCGTCGTCCTGTTGCTGGTGCTGCATGTGATTCCGTTGCCGCCGGCCGTCTGGACGGCCTTGCCGGGACGCGAGGTCGTCACCGATGTTTACCGGGCGGCCGGAATGGAATTGCCCTGGCAGCCGCTGTCGATGGCGCAGGCGCGGACGTGGAATGCGCTTTTCTCCCTGATGGGGCCGGTCGCCCTTTTGATCGCCGCGCTGGCCCTCGACTTGCGGCGGCACCGGCAGCTATTGCAGTTCCTGATCGTCGTCGGCCTTTTGAGCGGCGTCATCGGCATGATCCAGGCGATAGGCCCGTCGAACGGCGCACTCTATTTCTACCGCATTACCAACAACGGCCTTGGGGTCGGGCTGTTCGCCAATCGCAACCATCAGGCGGCGCTGCTGGCCACGCTCTATCCGCTTCTTGCCGCCAATCTTTCGCTCTTCAAGGGGAAGCCGGATACGCTCTTCTTTCACAAGGCGATGACGCTGACGGGGGCGTGCCTTTTGCTTTCGTTCATCCTGATGACCGGATCGCGCGCCGGCATGGTGCTCGCCGTAGCCGGTTTGGTCTTCGCGTGGTGGGTCTATCGCGCGCCGGCCGCGCAGGGCCGCGTCGTCGGAATGCGCGGCAGGCACCGCTCCCGCCTTGTGGGGCTGGGGATAGCGACATTCCTGCTCGTCATAGGGCTGGTTGTTGCCGCGAACACGCCGGCGCTCGACCGCATTTTGGAGACCGATCCTGCGTCGGAACTCCGCTTCAGCGCCTTTCCGATTCTCGCCGAAGCGACGGGGCGTTTCTTCCCGTTCGGCAGCGGTATCGGAACCTTTGTGGAAGTATATCAGATCTCTGAACCCGACAGATTGGTATCCCAATTCTATTTCAACCACGCGCACAACGATTATCTCGAATGGCTCCTTACCGGCGGCTTGCCGGCTCTCCTCCTGCTGTTGTGGGCAGCGTATATGGCGAGCGTCGCGTTCGCGTCGCTCTGGCGCCGTCGCGGCGCCGTCGCCGAGGAATCGGACTATGCGGCACAGATATTGGGCCGCGCGGGTTTCGCGGTCGTGGCAATGCTTGCCCTCGCCAGTGTGACCGACTATCCGCTGCGAGTTCCGTCGCTCCTGCTTTATATTACGATCGCAGCGGTATGGTGCGCCAATGCTTATGGATTTAATCGGAAGTGACTGGAATTATGCGGCGTAATATTACGAAAACCGGCGTGAAAATGATTCCTCGCGTCACCGCGATCGCGCTTGCCGTGTTGCTTGCCGGCTGCGCGTCGGGTCTTGTAGGCCAAGGGCTGGGCGGTCCTTCGGTGACTCGCGTCGACATGTCCGAGCTCCCGGGGCCGCAGGGGCAGACCGGTGCCGACCAGAATTACGACTATAAGGTCGGGCCGTTCGACAAGCTGATTGTCGACGTCATGGGTATCGAAGATCTTGCGGACCGGCGCGTTACGGTCGACGGCTCGGGCAATATTTCCCTGCCCATCGCCGGCGTTGTCCAGGTTTCCGGCCTGTCGCTGGGCGAGGCAACGAACCGGATCACCGAACAATTGCGCGCCGGTTATGTCCGCAACCCGCGGGTCGCGGTTAACCTCGAACAGTCGGTGAGCAATTTCGTGACGGTCGACGGCGAAGTGGCTCAGCCGGGCAACTATCCGATCCTTCCCGGAATGACGTTGATGCGCGCCGTTGCAGCCGCGCGCGGGGCCACCGAATTCGCGCGCTTGCGCGAGGTCGTCATTCATCGCGAGGTGAACGGGCGCCAGATGATCGCACTCTATGATCTGGCGGCAGTACGCCGCGGCGCCTATGCCGACCCCGTGCTTTATCCCAACGACATCGTGGTGGTCGGCGATTCGCCGGGGCGCCGACTGTTCCAGCAGATCGTATCTGTTTCACCGCTGTTCGTATCGCCGCTGGTGGCGGTTCTGGACAACAACAACTGATTTATAGAAATCGAGCGAGAAACTCCCTGATGTCAAACATGACGACGACTGCGGTGGGTAACACGGCGATACCGGAAAGGGCGGCCGAAAGGCCCTTCTGGTCTGCGCCGGTGCTGCTGGAATATTGGAACGCCGGGCGGCGCCATATCTGGCTGGCGCTTGCCATTGTGGCAGCGGTCACCGTGGCAGGGGCAATCATCACCCTGTTGATGACGCCGCAATATACAGCGACATCGCGCATCGAAATCGCTCGTGAACAAGCCAATGTGACCAACGTCGAAGGATTGAAGCGAGAAAGTAGCGCTCCCGATCAGGAATTCTACCTCACCCAATATTCGTTGCTCAACGCGCGTTCGCTCGCGGAGCGGGTCGAGCGTCGTTTGCGGCTGGCGCGTAATCCCGAATTTTTCGCAGCGCATGGCGAAACGCCTGAGGGCGAAGGATTGCTTTCCGGCGTCCGTTCGGGCCCGGTTTCGGCCGCAGATCTTCGCGAACGCGAGCGGCAGGCGGTCGAATTGTTGCTCGACAATGTCGGGATCTCGCCGCTGCGCGGCTCGGCGCTCGTGGACGTCAGCTATTCCAGCGCTTCGCCGCAATTGTCGCGCCTGATCGCAAGTACCTGGGTGAACGAATTTGTGCAACAAAGCATGGATCGCCGCTTGGCGTCGACGGCGGATGCGCGCATCTATCTCGAAGGACGTCTGCAGGGGCTGCGCGACCGGTTGGAAAAATCCGAACGCGACCTTGTGAACTACGCCGCGCGACAGGGCATTGTACGACTGTCGGAAATCCAGGGGGAGGACGGGCGGACACGGACGACCCAGACCTTGGCGTCGAGCGATCTGGAACAGCTCAATCGTCTTCTCGTCCAGGCAACCGCAGAACGGGCCGAAGCCGAATCGAAGCTGAGCGCAGCGCGGGCGCCTGGCGCTACGCAGCTCGGTCTTTCGAACCAGTCGCTGAGTACGCTGCGTCAGCGGCGCGCGGAAGCCAACGCTGCCTACCAGGAATTGCTGGTCCAGTTCGAACCCGAATATCCGCAGGCCCAGGCCGCGCGGGAGAAGGTCGCGGCCCTCGATCGTGCGATTTCGGCCGAGGAAACGCGCGTTCGCGGAGCGTACAGCGCGGACTATAATGCGGCGGTCCAGCGGGAAACGGATCTTCGCGCCCGGGTCGACAGATTGCTGGGCCGCCTCGATACGGAAAACCGTTCGAGCATCCAGTATAATATCTATCAGCGTGAGGTGGATACCAATCGCGAACTGTATGACGGGCTGTTACAACGCTACAAGGAAATCGGCGTTGCCGGCGTCGGCACGAACAATATCTCGGTCGTCGATGATGCGGTCAATCCGGTCAAGCCGTCGTCGCCCCGTTTGGTTCTGAACCTCGCGGCGGCGCTTTTGTTGGGCTTGCTCTTCGCTGGGTTGACCGTCGTAATCCTCGAAAATCTCGACGAAAGCGTACGTGAGCCGCAGCAGATATCGGACCGGCTCGGCGTTCCTTTGCTCGGCGCGATCCCGGTGGTTGACGACGAGGTGCTTTCGGATATCGAGGATCCGAAATCCATTCTGTCCGAAGCCTATATGACCGTCCGAACAAATCTGGGCTTCTCGACCGACCACGGATTGCCGCGGACGATGGCGCTGACCAGCACGTCGCCTTCGGAAGGGAAATCGACTTCGGCCTATTCGCTTGCACGCGTCATTGGCCGCACATCGGGTTCGGTGGTTCTGGTCGATGTCGACATGCGCCGTCCCGTCGTGGCGACGCGGCTCGGTCTCGACAATTCGAAAGGGGTGTCGAACTTCCTTGCCGGCGAGGATAATTGGGAAGACCTCATTCAGACGATCGGCAAGTCCAACGTCAGCTTCATCAGCGCGGGGCCGGTGCCGCCGAGCGCTTCGGAACTTCTTAGCGGTGACCGTCTCGCCTCGCTGGTCCGCGCGCTTTCGGAACGCTTTGACCATGTTATCCTCGACAGCCCGCCGATGCTCGGACTGTCCGATGCACCGCTTATCGCCAATGTGGTCGAGGGTCTGATCTATGTGATCGAAGCCGACCGGACGGCGGTACGCGCCTCGCAAGCGGCGATCACACGTCTTCGGGAGTCGCGTGCCCACATCCTCGGGGCGCTGCTCACCAAATATCGAGCGCGTCAGTCGGGCTATGGCTACGGCTACGGCTATGGATATAGTTATGGCAAGGATGCTGCTGCCACTGACGGCGCTAACTGAGCGAGGACGGTAAGGGCGTGACGGGCGCGAGAACAATTGGGCTGAAGCTTTTTCTGGGCTGGCTTTGCGGTCTTTTTCTGGCGGTGCTCGCATTCTCGCAGGCCGCGGCCTCAATCGGACTGGCGATCGACAGTTTCCGTCCCCTCGGTGCCGGATTTTTTTCCTGGCGCAGTGGGCAGATGCGTCTGGCGATCAGCGTGTACGAGCCTGGTAAAAAGGTCGATTCTGAGCGGCTGATCGATACCGGGCGCGCCACGCTGAAGCTCGCCCCTTTGAATCCGCGTTCCTTGTGGCTCGTCGGCAAGGGGCTGGAGATCGAAGGCAATATGGCAGATGCGCGAAAGGCGATGCGCCAATCCGATCGCCTGTCGCGGCGTGACGGGGCGGTCCAGCTCTGGCTGGCGCAAGATAATTTGCGCTATGGCTCGCCGGCCGAGGGGATACGTCACTTCGACCTGATGTTTCGCGGTGATCATCGCGCCACCACCGAGATGATGCCAGCGCTCGCTATGATCATCATGTCGCCTGAGGGACGCCGCCACCTTGCTCCCTATATCAGGCGTGATAATCCGTGGATTTTGGATCTTGTCCAGGCAGCGGTAACAAGGCTGCCGCGTTCGGCCCCGGTTGCGCAGCTGTTGATCGACCGCCGGGCGGTTGCGCCCGATGTTCCGTATATCCGTCCCATCTATGCGCAGCTGGTCGGCAGGCTGTTTCAGGAAAAGCAATATGAACTAGCACTGCGATTGCACCCGCAGCTGCCCGGCGCGGAAAAAGAGAGCTTGCATGGCGTGAGCGTGACCGCCGACGCAACCGAGGGGTATCCTCCCTTCGTCTGGGCATTTGCTGATGGGGCAGAGCAAGGCGCGGTTCCGATCGCGCTTGACGACGGCCAGACCGGACTGGAAATAACGGGCGCGCCCGGTACGGTCGGGATCGCAGCCAGCAAGATTTTCACGCCCCCTGCCGGTTCGGCATTCCGTTGGCAGGTGATCGATCGAACGCCCAATTTGCAAGCATCGGCAAATTGGGAGATGACGTGCCTGCTGGGCCCGTCGGTGAAAACGATCATCCGGTCCAACGATCTGCTTGCAACGTCCGTGCCGCTGAAGCGGACGCATGAGCTGCGGGTACCGGATGGCTGCAGACTCGTCCGGCTCGATATGCGCGTCGCCGGGGGCATCGGCCGCAACCCGAGCTTGTTCTCGATCGGCAAATTGTCCTTGGCCGGAGGCCGCGCTCCCGGAAAGGCGCGGTAAGGATATTGGAATCCTTATAGGCCAAGGCCTTCGATCAGCGACTGATTGACCTTGTCCACCGAATATTTCTCTTCGGCCATTCGCCGGCTTTCGGTACCCCATGCGGCCCGCAGAGAGGAATCGCGTGCAAGCCGGATCATCGCATCGGCGAGGGCGCCGGCATCCCGAACCGGGACGAGGAGCCCGTTTACGCCATCGACAGTCGTCTCGCGGCATCCTGGCGCGTCGGTGGTGATGATGGGCCGCCCCATCCCCATCGCTTCCAATACGGTGCGGGGTGTGCCCTCGCGCCACGACGGGAGGACGAATACCGACGCTTGCGCAATGGCGGGACGTACGTCGTTCAAATGACCGAGATATTCGATACCCGAGGCGATCCAGCGGTCGAGTTGTTCCCGGCTTACCGCATCGGGACCGGTATCGAGCATCCCGGCCAGCAGGAAACGCGCCGCCGGTATGGTGGTCCTGACTTGCGCCGCGGCTTCGGCATATTCCTCCAGCCCCTTGCTCCGCAAAAGGCGGGCGAGGCTGAGGAACACGGGGGCGGGCGGAAGCGGCGCGACATCATAATGATCGAGGTCGAGGCCCGAGCCGTTGACGATCACAGCCTTGTCCGGCTTGCGGAGGCTTCCCGCCGCGATGAAATCGGCGAGATCGTCGGGGTTCTGAAAGACGACATGGCTGTTGGCGTCGGTCGCCATGCGATAAAGGCGCTGTGCTATTTTCTGGGTCGCCGCGCGTGCCAGCCCGTCGCCGGCGATAAAGGCAAACCCCAATCCTGTGACCATGCTTGCCGACCGCGCTCCGGCGCGGCTGGCGGCCAAACTTCCCCAAATGTTGGGCTTTATAGTGTAGTTGAGGACAAAATCCGCCCCGACCTTGCGGATCAGCTGATAGATGAAGCCATGATAATTGAGATCGCCCAATATGCTGATCCGCGTGCGACGCAGCGGGACGCTGTGCGGCGTGGCTCCGAGCTCAAGAACGGCGTCGCGCCATTCTCCATCGAGATCGGGCGACGAGACATGGAGTTCATGTCCGCGCGCGATGAGGTCGCGAATCAAAGGGCCGCGGAAATTGACGAGATACTGCGGATGCGATCCATTGATCAGAATTTTGCTCATAGGTCTCGTTTGAGAATGATTTGAGAAAATGGTCGACTGCGCGCGCCGCACCCGATTTAGTGATCCGGTCTGATGTAAAGGAATCGATCGATATGCAAGTCGCGATCGCTGGTGCCAGCGGTTTTCTCGGGCGCCATCTGGCCGCCCGCCTCGCGCGCGACGGCGTGACATGTCGCATCCTGTCACGGCGGGATATGGAGCAGGGCGATATTCCCGGATTTCTTGCCGGGTGCGGCACGGTGGTGAATTGCGTCGGCGAGAAATCGGGCGTGGGGGAGGCGGCCGAACTGGCCAATGTAATCATTCCACAGCGACTATATGAAGCCGCGCGGAATGCCGCCGTGAAGCAGTTTGTGCACGTCAGCAGCGTGGCGGCCGTCGCCAGTAGCAGCAATTTCGGCGAATTGCTGGATGACACCGTAACGCCCCGGCCCGACAGCCCCTATGGGCGAAGCAAGCTGCGCGGCGACGAGGCTCTCCACCGCATTGCGAGCGGCGGGCCCCTTCTGACGATATTGCGTCCGCCGATCCTGATCGCGGAGGATGCGCCCGGCGTTTTTGCGCTCTTCCGCCGCGCGGCGGAGCGTGGCTTGCCTTTGCCGTTGAAGGGCGCCGAGGGGCGTCGCAGTTTTATGCACGTCGACAATTTCGTCGAAGCGGTGCTCGCTGCGATTCGCACCGGGCAAGCTGGGACATATATCGTGACCGACAGCGCGCCGCTCACGTCGGAGGAGCTTTACGCGAGGATGCTCGTCGCGGCGGGGCGTCGCAAACGCGTCTTCTCCGTTGGAGAACTGGGGCGTCGGATGCTGCAGAAGCTGCTTGGCCGACGCGGAGAGAGCCTGTTTGGCGCCGCGGCTTTCGATGGCGGCCGTTTTGCCCGCGCGGCAAGCCCACAGTGGCTGGTGCCTCCTGACGATATTGTTCGCGCAGCCATGGGCAGGGCGGTGAACCCGCCGACGCGAACGGGGTAGAAGATCAGGCGGCCGCGTCGCCGCGGCCGCCGCCGATGGCGGTTCGAACAAGTATCGAAATATCCGCCATAACGCTCGGGTTTGCGGCGTAGGCCGCATCGATCTGAGCAAGCTTGACCGGGGTCGACATATCGACGCCCTGAATTTGCGCGAGCCCGGTTATCCCGGGCCGAATGTGGAAAACGCCGAGCCTGTCCCGTTCCGCGACCAATTCGGTCTGGCTTTCGAGGCAGGGGCGAGGGCCGACCAAGCTCATCTCGCCGCGCAAAACACACCAGAGTTGGGGTAATTCGTCGATCTTGAGCCGGCGCAGAACCGTTCCGGTCCGGCTGATCGCGGCCGCACCGACCTGATGCGAGGCGAGGTGGGGCGTGTCCGGCGGCATCGTCCGCATCTTCACGAGGGTAAAGGGACGGCGATTACGGCCCACTCGTCGCTGTGTGAAAACCGGATTGGCCCTGATGTCGATGAAAATCGCGAGACTCGCGATCAGGCAGATAAGGAGGGCGGGGACGAAGAGAAGCAGCGAAACGGTTATATCCATGAAGCGCTTCGTCATATCGAAAATATACCCGTCATGGTCCTGAGATCGGAAAGTGGAATGCGATGCGCCCGCCGAGTGCACGGTGCGCGCGTATAGATGGCGCGAGCTTTCCGGGCTATTGGAAATTTGAGGCCGGTTGCGACTGGCGGGAGTCGCGACATCAGAAGAGTTGCGCGTCGGCGCTTCGGCCTATAGGGCGGCCGGGCGATCTTGCTCCCGACCTCGCCTGCGCTCGCAAGTCACTCACCGACGAGCGGACGTGGCGTGATCGGAGTTCCTCAATCAAGAAATCGACTAATAGAAAAAATGGGACTTTTCTCGAGGCTCGGCGATGCGGCTCGACAGATCCGGCTGTTTTCCCTGCGGGACATGGCTTGGCAATATGCCGCCAGCTTCGGCGTCGCCATATTCGGCGCGCTCTATATTCTCGCTGCGGGCCGTGTGCTCGGGCCACAGGATTTCGGCGCCTATGCGCTCGCCATGGCGGTTCCGACGGTCGTAAACGCGCTGTTCGATTACCGTATCCAGGAAGTTTCGATCGTCGTTCTCAGCGAAAAGGCGAGCGCGGAAGATTCGGCGCGCAACATGCGGTCGCTCTTTCTTTTCGACGTACTCGCGCGAACCGTAGCGTTCGGCATTTCGGTACCCGCTGGTTTTCTTGTTCTGCGAGCGCTCGGAATCGACGTCGATCCAGCGGTCCCGTGGCTGGCGGCTTTGGGGGTGTTTGGCGCCAAGGTCGGAATTGGTCCCGCGATCGGAATCATGCGCCTCTCGGGAAAAATTCACAAATATGCACTGCTTCAGTCGCTGGACTGGGCGCTGAGGCTGCTGGGTTTCGGCATCGTCTTTCTTCTGGGGCAAGCGACGGTCGAAACGGCATTTCTGGTCCAGGTTCCGCCGGCGATCGTCATCAACCTGTGGATATTGTACCTCGCGCGCGGTATCGCCCGTCGGAGCTACGGCCCCATCCCCGGTCTCTCCGGTGCGGCGGATCAACTATGGATCTTTTACCGCGAGCGATCGAAGCTGCTCTTCAGCAGCCAGACGATTTCTGCGGTCGATTCGGTGGTGAAGGAACTCGACACACTGATATGCGGGATATTCCTCTCGCAGCATAATGTCGCGGTCTATAAGATTGCCAAGAGTATCGCCGGTATGGCTTGGAAATGCGTCGACCCGATCTTCGTCGTCATTCTGCCGAACGTCGCTGCTTATGTCGCCGACGGGAAGATGGCCGAACTGTCCACTATTCTGAAAAAGACCACGATCTATCTGCTTGCCATTGCGTTATTCGTATATCTTGCGGGATGGGCACTGGTTTATCCGCTCGCACATTATGTGTTCGGGCCCGAATATAGCGACGTCCCTTCGATATATCCCCTGATATCCTTGTGGATCGTTGTCGCACTGCCGTTCATATGGACGCATTCGGTCGCGATCGCGTCGGGCAATGCCGCGCTTCAGGCCTGGTCGGGTTTGCTGGGAGCAGGCATCGGAATCGCGGCGCTGGTGATCGGTGCGGCATCCTGGAGCCTTTCCGGCGCGGCGCTCGGGCTGTCCGTCGCCTATGCTGCGGCATTCGTCATTTCGTGGATACTGCTCGTTAAAAAGAAGATCGTGACATGGTAAAGGCCCGCAAGGCGCATTTGGTCCTCGCGCAGGACAATCGGTCGTGGATCATCGAAAAGATGGCTGCGCGGATCGCCGAACATGCCCCGGCTTTCGGCTTTGCTGTTTCGGTGGGCGAGGCCGAGGACGCCGACGCCGACGTGAACCATTGGATGAGCTATGCCTTCGCCAACGTGCCGCACAACACGCCGGCGACGATGCTCATCACGCACCTCGACGATCCCTACAAGGTAGGCCTGGTCAAGAGCGAGCTGACCTCGGGTGTCGATGTTGGAATCGCGCTGTCGAGCCATACGTGCGACACGCTGGTTGCCGCGGGCGTGGGCGAGACGTCGCTTGCTTTTGCGGTGCCCGGCCATGATTTCGCGGCCGCACCGAGGCGCATCGTGATCGGCTTGACCACCCGGCTCTATGCCGACGGCCGCAAGCGCGAGGCCATGCTGGTTGAAATGGCGCGAACGATGCGTCTCGACCGGTTCCGGTTCGAAATTTTCGGCCTCGGCTGGGAAGACGTCATCCCGCTCCTCGAAGCAGCGGGGGCCGAGGTCGCCTATTCGCCCGGGACCGATGATTTCCGGGCCGACTATGTCGAGATGATGGCCCGCGTGCCGGCGTTCGATTATTATCTCTATCTGGGCCGGGACGAAGGGTCGCTCGGAACGCTCGACGCATTGGCCGCAGGGGTGAAGACGATCGTCACGCCGCAGGGCTTTCATGTCGACCTTCCCGGCGGTATCACCCATGCCATATGGTCGCAGGAAGAACTGGAAACGGTGTTCCGCGACCTCGCGGAGGAGGTCGATCGGCGCGCAGGTGCGGTCGCCGGCCTGACGTGGCAGTCGTATGCCGAGGCGCATACGATCATCTGGCATGCGATACTGGACGGGCGGGTCGGAGAAGTCGCCGGTTTGCTGGCGGCGCATCGCGGTCACCATGCGCGCGAGATCGCGCCGGTGAGCGAGGGGCGTGCGACGATGCTGCGCCGCCTCGTCAGTCCTTACCGCATCCGTTCCGCACTCAGTCACATCCCTTTGCTCAAACCCGTTCGGGCGTGGGTTAAAGGACGCTAATCTGTTGCATTGCGCGGCACCTCTCTCTAGTTAGCGCGGCGCTGCATTTTGAAAGACCTCGTTGATGAAAAAGGCAATTATTACAGGTATTACCGGTCAGGACGGTGCCTATCTGGCAGAGTTTCTGATCAAGAAGGGCTACGAGGTCCACGGTATCAGGCGGCGCGTTTCGATCTTTAATACGGCGCGTATCGATCATCTATATTCCGACCCGCACGAAGGTGGAGGCAGTTTGACTCTACATTATGGCGACATGACGGATTCGAGCAGCCTGATGCGCGTCATTCAGCAGGTGGAACCGGACGAATTCTATAATCTTGCTGCCCAGAGTCACGTCGCGGTATCGTTCGAGGAACCCGAATATACGGCGAACTCGGACGCCGTCGGGGTGTTGCGCGTCCTCGAGGCCCTGCGAATCTCGGGTCTTGCCGAAAAGACGCGCTTTTACCAGGCCTCGACTTCGGAACTCTACGGGCTGGTGCAGGAAGTGCCGCAGAAGGAAACCACGCCCTTCTATCCGCGCTCGCCTTATGCCGTCGCGAAGCTTTACGCCTATTGGATCACGGTCAATTACCGCGAGGCCTATAATATGTATGCCTGCAACGGCGTGCTGTTCAATCACGAGTCCCCGATCCGCGGCGAAACCTTCGTCACGCGCAAGATTACGCGCGCGCTGGCTCGCATCAAGCTGGGGCTTCAAAAGCGCCTGTATCTGGGCAATCTCGGCGCGTTGCGCGACTGGGGGCATGCACGCGACTATGTCGAGATGCAGTGGCTGATGTTGCAACAGGACAAGCCCGAGGATTTCGTGATTGCGACCGGCGAGCAGCATAGCGTGCGCGAATTCGTCGAAGTGGCTGGCCGCCGCCTCGGCATGGATATCCGGTGGGAAGGCGAGGGCGTCGACGAGAAGGGGTATCTCGCGGACGGCACCTGCATCGTCGAGGTCGATCCGGGATATTTTCGTCCGACGGAGGTCGAGACGCTGCTCGGCGACGCGACGAAGGCACGCACCAAGCTGGGCTGGGTACCGAAGGTCGACTTCCAGTCGCTGGTCGACGAGATGGCCGACGCCGATCTGGTCGAGGCGGAAATCGAACAGGCCAGCAGCGCGCGCCGCCGCTCGCTTTTCTGACGGTATCCGCGATGAGTCAGTCTTCGCCTGTCGAAATCATTGCGAACGATGCGGGCGTCCCGCTCGCCTATATCGTCGACCCGCACTGGCTGCCGTCCGAAACGACCTTCATGACGCCGGGCGATTTCAGCCTGCAGATGGGGATGATCGTTTATGGCGCGGGGCAAGACATTCCGGCGCACGTCCACCTTCCGATCACCCGGCAGGTAGAGGGCACGAACGAGTGTATCGTGGTTCGCAAGGGGCGATGCCGGGTCACCATCTACGACAGCGGGCGGAATTTTGTCGCGGAGCGCGATCTCGAAGAGGGCGCGATCATTCTGCTGCTCGGCGGGGGGCACGGCTTTCATCTCTATGAGGACACGGTCCTGTTCGAAGTGAAGCAGGGCCCCTATGCCGGCAACAAAGACAAGGAACGATTTTGATGACGTGGGTGCCGGTTAACGAACCGCTGCTGACCGACGAGGACTTCAAACCTCTCGAGGAAGCTTTCCGCAGCGGATGGATTTCATCCGCCGGGCGCTATGTCGACGAGTTCGAGCAGGGATGGGCCGATTATTGCGGCCAGTCTCATGGCATTGCCGTCGCCAACGGCACCGTGGCGTTGCAGGTCGCGGTCGAAGCGTTGGGCATCGGGCAGGACGACGAAGTCATCATGCCCAGCTATACGATTATCAGTTGCGCTCTCGCGGCGGTGCGCGTCGGCGCGAAACCCGTTCTCGTCGATTGCTGCCCGCGCACTTTCAACATGCGGACCGATGAGATCGAGGCCAAGATCACGCCGGCGACCAAGGCGATCATGGTCGTCCATATGTTCGGCCATCCGGTCGATATGGATCCCGTCCTCGCGCTGGCCGAGAAACACGGCCTGGCGATCATCGAGGACGCGGCCGAAGTCCATGGCGCCCGCTATTTGTCGGGCCGCGATACCGACAGCGCGACCTGGCGGGTCTGCGGCGGCATGGGGCATATCGCGACGTTCAGCTTTTTCGCCAACAAGCTGATCACGACCGGCGAAGGCGGGATGCTGATTACCAGCGACGATCACCTTGCCAAACGCTGCCGCGACCTGCGCAACCTCTGTTTTCGTCCCGACCGGCGTTTTTTGCATACCGAACTGGGCCATCAATTCCGGCTGACCAATATGCAGGCCGCGGTCGGCGTCAACCAGGTGAAGCGCATCGAGGACATCGTCGAGCGCAAGCGCGCGATCGCCGCCGAATATACCGCGCGCCTTGGCGACCTGCCGGGCGTTCAGCTGCCGATGGAAGAAAATTGGGGGCGTAGTGTTTTCTGGGTCTATCCGTTGCTTCTTGACGACGACCATCCGCTGGACGCGGCAAGCTTCGCCGCCGCTTTGAAGGCGGAGGGTGTCGAATCGCGTCCTTTCTTCCTCGGCATGCACGAACAACCGGTGTTCCACGACATGGGCCTGTTCCTGGGCGAAACCTATCCCGTGACCGAACGGATTGCCCGCAAGGGCTTGTACATACCGTCCGGGCTGGCGATCACCGCCGAGCAGATGGATCATGTCTGCGCTGCCGTCCGCAAGATTCTGAGCTAACGAAAGCCCCGCGACATGACCGTCTTCGACACCTCTTACGCCAACCAATATGATGCGATGTATGGCGACAAGGATTATGTCGCGGAATGCGATCTCGTGGCTGCGGCCGCGAGAAACAACGGCGTCGCGATGGGCCGTGTCCTCGATATCGGCTGCGGCACCGGGGGGCACAGCCTCGAATGGGCGCGGCGCGGGATTTCCTGCGTCGGCGTCGACATGTCGCCGTCGATGATCGCGCTCGCCGAAGAAAAGGCGCGGACGCTTCCGGAAAAAGCGCAGCTCGACTTTCTGGTCGGCGACGCACGGAATTTTCAGGCGGAGGGGCCATTCGACGTCGCGACGATGATGTTCGCGGTGCTCGGCTATATGAACAGCAACGAAGCAGTGCTGGCCGCGCTGCGGAATGTGCGTTGTCATTTGCGTACCGGCGGCCTCTTTGCTTTCGATTGCTGGTATGGCCCTGCCGTGCTCGGCGTGCGGCCCGAGGACCGCGTCCGCGTGGTCGAAGGCGCGAAAGGGCAGACGATCCGGTCGGCCTCGACGGCGATCGACAGCTTTCGGCATCTGGCGCATGTCACATTCAAATTGTGGACGGTGGACGGCGATCGCTATTTGGGCCATGCCGAAGAAACCCATGACATGCGCTATTTCTTCCCGCAGGAACTGGAGTTGTTGCTCGAGGTCGCCGGGTTCGGGCCGCCGGTCATCCGCAGCTTTCCGGCGGGCGGCGAACCGAACGACGACAGCTGGAATATTTTCTGCTCAGCCGTTGCGGTCTGAGGTCTGACGAGGCGTTCGGCCGGTGCTTGCCTGGGAAATATTCGGCGAAGACCTGCTCTGGCTGGAAATCTATGCGGGGAGTGCCTTTCTGGCGGCGCTCGTCGGCTGGGTGGTATTCCGCAAGCTGCCGATGAGCTTGATCGCCTTGGTCATCACCGTTGCGCTGATCGCGGCCGGGGGCTTCAGGGGTTTCGACTACAATTCCGACACGATGAATTATTATTCATACGTGTATATGCTGTCGTTCGTAAATGATAGCGAGATATTCTTCCTGACAAAATTGGAGCCTCTGCATTCGGGTCTGATCCTTTTGCTTCGCGATTTCAGGCTGTGGCTCCTCGTGGAAAGCGCTATTCAGATCGCCGGGATGATCATGTCTTTCCGGGTTCGCCGAAACGACTATTCTTTTCTGATCCTCTGCGCATTCGTATTGACGCTGGATACATCGTCCCTTCGTTATTGTTCCGCGCTTATTTATTTCTACTATTTCCTGTGTCGCAGCGAAGTGAGCCTGTTCAAGGCGGGCCGAATGACGCTGGTCCTGACCTGCATTCATATTTCGATGCTGCTTTCCGGCATACTTGCTTATCGCCGCCGGCTGGCCCTCCTGGCGATTTCCGCTGCATGCGTCGTCATTTTCTTCGAAAGTTCGGTGCTCGGGTCGCGGGTCGACATCGATCTTACCGAAGCTTCGCGCGGCCTGAAGAATTTCGGCGTCGCAATCTTTGCCGCCGCTTACCTGTTCGTACGGGCCCCGACGAAGAGCCTGCGATATATTCCGCTTTATGTTGTGGCCTTCGCCTCGATGTTTCTCGTTTCGGCGTTCATTCTGCCGACGTTCAACCGCTTTCTTATCATGGGCGCACTTGTCGTGCTCGCCTATGAATGGTCGGTATCGCGACGCGATGGCGAAAGCGACATATTCGATCGCGGCGCCGTTCTGGTGCTGAGCAGCGCTGTGATCCTGCCCTATGTGATCAACCTGCCGCGGCTGTTTTTCAGCGGAACCTGGTAAAGGTCACAAAGGGTGCGGTGCCGACAGCGCCCCGCTTGGGCAGGCTACAGGCGAATTGTCGAGGTGCGATCGTCCAATATCCCCTTGAGGTCGAAAACGGGGGCGGATTCGGATTTGGCGAATTTCAGGATGCCCGGCAGGCCCATGTCGCGATATTCGTCGTGCGCGACCGCAAGGACGAGCGCATCATAGGCCGCTTCGGCGGGCTCCACGAGTTCGATATCATATTCATGCCGGGCTTCGTCGGCCGAGGCCCACGGATCGTGACTATCGACCGTCATGCCATAGCCTTCCAGTTCAGCGACGATGTCGACAACGCGCGTATTACGAAGGTCGGGGCAGTTTTCCTTGAACGTCAGGCCGAGGACGAGCACGCGTGCGCCCTTGATCGCGATGTCGCGAACAATCATCTCGCGTACCAGCCGGTTCGCCACATAATGGCCCATCGCATCGTTGATTCGCCGGCCCGCAAGCACGACCTCGGGATGATAGCCGACCGCCTGCGCCTTGTGCGTCAAATAATAGGGGTCGACCCCGATGCAGTGGCCGCCGACCAGTCCGGGGCGGAAGGGCAAGAAGTTCCACTTCGTGCCCGCCGCTTCCAGCACGTCGAGCGTGTCGATGCCCATGCGAGCAAAGATAAGCGCGAGTTCATTGATCAGTGCGATATTGAGATCGCGCTGTGTGTTCTCGATGACCTTTGCCGCTTCGGCGACGCGGATCGAGGGCGCTTTATGCGTGCCGGCAGTCACGATCGCGCGATAGAGCCGGTCGACCTCTTCGGCGATCGCCGGGGTCGAACCCGAGGTGACCTTGGTTATCGTCGGCAGCCGGTGCGCCTTGTCGCCAGGATTGATGCGTTCGGGGCTGTAGCCTGCGAAAAAGTCCTTGTTGAACCGCATGCTCGAAACATTTTCGAGCACAGGCACGCAATCTTCTTCGGTCGCGCCGGGATAGACGGTGCTCTCGTAAATGACGAGTGCGCCCGCGGGCATCACTCGCCCGACCATTTCGGAAGCGCGCTTCAAAGCGGTCAGGTCTGGGCGTTTGTGCGCGTCGATCGGGGTGGGCACGGTCACGATGAAGATACGGCATTCGCGCAACGCTTCGGGATCGTGTGCAAAGACGAGCTTTTCCGCTTCGGCCAGTTCGGCGCCTTCGACTTCCAACGTCCGGTCATGGCCCGCCTGCAGCTCTTCGATGCGCCGCGCGTCGATATCGAAGCCGACGACGCGGCGCTGCTTCCCGAATTCGACTGCGAGGGGCAGGCCGACATAGCCGAGGCCGATAATCGCAACGACGGCATCGTCATAGGACGCCGCCGCGGCATCGGCGCTATTCACGTCGGTCATCATCAAACTCCGTAATATTCCCGGTACCAGGCGACGAAATTTCGCACCCCGGTGCGAAAGTCGGTACGCGGCGCATATCCGGTCAAAGCCTCGAGCAGCGACGCGTCGGCCCATGTTGCCGGCACGTCACCCGTTTGCATGTCCATATAGTTTCGAAGCGCTTTCACCCCGATCTCATCTTCGATCGCTTCGACGAAGTCGAGCAAACGGACCTTGTCCGAATTGCCGATGTTGACGATGCGAAACGGCGCCGCGGGCGACAGATTGTCGCCAGGGATCGGTTCGCCGCGATCAGCGATCCCGGGAGGAACCGCGTCGATCAGGAGCCGGATTCCGCGTACCAGATCTTCGACATAGGTAAAGTCGCGCCACATGTCGCCGTGATTGTAGATATCGATCGGGGTCCCATCGATAATGCCCTTCGTAAATTTGAAGAGTGCCATGTCCGGTCGGCCCCAGGGGCCATAGACCGTAAAGAAACGAAACATCGTCGTCGGCAGGTCCCAAAGATGCGCATAGCTGTGCGCCATCGCTTCATTGGCCTTTTTGGTTGCCGCGTAGATGGTGAGAGGTGTGTCGGTCTTCTGCCGCTCGTCGAAAGGCATTTCCTCATTTGCGCCATAGACCGACGAGGTCGAAGCCATGAGCAGGTGGCCGATCCCGAGTTCGCGTGCGCATTCCATGATGTTGAATGTGCCGACGATATTCGTGTCGATATACGCGCGCGGATTTTCGAGGCTGTACCGAACGCCGGCTTGCGCCGCGAGATGAACGATGGCGTCCGGCTGGACCGAGCGGACATAGGACATTAGCTCGTCGGCCTCTTCCAGGCGAAATTCCCGTGCGGTGAAGCGATTGGAGCGCGACGTCAGCATGCGGTGGCGCTCGATCTTGATCCGTACGTCGTAATAGTCGGTCATGGCATCGAGGCCGAATACTTCAAAACCTTCGTCCAACAGCAGCTTGCAGAGGTGAAAGCCGATGAAGCCGGCACTGCCCGTGACGAATATCTTCTTCATAATTCCATTCTACCGAATCTGGACATGGTCGCCTGGAGGCGCGCCGGTGCGCCATAGGACAGGCGGCGCGCAATCGCCATGGCCAATCTCGCCCGGACGAGACAGCCGGGACTTTGCTGCGATGAAGGGGGTTTTCCGCGCGAGGAGCAGCGCGTTGGCGCACGACATGAGTGGAGCGGGAGCAGGAGAGAGCCGGACCACTTGCATTCATGACGTCAACGCTCGACATAGACGCTATGGATTTCGCGTTCGAGAATAGTTTCCACGATTCCATGGAAGGCTTCTACGCGCCCGCGGAATCCGTCAAGCCTTCCGCGCCCAAGTTGCTCCTGTTCAATCATGCGCTCGCCGGGCGGCTCGGGATCGATATCGGGGGTGCTTCGGACGATCGGCTGGCGCGCATCTTTTCGGGTGAAGAGACGCCCGAAGGCGCAAACCCGCTCGCGCTCGCCTATGCCGGGCATCAGTTCGGCCATTTCTCACCGCAGCTTGGCGACGGGCGCGCGCTGCTGCTCGGCGAAATCGTCGCGCCCGACGGCGCGCGCTTCGACATCCAGCTCAAGGGATCAGGACCGACCGCTTTCTCGCGCAACGGCGACGGCAAGGCAGCGATCGGCCCCGTACTGCGCGAATTCCTCGTGTCCGAGGCGATGGCGGCGATGGGCGTGCCGACGACGCGCGCGCTCGCGGCGGTCGCGACCGGCGACCGGGTCCAGCGCGAACGCGCGCATCCGGGCGCGGTGCTTACCCGCGTCGCGAGCAGCCATATCCGCGTCGGCACCTTCCAGTTCTTTGCCGCACATTTCGGCGCCGAGCATGTCGCGCAATTGTCGGATTACAGCGTCAGGCGCCATTTTCCGGAGCTTGCAGTCGCCGACAACCCGCATCTCGCGCTGCTCGACCGCGTTGCCGGCCTGCAATGCGAATTGATTGCCCACTGGCTCGGAGTGGGTTTCATCCACGGCGTGATGAACACCGACAATGTCGCGATCAGCGGCGAGACGATCGATTACGGACCCTGCGCGTTCATGGACCGCTTTGCGGTGAACACCGTGTTCAGCTCGATCGACGCCCATGGCCGCTATGCCTATGGCCGCCAGCCGCAGATCATGCACTGGAACATGGCGCGCTTTGCCGAGGCGCTGCTGCCGGCGATCCACCGCGTGTCACCGGAGGATGTGGAGGCGGCGAAGGCGATCGTCGATGCGATACCCGGCCGGTTCCGCACCAGCTGGCATGCGAAGGTCAGGCAGAAACTGGGGCTGAACGGCGAGGGAGGCGACGACGGCGAGCTAATCGACAGCCTGTTCGACGAGCTCGAAACCCACAGCATCGATTTCACCGCCTTCTTCCGCGCGCTCGCCATGCTGCTGCGCGGCGACGGTGCGATGCTCGAGAGCCTGCTGCCGAACGCCAATGCGATGGCGCCGTGGATCGCCGCGTGGTGGGACCGGATCGCGCAAGACAGCGCGGGGCCGATCGACCATGCCGACGCAATGGACGCGGTGAACCCGCTCTATATCCCGCGCAACCATCTGGTCGAGGAAGCGCTGGAGGCGGCCGAGGCCGGCGATCTTGCGCCGTGGCTTCAGTTGCTCGGCGTCGTGCGCCATCCTTATGAAGTTCGTCCGGGACTCGAACGCTTCACGCTTCCCGCGCCGGCCGATGCTGGGCCCTACAAGACCTTCTGCGGCACTTGAGGCGGCTGCGGTTGAGCCGGTGCATCGCAGTTGCTAGGGACGGCGCCGCACCACCCAGAGGATAAATCATTGGCCCCTGCATCTGTTTCGCCCGTCAAGATCGCCGTCGTCGGCACGGGCTATGTCGGCATTTCCAATGCCATCTTGCTGGCGCAGCATAACGAGGTCGTTGCGCTCGACATCGATGTTCGCAAGGTTGAACAGCTCAATGCGAAGCAGTCGCCGATCGCCGACGTGGAGATCGAGGATTATCTGGCGAACCGGCCGCTGAACCTCGTCGCGACGACCGACCGCGACGCAGCTTATACCGGCGCGAATTTCGTCGTGGTCGCAACGCCGACCGATTATGATCCCGACACCAATTATTTCAACACAAGCACGGTCGAAAGCGTCCTCGCCGACGCGATGGTCATGGCGCCCGACGCGCTGATCATTGTCAAATCTACCGTGCCCGTCGGTTTCACCGAACGGATGCGCGCCGAACTCGGCACCGATGCGATCGTCTTTTCGCCCGAGTTCCTGCGCGAAGGGCGCGCGCTTCACGACAATCTCTATCCCTCGCGGATCATCGTCGGCAACACGCATCCGCGCGCGGCCGACTTCGCGCGGCTGCTGCTCGAAGGATCGCTGAAGCCCGATGCCGCGATCCTACAGACAGGCAATACCGAGGCCGAGGCGATCAAGCTGTTCGCCAACACATATCTTGCGATGCGCGTCGCCTTCTTCAACGAACTCGACACCTATGCCGCCGCGCACGGTGTCGACTCGCGCCAAGTGATCGAGGGCGTGTGCCTCGATCCGCGGATCGGCAGTTTCTATAACAATCCTTCCTTCGGCTATGGCGGCTATTGCCTGCCCAAGGATACGAAGCAGATGCTCGCCAACTACAAAGATGTGCCGCAGAATCTGATCCAGGCGATCGTGTCGTCGAACACGACGCGCAAGGATTTCGTCGCGGCCGAAGTGATCAAGCGCGGGCCCCGCATCGTCGGCATCCATCGGCTCGCGATGAAGGCGGGGTCGGACAATTTTCGCGCCAGCAGCATTCTGGGCGTGATGAAGCGCGTCAAGGCGAAAGGGATCGAGGTGATCGTATATGAACCGCTGATCGAGGAGGATCGGCTGTTCAATTCGCGCGTGATCCGTGACCTGGGTGCCTTCAAGGCCGAAGCCGACGTCATCATCGCGAACCGCGTGACCGATGATCTCGCCGACGTCGCGGACAAGGTTTACAGCCGCGACCTGTTCGGCGCCGATTCCTGATTGTTTCCCCTGACGCAACTCGCCGCATCGCCGGGAACTGTCCCGATCTCGGCGAGTTAGCTTGCAATTAGGGGAGAAACGGGTTGCACAGCCATATCTTGCGAGCCACAAGCATGCACCGGTGGCCAGCAGATGAAACAATCTGAAATTTTTCGCAGATCATGTTGGCGGCCGCACCCACGCATGCGCCGGCTGCTGATCGGCGCCACTTCACTCATCGGTCTCTCCTGGGCGGGCGCCGCGCAGGCGCAGGATGTCCCGCCGCCGAAGGTGGTGCCGACGCTTGACGCCGATTCGGCCGAGATCGCTGCCCCGTCGTCACCGCCGCCCGAAGCGCAACTGCCCGCCGTCGAGCCGATCATCGAGGATGAGGAGTTCGAAAAATCGATCCCGCCCATCCGCGCCGAAGATGACGCCGAACTCGACCGACCGATCGAATCGATCGCCGAATTCGAGCGGCGCCTGGCGGCCGAAGCGGCCAAGGGCGCGGCGGAGGGCGTCGACGATGCGGAGGCAGCGAGTGCGGAAACCCAACCGCCTCAGGTGGACGGCGTGCCGGTTCCGGCGCTGGCCGACGGCGACGCCGTGGAGGCGATCGGCGACGCGCCGATCAGCGACAGCGAGCTTGCCGCGCCGCTGCCGCCGCTCGAAAATTTTAACGTCGAGCCGGTCCAGTTCGCCGAGCCCGAAGCCGACAGTGACAACGTCGAGATCGCCTATACGGTGCAGGTCAACGGGCTGAGCGATGCCGACGACAGCACCGATGTCGACCTCGCCGACCTGTTCGGCGACCTTTCGGCGCTCTACGACGGCGACGGCAAGGCCGACAATGCGGCGATGATCCGTGCGCGCCTCTCCGCCGACGGCGAGCTGATGCAGCGCATCCTGGCGTCCGAAGGCTATTATGACGCCATCGTCGATACGCGGATCGACCGCGGGCCGCGCGAGGAGGGGCAGGAACGCCGGCGCCGGTCGACCACCGCGGTCATCGATGTGAAGCCCGGCAAACGCTATACTTTGGCCGACATCATCATCGATGCCGACCCAACGATCCCGCCCAATCTGATCGCCGATAATTTCCCGCTGAGCGTCGGCGAGCCGATCGTCGCGCAGCGCATCCAGGGCGCCGAGGCGGCGATCGCGCTCAAGCTACCTGAGGAAGGCTATCCTTTCGCCAAGGTCGGGCAGCGCGATATATTGCTCGACGGCGCGACCGGCGACGGCGTCTACACGCTGCCCGTCGACATCGGCAAACGCTCGCGCTTCGGCGGGATCGAGACCACCGGCGATCTCGCCTTCAATGCCGAACATGTCGAGGTGCTCGCGCGCTTCAAGCGCGGCGACCTCTACGACAGCCGGATGGTCGACGATCTGCGCCAGGCGCTCGTCGCGACGGGCCTGTTCGCGACCGTCGCCGCCGAACCGCAACCGACCGGCGAAAGCGCGGGCGACGATACCGAATATGTGACTATGCTCGTTACCCAACAGGCCGGCCCGCCGCGCACGCTCGCCGCCAGTGCGGGCTATGGCACGGGCGAGGGGATCCGGCTGGAGGGCAGCTGGACGCACCGCAACCTGCTGCCGCCCGAGGGCGCGCTGACCTTCCGCGGCGTGCTCGGAACGCAGGAGCAGGGGGTCGGCGCGACGCTGCGCCGCTCGAACGCCGGACGCCGCGACCGCACCCTTGAGCTCGTCACCGAGGTCACGCGCAGCACCTATGACGCGTTCAATGCGATCACGGGTCGCGTCGGCGCCCGCGTCAGCTATGATTCGACGCCGATCTGGCAGAAGAAATTCACCTATGCTTATGGTGTCGAACTGATCGCGACGCGTGAGGATGATTATGATTTCGCGACGGGCGAGCGGTCCTACGACTTCTACACGATCCTGGGGCTGACCGGACAGGTCGGGATGGACCGGACCGACAGCCTGCTCGATCCGACCAAGGGCTTTCGCATCACCAGCCTGATCCAGCCCGAGGGCTCGCTCGCCGGGCGCTTTTCGCCCTATGCGCGGCTGCGCACCGACATCAGCGGCTATTATCCCGTGACCGACAGCATCGTGCTTGCGGGCCGTGTGCGTGTCGGATCGATCGTTGGCGCGGCGCGCGAGCGGTTGGCACCGTCGCGACGCTTTTATGCCGGCGGCGGCGGATCGGTGCGCGGTTTCGGCTTTCAGGAGCTGGGCCCCAAAGACCCCAACAACGATCCGATCGGCGGCCGCAGCGTGAACGAGGCGGCGTTCGAGGCGCGCTATCGCTTCGGCAATTTCGGTGTCGTCGGTTTCGTCGATGCGGGACAGGTTTATCGCTCGTCGGCACCGACTTTCCAGAACCTGCGCTTCGGCGCCGGGATCGGTGCGCGCTATTACACCAATTTCGGCCCGATGCGCTTTGATATCGCGACGCCAATCGGGCGCAAGCCGGGCGAAGCGCGCGTCAGCGTCTATGTCTCGATCGGGCAGGCCTTCTGATGACCGAGGAGGCGCCTCTCGCTACTGATGACTCGGCCCCAGCAAAGCCGCGGTCGTGGCCGATGGCGGTCCTGCGCTGGACCGGGCTCGGGCTGCTCGGGCTCGTCCTGCTCTTCGCGTTGTTCCTGATCGGGCTCAACAGCGATGCCGGTCGGCGCTTTGTCGTCACCCAGATCGAGAAATATGAATTCGAAAACGGGATGAAGATCGGCATCGGCCGGCTCGACGGCTCGCTCTATGGCCAGATGATCGTCCGCGATTTCACGCTCTCCGATCCGAAGGGCGTCTTCCTGCGATCGCCCGAGCTTCGCGTTGACTGGCGGCCGATCCGCTATCTCGCGAACCATGTCGATATCCGATCGGCGACGGCACAGACGCTGGTGATGGAGAAGGTTCCGGCGTTCAAAGCGGTGCCCGATACCGGCGACCCGCTTCTGCCCGATCTCGACATCGACGTCGGGCTGCTCCGCGTCGACCGCTTTGTCTTCGAGCCGGCCGTGGCCGGTGAGCGACAGGTGGCGGCGCTAAGCGGCAAGGTCGCGATCGCCGATCGCCGCGCGCAGGTCAGCGCCAATGCCGAAACGATCAGCGGCGGCGGCGGGCGGGGCGACGCGCTGAAGCTCGTCCTCGATGCAGTACCCGAAGCGAACCGGCTCACGGTCGCGCTCGACCTCACCGCGCCGCAAGGCGGCGTGCTCGCGGCGATGGGCGGGTTCGAGGAACCGCTGACGGCGAAGCTTGCTGGGCGCGGCGACTGGAAGGTGTGGAACGGCAATCTTACCGCGAATCTCGGCACCGCGCCGCTCGCGCGCGTTGCGTTGACTGCGCGCGACGGCACCTTTGCCGCCAAAGGCACGGCACAGGCATCGCGGCTGCTGACCGGGCCGACGGCCGAATTGCTGGGCACTGAAACCGCGATTGACCTCACTGCCCGGCTGCAGGAGCGCAAGGCCGCGGTCGACGGCCGGCTCTCCTCGGACGCCGCGCAGCTCGGGATCAGCGGCGGGCTCGACCTCGGTACCAACCGCTTCGAGGAATTGCAGCTCGCGGCCAATATATTGAAGCCGGGCGCGATCGCGCCCGCGGTGCGCGCCAGCGGCCTACGCGCGACGGCGACGCTCGACGGCGAATTCGCGCTGCCGACGGTCGATTACCAGGCGAATGCGAGCCGCCTCGCGGTCAACGACATCATCGTCGAGCGGCTGAGCCTCGCGGGCAAGGCGCGCGTCGATGCCGACCAGATCGTGATTCCGGTCGCGGGCCGTGCCGCGCACATTCGCGGGCTCGACACCGTCGCGGGCGGGACGTTGGTGCAAGTGCGGCTCGATGGCGACCTCGCCTATGCCGACGGCCGCATCCTCAGCGACAATCTGCGCCTGCGCTCGCCGCGTATCGATGCCAAGGCAATCATCATCGCCGATCTGAACAAGGGCTTCTACACCGGCGCGATCGACGGGCGGATCAACGATTATCGCATCGAAAGCGTCGGCATCTTCGACATCGACACCGACGCCGACCTCAAGACCGCGCCGCGCGGCGGGTTCGAGATCGTCGGCAATGTCCGGGCACGTTCGACGCGGCTGTTCAACTCGGGGGTCCGCGATTTCCTCGGCGGCAATGCGACCGCGTCGAGCGCGGTGCGCTATGGCACCGATGGCGTCATCCGCTTCTCGGGCCTCCGCCTGACCGCGCCGCGCCTGCGCATCACTGGCGGGCAGGGGAGCTATGCGCCGAACGGTCAGATCCGGCTGACCGCGCGCGCGAATTCGACCGACTACGGCCCGATCGGCGTCCAGCTGGCCGGAACGATCAGCGATCCGCGCGCGGTGGTCACCGCCGACCGCCCGGGCCTCGGCATCGGGCTTGCCAACCTCGTGGCAAAGATCAACGGCGCGCCGAACGGCTATCGCCTCGCGGCGACCGGCGAGACCGACTATGGACCGCTGTCGGCCGACGTCGTGCTGCTCATGGCGACGGGCCCGCTAACGATCGACGTCGAACGCGGCGATCTCGCGGGCATCGGGTTCAACGGCCGGCTCGTGCAGAGCGAGGCCGGGCCGTTCACTGGGCAGCTCAACGCATCGGGACAGGGGCTGGGCGGACTCGTCCGGCTGAGCGCCGCGGGCGAGTATCAAGCGGCGGCGATCAACGTCCGCGCGAATGATGTCGTGCTTCCCGGGGCCGCCAATCTCGCGATTGGTTCAGCGATCGTCGATGCCGATGTGACCCTCTATGACCAGCCGCATATCGTCGCCGACATCCAGATCGCCGATACGCAGATCCGCGACTATGACATCGCCGTCGGACGGGTGAAGATCGACTATCGCAACGGCAGCGGCAAGGCGCAGGCGCTCGTCGAAGGCACCAGCGGCGTCCCCTTCCGCATTGCCGCGAATGCCGACCTGACGCCCGAACTCTGGCGCGCATCGGTGCAGGGCCGCGCGACAGGTATCAATTTCCGCACGACTTCGCCCGCGCGGATCATTCCTGGGGATGACGGATATGAATTGCTGCCGACGACGGTCAATCTCGGCCGGGGCAGCAGCGCGCGCATCGCGGGCCGGTTCGGCGACGGCATCATGCTTCAGAGCCGGCTCGAGCGCGTCAATATGGCGATCCTCAACGCGGTCTATCCCGACATGGGGCTGGGCGGCCGCGCAACGGGCAGCCTCGATTTCGAGCAGGCGAATTCCGAAAGCTTCCCCCGCGCCGACGCGCGGCTGACGATCACGGGCTTCACGCGCACCACGGCGGCGTCGGTGAGCCAACCGGTCGACGTCAATTTTGCAGGCAAGCTGCTCGCCGATGGCGGCGAGGCACGCGCGGTGATGCGCAAGCGCGGCAGCGTGATCGGGCGGGTGCAAACGTCGCTGCGGCCGCTTGGGCCCGGCGCGGGCGGCTGGACCGAGCGGCTGATGGCGGCGCCGCTCGGCGGCGGTATCCGCTACAACGGCCCCGCGGACACGCTCTACTCCTTTTTCGGTCCCGCCGATCAACATGTTGCAGGGCCGATCGCGGTCGCGGCCGATTTCAGCTGCAGTGTTGCCGACCCATGCCTCAATGGCGTGGTGCGCGGTAAAGACATGACCTATGAGAACCAGACTTACGGCACCAAGCTGACGAACATCGTCGTGGGCGGCCGCTTCACGGGCAACCGGCTGGAAATCGAGCAGCTTACAGCAAAAGCCGGCGACGGCACGGTGGCGGCAAAGGGCTTCGTCAGCCTCGCGTCGGCCGACGGCTATCCGATGAACCTCCAGGCGACGCTCGACAACGCTCGCCTTGCCCGCAGTGAAAATATCGCCGCGCGCGCGACGGGCAATCTTACGCTCGAAAAGGTCGCGGGGCAGACCGCCTTGCTGTCGGGCAGCCTGCGCCTTCCCGAAACGCGCTATCGCATCGTGCGCGAGGGCGCGGCGCAGGTGCCCGTGCTGACCGGCGTGCGGCGCAAACCGCCTGCGGGACGCCAGCGGATCAGCGGCGACGGGCTCGCTGCGGTCGGCGGCAGCCTGTTCGATCTCATTCGCCTCGACATCGCGCTGAAGGCGCCCGACGAAATCTATGTTTCCGGCATGGGGCTGGAATCCGAATGGAGCGCCGACATCGTGCTGCGCGGAACGACGCAGGCGCCGCAGGTGACCGGCGAAATCGAGCTGGTGCGCGGCACGCTCGGCTTTGCGGGCCGCTCGTTCGAGCTTCAGGAGGGGAGGGTGACCTTCCCGACCGGCGACGCGTTCGACCCCGCGATCCGCCTGATCGCCAGCGACGAGATCGAAACGGTGACGGTGACCGTCAGCGTGACCGGGCGCGCGAGCAATCCGCAGGTCGCTTTCTCTAGCGTTCCCGGCCTGCCGCAGGACGAGATCGTCTCGCGCATCCTGTTCGGCGATTCGATCACGACGCTGTCGCCGCTGCAGGCGGTGCAACTCGCGGCGTCACTCAATACGCTGAGCAGCGGCGGCGGCGGATTGAGCCCGCTCGGTGCGCTCCAGTCGGCTACGGGGATCGACCGGCTACGCGTGCTCGGGCCCGATGATACGGTCGGGCGCGGCGCCGCGCTCGCCGCGGGGCAATATATCACCAAGGACATCTATCTGGAGGTGATCACCGACGCGCGCGGCTATACCGCCACCCAGCTCGAAATCAGCCTGACGCGCGCGCTATCGCTGCTCAGCCAGGCAGGCGGTTCGGGACAGTCGAACCTCTCCATCCGCTATCGCAAGGATTATTGATGCGCGTGGCCTTCCTGCTCGTGCCGCTGCTCCTCGTCGCCGCATGCAAGGATGAGCCCGACTTCGACGCGCGCTACGACAAGGCGGCGAAGGAGATCGAAGCGCGCGCCAAGGCGATGGACGCCGACATCGCCGAATCCGAAAAAGCGGCCGCGGCTTCGGGCTTGTCAGCGCCCGCAAAGCCCGCTAACCCGCCCCCGTCATCTGGGGAGTAGCCAGCCGCCCTTCGGGGCGGGCCGCCGCGTCAACATACTTGGCCGAGAGGTCATGGTGCGGTGGAAGCGGGAGCACCGCTTGGGCGAGACCAATGGCATCGACCTCCGTCCGGGCCGGGCGGCGGGTTCGATGTCCGTTGGAATCGCAAGCCGCCCGGCCCCGGAGTAACCCATGGAAGCCCTGTTCACCTCAACCGCGGTCGTCGCGCTCGCTGAAATCGGCGACAAGACGCAGCTCCTCGCGATACTGCTCGCGACGCGTTTCAGGAGGCCCCTGCCGATCATATTGGGCATATTGGTCGCGACGCTCGCCAATCATGCGCTCGCGGCGCTGCTCGGCGCGTCCGCAGCCGCCTTTCTCGACAGCCCGGTCTTTCGCTATGCGATCGGCATCTCGTTCATCGCGATGGCGGCTTGGACGCTGATCCCCGACTCATTCGATGACGACGAGGCGCCGAAGCCGCGCTTCGGGGCGTTCCTGACCACGCTTGTCGCCTTTTTCCTCGTCGAGATGGGCGACAAGACGCAGGTGGCGACGATCGCTCTCGGCGCACAATATCACGACGTCGTCGCGGTCACCGCGGGGACGACGCTCGGCATGATGATTGCCAATGTGCCGGCGATCTTCCTTGGCAACGAACTGCTGAAACGCGTAGATTTCGCGAAGGTGCGCCTCGTCGCGGCGGGCCTGTTTTTAGCGATCGGTCTGTGGGTGCTCGCGCAGACCGCGGGCTGGTTCGGCTAGTCCGAGTTGCGCCCCGCGAGCGTGCGTTCGAAATTCCAGCTCGACGTGCACATCGCGTCGAGACCGCGCTCGGCCTTCCAACCCAGTTCGCGCGCGGCGCGGTCGGGGCTGGCGAAACAGCTTGCGACATCGCCGTCGCGGCGCGGCGCGATGCGATAGGGGATGCTCACGCCGTTCACGCGTTCGAATGCCTCGACCATATCGAGGACCGAATAGCCCTGACCGGTCCCAAGGTTCCAGATCGACAGCGGCTCTTCGCTCTTTGCAATGGCGCCCAGCGCCGCAACATGGCCCTCGGCGAGGTCGACGACGTGGATATAGTCGCGCACACCTGTGCCGTCGGGCGTGTCGTAATCGTTGCCGAACACCGACAGTTCGGCGAGCCGCCCGGCGGCAACGCGGCTGACGAAGGGCATGAGATTGTTCGGAATGCCGTTGGGATTCTCGCCGATCAGCCCGCTGTCGTGCGCGCCGACGGGGTTGAAATAGCGCAGGATCGCGATGCGCCATTCGGGATCGGCGGCGGCGACATCGGCGAGCATCTCCTCGATCATCAGCTTGGTGCGGCCATAGGGATTGGTCGCGGAAGTCGGGTGGCTCTCGTCGAGGGGCAGATATTGTGGCTGGCCATAGACGGTCGCACTCGACGAGAAGACGAGTGTCTTGGCCCCGCAATCGGCCATCGCTTCGAGCAGCGACAGGGTGCCGCGGACGTTGTTGTCGTAATATTTCATGGGCTCGGCGACCGATTCACCAACCGCCTTCAGCCCGGCGAAATGGATCACGGCCTCGATTGCATGTTCCTGCATCACCCGGCGTAGCGCGTCGCCGTCGCGGATGTCGCCGGTGATCAGCGGGACGGCGTGGCCGGTAATCGCCTCGAGTCGGTCCATCACGGCGGGGTCGCTGTTCGACAAATTATCGAAGCAGACGACGCGGTGCCCGGCCGACACCAGCGGCACCGCGACATGGCTTCCGATATAGCCGGCGCCGCCGGTGAGCAGAATATTCATGCCTTGCCTGTCTCCATTCGCGCGTTCTCGTTCGATCCGGGCCTATTCTATCGGAGTTACCCTGCCAAATCATTGCATCGCGCCTCGGCGTAACTTTCGCACCTTCTCCCGCGAACCCATGACGATGCCATCCTCCGCATCACATATTTTTCTCGAAGGGAGATAATCATGACCAATGCACTGAAACTGTCGCTCGCCGCTTCGGCCGTCCTCGCCATGGCCGCGGGCACCGCAATCGGCGGAACCGCTGTCGCCGCTGAGGGCGCCAAGGAAAAATGCTACGGCGTCGCGCTGAAGGGCAAGAATGATTGCGCCGCCGGACCGGGCACGAGCTGCGCCGGCACCTCGACCGTCGACTATCAGGGCAATGCCTGGAAGCATGTCCCTGCCGGCAGCTGCACCAAGATGGGCGGCACGCTGACCGCGCACAAGGGCAACGCCAAGCCGGTCGCCAAGAAGGGCTGACGCGCGTGACCGTTTCCCTGACTTCGCCGTTGCCCGCACGCGCCGGCATCGGGCTCAAACCGCAGCACTATGCCGATGTGCTGGCGGCGGCGGAGCAGGGAACGGCGCCCGCCTGGGCCGAAGTCCACCCCCAGAATTACTTCGGCGCGGGCGGGCCGCCGCACCGCTGGCTGACCGCGATCGCCGAGCATCTGCCGCTGAGTTTCCATTCGGTCGGGCTGTCGCTGGGATCTGCGTTGGGCGCGGACGAGGGCGAGCTCGAAGCGCTGGCGGCGCTTTGCCGCCGCTATAATCCTGCGATGGTTTCCGATCATCTGAGCTGGAGCAACGGGCCCAACGACAAGTTTCCGGACCTGCTGCCGATTCCCTATAGCCACGCGGCGCTCGATCATTTCACTGCCGAGGTCGGCCGCGTGCAGGACCGGCTGCGCCGGCGGATCCTGATCGAAAATCCCTCGCGCTATCTCGCCTATGCCGGCGACGACTGGGACGAGGTCGATTTCCTGCACGAGCTTTGCCGGCGTGGCGGCTGCGGCCTGCTGCTCGATATCAACAATGTCGAGGTTTCGGCCTTCAATCTCGGGCTCGATCCGGTGGCGTGGTTGGGCGCCTTCGACCCGCGCCATGTCGGCGAAATTCATGTCGCGGGGCATGTCGTCAAGAACGACGATATGGGCGGTACGATCGCGATCGACGATCATGGGTCGCCCGTGCGCGCGAGTTGCTGGGACCTGCTGGCCCGATTCCTCGACCGATCCGGCCCGAGGCCCGTGCTGGTCGAATGGGATAGCGAAATTCCCGATTACACGACCTTGATCGCGGAGGTGGCGAAGGCCGACGCACTGCTGCGGGCGCCCGCTTATGCTTGAGCAGGGGCAGGCGGCAATAGCTGCGACCTTGCTGCGCGGCCCCGCCCATCTGCCGCCCGACCTGTTTGCGGGAGGCGAGGCCGCCGTGCTGCGCGGCCTTCGCGTTCACGCCAACACCATATCGCACGCACGACTCGTCGCGCTCGAAGAGACGTTTCCGCGCACCCGTGCTTATCTGGGCGACGAGGAATTCAACCTTCTGTCGCACCGCTTTGTCGAAGAAGGCGGGGCGGAACGCCGGTCGTTGAACGACATCGGCGCGACCTTTGCCGAACGGCTCGCCAATCCGCGCGCCGCCGACCTCGCGCGCGTTGAATGGGCCTGGCTCGAAAGCTATCATGCAGCCGATGCACCCGCGCTGGCGCTGCCCGAACTGCTCGGCCTCGGCGAAGCCGGCCTACTAAGCCTTCCGGTCCGGCTTCACCCGGCAACGCGTGTCGTGGTGCTTGCCAGCGACGCCGCGCCGGTGGTTGATCCGGCCTTTGCGCCCGATACGCGGGCGCTGCTCGTAACGCGCCCCGACGCCGACGTCCGCCTGTTCGCGATCGAGCCCGTCGCTGTGGCGGCGCTCGGCATGGCGCAAGAAATCGCACCGATCGGTAACCTCATCGCGCATCTCGCCGAACAGCATCCCGACGGCGGCGCGGCCATCGCGGCGCTGATCGAGACCGGGGCTTTCGAAAGGGTTTGAGCGATGAACGCGATTGCGCGATTTTATGACAGGGGCGTAGCGATCGCCGGATCGCGGCTTGCCGAAGGGTTCGCACTGTTGCTGCTGCGCGTCGCACTCGCGGGCGTCTTCTGGCGATCGGGGCAGACGAAGGTGGTCGAGGGCAGTTTCCTGCAGATCGATCCGTCGCAATATGACCTGTTCCGCAGCGAATTTTCCGGATTACCGCTCGATCCCGCGATCGCGGTGCCGCTCACGGCCTTTTCCGAGCATCTGTTCCCCGCGCTGCTGCTCCTCGGCCTCGCGACGCGCGTTTCGGCGGGCGCCTTGCTCGTGATGACGCTCGTTATCCAGATTTTCGTTTTTCCCGACGCCTGGTGGCCCGTCCATTCACTGTGGGCGGCGATGGCGGCGATCCTGATCGCTCGCGGCGGCGGACTGTTCTCGCTCGACGCGCTGATTGCTAGGGTGCGCGCGAAATGAGCATCGACGAACCTTCGCTGGCGCGCTTGATGGCCGCATCGCAGCGGGGGGATCGCAGCGCCTATCGCGCGCTGCTCGTCGATTGCCGCAAATGGCTCGAACGTTATTTCGCGCGGCGGATCGCGCCGCACCATATCGACGACCTCGTGCAGGAAACGCTCGTGTCGATGCACCGCAAGCTTGCGACATGGGACAGCGGGCGGGCGTTTCTGCCGTGGCTCGCGGCGATTGCGCGTTACCGCTGGATCGACATGCTGCGTCGCCAGCGTGACGAGGCCGAACTCGGCGACAATGATGCAGCGGTCGGCGCCGAGGATGAAGCGATCCATGCGCGGCTGAGCATCGATCATCTGCTGACGCTGTTGCCGCCAAAGCAGGCGCAGGCGATCACGCTGGTCAAGATCGAAGGGGCGTCGATCGCCGAGGCATCGCAGATTTGCGGGCAGAGCGAGTCGCTCGTCAAAGTGAATATCCACCGCGGGCTCAAGAAGCTCGCCGAACTGATTGAAAGCGAATGAGATGAAGGACGCATCGATCGACGATCTGATCGACGAGCTGGCGGGGGAACTGACGCCCGTTCGCCCGCGCCGCGTCGCGCGCGGATCCGCATGGGTCGCCGCCGGCTGGGTGGCGGGCGCCGCCGCCTTGCTGCTGATCTTCGGGCTGCGCGAGGATCTCGCGGTGCGCGGAATGCCGCCCCTTTCAATGCTCGCCTTCTGGCTGACCGCCGCAACCGGCCTCGCGGCGACATGGAGCGCACTGCGCATGGGCCTACCCGGCGTCGGGCGCGATTATGGCGGCTGGCGTTGGGCCGTCGGCGCCTCGCTGTCGCTGCCGCTAGCGGCCCTCGTCGCGTGCATCACCGACGGCCATGCGGCGATGGAATCCGCGCGCCACGGCTTTGGCCTACGCTGCCTCTTGCAAGGCGTCGCATCGGGCCTCGGCGTCGGCGCGGCGCTGTTCTTCTGGCTCAAGGCCGGCGCGCCGACGTCGCCGACGCGCGCGGGCTGGGTCATCGGCATCGCCGCGGGCGCTGCGGGCGCGACGATCGTTGCGCTTCATTGCGCGAGCGATGACGTCGTCCACATCGCGCTCTGGCACGGCGCTGCCGTCCTGTTTTCGGCGTTTGCGGGGCGGCTGGTTCTGCCGCGTTTTCTACGCTGGTAGATGCGTCACCCACATCCGATCGCTTGCATACGCCGCGTCCGATCCGCGGCGGAGGCGATCCAACGCGCGCGTCCGCGTCCGCCGAGAACCTGAAAATCGTCGAAATTTGGTGAGCCCTGCTGGGTTCGAACCAGCGACCTACTGATTAAAAGTCAGTTGCTCTACCGACTGAGCTAAGGGCCCATCCGGCGCCGGAATCTCGCGGCGCGCGAAGTGAGCCGTCGCCCTAGTGCGCGGAGCCGCCCCGGTCAACCGGCTTCGGACGCGTCAGGCGCGCGGCGAGTTGGCGGATGCTGCGTCCGGTCAGCGGATGCTGCCATTCGGGGACGATCGCGCGGAGCGGGCCGAGCACAAACGCGCGGTTGGACATGGCGGGATGCGGAATCGTCAACGCCGCGTCAGACCAGACGCCCCCCGACCAGAGCAATATATCGAGATCGAGCGTGCGCGCGCTCCAGCGCTGGCCCGTGCGGCGGCCGAAATCCGCTTCGATCTCTTGCAGGCGCGCGAGCATTTCGGGCGGGCTCAGCTGTGAGGCGACGAGCGCGACGGCGTTCGCATAGCGCCGGCGCGACGGGCCGAGCGGATCGCTCGCGATGATCGGGCTCGCATCGACGGCCTCGATGTCGTCGCTTTCGAGCGCGGCGAGTGCGGCGAGCAGCACCGCACGCGGATCGCCGTAGCGCGCGTGGCGACGGTTCGAGCCGAGGCCGATGGCATAAAGGGGGAGCGGCATTGCATTGCTCATGCCCTCGCGCCTATCGCAGCCGCATGGAAATTGGTAGCCCATTGGCCGGAACCGAGCCGCCGCGCGATTGCCCGCGCTGCCCGCGTCTTGTCGCTTTGCGGCGCGAATGCCGGGCCGAGCATCCCGACTGGTGGAACGCGCCCGTCCACGCCTTCGGCGATCCCGATGCGTGGCTGGCGTTCGCGGGATTGGCGCCGGGCAAGCATGGCGCGAACCGCACCGGGCGACCGTTCACTGGCGACTATGCCGGCGACCTCTTGTTCGCAACGCTCGCCGAATTCGGGCTGAGCCGGGGGCGATATGATGCGCGGATCGACGATGGTCTGACGCTCGACGGCGCGATCATCGTCAACAGCGTCAAATGCCTGCCGCCGCAGAACAGGCCGACGCCGATGGAAATCGCAAATTGCCGGCCCTTTTTCGAGCGTCAGCTTGCGGCCTTGCCGAACGTGTGCGTGATCATCGCGCTCGGACGGATCGCCCACGATGCGACGCTGCGTGCCGCAGGCAAGCGCCTCGCCGCGTACCCTTTCGCGCATGGCGCGGTCCACGCGCTGTCCGATGGGCGGCATCTCGTCGATAGCTATCATTGCTCGCGCTACAACACGAACACCGGACGGCTGACGCCCGCGATGTTCGCCGACGTCTTCCGCACCGCGCTGGCGCTGAAGGATCAGACGAGCGGGCCGAATTCCTCGACCAGCCCGCGGTAAAGCGCGCGCTTGAACGGGACGATCAGTTTCTCGATCTCACCCAGTTCGGCCCATTTCCACGCGCGGAATTCCTGATGTTTGGTGTGGATGTTGACGTCGCTGTCCTCCCCCATGAAACGCATCAGGAACCAATGCTGGCGTTGGCCGCGATATTTTCCGCCCCACATCTTGCCGATCAGATGGTCGGGCAGGTCGTAGAAATATTCCTCGCGGCCGCGCGCAATGATCTCGACCAGTCCGCCATGAACGCCGGTTTCCTCGCCGAGTTCGCGGATCGCAGCCGTTTCGGCATCCTCGCCATCGTCGATCCCGCCTTGCGGCATCTGCCACGCCTCGCTCGAGGTATCTAGTCGCTGGCCGACGAAGATGCGGCCGTCGCGGTTGGCGAGCATGACGCCCGCGCAGGGGCGATAGGGAAGTTTGCTGTGGTCGATCATCGCGCCCCGGTAGCTTCGGCGACGATCGCCTTCAATACCGTCAATGCACCGCGAATATCTTCGCGCGCGCTCGGAATGCCCTGCGACAGGTTGATATAGCCGTGGATATTGCCCTTCGCCTCGCGATAGGTCGTCGGCACGCCGGCTTCGATCAGCTTTGCGGCATAGGCGCGGCCCTGATCGCGCAACGGGTCTAGACCCGCGGTGATCAGCAAGGTCGGCGGCAGGCCCTCGGCCGGGAAATCGAGCGGCGAGGCGCGATAGTCGGCTGGGTCGGCGGCATAATGGTTGCCGAACCACGTCATGCTGCCCTGCGTCAGCAAATGGCCCTCGCCGAAATCGCGATAGCTTTGCCAGTCGTCGTGCGTCGTCACGGCGGGATAGATGGGATGGATTGCGACGACCGGTTTCGACGCCGGCTTGTCGCGGAGCGTCAGCGCGGTGGCGATCGTCAGGTTGCCGCCGGCGCTTTCGCCCGAGAGCACGAGCCCCGTGCAGGGGATATTGTCGGCGACCCAGCGCGTCGCAGCTTCGCAATCCTCCGGCGCGGCGGGGAAGGGGTGTTCGGGCGCGAGGCGATAGTCGATTGCGATCACCGGCATGTCGAGCTGCCGCGCGGCCTCGGCGCAATAAGGATCGTGCGTGTCGAGATCGCCGATCACCCAGCCGCCGCCGTGGTAGAAGACCATCACCGGCCCCGTTTCGCGGCCCGGATGGCTATCATAGATTCGGATCGGAATATCGCCCGCTGGGCCGGGAATCGTGCGATCTTCGACCTTCGCGATCTCGCCGCGCGGAACGTCGGCGAGCTGGCCCATCACCCGGAACATCTCGCGCGCACCCGCGGGCGGCAGCTCCTCCATCTTCGGGCCTTCCTGTGCATTCAGAAAGGCAAGGAAAGCCGCCACATCGGGGCGCGCCTGCTGGGTGGTGCCGTCGGTCATTCGCGTCTCTCCCTGATCGATATTTTTGCCATGCTATTCGGTATCGGCGGAGTAAATTCAATCCCGAAATGAAACTCACCTGCGCTTCACCCTTTGCGGCGCACAATTTTTTCTCAATTGCGGCTTAGGGCGCAGAGGCCTACGCCCATGTCACAGGTTCGCAAGATTTGAGGCAGAGAAAAAAATGGCGACAGCGGTAGAGGACCGGGCCGACGGCGAGCGGCAGTCCCCCCTTTCGGATGCAGTGGTGGTGCGGTTCGCCGGCGACAGCGGCGACGGGATGCAGTTGACCGGCGGGCAATTTACCTTGTCATCGGCGCTTGCGGGTAATGATTTTGCGACCTTCCCCGATTTCCCCGCCGAAATCCGCGCGCCGCAGGGTACGCTGTTCGGTGTCTCGGCGTTTCAGATCAATTTCGGTTCATCGGCGATCGACACCGCGGGCGACGCGCCCGACGTGCTCGTCGCGATGAACCCCGCGGCGCTCAAGACCAATGTCCCACAGCTGAAACCGGGCGGGCTGATCATTGCCGACGAGGGCGAGTTCAACGACCGCAACCTCGCCAAGGCGAAATATGACGCCAACCCGCTCGACGACGGCAGCCTTGCGAAGTGGCAGCTGCTGAAACTCAACATCAGCCAGCTGACAATGGACGCGGTGAAGCCCTTTGGGCTCGGCAACAAGGAAGCGCTGCGCTGCAAGAATATGTGGACGCTGGGGCTCGCGCTCTGGATGTTCGACCGCGACCGCCAGCCGCTCGTCGACTGGCTCAACGCCAAATTCGCCAAGGCGCCCGACCTCGCGGCCGCGAACGTCGCGGCGCTCAACGCAGGGCACGCCTATGGCGAGACCGCCGAGCTCGCGGGGCCGCTGAAACAACATCATGTCGATCCGGCGCCGGTCGCGCCCGGCCTTTACCGCACGCTCACCGGCGCCGAGGGCATCGCGCTCGGCCTCGTCGCGGGCGCGCAGCTTGCCAAGCTGCCGATGTTCTTCGGCGGCTATCCGATCACTCCGGCGTCGGCGATCCTGCATCATTTGTCGCGGCTCAAGGAATATGACGTCACGACCTTCCAGGCCGAAGACGAGATCGCCGCGATCTGCTCGGCGATCGGCGCGAGCTATGGCGGTTCGCTTGGCGTCACCAGCTCGTCGGGTCCGGGCATCGCGCTGAAGGGCGAGGCAATGGGTCTCGCGATCATGACCGAGCTGCCGCTTGTCATCGTCAATTCGCAGCGCGGCGGTCCCTCGACCGGCCTGCCGACCAAGACCGAACAGTCGGACCTTTATCAGGCGGTGTACGGCCGCAACGGCGACGCACCGATGCCCGTCGTCGCCGCGCGCTCGCCCGGCGACGCGTTCGAATGCGCGATCGAGGCGGTGCGCATCGCGGTGCAATATATGACTCCGGTGATGCTGCTCACCGACGGTTATATCGCGAATGCCGCCGAACCTTGGGCGGTGCCCGACCTCACGACTTATGAAGCGTTTCCGGTCGAGTTCCTCGCCGAAGTGCCAGAGGGCGGTTTCAAGCCCTATGGCCGCGACGAAAAGCTCGCGCGCCCATGGGTCAAGCCCGGCACCCCCGGCCTGCTCCACCGCATCGGCGGGATCGAGAAGGAAGTCGACACGGGCCACATCAATTATGCGCCGGGCAATCACCAGACGATGACCGACATCCGCAAGGACAAGATCGACGGGATCAAGGTCCCCGATCAGGTCGTCGAACTCGGCGCCGAGGGTGGCAAGCTGGCGGTCGTCGGCTGGGGCTCGACCTTCGGCCCGATCCATCAGGCGGTACGCCGCCAGCGGGCACAAGGCGCCGATGTCAGCCATATCCATATTCGCCACATCTGGCCGCTGCCCGCCAATCTCGGCGAGTTGCTCAAGAGCTTTGACAAGGTGATCGTGCCCGAAATGAACACGGGACAGCTCAAGACGGTGCTACGCGACCAGTATCTGGTCGACGCCAAGCCGGTGAACAAGGTGTCGGGCCAGCCCTTCACCATCGCCGAAATCGAAGCCGCGATCGAGGGAGCCCTCTAAGATGAATGAGATGACCACCATCGCGCGCCCGACGACGCTGAAGGATTGGGAGACCGATCAGGAAGTCCGCTGGTGCCCCGGCTGCGGCGACTATGCGATCCTCAAAGCAGTGCAGCGCACGATGCCCGAGATCGGCACCGCGCCCGAGAACACCGTGTTCGTCAGCGGTATCGGCTGCTCGTCGCGTTTCCCCTATTATATGGAAACCTATGGTTTCCATACGATCCACGGCCGCGCGCCGGCATTCGCGACGGGGCTGAAGCTCGCCAATCCCGACCTCGATATCTGGATCGTTACCGGCGACGGCGATGGGCTATCGATCGGCGGCAACCACACGATGCATCTGATTCGTCGCAATCTCGATTGCCAGATCATGTTGTTCAACAACGAGATCTATGGCCTTACGAAGGGGCAATATTCGCCGACGAGCCGCGTCGGCACCACGAGCCCCTCGACCCCCTATGGCTCGGTGGATCGTCCCGCGCAGCCAGCGGCGTTCGCATTGGGAGCGGGCGCGCGTTTCGTCGCGCGCGGCTTCGACGTGTCGAAGGAATTGCCGAATGTGCTGAAAGCCGCGCATGCGCACAAGGGCGCCGCCTTTATCGAGATTTTCCAGAACTGTATCGTCTATAATAAAGATGTGTTCGAGGATTTCGCCGCGCCCAAGGGCGCCGAAGACCGCCAGCTCTGGCTGAAGCAAGGCGAGCCGATGCTCTATGCCAAGGGCACCAAAGGCATCGCGCTCGACGCCGAGGCACTGCACCTCAAGACCGTCGATGTCGTCGACGGCGATTGGGAAGCGGCGGGTGTGATCGTCCACGATGTCACCAACCGCAGCGTCGCACATATGCTCGTCGAGATGCGTTTCGGCGAATTCCCGATGGCGCTCGGCGTCCTCTACGACGATCCGCGCCCGACCTTCGAGGCCGATGTCGTGCGCCAGAACAAGGCGGCAGCGGAAGGCAAGAAGGCCGATCTGCAAGGGCTGCTCAAGAAGGGGCAGACCTGGACGGTGACCGAGGGCGGGCCCGAACTCTGATCTTGCGGCGGCTCTCCGGGTCGGGTTCATAGATTCGCATGGACAATCTGACGCATAGCCTCGTCGGCGCGCTGCTGGGCCAGATGGGGCTCAAGAAGAAGAGCGGGCTCGCGATGCCGACGCTGATCATCGCGGCGAACCTGCCCGATATCGACGCCGGCTGCGCGATCTACGGGATCGAATCGCTGGCAATGCGGCGCGGGATCACGCATGGGCCGATCGCACTGCTTGTGCTGCCGCTTATCCTCTGGGGTCTGATGCTCGCCTTTGACCGCTGGCAAACGCGGCGCGGCAAGCGGCCCGCCGAGCGCCTGCCCGTCGATAAGGGCTGGCTGCTCGCGCTTGCCTATATCGGCTGCCTCAGCCATCCGGCGCTCGACTGGCTCAACAATTACGGGATTCGCCTGCTCGAACCCTTCAGCCCACGCTGGTTCTATGGCGACAGCATTTTCATCATCGACCTGTGGATATGGATCGCGCTGGGCGCGTCGATATGTCTGTCCTTTCGTCAGGAACGACGCGGGGTGGCGGCCTGGCAATTTCCTGCGTGGATCGGCTTCACGGTGGTATGCGGATATATCTTCGCCAACGGCCTGATTACCGGCGCCGCCGAACGGATGACGTCGCGCGCGCTCGAAGCTGGCGGGTATAAGGACGCGCTGGTGGTCGCGAGCCCGCCGCCGCTCGCATTCTGGAAACGCGACATCTTCTGGCGAACCGCCGATCGTTACGGGAGCGCGAGTTTCGTGCCGGGCATCGGCGGAGAGGTCGATCTGACCGGCGCGCCGACAGGCATGGACGATCCGCGCCTCACGACCTGGGTCAGGGCCGATCCGGCGGCACGCGCGTTCCTTTTCTGGTCGCGCATGCCCGTAGCGCAAAAGGACGGCGAGGCCATCCTGCTCCGCGACCAGCGTTTCATGCACCCGCTCGCGCAAGACCGTTTTCAGGTGCGACTGACCGCGCCCGATACGGCAACCTATCCCGAATGACCGTACGTGCGTGACGTCATGGCGGCGCGCGTTTCAACCGATTGTCAGCGCGGTGCGTTTGGGGCAGGAAGGTCGCAATGAACACGCATGTCAGCCCGCGCCGCGGTAAAGAACTGCTCCGCGCCGATCGCGTCTACCGCGCGGGCGGCGGCATGGCGCGGCTGATCGCGCTGGCGCCAGCGCGCCTCTTCCACCATATGCTCGACCGGATCGACGCGGGGCTGGCTTACGGCACGATCGAGGGACATCTGCCCGACGCGAGTGTCCGGCTGCTTGGCGGGCGCGGCAAGGGGCCCGTGGCGGTCGTCCATCTTCATAGCTGGGCGGCGCTGGCGCGGCTCGCGCTGTCGGGCTCGGTTGGCTGGTATCGCGCCTTTGAAGCGCGCGAATGGTCGTCGCCCGATCCGGTGCCGCTGTTCGACTTGTTCATGCGCAACGGCGAGGCGTTGGGAAATGCCGGACGCGCGCGGGGGCCTTGGCGCTGGCTGAACCGCGCGATCCATTCGCTTAACCGCAACGACCGCCGCGGGGCCAAGCGGAACATCCATGCCCATTATGATTTGGGCAATGATTTCTATCGTTTATGGCTAGATCAAGCGATGAATTATTCGAGCGCGCTCTTCACTGATCCGCGCCAGTCGCTCGAGGATGCCCAGGCGGCGAAGATCAATGCGATCCTCGACCGGCTCGACCTGCGTTCGGGAAGTCGACTGCTCGAAATCGGGTGCGGCTGGGGCGCGCTCGCCGAACGCGCGGTCGAGCGGCACGACGTACTCTATACCGGCATCACCCTGTCGCCGGCGCAGGCCGAAATCGCCGACGCGCGCCTGCACGCGGTCGATTTGTCGGGACGCTCGCGGATCGAGCTCTGTGATTATCGCGACGCGCAGGGGCCTTATGACGCGATCGCCAGCGTCGAAATGGTCGAAGCGGTGGGCGAGGCCTATTGGCCCGCCTATCTCGACGCAATCGCGCGGCTGCTGCGTCCGGGCGGCAAGGCGGCGATCCAGTATATCTCGATCAACGACTCGCTTTTCGAACGCTATGCCGCGAGCAGCGACTTCATCCAGGCCTATATCTTCCCCGGTGGATGCCTGATTTCGGAAAGCCGCTTTCGCGCGCTTGCCGAGGCGAGGGGGCTCGCATGGCGCGACGTGCGCCGGTTCGGCGGCGATTATGCCGAGACGCTGCGACAGTGGCGCGAACGCTTCGACGCGGTGGTCGCGGCCGAGAAGCTCCCGGCGGGGTTCGACGATCGCTTCGTCCGGCTCTGGCGCTATTATCTGCAGTATTGCGAGGGAGGGTTTCGCGGCGGCGGGATCGACGTCGCGCAGGTCACGCTTGAAAAGACAGCCTGAAAACAGGGGAGGAAAGCATATGCGAAGATTTTTGGCGGCGGTGCTGCTCGGCACCGCGGCGGCGGGGTGCAGCGCGCCCGCGACGACGCAAACCACCGATCAACTGTCAAAGGATCTGCCAAAGGATTTGAATGTGCTGTTCTGGACCCAGGATCAACGCGACGCCGCCTTCCGCACGATGGAGACGGTTCCCAAGGTCGTCGTCAACACGGTGAAAGCGGGCGGACCCGTCTATCCGCTGCCGCTGGGAAAACCGCTCGACCTCGGCGGCGATGTTGATGCCTATATGGCGAAGCAGCGTAACGCGGGGCTGGTCATCGTGCAGGACGGCAAGGTGCGCCTCGAGAAATATGCACTCGGCTACGGCGCAGCGGGACGCTGGACGAGCTTCTCGGTCGCAAAGAGCTTCACCTCGACGCTTGTCGGCGCCGCGGTGAAGGACGGCTATATCAAGAGCCTCGACGACAAGGTCACCGTTTATATCCCCGGGCTCAAGGGCTCGGCCTATGACGACGTCTCGGTAAAGCAGCTGCTGACGATGACCTCGGGCGTCAAATGGAACGAGGATTATACCGATCCAAAATCCGACGTCGCGCAGTTCAACCTGCAAAAGCCCGTCGCGGGCGAGGATATAACAGTCAGCTATATGAAGACCTTGCCGCGCGAAGCGCCTGCGGGATCGAAGTGGGTGTACAAGACCGGCGAGACAAATTTGATCGGCGTGCTTGTATCGAGCGCGACGGGCAAGGCGCTGTCGCAATATCTGTCCGAGAAGATCTGGCAGCCCTTTGGCATGGAGCAGGACGCGGTGTGGATGCTTGGCGCGACGGGGCACGAAATCAGCGGTTGCTGCATGTCGGCGAGCCTCAAGGATTATGCGCGCTTCGGCCAGTTCATCCTTAACGGCGGCGTTGCGGGCGGCAAGAAGGTGCTTCCAGACGATTGGCTCGCGTTGGCGACCACGAAGCAGGCGGGGATCGAGATTCCCGGTCGAGGCTACGGCTATCAATGGTGGACGAACGACGACGGCAGCTTTGCCGCGCAGGGAATCTTCGGGCAGGGCATTTTCATCGATCCCGAGCGCAAGCTGGTGATCGCGTCGAACGGCAACTGGCCGACCGCGACCGATCCCGAAGGCGTCGGCGCGGCGCGCGAAGCCTTTTACAAGAGCGTGCAGGTGGCGGTGGATAAGGAAACCAAATAAGCCAGAAACGTCCGCCCCCGCGAAGGCGGGGGCCGCTGGACATATTGCGCTACGCCGATGGCGGCCCCCGCCTTCGGGGGGCGACGGGTTGTTAGTCGGTGATTATATTCGTCGCGCGCTGGGCCAGCCACACCGCCACGAGCGGGACAGCAACGCCCAGCGCCATGATCCACCAGCTGTCGGCGAGGGTCACGGCGCGGTACAGGGCCGCGCCGATGACCGCGCCTGCGACGACCCAGCCCGGACCGGTGCCCGCCGACACGCGCATTGCGAGCCAGCCGCCGGCGAAGGTGCCGATGAACCAGCCCGCTATCAGCGCGATCGTCGATCCGACCGGGATCAGGATTTCGCCGCTATTCGGATCGTAGACGTCGGGCGAAACTTCACTGCCGGCATATTGCGCCAGCCAGATCAGCGCGAAAGCGACGACGATACCGATCATCGCGGCGATCGCCGATCGCAAAATAGTCTTGGTCATTATTCCCGCGCCCTCGCAAACCCTCTTATGCGAACATCCTAGCGCAGGAAAACGAAGATGGCTTCAAGCTTTTTCCATGACCTTGGGCAACGCGTGGAACGCGGTGCTGTCGAAGCCCTCGACCATCAGCCGCGCGACATATTCGCCTACCGCCGCCGGGTCTTTGATGCTCTGCGGATCTTCGCCGGGATAGGCGCGCGCGCGCATCTGGGTGCGGGTGCCGCCGGGGTCGAGAATCGCGGTGCGCAGGGTGGAGATATTGCGCATTTCGGCGCCATAGCTCGTCACCAGCGTCTCGAATGCCGCCTTCGACGCGGCATAGGCGCCCCAATAGGCCCGCGGTTCGCGAGCGACGCCGCTCGACAGCGCGAGCAGGCGGCCGTTCGGCGCGCGGCGCAGCAGCGGGTCGAAATTGGCGATCAGCGCCTGCTGCGCGATCAGGTTGAGCGTCAGCAGCTTGTTGAATTCCTTGCCGTCGATCGCCGCTACGGGAGTCAGCGTGCCGAGCATCGCGGCGTTGAGCACGAGCATGTCGAGCTGCTGCCAGCGTTCGGCCATCGCACTCGCCAGCCGCGCGATGCTGTCGCCGTCGGTGAGGTCGAGCGGCGCGATCGTCGCGCTGCCGCCGGCTGCGTGGATGCGGTCCTCGAGTTCCTCGAGTCCGCCCGCGGTGCGCGCGGTGATCACGACATGCGCGCCGCGAGCTGCGAGTGCTTCGGCAATCGCTTCGCCGATCCCGCGGCTCGCCCCTGTGACAAGCGCGACCTGGCCCGCCAGTTCTTCAGACTTGTTCGTCATTGTGTCAGACAACCCGCTCGGCAAGCAGCGAAAATTGGTCTTCCAGTCCATGCTCGTCGAAATCGGTCAGCGTGGTGGGATAGTCGCCGGTGAAGCAGGCATCGCAATATTGCGGGGCGTCGTGCTTGCGGTCGGTTTCGCCAAGCGCGCGATAGAGGCCGTCGATCGTCAGAAAGGCGAGGCTGTCGGCGTTGATGAAATTCGCCATCTGGCCGACCGTCATCTGCGCTGCGAGCAATTTCGCGCGTTCGGGAGTGTCGACGCCGTAGAAACAGCTGTGTTGCGTGGGCGGACTCGCGATGCGCATATGCACTTCGGCGGCGCCGGCATCACGCATCATCTGCACGATCTTGAGGCTCGTCGTGCCGCGCACGATCGAATCGTCGATCAGCACGATGCGCTTGCCCGCGATCAGCGCGCGATTGGCGTTATGCTTCAACTTGACGCCGAGGTGGCGGACCTTGTCGCCTGGCTGGATGAAGGTGCGTCCGACATAGTGCGAGCGGATAATGCCGAGTTCGAACGGAATGCCCGATTCCTGCGCATAGCCGATCGCCGCCGGGGTGCCCGAATCGGGGACGGGGATGACGAGGTCGGCGTCAACCGGGTTTTCGCGCGCCAGCTCGGCGCCGATCGCCTTGCGCACCGAATAGACGCTCGTCCCGTCGACGATCGAATCGGGGCGCGAGAAATAAACATATTCGAAGATGCATGGCCGCGCCGACTGTTCGGCGAAGGGGCGGTGCGAGGTAAGCTGACCATCGCGGACGATGACGAGCTCGCCGGGTTCGACCGAGCGGACGAACTCGGCGCCAACCACATCCAGCGCGACGGTTTCGGAGGCGAGGATATGCGCATCGCCGAGCTTGCCGATCACGAGCGGGCGGATGCCCAGCGGATCGCGACAGCCGATCATGCCCTCGGCGGTCAGGCAGATCAGCGAATATGCACCCTCGACCTGCTTCAGCGCGTCGATGAAGCGATCGAGCAGCGATCGATAGTTCGACGTCGCGACGAGGTGGATGATCACCTCGGTATCGCTGGTCGACTGGAAGATCGACCCGCGGCGGACGAGAACCTTGCGGAGCGCCGCGGCGTTCGAAATATTGCCATTGTGAGCCACGGCAAAGCCACCGGTCGCCAGGTCGGCGAACAGAGGCTGGACGTTGCGCAGCGCGGTTTCGCCCGTGGTCGAATAGCGGACATGGCCCACCGACGATGCGCCTTGCAGCTGGCGCATGATGTCGTCGCGGTCGAAATTGCCGGCGACATGTCCCATTGCGCGGTGGGTGTGGAATTCCTTGCCGTCGAAGGCGGTGATGCCCGCGGCTTCCTGCCCGCGGTGCTGCAGGGCGTGAAGCCCCAGCGCGACAACCGCGGCGGCGCTGTCGGCGCCGTGAATACCAAATACGCCGCACTCCTCGCGGAGCTTGTCGTCGTCGAAAGGATGGGTCGTCAGCATGTCATTCCAGGGTCGGGCCAGGGGCGGTGGGCAGTGACTGCGGCGCATATAGGGACGGCGATCGCAAATGTCGCCCCCCTAATCACGCATTTGTAACACAGGGCGCGACGGACGGGGTGGCAGCAGCCGCAATCCTGCTCTAGAGCGCGCATTATGGATGATCAGCGCGATACGACCGACCGATTTCTCCCGCGTTTCGATGCCGCGGGGCTGGTGACCGCGATCGTCACCGACGCCGACAGCCACGTCCTGCTGATGGTTGCGCATATGAACGAAGAGGCGGTCGCGAAAACGCGCGAGACGGGGCAGGCGCATTTCTGGTCGCGTTCGCGCGGCTCGCTGTGGCGCAAGGGCGAAACCTCGGGCAACGGGCTGACGATCGTCGAGATGCGCGTCGATTGCGATCAGGACGCGCTGCTTCTGCGTGTCAAGCCCGCGGGCCCCGCGTGCCACACCGGGCGCCGCTCCTGCTTCTATCGCCGCGTCGAGGCCGAGGGCCGCCTGACCTTTCTGGCGGACGATGCGCAAGGCTGAAGCCCTTCTGGTGCTGGCGGCGATGCTGCTCGGGGGGTGCGAACGGCCCGAGCCCGACGCGAAGGGGATCGATGCGCGCAATCCGCTCGAGGTCGCGGCGCGCGAGCGCGGCGTCGTCCGTCCCGAAACGGACTCGCCGGTCGGCGTGTTCGAGCGCCGGCACGACCTTGGCCGCGACGCGATGTGCGTCGTTCCCAACGGCGCCGGGAAATGGCGCTTCGCGGTCACCGCTTCCTTTGGAACGACCCTGTCCTGTCTTGCGACCGGGACGATGGTGCGCGAGGGCGAAAAATGGCGGATGGACTTTGCCGGCGCGGAGGGCTGCGAGGCGCTGGTGCTCGAGGAGGAGGATGAATTGCGCCTGCCGGGCCGCTTGCCGCCGCAATGCGCGCGGCTGTGCCCGAACCGCGCCTCGCTTTCGGGTTTGCGGCTGCCGCGCGCGAGCTGGTCGGCCGATGATGCGAGGGACTTGCGGATCAGCGATCGAAGCGGCAATACGGTACGTCCCTGCGCGGGCTGACCGGTCCCGAAATCGCCAGATCGGGTGCTATTGACGTTCACGTCAACGGAAACTAGTTTCCTCGGCATGACCGAACCCTACGGCCACGCCCATATCGATACGCCCGATCATCTGGGGCGCGAGCAATTCAGTATCACCGACCTGTCGTCCGAGTTCGGGGTGACGGCGCGTGCGCTGCGCTTCTATGAGGATGAAGGCCTGATCAGCCCGTCGCGCAAGGGTCTGTCGCGTATCTATTCGAAGCGCGATCGCGCCCGGCTCGCGTGGATATTGCGCGCGAAGCGCACCGGGTTCAGCCTCGCCGACATTCGCGAGATGATCGACCTTTACGACGTCGGCGACGGCCGAAAATTGCAGCGGCAGGTGACGATCGAAAAATGCGAGGAACGCATCGCGTTGCTCCGCCGCCAGCGCGACGATATTGACAGCGCTGTAGATGAGCTGTCACGCTTCATCGATACGGTGAAGAAAGTCGACGCGCGCCAATAGGCCGCACGGCTGCTGACCCTCTGCCTCTCCCCAGGCAAGTTGACATCGAAACTGCTTTTCAGAAGGATTTCCCATGCCCGTCTATCGCGCTCCCGTGCAGGACACACTGTTCCTCCTCAACGATGTGCTCGGGATCGAGCGTTATTCGAACCTGCCCGGTTTCGCCAATGCGACCCCCGACATGATCGAAGCGGTGCTGACCGAGGCGGGAAAATTCTGCGAGGAAGTGCTGTTTCCGATCAACCAGTCGGGCGACCTCGAAGGTTGCACGCGCCACGACGACGGTTCGGTGACGACGCCCAAGGGTTTCAAGGAGGCCTATAAGGCCTATTCGGAAGCGGGTTGGGGCCTGCTCACCGCGCCCGAGGAATTCGGCGGGCAGGGTTTGCCGCATGTGATCGGTTTTCCGGTCGAGGAATATCGCAATGCCGCCAACCAGGCGTTCGCCATGTATCCGGGACTGACGCAGGGCGCGACCGCGGCGATCCTTGTCAAGGGATCGGACGAACAGAAGGCGACTTATGTTCCCAAGATGATCGCGGGCGATTGGGGCGGGACGATGAACCTGACCGAACCGCATTGCGGCACCGATCTTGGCCTCATCCGGACGCGCGCGGTGCCGAACGGCGACGGCAGCTATGCCGTCACCGGAACGAAAATCTTCATTTCGTCGGGCGAGCATGATCTGACCGAAAACATCATCCACCTGGTGCTCGCCAAGACCCCCGACGCGCCCGACAGCGTCAAGGGTATTTCGCTGTTCATCGTGCCGAAGTTCCTCGTCAATGACGACGGATCGCTCGGTGAGCGGAACACCCTCTCGTGCGGGTCGATCGAGCACAAGATGGGCATCCACGCCAACTCGACCTGCGTAATGAATTACGACGGCGCGAAGGGCTGGATGGTCGGCGAGGAGAATAAGGGGCTCGCCGCGATGTTCGTGATGATGAACGCCGCGCGCCTCGGCGTCGGCATCCAGGGTCTCGGCCAGGCCGATGTCGCCTATCAGAACGCCGTCCAATATGCGCAGGATCGCCGTCAGGGGCGTGCGCTCACCGGGCCGAAGGATCCGCAGGAAAAGGCCGATCCGCTGTTCGTGCATCCCGACGTGCGCCGGATGCTGATGGACGGCAAGGCGACGGTCGAGGGACTGCGCGCGCTCTGCACCTGGGGCGCGCTGCAGGTCGACCTCGCGCATGTTGCCGAGAGCGAGGAGGAGCGCCAGCGCGCCGACGATCTCGTCAGCCTGCTCACTCCGGTCATCAAGGGCTTCGGCACCGACAAGGGTTATGAGGTCGCGACCAACGCGCAGCAGGTGTTCGGCGGCCACGGCTACATCGAAGAGCAGGGCATGAGCCAATATGTCCGCGATGCCCGCATCACCATGATCTACGAAGGCGCGAACGGGGTGCAGGCGATGGATCTCGTCGGCCGCAAGCTCGCGCAGAATGGCGGCCGCGCCATCCAGACCTTCTTTGCGATCGTCGACGAAGAATGCGCGCGCGCGAAGGGCGATGAAGCGCTCGCGGATTTCGCGGGCCGGCTCGAAAAGGCGAATGGCGAGCTCAAGGCCGCGACGATGTGGTTCATGCAAAATGGCATGGCGAACCCGAACAATGTCGGCGCCGGCGCGCATCATTATATGCACATATTGGGGATCGTTGCGCTCGGCTCGATGTGGCTGATGATGGCCGAAGCCGCGACGAAAGCGCTCGCCGAAGGCCGCGGGAACAAGGCGTTCCTCGAAGCCAAGCTCGTCACCGCGCGCTATTTCGCCGAACGTTTCCTGCCCGACGCGGGTTCGCTCCGCCGCAAGATCGAAGCGGGCAGCGAGGCGATGATGGCGCTGACCCCCGAACAGTTCGCCGCCTGACTTTAGCCCTTGCAACTATCGCCGCCATCATGCGTGGTGGCGGCGATGGGGACAGAGCTTGCACCTATAGTCGTCGAAGGCCGCAACTGTTGGCGGATCGAACGTGCCAACAAGGCGCGGATGATCGTCGATGCCGCCGATTATTTCGAACTGCTCGAAATTCTGATGGCGAAGGCGGAAGAGCGTATCCTGCTCATCGGTTGGGACTTCGATCCGCGCATTGCGCTGAAACCCGACGAGGGGGGCAAGGGCGAACCGCTTGGCGACTATCTGCTGAAGCTCGCGCACGAAAAGCCCGATCGCGACATCGATATATTGCGCTGGAATTTCGGGGGACTGAAACAATTTGCGATACCACGCATCCTGTCGATGATCGCGCGATGGAAACTCACGCGCTCGATCAGTTTCCGTCTCGACAGTGCGCATCCGGTCGGCTGCAGCCATCACCAGAAGGTTGCGGTGTTCGACGATCATCTCGCCGTGTGCGGCGGGATCGACGTCGGTGCGCGGCGCTGGGACACTCGAGGGCACGAGGATGGCGACACGCGACGCATCGCCCCCGACGGCAAAGCCTATATGCCCTGGCACGACAGCACGATGATATTGGCTGGACCGGTGGGCAGCGCGCTCGCCGACCTCGGCAACGAGCGCTGGCAGCGTGCGACCAAAAAGCCGCTGCGCGACCTGACGGGCAAGGGCGAGAATTGGCCCGACGACCTGGAGCCCGATTTCGAGCGCGTCGACGTCGCCATTTCGCGCACGCGCGCCAAATATGACGGTTATGACGAAATTCGCGAGATCGAACAGCTATACCTCGACATGATCGCGGCGGCGAAGCGCTTCATCTATTTCGAAAATCAATATTTCACCTGCGGAAAGATCGCCGCGGCGATCGCCGAACGGCTGAACGAGGATGATCCGCCCGAATTCGTGATGGTGATGCCCGAAACTGCCGACGGCTGGCTCGAACAGATGGCGATGGACGCCGCGCGCGTGCAACTCGTCCGCGAAATCGCGAAAGCGAAGCATGGCGACCGGCTCAAGGTCTATTGTCCGCGGACGGCGAAGGGCGAGGCGATTTACGTTCACGCCAAGACCGCGGTGATCGACGACCGAATGATCCGTGTCGGTTCGGCCAATATGAACAACCGCTCGATGGGGCTCGACAGCGAATGCGACGTGACGATCGATGCCGCCTTGCCCGCGAACGCCGACGCTGGCCCTGCGATCCGACGCCTGCGCGAATCGTTGATCGCCGAGCATTTGGACGTCGATCCGGCCGAGGTGCGCCGCCAGTTCGAGGTGACGGGATCGCTGATCGCGACGATCGAGGCGCTTCGCGGCAACGGGCGGTCGCTCGAGCTGCTCGATCTGACCAAGCCGGGTCCGTTCGACGAATTCATCGCCGAGAATGAGTTGCTCGACCCGACGAGCCCCGAGGACATGTTCGAAAGCCTGACCGAGCGCGGCCTCAGGAAAAGCTGGCATCGCGGCCGCGACTGGATGCGGCGGCACCGGCCCTTTCGGCGAAGGGCCTAGTCGGCCAGCGACAGGATATGGTGCGCCTGCTTGAGGTGCGGTGCGTCGACCATCTTGCCGTCGACCTGGAGCACGCCGACGCCGGGGTTGGCCGCGAACGCATCGATGATCGCCTGCGCGCGCGCCACCTCGTCGGTCGAGGGCGTGAAGGCGGCGTTGATCGGACCGACCTGCGAGGGGTGGATCGCCATCATGCCCGTAAAACCGTCGCGTCGTGCGCGGGCGGCATAGGCAGCCAGACCAGCCTCGTCCTTGATCGCGGGAAATACGGTGTCGATCGCCGCGGTATTCGCGCCATGCGCCGCGAACAGGGTCAGTGCGCGCGCGGTCTCATAGGGCGAAGTGTAGCTGCCGTCGTCGTTCCGGCTCGTCGTCGCGCCGATCGCGGCGGGCAGATCCTCGGCGCCCCAGGTCAGGCCGAGCAGGCGGTCCTTTACTTCGCGGTAGCTGCCGAGCGTGAAGAGCGCGGCGGGCGTCTCGGTCGCGATCGGCAGGACGGCGGGCAGCGAGGCATCGCGCGCGGATTCGCTGCGCAGCACGGTGTCGAGCTGAAGGATACTCGGCGCACCCTCGGCCTTGGGCAGCATGATCGCATCGGGGCGGGCGCCGGCGATCGCGGCGACGTCGGCGGCGGTCATATGCCCGTCAAGCGGGTTGACGCGCACCAGCGTGATGACCTCTCGCTCGCCGGAAAGATAATCGGCGATCGCGGCGCGCGCCGTCTCCTTGTTCGCGAGCGCAACCGAATCCTCGAGGTCGAGGATGATCGCATCGGCGCCCGAGGCGGCCGCCTTGGCGAAACGCTCGGGGCGATCACCGGGGACGAAGAGGAGGGATCGGAGGCGCATCAGGCGTCCTTTTTCTTGATGAGCGCGGAGCGTTCGCACTGGCAGACGATCTCGTCGCGCTGGTTGATCGCGCGGTGCAGGAAGGTCACGATACCCGCATTCGGCCGCGATTTCGATTCCTTGAGGCCGATCACTTCGCTTTCCGCGCGCAATGTGTCGCCGATGAACACGGGCTTCGGCATCACTAGCTTGTCATAGCCGAGGTTTGCGACGAGCGTCCCGAGCGTCGTATCGCCGACCGACAGCCCGACCATCAGGCTGAAGGTGAAGGTGCCATTGACGAGGATTTGGCCGAACTCCGACGCCTTCGCCGCCTCGATGTCTAGGTGGAGCGGCTGCGGATTGTGCGTCATCGTCGTGAACAACAGATTGTCGGTCTCGGTCACCGTGCGCCGGATGTCGTGCGTCAGCGTGTCGCCGATCCGCCATTCGTCGAAAAACTTGCCTGCCATTATCAGTCCCTCAAATGCAGTTTCATGCCGACATGGCTCTGTACGAAGCCGAGCCGGGCGTAAAAACGGTGTGCCGCGGTGCGCGTTGCCGACGAAGTAAGCTGGACGAGCTTGCAGTCGCGCGCGCGGCATTGTTCGACCGCCCACAGGATCATCTGCTCGCCGAGCTTCTGTCCGCGCAGCCCGCTCGCGATGCGTACTGCTTCGATCAGCCCGCGCCAGCTTCCGCGAAAGGACAGGCCGGGAAGGAAGCTCAATTGCATCGTCCCGACGACGCGGCCGTCCAGTTCGGCTGCGATCAGATGCTGGTTCGGATCGGCATCGATCACCTCGAACGCCGCGAGGTAGCGCGGGTCTGACCGGTCGGCCTCGCGCCCCGGAGGGATCGTATCCTCCGCAAGCATGGCAAGGATAGCGGGAAGGTCCGCCACCGTTGCATCGCGGAAGGTCAGCTCGTTCATTCGGCCGCCTCGATCTTCGCGAGCAACGCTTCGACCTGCACTTGAGTACCTGCGATCGCGTTGAGTTCGGCGACGATGCCGTCGAACGGTGCCGTCAGGCTATGCTCCATCTTCATCGCTTCGAGGGTCAGCAGCTTCTGACCCTTGGTCACCTTGTCGCCCGCGGCGACATCGACCGCGATGATCTTGCCCGGCATCGGCGACAGGATCGCGCCGTCGCTCGCTCCGCCGCCGGTGCCGCCCGCGGCGCGCCATGGGGTAAGCTGCCACACCGCGCCGCTTTCGGCCACCAGCATGGCCGGTGCCGGCTCGTCGGTGCCGGGGCCGTGCAGCGTCACGTCGACGCGCTTGCCGTCGAGCAGGAATGGCGCGTTGCGCACGTCGGGGGCGTTGAGGCGGAACCCCGATTGCAGCGCGCGAGGCACCATCGCCATCGCGGCATTGGTCAGTGCCTGCCCGGAAGGAACCGGCTCGGCAGTCATGCTGTCGCCGTCGCGGCCGATAAGTCCTGTATCGACCGTTCCCGCGACGAAATCGGGATGGTCGAGCGCGGCGATCAGGAAGGCCGAATTGGTCCTCACCGGCCAGATCGCGCTGTCCTCCAGCATCTCCGACAGCATCTCGCGCGCTTCCTCGCGGTCCTCGCCCCAGGCGATGACCTTGGCGATCATCGGGTCATAGAAGGGCGAGACTTCGGCGCCTTCATAGACGCCGGTGTCGACGCGGCCGCTATGTTCGGGAAGCTGGAACAGTTCGAGCGTGCCGATGCTCGGCAGGAATCCCTTGGCGGGATCCTCGGCATAGAGCCGCGCTTCCATCGCCCAGCCGTTGATCGCGAGTTCGTCCTGCCCCAGCGGGATGGGCTCACCCGACGCGACGCGGAGCTGCCATTCGACCAGATCGACGCCGGTGATCTCTTCGGTCACCGGATGTTCGACCTGCAGCCGCGTGTTCATTTCCATGAACCAGATACGGTCGGCGCGCAGGCCCTCCGACGCGTCGGCGATGAACTCGATCGTCCCCGCGCCGACATAGTCGACCGCCTTCGCAGCGCGCACCGCGGCGGCGCAGAGGTCGGCGCGCGTGGCGTCGTCCATGCCGGGGGCAGGGGCTTCCTCGATCACCTTTTGGTGACGGCGCTGCAGCGAGCAATCGCGCTCGAACAGATGGACCACATTGCCATGCGTGTCGCCGAACACCTGCACCTCGATATGGCGCGGGGTCAGGATATATTTCTCGATCAGCACATGATCGTTGCCGAACGACGCCGCCGCCTCGCGCTGGCACGAGGCGAGCATGTCCGCAAAATCGGCCGCGGCATCGACCTTGCGCATCCCCTTGCCGCCGCCGCCCGCGACCGCCTTGATCAACACGGGGTAGCCGATTTCGGCCGCCTGTTCGGCGAGGAAAGCGGGATCCTGATTTTCGCCCATATAGCCCGGCGTCACCGGCACTCCGGCGTCGGCCATCAGCTTCTTCGCAGCGTCCTTCAGCCCCATCGCGGTGATCGACGAGGGCTTCGGTCCAACCCACACGAGCCCCGCATCGGCGACCGCCTGCGCGAACTCGGCGTTCTCGGATAGGAAGCCATAGCCCGGATGGATCGCCTCGGCGCCGGTCGCCTTGGCGGCGGCGATGATCTTCTCACCGATCAGATAGGATTCGCGCGCCGGCGAGGGCCCGATATGCACGGCCTCGTCGGCCTCGCGCACATGCAGCGCCTTTGCGTCGGCATCCGAGTAGACCGCAACGGTTCTTATGCCCATCTCGCGCGCGGTGCGGATGATGCGACAGGCGATTTCGCCACGATTGGCGATGAGGAGGGAGGTGATCATGGTCATTACATCCTGAACACGCCGAAGCCGCGGTCTTCGACCGGGGCGTTCAACGTCGCGGAGAAGGCCAGTCCGAGCACGTCGCGCGTCTGTGCGGGGTCGATGATGCCATCGTCCCACAGGCGCGCGGTGGCGTGATAGGGGTTGCCTTCATCCTCATATTTCTGGCGGATCGGCGCCTTGAAGGCCTCGGCCTCGTCGGGCGTCCATTTGTCGGCGTCGCGGTGAACCGTCGCGAGCACGCTTGCCGCCTGCTCGCCGCCCATCACGCTGATCCGTGCATTGGGCCAAGTGAACAGGAAACGCGGCGAATAAGCGCGCCCGCACATGCCGTAATTGCCCGCGCCGAAGCTGCCGCCGATCAGTACGGTGATCTTCGGCACCGTTGCCGTCGCCACCGCCGTCACCAGCTTCGCGCCATGCTTGGCAATCCCCTCGGCCTCATATTTGCCGCCGACCATGAAGCCCGAAATATTCTGGAGGAAGAGCAGGGGAATGCGCCGCTGCTGCGCCAGCTCGATGAAATGCGCGCCCTTGACCGCGCTCTCGCTGAACAGCACGCCATTGTTCGCGAGGATCGCGACCGGAATGCCCCAGATATGCGCGAAGCCGCAAACGAGCGTGCTGCCGTAATTCGCCTTGAACTCGTGGAACTCGCTGCCGTCGACGATGCGCGCAATCACCTCGTGTACGTCATAGGGTGCGCGCACATCCTGCGGAATGATGCCGTAGAGTTCCTCGGCGTCATATTTCGGCGGCCGCGGTTCCTTCATCTCGACCTTGAAACCTTCGTCGGTGCCGAGATGACTGACGATATCGCGCACGATGGTCAGTGCATGCTCGTCATTTTCGGCGAGATGGTCGACGACGCCCGATTTCTTCGCGTGCAGGTCGCCGCCGCCCAGATCCTCGGCGCTGATCTCTTCGCCCGTCGCGGCCTTCACCAGCGGCGGGCCGGCGAGGAAGATCGTGCCTTGATTGCGCACGATGACGGTTTCGTCGCTCATCGCGGGCACGTAAGCGCCGCCCGCGGTGCAGCTTCCCATCACGCACGCGATCTGCGGGATACGCTTCGCCGACATATTCGCCTGGTTGAAGAAAATGCGCCCGAAATGGTCGCGGTCGGGAAAGACCTGATCCTGATGCGGCAGGTTCGCGCCGCCCGAGTCGACGAGGTAGACGCAGGGCAGGCGGTTCGCCTCGGCAATCTCCTGCGCGCGAAGATGCTTCTTCACCGTCATCGGATAGTATGTGCCGCCCTTCACCGTCGCGTCGTTGCAGACGATCATCGTCTGCCGCCCCGAGACGCGGCCGATGCCCGCGATCATCCCCGCGCCGGGGATTTCGCCGCCATACATGTCGCACGCCGCGAGCTGGCCGATCTCGAGGAAGGGCGAACCCGGATCGAGCAGCCGCTCGACGCGCTCGCGCGGCAGCAGCTTGCCGCGGCTCGTGTGCCGCTCGCGCGACTTTTCGTTGCCGCCGAGGCCGGCCTCGGCGACGCGCGCGTACAGCTCGTCGCGCAAGCCGCGATTGTGCGCGGTATTGGCGCGGAACGCGTCGCTCTCGCTACTCACCATCGTGCCCAGAACAGGTGCGCTCACGTTTCGAAATCTCCTCTGAAGTCGGGCCGGACTATCCCGCCGCTCGTCGAGCGACAAGGACCGCAGGCCGAAAATGGTTGGCGTTGAAACCAATTCGTCACAGGCCTATGCCCCTCGCACGCCCGTTTAAGAACAAGGTCATTCCCATGAAAAAAGCCGTCCTCGCCATATTGCTTTCGACCGCCGCGATCGTCGCGGGGCCCGTCGCCTGTTCGAAGGGCGACCAGACTGACAAGGCCGACACCAGCTACACTGTCGGCACCGAACTCGGGATCAGCAAGGCCGCGATGGACACCAGCGTGAAGTCCGGCGACGACTTTTACGCCTATGCCAACGGCAATTGGCAAAGGACGACCGAAATCCCCGCCGACCGCTCGTCGATCGGCGCCTTCTACATCGCCTTTCTCGAGACCGAGAAGCGCGTCCGCGAGCTGGTCGGCGCGATCGTCCAGCAGGGCGGCGAGCCGGCCACCGACGAAGGGCGCATCGCGGCTTTCTACAAGGCCTATATGAACACTCAGGCGATCGACGCGGCGGGCATCAAGCCGGTCGCGGCCGACCTCGCGCGCTTCGCCGCGATCAACGACAAGGCCGCGCTGTCGAAGGTCCTCGGCGAACAGACCCGCGCCGACGTCGACCCGCTCAACGCGACCGACTTCGGGACCGAGAATCTCTTCGGCATCTTTGTGACGCAGGGGCTCGCGACCCCGGGCGAAGTGATCCCCTATATGTTGCAGGGCGGCCTCGGGCTTCCCGAGCGCGAATATTATCTGTCGGCCGACCCCAAGATGGCCAAGATCCGCTCCGATTATCAGGCCTACATCGAAAAGCTGCTGACCGCGGCGGGCCAGAGCGACGCTGCGGCGAAGGCCAAGCGCATCTACGACCTCGAACTCAAGATCGCGCGGGCGCACGTCAGCCGCGAACAGAGCGAGGACTTTACCAAATCGGCCGACGTCTGGACCAAGGCCGACTTCGCCAAGAAGGCGCCGGGAATCGACTGGGATGCCTGGTTCGCTGCGGCGAAGCTCGACACGGCGGGCAAGTTCGGCGCCTACCACGCGAACGCGATCACCGGCCTGTCGGCGCTTGTGGCGTCGGAGCCGCTCGATGCGTGGAAGGATTGGCTGACGTTCCACCAGATCAACAGCCATAGCGACGTGCTGCCGAGCGCGATCGACAATGCCCACTTCGCCTTTTACGGCACGACGCTTGCGGGCACACCGCAGCAGCGCAGCCGCGACAAGCGCGCTCTCGACGCGCTGAACACCGACCTCGGCGACGCGGTCGGCCGCGTCTATGCCGAGAAATATTTCCCGGCCTCCGCCAAAGCCGAAGTCGGCGACATGGTGAAGGGCATCAAGGCGGCGTTCGCGACGCGCGTGAACGGCATCGACTGGATGGCGCCCGAAACCAAGAAGGAAGCGATCAAGAAGGTCGAAACGATCGTCGTCGGCGTCGGCTATCCCGAAAGCTGGCGCGATTATGGCAGTTACAGCGTCAGCGCGACCGACGCATATGCGAATGAAATTGCGGCGGGGAAGGCTGAATATGCCCACCAGCTCGCGAAGATCGGCAAGCCGATGGACAAGGCCGAATGGTGGATGACCCCGCAGACGGTCAATGCGGTCAATCTGCCGGTGCAGAACGCGCTGAACTTCCCCGCCGCGATCCTCCAGCCGCCCTTCTTCAACGCCAAGGCCGATCCAGCCTATAACTATGGCGCGATCGGTGCCGTCATCGGCCACGAGATCAGCCACAGCTTCGATAATAATGGTGCCGCGTTCGACTCGACGGGCGCGCTGCGCAACTGGTGGACCGCCGCCGACCTCAAGAAGTTCGAGGAAGCGGGCTCGTCGCTCGCCGCGCAATACGACACGTACAAGCCGTTCCCCGACCTCGCGGTGAACGGCAAGCTGACGCTGGGTGAGAATATCGCCGACGTCGCGGGTCTTCAGGCCGCCTATGACGCGTATCGCGCGTCGCTGAACGGCAAGGAAGCGCCGGTAATCGGCGGCTTCACTGGCGACCAGCGCTTCTTCATCGCCTATGCGCAGACTTGGGCGACCAAGATGCGCGACGAGGCACTGCGCGCGCGCGTCGCGACCGACGGCCACGCACCGGGCAATTATCGCGCGCTCACCGTCCGCAACCTCGACGCCTGGTACAAGGCGTTCGACGTCAAGGAAGGCGACAAGCTCTACCTTGCGCCCGACAAGCGCGTCCGCGTCTGGGGCTGATGACCGGGAAGGGCGGGGCACTCAGTCGGTCCCGCCCTGATCCGCCGGCCCGCCGGGCTTTTCTTTCAGGATCAGATAGCGATAGACGCCGACGCAGTTGATGCAGAGCAGGGCGATATTCTGCCATCCGATGCCTTCGCTGTCGGGTTGCAGGAAACCCCAGCCGATCAGCGCAAGACTGCTCGTCACGAAGATGACGAACGCCCAGCCGGTCCAGCGCCGCCCGAGGTTGAGCGAAACGAGCAGCGCCGCAAGCGTCGCCGCGCCCGCGCCATAATATTGCAGGATGTCGAGCAGCGTCTGGCTCACCGGCGATCGACCCGGTTGCTGACTTCGATCAGATTGCCGTCGGGATCGCGGAAATAGAGCGAGTCGATCGTTCCGGTTGCGCCGTCGCGAAGGCCGCTGTCGACAATCTCGACCCCCTCGGCCGCCAGATGCACGCGCCATTCGGCGACTGGCGTGTCGCTAAGCACGCAGAAATTGCCGCTGCCGGGCACGGTATCGCGCGCGATAGTCGGGCTGTCGGCGGCATCCTGCAGGCTGATCTTGTTTTCGCCGAACTGCAGCGAATATTTGCCCGGCCGCTCCTCGCGCGCGGCCATGCCCAAAACGCGCTGGTAGAAATCGCGCGTCGCGGCGACGTCGCGCACGCACAGCACGATATGATCGAAACCGGTGACGGCGAGGGGCGCGCGCATGGTCATGCCAACGCGCCGATCAAGGCAAGGATGCCCGCGCCGGCTAGCGCCGGCCATGCGATATGGCGGCCCTTCGTATAGGCTGCGTCGAAAAGTCCCGAAGCGAGCCACCCGCCCCCGATGACGATCAATACACCCTTGGGCGTGCCGGGCCATGCGACCGCCGCCGCCGAAATCAGCATCAGTACCGACGTCGCATGCCATGCGAAGCGGATAATCCGGCGCGTCAGTGGATTGGCGAGCGAGCCCGCTTCGCCGCGCAGCAGCGGGACCATCATCCGACGATAGCCGAGCACCGAATGAACCCCGGCCGTCGTCACCATGAAGGCGGCCGACAGCCAGAGCCAGATCACGCGCCGGCGCCGATCAGTTCGCGGCCGATCAGCATGCGACGGATCTCGTTCGTCCCCGCGCCGATGTCGAGCAGCTTGGCGTCGCGCCAGTAACGTTCGACCGGCCAGTCCTTGGTATATCCCGCGCCGCCGAGCGCCTGGATCGCTTCGCCCGCGACCTTCACGGCATTCTCGCTCGCGAGCAGAATCGCGCCCGCGGCGTCGAAACGCGTCGTCTGGCCGGCGTCGCAGGCTTTGGCGACATTATAGACATAGGAACGCGCCGACTGGAGCATCACATACATGTCGGCGACCTTGGCCTGCATCAGCTGGAACGATCCGATCGGCTTGCCGAACTGTTTGCGCTCGCGAACATAAGGAATGACCGTATCGAGGCACGCCTGCATGATACCGAGCTGGAGCCCGGCGAGCACGACGCGTTCGTAATCGAGCCCCGACATCAGCACGCCGACGCCGCCATTCTCAGGCCCCATGACCTGTTCTTCGCTGACTTCGCAATCGGTGAAGACCAGCTCGGCGGTCGGCGAGCCGCGCATCCCGACCTTTTCTATCTTCTGTCCGATCGCGAACCCCGGCATGTCCTTTTCGATCAGGAAGGCGGTGATGCCGCGCGATCCCGCCTCGGGGCTGGTCTTGGCATAGACGACCAGCGTGTCGGCGCAGGTCGCGTTGGTGATCCAGAATTTGGTGCCGTTGAGGACATAGCCGCCCTGAACCTTGTCGGCCTTCAGTTTCATCGACACGACGTCGCTGCCGGCGCCCGCTTCGGACATGGCAAGGCTGCCGACATGCTCGCCCGAGATCAGCTTGGGGAGATATTTCGCCTTTTGCTCGGCATTGCCCCAGCGGCGGATCTGATTGACGCAAAGATTTGAATGCGCGCCGTAGGAAAGGCCGATCGCGGCGCTCGCGCGGCTCACTTCCTCGACCGCGATGACATGCTCGAGATAGCCGAGGCCGAGGCCGCCGAACTCTTCCTCGACGGTGATGCCGTGCAGCCCGAGCTCGCCCATCGCCGTCCACAGCTCGTCGCGCGGAAACCAGTCCTGTGCGTCGGCCTTGGCGGCGAGCGGCGCGATCTGTTCGTCGGCAAAGCGAGCGGTGGTGTCGCGGATCATCTCGGCGGTTTCGCCGAGCGCGAAATCGAAATCGGGGGTGGCGCGCATGGAGGACCTATCGATGGAGGGCAGGATTGCGCGCGAGTGTGCATCAAAATTCCATCATATGGAAATTGAAACGATTGCACATTTATCATAAGTAAAATCTATGATTAAACGCGCCCACATCCGCCAATTCCTCGCCGTGGTCGACGCGGGCAGTTTCACGCAGGCGGCACTCCGCATTCGCGTGACCCAGCCGGCGCTGTCGACCGGGATTGCCGAACTCGAAAAGCTCGTCGGCACCCAGCTCTTCATCCGCAACCGCCGCCAGATCCGGCTGACCGAAGCGGGCGGGCGCTTCCTGCCGATCGCGCGCGACCTCGAACGCGGCTTTCGCGCCGCCGATAGCTTCGGGCGCGACGCCGACCGGCAGGCGGCCGAACTCAAGCTCGGCATCGTCCGCTCGGCACCGGGCGAATTGCTGCAGGCGATCGCCGCGGCGTTGCGCCCGGGCTTTTCGATCGAGCTCGTCGAAAACAGCGACTCCGAACTTCGCTCGGCGCTCGGCAGCGGTCGGCTTCATATGGCGCTTGTTCCACTGCGCGACGGCGAGCGCGGCGACCATGCCGTCCCGCTCTACGAGGAACCGCTCGCGATGTTCGTCGCGGCGGACCATCCGCTCGCCGGGCGGGTCGAGGTGGCGCCCGAAGAGCTCGCCGCCGAGACGATGATCGCGCGTCGCTCGTGCGAATTTCTCGACGCGACGAGCCGCTTTTTCACGCGTCATGGCGTTCGTCCGCGCTTCGCCTTGCGCAGCGAAAGCGACGAACGCTGCCTGCGCATGGTTGCCGCCGGCGTCGGCATCACCACCGCGCCGACGTCGCTCGCGATCGAGGGCATCGTCCCGCTGAAGGTCGCGGGTTATGACTTCCGCCGCGAACTCGGGCTGCTTGTCGATCCGGCGTGGCGCGCGCTGCCCGATGTCGCGCCGCGCCTCGCGCACGCACTCGAAACCATCGGTGCGATCGCGGCCGAATGGCGCCGGTCGAAGGTCGAGGCAGCTGCTTGACGCGATCCTCCCAAGTCTGGCTTGCAACGCCCAAAGGCCATAACGTTTGCCGGCCAACGTCGCGCGGAGCTACGGCGGCCTCATCCACACCGTCCGTTTGGACGTATGACGGAATTTGAAATAGCCTATTCCGCTGACGCACGGCGGAAGTGACAGGAGACGAAGCTTGTTGTCGTCCGAGTTGACGCATCTCGACCGGCTCGAGGCCGAGAGCATCCATATCATGCGTGAAGTGATGGCCGATGCCACCAAGCCCGTGATGCTCTACAGCGTCGGGAAGGACAGCGCGGTGATGCTTCATCTCGCGCGCAAGGCCTTTTATCCCTCGCCGCCGCCGTTCCCGCTGCTTCATGTCGACACGACGTGGAAGTTCCAGGCGATGTACGAGCTGCGCGACCGCATGGCCGCCGAGAGCGGTATGGAACTCATCGTCTACCAGAATCCCGAGGCGAAGGCGCGCGGGATCAATCCGTTCGACCACGGTCCGCTCCACACCGATATGTGGAAGACCGAGGGGTTGAAGCAGGCGCTCGACCTCCATGGCTTCGATGTCGCCTTCGGCGGCGCGCGCCGCGACGAGGAAAAGAGCCGCGCCAAGGAGCGCATCTTCTCCTTCCGCACAGCGAGCCACGGCTGGGACCCCAAGAAGCAGCGTCCCGAACTGTGGAACCTCTACAATGCGCGCAAGGCGAAGGGGGAGAGCATCCGCGTCTTCCCGATCTCGAACTGGACCGAGCTCGACATCTGGCAATATATCGCGCGCGAAAATATCCCGATCGTCCCGCTCTATTTCGCCGCGCCGCGTCCGACGGTGGAGCGCGACGGGCTGTTGCTGATGGTTGATGACGATCGCTTCCCGCTAGCGCCCGGTGAAATCCCGGTCGAACGTTCGGTGCGTTTCCGCACCCTCGGCTGCTATCCGCTCACGGGCGCGGTCGAGAGCGAAGCGATGACGCTCTCGGAAGTGATCCAGGAAATGCTGCTCACCACCACGAGCGAACGGCAAGGCCGCATCATCGACAAGGATGGCGGCGACGCGTCGATGGAGAAGAAGAAGCAGGAGGGGTATTTCTGATGACCGATCCTGTTTACGTCACCGACGCCCTCATCGCCGAGGATATCGACGCCTATCTTGCGGGCCACGAAAAGAAGTCGCTGCTCCGCTTCATCACCTGCGGCTCGGTCGACGACGGCAAGTCGACGCTGATCGGGCGCTTGCTCTACGATAGCAAGATGATCTTCGAGGACCAGCTCGCCGCGCTCGAAGCCGACAGCAAGCGCGTCGGCACACAGGGGCAGGAGATCGACTTCGCGCTTCTCGTCGACGGCCTCGCCGCCGAGCGCGAGCAGGGGATCACGATCGACGTCGCTTATCGTTTTTTCACGACCGAAAAGCGCAAGTTCATCGTCGCCGACACGCCCGGCCACGAACAATATACGCGCAACATGGTCACCGGCGCCTCGACCGCCGACCTCGCGGTCATCCTGATCGACGCGCGCAAGGGCGTGCTCACGCAGACGCGTCGCCACAGCTTCCTCGCGCATCTGATCGGCATCAAGCATATCGTGCTCGCGGTGAACAAGATGGACCTTGTCGGTTACGACAAGGCTGTGTTCGACCGCATCACGCTTGCGTACCGCGCCTTCGCGAGTGAGATCGGTATCACCAACTTCACCGCGATCCCGATTTCGGGTTTCAAGGGCGACAATATCACCGCGCTCTCGGACAACACGCCCTGGTTCAAGGGGCCGGCGCTGATCGAGCATCTCGAAAATGTCGAGGTCGGCAGCGCCGCCGACGAGGCGAAGCCATTCCGCATGCCGGTGCAATGGGTCAACCGCCCGAATCTCGATTTCCGTGGCTTCTCGGGCCAGATAGCGGGCGGAGCGGTCAAGCCAGGTGACGCCGTGCGCGTGCTGCCGAGCGGCAAGACGACCACAATTGACCGCATCGTCACCCTTGATGGCGACCTCGACGAAGCCGTGGCGGGCCAGTCGGTGACGCTGACGCTCGCCGACGAGGTCGATTGTTCGCGTGGGGACGTGGTGGCTGCCGCCGATGCGCCGCCAGAGGCGGCCGATCAGTTCGAAGCGACGCTCGTCTGGATGGCCGACGAAGCGATGATCGCAGGCCGCGCCTATTGGCTCAAGCTCGCTACGCAGACGGTGTCGGCGACGATCCAGCAGCCGAAATATGAAATCAACGTCAACACGCTCGATCATCTCGCGGCGAAGACGCTCGAACTCAACGGCATCGGCGTCGTCGAGCTGTCGACCGACAAACCGATCACCTTCGAGGCCTATGGCGACAACCGCACGCTCGGCGGCTTCATCCTGATCGACAAGCTCACCAATGCGACGGTCGCGGCGGGGATGCTGCATTTCAGCCTCCGCCGCGCGCAGAATGTTCATTGGCAGGCGACCGACATCGACCGAGACATGCGCGCGAGCCTCAAGAACCAGCGCCCCGCGCTGCTGTGGTTCACCGGCCTGTCGGGGTCGGGCAAGTCGACGATTGCGAACCTCGTCGAAAAGAAGCTGCACCGGATGAACCGTCACAGCTTCCTCCTCGACGGCGACAATGTCCGGCACGGGCTCAACCGCGACCTCGGCTTTACCGAGGCCGACCGGATCGAGAATATCCGCCGCGTCGGCGAGGTTGCGAAGCTGATGAGCGATGCGGGGCTGATCGTCATCACCGCCTTCATCTCGCCCTTCCGCGCCGAACGCGAAATGGTGCGCGGCATGTTGCCCGAAGGCGAGTTCCTCGAAATCTTCATCGACACCCCGCTCGCCGAGGCCGAGAAGCGCGACGTAAAGGGGCTCTACAAGAAGGCGCGCGCGGGCCAGCTCAAGAATTTCACCGGCATCGACAGCCCCTACGAGGCGCCCGAGAATCCGGAAATTCGTATCGACACCACCGCGATGACGCCCGAAGAGGCGGCGGACCTGATCATCGATCGGCTGCTGGGTTAAGGGGGGCGCGTGGGAGAGAGCGACGAACAACTCGCCGAGCGGTTGGCGACGGCCGCGGGCCGCATCCTGCTCGACCTGCGTGCAAAGGGCGAGCTCGAGGGCAAGGCGCTCGGGAAAGCGGGCGACGAGCAGGCGAATGCGCTGCTCTGCCGCGAGATTCGCGCCGCACGTCCCGACGATGCGCTTTTGTCCGAAGAGGAAAAGGACAATATCGCGCGTTGCGGGCAACGCCGCGTCTGGATCGTCGATCCGCTCGACGGCACCCGCGAATATGGCGAGGGCCGCGATGATTGGGCGGTGCATGTCGCGCTCGCCGTTGACGGCGCCGCGGCGGTCGGTGCGGTCGCGTTGCCCGGCTTGGGCGTCACGCTGACGTCGGGTGCACCGGTTGCGCTCCAGCCCGTCAACCAGCCGCTCAAAATGCTCGTCAGCCGGACGCGTCCCGCGGCGGAAGCGGTGTTCGTGGCCGAAAAGCTCGGCGCCGAGCTGCTCGCGATGGGCTCGGCCGGCGCCAAGGCGATGGCGGTCGTGCGCGGCGAGGCCGATATCTACCTCCACACCGGCGGCCAATATGAGTGGGACAATTGCGCCCCGGTCGCGGTCGCGCAGGCCGCGGGGCTGCACGTAAGCCGCGTCGACGGATCCCCGATCCGCTACAATAATCCCGACACCTATCTGCCCGACCTGCTGATCTGCCGGAAAGAGCTCGCCCAAGAGGTGCTGCATCTCGCTGCGGAATATTCGCCTGCGGACTGACGACGGGCGTTCCCGCCTGTTCCGGTGACAGGCGATTTGAGCGCAAGAATCGGGTCGCGGCACTCTCCGCCGCGTCGATAGACCGCCATGACCAATGTCAGGAAAGGCACGTCATGGAACTCGAAAACAAGACCATCATCGTCACCGGCGCGAGCAGCGGGATCGGCGCGGCGGCGGCGAAGCTGTTCGCATCCGAAGGAGCGAATGTGGTGCTCGGCGCGCGGCGAGGCGCGGAACTCGAAGCCCTTGCAGCGACGATCAACAAAAGCGATGGCCGGGCGGTGTTCCTCGCCGGCGACGTGAGGGACGAGGGATATGCCGCGGCGCTCGTCGATCTTGCCGGAAAGGCGTTCGGCGGATTGGACGGTGCGTTCAACAATGCCGGTATCGTCGGCGAAATGCAGCCCGTCCCCGATATGGCCATCGGCAACTGGACCGATGTGATTTCGGTCAATCTGACGGCCGCCTTTCTGGCGGCGAAGGCGCAGATACCGGCGATGAAGGCGCGCGGCCGGGGCTCGATCGTCTTCACCTCCTCCTTCGTGGGCTTCAGCAACGGCGGCATGCCCGGCATGGGGGCTTATGCGGCATCGAAGGCGGGGCTGATCGGCTTTGCGCAGTCGCTGGCATCGGATCATGCCGCCGAGGGCATCAGGGTCAACACGCTGTTGCCCGGCGGCACGATCACGCCAGCCGGGGGCGAAGGGGACCCGGCCGCCCTGGAGTTTATCGCCGGATTGCACCCGATGAAACGGATGGCGGCGCCCGTCGAGATCGCGCAGGCGGCGCTGTTCCTTCTGTCCGATCGCTCGAGTTTCATGACGGGAAGCCCCTTGATCGCCGATGGCGGGGTCTCGGTGCGGTTGGTCTGAGGGCGGCACGGCCGGGATGCGGGCAATCGTCCGCTGCATTTTTCGCGGTCGGCGATTGCCAGCGTCATTCTGTCGTCCTATTTCGGTTTCATCGAGAAACCGAACACGGGAGACGCATGATGACCGACCTGCCTGAAACCAACCTCACCATGCTGACGCTCGTGAAGCCCGAAGGGCAGCTCGAAGTATCGCTCGAGCGCCGTCCGATGCCGGTGCCGAAGCCGCACGAAGTGCTGGTCAAGGTGCTCGCCGCACCGATCAATCCGTCGGACCTTGGCCTGCTGTTCGGTGGCGCCGACATGTCGACTGCGCGCGCATCGACACGCGACGGCCTGCCCGTCATCACCGCCGATGTCCCGCCCGCCGGGATGCGCGCGATGGGCGGCCGTATCGGCGACGCGCTCGCGATCGGCAACGAGGGATGCGGCACCGTCGTCGCGGCAGGGAATTCGCCCGAAGCGCAGGCGCTGCTCGGCAAGACCGTCGCGCTGCTTGGCGGAGAGATGTACGCCGAATATCGCTGCCTGCCGGTGCAGATGGTAATGCCGCTGCCCGACGGCACCGACCCCGCCGACGGCGCTTCCTGCTTCGTCAACCCGCTGACCAGCCTCGCGTTCACCGAGACGATGCGGATGGAGAACCACAGCGCGATCGTCCACACCGCCGCGGCGTCGAACCTCGGCCAGATGCTGGTCAAGATTTGCGCGAAGGATGGCATCCCGCTCGTCAACATCGTGCGCAGCGACGCGCAGGTCGAAATCCTCAAGGGCATCGGCGCCAAATATATCGTCAACAGCAGCGCCGACGATTTCATGGATCGGCTGATCGACGCGATCGTCGAGACGGGCGCGACGCTCGGTTTCGACGCGACCGGCGGCGGCAAGCTCGCGGGGCAGATCCTGACCGCGATGGAAGCCGCCGCGGTCAAGCGGATGACGAGCTACAGCCGCTATGGCTCGGACACCTTCAAACAGGTCTACATCTACGGCGCGCTCGACCTGTCGCCGACGACCTTTTCGGCGCGCAGCTTCGGCCTGACCTGGGCGCTCGGCGGTTTCCTGCTGACGCCTTTCATGGCGAAGGCGGGGCCGGAAGTTGTCGGACGGATGCGCAAACGGGTGGTCGATGAACTTACGACGACGTTCAAGAGCCATTACAGCCATGAAGTCTCGTTGACCGAAGCGCTGAACATCGACACGGCGCAGGCTTACAATGCGAAGCGCACGGGCGAGAAATATCTGATCAAGCCGCACGGTTGACGGCGGCTAACGACCGGGAGCGGCCATTAGATCCTCCCTGCGGCGAAGCCGTGGGGAGGGGGACCATCGCCGCAGGCGATGGTGGAGGGGCCGCGACGGTAGCGCAATAGCCCCTCCGTCAGTGCTCGCACTGCCACCTCCCCATCGCTGCGCGACTGGGAGGATATTCCCCGCTTCGTCACCCCGGACTTGATCCGGGGTCCATGACTTCGGCGAGGCTATGGATCCCGGATCAAGTCCGGGATGACGAAGGTTGGGGTAGCAACGTCCGCTCTCCACCCCCAATCCGACGCCTGCAAAAAGGTCTTTCCTACATTATCGGGCTGTGTCAGCCTCCATCCCGGATCTTTGAATTAGTGGATAAAGGAGGTGGCTACCGCATAGTCGGTGCAGCCAGGAAGCGGCGCGCCGAACTCATCCAGCACGCCGCGAGGGTCCAACCGGGACGCGCACAGGGCTGACCTTTCCTGACTTTTGAACGATCAGCTCACCATCCCAAAACAGACGCTGAGCCGCCTCAAAACCGGATCATGATCCGCCGCGCGAGTGCGGGCGAGATGCTGTGAACCAGCTGGAGCAGCTTCACCATCCCGGCGTTTACCTCGCTCTTGCCGGTGCGGATACCGCGGACGATTTCGGCCGCGCAGTCGTGCGCGTTCATCTTCCTGCCCGCGCGGCCTGCGGTCATGTTCGTTTCGACCACCGGGGGCAGCGCCTCGATCACCCGAACATTGCTGTCCTTCAGCACATGGCGGATCGCCTGCGTATAGCTGCGCAGCCCCGCCTTGGTCGCGCAATAGACCGATCCGCCCGCGCGCGGCGCGATCGCGAGGCCCGAGGTGACGTTGACGATCGCGGCTTCGGGCTGCGCGCGAAGCACCGGCAGCAACCGGGTGCAAAGCGCGATCGGCGCATCGAGGTTGGTGCGGATGCAATGCGCCGCACTGTCCAGCGTTTCGGGCCGGTCCAGCTCATATTCGCTGCCGACGCCGGCATTGTTGACGAGCAGCGCGAGCGGCTTGCCCGCCACGCCCTCGACCACCGAATCGACCCCCGCAGGCGTCGAAAGATCGCCCGCGACCGTTCCGAATCCGAGCCCCGCCATCGCCCGCAATTTTTCCGCCGACCGTCCGGTGACGATGACGTCGGCGCCCGCGCCCTGCAATTGCAGCGCGATCTCGCGCCCGATGCCGTCACTGCCGCCCGTAACGAGAGCCAGTTTGCCACGTAATTCCATAAGACCCCTCCTATGTTTTACCCAGGGTCAGAACCCGATAATCGCGCGATCGAGGCGTCGAAATGGCGAAGATATCGAGTTCGGGTGGCCGCCGCGGGTAGCATCGCTACCCGCAAGGCCGCGCGGGCCCGAAATCGAAGCCATTTCGGCGTCCCTTCGGGATTTGACCGATTTTGCCCATGGCGTCGTCGGCAAGTCTGGAAATATCGACATATTCCTGCGCCTTGCCTCCTCGCCCCGAGCAAAATCGCTTCAAACCTCGAACGTGCAATTATCGGGTTCTGACCCTGACACTATGGCGGGTCGCATCGCCATCGCCTACATGCAAAATCATGGCCCGCCCGAATGCTCCCGACCGATTCAACGAAGAAAAAGCGACCTATGTGATCCGCGGCGACGCGGAGGGTGACCAGCCCGACCTCGAACGAGGCGCCGAGGCGATCCGCAGCGTCGTGCGCAAGCTGCCGACGCGCCCCGGCGTCTATCGCATGCTCGATGCGCGCGGCGACGTGCTCTATGTCGGCAAGGCGCGCGCGCTCAAGAACCGCGTGACGAACTATACGCAGGTCGCGCGCCTGCCGCAGCGGCTCCAGCGCATGGTGTCGCAGACGCGCGCGATGGAGATCGTCACGACGACGAGCGAGGCCGAGGCGCTGCTGCTCGAGGCGCAACTGATCAAACGCTATCGCCCGCCGTACAATGTGCTGCTGCGCGACGACAAAAGCTTCCCCTTCATCCTGCTGCGCACCGATCATGATTTCCCGCGCGTGCAGAAGCATCGCGGCGCGCGGCGCGCCAAGGGGCGTTATTATGGCCCGTTCGCGAGCGCCGGGTCGGTGGGTCAGACGCTCAATGCGCTGCAGAAAACCTTTCTGCTCCGCAGTTGCACCGACAGCTTCTTCGCCAACCGCTCGCGGCCGTGTCTGCTCTACCAGATCAAGCGGTGCAGCGCCCCGTGCGTCGATCGCATCTCGAAGGAGGATTATGCCGGGCTGGTCAGCGACGCGCAGGATTTCCTCGAAGGCCGCTCGACCGCGGTGCAGAAAAGGCTGGGCGCGGCGATGACGCAGGCGGCCGAGGCGATGGATTATGAGCAGGCGGCGGTGATCCGCGACCGGCTCAAATCGCTGACCTTCATCCAGGGCAGCCAGTCGGTCCACGCCGACGGGCTAGGCGACGCCGACGTCTTCGCGCTCACCGCGAAGGGCGGGCAGCTGTGCGTCGCAGGCTTCTTCATCCGCGGGGGGCAGAATTGGGGCCATCGCAGCTTCTTTCCCGCGCATGTGTCGGGCGTGCCCGAGGCCGAGGTGATGGCGAGCTTCCTGATGCAATTCTACGAAGGCGTGCCGCCGCCGAAGACGATCCTCGTCGACCGCGAGCCCGACGAATGCGCGCTGCTCGCCGAAGCGCTAGGGGAAAGCGCGAACCGGAGGATCGAAATCAGCGTGCCGCAGCGGGGCAATCGCCGCCGCCTGCTCGAACAGGCGGTGCGCAACGCGGGCGAGGAACTCGACCGCCGGCTCGCCGAGAGCAGCAGCCAAGCGAAGCTCGGCCGCGAACTCGCCGAGCTGTTCGACCTCGACAATCCGCCACGGCGAATCGAGATTTACGATAACAGCCATATCCAGGGGACCAATGCGCTCGGCGCGATGGTCGTCGCGGGGCCCGAGGGCTGGATCAAGGGCGCCTATCGCAAGTTCAACATCAAGCGCGCAGAGACACAACCGGGCGACGATTTCGCGATGATGCGCGAGGTGTTTCAGCGTCGCTTCGCCCGCGCGATCGAGGAGGATCCAGAGCGAACGAAGGGCGAATGGCCCGACCTCGTGTTGATCGACGGGGGCAAGGGGCAGGTATCGGCGGCGGGCGCGGTGCTCGCCGAACTCGGCATCGACGATCTGACCTATGTGGGGGTCGCGAAGGGCCCCGACCGCAACGCCGGGCGCGAGACCTTCTACCATCCCGACGGGCGCGAATTCACGCTGCCGCCGAACAATGCGGTGCTGTTTTACATCCAGCGGCTGCGCGACGAGGCGCACCGCTTCGCGATCGGTGCGCACCGGCAGAAGCGCGCGAAGGCGATGGGCAGCTCGCCGCTCGACGAGGTGCCGGGCATCGGCCCCGCGCGCAAGAAGGCGCTGCTGATGCACTTCGGCACCGCGCGCGCGGTGCGCGGCGCGAGCCTGGAGGATTTGCGCAAGGCGCCGGGCGTCAGCGCGGCGGTCGCGCAGGCGGTGCATGATTTCTATCATTCGGGACGATGAGGGGAAGAAGATGGATTTTGTGGCAGCCATGCCGCTGGCGGGAACGCTCGGCGTCACGATCGAAGAAGGCAGCAAAGATCGCGTCGCGGGCAAGCTGCCTGTGCGGCCCGAAATCTGCACCGCGGGCGGGATCGTCCATGGCGGCGCGATCATGGCCTTTGCCGACTGCCTAGGTGCCGTCGGCGCCTTCCTTACCTTGCCCGAAGGTGCGAACGGCACGACGACGATCGAGAGCAAGACCAATTTCCTCGGCGGCGGTCCCGTCGGCACGGTGCTTGTCGGCGAGGCGACCCCGGTGAAGGTCGGTAAGCGGCTGTCGGTCTGGCAGACGCGCATCCGCACCGAAGATGGCGCCGAGGTCGCACTCGTCACCCAGACGCAGATGGTGCTTTGGCCAGCCTGACCGCCGATGCCATCGTCTGCGCGGTGCGCGCGCACGGCGAGCATGGCGCGATCCTGCGCGCGCTGACGCAGGAAGCGGGGTTGGTTGCCGGCTATGTGCGCGGCGGGCGCTCGCGGCGGCTCCGCCCGATCCTGATGCCCGGCAATCTCGTGGCGCTCGAGCTGCGCGCGCGAACCGAGGAGCAATTGGGCGGCGCGACCGTCGAGCTTCTGGAGAGTCGCGCGCCGCTGCTCGCCGAGCCACTGGCAGCCGCCGCTATCGACTGGGTGACGAGCCTGACTGCGGCGACGCTCCCCGAAAGCCAACCTTATCCGGCGCTGTACGCGGCGCTCGAAGCAGTGCTGGAAGCGATCGGAGTCGCTCCCTCGGCACGGCTGTGGGCCGCAGCGCTGGCCCGATATGAATTGCTGTTGCTGGCCGAGCTCGGCTTCGGGATCAACCTTGAAGACTGTGTCGTGACCGGGGCTTCGTCCGATCTCGCCTTCGTCAGCCCGAGGTCGGGCGGCGCGGTCAGCGCCAGCGCCGCCGCCGGCTATGAAGAACGTCTGTTCCGCCTGCCGCGCTTCCTGTCCGGGCAAGACGCCCGACCGTCGATGACCGACGTCCTGGACGGTCTTGCGATTACCCATCATTTCCTCAATCGCGACGTCCTCGACGGACGCAACCGCGACTTGTTGACCGTAAGGGAAAGATTGATCGACCGGCTGGGCAGGGCGGTTGCGTGACGCGTCGCCGCTGTCTAAGCGGCTGGCGAGACACGAAAGGGCGACGCATTGAAAATCCTGCTGCTGGCTGGCGACGGTATCGGTCCGGAAATCATGGCGGAGGCCGAAAAGGTCCTTGCTGCGCTCGCGCTTCCGGTGACGCTCGACCGTGCGCTTGTCGGCGGCGTAGCCTATGAAGCCACAGGTCACCCGTTGCCGCCCGAAACGCTGGCGAAGGCGAAAGCCGCCGATGCGTTGCTGTTCGGCGCGGTCGGCGACCCGCGTTTCGACACCGTCGAGCGCCATCTGCGCCCCGAACAGGCGATCCTCGGCCTCCGCGCCGAACTCGGGCTGTTCGCCAACCTGCGTCCCGCCAAACTGTTCGCGGGACTCGAGGGCAGCTCGGCGCTGCGTCCCGAGGTCGCGTCGGCGATCGACCTCTTGATCGTCCGCGAACTCAACGGCGACGTTTATTTCGGTGAGAAGGGCATGCGCACGACGGCGGGCGGCGAGCGCGAAGGCTATGACGTCATGTCGTACAGCGAAAGCGAAGTGCGGCGCATCGCGCACGTCGCCTTCCGTGCAGCGCAGGGGCGACAAAAGCGGCTTTGCTCGGTCGACAAGGCAAATGTGCTCGAAACGTCGCAGCTCTGGCGCGATGTGGTGATCGAGGTCGCGAAGGACTATCCCGACGTCGCGCTGACCCATATGTATGTCGACAATGCCGCGATGCAGCTCGTCCGCAATCCCGGCCAGTTCGATGTCGTCGTCACCGGCAACCTGTTCGGCGATATCCTTTCCGACCAGGCATCGATGTGCGTCGGCTCGATCGGGCTGCTCGCCTCGGCTTCGCTGAGCGAGGGCAAACAGGGGCTATACGAACCGATCCACGGCAGCGCGCCCGATATCGCGGGCAAGGGTATCGCCAATCCGCTGGCGATGGTCCTGTCGCTGGCGATGCTTCTGCGCCATTCGGGCGGTGATGAGGCGAGCGCGGCGCGGATCGAGGCGGCCGTCGCTAAGACATTGGCCGATGGTGCGCGCGGCGCCGACCTCGGCGGAAACATGGGAACGGCGGCGCTTGGTGACGCGGTCGTGGCCGCATTGAACGGATAAGAGAATGAAGAAGACCACGGGATTTGATCGCAGCAGAACGAAGAGCTGGCATCCGGCGACGCAGGCGGTGCGCGGCGGCACCTGGCGCAGCGAACATGGCGAAACGTCGGAGGCGCTCTTCCTGACCTCGGGCTATACCTATGAAAGCGCCGAGGAAGTCGCGGCGCGCTTTGCGGGCGAAGAACAGGGCATGACCTATTCTCGCCTCCAGAACCCGACCGTCGCGATGCTCGAGGAGCGGATCGCCTTGATGGAAGGCGCCGAGGCGTGCCGGACGCAGGCGACGGGCATGGCGGCGATGACGACCGCGCTGCTGTGCCAGCTGTCGGCGGGCGACCACATCGTCGCGGCCAAGGCGGCATTCGGCTCGTGCCGCTGGCTCGTCGACCATCTCTGCCCGCGTTTCGGGATCGAAACCACCGTCGTCGACGGGCGCGATAATGACGCGTGGGAAAAGGCGATCAAGCCGAACACCAAGGTCTTTTTCTTCGAAACCCCGGCCAACCCGACGATGGATATCGTCGATATGAAGCACGTTTGCGGCATTGCGAAGGCACACGGCATCACGACCGTCGTCGATAACGCCTTTGCGACCAGCGTGCTTCAGCGTCCGATGGATTTCGGCGCCGATGTCGTCGCCTATTCGGCGACCAAGCTGATGGAAGGGCAGGGGCGCGTGCTCGCCGGCGCCGTCTGCGGGACCGAAAAGTTCATCAACGACGTGCTGCTGCCGTTCCAGCGCAACACCGGCCCCAACCTCTCGCCGTTCAATGCCTGGGTGGTGCTGAAGGGGCTCGAAACGCTCGACCTGCGCGCGCGGCGGCAATCCGAAAACGCCCTCGCGGTCGGCAAGTTCGTCGAAAGCCGCGTTCCACGCATCCTGCATCCGGGTCTCGCGAGCCATCCCCAGCATAATCTGGCGATGAGCCAGATGGAGGCATGCGGCCCGATCTTCTCCTTCGTGCTCGAAGGGCGCGAGCAGGCGATGGGTCTGCTCAATGCACTCGAACTCGTTGACATTTCGAACAACATCGGCGATTCGCGCAGCCTTTGCTGCCACCCGGCGTCGACCACCCACTATGGCGTCAGCGCCGAGGCGCGCGCCGACATGGGGGTCGTCGAAGGCATGCTGCGCATCAACGTCGGCCTGGAAGATCCACGCGACCTGATCGCCGATCTGGACCAGGCATTGACCCGCGTGGGGCTTTGAGCGAATTTGCCATGGAGATGATCGACTCCTTCTTCCCCTTTGCGGCGACCACCGGGTCGATCACCGTGCGCGTCGCGGTCAGCTATCTGCCCGAACAGTCGCACCCTGCGCTTGGCCGCTGGTTCTGGGCCTATCATGTCCGCGTCGAGAATCACGGCGACGACGCGGTGCAGCTGATCAGCCGCCATTGGCGCATCAGCGACGGGCGCGGCCAGGTCAGCGAGGTCGAGGGCGAGGGCGTCGTCGGCGAACAGCCGTTGATCCTGCCAGGCGGCGCCTACGATTATGTTTCGGGCTGTCCGCTGCCCACGCCTGAAGGATCGATGGTCGGCAGCTATGCGATGGAGCTCGGCGACGGGTCGCAGATGCTCGTCGCCATCCCGCATTTCCCGCTTCAGGCGCCCGCGACGGCGTCATGAAGCGCACGCACCTGCCCCTTAACGCGCTCCGCGTCTTCGACGCCGCTGCGCGGCATCTGAGCTTCACGCGCGCCGCCGACGAACTGGCGGTGACCCCCGCCGCGGTCGGGCAGCAGATTCGTGCGCTGGAGGATATGCTCGGCGTCGTGCTGTTCCGCCGCACGCCCAAGGGGCTGGAACTGACCGGTGAGGCCAACGCCGGGCTCGATGCGCTGCGTCAGGGCTTTTTGCAGTTCGAAGAGTCGGTACGCGCGATGCAGGCGGGCCAATCGTCGCAGTCGCTGACCATCGCCGCGCCGCGCGACCTGACCGCCAAATGGCTCGCGCCGCGACTCGCGCGCTATAGCCAGCAGGCGCCCGACGTTCGCTTCACCCTGGTATCGGCCGACGGAGGGATCGACTTCACCGAAGCCAACCTCGATCTCGCGATCTTCTGGACCGACGGGGCGGGGGAGCATGAAGGCGTGGCGCTTTCCGACCCGCTCATGGTCACCGTCGCGGGTCCGGGAAGCGAGAGCGAGACGCGCATCGCATGGCCGGGCTGCCCCGCCGACGAGGGCGAACCGGCGCTGCGGCTCGGCGATGCCGGGCTTGCGATCGACGCCGCAGCGAACGGGCTGGGGCAGGCGAACGTTCCCGCGATGCTTGCAGAGGCCGACATCGCTGCGGGCCGCGTCCACCTGGTGCGAGAAGCGTTTGCGGTCAAGCGCGGTTATTGGCTTGTCGCCCCCACCCCGCAATGGCGGCAAGCGAAGGTCAAGGCGCTCGTCGCCGCGCTGACGGCCTGATCACTTCGCCGCGAGCGCGAGCAACCGCGTGACCAGCCCGACCATCGTGTCGGTCGCCACCGCCGCGTCGGGGTTGTTCCAGCTCGCGGTCACCACGAACCATTTGCCGTCGGATTTGCGTTGCCCGAGCAGGCTCATCGATATCACCCCGAGTTCGGAGCCGCCCTTGTAGCCGAGATAGGACCAAGGTTCGGCGGGGCCAGCGCCGCCGACGCCATTGTTGATCGCCATCGCGGCAAGCGCGGTGTCCGAACCACGCGCCCGCAGGTCGATCATCGCGCGCGCAATGTCGTTCGGGCTGGCGAACCATTCGAGACTGTCGATGAAGCGCGGACCGCCCGAAAAGCTGACGCCATCGACGTTGGACAGAATCAGCCGGTCAGCATTCCGGTCGATGAGCGCCCGTTGTGCCGTGTCGTCACCCGCGATGAAGGCGGCGCGTTCGGCGGCGAAATTGTCGCCCTTGAGCGCGAAGGCCTCGACGGTCGTCAGGAACGGAATATTGCGCGACGCGGCGCTGTGTCCGGCGGCGCGCATCCGCGCCTCGACCTTCTCGCGGCCGAGCAGGTGAATCAACGTGTCGGTCGCGCTGTTGTCGCTGACCGAAATCATCCAGTTGGCGAGGCTCTGCAAGGTAACGGGCGTGTCTTTCGGCCAGTTCGCGGTGCCGGCGGACGAAAAGCTCTGGTGCGATAGCGGCACGACATCCCGCCATCGGCGCTGGCCCGCCGCGACCTGTGCCGCCAGCTCGTCGAGAATGTAGAGTTTGAAGGTCGATCCGATCGCAAGTTGCGTATCGGCCCCCGCCGAGGCGAGCGGTTCCATCGCGTCGCCATCGAGTTCGGCGACGAGGAAACCGGTGCTGCCTGGCAGGGCGGCGATTTCGGCGGCGACCTTTTCAAAACTGTCATTGGCGGCCGCGAAGTTGGTGATCCGCAGTCCGGTGACGCGCGCGTTGGCGCCGGGGCCGACCTCCAGCGCTATTGTCGCGACGCCCTTTTCGAAGCGGAGCAGGACCGTGCCCGCACGGCCGTTGGCGGTCGTCGCCTTGTCGACCGATAGCGGCTGGCCATATTGCGCGATGAGGCTGGTTGTGATCGCCTTGAACTGCGCTTCGGGTATGGCGGTCTGAAAGCTCGGATCGAAATAGTCGGCAAAGGCGATGCGCGCCGTGAGCAGATCGACGAGTTGCGCCGCACGGCGATCGAAGGCGGTGTTTGTGGCGGTTGTCATATCGGACGACTGGGCCGCGTGCGCGGCAGCCGCCGGCATCGTCATCGCTGCGGCGCAAAGGGCGGCAAGCAGGCTCTTGTTCATCACCTATCTCCTTCAAGGGTGCGCGCGCGATCGATCCGGGCGATTCGGGCACGAAGCAAGGCCGCGGCGCGGCGGTTGAGCATCCATACGCCGCCGAACACCAGCAGCTGGAACGAAACGACGAGCAGGAAGACGAGCGAGCCGCCCATCCCGCTCGCCTTGGCCTGTCCGAGCAGGAAGACGAGCAGGCCGGGAATGAATGGCGCGAGATACCAGCGGCCGACGCGCGCGAGCATATGTTCCTCGCGCACGAGACGGGCGCGGTAATAGCTGCTGATTTCCTCTGCCTCCGCGTCGGGATCGGGGCGCGAAGTGCGGCGGGCGAGCTGCCACGCGACGACCAGCGCGGCTGCGATGATCAGCAGGCTACCGGTCTTGATCAGCGGTTCGCTGAAGATCGCGGTGTAAAAAGCGAAGACGGCAATCACCAAAGCCGTGGCGACATATTCGCGCCGATTCCGGCGGCGGATGGCGTCGCCGAAACGCCCCGCCTGGCGCTTGATCTCGTCAAGCGCGAGCGGTTCGAAGGCGGGCTGGCTGTCGTGCCAGAGGGCATGGAGCCCCTTATCGGAAAAATCGGTCATCTTGCGTCTCCGGCACCGGCAAAGCGGCGCGTCAGCATGGATTTGAAACGATGGACCTTCGTCGCGACCACATCGGACGAAACCCCCGTGACTGCGCCGATCTCCGCCGCAGCAACGCCTTCGAGATAGAGGAGCAATATCTGTCGGTCGGGCGGGTCGAGCCGGTCAATGATCCCGAGGATCAACGCCATGGCGTGTTCGCTGTCGGCGCGATCGAAGGGCGTGGCGTCGGCGTCCGCGATCTCGACATCCTCGATCGGCGACCAGCCGCGCTGCGCGTGGCGCTTGTTAGCAAGCATGTGCGACGTCGCGCGATTGTGTGCGACCCGCCACACCCACGTGCTGAGCGAGCAGCGGCCGTCGAAGGTGGCGCAACTTTGCCACAGCGCGACCTGCAGTTCCTGTTCGAGATCGCGCCGCAACTCGGCATCGGCTTCATAGCCGCGCGCAAGCCGGGCGAGCGCACCGCCGAAGCGGTCGATCGCTTCCGCAAAAAGCCGATCCTGATCCCCCTCGGCCACTTCATTCTCCAATCGTTCGTGTCGCATGCCCTTTTAGTCGACAGGGCCGCGACTTTCTGACGGAGGAGTGAAAACTTTTTCGTCAGGCGTCGATCGCCGCCTCGTCAAGGCTCGCCGCATTGGCCTGGATGAACTGGAAACGGTGCTCGGGATGCTTGCCCATCAGCCGGTCGACCAGATCCTTGACCAAGTGTCGCTCCTCATATTCCTGTGGCAGCGTGACGCGCAGCATCGACCGCGTCGCGGGGTCCATCGTCGTTTCTTTCAATTGGTTGGGGTTCATTTCTCCCAACCCTTTGAAGCGCCCGACCTCGACCTTCTTGCCCTTGAACATCGTCGCTTCGAGTTCGGCGCGGTGCGCGTCGTCGCGCGCATAGGCCGAGAGGTTGCCCGCCGTGAGACGATAGAGCGGCGGCTGCGCCAAATAGACATGCCCGTTCCGCACGATGTCGGGCATTTCCTGGAAGAAGAAGGTCATCAGCAGGGTCGCGATATGCGCGCCGTCGACGTCGGCATCGGTCATGATCACGATCTTTTCATAGCGAAGCCGATCGGCGTCGCAATCCTTGCGCATCCCGCAGCCCAGCGCGAGCGCGAGGTCGGCGATTTCCTGATTGGCGCGGATCTTGTCGGCGCTGGCACTCGCGACGTTCAATATCTTGCCGCGGATCGGCAGGATCGCCTGCGTCTTGCGGTCGCGCGCTTGCTTGGCGCTGCCGCCCGCGCTGTCGCCCTCGACGATAAATAATTCGGTGCCTTCCGGGCCGTCGTTCGCACAATCCGTGAGCTTGCCGGGCAGGCGCAGCTTGCGGCCGCTCGTCGCGGTCTTCCGCTTCACCTCGCGCTCGGCCTTGCGCTTGAGGCGCTCGTCCATGCGGTCAAGGACGAGACCGAGCAGCGCGCGACCGCGGTCCATATTGTCCGACAGGAAATGGTCGAAATGGTCGCGCACGGCGTTCTCGGTGAGACGCGCGGCCTCGGGGCTCGACAGCCGGTCCTTGGTCTGGCTCTGGAACTGCGGATCGCGGATAAAGATCGACAGCATCATCTCGCCGCCGTTGAACACATCCTCGGCGGTGATCTGCGCCGCTTTTTTCTGCCCGATCAGCTCGCCAAAGACGCGCAGCCCCTTGGTGAGCGCCGCGCGCAGCCCCGCTTCGTGCGTGCCGCCCGCCGGTGTCGGGATGGTGTTGCAGTACCAGCTATATGATCCGTCGGACCATAGCGGCCAGGCGATCGCCCATTCTGCGCGGCCTTGGTCATTCGGAAAATCCTGTCGCCCGACGAAGGGCTCGGCAGTCGCGCATTCGCGCGTTCCGATCTGTTCTTTCAGATGATCGGCAAGGCCGCCCGGAAACTGGAAGACCGCCTCGGCGGGGGTGTCGTCGCCGATCAGCTCGGGCGCGCATTTCCAGCGGATTTCGACGCCCGCGAACAAATAGGCCTTCGACCGCGCCATTCGATAGAGGCGCTGCGGCTTGAAGCGGCCATGCTCGCCGAAGATTTCGGGATCGGGGACGAAGGAGACGCTGGTGCCGCGGCGATTGGGCGTCGGGCCCAGCTCTTCGAGCCCGCCGAGCGGGGTGCCGCGCGAAAAACGCTGGCGATAGAGCAGCTTGCTCCGCGCGACCTCGATCACCGTGTCGGTCGACAGCGCGTTGACGACGCTGACGCCGACACCGTGGAGGCCGCCCGAGGTCGCATAGGCCTTGCCTTCGAATTTCCCGCCCGAATGGAGCATCGTCATGATGACTTCGAGCGCCGACTTGCCGGGGAATTTCGGATGCGGATCGACCGGCATGCCGCGTCCGTTGTCGACGACGGTCAGGCGGTTGCCGACGTCGAGCGTGATCTCGATCCGCGTCGCGTGGCCGGCGACGGCTTCGTCCATGCTGTTGTCTATGACCTCGGCGGCAAGGTGATGGAGCGCGCGTTCGTCGGTGCCGCCGATATACATGCCTGGGCGTCGCCGGACGGGTTCGAGCCCTTCCAGCACCTCGATCTGCGAAGCGTTGTAGCTATCGGTGGCGGGGTTTGCGGCGTCGAACAAATCGTGACTCATGATATGGCTATAAGGGGGCGGGAAGGGCGCTGGCAAGCGCGGTTTTGCGCCGCGCGCACGCATCTTGCCGCGGGCTCGGCTCATCGCATTTCGACGAACGCAAGGAACTTTGGCGGAAGCTGCCGGGTTGCATTGGCGACCGCAAGGTCAGCAAAAAGTGGAGTAATAACAATGAAATTCGCAGCTCTCCTCGCCGTTTCGGCGGCTTCCATGATCGCCGTTCCGGCCTTCGCGCAGGACAATCGCGACACGTCGCAGGACTTCGACGGTCCCTATATCTCGATCGGCGGCGGCGCGTCGCTTCAGGGAAGCGACCGCGGTGAATCCTTGATCTTCGACACCGATCGGGATGGCACCTACGGTGATCAGGTAACGACCGTCGGCGGTACCGATGCCTTCTCGCCGGGCTTCTGTAATGGCGCCGCTACCGGCACTGCCAATCTCGGCTGCCGCAACGACAAGGATGGACCCGAATTCTTCGGGCGCCTCGGCTATGACAAACGCATGGGCAATTTCGTTCTCGGCGCGGTGGTCGAAGGTGGCCACAGCGTCGCGCGCGACAGCGTCAGCGGCTTTTCGACCACCCCCGCGAGCTACACGATGAGCCGCGAGGCCGATTATCAGGCGAACGCCCGGTTGCGCGCCGGCTATACGCCGGGCGGCGGCGCGCTCCTCTATGTCACGGGCGGCGGCGCTTATGCGCGGCTCGACAACAAGTTCGTGACGAGCAACACCGCCAACAGCTTTGACGATAACGGCAAGACCAATGCCTGGGGTTATACCGTCGGAGGCGGCGCCGAGGTGATGGTCACGAACAATATCGGGCTCGGGCTCGAATATCTGTACACCGACGTCAAGGATAAGGATTATGTCGTGAACGTCGGGGCCGGTACCGCGCCCGCGACCAATCCGTTCCTGCTGAACGGCGGCGGGACCGATATCCGCCGCAGCGACCCGCATTTCCGCACGCACAGCGTGCGCGGGACTTTGAGCTACCGCTTCTGACCTCTTGGGAGCGGAAAGGGAGGCGCCGGGTCGATGATCCGGCGCCTTTCTTTTTGCTTATTGCGCGCGCGGAGCGGCGAATATCGCGAAATTGCCGTTGGCGCTCGCGACGAGGCGGTCGTGCTGGAACAGCCGCGCGTCGATATTGGCGACGCGCTTGCCCTTGTGCAGCACGCTCGCGTCGCAGGTCAGCCGGCCTTCGCGCACCCCAACGTGATAGTTGAATTTGATTTCCAGTGTCGCGCACCAGAAACCCTCGTCCAGCGTGCTGAACAGCGCCCCGCCCATCGCGGTATCGGCGAGCGAATAGGCGACGCCGCCGTGCGCGACGCCCTGCGGATTGAAATGGCGCTCGCGCTCGATATCGATCGCCATCGTGCAGCGCCCGCCGCCGCGCTCGACCATTTGCAGGCCGAGCGCGCGGGCGAATTCGAAATCCTGCCCGAAGGGCCTCACCGGGCGCCCTTAACGAACCCGGGGACCGCCAAAGGGCGGAGGCGGGGGCGGGCGGCGCGTGCCGCGCGGCAGCTGCGCCTGATAGGCGCGACCGCAATGCTCGACGCAATAGGGGAAACCGGGGTTCACCGCCTCGCCGCAGAAATGGAAATCGGGTTCGCCCGGATGCCCCATCGGCCAGCGGCAGATGCGGTCGTTGAGGTCGAGCAGGCTCGTCTTGTCGGCGATTTCGGGGCTCGGCTTCGCTGGCACCAGCCGGCGCGGCGGCGCGGGCGGGATCGGCGCCTGCTGGTCGCCAGGCCCTTGGCGGATGAAGCCGCCGGGGCCGATCGAAACGATGCGCGGCGCATCGGGCTTCGGCGCGGCTTCGGCGCCGTCTGTACCCGATGCCTGGACCGGCGGCTTGGCTTCGGGTTTCGGCGCTGCTGTCACAGGACGCGGTGCTACCGGCGCGGCCGGGCGCGTTGCGGCGGCGGGCGCCGCGGGCTTCGGCGGGGCGGCCTTGGGCGGCTTGGCGATCTTGTCGGTCGCCTTGACCGGCGAGGGGCGCGATTTCAGGCCGAGGCGGTGCGCCTTTCCGATCACGGCATTGCGGCTGACCCCGCCGAGCTCGTCAGCGATCTGACTGGCGGTCAGGCCCTTTTCCCACATGCTGCGCAACTGTTCGATGCGCTCGTCAGTCCATGACATCTAAAAATTCCTCATCATTCCACGCCGCGGGCCATATCGTCCGTATCGCGATCCTTTCGGATCGATGTCGCGACGGCCCAGCTTGCGGTAAGATCGGGGAGGCGATAGGCGAGAACGCCATGAACGACCAGCCCCAAATTTCGAACCCCGACTCAGCGAATATCCGCTCGGGTCCGGCTTTCGCCGAACCCGGCGTCCCGCACATCCACACGCTGAACGTGCCGGGTATGCAGGCGCTATATGTCAAGGAGGTGCGTCGGTTTTTCAAGGTCCAGCTCCAAACAATCTGGGCTCCCGCGATCACCACGCTCCTTTTCCTCGTCATTTTCACCGTCGCGCTTGGCGGCTCGGGCCGCACCGTGATCGGCGTGCCCTTCGCCGATTTCATCGCGCCCGGCCTGATCATGATGGCGATGCTGCAGAACAGCTTCGCCAATTCCAGCTTCTCGCTGCTCGTCGGCAAGATCCAGGGAACGATCGTCGATTATCTGATGCCGCCGCTCGCGGTCGGCGAACTGATCATCGCGCTCGTCGGCGCCGCGATCACGCGCGCGGTCCTTGTGGGCCTCGCGCTCTGGCTCGCGATGCTGCTGTGGCCGGGCGTGCATGTCGGCACCGATCATTTCTGGGCGGTCGCCGTTTTCGGCCTCCTCGGCGCGATGATGCTTGGTTTTCTCGGGCTGATGACATCGGTGTGGGCGGAGAAGTTCGACCATGCCGCCGCGGTGACCAATTTCGTCGTGACGCCGCTCGCGCTGCTCTCCGGGACCTTCTATTCGGTCGACAAGCTGGCGCCCTGGTTTCAGACGATCGCGCACGGCAATCCCGTCTATTACGCGATCATGGGCTTTCGTTACGGCTTCATCGGCACGGTCGATTCGACGATCACCAATCCGGTGCTGACTGCGGTGCTGGTGCTCGTCGCGGTCAATATCCTGCTCGGCGTGATCACCTATCGCCTGCTCGCGTCGGGTTGGAAGCTTAAGGCTTGAAACCCGCTCAGTGACGGTGGATCGCGCGGACGCGGTAGCGGCCGTGATCAAGCCCGTCGAACATCGCGTCGATCTGCGGATGGTCGATCGGCCCGCCGTCGCCGTCGGCAACCAGATTCTGCTGGCTGACATAGGCGATATAGGATGAATCGCCGTTTTCGGCGAGCAGGTGGTAATAGGGCTGTTCCTTGGCGGGACGGATTTCCTCGGGAATCGCCTCATACCATTCGTCGGTGTTCGCAAAGACCGGGTCGATATCGAACACGACGCCGCGAAAGTCGAACATGCGGTGGCGCACGATGTCGCCCGGCGCAAAACGCGCGCGGCCGATCAGCGGCGCAGTAACGGTTGCGCCAAGGGCGGAAGAGGACTCGGGTGTCATAAGATCAATCTATGGCTGTTTACGCCTGTTTCAAGTCCGTTACATTCACGTCGGCCGCGATTTGCCGAATCGGCTGTGATCAGCGTTACAGATGGACTGGCCAATCGGGCTAAATTGCTCCTCTGGCTTGTGCATTTCCCATTCGGGTTGCGGGCCGCACCTTCAGGGGAGAAGCATTATGGCTGACGTACCACCCAATATCTCCGGGCCCGCATCGGGCATTGTCCAGCGCGTGAAGGATATCCTGCTCAAGCCGAAGGAAACATGGCCGGTGATTGCGGCCGAACCGGCGACGACGCAGTCGATCTACGTCCCCTATGTCGTCGTGCTCGCCGCGATCGGGCCGATCGCGCAGTTCATCGGCGGACAGGTCTTCGGTTTTACCGCCTTCGGAGTCACTTATCACCCGCCGATCGGTACCGCGCTGGGCTCGGCAGTCCTGTCCTATGGGCTCTCGCTCGCGATGGTTTTTGTCCTTGCGCTCGTCATCGACGGGCTGGCACCCAATTTCGGTGGGCAGAAGGATCAGGTTCAGGCGCTCAAGGTCGCCGCCTACTCGGCAACCGCCGGCTGGGTCGGCGGAATTTTCGGGTTGATCCCGGCACTCGGCCTAATCGGGATGCTGTTCGCGCTCTACGGGCTCTATCTTCTCTATCTCGGCTTGCCGGTGCTGATGAAGGTGCCGCTGGACAAGGCGCTCGGCTATACCGCCGTTGTCGTGATTGTCGCGATTGTCCTGGTATTCATTGTCAGCGCGATCGTCGCTTCGCTGACGGCGCCGTCGCTACTCAGCATCCGGGGCTAGTCATGGCCTGATATTGTCATATATATCATCTCTTCAGCGGTACGGACGATCTGCCGTTCGGCCGATATGGCCGGTCCGGTGCGGTCCGCTGCGACCATTCTAGGGACGCGCCGCTGAACAGGGAGTATGTGATGCCTCATCCTTGGAAGTTTTTCGCTGCCGCGTCGGCTTTGCTGCTGGTCGCCGCCGCCCCGGCGAAAGGCGAATGGACGCCCGCCTGGTCGGCGAGCATGTGGGAAGCGGCGAACGAGAAGCAGAAAGTCGCGGTAGACGATGCGACGCTGCGCTTTGCCGTTCGCGTCGGCGCTGCGGGCGAAGGCATCCGGCTCCGATTGTCGAACGAATATGGCGAGCCGCTGCTCATCGGCGCGGCCAGCGTTCGGAAGCCGGGTGAAAAAGCGGTGCCCGTCCTCTTCGGCGGTCAGGCGTCGGTACGCGCATCCGCCGGCACGACCCTGGTCAGCGACGCGGCAGAGCTGCGCGTCGGGGCCTTCGATGTGGTCGAGGTTTCGGTCTATCTTCCCGATGCCGTAAAGCTGAACACGGTCCATGGCGCCGGCGGGGCCCGGACGCAGATATCCGCGCCGGGCGATTTCACGCAGGCGGGCTTCGTCGCGGTGCGTACAGCGGATACCCGGCCGCTGCTCGCGGGCGTCGATGTGCTGGGCAAGGCGCAGCGGCCGGTCGTCGTCGCTTTCGGCGATTCGATCACCGACAATCCGGGATGCGCCAACGACGCCGTGCCGATATGCCGGTGGGGCGATGTGCTCGGCCGCCGCCTCGCGCAGGCGGGCAAGCCCCACGTCGTCGTGACGCAGGCGATTTCGGGTAACCGCGTCATTTCGCGCGGCTCAGGACCCAGCGCGGTCGAACGATTCGATCGCGACGTTCTGGGGCTGCCGGGCGTCACCCATGTCGTCATCCTCGAAGGGGTCAATGATATTGGGGGTTCGGGCCGCCGGCGCCCCGATGGCACAGCCGCGCCGACCCTGTCCTATGACCATCTGATCGAAGGCTATCAAACGCTTGTCGCAAGCGCGCATCGGCACGGCATCAAGGCGATCGGTATGACCATATTGCCGTTCGAGGGCGCCAATTATCACACGGCGGCGGGCGAAGCGATGCGCCAGCGCGTCAACGATTGGATCCGCACGTCGGGCGCGTTCGACGCCGTCATCGATATGGAGAAGTCGGTCGCCGATCCCGCCAATCCCCGGCGCCTCGATCCGGCCTTGCATCGCGGCGACTATCTGCACCCCAACGGCCAGGGTCAAACGCGGATCGGCGAGGCGATCCCGCTCGACCTGTTCGAATGAGGCGGGCCCCTTCGAGCCTATAATCTACGGAGCGGTTACGGAAGGCGCGTCGCTCGATCGGGCGGACGCTTCGGATATGGCCGGCGCTTCGGGCGGAACGAATGTCCAGATCACATCCTCCGGCTCGACGGTAGGGCGCCGTTCGCTCGAGAAGATGACAAGCTCGCCTGACGATTTCGCAACGGCGAGGCTGTCGCCGCCGTTCGCCTTCATCCGCGCGACGAAATCGTCATAGGTGAATTTCTCCGTGATGCGCGTCCGCCCGAAACTCCAGCCGGCCTGGAGGCGGTCGAGCAACTCCTCGATAGGCGTGCCCGCAAGGGTGAAAATGCGGCCGCGGCGCAGGCCCTTCAGGCGCGACTGTCCGCCGGTGCGGCTGACGCGGTCGGCACCGATCTCGGGCGCAAGCTCGCTGCAGACGAGGGCGTTGTAGCTGTCGCTGCCGGTCGCCGCGATCAGTTGGCGATACTGGCCGAGTTCGATCTCATCCTCATGCGCCTCGTCCAGAATATTGCCGTGATAAACCGGAATATCGGCGCGGCGTGCGCGGCGGAGCGCAAGCTTGTCTTCGTCGGCGATCAGCACGTTGCGCTCTTGCCGCTTCACGAACTCGGCAAAGGCGATCGTCCAGCTGTTGGCACCGACGAGCAGGACGCCGTTGCCCTTGCCGCGATCGAGATCGAGCAGCCGCGCCACGGTTCCCGCCGTAAAGCCGTGCGCGAAGATCGTCACGATGACCACGCCAAAGCCCAGCGGCACGAGCGCCTCGGCACCCGGAACGCCATAGTCGGTGAGGCGAAGCGCGAAGAGCCCCGTCACGGCGACCGCGACGATGCCGCGCGGCGCGATCCAGGCGACGAACAGGCGCTCGCGCAGCGGGATGCGCGTGAAGAGCAGCGCCGTCATGATCGTGAGCGGGCGCACGACGAAGAGGAGGAGCAGAAGGAACAGGACAAAGCGCAGTTCGAAATTCCGGACGACCTGCCAGTCGAGCGTCGCGGACAGGATGATGAAGACGCCCGACACGAGCAGGATCGTCAGATCTTCCTTAAACCGCCGGAGCGTGTGGCTCGAATAGGTTTCGCGATTGGCCATCACGACTCCCATCGCCGTGACGGTGATGAGCCCCGTCTCGTGCATCACCAGATCCGACAGGACGAACACCCCGATCACCGATGTCAGCAGGATCGGCGCCTTCAGATATTCCGGAATCCAGCCGCGGAGATAGGCCGTGGTAAGGGCAAAGCCGGCCGCGGTGCCTAGAAGGATGGCGAGCAGGCTTGCCGCCGCGACGTCGATGACCACCGTGCTTGCCGCCGCGCTTCCGCCGTGGGTGATATAGCTGTAGACACCGACGGCGATCAGCGCGCCGATCGGATCGTTTACGATCGCCTCCCATTTGAGCATATGCTTGACGCGCGGCGGAATGTTGAGCGAGCGGAGCAGCGGGGCGATGACGGTCGGCCCCGTGACCACCATCACCCCGCCGAAGAGCGCCGCGAGTTCGAGCGGCAGGCCCGCGCCGTAATAGGCCGCGGCGGTGCCGAGCGCCCAGCCGAGCGGCACGCCGATGAACACGAGCATCAGCACCGCGGTGCCGGCCTGTCGCAGCTCGCGGAACTTGAGGCTGAGTCCGCCCTCGAAGAGGATCACCGCCACGGCGAGCTTGATGATGGGCTCGCGCAGCGCGCCAAAGTCCCGCTCGGGATTTATGAAGCCAAGAATCGGTCCGGCGACGATCCCCGCGATCAGCATCAGGGCGATCGCAGGGCGCCCCGTTCGCCAGGCAATCCACTGGGCGCCGAGGCCGATGATGCCGATGAGCGCGATTTTGACGAGCAGCGAGTCGATTGCAAACATATGGGCAAGCTATGCGGGAAGGGCGCTATGGTTCCCGCCTGGATGCGCCATCGGGTATCGCATCTTTTCGCCGATGCTTCGGCCGGGGCCCCGGCGGAGTCGTGCCGCGGAGCATGTAACGACTGCAGCTGGATGCTCCGATGCCATATCCGGTTTCCTGTTTCGACGGATCGATTACGGTCCATTGTAATTCTGGCCGTGATTTGTCGAGGCTGAATATAGACGAAGGCGTTGTCGCCCGAGGCTTCCCAACCATAAGCATTAAACAGGTTCGCGGTCTGGATATGATGGCGTTCTCGCGGACGCAGGGCTCGGCATCGCGCTCATAGGCCAGCCCCTCGCGGTCGACTGGCTGATCGACGGCCGCCTGACGACGCGGTTCCCTTTCGGGTCAGTTGCCTAGATCATCCGAAAAACCGGCTTCGAGGCGCGGCCACTGCGCAATCGGCCGGCCGTCGCTGCGGAAGGGGTGCACCGTCTCATTCTCTCCCCAGCCTTGCGGCCAGCCGGGTGGCGATACTTCCTGTTCTTCCTGCCGCCCATAGACGGTGAGGTCGAGCAACCTATAGCAATTGTCCATCGCCTCGACCCCGCGGCGCGTCGTCCAATAGGTCTCGAAGACATCGGAGCCGCGGCGCAGATAGCAGATGAGGTACATGCTGCCCGCCTCGCGGCCGGCCAGCAGGGTGTCGAGCCCCTCCGTCACCGAATACCATGGCAGGTTCCATCCCATGAAATCGCGATACCGGCTGCTCTCTTCATATGGGCCCTGGCAGAATGTCGCATAGGTCGCGTCGCGCGAATGGATGTAGCTGAGCTCGCGCACCTGCGAGGTGAACCAGCTGCATCCTTGGCATTGCCTTTCCGCGGGCCGGCCGGTGAACCACATATAATAATAGGCGATCAGCATTCGCCGGCCCTCGAACGCGTCGAGCAATGTCGTGGGGCCGTCCTTGCCGATCAGCCGCGCGGCGCCGTCGACCGCCACCATCGGCAGCCGGCGCCGTGCCGCGGCGATTTCGTCGCCGGCGCGCGTATGCGCCTTTTCGCGTGCGCGCAGTTCGTCCAGTTGCGCCTGAAATGCCGCCCGATCCGCGATCTCGGGCGTGGTGGCTTCTCCTTCGGCTATGTGCATCTTTCTCTCCATACCTTATGAGGCCCGCCGACCGGCACGCATCACGCCGCTGGGAAGGCATGCGAGGGCGGTGTCGCCAGCGTCACAAGGTTGCCGTCGGTATCGCGCACTTGCGCGAGGGTCGAATAGTCGCCCGCAATGTCTTCGCCGAGCGCGATCCCGGCGCCTTCGAGCCGGCGGCGCTCCGCCGCAAGGTCCGCGACATAGAGGAAGATCGAACCCCGGCTGGCAATCTCGTCGCTGGTCGAGACCATGAGCCCGCCTTCGTCGAACAATTCCCAGTGCAGCAAAGTGGGCATGGGCCGATGATCGGGCCCGCGACCGAGGAGGCCCGTATACCAGTGCTCGGCCATCGCGAGATCCGCGACGAGCAACGAGGGATAGGCTTTCTCCACTTTCATTTTGGGCATCTCCGGCTTTCCTCGCCTGCGATCGCGGCGTGGCCTTCCTTCCATATACCTCAGGAGGGGGCCTTGGTTCCGTGCATGGGTCGCGCAGGACATGTGTACGGCAGCGCGCCGCAGCAGGGAAAGGAGATCCATTGTCTCGCACGCCGAAAACCCTCGTGTCGCCGCTTCATATACGTCGAGCGACACGTTTTTCAGCGCGCGTTGGAGATCGCGTCCGGCTTGCGTCAGATAAACCAGCGTTTCGCGCCGATTATCCAGCGCTCGGTTATCCGGGCTGGTTGTACATTTCGGTCGGCCCGGGATATTCGCGACCGTCGTCGAGACCCTTGCCGATTTCGCGTTCCGACAGCGCGTTGACCATCGCGTTGAGCCGCATCACCGTCTTCCGGTGTTTGGGGTCGTTCGCCAGATTGACCAGTTCACCCGGATCGGCGTGGGTGTCATAAAGCTCGAGGTCGTTGCGCGCATTGAGCGTCTTCCAGTCGCGCGGCATATGGTGATACGCTGGCGCGAAATAGCGCGCGAACTTCCAGCGTCCGTCGTGGACGCCGCGGTGCAGCCGCCGCTTCGACAGGTCGTAGATCGCGCTATAGTCGGGAATCTTCTCGCCCGGCGGGCGAGGGCCGACGACCCTGTTCGATGCCGGTTCCCACATATGCGCGACGGCATAGTTGAAAAAATGCCCGCGCCGGTCGCGTTCGGTCGGCGCGGTCGGCGACGACAGCAGCGCCGATACATCGACCCCCGGCAGGTCGGGAAAGCGATTGCGCCCTTCGTCGGCCGACAGCCCGGCGAGCGACATCAAGGTCGGTGCGATGTCGATCGCCCCCATCAGGCCCTTGGTCGCCTGTCCGCCCTTCACGTAGGGATGGGCGATGATCATCGGGATATTGGTTTCCTCGCGGTACATCGTGCCCGCTTTCTGCCGCATCCCGTGCGCGCCGGCGCGTTCGCCATGGTCGCTGGTATAGATGATGATCGTATTGTCGATCTGGCCGCTTTCCTTGAGCGCCCAGAGCAATTGCCCGAGCCGCCGGTCGACGTCGCGCAGGCAGTTGTAATAATAATTGTTGAAGCGGTGCCACGACGCTTCGTCGTCATGCGGCATCGGGCCGTAGAAGAGGTCGTTGAGGCGCACGATCGCGCGATGCGCTTCGGGCTTGGTGGAAAGATCGTCCTTGTAGAAGCTTTCGGGGAGGTCGAACTTGTTGTCGACCTCATAGATCGGGTCGCCGGGCTCGCGGCGCAGCGGCGCGAGAATGTCGGGATGGACGCGGTGCTTCGCCTGCTCGCCCGTCGCGTCATAGAACATGATGTCGTGCGGGTTGATCAGCCCGACCACCATGAACCACGGCTTTCCCTCCGCCTTGTCGCGGCGCACGAAATCGAAGATGCTGCGCGCGGCGTCGCCCGCGACATACATGTCAGCGCGATAGCCGTCCCAGGTCAGGCCGAGTTCCTCACCGTCGAAGCCATAGTCGTGGAAGCCGTATTTCTCCATCGCGCGTTCGGTGCTGGGATAGATGCCGCCGGGCACGCGGTTCCAGTCGCGTTCGAAATTCATCCGGCTGAGGTGCCACTTGCCCTTATAGCTCGTGTAATAGCCTGCGGCCTGCATCATGTGGCCGAGCGTCGGCATATCCTCGGCCGCGACCGGATTGGGCGCGTTGTCGCTGTTTAGGAACAGCCCGGTCTGCTGGGTGTGGTGTCCCTGGAAGATCGTCGAGCGGGACGGGGTGCAGGGCGTCGTGTGGACGTGGTAATTTTCGACGAGCATCCCGCGTTCCATCAATTCGCGGTGCGCCGGCAGCTTTTCGAGCAGGCCCTTTGGATAGCTGGCGATGCCCTGTTCCTGATCGGTGACGATCATCAGTACGTTCAGCTTCTTGCCGTTCTTCGCATAGGTCGGCAGCGCCAATCCGGCGGCGGCGAGCGCGCCCATACCGCCGACGAATGTCCGCCGATTCACGTCCCAACCCATTTTGCTCTCCCAATCAAATATTTGCCGGTAAAAGCCCGCGGCGCGGGTTGCGTCAGAATTTGAAGGCGACGTCGACCCCGAACTCGCGCGGCGGCTGGTAGAATTGCTGGATCGGCGTCGCGCCCGCCGAGATCGCGCCCGAGATCACTTCCTGATCCGTCAGGTTCGATCCGTATAGCGTGACCTTCCACTTGTCGTCCTCGCCTGCGACCGCAATGCTGGCGTTCAGCAACACGACTTCCTTGCGATAGTAGCCGGGGTCGTTGTCGCGGCCCCAGGTGTTGAAGCGGGCCGAGTAGCGCGCGTCGCTGTGGAGCTTGATCTCGCCGAACGACACCGGGATCACGTAATCGGCCGAGAGGCTGCCGCTCCACTTCGGCGCATTGGCGAGGTCGAGCCCTGTCGAATCGGTCGGCACCGCGAAGGTGCCGTTCGGAACCCCGTTGAGCAGGACCGGCACCGCGGGGCCGCACTGGCCGGGCTCGGGCGAACCGTTGGTGAAAACGCCGTCGGTGTCGGCGCAGAAGTCGGTGTAGCGCGCGTGGAGATAGGCGATATTCGCGCCCAGCGTGAAATTGTCCGACGGGCGCAGCAGCGTTTCGACCTCGAAGCCATAAATCTTCGCGGCGGCGACGTTGGTGGTGATATTCTCCGGCCGCACCGAGCCCATCTTGGTCACCGAGCTTTGCAGGTCGCGGTAATTGTTGACGAAACCCGCGACGTTGAAGCGGAGCAGGCGGTCGAACAGATCGGTCTTCGCGCCGATTTCGAACGCGTTGACGCGCTCGGGATCGTACGGCCCGACATTTTCGGGGATCGTCCCGCGCGAGTTGTAGCCGCCGGCCTTATAGCCTTGCGAATAATTGGCGTAGATCATCGCCGAAGGGCCGATCTCATATTCGACCGTCAGGCGCGGGGTGAATTCGGCCCAGCTCGCCTCGAGGCTGCTCTGGAACGACGATCGCTGGACGCCGCCCACCAGTACCTGTGAGGCGATATCGTACTGCTTGCGGTCGTGGCTGTAGCGACCGCCGATCGACAGCGTCAGGCTGTCGGTGGGGTGCGCGTTGACCAGCGCGAAGAGCGCATAGCTTTCGGTATCCTGACGAAGCTGCGCGAGCGTCGTCGTCGTCGGGTTCGCGAGCACCGTGTTGAACTGGCGCCACTTGTCGGTCTGATAATAGGCGCCGACGACGAAATCGACCGGCTCGCCAAAGGGGGAGACGTAGCGCAGCTCGCCGCTCTTCGATTCGCCCGAAAAATCGCGGGTGACATCGAGCTGCGGCACGGGTGTTATCAATCCGTCGAAATCGCCGCGCGTCACATAATCGAGGTGGCGATAGCCGAGCACCGAGGTGATCGTGCCATATCCGACGTCGAGGTTCGCGGTCCACGACCCGCCATAACTCTCGGTCCGGGCATAGGGATCGAAGGGAACCGCGGCCTTGCGCACGTCGGTTTTCGCTTCGTCGGGCAGCAGGTCCCAATTGGGATCGCCATTGTCGAGGACGTGCGGCGCGGGGCCGGTCGTCTTCTGCTTCAGCCAGTCGGCGACGAGGGTCGACGTGAAGGCGCCGCCCCGGTCGAAATCGAGCGCGCCGCGCACCGACTTGACGTTGGCGCCATTGAGCCGGTTTCCGGTGATCACGTTGCGGCTGTAGCCGTCATAGTCGCGGAAATTGACCGCGATCTTGGCGGCAAGCGCATCACCCGCAAAGCGGCCGCTGTTGATCTTGCCGCGGACCTGCCGAAGCCCGAACGAGCCCGCGGTCAGCCGGACCTCGCCGCCGAAATCGTCGGTCGGGCGCGCGGTGATGACGTTGATCGTCCCGGCGAGGTTGTTCTTGCCGAACAGCACGCCCTGGGGTCCTTTCAAGACCTCGATGCGTTCGACGTCGAACAGGTCGAGCATCGTGCTCGACACGAAGGGGATATAGACGCCGTCGATGATTGTGCTGACCTTCGGGTCGGCATTGGGGTCGGGGTCGGCGGTGCTCATGCCGCGAATCGAGATCATCGGCACGTTGGCGACGAGGCCCTGCGTCTGGAGCACCACATTGGGCGCGAGGCCGTTGAGGCTGGTGATGTTGGTGGTGCCGCTCGCCTCGACCATCTCGGTGTTGAACGCCGAAATGGCGATCGGAACGTCCTGCACGCTTTCGGAGCGGCGCTGCGCGGTGACGAGAATTTCGCCATAGCTGTTGTCGGTTCCCGACCCGCCGTCGTCGCTGGCGGCATCTGCGCTCGCAGTATCGGCGGTTGGTGCGGTCTGCGCCTGCGCGGGCGCCGCGGACAGTGCGATCGCGGCCGACGACAGCAAAAGAACACTCGTCTTCATCAAATATCCCTCCACAATGCGGCCGATCTGCTCCGCTTCCCGCACGCGCCATCGCGTCGGAAATGCAGCTTGCGCATCCGGCCTTTTTGGCGGGACGGGGTGTGTCTGGCGAATGCCTGTTCGACCGTCGGTGCGGGATATCTTCGATCCTCGGTGCGTACCGTCGGCTTGTATCCTCCGTTCCCGAGCTTGGGATTAGCACCGGAAAAAAATACTTCAAGTGCTAAGTATATTTTGATGCGGCGGCGCAGCCGATCAGTCAAAGGACAATCCGGCTTTCCCTTTTGAGCGTCTCGAAGCGGTCATTCCACAACCGGGCTGCGGTTGCCGGTGCGTATGTGCGGGGAGGGCGGAGGCCGGGAGGAACGCAACGACCAGGTTTCAAGAATCGATTGGCGCCCGTAGCCGGGGCGCCGGTCCGGACGCACGCCTATCCTAACCGTCCCGGAGGGCCGACGGTTTCTCCAGGCGCTCACCGGATGGTCGGAATGGATCGAAATAAGAAAATGGAGGAGAGTGAGGGATTCGAACCCTCGGTACCGTTGCCGGCACTTCGCATTTCGAGTGCGACGCTTTCGACCACTCAGCCAACTCTCCTCGCTGAGAGGAGACGCCCCTAGCGGCGGTCCGGACGTCTTGCAACCCTCTCGTCACAAAATTGCGGCCCGCCGCCGATTTTGGCGCGGCTCAGGGCTTGTCGGCCTCCCACCAATAGGGCTGGCGCTTGCGGTCGCCCGTCTCGACCTCGTTCATCGTCAGCGGGTCGTAGAGCCGCCCGCCGAGCATGACACGGTGGATCTTCTCGGTATTGCGGATGTCCTGCGTCGGATCGGCGTCGAGAATCACCAGATCGGCGAGCTTGCCCGCCTCGATCGAGCCGACATCCTTGCCATAACCCAATGACGTCGCCGGCATGATCGTCGCGGCGCGCAGCGCGTCGATATTGCTCCAGCCGCCACGCACGAAGGACCAGATTTCCCAATGCGCGCCGAGCCCCGACTGCTGACCGTGCGCGCCGATCGACACCATGCGGCCCGCCGCGGCGATCTTGCCCGCCTCGCGCGCCGAATCGTCGTCGACATAGTCGCTTTCGGGGGCGATCACGCGGCGCTTGTTGTTCGCGGCGAGTTCGGCCGGCGGCGCGTGGCGCGACAGAATCGGATGCTCCCAGACGTTCGTGTGCGCGCGCCAATAGGGGTCGCCGGCGGGGCCGCCATAGGTGACGACCAGCGTCGGGGTGTAATCGACCTTGGTCTGTCCCCACAGCTGGACGAGATCCTTGTAGAAGATGTCGAGCGGGATGTTGTGCTCGACGGTCGAATTGCCGTCCTGGATCAGCGTCACGTCCTGCGTGAACAGCGAGCCGCCCTCGGGCACGACGGTCATGCCTTCCATCTGCGCGGCCTTCACGACCATCTGCCGCTGGTCGCGACGCGGCTGGTTGTAATTCTTGACGCTGTGCGCGCCCTGCGCCTTCAACCGGCGGACGTGCGCGAGCGCGTCGTCATAGCCGTTGATCTCCGCATAGACGCCCGCCGCCTTCGCGCCATAGATGACCTCACCGGTCGAAAAGATGCGCGGCGCGAGGATCAAGCCGGCGCGCTGCATTTCGGACGACACGAAAATCTCCGACGCACGCGACGAGGGATTGTGGCTCGTCGTGGTGCCCATCGCGAGATTGACGATCTCCGACCAGTTCTGCTGCGGCACCAGTTCGTCGTCGCCGTGCGATCCGTGCGCGTGCGCATCGACGAAGCCGGGGACGATCGTCTTGCCCGCCGCATCGACCGTTACCGCTCCCGCAGGAGCGGTGATCGCGCCCGCCGGGCCGACCGCGGTGATGCGGTCGCCTTCGATGACAATCGCGCCATTTTCGATCACGCCGCCGTCCTTGTCGGCCATCGTCACGATTTTCGCGCCGGTGATTACCACCACGCCCGCATGCTTCGAGACCTCGCGCGTCATCGAAAGCGAGACACCTTCGGTCGGCGGGGTGAACTTGGGCGCCTTTTCGTCCACCGGGGCGCTTGCGAAAAGGCTCGCGAGGTCGGCGCTGAACAAAGTCGCGCCGCGGCTCCAATGGAGACGGCGGCCGCCGTCCGACCAGTGCATATATTCGGCGCCGCTGCCCGAAACGCGGGTTACGGGGAGCGCCGCGCTCTTGGTGCCGAGCGACACATCCTGTCCGCCGGGCATCAACGGAGTGACATAAGCGTCGTAATTCTGCCGGAAGGCGAGCGTGCGCCCGTCGGGCGAAATCTCGTAATCGCTGACAAGCTCGCCATTGGCATGAACGCGCTTGTCCTCACCATGAAGGTCGGTGCTGACGAGCTGGCTCTTGCCGTCGCCCGCGGTGACCATGAACACCCGGTCGCTCGTCGCGCCGAATTGCGGCTTGGCGCCATCGCTGCTGATCCGTTCGGCTGTCCCGCCCGCGGCGGCGATGCGATAGACGCCCGGGTCTTCACCCCAGCGTTCGGAGGTGAGGCCCCCGCCGCCACGCCGCTCGAACACGATCGTCTTGCCATCGGGCGAAAAGCGCGGTTCGGCATAGTGGCCGGGGTTCGTCGTCACCTTGCGCGACGCGCCGCCGCTCGCGCCGGTAACGTGGATTTCACCCAGTCCTGCGTCGGTCCAGCGTATGAAGACGATCGACTTGCCGTCGCGCGACCAGCTCGGCCAAAGCTCCATCGCAGCGTCTTTGGCGTTCGTCAGCCGCCGCGCGGTGCCGCCGGCGGCGGGCTTGACCCAGAGCCTGCCGAGCGTTTCGAACACGACGCTCCGCCCGTCGGGCGACACTTCGGCCCAGCGCGGCATTTTCGTCGCAAAGCTGTCGGGGGCGACCTCGACCGTGGGATGCGTCGCATCGACGATCACGCGGTCATCGTTGATCGCGAACGGGATGACTTGGGCCTCGCCGCCGTTACCGTTCACGCGGCGCAGCTTCCCACCGGCCCAAAAGACGATGTCGCGGCTGTCGGGGGTCCACGCCATGTTCGGATAGACGCCGGTGACTGCCCAGGTTTCCTGCACATCCTGATCGAGTGCGTCATAGACCTTCTTCTCTACGCCCGAGGCGAGGTCCCTGACGTACAGCTTCGATTGCGTGCCCTCGCGCCGCACGAAGGCGAGGCGCTTGCCGTCGGGCGAAGGCGTGGGGCGCACCGCGCCGCCGGGTCCCGACGCGGCGGTGCTGATCTCGCCATCCTCGAGGCTGTAGCTTTCGATGTGGAACAGGTCGGTGTTACTGTCCTGCGCATATTCGAAGATCGGCCCCGGCGTGACGTTGCGCGTATAATAGACGCTCTTGCCGTCGGGAGCGAAGATCGGTTCGCCCAGCTCCTTCTGATGCTTTTCATTTGGCTTCTTGACCAGCGGCACGCCCGCGCCGCCCGACACATGATACATCCACACCTCACCGGTGCCGAGCGAGCGACCGGTCGTGAAATGCTTCTTGGCGACGAGGAACTGGCCGTCGGGCGACCAGCTCGGCTGGTTGAGCAGGCGGAAATCCTCCTTCGAAATCTGGCGCTTGTCGCTGCCGTCGCGATTCATCAGCCAGATATTGTCGCCCCCCGCGCGGTCGGAGACAAAGGCGATGCGCTGGCCGTCGGGCGAAAAGCGCGGCTGGTGTTCATAGGCGAGGCCCTCGGCAATCCGCGTCGGCGTCCCGCCCTCGATCGGCATGGTATAGATGTCGCCGAGCAGGTCGAACGCGATCGTCCGCCCGTCGGGTGCGACATCGATGTTCATCCAGCTTCCTTCGTCGACCGACAGCTGAACCTTGCGCGTCGCGAGGCCCGGCGGCGCGTTGACGTCCCACTTGTCCTCCTTCTTCGTGTCGGCATCGGGCGCGGCCTGCGCCCAGGCCGAGGTTGAACAGGCCAATGTCGCCGCAAGGGCGAGAGCGAAGCGCGCCATGAAATTATCCCCGTTTGAAATTATGTGCCGAGCATATGGCGCGCGGGCGAACATGCAAGCGGCAGCTTTCGACGAAGGCGCTGGCAGGCTCGACGGGCGGCTGCTAGCCCGGTCGAAAGACAATGACCGGAGAGGATGAGGCGTGCCGCTAAAAGGGATCAGGGTACTGGATTTCGGCCGTTATATCGCCGGCCCCTATTGCGCGGCCCTGCTTGCCGATTATGGCGCCGACGTGATCCGGATCGAGGCACCCGGCGGCAACGACGACCGCTATACGGTTCCCGTCGCCGACGATGGATCGGGCGCGATGTTTATGCAGATGAACCGCGCCAAGCGCGGCCTGACGCTGAAACCCGGCAGCGCCGAGGGGCGCGAAATCGTCCGCCGCCTCGTCGAAAGCGCCGATGTCGTGATCGCCAATCTGCCGCACGACGCGCTCGTCAAGCTCGGCCTCGATTACGACAGCCTGTCCGCGGTCAACCCGCGCATCATTCTCGCGACCGCCTCGGCGTTCGGCAGCGAAGGCCCGCTCGCAAGCCGCGTCGGCTTCGATGCGGTCGGGCAAGCGATGTCGGGAACGGTGCACCTGACCGGCACCCCCGATCAGCCCTATCGCGCACAGGTCAATTATGTCGATTTCGGCACCGCGCTCCACTGTGCGTTCGGGATCATGCTTGCGCTGCGCGAGCGCGAGACGACGGGGAAGGGACAATGCGTGTCGGGCTCGCTGCTCGGCACCGCGCTCGCAATGTCGAACGCGCTCACGATCGACCATGCGCTGAACGGCGTTGACCGCCAGCCGATCGGCAACCGCGCCTTCAGCTCGGGACCGACCGACCTGTTCAGGACGCGCGACGGCTGGATCGTCACCCAAATCGTCGGGAATGGCATCTTCGCGCGCTGGGCCGAACTCGTCGGGCGCCCCGAATTGGTCGACGATCCGCGCTACGCCAGCGACATCTTGCGCGGCGACAATGGCGAAGAACTCAGCGCGATCATGCAGCGCTGGTGCATCGAGCGCACGAGCGCCGATGCAATCGCCGAGTTTGCCGTGGCGCGCGTTCCCGCAGCACCGGTGTTGCGTGCGGGCGAGGCACTCGCGCAGCCGCAGGTGGCGGCGATGGGACTGGTCGAGCCGGTCGATTATCCGGGAGCGAACGGCGCGGTTCCCGTCATCCGGGCGCCGATCCGCCTGTCGGGCAGCGACAAGGTCGACCCGGCTCGCGCACCGCGGGTCGGCGAGCATAGCGACGCGATCCTGGCCGAGCTGGGTTATGACATCGACGCGATCGCAGCTTTGCGTGCGGCGAAGATAATTTGAGCAGGGAAGGGTGGACAAACGGCATTCGCCCATTAAATTACCGGTCAGTATAAAAATCAGCCCAGGAGCCCCCGATGACCGACAACAGCGAATATGTGCCGCCGAAAATCTGGACGTGGGACAAGGAAAGCGGCGGACGTTTCGCCAATATCAACCGCCCCGTCGCGGGGTCGACGCACGACAAGGAGCTGCCGGTCGGCAAGCATCCGCTCCAGCTTTATTCGCTCGGCACGCCCAACGGTGTGAAGGTCACCGTGATGCTCGAGGAACTGCTCGCCGCCGGACACAGCGGCGCCGAATATGACGCCTGGCTGATCAATATCGGCGAGGGCGACCAGTTCTCGAGCGGCTTCGTCGGCGCCAACCCGAACAGCAAGATCCCCGCGCTTGTCGACCGCAGCGGCGCGGAACCGATCCGCGTCTTCGAATCGGGCGCGATCCTGATCCACCTCGCGGAAAAATTCGGTGCCTTCCTGCCGACCGAACCAGCGAAGCGCGCCGAAACCTTGTCATGGCTGATGTGGCAGATGGGCAGCGCGCCCTTTCTCGGCGGCGGTTTCGGTCACTTTTACGCCTATGCGCCGACGAAGCAGGAATATCCGATCAATCGCTATGCGATGGAGGTGAAGCGCCAGCTCGACGTGCTCGACCGGCGCCTCGCGGAGCATGAATATATTGCGGGCGGCGACTATACGATTGCCGACATGGCGATCTGGCCCTGGTATGGTGCGCTCGCCAAGGGGCTCATCTATGACGCGGGCGAATTTCTGCAGGTCGACGAGTATAAGCATGTCCAGCGCTGGACCGACCAGCTTGCGACGCGCCCGGCGGTCAAGCGCGGGCGCATGGTCAATCGCGTGACCGGCGATCCGGCGAGTCAGCTTCGCGAACGCCACGACGCGTCGGACTTCGATCTGCGTACGCAGGACAAGCTGGAGGACGCCGAATAGGGCATTTTGCGCACAGCGGCGGATCGCGGCGATTAACGATCCCGCAATAGCTACAGCTATGCGGCCGATCGCTGCGACGTGACCCGCGGCGAAATCCCGTAAAATACATAAAAGCGGCGTCGGGTCTTCTCGACGCCGCTTTCATTTGCGCCCGCCATTCTGGATGCATGATCGGCTCCTGCAGAATTTCGCGCTGCGTTCGCAAGAATGGCGTCACAGGCCTTGCCCTGGCGCGCGAGGAGCGCGGCGCCGCCATCGTCGAAATGGCGCTGGTGTTGCCGCTGCTCCTCGCGTTGCTGATGGGCATTCTCGTCTACGGCCAATATTTCATGCTTGCGCATAATGTGCAGCAGGCCGCGAACGACGGTGCGCGGGCCTCGATCGTCGGGCTCGACGCCGCCGACCGCAGCGCTGTCGCGGGCCGCGCGGTGGCGCGCAGCTTGCAGGCGGTCGGCGGCACACACAGCGTCGCGGTTTCCGAAACGAGCGAGGCGATCACCGTCGCCGTCTCTTTCACCGCGCCGCAGGACAGTCTCTTGCGCTCGAGCCTCGTGCCGTCGCCCGACCATGTCATTCGTGCGCGCGCGACCTTCGAATTGCCGGTCGATTGATCATGGCAGGCCTTTCCTTCCTTCGCCGTCTCGTTCGCAGCCGCCGAGCGAGCATCAGCATCACGACCGCCTTCGGCATGGCGATGCTGATCGGCTCGGCCGCCTTCGCGGTCGATCTCGGTTCGCTTTATCTCGATCGCCGCAAACTGCAGGGGATCGCCGATGCCGCGGCGATGGCGGCGGCGGGGCGGCCCGGCGAAGAGCGCGCGGCGGCGGAACGGATCATCGCGGCCAATTGCGACTGCGGCATCGAAATCGCCGCGCTCACCCCGGGAACCTACACGGCGGATCCCTCGGTTCAGGCGGAACAACGCTTCGCCGGCGGCGGCGCATCGCCGAACGCGATACGCGTCACGCTGACGCGCGATCGCCCGCTATTCTTCGGCAGCTTCCTGACCGGGCGGCAAGACAGCGTCATCCGCGCGACCGCAACCGGCGCGCGGCGCGGCTATGCTGCCTTTTCGCTCGGATCGCGTGTCGCGGCGCTGAACGGCGGCTTGCCCAACGCGCTGCTGTCGGCGCTGACGGGTAGCGAGGTCAATCTGTCGGTCATGGATTATAACGCGCTCGCCAGCACCGACATCGACCTGCTCGCCTTTTCGGACGCGCTCCGGACCGAACTCGACGCCGATGTGTTGACCTTTGGCCAGACGCTGAACACGCAGGCGACGCTGCCGCAGGTGGTGTCGGCGCTGGCGAGCGCGTCGGACGGGCAGGCGGCGAGGGCGCTCGAACATATCGCCGACAGCGCGTTGCCGCATGCGCTCCTGCCGTCGCGTGCGATCGACTTGGGGCCGCGATCGTCGAGCATCCGCATCGACGCCGCCAATCCGGTCAAGGTCAATGCGCTCAGCCTGCTGCGCACCATGCTGCTCCTCGGCAATGCAAACCGCCAGGTCGACCTGTCGCTCGCGGGCAATCTTCTCGGCGGTTCGGGCATCAATATCGCGCTGCTCGTCGGCGAACCGCCCGCCGACTCGCCGCTCATCGCGGTGACCGACACCAATGACGTCATCGTCCGCACCGCGCAGGTCCGGCTGAAGGTCGATACGCGGGTGGCGACGCCGCTCGCCAGCGTCCATGTGCCGCTGCTTGCCGAACTCGGGTCGGCGTCGGCGCGGATCACCGACATCGACTGCGCCCCGAACAGCAACGCCGCGGTCTCGCTCGGCGTCGTCACCTCGCCGGCGATCGTGGCGATCGGCACGGTTCCCGACAGCGATTTCCAGGACATGCAACGGCCGCTTGAGCCCCAGCCCGCCCGCGTGGTGAAGCTGCCGCTCGTCAGCATCGACGCACAGGCCGAACTGATCCTGTCCGACCTCAATGAAAAGCAGGTGGCCTTTTCGCGCAGCGAAATCGACGACGGACAGGTCAAGACCGTGTCGAGCGGCGGGCTGGTCGCGGGTGCGGCGGAATCGCTTTCGGACCGGATGGAACTCGACGTCAACGTCCTCGGCCTAGGCCTGAACCTGAAAGCGTTGACGGCGGTAGTGGGCGAAACCGTCGCGCTCGCGGCGCCAGTGCTCGATACCGTCCTCGCCGATCTCACGGGCTTGCTCGGCCTGCAGGTCGGGCAGGCCGATACGCGGGTCAACGCGCTGCGCTGTGGCAAGGCGCGGCTGGTCTGATCGCCAGCACAATGGCGCCATTGGGGACCTATCGGCGCGCCAGATCACCTCTTGCGCGCCCTATAATGGTCGAAAGAATTTTGGGGGTGAGCGTGGCGACCGCACAAGAACCACAGCGCGTATCGGCGGCGGACTTCATCCGCGGCTTTGCCAATTGGCGATTGCAGTCGGCGCGCAAGCCCGTCGTCGTGACGCATCATGGCAAGGACGCGCATGTGCTGATCTCGCTCGACGATTATCGCCGTCTCGACGGCAAGACGGCGCGCGATGTGGCGGCCGCTTCGGATCTGCTCCAGGCCTCGCTTGCCGGACTCGTCGAATCGGTCCGTGACGCGGTGATCCTGATCGACCGGCAGCGGCGCATCGTCGCGGTCAATCCGGCGGCGTCCGATATGCTCGAAATGTCGGCGGCGAGCCTGATCGGCGCGGAATTGACCTCCGTGCTGCCGTCGCTCGGCGACAGTCTCATCCTTCATCACATTGTGCGCCTGCTCGACCATAGGGAGCGGTTTTCGGGCGATTTGCCCGGGCTGCTGCGACCGCGCCAATGGCTGCACGTCGATCTGGTTCCGGCGCCGGTAGGCGGCGCGATCATGCTGCGCGACGTCAGCGAATCGATGGACGAATTCGCGGCGGGCGGCATGCGCGCCGCGATGCTGGATGCCGTAGAGGCCGATGGGGGCATCGGTCACGCCTGCATTTCGGTTCGCGAGGCGGTGGAATCGGCCAACGCAACGCTCACCGAACTGGTCGGCGTCGATCCCGCTGCGATCCGCCGCGTGCGTTTTTCCGCGCTCCTGCCCGTGGGGCAACGCGCCGCCTTCGTCGAGGCGCTCGAATCGGTTTTCCGCTTGCGCGACCCGGCGCGTCTCGCATCGCAGATGGTGACGCGCGACGGGGGCATTGTCGCCGTCAACCTGACGATCGCCGAAATGCGCGGCCCCTATGCAAGCGACGGCGCGGTCATACTCGTCACGCGCCGCGCGGATTAGCTGCCGCCTTCAACCATAACCGTGCGGCTGGACAAGCCCTGACATTGCGCGCAATCATTGCCTACGAAACGTTGCAAGTCGCAACTTGCCGTTTACGTAAAGGTGAGCGCCCATTATAAGGGCGCCGGTGCCCAATGGGAGATTCGTGATGGACATGGAATTCAGCCCCGAGGATTTGGCCTTCCAGCAGGAAGTTCGCCAATTCATCGCCGAAAATTACCCCGCGGAACTCCGCGGCAAGCAGGACGAGGGCGAAGAATTGTCCAAGGAGGATTTCCTCGCCTGGCACAAGATCCTGTACAAGAAGGGCTGGATCGCGCCCGCCTGGCCCGTGGAATATGGCGGCACTGGCTGGACGCCGACGCAGCGTTTCATCTGGTCCGAAGAGACCGCGCGCGCCGACTGTATCCGCCTGATGCCCTTCGGCCTCGCGATGGTCGGCCCGGTGATCTACACCTTCGGCACGCCCGAGCAGAAGGCGCATTTCCTGCCGCGCATCCTGTCGGGTGAGGATTGGTGGTGCCAGGGCTATTCGGAACCCGGCTCCGGCAGCGACCTTGCCTCGCTTCGCACCACGGCCGTCCGCGACGGCGACGACTATATCGTCAACGGTCAAAAGACCTGGACGACGCTGGCGCAACACGCCGACTGGGGCTTTTTCCTCGTCCGCACCGACAAGGACGCCAAGCAACAGGAAGGCATCAGCTTCCTTTTGATCGATATGAAATCGCCCGGCATCACCGTGCGCCCGATCATCACCTTGGGCGGCGAGCATGAGGTCAATGAGGTATGGCTCGAGGACGTCCGCGTGCCCGTCTCGCAGCGAGTCTATGAAGAGAATAAGGGCTGGACCTGCGCCAAGTTCCTGCTCGCGCACGAACGCACCGGCATCGCCGGCGTCGCGGCGTCGAAGCGCGGTATCGAGAAGGTGAAGGCAATTGCGCGCACCGAACTCGACGGTGACAAGCCGCTGCTTCAGAATCCCTTTTTCAAGCGCAAGGTCGCCGAGCTCGAGGTCGACCTGACCGCGCTCGAATTCACCGAGCTCCGCAGTCTCGCCGGCGCGAACGCGGGCAAGGGGCCGGGGCCGGAATCGAGCCTGCTCAAGATCAAGGGCTCAGAAATCCAGCAGCGCCTCACCGAACTGACGCTCGAAGCCGTCGGCCATTATGGCGCGCCTTATTTCCGCGGGTTCGGAGAGGGCGACAATGAGCATCCGATCGGGCCCGATTATGCGCACAGAGCCGCGCCGACCTATTTCAACATGCGCAAGACGACCATCTATGGCGGATCGAACGAGATCCAGCGCAATATCATCGCGAAGATGGTTTTGGGATTGTGACGCGCGTCGCCCCCGCGAAGGCGGGCGCCGCTGGAGGCCTGGTCTCCCGGTCATTGTAGAACTAAAGCGACCCCCGCCTTCGCGGGGGCGACGGGGATAAAAAATGGATTTCACCTACACCGAAACGCAGGACATGATCCGCGACACGCTCGCCCGTTTTCTGAGCGACACCTATGATTTCGAGACGCGCCACAAGTTCATCAATGGCGATACGGGGCGCGATCCCGCAATCTGGACCGCGCTCGCGCAGGAACTCGGCATGCTCGGCGCGCCCTTTGCCGAAGAGCATGGTGGCCTTGGCGGCGGCGCGCTCGAAAATGCGATCGTGATGGAGGAACTCGGCAAGGTCATCGGGGTCGAGCCCTATCTACCGACCGTCGTCATCGCGGGCGGCGCCCTGAAAGCTGTCGGCGGGGCGCAGGCCGACGCGATGATCCCGGAGATCATCGCGGGCAATGCGATCGTCGCTTTCGCCTATGCCGAGCCGCAGGGGCGTTATGACCTTGCCAATCTGCGCACCACCGCGAAGAAGGACGGCGGCGGCTATGTGCTGAACGGCCACAAGGGCGTCGTCTATGCCGCGCCCTGGGCGACGCACCTGCTCGTCACCGCGCGCACCGGCGGCGGTCAGCGCGACAAGGACGGCGTGTCGCTGTTCCTGATCGACGCCGATCTGCCGGGCATCGTCCGCCGCGACTATCCGACCGTCGACGGCAGCCGCGCTTCCGAAATCTATTTCGAGAATTTCGCGATCCCCGGCGACGCGCTGCTTGGGCCCGAAGGTGCGGGCCTGCCGCTGGTCGAACAGATCGTCGACGAAGCGACCGTCGCCGTCTGCGCCGAGGCCACCGGCGTGATGCAGAAGCTGCACGAGGGCACGCTCGAATATACGCAGCAGCGCAAGCAGTTCGGCGTGCCGATCGCGAAGTTCCAGGTGCTCCAGCACCGAATGGTCGACATGTTCATGGAGGTCGAACAGGCGCGGTCGATGACGATCATGGCGACGCTGAAACTGGGTCTGCCCGCGAACGAGCGCATGGCGGCGGTGTCGGCGGCGAAGAACAAGGTCGCGCGCGGCGCGAATTTCGTCGGGCAGAATGCGATCCAGACCCACGGCGGCATCGGCATCACGCAGGAACTGGCAATCGGCCATTATTTCAAGCGCGCGACGATGATCGAAGGCCAGTTCGGCAGCGCCGATTTTCATATGGACCGCTACGAGCAGATCACGCTGGCGGATTGACCGGGTAGCGACGGACATTCCCCCTTACCGTCACCCCGGGCTTGACCCGGGGCCTGCCTTGCCTTTTCGCTGTCGTTAGAAAAAAAGGCGGGTCCCGGGTCAAGCCCGGGATGACGAAGCTGGAGGAAGCAATGGCAGCCCGCGGAAAGGCCGCCATTCGCTAATAAGCCACGTCCACCGCGATCCGGAGCGTGCGCGGGCGCAGCGGAGTAAGAAAGCCCTCGTTCCCTTCAAGGAACGGCGTTCCGAGCGAAAAGCGGTTGCCACGCGAATCGAACAGATTGGTCAGCGTAAGCGACAGCCCGCGGCGATTGTTGCCGACCCGCATCGCGAGCCCGGTATCGACATAATCGCCCTGACTTTCGCCCAGCACCGGACCGATGCCGAGCCGCGACGGCCCGATATAATTCGCCCAGCCGTTGACGCGGAAATCCTCGTCGCCGATCATCGTCGCATAGTTGATCGACCCGCGCACCGCATGGCTCGCGACATTGGGGATGCGGCCGAGCCGCGCGGGCGCCGCGGCGAACACCGGCAGGATCTGTGGCGAAAGATCGTCGACGCGGCTATGATTATAGACCGCGCCGAGCTCGAAGGTCAGCGCATCGGTCGGCCGCATCGCGACCGCGCCCGACAGGCTGGTGATCCGGCCGTTGCCGATATTGGCGGTGGTTGGAAAGCCGCTGCTGTCGATAAAATCCGCCTGGATGTTGCGCCAGCGGCTGTGCGAGATCGAAAGGCTTGCGTCGAGCAGGCTCCGTCCCTTGTCGCCAAACCGCATCCCGGCCTCCCAGGTGCGCACCTGATCGTTGAGGAAGCGCCGCACGAAATTGCCGTCGACCGCAAGGCCGCCGGGGCGGAACCCCTCCTGATAGCGTGCGTAGAGCCGGACGTTGTCGAGTGGGGTCGCCAGCAGCGAAACCGACGGCAGCAGATCGGTTTCGTTGCGCGATGCGGTCGTCGCGCGGTTCGCTTCCGCCAAGGCAAAGGAAACACCCTCGGCCTCGCCGCCCAGCCGCGCATGCGACAGGCGGAGGCCGCCCGAAGCGATCAGGTTGGGCATGATTTCGACCGTCGCCTCGGCATAGCCGGTGACTTCGGTGATCCGGTTGGTCACGCCGGGCAACACCGTGCGAAGCGGGCCATAGGCATATTCGCGGTCCTGCCGCGCGCGATTGTCGATGAAGCTCGCGCCGACCACCCAGCCGAGCCCGTCGTGATAAGGCCGCGACAGCCGGTTCTCGCTGACGAACATGCGCGTGTCGTTATGCTGGTCGAGCACGCGCGGCACATCGGACATGGGAACAACCTCGACCGGCGCGAACAGGCGCTCTACATCGACTGCGCCCATAGCAGCGCCGGCGTCGGCGCCGGTACCTTCGCCGCGCCGCGCTTCGGGCAGGCTCGCATCGAACCGTTCGAACAGGCGATGGTCGATGAAAGCGTTCGACGACTGGAAATAAAGGTCGCCCCAATCCTTCATCACGACGACCGTGCCCATGCCGTAACGCGCGGTCGCATTCTGCTCGACCATCGAGGCGCGGGTCAGCGGCGGCGCATCCTTGTCGGCATATTGCGCGTCGTCGGAGGTGATCGCCTGATAGATGCCGCCTAAATCGACCGTCCAGCCGTCGCCGGCTTCAAGGCGTAAGGTGCCCCGTCCGCCGCGCACATGGACGCGGTTGACGTCATTCTGTCCGCGCAGCGGATTGTCGATATAGCCGCCGTCGGTGAGCATATAGCCGACCAAGCGCAGCGCATGTCCGTTGTCGCCGACGGGCAGGTTGGCGATCGCGGCGATGTCGCCGCCGGGGTCGCCATGCTGGGTCACCGACAGGCCGGCGATCGCCTGGATGCTCATCGCGCGCGGATCGGGCGCTTTCGGCACGACGTGGATGATGCCGCCGAGCGAGCCCGCGCCATAGAGCGTGCCCTGAGGCCCTTCGAGGATTTCGACATTGTCGATGTCGTAGAGGCGCAGGTCGGGGTCGGGCGCGTTGTAGCTGAGGCGGATGTCGCCGAAATATTGGCCGACGGTCGATTGCGTCGGGCCGGTGAAGCTCGAATCGGCGATGCCGCGGATGAACAGCTTGTTGCGCCCCGAACCCAGATGGGTCGAGGAAACGGTCGCGGTGCGCGAGAGGATCGAATCCATTCCGCGTTCACCGCCAAACGCCAAATCGTCGCCATCCAATCGGGTGACGACGCCCGCGAAATGCGAATGGGGAAGGTCGGTCTTCGACGCGGTGACGATGATCTCGTCTTGCGCCGCCGCGATCAGGTCGTTCGCCGGTTCGCGCGCCCGCGGCTGCGGCACCGGTCGAGGCGCAGCGGCGGCCTTCGCGACGCGGGCCGGCGCGGGCCGCCGTTCGATCCGCCAGCTCGTCGCGCTGACCCGGACCGCGCGCGCATCGGAGCCGTCGAGCAGGCGCTGGATCGCCCGCTCGACACTCATCCGCCCGCGCACGGGCTTGACGCGCGCCTGCCACAGCTTCGCGTCGGCGACGCTGATACTGACGCCCGCCTGCCGGCTGATCAGCGGGAGAGCGGATGACAGGCTGCCTTTCGGCACATTGAACGCGCGCTCGTCCGCCGCCAGCGCCTGCGCGGGCAGGCACAGCGCTATCGCTGCGACGGCGAGGGAAAGGCGCGGGTGCATGGTCAGCGGGTCAAGATCCATCCATCGCCTTGCCGCGCGGCCTTCGTCCCCGACAATGCGGCGAGGTCGGCGATCGTGCGGTCGCGGTTCTTGTCGATGATCAACGCACCGCGGAACGACAGGTCGGTCGCCTCTGGCGCGATGCGCACCTGCATCCCGGCGGTGCGTTTCAGATCCTCGGCGACGACGGCAAGCGGCGTGCCGTTGTAGACGAGCAATCCACTGCGCCAGCCGCCGACGTTCGCGACGTCGACGTTCTGCACGACCGGCGGCTTGGCGTCGCCATCGCGCGCTTCGATGCCCTTGCCCGCGACCAGCCGGACATTGTCGCGGTCGGGGTTATAGAGGACGATGCCTTCGGACACGGCAACATTGGTCTGACGGTCGCGGCGCACGACGTTGAAGGCGGTGCCGAGATCGACGATCTTGGCGCCGCCGGTCTCGACCACAAAGGGATCGTTATTGCGGTGTACGACATGGAACATCGCCTCGCCCACTTCCAGCCGGGCAAAACGCGGGCGATCCGCGTCGATTTCAATCACCGACGCGCCGTTGATCTCGATCTTCGACCCGTCGGCAAGGGTGACGGTGCGATGTTCGCCCGCAAGGGTCTCGATCCGGTCGCTGCCACCCAGCAGGCCAAGCCCCGAGATGCTGACCACCCCGACGATCGCGGCCGCCATGGCGCCACCGAACCACGCGCGCCGCGAAGGCCGGCGCGGGGCGTCGGGGATCATCACCACCGACGGGGCGGGTGAAGGCGGCAGTGCATCGAGGTCGCGATCGAGGCTCGCGAGGGCGTCGTAAATCGCGGCGTGCGCGCTGTCCTCGGCGAGCCAGTCGGCAAAGCCGTCCCAGTCGGTGAAATCGGGGTCGCGCTGGCGGATCAGCCAGTCGATTGCGCGCGCTTCGGCGTCCGCCCGTTCAACCTGCATCGAACTGCCTCCGGATTTCGGCGAGCTTCGCATAGACCTTGCGCAGATCGGCTTCGACGGTGCTCAGGCTGACCCCCATTTCGCTGGCGATTTCGCGTTGATGGACCCCGTCGACGCGAAAGCGCCGGAAAATCCGCGCCGGACGTTCGCCCGTCGCCGCGATCGCATTTTCGACGAGCGTCAGCTGTTCACGCGAAATCAGCGTGCTTTCGCTCGACGGACTTTGCGTTGCCGATGCTTCGCCCCATGCCTTGTCGCGCAGCTCGCGTTGGCGCGCGGAGCGATAGCGGTCGAGCATCAGATTGTTCGCGGCGCGCATCACATAGGGCAGGGGGTCCGAAATCGGCCCCATGCGCCGATCGGTAAGCCGCATCCACAGGTCCTGAAACAGATCCTCGGCGCCATCGCCCGCACCGCGAACCTCAAGGAAGCGCACGATACGGTCGCGGTTGGCGAGCAACACGCCTTCGATGCCCTGGGCGGCGTCGGTTCGATCATGCGTATCGGTCATGGATTGATTGCTTTGGAACGCCATCTTCCGTCGGGTAGCGCCGCTTCGCCCTGCGCCATACGTCCCCCTGATGACGCCGTCATATAGCGTCCAGGCTCCACCGCGCAACCGCGGTGCCGGGAAAGCGGGGAGGGATAGTGCAAGCATCGTCTTCTTCATTCGTTCATGCCCTAGGCAAGGGGGAAGCATGGGTAGGGGTAACGCTTCCCCCTTGCGGGCGGGGTCGGCCCGGGGGGCTAGAGACCGACCCGCAGGCTCGCACGGAACGCCCAGCCGATATGGCTTTGCTGTTCTTCCGCGGAGACTTCACCGGCGAACTGAAAGGCCGAGTTACCGGCGATGCCGCGAAAACGGCCGACCCAGCCGCTCGTGCGATCATCGGGAACCAGCGTGAAGGGCGTGCCGTCCTTGAACGACGCGGTCGTCGCGCCCAGCATGCCACTCACGATCTGGCGACGGCCACCTTCGAGTTCGAAGCGCGTCCAGCCGTCATATTCGTCGGCGCCTCCGAATTCGAGGCCGAGCGTCATCGTGCCCGACACCGCGAGCTCGTCGCTATCGCGGCTCAGGACCGTCAGGTCGAGCGCGTCGCCGCCGCCCGTTTCCTGATAGCCATCCTCCTTCAGCTTGAAATAGTCCACGGCAACCATCGGGCGAAGCGTGAGGCCGCCGACGCGCGTGTCATAGGCGAGCGAGCCCGACGCCGACCACAGCGTCGCGTCCCACTTGCCTTTCATCGTTTTTTCGATGTCCTCGGCGCCGGCTTCGGCGCGGAAGATACGCGTGCCCTTCAGGCTGATCGGCGCGCCCGAGATGCGGGCGTTCGCCATGAAGCCGTCCGAGCGCAAGCGCCAGTGCAGTGCGCCTTCGAACTGGCTCGTGCTCACTTCGTTGGCGTTACTGCCGTTGCCGTCCTTGCCGCTGAGATAACCGATCGAGCCGCCGAAATTGCCGACATCGCTTTCGATTTCGGCGCCGAGCGAAATGCCCCAGCCGCTGACGTCGTAGCTCGCCGTGTCGCCGACGCTCTTCGAGGTACCCCATACCGCCTGATTGACCCAATAACCCCATTTGCCCTCGTCCTGATACGGTGCGCTGGGATCCTGGAGATAGCGCGACAGGGCGCGCGAGCCCGAGGTGACGGTTTCGAACACGCCGCCTTCATGCTCGGGGAGCATCTGGCCGAGCTGGTTGCGGAACTGGTCGCCGTCGGTGATGCCGAGGAAGACGTCCTCGATCTTTTCATCGGCGACAACGGCGTCGAGCACCGCATCGAACGCGCCGGTTTCCGAACGGTTGAGGCCCAGTTCGCCCGTGCTCTTGCGCGACACGTCGACGATCAACTGCGTGGCGTTCGAGCTCAGCGTGCCCTTGTAGAGGAAGGGCAGCAGCGTCTGCGACGCGGTCAACTTGTCGGCGCCGGTCAGCGTACCGGCGGTCAGCACGACATGCTGACCCTCGGCCTGCTCGATGCTCGACAGCTTGAGCGCGAGTTTCGATTCTTCGCCGAAGCTGGCGTTGCCGGTGACCTGAAGATTGGTGCCGGTCGCGCCGGTATCGAGCATCACCGCCAGCGTGCCCTTCTCGGTCACCGCGAGCGACGAGATCGTCGCCGTGCCGCCGACATCGAAGGTGCCGCCGGCCACCGAAACCGCAAGGCCCTGCGAATTGGCCAGCGTGCCCGCAAAGGTCGAGGTGCCGCCGATCGTCAGCGTGTCGGTGCCGCCGCCGAAATCGGCGAGCCCGGTGAATTTCGAGGTTCCGGCGAGCGTCATCATGTCGCTGCCGGCGCCGAAGCGGGCATTGCCGGCATAGGTCGCATCGCCCGACAGCGCGAGCTTGTTGTCGCCGGCGCCGAAGAAGCTGTTCCCCTTCACCGACCCGTCGGCGATGTCGAACACGTCGTTGCCGCCGCCGAAGCGGACGTCGCCGACGATGCTCGGGGCCGTGACGCCCGAGGCGACCGCGGTCTGCTTCACCGTCGCGCCATTGCCGTTCGCGGACAGGTCGATCGCGATGTTGCGGTCCGACGAGGCGAGCGCACCGGACGCGTTGATCGCGCCGCTGTTCTCGACCGTGTCGACCGTTCCCGACAGATCGACGATAGCGCGCGCGGTACCGTCGTCGCCGCCGGTCTTCGCTGCGATCGAGCCGCTGTTGCGGATCAGCGCGACATCGCCGCCGGCTTCGATCAACACCGCTGTCGCAACCGAATCCGCGGCCTTGCCGCCGGTCGTCGCCTCGATCTTGCCCGCGTTCCGAATTTCGGGAGTCGTCGCGCCGCTTCCGATGCGGATCGCCGTGGCGGCCTTGTCCTTCGATTTCGCGGCGACGCTGCCGGTGCTGCCGATGCCGATGCCGATGCCGCCGGCGATCGTGACCGCACCGCCGAGCCCGCCGATCTGGATCCCGTTGCCGTCCTTGCCCGCATAAAGCCCGTCGCCGAGCACGGCGCCGTCGATGATGAAACCCAGTCCCGTACCGGTCCCGGCAACCGCGCCGATCGCGACATCGCGGTCGGCCGATCCGATGCGAATCGCCGCCGCCGAGCCGTAAGAGCGCACCACGGCATTGCCTTCCTTGGCGTCTTCGATCCCGTCCTTGTCCTCGTCCTTGTCGTCGGGTTTGGCGTCCTTGGGCGCGACGGCGAGAATGATGCCGCCCGTGACGTCGCCCTCGACCGACAGCGCGCTGCCGCCAATCAACAGGTCATCGGCGTCGAGCTTCGACGGATCGGTGGGCGGCGTCGTAAAGCGATAACCGGTGGCGGTGACATTGCCCTGAACGACCAGCGCATCGGTGACGTCGCCGGCGAGGCGCGCGCCGATCGCGTCGACACCCGTGGCGGAGATGGTTCCAGCGAGCCGGACATTGCCCGTCACATCCTGCAAACCGACGCCGAGCGCGCGGTCGCCGAGCACGCTGATCGTCCCGTCGTTGGTGAAATTGCCGGTCAGCGGGCCGCCGAGGCGGATGCCCGCCGAGTCATTGCCTTCGATCGCGATCGCGCCCGAATTGACGATGTTGCCCGTAAAGGCGCCCGCCGTCGCGATGCCGACGCGGTTGCTGCCAATCGCGAACGCACCGTCGAGGTCGCCGTCATTGTCGATGTCGGTGGCGGCATAGGTTTCGCCGATGGTGATTTTGCCGGTCGCGCTGTTCGTGATGCCGCCCGAGGTGCTGGCGCCCGCCAGGATGCCCGTCGCGCCGTCGACATTGGTAAACTCGATCGTGCCCTCGTTGACGACCTTGTGGTTGCTGTCGATCGTCACCGCCGGCCCGGCGGCGGTCGGCTTGATCGACCCCGCCGAGGTGATCTTGATATCGTCGGGCGACCCCGATTTGATCGTCGAGGTGCGCACCGGCGCCGTCGTCGCGGTGGTGACGGTGGTTTCGGCGTGGGCGGCGGTCGAAATTAGGGTGGCCAGGCAGGTGGAGGCCAGCAAGGTCTTGCGCATCGGGTTCCTCTTGAGATCGGGACCGGGACGTCTTCCCGGCGACAATCACAAGACGGAGTGCCGTCCGCGCGGCCTTGGAAAAAAATGCGGAACGCCCGAACGGGCCTCTCCAGGGCATGGAACATTTTGCCCGGCGGCAGGAAAAGGCGCATAGCTATGCCCTGTTGCATCGATTTCGGCTGTGCGACATGCCACCATGGCACCGGCGTAGGGACCGGCAAGGGAGAGTCATGAGCGAACAGATCGTCACGGTGGACATCGGCGGCACGCATGCGCGCTTCGCCATCGCCGAGGTCGAAGGCGGCCGCGTCCTTTCGCTTGGCGAAGCGACGACGCTGCACACCAAGGATCATGCGAGCTTCCAGACCGCGTGGCAGGATTTCGAACGGCGGCAGGGCGGAACCTTGCCGCGCGCCGTCGCCATCGCGATCGCGGGTCCGACGCGCGGCGAGATCATCCGCTTCACCAACAATCCGTGGATCATCCGCCCTGCGCTGATCGGCGAAAAGCTGAACGTCGACCGCTATGTGCTAGTCAATGATTTCGAAGCCGTCGGTCATGCCGTCGCACAGGCCGATGCGAGCTATTTCGAGCGGCTCGCCGGCCCCGACCAACCGCTGCCAGAAACCGGAACGATTACCGTTATCGGCCCTGGCACCGGGCTTGGCGTCGCGCATATCTGGCGCGACGGCCATCAATATCGCGTCCAGGCGACCGAGGGCGGGCATATCGATTTCGCGCCGCTCGACAGCATCGAGGACGCGATCCTCGCGCGGCTGCGCAAACGCCATCGGCGCGTATCGGTCGAGCGGATCGTGTCGGGCCCGGCGATCGTCGACATATACGAAACGCTCGCCGCGCTCGAAGGGCGCGCGGTGACGCCGCTCGACGACAAGGCGATCTGGACCCGGGCGATGAACCGCGAGGACAGCCTTGCCGCGGCGGCGGTCGACCGCTTCTGCCTGTCGCTCGGCAGCGTCGCGGGTGACCTCGCGCTGGCGCAGGGCGCCAGCGGCGTCGTCGTCGCGGGCGGCCTCGGCCTGCGCATCCGCGACAGCCTCGTCCGCTCGGGCTTCCCCGAACGCTTCATCGAAAAGGGACGCTTCGAAGGCTTCATGTCGGCGCTGCCGGTCAAGCTGATCACCCACCCGCAACCGGGCCTGTTCGGCGCGGCGGCGGCGTTTGCGCGGCAGCACGCGGAATGACTCGCACCATCCGCTAGCGGCCGATAGTTGCCATCAAATCCTCCCTGTCGCGAAGCGATGGGGAGGGTGACCGCCGCCGCAGGCGGTGGTGGAGGGGCCGCGACGTTGCGCCATGAGCCCCTCCGTCAGCGCTTCGCGCTGCCACCTCCCCATGGCTTCGCCACAGGGAGGATATTTCCTCGTTCGTCACCCCGGACTTGATCCGGGGTCCCGCTTGATGCCGAAGACCGGTCGACGCCCCAAAAAACGGGATCCCGGGTCAAGCCCGGGATGACGGAAGTGGAGGAGAGCAACGACAGCTCTCCACCCCTAAGCGGACGTCGGAAAATATGTCGGCTTAGCTTTCGCCGTAATCGGCCGGCGTGCCGCTAGTCCTCCTCCCGTCGCACCGCCGAGGCCTTTGTCGGCATCATGCGCCTTGCGAGTCCGTGATACAGTCGGGTCGGGCAGATCTGCGCGCTCGTCCAGTCGGCAATCAGCGCGGTGGCGAACAGCGGCAGGATGATGCCGCGCGCCGCGGTGGTTTCGATCAGGATGATTACCGCGGTCAGCGGTGCGCGCACGACCCCGACGAAATAGGCCGCCATGCCCAGCATCACGACCGCGCCCGCCGGACTGTCGGCAAAGACAGGGGTCAGGAGGTTGCCGAAGCCGGCGCCGACGGCGAGCGACGGCGCGAAGATGCCGCCCGGCGCGCCGCTGAGCGTCGAGGCGAGCGCTGCGACGAATTTGGCCGGAAAGAACCAGAGCTTTCCCTGATTGCCCTCAACGAGGAATTTCGTGACGTCATAGCCGGTGCCCCAAGTGCCACCGTTGGTTGCGATCCCGATCAGCGCGACGACCAGCCCGCATCCCGCCGCGAACAATACCGGCCGCGCCGCGGCTCGCCGAGCCCAACCCGCCGTCCGGTCGCTTGCAGCAAGGACGATCCGCGCGAACAACCCGCCAGCCAAGCCGCCGCCGATCCCGGCTATCGGCGCGATCAGCAGCACGTCGGCGATGGGTAGCGTATCGCGCATCACCCCGAAATAGACATAGTCGCCCGCAACCGACAGGCTGACGAGACCGGCGATCAGGACGGCGCCCATCGTCAGCACCGCAACGCGCTGTTCATAGGCTGCAGCCAGTTCCTCGATGGCAAAGGCGATGCCGGCGAGCGGCGTATTGAACGCCGCCGCGACGCCCGCCGCACCACCGGCGATAAATACGCCCGCGGTGACGCGAACTTTGAGCAGGCGGTGCATCGCGACCATGATCGCCGCGCTGACCTGCACCGTGGGTCCCTCGCGGCCAACCGAACCCCCGACCGACAATGTCACAATTGTCAGGCCGAGCTTGGCAAAGGCCGTGCGCAGCGACACCAACGGCCCGGTCGCCTCCTGCTCGGGGCGACGGCCGGCGGCAATGATTTGCGGGATGCCCGAACCGCGCGATAAGGGGAAATAGCGGTTCGCAGTCCAGACGATCAGCGCAAAGCCGGTCGGCGTGATCAGGAGCGGCAGCCACCAGGCTCTATCCGAAAGACGGAAAATCAAATGCTGCGCCCGGTCGCCAGCGGCGGCGAATGCCAGCGCGACGAGGCCCAGCAGAATCGCGCCGCCGACCATGGCGATGCGCCGGCGTATGTCGCCGACCTCGCTGCGGGCGCGGCGATTGAAGCGGTGTTGCGCGAGGCGGACCCAGCGCGGGACGGTAAGCTTGGAGGGCATGGGGGGGCTGTGAACCCGCCGCCAGCCAAGCGCAACCCCCGTCCCGAAATCGCGTTTCTCGCAGGCTCAGGCCGGTGCGAATTCCCCCGTCGCTTCGTCCATCACGTGCAATATGCCGTCGCTGATCGCGAAGAAGGCGCCGCGCAGCTTCAGGCTCCCGCGCTTTTCCTTCTCCTGGATGCAGGGGAAGGTTCGCAAATTCGCGATGCTTACACGCACAGCCGCCATTTCCATCGCGCGCCCGGCATCGCGGTTGTCTATATCGGGGTGGGCGGCACGGACCGTCGCGCTTGCCCCGTCGAGCAGCGCGATCCAGTCGGCGATAAAGCCGCCGCGCCCGGGCTCCGCGCCTTCCATCGACTTGTGAAGCGCTGCATGGCACCCGCCGCAAAGACCGTGCCCCATCACGACTATTTCTTCGACCTTCAGGAACTGGACCGCGAATTCGAGCGCCGCCGAAACGCCGTGGCGTCCCGGCGTCGTCTCGAACGGCGGAACGAGCGCCGCGACGTTGCGCACAACGAAGATTTCGCCCGGATTGGTGTCGAAAATCTGCGAGGGTTCGGATCGGCTGTCCGAACAGGCGATCACCATCACCTTCGGCGATTGCCCCTCGGCAAGCTGTTCCCAGCGTTCGCGTTGTTCCGCCCAGCCGCCTTTACGGAAACGCCGGTATCCTTCGATCATGTCTGCAAAGTGAGTCATGGAGGCGCCTTAGCATAGGTAGAGAGGTTGAGAAGAGGCGCGTGCGCGACTATGTGGGCGGCATGAACGCTCCTGCCCAGCCTCAACCGGCCTCCGCCGCCACCCCCAGCCAGCGCCAGCGCAAGCCCGACTGGATCCGCGTCAAGGCGCCGACCAGCCCCGGCTATGCCGAAACGCGCAAGCTGATGCGCGAGCTGGGCCTGCACACGGTGTGCGAAGAGGCGGCGTGTCCGAACATCGGCGAATGCTGGACCAAGAAGCATGCGACGGTGATGATCCTCGGCGACACCTGCACGCGCGCCTGCGCCTTTTGCAACGTCAAGACCGGGATGCCGCGCCCTGTCGACCTGCTCGAGCCCGAGCATACCGCGATCGCGGCGGCGAAGATGGGGCTCAGCCACATCGTCATCACCTCGGTCGACCGCGACGACCTGCCCGACGGGGGTGCGAGCCAGTTCGTCAAGGTCATTCAGGCGCTACGCCGCGAAACCCCTCAGACGACGATCGAGATCCTGACTCCTGACTTTCGCAACAAGCCCGAAAGCGCGGTCGCGGCGATCGTCGACGCGCGGCCCGACGTTTACAACCACAACCTCGAAACCGTGCCGCGACTCTACCCGACGATCCGCCCCGGTGCGCGCTATTATGCGTCGCTGCGCCTGCTCGAAAGCGTCAAGCGCCGCGATCCGTCGATCTTCACCAAATCGGGGATCATGCTCGGCCTCGGCGAGGAGCGGATGGAGGTCCATCAGGTGATGGACGACATGCGCAGCGCCGACATCGATTTCATGACGATGGGCCAATATCTCCAGCCGACGCCGAAACATGCCAAGGTCGCGGAATTCGTGACGCCGCAGGCGTTCGACGCCTATGCGCAGATCGCGCGCGCCAAGGGCTTCCTGCAGGTCGCTTCGTCGCCTTTGACCCGTTCAAGCTATCACGCCGGCGACGATTTCGAACGGATGCGCGCCGCGCGCGAGGCGCAATTGGCGCGCGCCAAGGCGGACTGATTGCCGCGGCATCACGAAACGCGGGAGTTGCCGTACAGCGACGAGCAGATGTTCGCGCTCGTCACCGATATCGCGCGCTATCCCGAATTCCTGCCGTGGGTCGTCGCGCTCCGCATCCGCGACGACAGCGAGCATGAAACCGTCGCCGACATGATCGTCGGCTTCAAGGGGCTGCGCGAAAGCTTCTCGTGCCGCGTCCACAAGCAGCGGCCGCACGAGGTGATCGTCAGCTATATCGACGGCCCGATGAAGCACCTCGGTAACGAATGGCATTTCCATGCCCTTGAAAGCGGCGGCTGCCGCGTCGATTTCATGGTCGATTTCTCGTTCCGCAGCCGCATGTTCGAGGCGCTCGCCGGACAGATGTTTGACAAGGCGCTGCGCAAGATGATCGCGGCGTTCGAAACGCGCGCCGGCGACCTTTACGGCGCGGGGAGGGCGATATCCTCCGACGGCCGTAGCCCGTCGTTATCGGGCTGAAGCAGGTCGAGGGCAAACAGTGTCGCATGATGGCGGATCGTGGCGCGATCGGTCGATTCGAACTGGACGCGCTGGGTGAAATAATCGTCGGGATCCTGCCCGCGCAGCGCGCGTGCGAAAACGACGAGACCGACGGGCTTCTTCTCCGACCCGCCGCCCGGTCCGGCAATGCCGGTGATCGCGACCGCGACGTCGGCGTCACTGTTCGCGAGCACCCCCGCGGCCATCGCCCACGCCGTGGCGAGCGAAACTTCGCCGAAGGTTTCGAGGATTTCGCTGCTGACGTCGAGCTGCGCCTGTTTCGCTTGTCTCGAATAGGTAACGAACCCGGCAGAAAACACATCGGAGCTGCCCGCGATGTCGGTCAGCGCGGCGCTGACCATACCGCCGGTGCAACTTTCGGCAACGGCGACCCTGCGACCCGCGGACCGATTGCCGGCGAGCACGGCGGCGGCAAGTTCGTCGCGCGCGGCAAGGCGTGCTTCTTCGACAGATTGCAAGATCAATTCTCCGGAAGTTGGATGGTCGCGACGGCTTGAGCCGATATCCCCTCGCGACGGCCGGTAAAGCCGAGCCGCTCTGTCGTTGTCGCTTTCACACTAACCCGTCCGACCGGAATCGCAAGGATTTCGGCAATTCGTTCGCGGATTGCGACGCGGTGTGGCCCGATTTTCGGGGCTTCGGCGATGATTGTCAGATCGAGATGCGCTATCCGCCCGCCGTTCGCAGCGATCCGATCGCCCGCAAAGCTCAGGAAGCGATGGGATGCTGCGCCGCGCCATTGCGGGTCGGTGGGTGGAAAATGATCGCCGATGTCGCCATCGCCGAGCGCGCCGAGGATGGCGTCGGTCAAGGCATGAAGCCCGACGTCGGCATCGCTATGGCCTTCAAGTCCATGACTATGCGCAATTTCTATGCCGCCGATCCATAAGGGTTTTCCTTCCACCAAGCGGTGAACGTCATATCCCATGCCGACGGCGGTTCGCATCATAGCGCCTGTCCCCAATAGCCCCGAGAGTATTGCCATATCCTCGGCATATGTCAGTTTGTGGAGCCGCGCGTCACCGGCGACGGTCGCGACGGCAGTGCCGGACTGTCGCACAAGCTGGGCATCGTCGGTCGCGCTTGCGCCTGCGGCCGCGGCGTGCGCCCGGCGCAGCGCGCCAAGCCGGAACGCCTGCGGTGTCTGGACCCGCGCCAACCGCTCGCGCCCCATAACATCGCCCGCCGCGCTATCGGCCTGCTCGACCAGCGTATCGGGAACGGGCAGCGTCGGAATGGCCGCGTCGGCGTGGGAGAGCGCCGCGAGCAGCCGGTCGATCACCACGGGACCGACACCGGGTCGCGCGGCGTCGTGGACCAGCACGATCGCATCATCTTCCCAATCGGCGAGGGCGGCGAGCGCATTTGCGACCGAATCCTGCCTTTCGGCGCCGGGGTCGGCGGAAATCCATCCGTCGGGAAGCGGGGCGACGGCAGCCTTGACGTCGCCGTTGCCAACCAGAACGCCGCCCGAAACTGCCGGATGTGCATCGAATGCCTCGAGGCTCCAGCATAGCACCGGCTTCCCGCCGAGCCATTCGAGCTGTTTTGGCTGTTCGAACCCCGCGCGCTTGCCTGTGCCGCCGGCAAGCAGGATTGCGGCGACGCGCGGGACAGGGGAGGAAACGGACTCGATCATCGCCCGCGCGGTTAGCGCAGCCGCGCCTTGCGGGAAAGCGCCTTAGCGTGTAGGGGCGCTGCTTAAATTTTAGGCAGTTTGACGAAAGCTCCCCGCCATGGCGCCGCTCCGGCCCATCCAGATTGGCAATATCACCATCGCGGATCCCGTGATCCTCGCGCCGATGACGGGCGTCACCGATCTGCCGTTTCGCAAACTCGTGCGCTATTATGGCTCGGGGCTCAACGTCACCGAGATGATTGCGAGCCAGGCCGCGATCCGCGAGACGCGCCAGTCGATCCAGAAAGCGGCATGGGATCCGGTCGAAGAGCCAGTGTCGATGCAACTGGTCGGCTGCACCCCCTATGAAATGGGCGAGGCGGCGAAGCTCAACGAGGATCGCGGCGCGTCGATCATCGACATCAACATGGGTTGTCCCGTGCGCAAGGTAACTAACGGCGATGCGGGTTCGGCGCTGATGCGCGATCCTAAGCTCGCCGCGGCGCTGATTAAATCCTGCGTCGAGGCGGTCTCGGTGCCGGTGACGGTCAAGATGCGCATGGGCTGGTGCCACGACAGTCTGAACGCCCCCGAACTTGCGCATATCGCCGAAGATCTGGGCGCAAAGCTCGTCACGGTCCACGGCCGCACGCGCAACCAGATGTATCGCGGCGAGGCCGACTGGGCTTTCGTGCGCTCGGTAAAGAACGCCGTGTCGATCCCGGTGATCGTCAACGGCGACATCTGTTCGGCCGACGATGCCCGCACCGCCCTCGCACAGAGCGGCGCCGATGGCGTCATGATCGGCCGCGGCGCCTATGGCCGTCCCTGGCTGCTCGGCCAGGTCATGGCGGCGCTGCGCGGCGAGGCCGAGCGGCCCGATCCCGGTCTCGACGAACAATATGACGTCATTACATCGCATTACCGCGCGATGATCGACCATTATGGCGAGATGACGGGGGTTAATATGGCGCGCAAGCATCTCGGCTGGTACGTCAAGGGCCTGCACGGGTCGGCCGAGTTCCGCAACAAGGTCAACCAGATTCCTGACAGCAAGGGCGTGCTCGAGGCACTCGAAGCTTTTTACGGTCCTCACCTCACCAAGGCCGCGGCGTGACCGCGCTCACGTCGAGCATCCCGAGCTTCGACCATGACGAGCTGATCCAGTCGCACCCCGTTCCCACGCTGCTGATCGACGGCGGCGGGGTCGTGCTCTTCGTCAACGCCGCCGCCGAGCAGCTTTGCAACGTCAGCCGCTCGGCGATGGTCGGGCGCGTAATCTATGACGTCATCGCGATGGATCGCGGCTATCGCCAGCGGATGAGCGACGCCGCGACCTCGGCGCTTTTCGCGCATCGCGCCGAAATCTCGGTCGGTGGACGCAAGGCGGTCTTCGTCGACATGCAGATGGTCCCTTATGGCAACAGCGGCCACCGCATCCTCGCGCTCGTGCCTTCGCCGAGCGATACCGAGCTGATGGGCGGCGCGATCGGCCGTTCGGGGCGCGCGGCCGGCGCCGCCGCGTCGATGCTGGCGCACGAAATCAAGAATCCGCTCGCCGGCATCAAGGGCGCGGCACAACTGCTTGCACGCAAAACCGATACCGGCGGCGAACGCTTCACGACGCTAATCTGCGCCGAGGTCGACCGGATCGCGACGCTGATCGACCAGATGGAGCATTTTTCGCGCGGCCAGCCGATCGCGTGCAGTCCGATCAACCTGTATCAGCCGATCCACCAGGCGATGGAAACCGCGCGTGCGCGCCAGTTTCCCGGTGTGCGCTTCGCCGAGGATTTCGACCCCTCGCTGCCGCTCGTGCACGGTAATCATGACGCCTTGGTACAGATATTGCTCAACCTCCTTACCAACGGGTGCGAGGCCGTGGGCGGCCGAGACGATGGCGTCGTCCGGCTGACCACCGCCTATCGCCACGGCCTGTCGATCGACAATGGCGACGGGCGCGGACGCATTGCGCTACCGATCGAGGTCAGCGTCAGCGACAACGGTTCCGGCGTTCCCGTCGACATCCGCGGCGACCTGTTCGATCCCTTCGTGACGACGAAGCGCGAGGGGCGCGGACTCGGGCTTGCGCTTGTCGCCAAGCTTGCGCGTGACATGGGTGGCACCGTCCAGCATATCCGCGACGGCGACTGGACGCGCTTTCGTGTGCATCTCCCTGTCGCGCAGAAGGGACGCGCGGCATGAGTTCGGGCAAGACGATCCTGCTCGTCGAGGACGATCCGGCGATCGCGATGATCATTCGAGAAACGCTTGTCGGCGAATGCGGCCATTTCGCGTCGGTCGGCAGCCTTGCCGAACGCAACGCCTGGCTGGCCGACCACCGCGCGGATATCGTCATCACCGACGTCGTGCTGCCCGACGGCGACGGCATCGATTCGCTGTCGCACACGGGAATCGACCCCTCGACCCCCGTGATCGTGCTGTCCGCGCAGAATACGCTCGACACCGCCGTGCGCGCGACGGGAATCGGCAGCTACGACTATCTGCCCAAGCCCTTCGATCTCGACGAACTGACCGCCAGCGTCCGCGCCGCGCTTGAAAAGCGTAGCGAACCGGCGACGCGCGACGCGGCGGTGCCGGCCGACAGCCATGGGCTGGTGGGGCGCGCGCCGGCGATGCAGGCGGTCTACCGCACCATTGCTCGCCTCGCGTCGAACGACCTCGCCGTTCTGATTCTCGGCGAATCGGGCACCGGCAAAGAGGTCGTCGCTCGCGCGATCCACGCGACCGGGTTGCGGCGGAACGGGCCTTTCGTCGCGATCAACATGGCCGCGATCCCGCGCGAGCTGATCGAAGCCGAGCTGTTCGGGCACGAAAAGGGGGCGTTTACCGGTGCCCACAGCCGCAATGCGGGGCGCTTCGAACAGGCGGCGGGAGGCACGCTTTTTCTCGACGAGATCGGCGACATGCCGCTCGAGGCGCAGACGCGGCTTCTCCGCGTCCTCCAGAGCAACGAATATTCAACCGTCGGCGGCAGTCAGGCGCTGCGCGCCGACGTCCGCGTCATCGCCGCGACGCACCGCGACATGCGCACGCTCGTCGCCGATGGCCGCTTCCGCGAGGATCTCTTTTACCGGCTCAACGTCATCCCGGTCACGCTGCCGCCGCTGCGTGACCGCCGGAGCGACATTGCGGCGCTCGTCGGTCATTTCGTTGATGCGGGGCGCAGCTCGGGGCTGCCGCACCGCCAATTCGCTCCCGCCGCGATGCAGTGGCTCGAACGCTATGACTGGCCCGGCAATGTTCGCGAGCTGGGAAATGTCGTCCAGCGGCTCGCCGTGCTGTCGCGCGACACGGTGGTGACGGCGCGCGATGTCGAAACATTGCTCCGCGAAAACGGCGAGGGGGGCGGCGCGGTTGAGCCGGCCGCGCTCATCGCGCGCGCCGTCGACGACTGGGCGCGCGAAGCAATGGCGGGCGCAACAAACGACGGCGATATTCACGAACAGCTCGAGGCCATCGTCGAGGCGGCGCTATTCCGCCGCGTTCTGCGCGAAGTGCGCGGCAACCAGCTCGAGGCGGCGCGGCGACTCGGGATCAACCGTAACACGCTACGTAAGCGGCTCGGGCAGCTCGACATCGATCCAGCGCATCCGTGACGTCAGGCGATAATCCCGAAATCGGCGCGATTCGGCGACCTGCGGACCGATTGTGTGTTTTCTATGCAACAGGATTGTCGTAACGAGGCAACAATGACGCAATCGGCATCTTTGGCCTTAGACATGGATTCGGACGGGGAGGAAGCGCGCTCCGGCTTCTGGCGCTTTGGAACGCCCGAATATTACACGCTCGGCATCATCGTCAGCGTTGCGATCGCGACCTATATTTTCGTCACCGGCGACGCGCAGAGCGAGCGGTTGCTGACCCCGGCGCTGGTGGCGGCGATCATGGTCGTCAACCTTGTGCCGGCGATGGCGCTGATCGTGCTGATCGGCAGCCGCGTCGCGCGCGCGCGCGCGGTGCGTTCGATGGCGGGTGGCAACGGCCGTCTCCATGTCCGGCTCGTTGCGCTCTTTTCGCTGATCGCGGCGGCGCCGACCCTGCTTGTGGTGATCTTCGCGTCATTGTTGTTCCAGTTCGGCGTCGACTTCTGGTTCTCGGACCGGTCGCGGGGCATGTTCGAAAACGCCGCCAATCTTGCCGAAGGCTATTATCAGGAAAATCAGCGCCAGGTCGGCGCGAACACCTTTGCCATGGCGACCGACCTCGGCAAACAACTGACGCAGTTTCCGATCGATAGCCCGAAGTTCAGCAACTATTATTTTCAGCAAGTCGTCGTTCGCAGCCTCAATGAATCGGCGATTATAGAGCTCGGTCAGGATGGCGTCGCGCGCACGGCGGCAGCGATTAATCCCGACGAACGAGCCGCCGAGAACCGGCTGAGTTCCGAGATGGTCGGCCGTCTCGACGCCGGCGAAGATGTGGTCGTCATCCGCCAGGCCAATCGGATCGAAGCCGCGGCTCGGCTTCCCGGAACCGATCGCGCTTACGTCTATGCTTCGCGGGATACGAATGTTCCGGGGTTCCAGCAGTCGGCGCGTGCGAGCGCGGTGCTGGCCGATTATAACGGCCTGTTCGAACGGTCGCAGATGCTCCAGCTCCAGTTCAACGGCGCGCTCTACCTCGGATCGCTTTTGCTGCTTGCGCTCGCGGTGATCGCCGCGATCGTGGTCGCGGACCGCATCGTGCGGCCGCTGGGGACTCTGATCGGCGCGACGCGGACCGCTGCCAATGGCGACCTGTCGGTCCGGGTGACTCCGCCGGTTCGCGATGACGAAATCGCGGTACTGACCCGTGCTTTCAATCGGATGACCGAGCAGCTGGAGGGGCAGACCGGCGTGCTCGTCAATGTGAACGAACAACTCGAAGCACGGCGCAGCTTCATCGAAGCGGTGCTGAGCGGAGTATCCTCCGCCGTGGTCTCGGTCGATGCCGGTCGCCGCATCCTGCTGGCGAATGCCGCTGCCGAGCGCTTGATCGGCCAGTCGGCGGAAAGTCTTACCGGTCAGCCGCTCGACGATGTGGCGCCCGAACTGGCGCGGCTTTTGACCGGAGAGGAGCGCGAAGGGATCGTGCAACTGTCGCGCACGGACGCCGAACCCGCGACGCTCGCCGCCAAGGCGGTGGCGCAGGGCGACGGTTTCGTCCTCAGCTTCGAGGACATCACACAGCAATTGCTCGACCAGCGTCGCGCCGCCTGGTCCGACGTCGCTCGGCGTATCGCGCACGAGATCAAGAATCCGCTCACCCCGATCCAGCTCGCCGCCGAACGGCTCCAGCGCCGCTTCGGCGATAAGGTCGAGGGCGATGCGGCGACCTTCCGCAAGCTCACCGACACGGTGATCCGGCAGGTTCACGACATGCGGCGCATGGTCGATGAATTTTCGAGCTTCGCGCGGATGCCGAAACCCACCTTCGGCGTCGAGGACGTGCGCGACATATTGCGTCAGGCCGTTTTCCTGTTCGAGGTCGCAAAGCCTGACATCGCCTTTTCGGTCAAGACGCCGGCCGAGATCGAGCCGCTGGTTTGCGATCGCCGCTCCTTGTCGCAGGCGATAACCAATATCGTCAAAAATGCCGTTGAAGCGATTGAAGAAAAGCATAAAATTTCGGATTTCGCTCCAACGGGCCACATCGGTGCCGCGCTCGACATCGGTGCAGGCGGGGAGGTGATCATTCGCGTCACCGACGACGGCATCGGGTTGCCCGAGGCGCGCGATGCGATCGCCGAGCCTTATATGACGACGCGCCAAGGCGGGACGGGTCTCGGCCTCGCAATCGTCAAGAAGATCGTCGAGCAACATTATGGTGAACTTGAATTTTCGGACAATCCGGCGGGGCAGGGGACATGTGTGACCCTGACGCTCCATCCCGACCGGCTTCGCCCCTTGACCGGAAAGGGCGGCGAGCAAAACATGGGGCAGAATGAAACGGTCCCGGGGCGCATCCGGAACCGGCAGGACAGAGAAGATCATGGCGCTTGATATTCTGATCGTCGACGACGAACGCGACATTTGCGACCTCGTCGCGGGGGTCATGGAAGACGAAGGTTATGAGGCGCGCACCGCGTCCGACAGCGATTCGGCGCTTGATGCGATCCGCCAGCGGCGGCCGTCGCTGGCGCTGATCGACGTCTGGCTGCAGGGTTCGCGGCTCGACGGCCTTGGCCTCGTCGAGGCGATCAAGGCGTTTGATCCGACGCTGCCGATCATCGTCATCTCGGGCCATGGCGGGCTCGACACCGCGGTCGCGGCGATCCGCCGCGGCGCGTTCGACTTCATCGAAAAGCCGTTCGAAGCATCGCGCCTGCTTCATCTCGTCGCGCGCGCGACCGAAAATGAGCGGCTGAAATTCGAATATGAGCAGCTGCGCGAAAAGGCGGGTCCGTCGGACGAGCTCACCGGCACCAGCGCTGCAATCAACAATGTCCGCGCGACGCTGAAGCGCGTGGCAGGGACGGGAAGCCGGGTTCTGATCACGGGCGCGCCGGGTGTTGGCAAGGAGGTCGCGGCGCGTGTGCTGCACGGATGGAGCGGACGGCAAAACGCGCCCTTCCGCGTCATTTCGTCGGCGCGCATGGACCCGGAAACGGTCGAGCTCGAATTGTTCGGGTCCGAGGCAGAGGACGGTTCGATCCGCGTCGGCCTGCTCGAGCAGGCGCATGGCGGCACCCTGTTCCTCGACGAGGTCGCGGACATGCCGTTGACAACGCAGGGCAAGATCCTTCGCGTGCTGACCGACCAGAGCTTCGCCCGCGTTGGGGGGCGCACGATGATCCGCGTCGACGTCCGCATCATTTCGGGTTCGGCGCGCGACCTGACGACCGAAATCGCCGAGAGCCGATTCCGCGAGGATCTTTATTACCGGCTCAACGTCGTGCCGGTGCATATCCCACCGCTGCGCGAGCGGCGCGACGATATCGCGAGCCTTTGCGACCACTATATTCGGCGCTATGCGGCCGACCGCCGGGTTCCGCCGCCCGAGATCAGCGCCGAGGCGATGGCGGCGTTGCAAGCGCATGAATGGCCGGGCAACGTCCGCGAACTGCGCAACGTCATCGAACGCGTCATGATCCTTGCACCGAGCGACCGGCTGGCGCGGATCGATGCCGACATGCTGCCCGCCGAACTGGTACGTGGCGGGGCCGACATCTTGCCCAATTCGGAATCGATCACCGCGATTCCGCTTAAGGAAGCGCGCGAGAATTTCGAGCGCGAATATCTGCGTATCCAGATCAATCGCTTTTCGGGCAACATTTCGCGCACCGCGACCTTCATCGGGATGGAGCGGTCCGCGCTGCACCGGAAACTGAAACTTTTGGGCCTTACCGAGAGTTCGGAAGGCGAAGGTTAGGCTTTGCGCTAGACGTCCCACGCGCTTTGCCGCATATTGCGTTTCAGAAGAAGGTCTTGAATGCCGGAGGAAACCGGCACCGTACCCGCGGTTGCACCGCCAAGAACAGGAGGCAAATGTGTCCGATAAAAACCAGAATCTCCAGGATATTTTCCTCAACGCCCTCCGCAAGAGCAAGACCCCGGTGACCATGTTCCTGGTCAAGGGCGTCAAGCTGCAGGGCATCATCACCTGGTTCGACAATTTCTCGCTGCTGCTCCGCCGCGACGGCCAGTCGCAGCTGGTGTACAAGCATGCGATCTCGACGGTGATGCCGTCGCACGATTTCGACCTGTCGCTGCTCGGCGACAATCTGCGCGATGCGCCGGCGAGTAAGGGCAAGGCGTTGCAGGATGTGTTCCTGAACGCCGTCCGCCGTTCGGACGAATCGGTCACGATGTTCCTCGTCAACGGCGTGATGCTGCAGGGCGACATCGTCGCCTTCGACCTCTTCTGCATGCTGCTCGAGCGCGAGCGGCAAGTGCAGCTCGTCTACAAGCACGCGATTTCGACCGTTCAGCCGAACGGGCCGATCAACCTGACCGACAATGGCGAGGGTGACGGCGAAGCGGACGACGCCTGATCGACCCGATAATCAACAATGAAGACGAGGTAACGCGCGGCGCTCCCGCGCTTGTCATCGTGCCCGAATGGCATAGCCAGCGGCTCGCACGCGACCTCGACGCGCGCGCCGAGGAGGCGCGGGGCCTTGCGCTCGCGATCGGGCTCGACGTCGTCGCCGTTCATACGCTCCGCCTGCGCCAGACACGGGCCGCAACGCTGCTCGGCGTCGGGCAGATCGATGCGATCGCGCCCGAAATAGCGGCGAAGGGCGTCCTGCTCGTGGTGGTCGACGCGGCGCTCACCCCGATTCAGCAACGCAATCTCGAAACGGCGTTCGGTACCAAGGTGATCGATCGCACCGGCCTGATCCTCGAAATCTTCGGTGAGCGCGCCGCGACGGCCGAAGGCCGCTTGCAGGTCGAACTCGCGCATCTCGACTATCAGGCGGGGCGGCTCGTGCGCAGCTGGACCCACCTCGAGCGCCAGCGCGGCGGTTTCGGCTTCCTAGGCGGCCCCGGCGAAACGCAGATCGAGGCCGACCGGCGGATGATCCGCAACCGGATGGCGCGAATCCGGCGTAGCCTTGAGGATGCGCGCCGGACGCGCCAGCTTCAACGGTCGAAACGCCAGCGTGCACCATGGCCCGTCATTGCGCTGGTTGGCTATACCAATGCCGGAAAATCGACTTTCTTCAACAGGTTGACGGGAAGTGACGTCATGGCGGAAGATATGCTTTTCGCTACACTCGATCCGACGATGCGCGAAATCCGGCTGCCCGGCATCGACAAGGCGATCCTGTCCGACACGGTCGGTTTCGTGTCCGACCTGCCGACAGAACTCGTCGCGGCGTTCCGGGCGACGCTGGAAGAGGTCACCACCGCCGATCTGATCGTCCATGTGCGCGACATCGTCCATCCCGACAGCGAAGCGCAATATGACGATGTGCGCGCGATCCTGAGCTCGCTCGGCGCGAATGGTCCGCAGGACGGTGGGGAGGGCGATACTGCCGAAGCCATCCCGCAGATCGAAATATGGAACAAGGTCGATACCGCCGATGTCGATCGCCGGGCGATCATCGAAGAAATGGCTGCGCGACGTCCCGACGTCGCGGTCATTTCGGCGGTGACCGGTGAGGGCGTCGAGGACGCGCGCATCCTCATGGCGTCACAATTGACCGCGCGGCATCAGGTGCACCACATTCATCTGGGCTATGAGCAGGGCGAGGCGATGGCATGGCTCCATGCGCGCGGCGAAGTGCTCGCTGACGAGCCGGAGGGTGAGGGGCATGCGCTTACCGTACGGCTCGATCCCGCCGACCGGGCGCGCTTTGAACGGCTGTGGCCGAACCTCAGGGACGCTCCGACAGCTTGACCGCCTGCCAATGCGCTTCCTGGGCGTCGAGCGACAGGCCCGTCAGCGTACCGCCTGCGCGGTCTTCCATGGCCGCGAAGCGGCGCGCGAACTTGGCATTGGCATCGCGCAACGCGCCTTCGGCATCGACACTTAGCTTGCGCGCGTAGTTGACGACGGCAAACAACAAGTCACCTATTTCTTCGTGACGCTCGCTGTCATCACTTGCACCCGCGACTTCGGCCAGTTCTTCGGCGATCTTGTCGCGCGGTCCGTCGGTATCGGGCCAGTCGAAACCGACGCGCGCGGCGCGGCCTTGTAGCTTCTGGGCGCGGAGCAAGGCCGGTAGCGCCAGCGCGACGCCCGCCAGCGCGCCGCTTGGCCCATCGGCGGCGCGTTCGTCGGCCTTGATCGCTTCCCATTGCCGGCGGACATCGTCGGTCTTGCCGTCGCCGAAGATGTGCGGATGGCGGCGTTCCATCTTGTCGCTGATCGTATTGGCGACATCGTCGAAACCGAACAGGCCGTCGTCGGTCGCGATTTGGCTATGGAACACGACCTGAAGCAGAAGGTCGCCGAGTTCGTCGCGGATCGCGGCAGGATCGCCGCCGGCGATCGCGTCGGAAACTTCATAGGCTTCCTCGATCGTATAAGGCGCGATCGTCGAAAAATTCTGCGCGAGATCCCATTCGCAACCGCCGTCGGGATTGCGCAACTGGCGCATGATGACGAGCAAGCGGTCGATGGGGGATTGGTTCGCCGTTTCAGGCATATTATTATCCGATAATATATATTATGTTAAATACAATTCAATGAGTATGTGAAACGGACGGCATTCCATCCACTCATAGGTCCCCCGTCTAAAATCGCCTCTTGCGACAGTAAAGCCTGAGCACTCATGTCTCCTGACGAATGCTATCGCTGCTGGACCCATCCGGCGTCCCGCGCCGCCCGTTCGGACCGAGCATCGAGCGCGTCGCGCTTCATCATGGCCGCCGCCGCTGCGGCAAGTTCGCCCGATGAAGCCTGCCGGTAATCGCCGCGCGTCTGGCCCGGCAATGTCCTTTCGATCTGCCAGCGTTCCTGCTCGCGGCACCCGATGCCGTCGATCGCGCGGCTTTCGAAGCTGCGGCAATAGCGTCCGGCCTTGTCCTCGAAGCTCAGGACGATCCGCACCGCGGGATCGCCGCGCTGGGTCGAGACGAGCTGCGTATCGAGCGCCTCGGCGAGCGGACCCGCCGCGACCAGCGTGCCATTGTCGATCGCGACATCCGCGGCAGGCATCCATGGCCGCAGCCCGACCGTTAGGCCGAGTATGAGCGAGGCGGCGATAGCGCCCCAATGGATGCCGCTGAAGCGCGCCCGCCCGGCGCTACGGCGATCGGCCAGACTGGTATCAACCTTGTCATCGACTGCGTCATCGACCGCGAGCAGCGACCGGAGCCGTTCAGGAACCGCTTCTGTCGTGACGGGCGCATAATGCGCCGTCAACTGCGCCTTGAGCGTGCGGTGACGTGCGATCTCGGCCGCGAGCACCGCGTCGGTGGTTGCCTTGCGCTCGATCCGGCGCGCTGTCAGGTCGTCGAGTTCGCCGTCGACGAAAGCGGCAACGGTGGCGGGATCAAAGCTCATGCTGCTTCTCCGAGATAGAACATCAATGCCTCGCGCCCACGCGCAAGCCGCGAGGTGACGGTGCCGACCGGCACGTCGAGTATCTCCGCGGCTTCGCGATAAGCATAGCCTTCGACGAGTATGAGCATCACCACTTCGCGCTGTTCGTCTGGAAGCCGGGCCATGGCACTATCAACATCGCCGCGGAGCGCTACCGCCTCGACTTCGGCCGCCCCTTCGCCGGCGACTTGCGTGACCGCATCGTCGATCGGGGCGTGAACGCCGCGCCGGCCTGCCGCGCGGCGCTCGTCGATCCAGAGATTGCGGGTGATGCGGTACATCCAGCTGTCCAGTCTCGTTCCTCGTTGCCATTGGTCACGCGATTTCAGCGCGCGCTCGATCGCCGCCTGGCACAAATCGTCGGCATCGCTTTGATGACGCGTCAATCCGCGTGCGAAACGTCGCAGGCGTGGCAGCAATTCGACCAGATCCTCTTCGAAGCGCATATTTGCCTTTTCGCTGTGTCCGAGGAAGAAACGACGCCACCCTATCGTTTCTTCCGCAGGATGCTAAATTTTTCGGACGCGATTGGTCACCCTGCCTTTCCGTTCGACGATATGAGGAGCCTCGATGCGCATCTTTGTCGCCCTGCCCGTGATGTTCTCGCTTTTGTGCGCGGGAATTGCAGTGCGTGTCGACGCCCAGATCGCGCTGCCATCGGTCCAGCTGCCCGACACGTCTCGCACGCTGCCTTCGCTGCCGGACATCGTCGCCGAGCCATTGCAGGCTGCGGGCGACACGCTCGCACGGGTACGGCTCGACCGGATCGACAGGCTGCTTCACGACAATCGCGACCGGATCGAGCCCGACCGCAACGGCCAGCCCGCCGTGCGCGGCATACTCGTCGCCACGGGGGTCGACGAGGCGATGATCGCGCGCGCTGCCCAGGAAGGATTCCGACTGATCGACCGCGATCGCATCGAAGGCATCGATCTCGACATCGTTCGTTTCGCCGTTCCCGACGGGCGTAGCTTGGTTCGTGCACAAAAACGTCTCGCCAAGCTGCTCCCCGATGCCGAAGTCGATGCCGATCATATCTATTTCGCGAGCGGCCCAGGCGGCGCACTGCCGGCCGCCGCATTGGCGACGGCAGCGTCGCCCGGCCAAACCCGGCTCGGACTGATCGACGGCGGCGTTGCCGCGCATCCGTCGGTCGCGGGCCGCGTCGAGCAGCGCGGCTTCGCTGCCGGCGCCCCGCAGGCAAGCCGCCATGGGACCGCCGTGGCGTCACTGCTGATCGGCAGTGGGCGAGTGCGCGGCGCGGCTTCGGGGCAGAGGCTTCTTGCCGCCGATGTTTACGGCTCCGATCCGGCGGGCGGCAATGCGAGCGCCATCGTACGTGCGCTCGGCTGGCTGGTTCAGCACGGCGTTGCGGTGACGACGATCAGCCTCGTCGGGCCCGACAACAAGCTGCTGGCAGCCGCGGTGTCGCGCGCGCAGCAGCACGGCATGCTGATCGTCGCGGCGGTCGGCAACGACGGCCCCGCCGCCCCGCCCGCCTACCCCGCCTCCTATAAGGGCGTATTTGCCGTGACCGGAGTCGATACCAAGAATCGCGCCTTGCCCGAAGCTGGCCGCGCGCTCCACCTCGACTTCGCGGCGCCGGGCGATGCCGTGCTTGCCGCGACCGGGCTCGACACAACCGACCGCCTGCGGGGCACCTCTTTCGCTGCGCCCTTGGTGGCCGGGCGCCTCGCCCTTCGCTATCCCGCGCCGGCGATCGACCGGATCGGACCCGCGGTTTCCGCGCTGGTCTTCGAAGCGCGCGACCTTGGCAAAAAAGGTCGCGATAAAATCTATGGCCACGGCCTGATTTGCGGGGATTGCGGCGGCCGCTGACCCGCCCGGCATGTTTTTCGGAAGAAATTCGAACGCGCCATCGTTCTTCCTTCAGGCCCTCCCCTCCGGGCCGCAGATGAAGGAGAAGGATAATGGCACATCGTATTTTCATGCCGGCGCTCGCGCTCGCCGCGTCGGCTATCGCATTTTCGACCCCCGCCGCGGCGCAGCTGCTCGGCGGCAGCGGTGGGTTAGGCGGCGGCTTGGGCGGAACGATCGGAGGCACGCTGGGCAATCCCACCGGGCCGATCGGCGGGACGCTTGGCACCGCGAGCGACATCACCGGGTCGGGCCGCGGCGACGCCAATGTCGATCGCCGCTCGGGCCGGGTTCAGGGCAAGGGCCGCGCCGATGCGAACGGCAAGGGTTCGGCCGATGGCGACGCGAATCTGCTCGGCCGCACGGTCGGCGGCAGCGCCAGCGGTTCGGGTTCGGCATCGGGTAGCGGCAGCCTCGACGCGCAAGCCGTCGGCACCGATTTCGTCGGTCAGACCGCGCGTGGCGCCGTCAGCACGGCCCGCGGTGCCGCTTCGACCGCTACCGACACCGCGCGCGGTGCGGTCGGGACTGTCCGTGATCGGGCCGGCGGCGCGCTGTCAGACGTCTCAGGCAGTGCCAGCGGCGCCGGCTCGATCGCGGGCAGCTTCCAGGGCAGCCTCGGCCAGCTTGCCGCCGCGGGTAGCGGCGCAGCCAGCGGCAACGGCATGTTCGCGATCGCTCCGGGCATGCCGGTCACCGACCCGCGCGGCAAGGTGATCGGTCACGTCCAGAACCTGCGCCAAACCGGTCGCGGCGTCGTTCAGGCGGTGACGGTCGAAGTGGGTGACCGGGTCGCGACGCTGCCCGCCGCGAACTTTACGGGCTCGGGTGACGTGCTCGTGACCGGGATGACGAAAGGCCAGCTCAAGAACGCGGCCGAACAACAGGAAAACGGCGAGTAACCGATGGAATGGGGCGATCGGCGATGACCCCAATGCCGCCGATCGACAACTGGGCGGGCCGCCACGCGGCCCGCCCTCTTTATGTCACCGTCTGCCACGTCCAGATCACGAGGAAAACGAGGCCGAATATCGCGACCCATGCGAGCGCCATCTTGAGCCAGTCGGCCATCGGTAACCGGCGCGCGAGCAACGAGCTTAGCACCAGCGCGAATGCGCCGGCGAACCACAGCGTCTGGACGAAGGTATCACCACTCATAGCTGGACCTCCAACCCGTCATAGCCCGGTTCGACCCCCACGGGCAATTCGGCCGCAAGGTCCTCATAATCCATTGTATTGTCCATATGCGTGATGATCGCGCGCGGATTTCCGACCTTGGCCAGCCCCTCGAGGGTCATCTGAAGGTGCGGATGCGTTGGGTGGGGGTAGCGGCGCAGCGCGTCGATGACGAACAGGTCGACGCCTTGGAAAAAATCGACCATTTCATCCGTAAACTTCGAAAAATCAGTGGCATATGCGATCCTGTGAGCGCCATCGCTGAAGATCAGCCCGCTCGCCTTGATCGGCCCGTGCGGCATCTCGATCGCCGATACTTCGATCGGGCCGATCGACTGATGATCGTGGAGATCGATCGGATCGACCGAAGCCGGATAGCCTGCATTGCCGACGAAAGCGTAAGTGAAGCGCCACTTCAATATGTCGAGGACATGATCGCGAGCGTAGACCGGAACCGCCGAGCGGCGCAGGTGCATGACCTGGCGCAGATCGTCGAGACCATGGGTGTGATCGGCATGCTCGTGCGTCCAGATAACGGCGTCGATCTCGCCCACGCCTGCGTCGAGGAGCTGCAGCCGCATATCGGGGCTGGTGTCGACAAGAATCCGAAAGCCGCCGAGCGACACCATGATCGACGCGCGGCTGCGCAGGTTGCGGGGATTATCGGGATCGCACTGCCCCCAATCATTGCCGATCCGCGGCACGCCCGACGACGTACCGCAACCCAGAATTCTCAGCTTCATTGGGCGCGCGACGTCATGGTGCCGCCTTGTTGAAAAGCGCATAGAAATTGGCGCTCGTTGCGGCTGCCAGCGCATCGTTTTCCTCGCCGCGCAGGTCGGCGAGGAAGGCGAGCGTGTCGGCGACGAAGGCGGGCTCGCCAGGCTTGCCCCGGTGCGGGACGGGAGCAAGGAAGGGGGAATCCGTTTCGATCAGCAGCCGATCCTGCGGCAACCATTTGGCGGTCGCCTGAAGGTCCGCAGCGTTCTTGAACGTCACGATTCCCGAAATCGAAATGTAGAGGCCAAGATCGAGCGCCTTCCGCGCGAAATCGTCGCTCGCCGTGAAACAGTGGATCACGCCGGGGAAGCTCGCCCGCCCCATCTCCTCGCCAAGCATCGCCAGCGTATCCGCCTCGGCATCGCGCGTATGCACGATGATCGGCAGGCGAGTCTGCTGCGAGGCATGGATATGGCGGCGGAAACTATCCTGTTGGCGCGCCCGGTCGCTCTTGTCGTAATAATAGTCGAGCCCGGTTTCGCCGATGCCGATCACGCGCGGGTGCGCGGCGCGTTCGACCAGCTTGGCGGTGTCGACGTCGGGATGATGGTCGGCATCGTGCGGATGGATGCCGACGCTGGCCCAGACATCGTCGTTCGCCTCGGCCGCGGCGAGCACCTCGTCCCATTCGCTTTCACGCGTCGCGATGTTGAGCATCGCGGTAACGCCCTTCTCCCGCGCGCGCGCCAGCACGTCGCCCTGTTGCTCGGCAAGCCCCTTGTAATTGAGGTGGCAGTGCGAATCGACGAGCATCAGGCCTCCCCTTCCCCTTCACCCTCGGGCAATTCGAGGCGCGGAAAGATCGGCACGGGTTGGCCGACTGCGAAGCCGCTCGCCACCAGCTTCGCGAACCAGTCGGTGTCAGCTAGCGCCCCAAAATCACGCGCATCCTCGGCGATGCCCATCTGATCGAGTAGTTTGTCGGCGGCTGCAGGCACCACCGGACGGATCGCGATCGCGAGCGTGCGGACTGCCCGAAACAGCGTCATCAGTACCGCGCGCATGCGTTCGGGGTCGGTCTTGCGCAGCGCCCAGGGCGCCTGCGTATCGACATATTGGTTGCAGGCGAAGACGGCGCGGATCCAGTCTTCGATGCCCACCGAAAAGGCGAGCTGCTCGAATTCGCGCGGCAGGCGGACCGCCGCCATGTCGACGAGTTCGGCCAGCAGGTCGATATCCTCCTCAGCCGGTGTATCGTCGTCCGAAAGTTTGCCATCCAAATTCTTGAAAATCATTGACAAGCTGCGCTGCGCGAGATTGCCGAAGCTGTTCGCAAGGTCGGCGTTCGCGGTGCGCACGATCGCTTCGGCCGAATAGCTGCCGTCCTGACCGAAGCTGACTTCGCGGAGCAAATAATAACGTAGTGGATCGACGCCGAACCGGTCGGCGAGCGCCATCGGGTCCACGACGTTGCCGAGCGACTTCGACATCTTTTCCCCGCGATTGAGCAGGAAGCCGTGGCCGAACACCTGCTTCGGCAGCGGCAAATCCGCACTCATCAGGAAGGCCGGCCAGTAAACGGCATGAAAACGCACGATATCCTTGCCGATCATATGGATGTTCGCTGGCCAGAATGTCCCGAAGTCGCTGGCGGGATCGGGATAGCCGAGCCCCGAGAGATAAGTGGTCAGCGCGTCGACCCATACATACATTACATGTCCCGGCGATCCCGGTACCGGCACGCCCCAGTCGAAACTGGTGCGCGAGACGCTGAGATCCTTGAGTCCGCCTTCGACGAAGCGCAACACCTCGTTCAGCCGGCTTTCGGGCCGAATGAAATCAGGTTGCTCGCTGTAGAGCGCGAGCAACCGGTCCTGATAGTTCGACAGGCGGAAGAACCAGCTTTCCTCGACGGTCCATTCGACCGGCGTCCCCTGCGGCGACAGACGCACGCCACCCTCCCCGTCCGAGAGCTCGCTTTCGTCGTAGAAAGCCTCGTCGCGAACTGAATACCAGCCTTCATAGCGATCGAGATAGAGGTCACCCTTCGCCTCCATCGCTTTCCAGATCGCCTGCGACGCAGCATGATGCGCGGCGTCGGATGTGCGCATGAAATTGTCATAGCCGATATTCAGCTTGGCGTACATCTCACGGAAATATCCAGACATTTCATCGGCGAGATCGATCGTCGCGCGGCCTTGGTCGCGCGCCGTCTGGAACATCTTCAGCCCATGTTCGTCGGTGCCGGTGACGAGCCGCACGTCGCGGCCGCGCGCACGCTGGAAACGCGCCATGACATCGGTTGCAATCGCCTCATAGGCGTGGCCGATATGCGGGCGGCCGTTGGGATAGCTGATCGCGGTGGTGATGTAGAAAGGTTCGCTATTTTCGGACATGCGCGCGCCTTAGCCGCTGGCGCGCGGAAGGGAAAGCGTCAGCGTGCCGCCCGCTCGGCCCGCGGTGCCAATTCGGCCAGACAGTTGCCGATCTCGAAACCGACCATCGCGCCGTCATATGATCCGCGGATCGCATCGCGAACGGTGCGCTGAACGCGTTCCCACTGGGTGAGGATGGGTGCGATTTCGGCAATCGGGCGCTCGCGCGCGATACGCGAGAGCAGGCCCGGCACGATATCGATGACCAGTTCGAGACGCGCTCGATTGCTGGTGCCGCCGACCTCGCGCGCAAGCGCTTCGCGCAGCCGGTTCTCCGGATCGCCGCTCGCCGCGATCGCGAGCAACTTCTTTTCCATGACCGCGACATCGCTATCGACGAGTGCGAGGGCCTTGCCAGGAACGCCGCCCGATGCGGCAACGATCGCGCGGACCTCCTCCATCTCGATCATCGGGCGCAGATCGTGCAACCATGTTGTCATGACGTCACGCGCAACGGGCTGAAAACGAAGGGTTCTGCACCGCGAGCGGATCGTGGGTAGCAAGCGTCCGGGCGAGTGGCTGACAAGCAGGAAAAGGGTTTTTGCCGGGGGCTCCTCGAGCGTTTTCAGCAGCGCATTGGCGCCGTCGGTCTCGAGGTCGTCGACCGCATCGACAATGATCACCCGCCACTCGCCGAGCGACAAGGACAGATGCAGGCGGCGGATCATCTGCCGAACCTGTTCGATCGTGATATTCCGCGCGAGTTCCTTGGCCTTGTCCTTCGGCTGCCGCGCGAGGCGCAGGATTTCGGGGTGGTTCCCCGCGTCTACCAATCGTGCCGACGCATCGTCGCCGCGATCGTCGAGCGCGAGCGCCTGAGCTTCGCAGCTGCGCCCGTGGGTAACGAGAAAACGGGCGACACGCTCGGCAAAAGCCCCCTTCCCCATCCCCTGCGGCCCTGCGAGCAGCCAGGCATGATGGACGCGGCCGCCCTGCCACGCTTCGAGAAACGCCTTTTCGGCCTCCCGATGCCCGATCATGACAGCCATTCCGCAAGGTCCGCGAGGATCGCTTCCGTCACCTCTTCGGCGCGCCTGTCGGCGTCGATGATCTGCCAGCGTCCTGCTTCGGCCGCGGCCATTTCGACGAAGCGCGCGGCGAGGCGCGCCTGATAGTCGAGGGGCTTGTTCCCCATGCGGTCGCTGCCGCCACGCTCGACGAGGCGGCGCGCCGCCTCGTCCGGGCTGACCGTGAGCAGGAAGGTGCGGTCGGGCAACAGCCCTTCCGAACCGAAGCGGTGCAGCGCAAGCAGATCGGCGTCGGTGATCCCGCCGCCGCCGCCCTGATAGGCGCGGCTCGAATCGACGAAGCGGTCGCACAGCACCCAGGCCCCCCGAGCCAGTGCCGGACGGATCGTGCGCGCGACATGGTCGGCGCGCGCGGCGGCGAAGAGCAAAGCTTCGCTGCGCGCGTTCCATCGGTCGTCGCTGCCTTCCATCAACAGCGTACGGATCGCCTCGGCGCCGGGGCTGCCGCCGGGCTCGCGCGTCGCGACGACTTCGAGGCCCCGTTCTTCGAGGGCCGCCGCCAGCGCACCGATCTGCGTCGACTTGCCGACGCCCTCGCCGCCCTCCAGCGTGATGAAACGCCCGGAGGTCACTTCGCTAGCTCGCGAGGGATGAAAAGGGAAAGCGCGCCGTGCATGGACCGGCCGTAGCCCGACGGATCGGCTTTGTCATCTCGCCGCGGCAGTGCTTGTCCGGCCTTTCGCCGCAACCGATGTGTTGGTGGGTGCAAAGCCCCAGTTCATTAGCCGTTCGGCTTCGTCGCGGCGCGCCTTTGCGCTGGACAGACCGGCCACGACCATGACCAGACGGCGCCCGTCACGCTTCGCCGAGCCGAGAAAGCAATAGCCGGCTTCCGACGTATGCCCCGTTTTGAGCCCGTCGGCGCCGGCGAAACGGCCCAGAATCGGATTGCGGTTCGCCTGGATGATCGGCTGGCCGTCGGGCGATATCCCGTGCTGGAATTTCGGCATCGAGAAATAGCGGGCATAGGCATCGGGATGATCGCGGATCAGCCGACTGGCAAGCAGGACCAGATCGCCCGCGCTGACCTTGGTGATGCCGCCGTCGGGCCAGCCGCTCGCGGTGCCGAATCGGCTCGACGTCATGCCCATCTCTGCTGCCACCGCATTCATTCGCTTGACGAAAGCATCCTCGCTGCCGTCGATGCCCACAGCAAGAACCGATGCCGCATCATTCCCGGAAACGGTGATCAATCCCTTGACAAGATCATCGACGGACACCTTTTCGCCTGCACGCAGGAACATGGTGGAGCCACCTCGACGTGCACTCCATTTCTTCCATGTCGCGTCTTCGACGGTGATGAGCTTGTCGCGTGATAATTTGCCCTTCTCGATCAGGTCGAGGATGACATAGGCGGTCATAACCTTTGCCATCGACGCGGGCGCAAAACGTTTTTCGGCTCCGCGCGAGAAGAGAATCCGTCCCGAATCCAGATCCTTGAGCATCACGATGGGCGCGTCGGTTTCATAGGGCGCGCGGATGACCGGAGCGCTCTTCGGGCCGACCTCGCCAGCCGAGGTCGCCGGACTGGAAAGCGCGAGCGCCACACCCGATAAGAGGATTGCGCCGGTTCGCAATGACAGGGAGGGCTTGTTCATATCCCGCCGTCAGCGATCGCGTTGGATCAGGGCGTCGCCGAAACCTTTGGCTTTCGCCGTGGCAAGCGCGCTGCGGGCTTCGGCGTCACTGGCGAATGGCCCCATGCGCACGCGCCACAGCTTTCCGGCCTTGCTGACGTGTCCGCCGACCGATTTCGCGGCGGCATTGGCGCGGTGCTCGGTGCTGAAGGCTCCAACCTGCACGACGTAATTGCCGGTGGCAGCCGGTTTCGCGGCCTGCGCCGGTTTTGGGGTCGGCTCGACATTCGGCGCTGGCACCTTCGTGCCCGGGCTGTCGACGATGAAGCGGTCCTTGCCGGGCTTGCTGGTCGCCGATGCTGTCGCCGGACTGGCGGGTGCCGGCGCCGTCGCGGTCTTTGGCACCGGCAATTCCCTCACCTTGGCGCGGAGAATCGCCAGCAGCGATTGGGGCGTGGCGATGCGCTCGCGGACCGACTGCCCGGCACGAAGCCGTGCGCGCTCGGCGGCGGGCGGGTTCGTGCGGCGCACGCGGACCGCGGTGACGCCGTCGGTAATGCCGAGTTGCTCCGCCGCGCCGCGCGACAGGTCGATCAGGCGGTCCGTGACCATCGGGCCACGGTCGTTGACGCGAACCAGGATCGTCCGCCCGGTGTCGAGCGCGGTCACTTCGACATAGCTTGGTAGCGGCAATGTCTTGTGCGCCGCGCTGATCGCCGCCGGATTGAAGCTTTCGCTGTTTGCGGTCGGCTTTCCGGCGAGTTCGTCGGCATAGGAGCCCGCGTAGCCAACCTCGTCATAATCGGCGACATCGGTGGGCGTATAGGTCGCCCCGCCGATCTTGTAAGGCTCACCGATCACCACCGGCACATCGGCGACGCCCGCTGTAGCAGTCGCGGGCGCCGGACTTGCCGTCGGCCCACTCTTGCGTTGACCATTAAAACTACCGCAACCGGATACCAGCAACGCCGTCCCGGCCATCAGGCCCCAGCCCCTAACGATCGATTTCATCCGCCAGCAACCCCACAGACAATGCGTAAAAATTGGAACAATTATAGTCCAATATCGCACGATAGTTACCGGTCAGCAAATATGCCGTCCGGCCGGGGCCATCGGGTTCGAGCAAAGTCGCCTGCACATTGCCGTCGGGCCAGCGCCCGCTCAGCGGCTGGATGCCCGCCGCGCGCCATTCGGCCATTGAGCGCCAGCGACTGTGACGGTCGAAAACGCGCGGGCAGCGGGTCGGAGCCAGGCGATTGGCGACCGCGCCGCGATTGAAGCTCGCAGGGACGGTGACCGCTACCCCCCACGGTTGCCCGGCGCGCCAGCCGGCATTGCGGAGATAGGAGCCGATCGATTCGATCGCATCGGCTTCGCTCGACCAGATCTGCGCGACGCCGTCGCCGTCGCCGTCTTCGGCGACGCGCAGATAGACCGACGGCAGGAACTGGGGATAACCGAAGGCACCCGCCCAGCTGCCCTTTAACGCGCTGCGCGGCACGCCGCGTTCGACCATCACCATCGTCGCGATCAGCTCGGGTTCGAACAGGCTGCGGCGGCGCCCCTCATAAGCCAATGTGGCGAGCGCCTCGGGCAGGTCGAAATTGCCTGTGACCTGGCCATAGGCGGTTTCGTGGCCGTAAATGGCGATCATGATACTCGTCGGAACGCCGGTGCGCTGCTCGATGCGCGAAAGCAGCGGCAGCAACCGGTCATGGACGCGGCGTCCGCCGCCGATGCGCGCGGCATCGACATGCTTCACCCGATAAGGTGCAAAGGCCGGAATCGGCGTATTCGGACTCGGCGGGCTGCCGAGATTGTCGCGATCGAGCGCAACGACGCGGGCATTGTAGCGCAGCCCTGCCGTGACGCGGTCGAAGGTCGTGCGCGAGACGCCGCGCGCCTGCGCCTTGGGCCATAGCGACTGAACATAGGTGTCGAAGCCGGCGTCGCCGCTCTGCGCATGAAGCGGCGCTGAAGCGGTGAGCATCCATGCCGACAGGAAGGCGGCCGCGATTCCGAAAAGGCGCCCGGTTCTGAAACGAATAGCGTGCATCATGTCCCCACCCATAAGCGACGTCTCGCACAGATGCGAGCCGCTTGGCTAGGTCGCGGCGGGACGAGGCGAGTCATTCGTGCGATGGGTCGAGCGGGCAAGGTTTCGCTTGCCGCCGGGCGCCCGCGCGCTATGGCGACGGCACAAGGACAGGTGGCCGAGTGGTTTAAGGCAGCGGTCTTGAAAACCGCCGTGGGTGCAAGCTCACCGTGGGTTCGAATCCCACCCTGTCCGCCAGGTTTCAATCCCACTCTTTCCCGAACCGTTTCCGAAACCCCAGCTTAGCTGCGGGTTTGAGATGCGATTCGTATCCCTGTGCGTCCCACATGATCCAGGCCGACATTTTTGCCAATGTGGGAACAAATTTTATGATCAGAGGGATGAAAAGCACTTCGAACGGGCTGTCGCAGCCCAAGGAAAAACAGCGGCGCGTGAGTCTCGGCGACGGCCTCATGCGCCTCGAACGGCCAGGAGGCACCAGCAGCTGGGTGTGCCGGGTCCAGAGCGACGGCGTGCGCCGCGACTTCGGCCTTGGCAGTTGCCAGAAGGTCAGTCTGGCGCAGGCGCGCGAGATGACGCAGGAAATTCGCAGTCAGATCGAGACGGGCGTTGACCCGCACGTTGAGCGGCGCAAGCGACGGGCCGTGCCGACCTTCAAGGACGCCGCCGTCACAACCTACGAGATACACTCAAAGACATGGCGCAATGGCAAGCATCACGCACAATGGATGCGAACGATGGAGCTTTATGCCTTTCCGCACATCGGCAAGTTCAAGGTCGATCAAATTACCGGCCCGATGATCCGCGACTTGCTCGCGGAAATCTGGCTGGCCAAGCCCGAGACGGCGCGCCGCGTCCGGCAGCGGATCGGCGCCGTCCTCGATTGGGCGTACGCATCGGGGTATCGCGAGACCGATGCCCCGATGCGTGCCATCACGAAAGGCCTGCCCCGCCAGCCCCGCCGCGACAACCACTTTGCGGCGATGCCCTATGAAGATGTGCCGGCCTTCATACAGCGCCTGCGCGAGCGGGAATCGTTCAGCCGCCTCGCGCTCGAGTTTGCCATTTTCACCGCCGCCCGGTCGGGAGAGGTTCGCGGCGCCACATGGAGCGAGTTCGATCTGGAAAAGGGCCTGTGGAAGCTCTCCAAGGACCGGATGAAAGCCTATCGGGAGCATGTGGTTCCCCTCACCCGCCGCCCGCTGCGCATCGTCGAGCGGTGCGCGCGGTTGCGGATTAAGGGCTGCGACCTTGTCTTTCCCGGCATGCGGCGCAATCGCCCCCTGTCCGATCAGACGCTGACCAAGCTGCTCAGGGAAATGGGCGAGCCATACACTGCCCATGGGTTCCGCTCGTCGTTCCGGGATTGGGTGAGCGAGGAAACGAACCACCCGAGCGACGTCGCCGAAGCCGCCCTTGCGCATACCGTCGCAAACAAGGTCGAGGCCGCCTATCGGCGCGGCAACCTCCTCGAAAAGCGCCGCCTTATGATGGAGGATTGGGCGAACTATTGCGACGGGAGGAAGCGATGAGCCGCTACACCCGCGCGCGGCGCCACCTGCTCCGCCAATATGAGCGCGCCGTCGATCGGATCGACGAGGAGGATCGCGCGATCTTTCTCGGTCACCGCGTCGAGGAGCTTAGCTATCGCCAGCTTGCCGAGCGCCATGGCGTCAGCATAACGGAAGTCGAGGACGCGATGATACGCAGTTTGCGGGTCATCGCCCATTCGGTCGACAGGAAGAACCGCAGGTGGTGGCAATTCTGGGGACGATAGAGCCGCCTAGACCTTGCCAATCAGCCGCCACGCCGACAGGGTGCCGCCAGCAATGAAAACCGACCTCGATCATCTTCCCGCCAACAAGCAGCGCGAGCTCGAACGCGTCAAAGCAATCGTCTTCGAAGAATTCGAAGACGCCATCGCGCTCGGTACGATGGGCTGGAAGAAGAAGGGCCGGATCGACAAGATCATCCTCTATGGCAGCTATGCGCGCGGCGGCTGGGTCGATGAGCCGCACACCGCCAAGGGCTACCGCTCGGACTTCGATCTGCTGATCATCGTCAACGACAAGCGGCTCACCGAGAAGGTCGACTTCTGGGGCAAGCTGGAAGACCGGCTCATTCGCGAACTCGCGATCGACAAGACCCTCAAGACGCCGGTCAACTTCATCGTTCACACCCTGCAGGAGGTGAACGACGGGCTGGCCCACGGCCGCTATTTCTTCATGGACGTCGCGCGCGACGGGATCGCGCTCTACGAGTATGACGACAAACCGCTTCACAAACCCAAGCCCAAGACGCCCGAGCAGGCGCTCGCGATGGCGCGGGAGTATTTCGACGAATGGATGCCCAGTGCTTCCGACTTCTACGATGGGCACGTAGATGCGAAGGCGCGGGGAAAATTGAAGAAGGCCGTTTTCGATCTGCATCAGTCAGCGGAGCGCATGTACCACTGCGTCCTTTTGGTTTGCACCTTCTACACGCCGCACGTCCACAATCTCGCCTTCCTGCGCACACAGGCTGAGCGCATCGACATGCGGCTGGTCGATGTGTGGCCGCGCGAGCGCCGCGAGGACCGGGCGCGGTTTGAGAAGCTGAAAGAGGCTTACGTGAAGGCCCGCTATTCGAAGCATTACCGCATCACCGAAGAAGAGCTGACGTGGCTCGGCGGCTGCGTCGAGGAGCTCGGTCGTGCCGTTCACGCAATCTGCTCGGAGCGGATCGCCGCTCTCGAAGCAAGCGCTTCAACTCGCCCCTAATTATCCAATGCCATACAAAAAGCTCGTGACTTCGCGCGGTTTCGCGCGCTGGGTATGGCATTTTTGTGCCGTGCCATACGCTCAAAGCCGCAGAAAACCAACCATCGCGAGGGCCAAGCTGGCACGGCTTTTATCTTGCCGTCCTATTTTGCTCCCGCTTTCTGCAGAATCAAAAGCCAACAAGACCGGTCCCGCTTGCGTATGAGGTTCGGCAATTAGCCCCGGATCGCTTCCTTGATGACGGGGAGATACATACGCACCTGTTCGCGATCACTTTCCTTCTCGTCCTCCGTCAATGATTGATACGGAGTTTCGATCTGTCGCTCCCAACGCTCCACCAGTTCGGCGGGGATCACCAGAGAACCGTCCGGCTGCTTCACTGCCTTGTCGTGAAGATACCGCTGCCATTTGGCCCAACGCGCGTGCTCAATGTTGGCAAGTGTTTCAATTAGCCCGTCGATGATCTGATCGGTATTCATTCGATTATCACACCAAGCCTTCGGCCACCAAGCGCCGATAGTGCTCGCCTAGTGCTGTGAGGCGGACGGACTTGCTCTCCATCGCAGCGTGATACATGTGCGGCGCGTCTTCGGGAACGAGGAGATTCAGGCGGTTAAACTTTTGCAAAATAGCGAAAATCTCATTCTTCTTTGGATCCGGAGCCGGAGCGGACGATATAATCTGAGCTACCGGGCGCTCGGGCTCGTAAGCAGGATCAAGCGGGAAGCGGCAATCCTTGTCGGGAAAGAATTCGGCAATGCGCTGCAGGTCAGCCAGATCAATTGGCGGGCGCACTTTCCTCAAAGAAATGAAAGATTGCACGTTCGTTTTGAACACTGGACGCTGCGCCCAAGCCCAGAGAGATTGATCGATGTGCGCGTAGACGCTGCCCGGCGTTACGTCGCCAAGTAGGTTGGCTGCTCCACCGTCAAGAGCATCGCAGAAAAGCGTGGTGAAGACGCCGGAGCCGTTTTTTTCGCTCGCGTACTGATCTGCTGTTGACGCGGTAAGGATCGTCACTCCGTCTTTAAGCTCTGCTACGGCTCCATGTGTCGGATGGTTTCCGGCAATGCCGCTGTGACAGCTGTCCAACACGACGATCTTGTTTCGGAAACCAGATGTGTTGGCAAATGTCATTATATCAGAGAGCGCCACACCATCATTGCCGCTCTTGCAATCGCCGGCACACAGGTAACCGCCCGTGGCTTCGATGTGACCGTGCCCCGCGAAATAGAATAGGGCAACTTCACCGTCGCCTTGGAAAAGCCCTGCCACCGCACTTCGGAGCTCATCGCGATCGAGCATATCTTGAGGGTCATCGCCTACGACGGTGCGCACGTCAAAGTTGCGCGATTTGTCCTCGTTACGCTCAAGCCGAGCGGCCACAGCCTTTGCGTCATTCACGCACCCGAAGAGCGGAGAAATGTGCTGGTATTTATCTATCCCAACGACCAGTGCGCGACGCATCAGAGAGAGTCGATCCAAGCAGCGATGTTGTCCCAAGTCCAGATCATAGTGTTGAGACCATCGATCTTGGTGCGGTCATCCTTGTAAATCCACATGCCTCTAACCGGTTTGCTTTCCTCGAGCGCGCACTTGATCTCCCATTTCTGACCGCTCGATTTAAGGGAGTTTGCGCTGACCAAAGCCAAGACGCCGTCGGAACGACGAATACGCGCACGGACCTTGTCCTTCCACGCCTCGTCGTAAGCTTCTTTGACCGACATATCAATGTACTCGAAGGGAGAGCGAGTATTGAGCGACTGCCCTTTTAGGTAATCCCGTGAACGCTCATCTTCGATTGCAAATGCTACGAATACCACCTTTTTTGCAGCCATTTCGACAGCCCCCGCCCCTTTGCTCAAGCCATGTGTCGAATGAGAACGATCTTCCAAGAGACAGTCAAGTATTTCTGGCACGACCCTTCCCAGAATGGACATGTCTTTTTCTGTTCGACAAACGATTGTCCTCTACGCCATCGGGTGGTTTGGTACTGCCACGAGCTTGACGATGGAAAACTGAATATCCATGCCGCACCGGAGCGGTCAATCGCCCGGGGCTCTCTCAGCTGCCTCGATCCAATTTATCGGGCCGCGATGCTCCGCATCGGACCCACAATCTACAATCACACACCTTACGCACGGGTGCATAGCGCTTTTCTGCCACTTTTCGAGGGTGCGATCCGGCAGCGCGCGCTGCCTCGCTCTCGCAAACTGACGTTTTTCTGCGACTTTTCGAGGCTGCGCATCGCACTCTCGCTGGACAAGAATATGGCGGAGGAAAATGATGCGAGGGGCGGATCAGCCGCGCGCGAATTGGCAGTGCGGAACTGGCGTCAGGGTGACCTGTCGCCCCGCCCTCTGGGCTATTGCCGCGGTCACCGGCACTCGGCCCGCGTCCGAGATGCGTCCCGATACTTCCGTATGCCGAGCCGTCCAGCGACAATCAAAGGTGTTCATTCGGTCGAGGTGTGGCAGCCGGGCGCAGGAAAACAGGCGTTGGCGTACAAACGTCGTGTGGAATGGCGCAGCACAAATCTGGATAATCGAGCGCGACGGGTGGCGCCCCTTCCGGCCGCCCGTCTCCGTTGTCCAGCGAGAGCGCCGTTATGCCTTTCCAATCCCCTGCCCCATCACCGTCGTCACCGCTTGCCATCGAGCCCATCAGCATGCGGATTCCGGACGCATGTCGGTTCACGGGCATAAGTCGCAGTTCCCTCTACCTTCTCATCGCGAGAGGCGAAGTCGAGATCGTTAAGATGGGCGCCGCGACCTTGGTCCTGACGGAAAGCCTTCGCGACTTGATCGAGCGGCAGCGCGGCACTTCGACCAGCCGGACGGCGGCGCCGATCCGATGCCGCAGCGATCAGGATGAAGTACGGAAATCTGATCGGCAATCTCGTAGCAGGCGCACGGCCAACGATTTTGCTTCCATTCCCCTGTTCGAGAGGGATTAGGCAGCTTCGCGCCCGATCCAGGCCGTTCAGTTTGGCATTTATCGCGCCCGTGAACGGTCAGTCCGCTAATGACCGAGGCTGGGACATTCCGGCCGATTGGCGCTGCGATCGGGAACGTCGGCTTTCAATGGCTTCCGGCAGGCCCATAAGGACGCTACACCGGGATAGGTTCGTTAAAACGGGGAAGGCGTTCGGGAGTGTGGATCGAGTCCATCAGAATAGAGGGGGGATCGCTCGATGGATTCCACCAAAGCCTTAGTCCTGGCCTGAACGTCCTGATCGGCGGTCGCGGCACAGGCAAAAGCTCCGTAATCGAGTTGATCCGCTTCTGCCTGGGCGCTCCTTCGTCCTCGGATGCCATCGGCAAAGACGCGCTTGAGCACGCGCTGGGGGTGCTGGGCGACGGTAAGGTCGTGATCACCCTCACAAACGGAAGCGATCGGATTGAGGTGTCTCGGATCGCTACCGACGCCGACGACAATTGTCCGAGGGAAATCTCGCCGCCATTCGTGTTCTCGCAAAAGGAGGTCGAGCAGATTGGTGCGCAATCACAGTCGCGCATGCGCTTGGTCGACGGCTTTTTCCCTGGGCGCGGCGCGGCTTCGGCCAAGCGCGGTCCGCTGCATGCGCGGATCAAATCCGCATCGACCGAAATCCGAACCCTTTTGGTTGAAGTAGCGGACATCGGTGAAAAGCTACTGGCGCTGCCAAAATTGCGGGAGCGCCTTGCCGACCTTCAGAAGCAGGGCGCCGCTCAACGCGCCCGCAGCGCTGAACTGGATGGACTGCGCAAGCAGCTTGATGAACTGACCCCTCTTACGAGCGCGGCCACCGTTCGTGCCGGATCAATCGGCCGGTCGGCCGACGACCTGAGCGAATGGGCGGACGATCTCGACCTCGTCGCGGGCCGCCAGCCCCCCATTGAGTCCTGGCCAGCACAAGCGATGACGCCTGATCAGCTTCAGCCACATCGCAAGCGCTTAGAAACGGCGCATGAGCGTCTGACCGCCGTAATCAAGGAATATCGTTCGGTCATTGACGATCTGGAGGCGCTTCGCCGGAAGTCGAGCGAGGAGAAGTCCGCGCTTGAGGCCAAGGGCCGCGAGGTTCGCCAGAAGATCGAGGAGCAGCAAAAGGGCGCGAGCGTTCTCGACCGCCAGATTGCAGACCTCAGCCAGGAAATCGCCGCGCTGACTGCGCTGGCCGACTTACAAACGGAAAGGCTGGGCCGTATCGATCGGCTGCACGTGCAGCGACAAACAGCTCTCGATGAGATGCACGCTCAAAATATCGCGCTGTCGGCAGGTCGCGAGCAGACCGCCGCCCGCCTGACTGCGGGGCTAGCGCCGTCGATCCGCGTCACTGTGAAGCCGCTCGCGGACTACCGCGCCTACGTGAGTGTGTTGAATGCCGCGCTGCGCGGCAGCGGCCTGAGGTATCGCGAACTGGCTGATCGGATCGCCGATACGTTCAGTCCGCAAGAAATTGCTGTCCTCGCCGAGCGGGGTGAGGTCTCAGTCATCAGCAAAGCCCTTGAGATCAACGAGGAGCGAGCTTTGCGGCTTGCCGAGGGGCTGCGGGGCGATGCCGGCGCCGAACTTCTGGTCACCGAGGTCGGCGACGAGGTGGTCATCGAGCTGCTCGACGGCACTAGCTTCAAGAGCACAGATTTCTTGTCGATGGGCCAGCGCTGCACGGCGGTGTTGCCGATCATCCTGCAACACAATGAGCGCATCATTGTTCTCGACCAGCCAGAGGATCATCTAGACAACGCCTTTGTCGTCGGGACATTGGTCAAGGCCATCCGCACACGGGGCGGTTCGGCGCAGACGATTATCGCTACGCACAATCCCAACATTCCGGTTCTAGGCAGCGCCGACTTCGTCGCACACCTCGAGTCCGATGGTGATCGGTGCTTCGTACAGGTCGCAGGCGCACTCGACGATGTTGCCGTGGTGAAATCGATAACGAATATCATGGAGGGCGGTCGAGAAGCGTTCCAGCGACGGGCCGCGTTTTATGCCGAGAGCCGCGGTGAATAATGAGCTGGCGCGCAAGCTGGGGTCTACGGATCCACGCGAGCGGCTCGATGCTGCGCGCCATCTGGCCGAACATGCCGACGCCAAACAGATTGGGCTGATTGAAGGTGCCCTCGCCTTAGAAACTGTGGCCTGGGTCAGCAGCGCATTGAAGCGGGCGCTCCAGCGGGCGCGGCCGACAGACAGCGCTACGCCCGGCCCTGAGCGCGTCGAGCTTTCTTCCGACCAGACCGCCCAAATCTATTCGGATGCATTGGAAACTACTGCCAAGCAGATCATCCACGAGATCGAGCCGATCCTCGGCGCGCTTCGCCTATCGGCCGAAACGGAGATGGCAAACTTTGAGGGGTCGGACACGAAGCGCGGCCTCGAAAGGATGGAAGCCCTAGTGGCTGGTCTCGCACGGCTGCGTCAGGCCGCCAGCGCACCGAAGCTTGAGGACTTTGCGCTTTCCCAATGCATTTTCGCGTGGATCGCCGAGGAGGTAGGCCAGAAGCCGCTCGGCGTCCTGCGCGCCGGCCCGCAGGAGACAGTGGTTGAAGGCGACAAAGGCCTAGTGTGCTTGGCTTTTGTTAACGGGCTTCGAAATGCCATCGACGCGACCCTTGCCTTGCCGATCGAGGAGGAGCGCTACCCCGAGATTACGGTAAATTGGGGCACGACCGACATCGACGTTTGGATCGCGATTGTCGATGCCGGTGTTGGATTCAGGGGCAGCCTGTTGCGTGCGTTCGAGATCGGATCGACCACCAAGGCCGGCCATCTCGGCATGGGGCTGGCGACCGCCCAGCAGGCCATGACGTCGCTGGGCGGAAGTGTTCGCCTCATCCCCGGCGAACGCGGTGTAAGGTTCGAGATGCGCTGGCCGAAGGCGGTAGCCTGATGCGCATCCTGCTCGTCGAGGACAAGATCGACTTCGCAGAAGTGATCGAGAAGGCGATCCGAGCGATCGACGGCTGCGAGCTAAGTTGGAAGCGAAGCAAAGCTGGTGCGGTGGCTGCGCTCGGCGAGGAGCATTTTGACGTCGTCATTCTCGACCGCCGCATCCCGACTGAAGACGACTTCCTCGACGACCATCAGGATCATGGCTGGGCCGTCTTTCAGGCTATTTTGGAGCAACAACCGGGCACATCCGTCTGGTTTCTGACGGGCACTGTCGATGCCGATTTCCCGACTGAAGTCCTAAACACGCACGGCAAGCGTGGCGACATCCATTCTTGTGGACGGGAAGACGCGCTCTACCAAGTGTTCTGGAAGGACAAGATGACGGACTGCGTCGCGGCCGTCCGTGGATTTCGTGGCGAGGTCCAGCAGACCGACGGCATCAATCTCGTTCAGGTGGGCACACCCGCGAATCTGCGGGCCGAAGAGGTCCGCCTTCTCAAACTGTTCGGCCGGCGGCATCAGGGTGCGCAAGTCGAAGTCCGGGTGTTGCAGGGCGGTCTGTCTGGCGCGCGGGTCTTTCGCGTCTCGGTGCTCAATGCTGCGGGCGCAGTCATCATCATGTCGGTGGCCAGAATAGGAGGTTTCGACGACATCGCTGCCGAGCGGGAGAAATATCGGACGGAGATAGTGAAGCTCGCCAACGGCGCCTTCCCCCCGGTGACGGCCGAGTTCAGCCACGGAGCAGCCGGATTCGCGGGCATATTCTATCAGGTCGTCGGCGCGGAGGTCCGATCATTGTTCGATGAGCTGACGGCCAATCCAGCTGCCGCCGCTGCGGCCGCTGAACGACTTCGGCAAGATCAAGCGACATGGCATGGCGCGCGCCAAGTCGAACGGGTACGCGTGGCAGCCGTTCGACGGGCCCTGATCGGCGACGTGGCGTTACAAATGCACAACCATCATCTCGGCGACATCGATTTGGCGACCGTCGAGAATCTGGAGATCGACGTCGCGCGCTGTGTTCAGCACTGCGATCTGCATTGCGGCAACGTCTTGTACGATGAAAGCGGGCGGCCGATGGTCATCGACTACCCGGGCACCGGAGGGGCTTTCGCGGCGCTCGACCCAATCGCGCTGGATCTCAGCACGATCTTCCATAAGGACGCACCGGACCGCGCGGGATGGCCGACTGAGGCGCAGGCGCGCCAGTGGACAGACCTCGATGCCTATTGCGCCGGCGCCGCTTACGAACCTTTTATCAGATCGTGTCGTGCTTGGGCGGAGAGCGTCGCCGCCTCACCTCAAGAGGTTCTGGCAGTCGCGTACAGCTACGCCCTTCGGCAACTGAAATACGGCGATACCGACAAGGCGCTGGTGCGAGAGATCGTGAATTCCTGCATTGAGGGGCTGGTCGGGGGAGGCGGTTAGTCGATGCCATCTGTCCGACCATCCGTCTTCAACCAGCGCGAACGTGCGGATGGAGGCCCGTTTCTTCTGATAGAGCCATCGGAGGAGGACGACGGCCTCAGCGTAGATGTCTTCTTCACCGACACTCCGCCTGACGACCGGACAGGTTCGTATCCAATAGAGCGGCTTCTGAACGTGACGCCCAACTCCTTGCGGATATTCCCGCTGAATGTTCGGCAGGGCCGAGACGACTATCTGACCCCCAAGTACGGCCATCTCGATTCCATTGCGGTCAGCCGTAGGGTCGACCGGCCCTATGAGCTGCCCCAAACCGTCGAAGATGTGGAGGCAATCCTTGAGGGGCTGCCCGATGGGTTCGCGAAGGACTTCCGCTTCGGCCTTGGGCTGCTCTGGGAGTATCGAGCCATCCCCGAAGCATTCGCCGGGCAGAACAAGATCACGCTGATGATCGTGCATGGCGGCGACGAAGCTACGCTCGACCCGCCATTTTTCATCTTGGGTATCCGGCGCTTCCATGAGATCCGCAGAGAAATCAATCGGATCAGCGCCCGCTATCAACGTGATGCCAAGCGGGATAAGGACCACTACGCCTATCACATGCTGTTCCATGCAGCGGACCCGCAGGTGTTTCCGCGCTTGAAGAAGACTCTGCGGGCGGACGCCTTGGCCGACGCGACCAGTGGCGGTCGGGATAGGGTGGAGCTCTCGAAGCGAGACAGGCGGGTCGCGGTCGGATTGGTGCGATCCAATTTGGAAGCGCTGGCACAGTCGGACACGGACGCCCTTCTTTCGCTCAAGGGCGAAATCGAGCAAGTCACCCTTCAACAGCTTATCAACCATTTTAGAGAAATGCTGGCCAAGAATTTGCCCGAGAGCCGGTGGCAGGCTTTCCTAATGCAAAATCCCTTTATCCTAAGCCTCGCATTCGCAGTGCCGACGATAGTCGTGCAGGGACAGGTTTATGCTGGTGGCAAGCGGCTAAGCGGCCGCGGGGGCAAGATCACCGACTTCCTCTGCGCATCGGCCTCGACCGGCAACCTTGCGGTCGTCGAGATCAAGAAGCCCGCGACCGACCTATTGGGTGGGTCACCCTATCGCGGTGACGACGTCTTCGCGGCCTCGACCGAACTTAGCGGAACAGTCGCCCAAGTTCTCGATCAGCGGATGACGCTCCAGCGCGAGTTGCCCAACCTGAAAGAGCAGAGCGAGCGATATGACATTCACGACTATGGCACGCGATGCATCATCGTCGCTGGGGTGACACCGAGTGATCGGGCCCGGCGGAAGTCTTTGGAGCTCTTACGCAATGTGTTGGTCGGCGTCACCCTTCTGACCTTCGATGAGCTTTTGGCGCGGTTGGAGGAGATCCACGCTGCGCTAAGCCCATCGGCAGAATTGCCTACGAACGGTGAGGCCCCATTCTAAGCATCCGACAGGTGGTCTGTGGCTGTGAGTAGCAGTCATCGCAAACTGATCCGAAACGACTGCGGTTGGTCGGGAGCCGCCGCCGCGTGAATGTCAGCTATACCCTCGACTTGGTTCCGAACCGGACAGACGCCTTCCGGCCAATTGCCATCGGGGCGTCCGGCGATATGTCTTGAATCATCACGGGGTGCAGTCGGCGAAAGGGCATGGTATCTATTCGGCATTGCAGCTGGTAATTTGATTTAGAACGGATTTCCATGTCGGGTTGGCACCGCGCAATTATCGCGAACGGTCTACTTGCTGGCTCGTGCGTCGCAGCGCTCCTCATCCTCCTTTTCCTCGCAATCGATGTCGACCGGGGCTTTGAGGAGAATGCCCGTTTGCGGCAGGACGTTTCGGACTCCTATGACGCCAGAGCCGCGTTGCAAGCAGTCCTGAACCGGCATCTCGATATCGAACTCGGCCAGCGCGGGTATGTCATCACCGGTGATGCCGGGTTTCTTCAGCCCTATCTCAATGCCGAGGAAAGCATCGACGCCAACCTCGAATCCTTCGCGAAACTGGCAGGCCAGGGACAAGCCGTGCTGGTTGCCGAACTTCGTCGGGAGTCGGCCGAAAAGCGGCGTTTCGTTTCGCGGACGATCGACGAAGTTGAAAAAGGACGACGCGCCGCAGCCGCAGGCTTGATCGCCGGCGGCGCAGGCAAGGCGTCAATGGACCGAATTCGGGCACTTGTGGCGCGGATGTCTGAGGCTGAGCGCGCGCGGCTCGAGAGGCGTACCGCCGTTGCGGAAGCCGCCCGCCAGTCCCTTCGCCAGCGCACCTTTGTCTTGCTGGTCGGGCTTATATTGCTGCTCGCGCTGTCAGCGGTGCTGATCGCGCGCAGTCAGGCAGCGCGAAACAAGGCATATCGCCGCGCGCAGGACCTTGCAGCCCGGCAGGAGGCGATTTTCGACAGCGCGAAAGACGGAATGATCGTTCTCAACCCGAGTGGCAGCATCGAAAGCCTGAATCCCTCGGCGGCGGCCATGTTCGGCGTCACACAGGCGTCGCTCCTGCGCCGCGACATCGGGTCGCTGTTCGAGATTGCGCCCGACCGTGGCCAGATCGAAACCTTTCTTCGCCGCCTCTCCGCGAACCGGAAAGCAAATCCCGGGCAAATTCAGGAATTCATAGGGCGTCGAAGCGACGGAACCAGCTTTCCGCTCGAAGTTTCCGTCAGTCCGGTTGATCTCATGGATGCAACACTTTTTCTCGCGGTGATCCGCGACATCAGCGAGCGGCGCGAAGTCGAGCAGATGAAAAGCGAATTCGTGGCGACCGTAAGTCACGAACTGCGGACCCCGCTGACGTCGATCGCCGGATCGCTCGGGCTAATCAGCGGGGGCGCGGCCGGAGAGGTGTCGCCGAAGATTGGACGCCTCGTCGAGATCGCGCACAGCAATGCCGCGCGGCTGGTACGGCTGATCAACGATATCCTCGACATCGAGAAGATCGAGGCGGGGCGAATGCCGTTCGACATCCGGCCGCTGGCACTCGGTCCGATCCTCAACGAGGCGATGCACCAGATGGCGGGCTTCGCGCGCGAGTATGGCGTGACCATTCGCATCGAGCCCTTGGCCTCGGATACGGCGGTGCTCGCCGACGAGGATCGGCTCATGCAGGTGGTGTCCAACCTTCTTTCCAATGCGATCAAATTTTCGCCGCGCGGAGAAATAGTGAAAGTCCGGGTGACAGCGCTGGACCGGCGCAGCCGCATCAGCATAATCGACCGCGGTGCCGGTATTCCCGAGGCTTTCCGGAGCCGGATTTTCGGCAAGTTTGCGCAGGCCGACGCCTCTGACTCGCGGCAAAAGGGCGGAACGGGCCTGGGACTCAGCATTGTGCGCGAAATCGTCGTCCGGCTTGGCGGTTCGGTCAGCTTCGAAAGTGAAGAGGGCAAGGGGACGGTCTTCCACGTCGATCTGCCGACGGCTGGACTCCCGGGCGCGGCGCCGAAGAAAGAGGACGGTCAGACCAGCGCGCACGACGCGTCGCTGCCGACCATTCTCCATGTCGATGACGATCCCGACATGCTGACCGTCGTCGCCAGCATGTTCGAGGACAGGGCCCAAGTCCATTCGACCCCCAGTGTGGCGCAAGCACGCGGGCTCGTGCGGCGTCATCGTTATGACGGCGCAATCCTTGATGTCGGGTTGCTCGACGGCTGCGGAACCGATCTCGCCATCCCGTTGCGCAAGCAATCGGGCGCGATCCCGATCATCCTCTTTACCGCGCAAGAGGTCGATGCGGCGGTCGAAGGCATCGACCTCGTGCTGGTAAAGTCCAGGGCCAGTCTCGAGCTTCTGGTTCGCGAGACGCTCGAACGGATCGGAGGCGCAAGTGAGCTGGAGAAAGGTCGATGAGCATACGGATCCTCTACATCGACGATGAAGCGGACATTCGAGAAATCGCTCAGATGGCGCTGGAACTCGATCCGGATTTCGTGGTCGAAACCCGTGGGTCGGGCCGCGAGGGGATCGCCGCCGCGCGCGACTGGAATCCCACCCTCATTCTGCTCGATGTGATGATGCCCGAACTCGATGGACCGACCGTGCTCGGCTTGTTGAGAGAGGATCCCGTGACCGCCGGGATTCCGGTAGTTTTCATCACCGCCCGGACGCAGGCGCAGGAAGTGGCCCATTTGCGCGCGCTCGGCGCCTCGGGGGTGATCGCCAAACCATTCGATCCGATGGCGCTGGCCGGTCAGGTGCGGGATTTGCTCGATGAACGGAATGGATGAACGCCTCGCCGCCCTCGGCGCGCGTTTCGTGGAACAGGCGATCGAAATCGCCGACGCCATTGAAGCATGCCTTGCGCGTCAAGCGTGGGTGGAACTTGCAGCGCCGTGCCATAGTCTTGCAGGGCGTGCCGGGATGTTCGGCTACACCGCGATCGGCGACGCGGCCCGCGCGGTGGAGGAAGCGATCGATGCTCAGGCCTCACGTGGCGAAATCGAACATCTCGCCGCGGAATTGCTCGATCGTCTGAATCGATTGCGTCAGGATCGTTGAAAGCCTTTGCGGACCATGTCGCCCCAGCCTTGTTTCTTGCGCAGAAACTGCCACCAGCCACGCAGCCGCCAGAAATTGTTGAGCTGCCGGTAGCCGAAATTTTCAAGCACGGCGACGGCGGTGAGAATGACCAGGTCGCGCGCGCGCGGCAGGCGGCGCAGTTGCACTTCCTCAAGGATGAGCGTCGCGACGCTGATGAAGACCCCGAAGGTGAAAATGACGGCAAGAAACGCCAGCAGATAGTCGAACGAAATGAGCCCGAGCATCCACAGCGGGGGCACGAGCAGATAGCCCGCCACCTCGACGATCGGTCCGATGACGTCGACGATCCACACTTGTCCGAAGCCGACCAGGCCGATCCGGCCGTAGCGGGGATTGAGGAACATGTCCTTGTGTGTCCGGAAGGTTTCAAGTGACCCGCGTTGCCAGCGCGCCCGCTGGTTGCCGAGTATGGCCGCCGTCTCGGGCGCCTCGGTCCAGCTGACCGGCTCCGGAATATAGACGATCCGGTACGGGCGCTTCAGGTCGCGCATCCGGCGATGGAGCTTGACCACGAGTTCCATATCCTCGCCCACCGTGTCCGCGCTGAAGCCGCCGACATCGATCACGCTGTTGCGGCGAAAGAGACCGAATGCGCCGGAGATGATCAAAAGCGTCTGCATCTCGCTCAGTCCGAGCCGCGCCATCAAGAAGGCGCGCAGATATTCCACAACCTGCATCAGGGCGAAGAAGTTGCGGGGCAGGCGCGCTTCGACCACGCGTCCCCCTTCGACGCGGCAGCCGTTGGCGATGCGGATCGTTCCCCCGACGGCGACCGTGCGCGCCGGATCGTCGACAAATGGGCGCACGGCTCGCATCAGCGCGTCAGGCTCGAGCAGCGTATCAGCGTCGATCACGCAAACGAGCGGCGTCCGGGCGACGTTGATGCCGGCATTCATCGCATCGGCCTTGCCGCCATTTTGCTTGTCGACGAGGAACAGGCGCGGCCGATCGGGCGCGGCGTAGAGGCCGCGGATCGGCTGATGCGCAAGCGCGCGATCGTGATAGCGCGCGACGGGCCGCATCGAATAATGGTCGATCAGGGTCTGGAGCGTCGCATCCTTCGATCCATCGTTGACGACGATGACTTCAAAATCGGGATAATGGAGCGCGAGCAGCGCCTCGACGCTCTCGATGATAGTGACTTCCTCATTATAGGCAGGGGCGACGATGGCGATCGAGGGCGCGATATCGCCAAAGAGGTCCCATAGCGCGCTGGTCGAGGCGTGGGCCGGTCGGCGATGGAGTGCGAGGGCGGCGAAGAGCAACTGGACGATGTAGAATAGGATCTGGATCAGTCCGCACGCAATCACGAACAGTGTCACGATCTCGGCGGCGCGAAACAACCAGTCCGGCACGACGATCACGGTGCAAGGCCCCGTTCCGCGAGCATCGTTGTGGCGGCCTCGCGTGCAGCTTCGCCGCCGGATGTCGCGGCTTCCCGTAGACGGGCGACGCCGGTGTCGCCCAGCTGAAGCAACGCTTCTGCCGAGCGGAAGCGCACCCACCATTCCGGCGCGTCGAGCAGGCCCGCCAACTGATCGGCGCTTTCAAGAAGTGCAATCCGGCCTGCCGCGCCTGCAGCGGCAACGCGCGCGGGCATCGAATTGCTGGCGAGACCCGCCAGCACGGCCTCGCGCGCGGCAGGATGCCCGATACGTCCCAATGCATGGAGGTATCGAGGCAATTCCTCGCCATCATCGGGCGCGCGAAGGCCGAGCTCGACGATGGCGGGGACGAGGCGATAATCGCCGGACACAGCCAGCGCCTCGATCGCGGCGAGGCGGACGGATAGCGGCAGGTCGGTGTCGAGCACGATGGCTTGTACTTCGTCGGGCGCTTCGTTGGCATAATGACGAAACAGGGTGACCGTCAGCAGCGAAGATCGATTGTCCCGCAGCCCAAGACGGGCGACCAACTCGTCGAGCCCTGGGCGGTTGTCGCCGCGTCCCAGCGCCAAGGCCGCCGCGAGCCGGATTTCGTCGTCGCGGTCGCCGAGCGTATCCAGCAGCGCTTCGCGCGATAAGGCATCGTCGAAGAGGGCGAGGCCCTGGACCGCGATCATCCGCCGCCGCCGCGAGAACGACCGCAGCTGACGCCTCAGCCGGTCGGGCACCCCGAGTTCGGCTGCCTTCCCGATAAATTGTATCCGCTCGGCACCGCGGACGAGCTGGATAAGGTCGAGGGTCAGTTGCGTCACGACAGAATCTGCCATGCCTCCTATCCCTTCCCCCGGTGGGTCCGATGTATCGAGCAGGAGCGGCGCAAGCCGCCGCCTTGCTGCAAGCAGCCGGTCTCGCCGCCGAGTGGACAAGGCGCGGAGCAGGACGAGTAACGACATCACGGCAAGCGCCGCACCGGCGAGGAGTAAGGAAAGATCCCAGATCAGTCGCAGCATCGTCAGAAGCGCAGCCCGAAACCCACCGTCAACTGCGTACGATCCGCTCCCGTCTCGCGATCATCGTGCGCGACCGCGAACCGGAGCGCGTAATCACGGCCGAGGTCGAGCGAGACGCCGCCGAACAGACTCCGGACATCGACCACCACCCCCTCATCGGTGTCGGGAGCGTCGCTGTAGCCCGCGAACAGGCGCAGCGCGTCGCTGGCCTGGACATCGCCGCGGGCGAGGAACCCCGATCGATGCGTCCCGCGTTCGTCGAACAGGTTGATCCATCGTCCCGTCAGCCAGAAGCGCCCGCCGAGATATTGTTCGATGCCGGGGGTCAGACTTTGGACATCGCCTACGGCGAACCGGGCCTGCCGGCCATCCAGAGTCAATATAGTCGCGTTGGGACCGCCGTTGACGCGAAGCGATCCTCCAAGGCCGAGCTGCCATTCCGGACGAAAATCGGCATTCGGCGTGCCCCCCAGCGTCGCATAGAGCCGGGCTGCCTCTGACACGCGATAGTCGATCTGCGCTTCGCCATAGACGTCGCCGCGGGCGAAGCGGCGGGCATATTCGATCCGTGCGCCGATTGCGGCTCGGCCCTCGGATCGGCGAAGCTGAAAAGCAAGCTCGCGCCAATCGGGTTGGGGACCGTCGAGCCAGCTGTACGCGGCGTCCACATCGATTTGCCAGCGCGGACCGGAAGAGGCGTCGGCCAGTTGGTTACGAAGCTCGGCTATCTCCGCACTTTGCACACCCGCCGCGTCCAGCGCGCGAAGCGCTGCGGCGCGATCGCCCCGCCGCTGCGCAACCCGGGCGAGGCCGACATGCGCGTCGGTATAGCCGGGCGCGACGACGAGCGCGGCGCGGAATGCGGCCTCCGCCGCATCCAACTCACCCAAGGCCATACGCGCGAGCCCCAATTGGACCTGTGCGTCGCTGTTGCGGGGATTGGCTGCGATCAACGGTTCGAGCAGGGCAGCGGCGCGGGCCGCGTCCCCGGCAAGCCTGGCTTCGACAGCCATGTCATAGTCAGTGGACCGCGCATCCTGCGCTTGCGCTGCGGTGGTGCAGCAAAGCGCCAAGGCGAAAAAATAGATTCGGGTCATCGACGCGCCGTCACAAGGCGGGCCAAACGGCTCATCAACTCTTCCGGAATAAACGGCTTTACCAGATAATCGTCGGCGCCTAGCTCGAGCGTGCCGACGATGTCCTGTTCCTGGCGCCGGGCGGTGAGCATGATGACCGGAATGGCGGCTGTGGCTGGATCCGCCTTCAATCGTCGCAATACCTGTTGGCCGTCGAGTACGGGCATCATCATGTCGAGTACGATGGCATCCGGGTCACATTCCAATGCCTGCCTGACGGCCGCGCCGCCGTCTGCTGCTACGACGACGTGGTAGCCGCGCGCTCCAAGCCGATGCGTGAGGAGTTCTACCAACAACTCGTCATCGTCGCATACCAATATCGTCTGCATCGTTGGCAACGCCTCCATTTTTCTCCTTACCTCAATACGGTCGCTCGCGACGCGTTGCATCGGTGCCGAGGTGTAATTGCGCCGATTGGACGCATAATAGCGACCGTGGGCTTGACGGTGCGCCGTTACTGTCTCCAACTGGGACTGTTCGGCTACGCCCGCGATTGGAAGCACTGAATGTTTCGGCGTGCTGTCGTGCGTGACGCCGGGACGAGCCACAGACCCTCATGTCCGCAATAGTCCATTCCTGTCGCGAAGCCGAGGTCTGCCGAGTATGTCCGCTTTTTGATTCTTCCGCCCGAAAGCTGCCCGACCGCAACCGGCCATTTCAGTTTCAAAACAATCGGTTTAGTAGGTTCGGTTCGCTCACCTTTAATCGGTCCAGCATGCTGTTCACATAGAACATATCCGGGGTAGCCACGGCAGGCAGGACGATTACCCCATAGTCCGGCTCGCTCTTGTCCAGGGTGAAGACGACCAAGCCGACGCCGTGGATGCTGCACAGCGACTTCAACCGATTCATATCGTCGCTGCTCGTGGTGCGTGGAACGACGATGTAGCTCTTGTGCGAGAAAAGCCGATAGGCGACCGCCTGTCCGAAGGCGACGACAGGCTGGCTCGGCGTCGCCTTGATCTCGGCGGCTACAATCTGCGGTTCGAACTTGAACATGTCCTGGGCGCGAGGCTTCAGGACACCCATCACGTCCGGAGTGCCCCACTTCCCACCAAGACTGCTTCCACCGAGCGCACCTGCGACTGTGACCTCGTCGTTCTCTACAAGCCATTCCGCGAAGCTCGCGTAGAAATCCTGCTCGGCCAGCGCTTCCTGAACGGCACCGTTTTTCACTGGAACGACGGGCGCGGTCGCAGTTGCCGCGTCGGCGGCTATCGCCTCCGCAGCGTCCTCGTCGACGAACTTCGACAACTGATAGGTTCCGCGAGCAACCTTTACGATGTCGTCCGAGCTCTGAAACAGCACCTGGATGGCACCGTGAATGCTATTGGGCGGCGTGTCGGGCGCGTCGGCGTGGATCAGCTTCAGAATCTCGCCCCAGCGGATGCCGCCGGAATGCTCTTCGAGAATTTCGCGGGCGCGTGCGTGGATCTGCTTGCGGTTCAACTTGTCCATTCTGCCCCCTTACCCGATCGCCGCGTCGATCTGACGCGCCACGCCGCCACCGCGATCAAGCTCCGCCCAGAGGAAGATGACTTTGCCATCACTCACCTCCTGAAGCCGCGCGCCAATATTCCTCTTCTCTCGGCTATCCGCATTATCGGTGCGATCGGCACCCTTATATTCAATGATCAGCTTGCGGCCGTCCACCAGCTCCGCGACAAAATCCGGGTAGAAGAGGTCGGTCGAGGTTGGCAGCGAATAGGACCACGCCGTGCGATCCACGTTCCGGACCCAATGTTTGACGGCATCGTGATCGTCAATCTGGACCGCAGCTATCCATTCTTCACCGCCATGCCTCAGATCGCCGACCTGCGAGAACAGGTGCTTCCGCGGTCGCCACGGTCCGGAATATGGCGTGCGCGGATCATAGCCGGCCTTTGAGAAACTGAAGCCGTTTTCACCCAAGGCGAGGACAGGTGCGATTTCGGTCATCAACAGCTGCACGCCCCGCACGCCAGCTTCGCGGCGTTGATGTACGATTTTCGCGATAACGGCCCTTCGCAGCGCAAATTTCCCGCGCACGAGCTGCGCCAGCGGGATACGCTCCACGATCCCTTCAACAACGCGCCGGCAATATTCGAGGAATATAGGCTGGGAGACGTCGCGCTGGCGCGTCGTGCGATCGAGCCAACGAGACAGCGCGGCCACGTCCCAATCGGTCGCGTCATCCAACGCCAACTCGGCGGCGGCGTCGATACGATTGTAGACTACCTGGTCGCCATCCACGTCCATCTCGAATGTGTCGGGGCGCTCGGTCAACGCAAAGCCGGGCAGGCTTGTGTCTACCTGCCGCAGATCCCAGCCTCCCACATCGACCAGCGTTTCGGGGAAGACTATTTCCAGCTGCCCGTCCCGCTCAATCGCCAAACGGGGCAACGTCAGCACCTCACCCTGCTCAGCGGGCGACAACGATTCGGCACGTCGGGCGATAAAAGCCTCCACCGCCGTCGTCGGCGTGGCCTCCGCGCTTGCAACCGCTGTGGCTACTTCGCGGAGCACATCGTCCGGAGCAGATGTGTCGAATGTGATCACAACTCCGCCGGCTCCGTCATCAGCCATGCGCGTTGCAGCGACCATCTCGGGGGTCCAACTGCTCAGATCGGGCCGGTCCCGGACGTGCAGCACAGGCAGCTCCGGCTGGGTGAACAGCGACTGGTCCTCACGCCACTCGAAAGTCTCGGGTTGTTCGACGATCGCCTCCAGTGCGGTGCGCTCATCAAAGCCCATTTCGGTAAGCCGATCTTTCAAACCCTCCGCTGCATCAAAGAAATTGCGCTCGGAAACGTGGGCATAGGCGCGGTTCAATTCTTCTGACGACCGTCGAGTTGCGAACGGCATGCGCAGCACGCGGCCGAGCAACTGCTCCACGGCGCCGCCGCTCCGAATGCTGGCGAGCGAACAGAACACATAAGCGAAGGAGCAGTCCCAGCCTTCCTTCAGGGCGTCGACGGTAATGACGTGCTCAATCGTGCAGGCGGGATCGAATAGGTCGATACCGTCTAGCTCACGTTGGTTGCCGGTCGCCACCGCAATCCGGTCGTCTGGGATTCGGCAATCTTCGATCAGATGACGTTTGACGACATCCACGGTTGCTTCGGCGCCTTCGCGCGCGGGCTGCGCCTGATAGAGCGCGATTGGTCGAATACCGCCGCTATCGCGGACGGCAATGCCTTCGAGCCATGCACGATTATCAACTGCGTGCGCGATCGCCTGCTGCCAGCTGCCATGCTGCGAAAGGTGGATCGGCAGCTTGATCATGTCCGCCGCCTTCAGCTCAGCGGCTGTGGCGGAAACGATGACGTTCGAGCGAACAGGCGTGGCCGTAAACTCCACAACAGCGGCAGGCGCGATGCGTCCCATCGTCTCGCCGGAAAGCGTCGAGGTGAAATTGTGCGCCTCATCGACGACCACCAGCGGACGATGCAACTTCATCAGATTGGCAAAGCTCGCGACCGGCTTGCCCCGGCGCGGGCCATCCTCGTGCCGGGCCACGTCAGCGCCCCTGGCGACTGTGGCGAAATGCGGCTCCAGCTCTTCGTCGTCGCGATACACATTGCGGTCCGCAACGTTGTTCACGCGGAACGCCTGCACGGTCGAGACGATTATTGTCGCCGCGTCGGCCATGTCCTGCGGACGCAACTGCCGACGCTCGTCGATGCCATAAACGCGCACCGCACCCCCGAAGGTCGCTTCCAGCGCCTGGCGATATGGATGGCCGACCTTCTTGAGCGCGCCCAGCGTTTGCTCGGCGATGGTGGTCGACGTGACCAGCCACAACACGACCGGAAAGCGCCGGTTCAGAGATGTGTCGCGCGCGACGCCGATGGCGTGCGCGGCAAGCAGTGTCTTGCCGCCGCCGGTCGGGAGGCGCAGACAGCAATAGGGCACGTCCGGCAACCCGGCGAGCGGGCGATAGGCCGCGCCATAGGCGCCCGGCTGGCCCACGGCGCAGGCTGCGGCATAGGCCTTTGCATGATCGCGGATCGTTGCCTGATCAAGGAAGGTGCGCAGCGCGTCGAGCGCCCGGCGCTGATAGTCCTTCAGTTCCATTAGCGCGCCCTCACATCATAAGGCGTCTGCTTGAACGTCACGCCAGCGTCCATCAGCCGCGCCGCACCCAGCTTGCTCCATTCGCCATATACCGTCATCGGGCCATCCCAGCCGCTCTCCTTGCGCAGCTGGGCGAGCAACGCAGCCGTCAACACGTTGCCGCCACTGACCGATCGGTCACCAAGGATGCCGTTATAGAGCAGGGCAAATGCTATGCCGTCATGCACCCCCAGCACCGGGGTATCCGCCGCGCCGAGAAACGGCGTTCCCGTCTCGCTGAACCACACGTGCGCGGCCAGCGGCGCAAAGCGAATGCCATCGGTGATGTGTCCGTCGGCGTCAAACACCGCTGCGCCGAGACGATAGAAACGAAAGCCGCCGCCGCCGGACCATCCGACTGCTTTTGATATGCCGCCCTGTTCGCCCGCAATCACCTTGTCGAGCCGCGGCTTGCAGTGGGTTTCGGCATGATCGCCCATCTCGATGCCGATCCAGCGGCGGCCCATCTTGTGTGCGACCGCCGCCGTTGTGCCGGAACCAGCGAAGCTGTCGAGGACGAGGTCGCCCGGATTGCTGGCAATGTGGAGAATACGTTGCATAAGGCGTTCGGGCTTCGGTGTGCCGAAACTCACATCGGCGCCGAACAGCGCATTAGCTTCCTTCTTGCTTTCGTCGGTGTGGCCTACTTCATCGTGAGGCCACCACGTCCATGGGACGAGCCCTTCGACTTCGGACAAGAAGCGAATGACGCTGGGCTGAGCGTTCCCATCACGGCCCCAATAGATTCGATCGGCCGCCTCTAGCTTCCTGAACTCGCTTTCTATCATGGACCAGCAGCGCCCTTCCGGCGGCCGATGCTGGCGCCCGTTCGGGGCGACGATCTCATACATCTGGTTAGGTCGGAAACCTTGCGCCGTCATGGGAAGGCCACGCCATCGTTTAGCGGGATCGGTTTCCCCGGGGTTGTCAGGGTTCCTGTATATCTTCGCCTGCTTCTCATCGAGCGGCAGCCGGTTCCGTCCGGTTTTGAAGCGTTCCGGCGACTTGGCGTAGACAGCAATATATTCATGCACGTCACCAATCGCGCCTCGGTTCTCACGAGAATATCGCTTCTGCCACACCGGGCTTGCAACGAAATTCGCGCGACCGAAAACCTCGTCCATGATTACTTTGAGGTAGTGGCCTTCATTATCGTCGATCGACACCCAGATGCTGCCGTCTTCCGCCAGCAGGTCGCGCAGCAGCACCAGACGCGGATAGATCATCGCCAGCCACTGGCTGTGCTCCAGATTGTCGTCATAATGCTCGAAGGCCGACCGCGTGTTGTAGGGCGGATCGATGTAAATGCACTTTACCGCGTCCTTGTAATAGGGGAGCAGCGCCTTCAGCGCGTCGAGATTGTCGCCCTGGATAAGCATGTTGCCGGCGGCGGCATCGCCTCCATCCAGCGCGGGCACCGCTTCCAGTAGTCGATACGGCACACCCGCCGCCGCGCGCACATCTTCACCGCGCGTCATCCAATCGAGTATTGGCACCTAACCCCCAAATTCACACAGCAACTTGTGTAATGGCTGTAGCCGCTCAGATCCCAATCGAACAGGCTTTGTGGGACGTCGGAGAACAAACCTCCCGCACGATTGTCCGCTATGTCTCGTTGGCTCCGCTAAGGGGCCTGACCGTAACCGGCCAGTCATACACATTGACCGCCTCCCGTTGGTCCGCTTCCCCGGTTCCGCATATGCCAACTCCAGGCCCAAAAATCTTCCGACGATAATAGAGTTGGCTGTCGCCGTTGTGGGATGGAGTAAAAAAGAAAATGTTAGACAATCGCGGCGAACAATGGCAGAAGAGTTGCACGGACTGAATCATGAATTCAGATGCGCGGTGGAACCGTGTGGGTCCGAAATTTAGCGGATGTAATTTGAAAAATTATTTCAAATACATAGATTTAACTTAATAAAACCACCCTGTCCGCCATCATGCGAAATGCAGCCTCCGGTATTTTCCGCGAAAATAGAGCAGCGGATCGCGGTGCGGTTCGAACTGCGCGCGGACGACGCGGCCGACGAGGATAAAATGATCGCCAGCTTCGTGGAGCGATTCGCGCTGGCATTCGAACGATACGAGCGAGCTGCCAAGCAACGGCACGCCGGTTTGCCCCGGCGCCCAGGGCTGGTTGGCGAAGCGGTCTTCCCCCTTTGCGGCAAAACGGTTGGATGTAGGCTGCTGGCCGATCTGGAGCACATTGACGCCGAAATACGCGGCATTGCGCAACGCCGGCGCCGTTCCAGCGGTATTCGCAATGCACACGAGCAGGAGCGGCGGATCGAGCGACACCGACGTAAAGCTGTTCGCGGTCAATCCCACCGGCGTGCCCATCGCATCGAGCGCGGTAACGATCGTAATGCCGGTGGCAAAACACCCCATCGCATCGCGCAAGGTGCGCGGATCGGATCCCGCCTTGAACTCCATCGCCTCGCGCGGCTGGCGACGCTCGAGAAATTCGAGCAGCTGGCCGAGCAGCGCTTCCTCGCGGTCGGAGGCGAGTTCGAGATCGCATTCGTTGATGTCGGCGCTCTCGCCGAACGGCAACGCGGCGCTGAACGCATCGCTCACCACGCTGCCCTGCGCGGGCGCGAAGCCGCCGCGCACGACGAGGGTCGGCAGTGTGAGGCGCGCCGCGACGCCGCTTTCGATGGCATCCTGATCGACGGGCATGTCGACAAGCACAAGACCCGCGGCGAGATGCGCCCCGTCGTGCCCCAGCGCACGCGTGGCGATCCAGCTGCCCCGCCCCGCCGCGACGACGACCGGGCGCGATCCCATCTGGGCGAGAACGGCGCGCAGGTCCTCTATATGCGGCGCGAGTTCATCGTCGTCCCGAAGGTCGAGATTCACGACGCGGCGGCCCGAAAGCACCAAGGCTTCGGCAACATCACGCCATGCCGCGCGGCCCTGCCCGATCTCGGGCACCAGCAGCACCGCGGGATCATTCTCGTCGCCCAGCATGTCGGCCGCCAGCACTACGCCGCCGAAACCCTTATATTCGATGAGGCTCAAACATCCCCCTTGCCGCGCCGGCAGACGCGAACGCCGGCGGGCTTCGATACGATCAAATTGCGAAGAATCGGATCATATCGAAAGCCGTCACGGCGCGCCAGCGGCTAAGGTCAGGACTTCGGGCGCATCAGCCGCGCATCGATGCCAGCCGCCGGTCGATGATCGCGTCGGCATCGGCGATAATCCGGTCGATGAGTTGCTGACAGGTCGGGATATCGTGGATCAGCCCCTGTACCATCCCCGCCCAGAACACGCCCTTGCTGAGATCGCCGGTCTCGAGCAGTTCCCGCCCAGCCTTGCCGTTCACCAGTTCGGCGACGTCGGCGAAGGTGGCGTCGGGCTGCGCGAGGCGGCGCACCACCTCTTCGCTCACCGCGCTCTTCCCGACGCGCGCGGTGTTCTTGAGGCTGCGGAAGATCAGGAAACTGCCGCGCTCATCATTGTCGATATAGGCCTGCTTCACATTGTCGTGGATCGGCGCTTCCTGCGTCGCGCAGAAGCGCGTGCCCATGTTGATCCCCTCCGCGCCGAGGGAGAGCGCCGCGACCAGCCCGCGCCCGTCGCCGAAGCCGCCGCTTGCCAACATCGGGATCTTCACCTTGTCGGCGGCCGCCGGGATCAGGATCAGCCCGGGGATGTCGTCCTCGCCCGGATGGCCGGCGCACTCGAAGCCGTCGATCGAGATGATGTCGCAGCCCGCACGTTCGGCCGACAGCGCGTGTCGAACCGCGGTGCATTTGTGCAGGATCGTGACGCCATGGGGTTTCAGCATTTCCCAGATTTCGCGCACTGCCTGTGTGCCCGCGGTCTCGACAATCTTGACCCCGCCGTCGATGATCGCCTGCGCATAGGCCTTGTATTCGGGGGCGTTGATCGTCGGAAAGACGGTCATGTTCACGCCGAACGGCTTGTCGGTCATCGCCCGGCACCGTTCGATTTCTTCGCGCAGCGCTTCGGGTGACGGCTGCGTCAGTGCGGTGATGATGCCGAGACCGCCGGCGTTCGATACGGCGCTGGCGAGTTCGGCGTAGCCGACGCTCTGCATTCCGCCCTGGACGATCGGATGTTCGATACCCAGCATCTCGGTAATGCGTGTCTTGAAAGCCATCTCGATCCCTCCTGATTGCTCCTGCCCTTACGGCATCTTCGTTCCGGTCCATGAAATAACTTGACGCTTACGTCAACGTCGGGTTGACTAGGAAGATAGTTAGATAACGAAGGGAATCGGAATGGCAGCGCACGAAGGCATATCGGATCGAGCGCGCGCCATCGCCGAAAAAGTCGAAGCCTTCGTGCGCGAAAAGATCATTCCCTATGAAGCTGACCCGCGCCGCGACCATCATGGCGCGCCGACAGATGAATTGGTCATGGAAATGCGCGAGCACGCGCGCGCCGCCGGTGTGCTGACGCCGCATATCCTGTCCGACGGCAGCCACCTCAACCAGCGCGAGACCGCGGTCGTCCTTATCAAGAGCGGCCTGTCGCCGCTCGGCCCGCTCGCGTGCAACACCATGGCGCCCGACGAGGGCAATATGTATCTGCTCGGCAAGGAGGGCAGCCTCGAACTCAAGGAACGGTTTCTGAAGCCGATGGTCGCGGGCGAGGTTCGTTCGGCCTTCTTCATGACCGAACCCGCAGAAGAGGGCGGCGCGGGCTCTGATCCATCAATGATGAAGACGACATGCCATCTCGACGGCAATCATTGGGTCGTGAACGGCCGCAAGACCTTCATCACCGGGGCACAGGGCGCGCGCGTCGGCATCGTGATGGCCAAGGCCGAGCAGGGCGCATGCATGTTCCTCGTTGACCTGCCCGATCCCGCGATCCGCATCGATGATGTGCCGAACACGATCGACAGTTCGATGCCCGGCGGCCATGCGACGCTGATGATCGACAATCTGCGCATCCCCGCCGACCAGATGCTTGGCGAAGTCGGCGAAGGCTTTCGCTACGCGCAGGTGCGCCTATCGCCTGCCCGCCTGTCGCACTGCATGCGCTGGCTCGGCTGCTGCATTCGCGCGCACGAGATCGCGACCGACTACGCCAATCGCCGTGAGGCGTTCGGCAAGCCGCTGATCGATCACGAAGGCGTCGGCTTCATGCTCGCCGAGAATATGATCGACCTCAAACAGGCCGAGTTGATGATCGACTGGTGCGCGGGCGTGCTCGACACCGGATCGCTTGGCACCGTCGAAAGCTCGATGGCAAAAGTCGCAGTTTCGGAGGCGCTGATGCGCATCGCCGACCGCTGCGTCCAGATCATGGGCGGCACCGGCGTCACCGACAAGACGATCGTCGAGCAGGTGTTCCGCGAAGTTCGCGCCTTTCGCATCTACGATGGCCCGACCGAGGTTCACAAATGGAGCCTCGCGAAAAAGATCAAGCGCGACTGGAAGGCCGGCCTTGCCTGACACGGCCGCCAGTTGACCAGCGAGCGGCCGTAGCGTCAAAACACTTGACGTTTACGTTAACGTCCGGATGATGATCGGAAACCATAGGGTAGAGGAATCGGGCCGATGTCGATCTTGTACGACGAAGGGCAGCAGGCGATCGCAACCGAATCGCGTCGCGCGCTCGAAGCGCGGGTCAGCAAGGATGACCTGCTGCCCCTGCTCCAGACGAGCGGCCGATATCATGACGGTTTCTGGACGACCGCGAAGGAGCAGGGCTGGACGGCGCTCGCGCTTCCCGAAGCCTATGGCGGCCTCGATCTCGGTCTCGTCGAGCTGGGGCTGATCGCGCATCAGGCGGGTCGGACGCTCAGCGGCGCCCCCTTTCTCACCTCGAACTTCGGCGCGGCCAAGGCGATCGAGCTTTACGGCAACGATACGCAGAAGGCGCGCTGGCTCCCGGGCCTCGCAAGCGGTGAAACGATCGGCGCCATCGCCTTTGCGGCGGGAGCGGATGCCCTGCCCGACCAACCGGCGATTGGATTGAATGCCGGGAAGGTCGAAGGAATGGCTCCAGGCGTATCGGGCGGCCTCTTCGCCGATGTCGCCATCCTTCTCGCGCTAGACGGCGGAACACCCGCGCTGCTGATCGTCGATCTGGCCGGCATCGAACGCAAGGCTGTCGACAGCTTCGACAACAGCCGCTGCGTCGCGGATATCACATTTGCCGGCACACCGGCGGAGCCTCTCGTGACCGGCGAGGCGGCACGTGCCGCAGCGCTCCGCATCCTTGCGCTGCAGGCGGTCGTTACCGCGCACGAACAGACCGGCGGCGCCGAAGCGCTGATGGAAATCGCGCGCGACTATGCGCTGACGCGCAAGGCGTTCGGTCAGCCGATCGGCGCCTTTCAGTCGATCAAGCACCGCATCGCCGAGCTTTACGGCCTTGTCGAACTGGCGCGCGCCAATGCGATCCACGCAGCCGCGTGCGAAGGACAGGATGATTTCATCACCGCCGCCGCCGCCGCGCGCTTGTCGGCGACCGAGGCCTACGACACCGCCGCGCGCGATTGCATCCAGATTCACGGCGGGATCGGCGTGACTTGGGAGATCGGCCTCCACCTCCACATGCGCCGGTCGCGCACGCTCGCGCTCGAACAGGGGAGCAGCTTCTTCTGGGAAGATATACTCGTCGACCGGTTGGCAGGAGCAGGCGCATGACCGACCTCGAAACCTATCGCGCCAAGGCCGCTGAATGGTGCGAAGCGATGGTGCCCGCCTTCGGCAAGGCAGCGCGCGAGGGGCTGACCGTCGAAGAAGATCTCGCGCTCGGCCGCCGCTATCAGAAGGCCAAGTTCGACGCCGGATATGCCGGAATCAACTGGCCGACCGACCTCGGCGGTCAGGGGCTCGGCCATATCGAGAAGATCACTTTCGAGGGCGAAGAGATGAAGCACGGCTTCCCGAACGTCTATTTCGGCATCTCGCTCGGCATGCCCGTCCCCGTGCTGATGCAGTTCGGCAGTGACCGCGAGTTCGTGAAGGAGCGCGTGCTCAAGGCGCTGCAGGGTGAAGAAATCTGGTGCCAGCTCTTTTCGGAACCCTCGGGCGGCACCGATCTTGCGGGCCTCCGCACCCGCGCCGAAACCGACGGCAACGGCTGGAAGATCAACGGACAGAAAGTGTGGACGAGCTGGGCGCAGTATAGCGACTATGGCGTCATCGTCGTGCGAACCGACCCGACCGTCGCGAAGCATAAGGGTCTCACTTACTTCTGGGTCGACATGAAGGCGCCGGGGGTCACCGTGCGTCCGATCAAGCTCGCGGGCGGCGACAGCCACGTCAACGAAGTCTTCTTCGACGATGTGAAGATCAGCGACGATCATCGCATGTCGCCAGTTGGCGGCGGCTTCGCGGTCGCGCTCGCGACGCTGATGATAGAACGCTATGTCGCGACAGACAGCGCGGGTTTCGGGCCGCACCTCGACCTCTTCGTTGATCTCGCCAAAGAGGTGCGGCTGAACGGTCGCCCCGCGATCGAGGATGGCCGTATCCGTCAGCAGATCGCGCGCAACCATGCGATGCGCGCCGGGCTCGATTCGATCAACCGGCGCGCCCGGCTGATGATGCAGGCGGGCATGACGCCGGGGCCCGAAGGCTCGCTCAACAAACTTGTCGCGGTGCGCTCGCGGCAGAAGCTGTCAGAACTTGCCCTCGATCTGCAGGGCACCGATGCCTTCGCGTTCGACGAACATGCCTCGCCCAAGGACGACTGGGCATCGAGCTGGATCAACGCGCCGACGGGCCGCATCGCGGGCGGGTCGGACGAGACGTTGCTCAACACGATCGCCGAACGCATCCTCGGCCTGCCGCAGGACCATCGCCCCGACAAGGGTATTCCCTTCAACCAGATACCCGCCTGAGGAGCCTCCCCATGAAAATCGATTCCAGCATATCGGCCGTGGTCACCGGTGGCGCGTCGGGCCTCGGCCGCGCAACCGCCGAGGCGCTCGCCGCGTCTGGAGTGAAGGTCGCCATTTTCGACATCAACGACGCGCTCGGTGAGGAGGTAGCGGCATCGATCGGCGGGCTGTTCGTGCGTGTCGACATCACCGACGAGCAATCGGTTGTGGACGGTTATGCCAAGGCGCGCGCGGCGCATGGCCAGGAGCGCGTATGCGTGCACTGCGCGATGACGTCGCGTCGCGGCAAGACGCTGGCCTACGACAAGGAAACGGGTGGTTATCGCAGGACGCCGACCGCCGATTATGCCTTTGGTGTCGAAGGCATTTTGACCGCGAGCTACCGCGTCGCGTCGATCGCCGCCGAAGGCATGGCGATCCTTCCCGAAATGGAAGACGGCGAGCGCGGCGCGATTGTGCTGACCGCTTCGGTCGCCGCGCAGGACGGCCAGATCGGGCAGGTCATCTATGGCTCGGCAAAGGCCGGGGTGAACGGCCTTGTCCTTCCGATGGCGCGCGACCTGATGGACCTTGGCATCCGCGTCAATTCGATCATGCCCGGCGTATTCGGCACGCCGCTCCTCAACAATATGAACCCGAAGGTGAAGGAGAGCCTCGAAGCCTCGGTCCCCTTCCCCAAGCGGCTCGGCAAGGCCGAAGAATATGCGAGCCTCGCGATAGAAATGATCCGCAACACCTATTTCAACGGTCAGGCCGTCCGCCTCGACGGCGCGATCCGCATGGCCCCCCGTTAATTCTCTCAGCGAAGGAATATCCCCATGGCCGAAGCCTATATCATCGACGCCGTCCGTACTCCCCGCGGGATCGGCAAGCCCGGCAAGGGTGCGTTGTCGCACCTCCACCCGCAGCATCTCGCCGCGACCGTGCTCGCCGCGATCCGCGACCGCAACCATCTCGATACCGCGACGGTCGACGACATCGTCTGGTCGACTTCGTCGCAGAATGGCAAGCAGGGCGGCGATCTCGGCCGCATGGCGGCGCTGTCGGCGGGCTATGACACCAAGGCTTCGGGCACGACGCTCGACCGCTTCTGCGGAGGCGGCATCAGCTCGGTAAACTTTGCCGCCGCCAGCGTGATGAGCGGCATGGAAGATTGCGTCATCGCGGGCGGCACCGAAATGATGAGCTACACCAGCGCCCATGCTGCCGAACAGGCGAACGCCGGCCTGCCGCCGCGCCTGATGGGCTCGGGTCACGAAGCGCTCGACGAACTCCACCCGCAATCGCATCAGGGCATTTGCGGCGACGCGATCGCGACGATCGAGGGGATCAGCCGCGAAGATCTCGACGCGCTCGCGCTCGTTAGCCAGCAGCGCGCCGATCGCGCGATCAAGGAAGGCCGCTTCGCCAAGTCGGTCGTGCCGGTGCTCAATCCCGACGGCAGCGTCGCGCTCGACCGCGAGGAATTTCCGCGCCCCGAAACCACCGCCGAAGGCCTCGCGGCGCTGAAGCCGAGCTTCGCGGGCCTCGCCGATTTCGACATGGGCGGCGGCTTCACTTTCAGGAAGCAGATCAACCGCCGTTACCCCGATCTCGAAATCCAGCATTTCCACCATGCCGGCAATTCGTCGGGTGTCGTCGACGGTGCCGCCGCGATCCTGCTGACGTCGAAGGATTATGCCGACAAGCACGGCCTGAAGCCGCGCGCGCGCGTCGTCGCCTATGCCAATATCGGCGACGATCCGACGTTGATGCTTAACGCGCCCGTCCCGGCGGCGAAGAAGGTGCTCGAAAAGGCCGGCCTGACGAAGGACGACATCGACGTCTGGGAAATCAACGAAGCCTTCTCGGTCGTCGCTGAAAAGTTCATCCGCGACCTCGACTTGCCCCGCGAAAAGGTCAACATCAACGGCGGCGCGATGGCGCTTGGTCATCCGATCGGCGCAACGGGCTCGATCCTGATCGGCACCGCGCTCGACGAGCTCGAACGCTCGGGCGGCCGTTACGGCCTTGTAACCATGTGCGCTGCCGGCGGCATGGCGCCCGCGATCATCATCGAACGTATCTGAGTTACAGGAGTAAAACATGACCGGGCCGCTGAAGGGTGTCAGGATCATCGAATTTGCCGGCATTGGTCCCGGCCCCTTCTGCGGCATGATGCTCGCCGACCATGGCGCCGAGGTGATCCGTATCGATCGCCCCGGCGGCTTCATGGATCCGCGCGATCCGCTGAGCCGCAATCGCACTTCGATCGCGCTCGACATGAAGAACCCCGACGCGGTCCGCATCGCGCGCGAACTTTGCAAAAGCGCCGACGGGATCATCGAGGGCTATCGTCCCGGCGTGATGGAGCGGCTCGGGCTCGGCCCCGACGTGCTGCTCGCCGACAATCCGAAGCTCGTCTACGGGCGCATGACCGGCTGGGGCCAGTTCGGCCCCTATGCGCAGGCGGCGGGTCACGACATCAACTATATTTCGCTCTCGGGCGTCCTCCACGGTATCGGCCGCGCGGGTGAGAAGCCCGTGCCGCCGGTCAATTATGTCGGCGACTTCGGCGGCGGCGGCATGATGCTCGCCTTTGGCATGTCGAGCGCACTCGTCCACGCCGCGCGCACCGGCGAGGGCCAGGTGATCGACTGCGCGATGACCGACGGCTCGGCGCTGCTCGCGGGTATGACCTGGGGCTTTCTCGCCGCAGGACGGCTCAAGGACGAGGCCGGCGTCAACATGCTCGATGGCGCGGCGCACTTCTACGACAGTTACGAATGCTCCGACGGCAAGTTCGTCTCGATCGGTTCGATCGAACCGCAATTCTATGCGCTGCTTCGCGAAAAGACCGGGTTGACCGATGATGCCGATTTCGACGCCCAACTCGACCCGTCGAAATGGGGTCCGCTGAAGGAAAAGCTCACTGCGCTGTTCAAGACGAAGACGCGCGACGAATGGTGCGCGATCATGGAAATGACCGACGTCTGCTTTGCGCCGATCCTGTCGCTGGGCGAGGCGCCGCAGCATCCGCACAATGTCGAACGCGAAACCTTCCTCACGGTGGGCGGCGCGATCCAGCCCGCTCCCGCCCCGCGCTATTCGGCGACGGTCAACGACACGCCGCGCGCTGCGCCTGCGGTCGGCGCCGACGGCGATACCGTGCTGACGGGTCTTGGCTATGATGTAGCGAGCATCGCCGCACTGCGCGAAAGCGGTGCGCTGCGCTGACCCGTCACCCGGCGCGGGCGGTCAGACCTTCCCAGAGGCCGCGCCCGCCGAGGGCGGCAACCTGACGCCCAAGGGTCCGCGCCCAGTGGGCGTCGTTGCCATGCTCACCGCGCCAGCGCATCAGCGGGATCGTGACGCGGCACAGGTCATATTCCTCGGTGAACCCGATCGCGCCATGCACTTGGTGCGCAATTGCGGTCACAACGCCGACCGCGCGATTGGCGCGCAGCTTCGCGGCGGCGATTTCGAAACCCGCCGCTTCGGCGTCGAACCCCGTCGCGTCGAGCCGCGCCGCCATCGCGGCTGCAGCCGCGTCGACCGCCGCCACCTCGCACGCCATCACCGCGAGCGATTGCTGCACCGCCTGAAACTTGCCGAGCCGGCGGCCGAATTGCTGGCGCGTGTTCACATGGTCGATCGAAAGCGACAGCGCCTGCCCCATCGCGCCGGCCATCAGGCCGACCGTTGCGGCGGCGCGGTGCGGCATCGAAACGTCGCCGAGGCCCGAGAGGATGACGTCGGCGACCGGCAGGTCGGGCGCCAACATACCTGCGATGTGAAGGACGGCATTCGCATCGCCCCAATCACCGCCAAAACCGCCTTCGTCCTCCGCCACAAGCAGCAGCGCGAAACCCGCCTCTTCGACCGGCGCGATATCGTCGGCACCGGCCAGAACCGTACGCGTAGTGTCGCAGAGCATGTCGCGCGCCGCGCTCATCGAAGGCCCAATCCGCGCGCGATGATCCCGCGGATCACTTCGCGCGTCCCGCCGCGCAGCGAAAAGCTGGGCGACGCGATAAGGAGTGCGCGGAGCAGCCTTGCCAGATCGTCTTCGTCGTCCCAATCAAAGTTGACGATCGCCTGCACGCGGCGCGGCATATCCTGTTCGAACGCATTGCCCAGTTCCTTGACCACCGACGCCTCGACCATCGGATCCTCGCCCGCCGCGAGCTTTGCTGCGGTCGACATCGACAGCTGACGCAGCGTCCACATCTCGGCCGTCAGTTCGCCGATCAGCCCAGCCACCGCCGGATCGGGATCGGCCCCCGCCGCATCGATCAGCGCGACCAGAAGCGCATGGCTCGACAGATAACGTTCGGGTCCCGACCGTTCGAGCCCCAGTTCGGCCGTAACCTGTTTCCATCCCTGCCCGCGTTCGCCGACGAGGGCGCCATGCGGGACGAGCACATCGTCGAAAAACACCTCGTTGAAATCATGGTTGCCCGCCATGTCGATGATCGGGCGGATCGTCACGCCGGGCGTGTCGAGGTCGATCAGCAACTGGCTTAGCCCCGCATTGCGCTCGCTGCCTTCCTCGGTGCGCACGAGCGCGAGGATGACATGCGACAGATGTGCGCCCGTGGTCCAGATTTTCTGGCCGTTGATCCGCCAGCCTTCGCTCGTTTCGCGCGCCGACGTCCGCACTGCCGCAAGATCGGACCCCGCGCCCGGCTCGGACAGGCCGATGCAGGCATAAAGCTCGCCCTTGGCGATCCCCGGAAGATAGCGTTGCCGCTGCTCCTCGCTGCCATAACGCAGGATCAGCGGCCCGGTCTGTCGGTCGGCGATCCAGTGTGCGCCGACGGGCGCGCCCGCCGCGAGCAGTTCCTCGATCACCACATAGCGTTCAAGTGGATGCCGATCGCCGCCGCCATAAATTGCCGGGAGCGTCATGCCGACATAACCCGCCGCCCCAAGCGCGCGGCTGAAATCGGGATCGAAGCTCGCCCAGCAATTCGCGCGCGCCACGACGTCATCCGTGGGTTGGTTCGCCGCAAGCCAGGCTCGCAAATCGGTGCGCAGTGCGACAGTGTCGCCGGGCGGATCGAAAGGATAGAGCGCGAAGCTTTGCATGTCGCACCAGCCATGCAATAGCTTTGGTTAGGCAGCAAAGGATTATTGAAGATGGGCGAATTTTTGAGTGTCGAGCGGCGGGGCAAGATCGCAATCCTGACGATGATCAAGCCCGAAAGCATGAATGCGATCGGCACCCACGAGGACTGCCAGAACATCATCGACACGCTGCGCACCCTCGGCGACGACCGCAGCGTCAGCGCGATCATCCTTACCGGCAGCGGCAAGGCGTTCAGCGCCGGCGGCAACCTCAAGGGCATGCAGGATCGCACCGGGATCGGCGTGCTCGACCAGCCCGATTCCACCCGCGCCAATTACCGCAAGGGCGTGCAGGCGGTGATCCGCGCGCTGATGGATTGCGAAGTGCCGATGATCGCCGCGGTCAACGGACATGCGATCGGGCTCGGCGCCGATCTTGCCTGCACCTGCGACATCCGCATCGCCGCCGAAAGCGCGCAGTTCGCGTGCAGCTTCATCAAGGTCGGGATCGTCCCCGGCGACGGCGGCGCCTGGCTGCTGCAGAAGATACTCGGCTATTCGCGCGCCGCCGAACTGTTCCTGACCGGCGATCGCTTTGACGCGGCTCGGGCAAAGGAATATGGTCTGGTCACGGACGTCGTGCCCGATGCGGAACTGCTCGATCGTGCGATCGCCATCGCCGAGCGGATCGTCTGCAACCCGCCCCGGGCGCTGCGCCTGACGAAGCGTTTGTTGCGCGAGGCGCAGCACAGCCGGATGAGCGATATTTTGGAATTGAGCGCAGCCTATCAGGCGATCGTCCATGAAACCGCGGATAACCGGGAGGCGATCAACGCGTTCGTCGAAAAGCGCCCCCCTATTTTTACAGGAGAATGACCATGCTCGCCGAGCGTGTCCTGCCGCTGTCCGGTATCCACAATTTCCGCGACTATGGCGGTTATGCCGTCGAGGGCGGCGGGCGTCTGCGCGAAGGGACGCTGTGGCGCTCGGCGCATCATGAAGCGGCAACCGACGACGATCTGGCCGCGCTCGACGCGCTGGGGCTCGAAACGGTCGTTGATCTCCGCGGAGACGACGAGCGCGAGATGCACCCGTGCCGGCGCTCCGAGAATTTCTCGGCGCGCGTACTGTTCGCGGGCGGGGTCACCGCGGGCCTCGCGCCGCACCTTCAGGCGGCAGGCGGGACGATTGATGTCGCGACGGCGCGACACCGGATGATCGATACCTACGCCGGCATGCCCTATCGTCCGGCGCTCGTCGCGACGCTCCGGCTCTATCTCGGCGCGCTCGCTGAATATGACGCGCCGAGCCTCGTCCACTGCGTCGCGGGCAAGGACCGCACCGGCTTTGCCGTGGCGATCGTCCACCGGCTGCTCGGCGTGCATGAGGATGATCTGATGCACGACTATCTGCTGACCAACACCGCCGGAAAGATCGAGGAACGCATTGCGCAGGGCGCGGCGCATATCCGCTCGCGCTATGGCGCCGAGATCCACGACGACGCGATCCGCGCGCTGATGTCGGTCAATCCTTCCTATCTCGACGCCGCGCTCGCCACCGTGCGCCGTGACCATGGTGATATCCCGACCTACGCCGAAGCGGTGTTGAACTTCACCCCCGAGATGCGCGAGGCGCTGGTCGACCGGCTAGTGGTCTAGGGGCCTATTGGCCCCGCACTAGCACCCCGCCCTTCACCACCGCATCGACGCTTTCCAGCTGGCGCACGTCGGCCAGCGGGTCGCCGTCGACCGCGACGATATCGGCATAGCGGCCGACCGCGATCGCCCCGACATCCTTTTCGCGTCCCAGCGCCTCGGCAGCGTTCTTCGTCGCGGCCTGGATCGCCTGCATTGGGGTCATCCCATATTCGACCATGACGCGGAACTGCTTGCCGACGTCGCCGTGCGGCATCACGCCCGCGTCCGAGCCGAACACCATTCGCACACCCGCCTTCACGGCCTTGCGGAAATTGTCGCGCTGAATCTGCGCGATCTCGCGGTCCTTGCGCAGATTATCCTCGAGCACGCCGTTCTTCGCGCCTTCGGCTTGGGTATATTCGGTGTTATAGATATCCATCGAGAACCATACCGGCCGCTTGCGTTGGGTCGCCATGCGAATGCCCTCGTCATCGACCAAGCTGACATGTTCGATCGTGTCGATCCCCGCGGCGATTGCGGCGCGGATGCCCTCGGCGCCATGCGCGTGCGCGGCGACGCGCAGCCCCCACTGGTGCGCTTCGTCGGCGATCGCGGCGAGTTCCGTTTCGGACACCTGAAGCTGCCCCGGCTCGGTATTGCGCGAAAAGACGCCGCCGGTCGCGCAGACCTTGATCACCTCGGCGCCATATTTGCGCTGGCGGCGGACCTGATAGCGCAGTTCGTCGGGCGTATCGCCGATTCCCTCTTCCTTGCCGTCCTTCTTTTCGAGGCTGGGCGGCAGGAAGGTGCTGTCGCAATGGCCGCCCGTCGCGCCGAGCGCGTAGCCTGCGGGCACGATACGCGGCCCAGTCGCATAGCCCGCGTCGATCGCCTGCTTGAGCCCGATGTCGTTGCGGTCGCTCGACCCGACGTTGCGCACGGTGGTGAAACCCGCGCCGAGCATATCGTTCGCATTCTTGACCGCCGTCATGCCCCAGAAGCTGTCGGTGAACTCCAGCCCGCGATAGCCGCCGATGTCGGCGGGGCCGTCGAGATGGACGTGCATGTCGATCAGGCCCGGCAGCAGCGTCTTGTCGCTCAGATCGATATGCTTGACGTTTGATCCCCAGCGCACCGTGCGCGCATCGGCGATGTTCGTGATGCGGCCGTCTGCGCCGACGAAGATCGCTGGAAATTCGACGATCTTTCCCGTTAGCACATCGATATAGCGCGCCGCGGTGATGACCGTCTGTCCGGTCGACTCCCGCGCCTTTACCGGAGCGATTGGGGCGACGAAAAGCGACGCCGATCCCAAAGCGATTATCCACAGAAAACTGCCGAACTTCATTCGCGATTTCATCTTCGCCCCACCCCTTATCAATCCCCGCGAACCTGATGGCAAAGCGGCGCGAAATAGGACAGCGGAAAATGTTCAGGCTGAAATCTTCTGTCGGCCGACCCACCACGCGCCGAGCAGCGCGAAGGCGGTGCCGAGCATCGTGCCGCCCGCGATGTCACTTGCCCAATGTACGCCGAGCATGATGCGCGAAGAGCCGTTGAGGATGATCATCGCGGCGGCGAGCGTCCAGGCGAAGGGCCGCCAGCGTGGCGGCGCGAGCCAGGCGAGGAGCAGATAGACGACCGCCGCGCTCGTCGCGTGGCCGCTGGGGTAGGAAAAACTCGTTTGATGGTCGAGATGGTCGATCAGATCGGGCCGCGCGCGGCCGAAGCCGAGCTTGAGCGAGCTCGACGCGAGGTTGGAAAGCAGCGACGCGCCGCCGAGCGCCACCGCGCAACGCGGCCCGCACCAGTGCCAGACGAGCCCGCAGAGCAGGATGACGATGATCCAGCGCGGGGTGCCGCCGCCGATCCAGCTCGCCCATTGCATGAAGGCGATAAAGGCGGGAGCACTTTCGTCGATGCGGAGCGACAGGGATTGCGAGATTTGCCAGTCGACGGTTTCGGTCCAGCCCGCGCCGACTGCGAAACCGAGCAGGACGACGGCGATGAAGAGCGCCAGTGCCAAGGCGGGAAAGCGTGAGCGTCGAAACAAGAATATCCTCCCTGTGGCGCAGCCATGGGGAGGTGGCGGCCCCGCAGGGGCCGACGTAGGGGCCCCTCCACCACTCGCCTGCGGCGAGCGGTCCCCCTCCCCATGGCTTCGCCACAGGGAGGATCGGGATCAAATATGCAGCGGCCGTCCGAACGCGGCGAGCACGCCCTCGTGCATCGTTTCGCTGAGCGTCGGATGCGGGAAGACGGTGCCGATAAAATCATCCTCGACCAGTTCGGCGGTCTTCCCGATCGTATAGCCCTGGATCAACTCGGTGACTTCGGCGCCGATCATGTGCGCGCCGAGCAGTTCGCCGGTCTTCGCGTCGAACACGGTCTTGGTGAAACCTTCGGATTCGCCCAGCGCGATCGCCTTGCCATTTCCGATGAAGGGGAAAGTGCCGGCCTTGACCTCATAGCCGAGTTCCTTCGCCTTCGCCTCGGTCAGGCCGACGCTGGCGATCTGCGGGCGGCAATAGGTGCAGCCGGGGATGTTGCGCGGGTCCATCGCGTGCGGATGGTTGCCGGCGATCGCCTCGACGGAAATCACCGATTCATGCATCGCCTTGTGCGCGAGCCAAGGCGGGGCGGTGACGTCGCCGATCGCCCAGATGCCGGGGACGTTGGTGCGGCACATTGCGTCGGTGTCGATATGGCCTTTTGTGGTCTTCACGCCGAGCGCTTCGAGCCCGATATTCTCGGTGTTCGGGACGATGCCGATCGCGACGATGGCATGGCTGAATTCGGCGCTTTCGGTCTTGCCGTCCTTCGTCTTGATCTTTGCGGTGACGCCGGTCGCGGTCGCCTTGAGCTCCTCAACGCCCGCGCCGGTGTAGATCGTCATGCCTTGCTTCTTGAGTTGCTTTTCGAGGAAGGCCGACACGTCGGCGTCCTCGACGGGGACGAGCCGGTCGAGCATCTCGACGACGGTCACGTCGCAGCCCATGTCGCTGTAGAAGCTCGCGAATTCGATGCCGATCGCGCCCGATCCGATGACGAGCAATTTCTTCGGCATTTCGGGCGGGACGAGCGCGTGGCGATAGGTCCAGATGCGCTTGCCGTCGGCGGGCGCGAACGGCAGGTCGCGCGCGCGCGCGCCGGTGGCGACGATGATATTCTTCGCGGTCAGCGTTTCGCTGCCCTTCTCGCCCTTCACTTCCAGCTTGCCCGGCGCGGTCAGCTTGCCTTCGCCCATATGGACGGTGATCTTGTGCTTCTTCATCAGGAAGGCGACGCCTTGGCTCAGCTGTTTCGCGACACCACGGCTCCGCTTCACGACCGCCTCAATGTCGGCGCTGATCTGCGCGGCGATCAGGCCATAGTCGCCGGCGTGTTGCATGTAATGATAGATTTCGGCCGAACGCAGCAGCGCCTTGGTCGGAATGCAGCCCCAGTTGAGGCAGATGCCGCCGAGATTCTCGCGCTCGACGATCGCCGTTTTCAGCCCCAGCTGTGCCGCGCGGATCGCCGCGACATAGCCGCCGGGGCCCGAGCCGAGGACGATGAGGTCGTAGTTGGTGTCAGCCATTATGGGCTCCTTCAAAAGCCCCTCTCCCCTTGCGGGAGAGGGGTTGGGGTGTGGGGTCGGCGCGCATCTGCGCGCTTGACGAATCGATGGCATCCAGGATGCTCGCGACGACGCCGTCACTGTTGGCGAGAATGTCGTTGTTCCAGAAGCGCAGGATACGAAAGCCTTGCGCGGTCAGATAGGCATCGCGTTCGGCATCATAAGCATTTTCGCCATGCTGGCCCCCATCGGCTTCAACGATCAGACGATGTTCGAAGCAGATGAAGTCGGCGATATAGCGGTCGTCGATGATCTCCTGACGCCGCCAGCGGAGGCCTTCAAGCCGCCCCGCGCGCAGGATCGACCAAAGCCGGCGTTCGGCATCGGTGGGGTTCGATCGCATCTGGCGGGCACGGTCCAGCAACATGACTTTGCGGGCGAGAAGCTGGGAGACAGTCTTATGCGCCGCGGACGCGGCGCGGCCCCCTCTCCCCAACCCCTCTCCCGCAAGGGGAGAGGGGCTATTCGGCCCCTCGGGCATCTTACGCCACCAGCCCCAGCGGGTTCTCCACCAGTTCCTTGAAGGTCTTCATCAGCAGCGCGCCGTCGGCGCCGTCGATCGCGCGGTGGTCGAAGCTTCCGGTTGCCGACATCACGGTCGCGATCGCCAGCGCATCGTCGACCACATAAGGGCGCTTCTCGCCCGCACCGATCGCCATGATCATCGCCTGCGGCGGATTGATCACCGCGGTGAACTGCTTGATCCCCATCATGCCCATGTTCGAGATCGAGGCGGTGCCGCCCTGATATTCGCTGGGCTGGAGCTTGCCTTCCTTCGCCTTTGCCGCGAGTTCGGACATTTCGGTCGAAATCTTCGACATCGACTTGCCGCCCGCGTCGACGATGATCGGGGTGATTAGGCCGCCGGGGATGCTGACCGCGACCGAAATGTCGGCGCGCTTGTACTGGCGCATCACGTCGCCGCCGAAGCTGACGTTGCACGAGGGCACACGTTCGAGCGCGACCGCAAGCGCCTTGATCAGCATGTCGTTAACGCTGAGCTTGACGCCGCGGCTTTCGAGGCTGGCGTTGAGCTCGCCGCGCAGTTTCAGGAGCGCGTCGAGGCGGATGTCGACGGTGAGGTAGATGTGCGGCGATTCCTGCATCGACTGGCTGAGGCGGCGCGCAATCGTCTTGCGCATGCCGCTGAGCTTCTCGTCCTCGTGCGGGATGCCGAAATCGGGGATCGCGCCGGTGGCTGCCGGGGCCGGAGCGGCTGCGGCAGGAACCGGCGCGGCGGTTGCGCCGGCGGGGGCTGCGGCGCCCGCCGGGGCGCCTTCGAGGTCGGCCTTGACGATACGACCGCCGGGGCCCGTGCCCGTGACGCCCTTGAGGTCGATGCCCTGCTCGGCGGCAAGGCGCTTGGCGAGCGGGCTTGCCTTGATGCGGTCGCCCGATGCGGCGGGAGCGGCTGCCGGCGCCGGTGCCGGGGTCGGCGCTGGAGCCGCAGCGGGTGCTGGCGCCGCGGCTTCGGCCTTCGGTTCGGCGGCGGGCGCAGGCGCCGGGGCAGCCTTCGCGCTCGACGCATCCTCGCCCTCGCCCGCGATCGTCGCGATCACGGTACCGACCTTCACATTGTCGGTCCCTTCGGCGACCAGAATCTGGGCAATCGTGCCTTCGTCGACCGCCTCGAACTCCATCGTCGCCTTGTCGGTCTCGATTTCGGCGAGCAGGTCGCCCGACTTGACCTCATCGCCCTCCTTCACCAGCCATTTGGCGAGGGTGCCCTCCTCCATCGTCGGCGAGAGAGCGGGCATTTTCAGTTCGATTGGCATGTCTAGGCTTGTCCCTGTCAGTCTTGCAGGCTGCGCCTGCCGCTACGGATTCTTCTTCGCCATAAGCCCTGTGCCGATCAAGGTCCAGCGGGCCAGCTTGCGTTTCATACGAATGTGACGCACTCTTTGGGCCAAGCAAAAACACGAGGGGTCGGGGTGATGCGGACATATCTGGTGGTGATCGACGACAGCCCGGAGGCATCGCTGGCGCTGCGCTTCGCGGCGCGGCGCGCAGCGCGAACGGGCGGCGGCGTCACCGTGCTCGCGATTATCGCGCCGCACGATTTCGTCGCCTTTGGCGGCGTCCAGGCGACGATCGAAGCCGAAGCGCGCGAACATGCCGAGGAGCTGACCGCCGCGGCGGCCGATGCCGTCGTGCAGGAAGCGGGGCTGACGCCGCAGATATTGATCAAGTCGGGGAAGCCCGTCGAGGTCGTGCGCGAGCTGATCGGTGCAAGCGACGAGATCGCCGCGCTCGTCCTTGCAACGGCTCCGGCGGGTGCCCCCGGACCGCTGGTCGCGCATTTCACCGGACAGGATGCGGGAACCCTCCCCTGTCCGGTGATGCTGGTGCCGGGCGGGATCGATATCGCCCGGCTCGATGCGCTGAGTTAGACGGCCGCGACGCGCGGCGTCACCACCGCTTTCCATTCGAGGATCGCGAAACCGAGCACGCCAAAGGCCTGCGCGATGACGACCGCGATGCCGATTCCGGTCATTCCGGCGGAAAAGGTCGCGACGACCGCAAAGCTCGCGGCGACCCAGCCGAGATTGCCGGCCGCGATCAGTTTGACCAGCGCGGCACTCGGGATCTTCTGCAGCGCCGCAATGACCATCAACAGCGCGGCGGCAAGGCAGATCCAGCCGCCGATCGCAATGACATTGGCGGGCAGGCCGAGCAGCGCGCCGACCGGCGCGGCAGCGAGCAGACCGATGGCGAAGACGCCCGTGCAGGTGACGGCGTCGGCGATGAGGATATTCTTGAGATTGCGGATCGACATAGTGATTCTCCTTTCGACCCAACCCAATTGGACCGCGAATGGAATAGCGTCGATTACGCTGGAGGTAATGGAAAAGCAGAAGCCAAGGGTATAGCGGACGTTACGAAGGAGAATGATGATGAAGCCCGCAGCTCTTGGCGAACAACTCCGCGAATGGCGCGTCCGGCGCCGGATGAGTCAGATGGACCTCGCGCTCGACAGCGAGATTTCGACCCGGCATCTGAGCTTCATCGAAACGGGCCGTTCGAAACCGAGCGCGGCGATGCTGCAGCGGCTCGCCGATTGCCTCGAAGTGCCGCACCGTGCGCGCAACGCGCTGCTGCTCGCGGGCGGCTATGCCCCCGATTATCAGGAGCGACCGCTCGACAGCCCCGAAATGGCGGGGATGCGGGCGATCGTCGAGCATGTGCTGAAGGGGCATGAGCCCTACCCAGCGCTCGCGGTCGATCGCCACTGGAACATGATGGCAGCGAACGCCGCCGTCGCGCTGCTCATGCAACTCGTGGCGCCCGAATTGCTCGAGCCGCCGGTCAATGTGCTGCGCGTCGCGATGCACCCCAATGGGCTCGCGCCGAATATCGTCAATCATGGCGAATGGCGCGCGCACCTGCTCGAACGGCTCGATCATCAGATCGATGCGAGCGCCGATGCTGGATTGATCGCACTGCGCGAGGAACTCGCGGGCTATGGCGGCGGCACCCACGCGCATGACGGCAGCGCGGCGAACGGGATCGCGGTGCCGCTGATCCTGGACACGCCGATGGGACAGATTCGCTTCGTGTCGACGGTGACGATCTTCGGCACGCCGGTCGATATCACCCTGTCGGAACTGGCGATCGAGGCCTTTTTCCCGGCCGATGCGGAGAGCGCGGCGCTGTTGCAGGCGATGGCTGCGGCCTGAATTACCGCTTGCGTCCTTTGTGCTTGATATTCGCCGGACGCCCGCGCTTGCCGACCATATGCTTGCCCGCCCTGTCTTTCCCAGCGCCCTTGCCGGTCTTCTTCACCCCGTCGCGGCGCGGCGGCCGATTCCGGAAGCCGCCCTCGGGCGCATCGGGCAACTCGAAGCGCAGCGCACCGCTGATCGGATTGGCATCCATCAGCCGCAATTCGAGCCGCTGCCCGACCGTATAGCTCACGCGGCCATGCTCGCTGTCGAGCGTCCGCGCCGCCTCGTCGTAGAAGAAGCGTTCGCTGCCCAATGTCGACACCGGCACGAGCCCGTCGCCCCCGAGCCCGTCGACGGTCGCGAAAAAGCCGAAGGGTTGGACCCCGGTGATGCGCGCGACGAGAATCTCGCCCGTTCTGGTCGCGAGGTAAGCTGCGACATAGCGGTCGACGGTCTCGCGCTCGGCCTCCATCGCGCGGCGTTCGAGCGCGCTGATCGCCTCGCCGATCCGCGACAATCCCTTGGCGTCGGCCTCGCCCAGCCCGGTGCGCGCGGGCAGGCCCTTGGGCTTGCCCGGCACTTCGAGGCGATAGCTGTCGACGAGCGCGCGGTGGACGATCAGGTCGGCGTAGCGGCGGATTGGCGAAGTGAAATGTGCATAAGAGCCGAGCGCGAGACCGAAATGGCCGGCATTGGCGGGGCCATAATAAGCCTGTGTCTGGCTCCGTAAAATTGCCTGCATGATCTCGGGCAGCCGGTCGTCTTCCGAAAACCCATCGATCAGGCGGTTGAACACCGCGGGGGTGATGACCTGTCCGAGCGCGAAGCTCTGTTCGAAAGTTTCGAGATAATCCTTGAGGCTCACGAGCTTCTCGCGGCTCGGCGGTTCATGGATGCGGTACATCACCGGCGACTTCTTCGCCTCGAGCGCCTTGGCCGCCGCGACGTTCGCGGCGATCATATAGTCCTCGATCAGCCGCATCGAATCGAGCCGGTCGCGGACGCGAATTTCCGCGATGCCGCCCTGCTCGTCGAGAATGACCTGACGTTCGGGCAGGTCGAGGTCGAGCGGCGCGCGGGCGGCGCGAGCTTTCGCGAGGAGCGCCCAGCACGCCCATAAATTCCGGAGCGTCGGGAGCACATCGGCATCCCATTCGTCGCGCGCCGTATCGGCGTCATAGGCCGCCTGCGCATGTTCATAGGCGATGTTAGCGCGCAGCCGGACAAGCGCGCGCGTGAAACGCCATGACGTCACCTTGCCCTGCTTGTCGATGACGAGGTGGCACGCCATCGCGGCGCGGTCTTGCCCCGCTTTCAGCGAGCAGACGCCCGCCGAAAGCGTTTCGGGAAGCATCGGCACGACCTGGTCGGGGAAATAGACGCTATTGCCGCGCCGCCGCGCCTCGCGGTCGAGCGCGCCGTCGGGACGCACATAGTAACTGACGTCGGCGATCGCGACGATCGCCTGAAAGCCGCCCTTGTTGCCGGGGTCTTCGTCGGGGATCGCCCAGACGGCATCGTCATGGTCGCGCGCGTCGATGGGATCGATGGCGACGATCGGCAGGTCGCGCAGATCCTCGCGGCCGTCGGGGGTGAGTGACAGTTTCGCCGCTTTTTCAGCTTCGGCAAGCGTTTCGCCGTCGAAGACATGCGGGATTTCGTGCCGCGCGATCGCGATCATGCTCAGCGACTTCGGCGCGAAAGGATCGCCGATGCGGTCGATAACCTTCGCCTTGGTCGCAGGGCCCCGCCCCGTCAGTTCGGCGCGCACCAGATCGCCGATCTCGGCATCACCCTTGTCGACGACCGCGAAGTCGAAGCGCGCGCGCTTGTCGGCGGGACGCAACCAGATCATCGGCTTGCCGCCGGGCGACCTTTCCTCGACGAGGACGCCGATCACCATCTCTGCGCTTGCCTGCAGCCGTTTCATCGGATGTGCGACATGGCCGCTGCCGCGTTCCTCGGTGCGCGCGAGGATGCGGTCGCCGACGCCGAGCGCGCCCTTCCGTCCCTGCTCCATCACGCGCAGCCGCGGTGCGGGACCGGCGCCTTCCCAGCGTTCGGGCACCGCCCAGACGTTGCTACCCTCGATCGCCGCGACGCGCAGCACCGTCACGCGCGGCAGGCCGCCATGCTTGTGAAAGGCGCGGCCCGGCGCCAGATCGACGAGCCCCTCGTCGGTCATATCCTTGAGCAACGCCTTCAGCGCGATCTTGTCATTGCCGTGGAGAGCGAAATGCTTCGCGATCTCCCGTTTTCCGACGGGCTGGTCGGACGCCGTAATGAAGTCGAGGATCTGCTCACTGGTCGGCAGGCCGGGGGCTATATTCGAACGTTTTTTCATTGGTCCAAGGCTATAAGCGCGCCGGGCGCCTTTACCAAGCGATAGCGCGCGATCGGACGATGTCAGCCATAGGCGATCCAGCGCCCCGATGCGCCCGCCGCGAGCCAGAGGAGCAATGATGCGCCGGCCATTATCCGCGCCGGACGGGGCACGCTGTCGGTCCAGTGCGCCATGTGCGGGTTCCATATCCGTCGAAAAGCAGCGGCGTTCGCGAGTGCCGCAGCGACGATAATCAATTTTCGTTCGAAAATGGTCGACCGCGCCAGCGCCGCGCCGTCGGCGGCGAAGAGGACCGCGCCGCTGGCCGCCATCAGGATCAGCCCGGCGACGGCGAAGGGCGTCAGCGCGCGCGACAGTTCCACGAGCGGCAGCGTCCGCCACAGACCAATAACCCGCAAATCGACGACGCCGATTCCGCCGATCAGCATGATGAGGCCCAGCAGATGCAGCGTATTGGCGACGGGATAGACGAGTGTTGAGCCGCGCGACCAGGGTCCGACGCCGGCCGTATCGAGCCACGCGGCGGCGGCGGTCAGAACGGGCTCCACGCCGCCTCCCTCAGCGCAGTTCGACCGTCTTCTTGCCGATCATCACGCGCTCGACCCGCATTTCGGTGGCGCCATCGCGCCGGAGATAGCCGGTCAAGCGAAAGCGCTTGCCGGGCTCGATCTCGGCGCGCGTCAGCCCGCGCGCTTCCATGCGGCCGACCGGCGCCAATATCACGTCCCAGACCTTGCCCTTCCAGCGCATCTTCGCGCTGCCATGCGGATTGCCCCACGACAATTCGGCGAACGACGCGGTCAGTGTAACCGGCTTGGTCTCGTCGTAGGACGACCAGCCATGATGCGCCGCGGCGGGAAGCGCGGCCAGGGCCAGCGTCGCCGCCGCGATTAACAGAGGAAATCGCATCGACAGTCTCCTTCGAGCCCCTCGATGTGAAGGCTAGAACGCCCCACCCCCCGGCGCAAGGGTGTCGCGGTTAGTAGGTGCGCCCGATCAGCACGCGCTCGACCGCCGGGTCGCCAGTGAAGAAGCAGGCGCCGTCGGCCGGTGCGGCATCGAGCGGCGTGTTGCGCATCGTCAGCTTGAGCGCCTTTAATTGTTCGACGATCTCGTCGAGCGCAGCCCCGCTCGGGCGCGACCATTGCACTTCGGCCCAGCCGGTGAACTTGTCGTCGCCGGCGAAATGCGCCTTCAGGTCGGTGACGTCGCGGCGGATATTGCTATGGAGCCGTTCGCGCGCCTCGCCGTAAAGGCTCGACTGGATATCCTCGAGCGTCGCCACCGCATCGGCAACGAAATCGCCCTTGGCGATGAACGCCGAGTTGAGCTTGCCGCTCTCCTGATAGAGCCGGTCGCGGCGGATCACCGCGACATTGCCGCCCGCGACGTCGCGCGGGCCGACCTCGACGATGATCGGCGCGCCCTTTTTGACCCAGCCCCAGCGCTTGGTCTGTGCCTTGTTCGCGCCGGTGTCGAACAATACGCGCACGGGTTCGCGAAAGGCATCGAGCGCCTTCAATTGACTCTCAAGGTCGCGGCAATAATCGAGGATCGCGGCGTCCTCTTCATTGTCGCGGAGCATCGGCACGATGACGATCTGGTGGGGTGCTATGCGCGGCGGACAGCGCAGCCCGTCGTCGTCGCCGTGCGTCATGATGACGCCGCCGATCATGCGCGTCGACGTGCCCCAGCTCGTCGTGTGGCACAGGCTGTGGCCGCCGTCCTTGTCCTGATAGCGAATGTTCGCCGCTTCGGCGAAGCCGGTGCCGAGATAGTGCGAGGTGCCTGCCTGCAGCGCCTTGCCGTCCTGCATCATCGCCTCGATCGAATAGGTCGCGACGGCGCCCGGAAACCGCTCATTTTCGGGCTTCTCGCCCGCGATCACCGGCATAGCGAGCACGTCCTCGGCAAAGGCGCGGTACATTTCGAGCGCGCGCAGCGTTTCGGCCATCGCGTCATCCCTGTCGGCGTGTGCAGTATGGCCTTCCTGCCACAGGAACTCGCTGGTGCGCAGGAACATTCGCGTGCGCATTTCCCAGCGGACGACGTTGGCCCATTGATTGACCTTCAGCGGCAGATCGCGCCAGCTTTGCACCCAGCGGCTCATCGCCGAACCGATCACCGTTTCCGAAGTCGGGCGGACGATCAGCGGCTCCTCGAGCTTCGCCTCGGGATCAGGAACCAGCTTGCCCTTGCCGTCCGCGATCAGCCTGTGATGGGTGACGACCGCCATTTCTTTTGCGAAGCCATCGACATGATCGGCTTCCTTCTCAAAGAAACTCAAGGGAATGAACAGCGGGAAATAGGCGTTCTGAACCCCGGCGTCTTTGATCGCGGCGTCCATCACCGTCTGGATGCGTTCCCAGATGCCATAGCCCCACGGCTTGATGACCATGCAGCCGCGCACCCCCGATTCCTCGGCGAGGTCGGCTTCGGCAATGACATCCTGATACCAGGCCGCGAAGTCGGCCTGACGGGTTACGCTGAGCGCATGCTTGATCATCTGTCCTGTTTTCTGTGCTTGGGGGCGGGAGAGCGGCCCCGATTACTTCCTGGCGAGCTCGGCTTTGAGCTCGGCGATTTCCGCCTTCAGCGCGGCGATCTCGGCATCCTTTGCCTTACTACCCGCCGCGCCTGGCATGAAAGCCCCCGCCGCCTGCTGGAACATTTCCATATTGCGGCGGGTGAGTTCGGCGAGCGGGTTCGCGCCAAGCGCGCCTTCGAACGCCGAGCGGACATCCTGCTGGTTCTTGCGGAACGCCGTCATCGAGGCTTCGAGATATTGCGGGACCATCGACTGCATCTTGTCGCCGTACATGCCGATCAGATGGCGCAGGAAATTGACCGGCAGCAGCGTTTCGCCGCGCGTCTCTTCGTCCATGATGATCTGGGTCAGCACATTATGCGTGATGTCCTCGCCGCTTTTTGCATCAACCACGCGAAAATCGCGGCCATCGCGGACCATCGTGCCCAGATCGTCGAGCGTGATATAGCAGCTGCGTTCGGTGTCGTAGAGCCGCCGGTTGGCGTATTTCTTGATCGTGACGACGTCGTCTTCCGATGTCCCTTTGGACTTCGCCATTTTCACCCGCGCTCCCTGCACTTCCGGAACCTAGCGACCGCGCCGCACCGGACAAGCTGCCGCATTAGCATCAAATTATGATGCGTCGCAACATTGGCGCGCTTCCCCGCCTTATCGGACGATCGGGACGCGAATCGTCATCGCCCGATCCGATCTGCGCCTGTACGTCGCGAGTTACCGCTGCGCGCATCTCGTCTGATGAAAACACTCGGCCCGCCGCGACGGCATCGGACGAGGCAAGGGAGCAGCTTTTTGCAATTTAGTTACACCGGAAACGTTATTTACGAAATTGTGATACTATTTGCGTTGCATGCTGAGAGATTAATGTCTTGCAGGAACAAGCATATTATCCCGGCACATCGGCGGGTTGCGTTGCTCACTGTTGCCCAAATGACACAAGGGGCACGTCATCCGCAGAGTGTGACATAAAAATGCCATGCGGGACTTGTGCTCCCGTTTTTTTGTGTCTTTCTACGACCTAATCCGTTCATTTTCAGATTTTCGAACGGGCCAACCGGGGAGTTACACTGATGAAAAAGTCGCACCTGCTTTTGGGTGCTACCGCCTTTGCGGTAGCGATATCCGTGAGCCAGCCTGCATTCGCCCAAGATGCCGCAGCCGCGGAAGCCGCTCCGGCGGATGAGGCCACCAGCGGCGCTGATACGCAAGCAATCGTCGTCACCGGCTCGCGCATTCGCCGCGACGAATTTTCGGTCGCCGAACCGATCACTGTGATTACTGCGGAAGAAATCACTCAAGCGGGCTTCAACAGCGCCGCAGACGCGCTCCAGAGCAACGCCGTCACGCAGGGTTCGGGCCAGATCAACAACTTCTATGGCGGCTTCGTCACCGACGGCGGCACCGGCGCCAACACGCTGGGCCTGCGCAACCTGGGTCCCAGCCGCACGCTGGTCCTGCTCAATGGCCGCCGTCTGGCGCCCGGCGGCACGCGCGGTTCGGTCCTCGCGGCGGACCTCAACGTCCTTCCGACCGCGATCGTCAGCAGCATCGAAGTGCTGAAGGCCGGCGCATCGTCGATTTACGGTTCGGACGCCGTCGCGGGCGTGGTCAACATCATCACCGACAACAAGCTTCGCGGCTTGCATATCGAAGGCCAGATCAACGTACCCGAAGTCGGCGCGGGCATCGACAAGCGCGTTGCGGCCTCGTTCGGTTTCGAAAGCGATCGCCTCAACATCATCGGCTCGGTCGAATATCGCAAGCGCAACAAGCTGGCGCGCAACGACGTGTCGTGGCTCGACTGCCCGGTGGGCGGCTTCCTAACGGGCGAAGGCAGCGAATTCGGCTCGGGCGATGGCGTCGGTTTCGACGGCACCTCCTGCTTCACGCTCGACAACGGCGGCGTGACGATCAACACGCTCGGCCTTCCAACGCGTCAGGCGATCGGTCGTACCAGCGGCACGGTCGGCAATTTTAACCGCTTCGTCCCGGCGCCCGGTCAGACGACCGGCCCATTCCCGGGTTACCTGGGAGTTGGTTTCTATGACCGCGACACTCTCGACCCGATTCAGGAAGAAGAGCCGCTGATCACCGAGGCGGAAATCTACACCGGCTATCTGTCGGGTACCTACAGCACCGACATCCTAGGCAGCGCCGAAATCTATGGCGAAGCACTCGTCACGCGCCGCAAGTCGGCGTCGCCGCTGTATCGTCAGCTCTCGCTCGACTATGTCCAAGGTAGCCCGCTGCTTCCTGTAGAGCTGCGGAATGGTGCCTTCCTCAACCCGAACGAAACGTCGGGCGGCAAGCTCGTTGCCGCGCGCGGATTCATCGGCTTCGGCCTCACCGACTCGCGCCAGCAGGTCGATTATGCCCGCGTGTCGGGCGGCATTCGCGGCGACTTCTTCCTGCCGCAGTGGCGCTATGACGCCTATGTCGGCAAGTCGTGGAACGACGGCACCTACGAGATCGAATCCTTCCTGATCGATCGCATGGCCGCCTCGCTCGACGCGGTCGACAATGGCGATGGCACCTTCAGCTGCGCCAGCGCCGCGACCAACCCGAACTGCGTTGCCGCGCCTGCGCTTTCGGCCGACGTGATCGGCGGCCGTTTGCCGGAGGATTGGAAGAACTGGATTCTCGCCAACACGATCGGCAAGACGCAGTTCCGTGAAACGACCTTTGCGTTTAACATCGATGATCCGCTGTTCGCGATGCCCGGCGGTGACGTCCAGCTTGCGCTGGGCGCCGAATATCGTCGCCAAAGCATCAACGATCAGCCCGACGTGAACTCGCTGAACGGCAATCTGCTCGGCCTCACCGCCGCGACGCCGACGGTCGGCAAGGACAGCGTCAAGGAAATCTATGGCGAAGTCTTCGTTCCGATCCTTGCCGATACGCCCGGCTTCTACCGCCTCAACTTGACGGCGTCGGCGCGCTATACGGACTATAAGTCCTATGGCTCGGACACGACCTTCAAGATCGCAGGCGAATGGGAACCGATCCGCGGCTTCGGTCTGCGCGCGAGCTATGGCACCTCCTATCGCGCGCCGGCTCTCGCCGAGCAGTTCCTCGGCGCGACCAGCGGCTTCCTCGGCAGCACGCTCGATCCGTGCGATGACCTGCCGCCGCCGGCTGACCAGAACCCGAACGAACAGATTGTCGCGGCGAACTGCGCCTCGATCGGCCTGCCCGCCAACTTCCAACAAACGAGCGGCATCACGACTTTCCGGGTCGGTGGCGCCGATGCGGGTCTCGAAGCTGAAACCTCGAAGAACTGGTCGGTTGGTGTCGTCATCCGCCCGGTCCTGCCCGAATCGGTCGGCCAGCTATCGCTGTCGCTCGATTATTTCAACATCAAGGTCAGCAACGGCGTTGCCGATCTCGATGCCGGGACGATCCTGAACCGCTGCTATGGGGACGCCAATTTCGACCCCAACGCCGGCTTCTGCCGCTTTGTCGAACGCGACGCGAACAATGCGCTGACCGTGACGAGCAGCTTCGTCAACCTGTCGGAAGACATTCGCAAGGGTTTCGAGTTCAACGGTCGTTATGCGCGTGACCTGTTCGGCGGTCGTTTCACGCTGAACGCCAACGTCACCAAATATACCGAGCAGTCGAGCCGCCTCTTCCCCGAAGAGTTCCTGACCGACATGAATGGCACGGTGGTGAACCCCGACTGGGTCGGTAGCTTCGATGCAACCTATCGTTTCAACAATGTCACGCTGCGCTACGGCATTGACTGGATCGATGGCGATCGTGACCGGACGTACGAGTTCTTCGCCTATGACGAACTGACCGGCGTCTCGGACCCGGACCTGGTTCAGCTGTATCGCGATAACTATTATCTCGAAGCGGCTAACTACTTCCTCCACTCGGCTTCGGTGCAGTTCAATATTGCCGAGAAGTACGAGCTGACGGTTGGCGTCCAGAACCTGTTCGACACAGCGCCGCCGCGTATCTCGGCAGTCGGTTACACGACCATCGGCAATGCGCCGCTGTACTCGGGTTACGACTATCGCGGCCGCACGTTCTTCGCGAACGCGTCGTTCCAGTTCTGATCCCTACCGATCGGACAAGAAAATTGGGCCCCGAACGCAAGTTCGGGGCCTTTTTTTGTCCTGTTCAAGCTGCTGGTTCGGCGCGGCTAGACCCAATATCTCTCGAACCGCCGACCCAGCCCCGTCAGCAGTTCATATTGCGACAGGCCGCTGCCTGCCGAAGTTGATGGCAGGTCATAATCGAGCGCAAGCCAGTCGCCTTCCTCGATCACACCGGCGCCGCTGGCGTCGAAGGCGGTCAGATCCATAGATACGCGGCCGATCAGCGGTAGCGGGCGCGACCGCCACGTGGCCGAGCCCGATCCGGCGTGGCAGCGTAGATAACCGTCGGCATAGCCCAAGTTCGCAATTACGACCCGGCTATTCTGCCTCGCGGTCCAGGTTGCGCCATAGCCGACCGTTTCGCCAGCAAACACGTCGCGCACCTGCAGCACGCGTGCTTCGGGAAATACGACCTGTCGAATATACCCTTCGGCCTCGCCGCGCGGCGTGCCGCCATAGAGCGCGATGCCCGGGCGGGTCAGATCGAACGCATAGTCGGCGCCGAGGCATATGCCGGCGCTGTTCGCGAGACTGTAGCGCCGTGCGGGGATCGCCTGCCGGATCGCGCGAAACGCCTCCAACTGGAGCGCATTCTGCTCGCTGTCCTCGTCAGCCGAGGCGAGATGGCTGAGTAGCGTTTCGATGTTCAGGCCATCGAGCGCGCCACCGGTCGCTTCCTCGACGCGAAGCCCGAGACGGTTCATCCCGGTATCGATCATCACGTCGCACGCCCGCCCCTCTCCCCCTTCGCGCCAGCGCGCGATCTGGTCGAGGCTGCCGAGGACTGGACGCGCCGGGAGCGTGCGCGCGGCGATCATGTCGCATGCGCCGACGCCGTGGAGGACCGAGAGCGACACGCCTTCGGCCAAGGGCATCAGCGCGGCGGCCTCGGTCCATGTCGCGACGAAAAAGTCGCGGCATCCCGCGGCGGCAAGGTGGCGCATCACCTCGCGCGCGCCGAGACCATAAGCATCGGCCTTGATCGCAGCGCCGCATGCCGCCGCGCCGCTCTGCTTGGCGAGCCAGCGCCAGTTGGCGACAAGGGCTTCGGACGAAAGGCGAAGGCGGAGCGGCGAGGCGATGGCGATCATTCCCCGCCCCTATACGGCTTGGCTGGCTCCGCCAATGGGGCGATCAGCCAGGGGGCTTGTCCCATTGCCCCTCGACCGGGTCCTTCAGCATGAAGGCCGTGACGAGGAAGGCGACGAGGACGACGACCCAAGTGTACCAGAGCCCGGCATAGGCGTTGCCCGTTTTCGCGACGATGAAACTCGCGATCAGCGGCAGAAAGCCCCCGAAATATCCGGTTCCGAGATGATAGGGGATCGACAGCGACGAATAGCGGACGTGCGGCGGAAACATCTCCGACAACAGCGCCGCGACCGGGCCATAGGTGAAGCCCGACAGCGCGCTCAGCCCGAGCAGCGCGAGGAATATGACGGTTATGCCGCCTATATTCGGCACCTGCTTGGCGAAATCATAGCCCATCGCTTCGAGTGCGGGCCGGAGCAGTTCGGGGTCCTCGCTTGCGACTTCGCGGCTTCCGATGCGGATCTTGACGCTGTCGAAGGCGCTGCCGGTCTGAACAATCGTATAGGGCACGCCGAGTTTTGTGAGTTCGCCGAGCGTGCGGCCGCACGCGGTCGCCTGTTGCTGCGCGAACGGATCGAAACTGCATTGCGAGCCAGTGACGGTCACGGGCGCGCGCTCGGCGGCCGCCGAAAGCGCGGGATTGCCGACGCTGCCCATCCACCAGAAGAGCGGGAAGAGCAGCACCAGCGTTGTGGCATAGCCCCAGACAATCGGTTTCTTGCGGCCGATCCGGTCGGAGAGCTTCCCGGCCCAAATGAAAAAGCCCATGCCAAGCGCGGCGGCAACGCCGACGATGATCTCGGCGGCGGTATCCTCGATCTTCATCGGCCCTTTCAGGAACGAGAGGCCCGAGAACATGGCGGTATACCAGATGACCGTCAGCCCCGCCGCGATGCCGAACAGCGCGATAAAGATGCGGCGCGGATTGCCGGGATAGGTGAAACTTTCCTTCAGCGGGTTCTTGGCAAGCTCGCCTTCCTTCTTCATCGCCTGAAACACCGGACTTTCGGACAGCTTGAGCCGCATCCATAGCGAAATGGCGAGCAGGATCAGCGATAGCAGGAAGGGCACGCGCCAGCCCCAGCTTTCCCACACCGCGTCGGGCATCAGCGCCTTGCAGCCAAGCACGACGATCAGGCTGAGCACGAAACCGCCGACGACGCTCGCCTGGATGAAGCTGGTGTAGAAGCCGCGCTTTCCGGGCGGCGAATGTTCCGCGACGTAGATCGCGGCGCCGCCATATTCGCCGCCGAGCGCAAGGCCCTGAAGCACGCGGAGCAGGATGACGATGATCGGCGCGGCGATGCCGATTGTCGCCGCCGACGGGATCATCCCGACCCCGGCGGTCGCGATGCCCATCAGCGTGACGGTGACGAGGAAGGTATATTTGCGCCCGAGCCGGTCGCCGAGGAAGCCGAACAGCACGGCGCCCAACGGGCGGAAACCGAAACCGACCGCGAATCCCGCCCAGACGAGCAATATTTCGAGCGTTGCGTTGTCGCTGGGGAAAAAAGCCTTGCCGATGATCGCCGCGAGCGTGCCGTAGATAAAGAAATCATACCATTCAAATACCGTGCCCGCCGACGATGCAGCGATGACCATGCGGATATCTTTCGCGGTCGGCTGATAGTCCGCGCCATGGTCGGCGACGGCGGCTGCGTCGGTCATATACTCTCCCCTGCCCCGGTTTCGTTGGCGGGGCTTTGCGCCATCTCTAGCGGGCGCGCCGGACGCCGCGCAAGCCTTCTTGGCGTAGCGTCATTCCGGTGGCAGACTGGACACCATGCAGTTTATCGATCTATCGATCCCGATCACCAATGATGTCGTGTCCGACCCGCCGGTGATGCGCCCCAACATCACCTATATGACCCATGAAAACACATGGGAGCAGATCGCGATGTTCTTTCCGGGCCTGACGCGCGAAGATTTGCCCGACGGCGAAGGCTGGGCGGTCGAGATGCTGTCGCTGAGCACGCACAACGGCACCCACATGGACGCGCCCTGGCATTATCATTCGACGACCGACAGCGGCGCCTCGCCCGCGCCGTCGATCGACGAAGCGCCGCTCGACCTCTTCTTTCGCCCGGGTGTGAAGCTCGACTTTTCGGATCGCCCGCACGGCCATGTCGTAAGCGCCGCCGAGGTCGAGGCCGAACTCGCGCGCATCGGCCACGACCTCCAGCCGCTCGACATCGTGCTCGTCCAGTCGGGCGCGATCTACGGCACCGACAATTTTACCGATCAGGGCTGCGGCATGGGCGCGGAGGCAACGCTATATTTGACGGAGCGCGGGGTGCAGGTCGTCGGCACCGACGCGTGGAGCTGGGACGCGCCGTTCAGCCACACCGCGCGGCGCTGGGCCGAAACGCGGGATCCGTCGATCATCTGGGAAGGCCATAAGGCCGGACGCATCCGGCCCTATTACCAGATCGAAAAGCTGACCAACCTCGCCGCGATCCCCGCGACGGGTTTCACCTTCAGTTGCTTCCCGGTGAAGATCGAGCGCGCGAGCGCGGGGTGGATCAGGGCGGTGGCGTTGGTGGACGGCTGAACCGAACGACTGCTGACGACCGATCCATGTCATTCGACATTGTGCCGGTATGGTTTGAAGGTTTCCGCCCGACTCTGTACGGGCACCGGATTGCGTGCTTCCATCGCCTCGCGATCGGCTTCCGCGCCCAGCTGTTCGTATAAGGCAGATCACCAGGATGTTTGAATTGCGATGAATTATCGCCATAGCTTTCATGCGGGCAATAGCGCCGATGTCGTAAAGCACAGCTTGCTGATCGCTCTCGTGCGAGCCTTGCAGCAAAAACCGGGCGCGCTGACCCTGATCGACACCCATGCCGGTTGCGGACTGTACGACCTTGGTGGCGAGGAGGCGAGGCGCACCGGCGAGGCCACACAGGGCGTGCTGCGGGCCTTGGCCGACACGAACCCCTTGCTCGACGACTATCGCGCCGCCGTACAGGCGGTGAATGCCGGGGACGAACTTCGCTTCTACCCCGGATCGCCGCGCTTCCTGGCCCAGCTTCTGCGTCCGCAGGATTTTCTGATCCTGAACGAGAAACATCCCGACGACGCCTATGCCCTGCGCGGCGCGATGCGCGGCACATCCGCCGCCGTGCATCAGCGCGACGCTTACGAGCTTTGGCTGGCGATGCTGCCGCCCCGCACCGCGCGCGGCGTGGTGGTGGTCGACCCGCCATATGAGCAGACCGACGAACGCGCCCGTATCACCGCTACCCTCGCCGTGGCGACCCGAAAATGGGCGCATGGCGTCACGGTGATCTGGTATCCGCTGAAAGATCGCGCCGCGCATGTGCGGTGGAAGGCACAGCTACGCAAGCTCGGCATCCCGAAATTCCTGATGGTGGAGCATTGGTTGTATGATAGCGACCAGCCCGACATCTATAACGGCGCGGGCCTCTTTATCATCAACCCGCCCTACGCCTTCACGCAGGCGCTGCTGCCTCTGCTGGAAGCCCTCCGCGCCGCGCTGGCGCCGGATGGGCATAGGGGAGAGATCAGGGCCGACTGGTTGGACGATTAAAATAGACCCTCGCCTTCCCCTTCTCCCAAGGAGGACTGGTCGCGCTTCAGCTTGCAAACAAATCTGGTCCCCCCGGTAAGGACGCCCCCTTCAGAACAGGCGCGAGCCGTTTGGCACCGGGCGGTCCGGCGCGAAAAGGATTACTGCACCCTCTTGGTCGGCAAACCCCAGCGTCAGCACTTCGGACATATATTTACCGATCTGGCGCGGCGGGAAGTTGACGACCGCAGCTACCTGTCGCCCCGCCAGTTCCTCCAGCGCATAGCGGTCGACGATCTGCGCGCTGCTCTTCTTCACTCCGATCGCGGGGCCGAAGTCGATCTTCAGCTTGAACGCGGGCTTGCGCGCTTCGGGGAATGGCTCTGCCTCGACGATCGTGCCGATGCGGATGTCGACACGGAGGAAATCGTCGAAGGTGATTTCCTCCGCTACCGGCGCATCCTGATCATGGTTGATGTGCATGTCTCCAACTCCGTTCGCCCTGAGTCTGTCGAAGGGCCATTCTTTCTTCAGTGCCGTAGAAGGAAGGACGGCGCTTCGACAAGCTCAGCACAACGTGTTTGGGTTCACTCCATCTCGAGGATCACCGCGTCGACCGCAAGGCTGTCGCCCTGCGCGGCGTTGACCGTCTTCACGACGCCCTATTTTTCGGCGCGGAGGATATTTTCCATCTTCATCGCCTCGACCGTCGCCAGCGGTTGCCCCGCCTCGACCGCGTCGCCCTCACCCACATGCAGCGCGACGAGCAGGCCGGGCATCGGGCAGATGAGGAATTTCGACAGGTCGGGCGGGATCTTCTCGATCATATGCGTGGCAAGCGGCGCCACATGCCACGGCAGCACGCGGACATCGTGGATGGCCCCGCGCGTCGTCAGCTTCCAGCCGGTGCGCGTCTTGGCGACCTTCACCGCGAGCTCGCTGTCGTCGATCTCCGCCACCACCAGCCGGTCGCCCGGCGTATATTCGAGCGCGATGTCGACCTTGTCGCCATCGACCTTGACATGCTTGTGGCCGATCTTGACCTTGTGGCTTACCCCGCCGATCGTCACCTGCCACTTCGCGGGCGGATCGAGCCGGTCGCCGAGTTGGCCGTCGGTGCGGCGCGCGCGATCGGCCTCTGCGCTCGCCATGAAGCCCGCAATCGCGGCAAGCGCGCGCGTCACCGCTTCATCCGCCGGCGCGCCGTGGAACCCCTCGGGATATTCCTCGGCGATAAAGCCCGTCGTCAGCTCGCCCGAGCGGAAGCGCGGGTGCTGCATGATCGCCGAGACGAAATCGATATTGTGGCCCAGCCCTTCGAGCTCGAAGCGGTCGAGCGCCGCGACCTGCAAATCGGCCGCCTCGTCGCGCGTCTTGCCCCACGTCACCAGCTTGGCGATCATGGGATCGTAGAAGATCGAAACCTCGCCGCCCTCCTCGACCCCCGCATCGACGCGTACGCCGTCGACGCCGCGCTCGTCGCCTTCCCACGCGGGAACTGGCGTGCGGTAGCGCACGAGCCGCCCGGTCGAGGGCAGGAAGCCGCGATACGGATCCTCGGCATAGACGCGGTTCTCGATCGCCCAGCCGTCGATCTTGATGTCGTCCTGCGTCATCTCGAGCTTCTCGCCCGCCGCAACGCGGATCATCTGTTCGACCAGGTCGATGCCGGTGATCGCCTCGGTCACCGGATGCTCGACCTGCAGGCGCGTGTTCATTTCGAGGAAGTAGAAGCTCTCGCCCGTCGGATCGGCGCCCGACACGATCAGCTCCACCGTGCCCGCGCTGTAATAGCCGACCGCCTTCGACAGCGCGACGCACTGCTCGCCCATCGCCTTGCGCATTTCGGGCGAGACGAACGGCGACGGCGCTTCCTCGACCACCTTCTGGTGGCGGCGCTGGATGCTGCACTCGCGCTCGTTCAGATAGAGCGTGTTGCCGTGCTGATCGCCGAGGATCTGGATTTCGATGTGCCGCGGGTTGAGGATGAACTTCTCGATGAAGACGCGGTCGTCGCCGAAGCTGTTGAGCCCCTCGCGTTTCGTCGCCTCGAAGCCTTCGCGGACGTCTTTTTCGTCATAGGCAAGCCGCATGCCCTTGCCGCCGCCGCCCGCAGACGCCTTCATCATCACCGGATAGCCGATCTCGTTCGAAATCTCGACCGCATGCTCGGTGTCGCGGATCTCGCCGACGAAGCCCGGGACGACGTTGACCCCCGCTTCCTTCGCAAGCTTCTTCGACTCGATTTTGTCGCCCATCGCGGCGATCGCGTTCACCGGCGGGCCGATGAAGGCGATATTTTCCTTGGCCAGCGCCTCGGCAAAGCTGGTGCGCTCCGACAGAAAGCCATAGCCCGGATGCACCGCCTCGGCGCCCGTTTGCTTGCACGCGGCGATGATCTTGTCGGCAATCAGATAGGATTCGGATGCGGGCGACGGGCCAATATGCACTGCCTCGTCGGCCATCTGCACGAAAGGCGCGCGCGCATCGGCGTCCGAATAGACGGCGACGGTTGCGATGCCCATACGCCGCGCGGTCTTGATGACACGGCAGGCGATTTCGCCGCGGTTGGCGATCAGGATTTTCTTGAACATCAGTGATCTTTCCTTGCGGGCTGCCATCTACCGGTGAGTTGGTATGTGCCATCCTCCCGCTTCTTTAAGCTAAGGCCCTCGAACAAACCGGACGCGGGAATTTCCACCCCACAATCGGGAAGACTTTCGGGCAAAATGTCCGGGTTCCAGCGAACAGGATACGTCTTCTTGCGCGCGCCTTTTAGCGTCCGCGCCGGCACGATATGGCCTTCGCCGCGGACCTTGGAGTCGACAATGAAAGTGCCCTCGACGATAACGTCGCTGAACTTCCTGGTCGTTTCCAACGATGTTGGGATACATGCCACCGCTTCCGCCACCGACAAATTTCCGGCGACCAATGCTGCAAGCCACAACACCCTGAAATTTTTCACTCCGCCGCCTCCATCCGCATCGGCTCATCGCTCACCATCGGCCGCAACCCCAGCTTCGCGAACAGCGCCGCATCGGCATTGTCGCCGCGATTGCCGGTGGTGAGCAGCTTGTCGCCGGTGAAGATGCTGTTCGCGCCCGCCATGAAGCAGAGCGCCTGCGTCGCCTCCGACATGCTCTCGCGCCCGGCCGACAGGCGGACCATCGATTTGGGCATGGTGATGCGCGCGACCGCGATCGTGCGGACGAATTCGATATCGTCGATCTTCGCGAGCGGCGTGTCCGCGAGCATGTCGCCCAGCACGGTGCCCTTCACCGGCACCAGCGCATTGACCGGCACGCTTTCGGGATGGCGTTCGAGCGTCGCGAGCGCGTGAATGAAGCCGACGCGATCCGCCCGCGTCTCACCCAGCCCGACGATCCCGCCCGAGCAGACGTTGATCCCCGCATTGCGGACTTCGTCGAGCGTGTCGAGCCGGTCCTGAAACGTCCGCGTCGAGATGATATTCTCGTAATTCTCCGGGCTCGTGTCGATATTGTGGTTATAATAGTCGAGCCCCGCAACGGCGAGCGTCTGCGCCTGTTCCTTCGTCAACATCCCCAGCGTCATACAGGTTTCCATACCCATCTGGCGCACGCCCTCGATCATCTCGACGATCGCGGGCATATCGCGGTCCTTGGGGTTGCGCCAGGCGGCGCCCATGCAGAAACGCTTCGACCCCGCATCCTTCGCCTGCGCCGCCGATTGCAGCACAGCGCGCACGTCCATCAGCTTCGTGGCCTTGAGCCCGCTATCGGCGCTCTTCGATTGCGAGCAATAGCCGCAATCCTCGACACAGCCGCCGGTCTTGATGCTGAGCAAGGTGCAAAGCTGCACCTCACCGCGCGCGTGGTGGCGGCGGTGGACGCCCTGCGCCTCCCACATCAGTTCGTCGAACGGCAGGTCGAACAGTGCGGCAATTTCCTCGCGCGTCCAGTCTGTGCGGCACTCCCCTACGCCGTTCGTGTCGAGCGAAGTCGAGATGCCCCTCGCGCCGGGCTGACGGTTGATGGGTGTCTCGACTTCGCTCGACACGAACGGAGTTGAGGGTTTTGCGTTGGTCATGCGGCTTCTCCAAGAGGGGGCATATTGTGGCCGAGAAGGCGCAGCACATCGGCCGCGCATTCGACGACGTTGGAACCGGGGCCGTAGATGCCCTGCACCCCCGCGTCGCGCAGATATTGATAATCCTGCGGCGGGATCACCCCGCCCGCGATCACCTTGATATCGCCGCGCCCGGCTTCTTTCAGCTTGTGGATAAGTTCGGGGATAAGTGTCTTGTGCCCTGCGGCCAGGCTCGACGCGCCGACGACATCGACGTCAGAATCCAGCGCCAGCACCACCGTCTCCTCGGGCGTCTGGAACAGCGGTCCCGACACGACGTCGAAGCCCAGGTCGCCGAAGGCCGAGGCGATAACGTTGGCGCCCCGATCGTGCCCGTCCTGCCCCATCTTGGCGACGAGCAATTTGGGTTTGCGTCCCAGGCGCTGCTCGACGGCCTTCACCCCTTCGAGTACCTGGCTCCAGCGGGCATCGCCCTCGTAAGGTGCGGCATAGACGCCCTTCACCGGGGTCGGCTGGGTGCCATAGCGCTGGAAGCTTTCCTCCATCGCCGACGAAATTTCGCCGAGCGTCGCGCGCGCACGCGCCGCCTCGACCGCGTGGGCAAGCAGGTTGTTCTCGATCGACTGCTCGCCCGCCGCGGCATCGCGCAGCGCCTTCAGCGCCGCCTGGCACGCGGCTTCGTCGCGTCCTGCCTTGGTCTTGTTGATCCGCGCGATCTGCGCCTCGCGGACCTTCGTGTTGTCGACCTCGAGCGTTTCGAGCAGATCCTCGTTGGCGAGGCGATATTTGTTCACCCCGACGATCACATCGTCGCCGCGATCGACCCGCGCCTGCCGAGCTGCGGCCGCCGTCTCGATCATCGCCTTGGGCCAGCCCGCGGCCACAGCCTTCGCCATGCCGCCCTCCTTCTCGACGCGCTCGATGATCTCCCACGCCTTGTCGACCAGTTCCTGCGTCAGCGCCTCGACATAGTAAGAGCCGCCGAGCGGATCGACGACCTTGGTCATCCCGGTCTCTTCCTGGATGACGATCTGGGTGTTGCGCGCGATCCGTGCCGAGAAATCGGTCGGCAGCGCGATCGCCTCGTCGAGCGCGTTGGTGTGGAGCGACTGCGTCCCGCCGAGCATCGCCGCCATCGCCTCGATCGTCGTGCGCATGACATTGTTGTAGGGGTCCTGCTCGGTGAGCGAGACCCCCGAGGTCTGGCAGTGCGTACGCAGCATCTTGCTGCGCTCGTCCTTGGCGCCGAGGTTGGTCATCACGCGGTGCCACAGCACGCGCGCGGCGCGCAGTTTCGCGATCTCCATGAAGAAATTCATGCCGATCGCGAAGAAGAAGGACAGGCGCCCGGCGAACTTGTCGATGTCGAGGCCGCTGGCGACGCCATAGCGCACATATTCGGCGCCGTCGGCAATCGTGAAGGCCAGCTCCTGCACCTGCGTCGCGCCGGCTTCCTGCATATGATAGCCGGAGATCGAGATGCTGTTGAACTTGGGCATCTCACGCGACGTATAGCCGAAAATATCCGAGATGATCCGCATGCTCGGCTCGGGCGGGTAGATATAGGTGTTGCGGACCATGAACTCCTTGAGGATGTCGTTCTGGATGGTCCCGTCGAGCAATTTGCGATCGACCCCCTGCTCCTCACCGGCGACGATGAAGAAGGCGAGGATCGGGATCACCGCGCCGTTCATCGTCATGCTGACCGACATCTGGTCGAGCGGGATGCCGTCGAACAGGATCTTCATATCCTCGACGCTGTCGATCGCGACGCCCGCCTTGCCGACGTCGCCAACAACGCGCGGATGGTCGCTGTCATAACCGCGGTGCGTCGCAAGGTCGAAAGCGACCGACAGACCCTTCTGACCCGCGGCAAGGTTACGGCGATAGAAGGCGTTCGATTCCTCGGCTGTCGAGAAGCCCGCATATTGCCGGATCGTCCACGGCCGCCCCGCATACATCGACGCGCGCACCCCGCGCGTGAAGGGCGCAAAGCCGGGCAGGCCCGGATCGGCGGTGACGTCCTCGGCGGTGTAGAGCGGCTTGACGTCGATCCCCTCGGCAGTGTGCCAGGTGAGGTCCTTGCCCTTCACTTCCTTCTCCGCGGCGGCAGCCCATTGGTCGATCGTCGGCTTGTCGGTCATATGCGTATCTCAACCTCATTCCCCTCTCCCCTTGCGGGAGAGGGATGCAAAGACTTGCCAGCTTGCTGGCTAGTCGTAGCTGGGAGAGGGGTCGCGAGCCGCAGGCTCGCCAACCAACCCCTCACCAAGTTCCGGTAGGGGACAAGTCCCCAACCTCCACTTTCCTCCCCCGCAAGGGGGGAGGAACGAAAACTCAGTGCGCCTCTTTCGGCGTCTCCATAATCTCGGTCAGCACCCCGCCCATATCCTTGGGGTGCAGGAAGAAGATCAGCGTCCCATGCGCCCCGATGCGCGGCTCGCCAAGCACGCGCTTGCCCAGCGCCTCGAACGCGGCTTTGGCTGCGTGGATATCGGGCACCTCATAGCACATATGATGCTGCCCTCCTGCGGGGTTCTTTTCGAGGAAGCCCGCGATCGAAGTGTTGCCGGGCAGCGGCTCGACCAGTTCGATCTGCGTGCCGTTCAGCGCACCATCGGCGCCCGGTGTGTCGACAAAGCACACTTTGACCCCCTGTTCGGGCAGATCGAATGGCTCGTGAATCTTCGTCGCTCCCATCACATCGCGGTAAAAGATGATGCTTTCGGCGATCGACGGCGTCGCGACGCCGATATGGTTGAGGCGGCCCAGTTTCATTCCATTCTCCTCAGCAACCCGGAACCTGGTCCTTGCCGACCGGTTCATATTTGCCGTTATTCAGCACATATTGCTGTTTGAAGGACCGCGTGCCGGTGTAGGCGACGGTAAAGCTCTTGTCGGGGACCGCGGCGGCGATCCGCCCGTCGTAGCTCTGTTCTTTCTGGCCGATCCCGGCACCCGAGCTCATCCCGTCGGTAAAGCCACCACGGTCGACCGGCCCGTCGGGCGTCAATTCGGTCACCACGGCCGATCCGATCGCGCAGCCCTGCCACACGCCGCCGCCGGCGGTGATCAGATAGGGATTGCGCCCGAGGAGGTTCGTGAAGGCCCAGCTCGTCGCGGCGTTTCCTACCGTGCCGGTGGCACCGATCCCGATCCATTCGCCCTGCTTGACCCAGCCCGCAGCGCTCGACTTCAGATAATGGATCGCGTTCAATCCGCCTTCGCTGTGCCCCGCATCGTCGAGCGATCCCGCGCTCAACAGCACGCCGACATCATTCGGCAGAAGGTGGATAGCGACCGGGCGGAAACGATAGGCCCGTTCGTCGATCGTCCGCGCTGCCTCGGGCTCGGCCGCCTTGGAAAGCCCGAAGGCGGCGCGGAATGCCAGATCGATCGTTTCATCCTCATCGCTGCCGAGCGTGATCGGAAAGACTTCCTTCTTCGCATCGACCGGCGTGTCGGGATCGAACGCCCATGCGGCGGGGGCCGCGGCCAGCAGCGGCAGGATCGACAGGGGGAAAAGAAGCTTACGCATTTTCAAACCTCATTGGAAAATCAAGACCATCGCGGCAGGTTAGCCGCATCCTGCTCTTGCCTCCACCCCGGCAACGGCGATGTGCCGGGCGTCACAATATCGAACTCACCAATTTCGTCGTGCCGGACTTGATCCGGGGTGACGACAGGGATCACAGCGGGATATTGTCGTGCTTCTTCCACGGATTTTCGAGGCTCTTGTTGCGGAGCTTGCGAAGGCCGAGCGCGATCCGCTTGCGCGTGTTGTGCGGGTGAATGACCTCGTCGATATAGCCACGCGATGCCGCGACGAACGGATTGGCGAAGCGATCCTCATACTCCTTCGTGCGCTCGGCGATCTTTTCGGGGTCGCCGATGTCGCTGCGGAAGATGATCTCGACCGCGCCCTTTGCGCCCATCACCGCGATCTCGGCGGTCGGCCAGGCATAATTCAAATCGCCGCGCAGATGCTTCGAGGCCATCACGTCGTATGCGCCGCCATAGGCCTTGCGCGTGATCACCGTGATCTTCGGCACCGTCGCCTCGGCATAGGCGAAGAGCAGCTTGGCGCCATGCTTGATGATGCCATTATATTCCTGCGCGGTGCCGGGCAGGAAGCCCGGGACGTCGACGAAGGTGATGATCGGGATCTCGAACGCATCGCAGAAGCGGACGAAACGCGCTGCCTTCTTCGAAGAATTGATGTCGAGCACGCCCGCGAGCACCATCGGCTGGTTCGCGACGATGCCGATCGTGCGCCCCTCGATACGCCCGAAACCGCAGATGATGTTTGCGGCATGCGCCGGCTGCACCTCGAAGAAGTCGCCCTCGTCGACGGTTTTGCGGATCAACTCGTGCATGTCGTACGGCTGGTTCGCGTTGGGCGGGATCAGCGTGTCGAGGCTGTCCTCGGCACGGTCGTAGGGATCGCTCGTCGGGCGCGCCGGCACGCCGCTGCGGTTATTCTCGGGCAGATAGTCGAAGAAATCGCGCGCGGCGAGCAGCGCCTCGATATCATTCTCGAACGCCAGATCGGCGACCGAGCTTTTGGTCGTGTGGGTGATGGCGCCGCCAAGCTCCTCTTGCGTCACAACCTCGTTCGTGACCGTCTTCACGACATCGGGACCGGTGACGAACATGTAGCTCGAATCTTTCACCATGAAGATGAAGTCGGTCATCGCGGGGCTGTAAACCGCCCCGCCCGCGCACGGACCCATGATCAGGCTGATCTGCGGAACGACACCCGATGCGAGCACATTCTTCTGGAACACGTCGGCATAGCCGCCGAGCGATGCCACACCTTCCTGGATGCGGGCGCCGCCGCTGTCGTTCAAACCGATCACCGGCGCGCCGACGAGCATCGCCTTTTCCATCACCTTGCAGATTTTTTCCGCATGGCGCTTCGAAAGCGAACCGCCGAACACCGTGAAATCCTGGCTGAAAACATAGACGAGGCGGCCGTTGATCGTGCCGCTGCCGGTAACCACGCCGTCGCCCGGAATCTTCTGGTCCTGCATCCCGAAATCGACGCAGTCATGCTCGACATAGGTGTCGAGCTCCTCGAACGAGCCTTCGTCGAGCAGCACGTCGAGCCGCTCGCGCGCGGTCAGCTTGCCCTTGGCGTGCTGCGCGTCGATGCGCTTCTGACCGCCCCCAAGGGCTGCGGCGGCGCGGCGGCGTTCCATTTCGGCGATATTGGCGGACAAAGCGGCTCTCCATCAAATTCGAAAGCGTCGTCTGCCCGCTTCGCATCGCGGAGGCAAATGCGAATTTGCAAAATTGCGAAGTCCGATTTTGCAAAATTTGTTGCGCGCGTATAAGCTCCTCATCCTTTGGGACAGCGTCGAGACGCAATCGATTACGTCTCAAATCGATTGCGCCTCGGCAACCCGCCGAAAAACTCGAGGAAGGAATGCGATGGCTCGGCAACGCATTTTTGCCGGAACCCGGCTGAAGCAGTTACGCGTCGAGCGCGGCACGATGCAGGCTGCTTTTGCGCAGCAGCTTGGTATTTCGACCTCCTATCTCAGCCAGATCGAGCACGACGACCGCCCGCTGACCCCCGCGCTTCTTGAGCGATTGCAACGCCTGTTCCCGCTCGAATGGGAAGAGGTCGCGGCCGATGCCGGCGATCGCCGGGCGGGTGCGCTGCGCGAAGCCGCCGCCGATCCTCTGTTCGCTTCGGCGCCGCTGCCGCCCGAGCAACTCGAACGCGCGGCGCTCCAGCAACCACAACTCGCCGACCAGTTCGTCGCACTCCACGCCGCATATCGCCGCGCGGGGCAGCGGCTGCAGATCATCGACGAGGCGCTGACCGGCGGCACCGCCGAAGGCAGCCGCCTGCCGTGGGAAGAGGTGCGCGACTGGTTCCATGACGCCGGCAATTATGTCGACAGCATTGACCGCGCGGCCGAGGCGCTCGCCGGGCAATTGCGCGGCAAGGAGTCTTCGCCCGCGATCGAGACGATAGAGCGGCGGCTCCGCGACGCGCTCGGCATTTCGATCGTCTATCAGCAAAGCCAGGTGCTACGCGATTTCGACGCAACGATGCGCCACCTCGTCATTGACCCGTCGCAACCTGCCGAAACCCGGCGCTTCCAGCTCGCGCACCAGCTTGCCGCTCTCGCGCTCGCGAAGGAGATCGCCGCGGTGGTCGAAGCTTCGCCGCTGCGCACGGCCGCCGCGCGCCAATTGCTCCACGTTGGCCTCGCCAATTATGCCGCGGGCGCGGTGTTGATGCCTTATGCGCCTTTTCGGGCCAGCGCCCGCGCAGTGCGGCACGATATCGACCGGCTGCGCCTCGAATATGGCGTGAGCTTCGAGCAGGCGTGCCATCGCCTTTCGACCCTCCAGCGCCCCGGAGCGCGCGGCATTCCCATGTTCTTTTGCCGCGTCGACATGGCGGGCAATATCACCAAGCGGCACAGCGCGACGCGCCTGCAATTCGCCCGCTTCGGCGGCGCCTGCCCGCTGTGGATCGTCCACGAGGCGGCGGCGATTCCCGACCGCATATTGTTCCAGCTTGCCGAGACGCCCGATGGCCTCCGCTATGTGTCGATGGCGAAAGGACTTGTGAAACCCTCGGGCAGCTATGCGCGGAGCCCGCGCCGCTACGCCGTCGCGCTGGGGTGCGAAGCGCAATATGCCGGTGATTTCGTCTATGCGGACGGGGTCGATGTCACGGCGCCGCAAGCCGCGACGCGCATCGGCCCGTCGTGCCGCATCTGTCCGCGCGACGATTGCGACCAGCGCGCCTTTCCGCCGAGCGACCGCCCAATCCTCGTCGATCCTGATCGGCGAGACGTTGTGCCTTATCGGATCGGCTAGCTGTAGTCCGCCAAAACGAAGCTCGCGGTTATTTCAGCAGCACCAGTTCCTCGGCCATGCTCGGGTGCAGCGCGACGGTGGCGTCGAAATCGGCCTTGGTCAGCCCAGCCTTCACCGCGATCGCCGCCGCTTGCAGGATTTCGGGAGCATCGGGGCCGATCATGTGGAGGCCGACGACCTGATCGGTCGCGGCGTTGACGATCATCTTGTAGAGCGCGCGCTCGTTGCGCCCCGCGAGGACATTTTTCATCGCGCGAAAATCGCTGGTGTAGACGCGGATGCTGCCGAGCTTGTTGCGCGCCTCGGCCTCGGTCATCCCGACGGCACCGATCGGCGGGTGGCTGAACACCGCGCTCGGAACATTGCTATAGTCGACCACCGTCGGCTTTTCACCGTAGAAGGTGTCCGAAAAGGCCTGCCCCTCGCGGATCGCCACGGGCGTGAGTTGAATACGATCGGTGACGTCGCCGACCGCGAAGATGCTCGGCACCGAAGACTGGTTGCGCTCATCGACCTTGATCGCACCCTTCTCGTCGAGCTTGACCCCGACCTCTTCGAGTCCCAGCCCCTTGGTGTTCGGCGTGCGCCCGGTCGCCATCAGCACCGCATCGGCCTCGATCGCATCGCAGCCCTCTAGATGGACCGTGAGCGTCCCGTCGTCCATCTTCTCGATCGACTGGAACGGGGCGTTGAACTTGAAATCGATGCCCTTGGTCATCGAAATCTGGAGCAGCCGGTCGCGGATCTGCTCGTCATAGCCGCGCAGGATCGTGTCGCCGCGATTGACGATCGTCACCTTGCTGCCGAATTCGTTGAAGATGCCGGCAAACTCGTTGGCGATATAGCCGCCGCCCGCGATCACGACCCGCTTCGGCAGCTTTTCGAGATGGAAGACCTCGTTCGAGGTGATCGCATGTTCGCTGCCCGGAAATTCGGGAACGTGCGGCCAGCCGCCGGTCGCGATCAGGATGCGCTCGGCGGTGAGTTCGGTTCCGTCGGCAAGGCGTATCTTCTGCGGGCCGGCGACCGTCGCGCGCGTCTTGAGCACGGTGACCTTGTGGTTGTCGAGCGTCTGGCCATAGAGGCCCTCAAGCCGGTCGACCTCGGCGAGCACATTGTCGCTCAGCACCGACCAGTCGAATTTGCAGTCGGGGACATCCCATCCGAATTTGCGCGCATCGTGAATGTCTTCGGCGAAATGGGCGCCGTAAACGAGCAATTTCTTGGGCACGCAGCCGCGGATCACGCAGGTCCCACCGACCCGATACTCCTCCGCCACCGCAACGCGCGCGCCGTACGAGGCGGCGATGCGCGAGGCGCGGACGCCGCCTGAACCGGCGCCGATGACGAAGAGATCATAGTCGAAATCGTTCATGGATTACCCCTGAATTGGACAGGCAGGCATTCGCGCCCGGCGCCTATGTGGTTACACGGGCGCGGCTTGCCAATCGAAATTTGCACTCAGAGTCAGCGACGAGGCCTTCAGTCGCCGAGCGCCGCCTGCATCAGCGCCTGCGTCGCGGCATCGAACTCGACCGTGCCCTCGGCAAGGCCTTTTGCCATCTCCTTGCCCAGCTCGACCCCGAACTGGTCGAACGGATTGATGCCGAGTAGCACGGCGTTGGCGAAGACGCGATGTTCGTAGAAAGCGATCAACGCGCCGAGGCTGCGCGGCGTCACCTGGTCGAGCAGGATCGTAGTCGAGGGACGGTTGCCCGGATAGTTGCGTGCGCGGTCCTCGCTCGCGCGCCCCGTCATCAGTGCGGCGCCCTGCGCGATGCAGTTGGCGACGAGCGTTTCGTGATGGGCATCGTCGAGCAGGTGATCGGGCTCGCGCGCGACGACGAACTCGACCGGGGTCAGATGCGTGCCCTGGTGGAGCAGTTGGAACACCGCATGCTGCGCATCGGTGCCGACCCCGCCCCAGGTGATCGGCGCGGTTTGCTGCGCCACCGCCTGCCCTTCGAAAGTCACCGATTTGCCGTTCGATTCCATTTCGAGCTGTTGCAGATAGGAAGGCAGAAGCCGCAGCCGCTCGTCATAGGCGAAAACAGCGCGCGTCTGGCAGCCAAGGCGATTGGCGTAAATCTGGTCGGCGAAGGCCGCGAGCAGACAGATATTGTCGGCGCCGTCGGCGAGGCGGAAATGGCGGTCCATTTCGGCCGCGCCTTCGAGCAGGTCGGCGAAGGCGTCCCAGCCCAAGGCAAGCGCCGCGGGGAAGCCGATCGACGACCAGAGCGAATAGCGGCCGCCGACGGTTTCGCTGAACGGCAGGATGCGTGTCTCGTCGATCCCCCATTCCATCGCGCGCTCGGGCTTGGCGGTGAGCGCGATGAAACGGCCGACCGGATCTTCGACCCCCGCCTCGTCGAGCCATTGCAGCGCCGAATTGGCGTTGAGCAATGTTTCGGTCGTCGTGAAGGTTTTCGATGCGACCGCGACGAGCGTGTGCTCGGGGCTGAATTTGGAGAAGGCTTCGTCGAGCGCCGCGCCATCGACGTTCGACACCACCGCGACATCGTATCTGTCGCTATGACGGCCGAGCGCGTCGATGAGCAGGTCGGGGCCGAGCGCCGATCCGCCGATGCCGATGTGAAGCAAATGGCGGATCTCGCCGAACGCCCCTGCCTCGATCGCATCGATCATCATCCGCATCCGCTGATGCAGCGCCTGCGCGACATGCACCGACTCGGGTGCGCCGTCGCCGCGCTCGGCGCTATGTTCCGCTGCCCGATCCTCGGTCGGGTTGGCGATGCCGCCCGAAAAGAGCGTCTTGCGCCGCCCCGCGAAATCCTGTGCTTCGGCAAGACCCGACAGGATCGCGAGAGCCGAACCGTCGAGATGCGTCTTGGCGAAGTCGAAGCGGATGTCGGCGACATTGCGCACCAGCACCTGGAGCCGCGCTTCGGGGTCGGCGGCGACCAGATCGGTGAGTTTCTCGGGCTGCCAGTCGGAAAGCGCCTGCCAAGCGTCTGATGCGGTCGTCATCGTTTTATATCCTCGAAGGGGGAGTGAATCGCGACCTTTCTCTAGGCCCGCCGCCCGCGCGGCGCCAGTGGCGTCCGCCGATATTCGCTTGACGTGGCAACCTATTCATCGCCAATGCCGCAGCATGACCAATGCCAGCTTTACCGCCGATGTGACGCCCCCGACGGGGCCAACGCCGCCTGCTCCAACTCCCGCGCCGGTATCCGCGAAGGAAGAGGCGGTCGATACCGTCCGCTTCCTCGCGCTGCTCGCTATCGCGGTGCTGATTTTCCGCAGCTTTTTCCTGTCGCCTTTCAACATTCCGTCGGAATCGATGCAGCCGCGGCTGCTCATCGGCGACTATCTGCTGGTGAACAAAATGGCCTATGGCTATTCGAAGTTCAGCCTGCCGTTCAGCGCGCCGCTGATCCCGGGCCGCATTTTTCCGCGCACGCCCGAGCGCGGCGACGTCGTCGTGTTCAAGGCGCCGCCGGTCAACGACAATGACTATATCAAGCGCGTGATCGGCCTGCCCGGCGACAGCGTGCAGGTGAAGGGCGGCATCGTCTGGCTCAACGGGAAGCCGCTGAAGCGCGAAGCGATGCCTGACTTCGTCATCCCGGTGACGCCGAACATGATCGAGGCATCGCGCGCGACGGGCACCCTGCCCTGCTACGCGCCCGAGTTCGAGGAAATCGCCGCCGACGGGACGCGCCAGTGCCGCTACAAGCAGTTCAGGGAAACGCTGCCCAGCGGCAAAAGTTATGCGATCCTCGACATCACGACGATCGCCGAGGACAACACCCCGCTCGTCGTCGTTCCCGAGGGGCATATGTTCCTGATGGGCGACAACCGCGACCGCAGCGCCGACAGCCGTTTCCCCGCGATGGAAAATCAGGGCATCGGCCTCGTCCCCGAGGAAAATCTGGTCGGCCACGCGCTCGTCGGCATGTTCTCGACCGATGGTTCGGCGAGCTGGATCAACCCGATCAGCTGGTTCACCGCCGCGCGCTGGGGCCGTATCGGGGACGGTTTTTGAGCGATACGCTGGACACCGGGGCGCTCGCCGACATCATCGGCTGCACCCCGGATGATATCGCACTCTACGACCTCGCGCTGACGCACGGCAGCACCGGGCGCGCCGATTATCAGCGGCTCGAATTCCTCGGTGACCGCGTGCTTGGGCTCGTCATCGCGTCGGAGCTTTACACGCGCTTTCCCGCCGCGAGCGAGGGCGAGATGTCGTCGCGGCTGCATGTGCTCGCATCGGGGGCGACCTGCGCCGCGATCGCGCAAAAGCTCGACCTCACCGCGCTGATCCGTTTCGGCGCGCAGGCGCGCAACGACGGCGGCCGCTACAGCGACAATATCGCCGCCGACGCGATCGAGGCACTGATCGGCGCGCTCTATCTCGACAAGGGAGCGGAGGCGGCCCGGCAATTCATCCTGACCCATTGGAACGAGATGATCGACGGGCAGCAGGCCGCGCCGAAGCACCCCAAGGCGGCGCTCCAGGAATGGGCACTCGCGCGCAAGCGCCGCCCGCCCGAATATGAAATCGTCTCGCGCGAAGGCCCCGACCATGCGCCGCGCTTCCGCGTCGCGGTGAGCGTCGGCAAGCTCGCCCGCGCCGAGGCCGAGGGCGCCAGTAAACAGGCGGCAGAAAAGGCCGCGGCGGCGGCGCTGCTCGCCGAACTCGAAGGACAGGAAAAATGACCCAGCATTGCGGTTTCGTCGCCGTCGTCGGCGCGCCCAACGCGGGCAAGTCGACCCTCGTCAATGCGCTCGTCGGCCAGAAGGTCGCGATCGTCAGCCCAAAGGCGCAGACGACGCGCACGCGGCTGATGGGCGTCGCGATGGAAGCCGAAACCCAGATCATCCTGATCGACACGCCGGGCATCTTCGCGCCGACGCGCCGGCTCGATCGCGCGATGGTCGCCGCCGCGTGGAGCAGCCTTGAGGAGGCCGAGGCCATCCTCGTGATGATCGATGCCGCGGCGAAGCTAACGGGCCGCGTCGAGCGCGTGCTCGAAGGGATCGCGAACCGGGCCGAGAAGAAATATCTGGTGCTCAACAAGGTCGATCTGACGAAGAAGGACAAGCTGCTGACGATCGCGACCGAGCTCAACGGCCGCGTCGCCTTCGACGAAACCTTCTTCATTTCGGCAAGCAGCGGCGATGGCGTTCCCGAGCTCAAGGCGCACCTCGCCGATTTGATGCCCGAGGGACCGTGGCACTTCCCCGAGGATGAGGTCAGCGACGCGCCCGAACGCATGCTCGCCGCCGAAATCACGCGCGAGCAACTCTATCGCCAGCTTCACGAGGAACTGCCCTATCAGTCGACCGTCGAGACCGAGCTGTTCAAGACGCGCCCCGACGGCAGCGCCGAAATCCACCAGCAGATCTTCGTCGCGCGCGACAACCAGCGCGCGATCGTGCTCGGCAAGGGCGGCGCGCGCATCAAGGAAATCGGCGCCCGCGCGCGGGCCGAGCTGACCGAATTGATGGGCCGCAAGGTCCACCTGTTCCTGCACGTCAAGGTCAAGGAAAATTGGGACGAGGACCGCAGCGTCTATCGCGACATGGGGCTCGACTGGGTCGATTGATCCAAAATTACGGGCGAAGATGTATATGGAACGGCCGAAATCGATCATCGCATTTGAGCGCATTTTTTTGGGCGTCTGTTGCTGTTGGCCTGTTGGGGGGCGTTCTCGGCTGGAACGACCTTCTGGAGATGTATCAACGCGAACCCTCGATCGCTGCGATGGGATTTGGCAGTGGGCTTCTGATCGCCATGTGGTGTATCAGCTTAGCCTTCCAGCTGCTGTTCTGGTATCTGATTGCCCGCAAGGGTAGCAATGTGATGCGCTGGATTTACGTCGTGCTGATGGCGTTCGGCATTATTTCGGCGATAGCTACAATCGGCAACCCTGCGATGCCGGGCGGCATTTCCCAGATTACCAGCCTGGTGTCGACCGCGCTAACTGCGCTCGCCATCTTCTTTTTGTTCCGCCCCGATGCCTCGGATTGGTTCAAGAACAAGCGACAGGTCGACCCCGCAACCTTCAGCTAGGGCTAAATCCGCCGGCAGTCATTCGGCGGAGAATTGCCGTCGAAGCGCGCGGTGATCCAGTCGATCGTCTCTTGCGTACTGTCCTTGGCGCTCGCGCCATGATCGCCGGTCATCTCAATCCAGCGGGTCGGCGTACCGCGCTTGCAAACGGCTTTGGCAAACTTGCGGGTGACCGTGGGGGCCACGATCATATCCTTGCTGCTTTGTGCGATGAGCAGCGGCCCCGGCACGCGCGCCGGGTCGACGCTATTGCTGCGCGCGAACGAACCGAAGGGTTCGATCTTGCCGATATCCTTGTTCCGCGTCGCGCGGGCGACGGTGAGGATGCCGAGGATCGTGCCGAGCTTCGGTTTCTTGTTGAACGCAACACAATTATTCTGCGCAAGCCGGTTGATGATCCCCTGATTGGTGCGATTGGTGACCCCGTCCATCGAATAGCCGTAGAGCGTCGACCAACTGTGCAGCGCGAATGAGAGGAGCAGCGCGCGGGCATTTTTGTCGCCGCCTTCGCGCAGGTTGGCAGCGAGATCGGTCGGCGGCGCCGCGGCTGCGGTCGCGACGAGCATCAGGTCGGGCGCGTAGAAACGAGCCAGCACGGCCGTCCACAATGCGGCGTGCCCGCCCTGCGATTCGCCCCACACGGCGAAGCGGTTTCCGGCGGCGGCGCCCGGAATCTCTCTCGCTGCCCGCACCGCATCGAGCACCGCATTCGCGGTATCGGGACCGACGAGAAAAGGGTGCATCGTCGGGCCGCCAAGGCCGATATAGTCCGGCGCGACGACAACATAGCCGCTGCGAACGGCGTTCATTCCAGCCGAATATTCGAAGAAATTCGGGCTGAGCGAAGGCGCGCATTTCTCCGCCACACCCCAAGCGCCATGCGTCCATGCGATCACACGGCGCGGGCGCGGTGGGATCGCCTCCATCGGCGCGGCAACGATGCCTGTGACGGTTAGGCGCTGGCCGTTACCGTTTGTCGTCCAATATTGCACGCGCCAAGCCTGTGTGCCCGGCGGTGTGTCGGTCATCGGCTGGGCCGAGATGAGGTGGCGAACCTGCTGTGCCGCAACGGGCGGCGACAGCGCAAACAGGACGGCGAGCAGGACGGCAGCAAAGAGGTGGCGCATGGAAATGTCTCCCCGGTGCCACCACTCTTATCATGGGTTCGGGAAGTCTGGAACGCCGGGCGTCACCCCTCCCCAATCCTCGTCATTCCCGCGAAAGCGCGAACCCGGTTGCGACGACTGCGGGTTCGCGCTTTCGCGGGAATGACGAGATTAGAGGGCGTGCCGCTTCAGGTTCGACTATTCGGCAGCCTTCTTCTTTGCCGGTGCCTTCTTGGCCGCAGGCTTTTTCGCCGCCGCCTTCTTCTTCGGCGCGGCCTTCTTCTTGCCCTTCGCCGGCCCCTTCGCGGCGCGCGCGTCGATCAGCGCGATCGCTTCTTCGAGCGTGAGCGTCGCTGGGTCGGCGGTCTTGGGCAGCGTCGCATTGGTCGTGCCGTCGGTCACGTAAGGGCCGAAACGCCCTTCCATCAGCTTCATCTCGCCGCCGCTCGTCGGGTGTGGGCCGAAGGTGTTGAGCGGTTCGGCCTTGGTCCGCCCGCGCCCACCGCCCGCCGCCGCTTCGGCGATGCGGACGACCGCGGCATTCATCCCGATGTCGAAAATTTCGGCGGTGCCCGTCAGCTTCGCGTATTTGCCGTCATGGAGCAGATAGGGGCCATAGCGCCCCAGCCCCGCCATGATCGGCTTGCCGCTTTCGGGATGCATCCCGACCTCGCGCGGCAGGCTCAGCAGCCGCAGCGCATAGTCGAGGTCAAAATCCTCGGCCGGAATATCCTTGGGGATCGACGAGCGTTTCGCCTCCTTGCCGTCGCCAAGCTGGATGTACGGGCCGAAACGCCCGCTGCGCTTCGTCACTTCCAACCCGCTGTCGGGATCGGTACCCAGCGTCTCGGGACCGGTGTCCGCACCGTCGCTTCCGCCCGGCTGCGCGAACTTGCGCGTGAATTTGCAGTCGGGATAGTTGCTGCACGCAATGAACGGCCCGAATTTGCCGCCGCGCAGCGCGAGCCGCCCCGTGCCGCAATTGGGGCAAAGCCTGGGATCGCTGCCGTCGCCCTTGTCGGGGAAGAGATAGGGGCCGAGGAATTCGTCGAGCGCCGCGGTGATCTCCGACGGCTTCTGCTCCATCACCTCGCCGGTGCGTGGCTTGAAATCGCGCCAGAAGCGTTCGAGCACCGCCTGCCACTGCGCGCGGCCGCCCGAGACGTCGTCGAGTTCTTCCTCGAGCCCCGCGGTGAAGTCATAACCGACATAGCGTTCAAAGAAGCGTTCGAGGAACGCCGTCAGCAAGCGCCCACTTTCCTCAGGGATGAAGCGGTTCTTCTCTACCGTCACATAGGCGCGATCCTTCAGCACCTGCAGGATCGAGGCATAGGTCGACGGGCGCCCGATACCGAGCTCCTCCATCTTCTTGACGAGACTCGCTTCCGAATAGCGCGGGGGCGGCTGCGTCTCGTGGCTTTCGACCTCGACGCCGGTCTTCGCCGGCGCATCGCCCTTCGCCATTGCCGGGAGCAGGCGCGCGTCGTCGTCTTCCGCACTATCGTCGCGGCCCTCGTCATAGAGCGCAAGGAAACCGGGGAATTTCACGACCTGTCCGGTCGCGCGCATCACCGTCTTGCCGGTGCCGTCCGAAAGGTCGACGCTCGTGCGCTCGAGCCGCGCCGACGCCATCTGGCTCGCGAGCGCGCGCTTCCAGATCAGTTCGTAGAGCCGCGCATGATCGCCGCTTCCCGCCTTGTCCTTCGAAAAATCGGTCGGGCGGATCGCTTCGTGCGCTTCCTGCGCATTCTTCGCCTTGGTCTGATACTGGCGCGGCTGGTCGGGGACATAGCCGCCGTCGTAGCGCGTCGCGATCGCCTTGCGGGCCGCACTGATCGCGCTGCCGTCCATCTGGACGCCGTCGGTCCGCATATAGGTGATCGCGCCATCCTCGTAGAGCGCCTGCGCGATCCGCATCGTGTGGCTCGCCGAGAAACCGAGCTTGCGCGCCGCCTCCTGCTGCAGCGTCGAGGTGGTGAAGGGCGGCGGCGGGTTGCGCGTCAGCGGCTTGGTCTCGACCGTGTCGACGGTGAAATGGCCCGCCTTCACATCGGCTTCGGCGGCGCGCGCGTCGGCTTCGTTCGTGATCGACAGCCGCTCGATCTTGTCGCCCTTCCAACGCAACAGGCGCGCCTTGAACGGCGTGCCGCCCATCTCGAACAGGCCGGTCACCGACCAATATTGCTGCGCAACAAAGGCTTCGATCTCGCGCTCGCGCTCGACAACCAAGCGTAGCGCGACCGACTGCACGCGGCCCGCCGACTTGGCGCCTGGCAGCTTGCGCCACAGCACCGGCGACAGGGTGAAACCGACAAGATAGTCGAGCGCGCGGCGCGCGCGATAGGCATCGATCAGGTCGGTATCGAGTTCGCGCGGATGCGCCATCGCGTCGGTCACCGCCTGTTTGGTGATCGCATTGAAGGTCACGCGATCGACCGACTGCGGCAACGCCTTCTTGCTTCGCAGCAATTCCTGCACATGCCAGCTGATCGCCTCGCCCTCGCGGTCAGGGTCGGTCGCGAGGATCAGACGATCGGCGCCCTTGGCTGCGTCCGAAATTTCCTTCAGCCGCTTCGCCTTGTCGGGATAAAGTTGCCACTGCATCGCAAAGCCGTCGTCGGGATCGACCGAGCCGTCCTTGGGCGGCAGGTCGCGGACATGACCATAGCTGGCCAGAACCTTGAAATCGCGGCCGAGATATTTCTCGATCGTCTTCGCCTTTGCCGGCGATTCCACAATTACCAATTGCATTGAAAAATTCGTTCCCCGAAAACTCTTACGTACGTACGCGCGAAGGTGGCGGGCGCCCTGCCCCTCCGTCAAGAGGATATCGGAGCGCCCGCGCCGGAGATCTTCAGCGAAGCGCGCCGAGCCGCCCGACCAGCAATGTATTTGCCAGACTCGCGGCCTTCACCGCGCCTGCTTCATAAGCCTCGGGCTTGGCCGTGAACTGGAATTTGCGCGTCTTTCCGAAGCGCGGCAGCCCGATATTGGCGGCGGCCGCGAATCCGCCTACGACATTCGCCGTCGATTGCACCGCCTTTTCGGTGCCGGTCGAGGCGTTGGCCTTTTCGACAAACTCGCCCTCGACCGCGACCGGCGCCTTCACCGTGATGATCGATTGTTTCCCGTTCGGAGCAATCAGCGTGACGCGCGAATAGTCAGCGGTGACCGACAGGCCGCTGTTGACCTCGATCCCGCCGCCGAAGCTGAAGGCGCCCGGACGTTTCTGGTTCGAAAAGTCGATAAGGTAGGTCACATCGATCACGCCGACGCCGGCATCCCTCGCATAGTTGGCCAGCGCCATGCTTGCCTGCCCGATCGACATGTTCATGCCGATACCGCCAAAGCCGCCGCCGCCCGAATGGTCGCCCGGAATCATCAACAGCGACGGCAGCGCCGAGGGTTTGAAATAGGTCGCCTTGCCCTTGCTGCCCTTTTCCAGCTGGACCGAAAGCTCCAGCGGCACGCCGAGCGATTTTGTCTTTGCCAAGGCGCTGTGGCCGAACAGGGCGTCGGGCTGCTGTACAGCATAGCCCTGCGCCGACAATTGCCCGACAAAGTCGGCATAGGCGGCATCGGCGATCGATTGCATCATCGATGGCGTCACGCCGACCAGTTCGCTCTTCGCCTTGGTCGCCCCGCCAAACGCGCCCATCAACCCGCCGGTAGCGGCCTTGCTGTCGGTCGATTCGAAGATGAAGCCGACGTTGAACGCGCCGATCGCGACCGTCGTCACACCCTTGGCATTCGACGGCCCGGCAATCTTGACCGGTTCCTTTTCTTTTGCAGCAACGGCGATGGGCTGTGCCAGCAGCGCGACCATGGCGATGCCCGACAATAATCTTTTCATGGGTCTTTCCCCTCCGACTCCCCGCCCCGCCGGTCGACCCACCCGACCGGAAAAGGGAGTTATCGAAGCAACCCACGCCCCCCGCATCGGCCAGATGCGGGGGGCGTGTCAAGCCTGGGACCTCATCGCGTCAGCTATTCTGCCATTTGAAATCGGCAGGAAGGATACATTTGCCCGCATCATATTTGCCGACGCTGCGGATGATCTCCCGATCTTCGGGCTCGATCCGGCGGCCGCTGATCTGGCTATCGATCACGCGGCGGACAAGCGCATCGAGCTTGGTCACGAGATAGCAGTCGACCGCCGGCGGCGCGTGCGGATTGCCCACCCCGCTGTCGTCGGTAAGGAACAGGTAGCGCGACTGGGTCGCCGCGGCCATCGCCCGCATCGCATATTCGGCCTTGTCGGCGACGCCCGACGCAGCGACGGGGGTGATATGGATGCGTTTCGCGCGCGCCGCTTCCGCCGCGGCCCATGCCCGCCCGAACCGGTCGTCGTGCGGCGGCGCATCGGCGACGAGCAGCAATGACTTCACCGCATCGGGGCGCCAGTCCTGCCCGACCGCGCGGATCATCGCCTGGTCCATCGCTTCGGGATAATCACCGCCGCCATTGGCATCCTGCCGCGCCAGCGCGCCCTGCACGCGCCCGATGTCGCGATCGAACGCCACGGTCCGCGTAACATAATCGTCGCCCAGATCGCGGTAGAAGACAAAGCCGATCCGGATGTCGAGATCGCGATGCTTCGCAGTGATCGCGCCGATGATCGAGCGCAGTTCGGCCTGCAGATAATTGATCTCGTCGCCCATGCTGCCGGTCGTGTCGACAACGAGCATCAGGTCGAGCTTGGTCACCTTTGTCGCCGCCTGGTTTGCGGTGAGCCCGACGAGTTGCCCTCCGGCGGCGTTGGAGACGAGCACGGGCCGCGCGTCGGCGATGCTCCGCCCGGCCTTGCGCGCCGAAACGGTGATGCGCTCGCTCAACCGGTCGAGGCCAGGAAAAAAGACCGTGCTGCCGTCGGCCTGCGTCGCCATCGTGATGCTGTTGCCGTCGCTGCATGTCACGACAACGTCGGCAAAAGGGATCGGTTGGCCGTTGCGATCATTGACCTTGACCGTCACGACGCGCGTGGTGTCGACGCGTGGCAGGCTGCGCACCTCCTGCCCCAGATCGCCGCTGCGCCCCACGTAGGCGGCATAAAGCTCGGGGTTGAGCAGGTCGTCATGCTCGCCCGCGGTCAAAACGCCCGACTGCGGTTGCGGCCGCGGATAGGGACGCGGCGGCACGACGCCGGGGACAACGCGCGAAAAGTCAGACGACGAGCCCGCCGGCGGCGCGGACGCCTCGGCGCCGGCATCGCCGGCCTCGCCGTCAACCCGCGAACCGGTCATCACGACATCGCGCGCCGACTCCTCGTAAATCGGTGACGGTGAGGGCGGCGGCGGAGGAGGAGGAGGAGGAGGAGGAGGAGGAGGAGCCATCGTCGGCATCGCCTCGGCGCGCGTACGCTTGCTGCCCTTCGTCTTGATACCGCCGCTCGATTGCTGCTGTTGCGGCCGCGCCTCGGGCCCGAGTTGCGGCAAGGGACCGGCATTGCGGCAATAGCCTTGGTCGCCGGTCGGAGAGCTATATGCCATCGCGGCAGGTATTGGGGACGGCGCGGCGGCTATAACCGCGACCATCGTAACGCTCGTCATGAAACGGCTACGCATCATCAATCTCCCCGCCATGTGATACAATAACATCAAGCTGTCGCCCGGCCGCTGAACCGTGGCTGAACCGCGATGAAGCGCCTATTTACGGCGAGTTACGATGCTATGCGGCGGATCACAGGATCGAAATTTTTGCCCCTGCATGGCGTTCGACCCGCCCCGCCAGTTCGAGTTCGAGCAGGATCAACTGCACTGTCGATGCCGCCTGTCCCGACTGCCGAACCAACTCGTCGACCGCGACCGGGGTCGGCCCGAGCAGGTCGATCAGCGCGCGGCGCTCGCCGTCCCCGGCGTCGGACGATGGAGGCGCGCCGGCATATCGCGACGGGGGCTCGCGGACCATGCGCGTGTCGATCGGTCCGACCGCTTCCAGCACATCGTCGACCGTCTGGATCAAGGTCGCACCCTCCCGGATCAGCAGGTTGCAGCCCTGCGCGCGCGGGTCGAGCGGCGATCCCGGCACGGCCATCACCTCGCGGCCATAATCGCCGGCGCGCCGGGCGGTGATCAGCGACCCCGATTTCGGCGCCGCCTCGATTACTACGGTGCCGTGCGCAACACCGGCGATGATCCGGTTGCGCGAGGGAAAATGACGCGCGAGCGGTTCGGTGCCGGGCGGCTGCTCGGCGATGAGCAGCTGGTCGCTCGCGATCTTTTCCTGCAACGCGGCGTTTTCGGGTGGGAAGGCGACATCGATCCCGCTCGCAATCACCCCCGCCGTCGCGCCGCCGAGCGCGCCGATGTGCGCCGCGGTATCGACCCCGCGCGCCAGCCCGCTGACCACCGTGACGTCGCGCGCGGCGAGATCGGCGGCGAGCTGGCGCGCGAAGCGGCACGCAATCGCCGATGCGTTGCGCGCGCCGACGATCGCGACGCACGGCCGCTGGAGCATCGCGGTGTCGCCGCGCACGACGACCACGGGCGGCGCGCCTTCGACTTCGCGGAGCATCGGCGAATAATCATCCTCGTCACTGAAGACGTGCCGCGCGCCGAGCGACGCGACGCGCTCGACCTCGCGCTCGGCGACTTCGCGCGGCGCGATCCGCGCCCGTCCCGCTCCGCCGCGCAGCACAAGGTCGGGCAGGGCGTCGAGCGCGGCCTCGCCTGACCCGAACCGCGCCATCAGCTGGTGCCAGCTGACCGGTCCGACATGCGGCGTGCGGATCAATCGCAGCCGCGCCAGCCGTTCGGCGTGGGTCACGCACGCTCCTTGCTGGCGCCGACGCGCGGCTCGGTCCCGGCGCGCAGCCGCGCGATATTTTCGCGATGCCGCCACAGCACGATCACCGCGAGCCCTGCGAGCCCGATCGCATAGACCGGATAGCCGAACGCCAGCGCGGCGATCGGTGCCGATACCGCGCCGAGCATTCCGCCCAGCGACGAGATGCGTAGAAGCAAGACCGCGCCGAGCCAGACGACCGCGAATATCAGCCCGATGGGCCAGGCGAGCGCCAGCGCCAGCCCAAGCATTGTCGCAACGCCCTTTCCGCCCCTGAAATTCAGCCACACGGGATAACAGTGGCCGATCATTGCCGCCGCGCCCGCGATCATCGCGGCATGATCCCCGAGTGCAGGAACGAAATGCCGTGCGAGCAACACCGCGACGGCGCCCTTCGCGCCGTCGAGGATCAGGGTCGCCGCCGCCAGTTCCTTCCGTCCCGTGCGCAGCACATTGGTAGCGCCGATATTGCCCGACCCAATCTGGCGCAGATCGCCCGCACCGAACAGCCGGGTCAGGATAACGCCGAAGGGGATCGAACCCAGCAGGTAACCCGCAGCGATCAGCAAAAATATCGTCATAAATCCCCGCTCCGTTCGGCCCCTTTTGCCGGGGTTGGAAAAAGCAATCAACGGATTCGGACAGACGATCGCCGAAATGGACAAATCCGTCGTGTCCGAGAAGGCGGGGCGACGGGCATTGACCTGCCACCGCCGCCTGCTAGGCGACGCATATGCAATCGCCGCTCGCCAGCGCTCCTATCCTTTTCTTCGACAGCGGCCTCGGCGGGCTCACCGTGCTCGGCCCGACACGCGCGCTACTGCCGACCGCACCCATCGTCTATGCCGCCGATTATGCCGGGCTGCCCTATGGCAGGAAAAGCGACGAGGAACTCGCCGCTCGCGTCCCGGCGCTGCTCGGCCGCCTCGTCGAGCGGTATCAACCCCGGCTCGCCGTCATCGCGTGCAACACCGCCTCGACGATCGCACTTGGCCACGTCCGCGCCGCGCTCGACCTGCCGATTGTCGGCACCGTGCCGGCGATCAAACCCGCCGCCGAGATGACAAAGACCGGCGTGATCGGTGTGCTCGGCACCGAAGCGACGGTCCGCCAACCCTATGTCGATGATCTGAGCGTGCGGTTCGCCGGCGGAAAGACCGTGCTGCGCCACGGCAGCCCCGGGCTCGTCACCGGCGCCGAGGCCAAGCTGCGCGGCGACGCCGTTGATCCCTCCGTCATAGCGCGCGCGATCGCGGGCCTGCGCGATCAGCCGGGTGGCGATGCGATCGACGTCATCGTCCTCGCCTGCACCCACTTCCCGCTGCTCAAAGACGAATTGCAGGCGGCGGCGGGCCTCGACGTCAACCTGATCGACGGCGCCGCGGGCATCGCAAAGCGAATCGCCTATCTCACGGATGGCCAGGCTTGGCCCGACACGCCGCCGCCCGGCGTTGCCGTCTTCACCCGCTGCGACGACCGCCCGCCCCCGCTCCTCGCCGCGCTTACGCCCTATGGTATTGGGGCAATCGAAACGATCTAGTTCACTCTGCGCCACCGGCGCACGACGTCAGCCATGCACGATCCTCGGGCCCGGGTCCCTGCTCGCCCAGTTCGTCCGCGCGCGGCATTCCCAAGTGCCGGCCTTCGCTGGTGCAGGAGTGAAAATCGCGCCCACCTTCGACCAGCCGTCCGCCGCACAGACCCAGCTTCCGGTCGATAGCCTGCCAACCCACCTTCGCCGCGCCCGAAGGCGCGCGCCCGCTGCAATAGGTGTCGGTTTCCGACCCCGGGTCGCCACAAATCTTCTCGATATGCGCGACATTGGCATTCACTTTGCCGACAAAGCGTTGTTCATAATAAGCGTTGGTCGCGAAATAGCGCTGGACGCCGCAAAGCCGGTCGCCGCGCTGGGCGAGCATCTTATATTCACAGATTTCCGCGCCCTGATAGGTGTCGCAGCTCATCCAGCTCCCATCGAAAGGCGCTGGTGCCTGCGCGGGGGCCGGGTTCGACGCCCAAAGCGCTGCCGCAATCGGCACGATGACGGTCATGACGAGACGCATAGCGGCATCCTTTCCGTTTCCACTGGACTCGCAACTAGCCGTCGCGGATCGAATCGGAGGTGCGATCGATCACAGCGATGGCGATATCAAGGCGATAGGACAATTTGCCCCAGTGCTGCGAATCGTTCGCACTGGCCTTCGGCGCTTTTCAGCGTTATTGGCCCGCATGTTAATAGCCGCCGGGGGAGCGGCACCGAACGCTTGAGCGCATCTGACTGCGGGGCTGATACGTGAACTACAACGATATTTTCGCACGAGCCATCGACCGGCTGCACGAAGAGGGGCGCTACCGCGTCTTCATCGACATCCTGCGCAACAAGGGTGCCTTTCCGAACGCCCGCTGTTTCGCCGGCCACAACGGTCCGAAGCCGATTACTGTCTGGTGCTCGAACGACTATCTCGCAATGGGTCAGCACCCGAAGGTCGTCGCCGCAATGGAAGAGGCGCTGCACGATGTAGGCGCCGGTTCGGGCGGCACCCGCAACATCGGCGGCAACACCCATTATCATATCGATCTCGAGGCCGAACTCGCCGATTTGCACGGCAAGGAAGGCGCGCTGCTCTTCACGTCGGGCTATATCTCGAACGAAGCGACGCTCGGCACGCTCGGCAAGCTGCTGCCGAATTGCATCATCTATTCGGACGAGCTCAACCACGCCTCGATGATCGCCGGCATCCGTAACTCGGGCTGCGAAAAGCGCGTGTGGCGCCACAACGACCTTGAGCATCTCGAGGAGCTGCTGGCCGCCGACGACCCCGAAGCGGCGAAGCTGATCGCGTTCGAAAGCGTCTATTCGATGGATGGCGACGTCGCGCCGATCCACGCGATCTGCGACCTCGCCGAAAAATATAACGCGCTGACCTATTGCGACGAAGTCCATGCGGTCGGCATGTACGGCCCGCGCGGCGGCGGCATCACCGACCGCGACGAGGCGGCGCACCGCGTGACGATCATCGAAGGCACGCTGGGCAAGGCGTTCGGCGTGATGGGCGGCTATATCGCCGCCGACAAGAACATCATCGACGTGATCCGCAGCTATGCGCCGGGCTTCATCTTCACGACCAGCCTGTCGCCGGTGCTCGTCGCCGGCGTGCTCGCCAGCGTCCGCCATCTCAAGCAATCGAGCGTCGAGCGCGAAGCGCAGCAGGAGGCGGCCGCCTATCTCAAGCAGAGCTTTCGCGATGCTGGCCTGCCGGTGATGGATTCGACGACGCACATCGTCCCGCTGATGGTCGGCGACCCGGTGCGCGCCAAGAAGATCAGCGACATATTGCTCGCCGAATATGGCGTCTATGTGCAGCCGATCAATTTCCCGACCGTCCCGCGCGGCACTGAACGCCTGCGCTTCACGCCGGGTCCGGCGCATGACGAAGCGATGATGCGCGAGCTGACGCAAGCGCTCGTCGAAATCTGGGACCGGCTCGAACTGCAGCTTCTGAAGGCGGCGTGAGGACCGCGCCCGGCTATGACGACGTTGTCGTCGGACGCCGCTCGATCCGCGGGTTCCTCGACAAGCCCGTACCCAAGGCGCTGATCGCCGAGATCCTCGAGGTCGCGATGCGCGCGCCCTCGTCGTTCAACAACCAGTGCTGGAACTTCTCGGTCGTCACCGGCGCGCCGCTTGCAGCGATCCGCCAAGGTAATACCGACGGCATTCTCGCGGGCAAGCCCGACAGCCGCGAATTCCGCCGCTTCGACGGCATCGCCGACGACCATCGCGCGCGCCAGATCGAGATCGCCAAGCAACTCTTCGGTGCGATGGGCATCGCGCGCGAGGACAAGGGTGCGCGGCAAGACTGGGTGCTGCGCGGTTTCCGCCAGTTCGACGCGCCCGTCAGCATCGTCGTCACCTATGACCGCGTCCTGCTCGGCAGCGACATCGCGCCCTTCGACTGCGGCGCGGTGACCAACGCGCTGGTCAACGCCGCCTGGTCGCGTGGGCTCGGCTGCGTGATCAACAGCCAGGGGATCATGCAGAGCCCCGTCGTGCGCGAACATGCGCGCATCCCTGACGATCAGGTGATCATGATCTGTGTCGCGATGGGCTGGCCCGACGACGACTTTCCGGCGAATGCCGTGGTGTCGAACCGCAAGGGCGTTGACGAGGCGGTGCGGTTTGTCGGTTTCGACGACTGATTCCCGGGCGACAGCCGATTGACAAGGCGATAGGCTAAGGCGCGAATCCGACGCCGACGATCACGAAAGATTGCCATGCCCGCAACGCGTTATAGCTACACCGCAATCGCGCTGCACTGGCTCATCGCGCTGTTGCTGGCGTTCCAGATTGCGCTCGGCTGGGCGCTCGAAGGGAACAACAGCCCCGAACTCTTCGCCCGATACCAGCTCCACAAATCGATCGGCATCACGATCCTGCTGCTCAGCCTCGCGCGGCTGGTAATCCGGTTCGTCCTTCCGCGCCCGCCCGCATCCGACGGTCCGGCGTGGGCGCGTATGCTTGCCGCCATCGTCCATTGGCTCTTCTACCTCGTGATGATTCTCGGCCCCCTCACCGGCTGGCTGCTCGTATCGACCGCGCGCGTACAGGTGCCGACTTTGCTCTATGGCATCGTTCCGTGGCCTCATCTGCCCGTAGGGCGCAGTTGGCACGAACTCGCCGAGAGCATCCACGGCGCGATGGCATGGCTCGCGATTGGATTGTTCGCGCTCCATATCGCGGGCGCGCTTCGCCATCAGTGGCTGCTCGGCAAGCCCGAACTCCAGCGGATGATACCCTTTGCGCGAGGCAAGGCCGTCGGCGCTGCGATCGGGGCGCTGGTGCTCGTCGCGGGCGCATTCGCCGTGGGACAGATGGTCTATCCCGAGCGGAGCCGGACTGTCGCGGAAAACGCGGCGCCGGCGCCGACCGCCGCGCCCGTCGCGCCGCCTGTGGCGCCAGCTGCTTCCGCGACCGAGGATACCAAGGCTCCTGTCGAGGATGTCGCCCAGGAGGTTCCCGCGGACACGGTCGAACCGCTCGCCGATTGGACCGTCGCACCGGGCGGCCGCCTCGGCTTTACCGCGCGCTGGAACGGCGAAGCGGTTAACGGCAGCTTCGACCGCTGGCGCGCCGCCATCCGCTTCAGCCCCGACGAGCTCGCCAGGTCGACCATTCGCGTCACCGTGGACCTCGCCTCCACCGACACCGGCGACGGGCAGCGCGACGATTCACTGAAGGGCGGCGATTTCTTCAACGTCTCGGCCCACCCGAATGCGGCCTTCACGGCGCGCGACGTCCGGCATCTTGGCGGCGACCGTTACGAAGCGCGTGGCACGCTCGACCTGCGCGGCGCCAGCAAGCCCGCGACCGTGCGCTTCACGCTGCGCATCGACGGCGACAAGGCGCGCGTTGCCGGCACCGCGCGCATCGACCGCACGGCCTTCGGTGTAGGCCAGGGCGAATGGGCCGCGACGGACGCAATCGCCGCCGCGGTCGACGTCGATTTCTCGTTCAACGCCACCCGCCCTGCACCCTGATCAGCGCGGCGGCCGCCTGTCGATCCTGAGCGACCAGGCATAGCCGCGATGGAGGCGCGCTACCGACATTCGCGCTCCGGCATCGTTCGTGACTTCGCGCGCGGCTTCGATCAGCATCGCGCGGGGTTCGACATGAAAACGCGCGAGCCAGCCGAGCAGGGCCGCGCGCCACCAGCGCGGCAAATCCTCCTGCTGGCCGAAATCGACGATATGAAGCGACCCATGGGCCGACAGGCGGCGAAAGGCTTCACGTATCGCGCCCTGCCAATCGGGGATCATCGACAGCGTGTAGCTTTGGAAGATACGATCGAAAGTGTCGATACCAAATAGCGCGGTCGGATCGAAATCGGTGGCATCGCCTCGCGCGACGCGAATCCTCTTAGCCAGACCGGCGCGGGCGATCGACGTGCGCGCGCTCTCCAACATTTCTTCCGAAATATCGATGCCATAGAATCGCGCACCCGGCCAGCAACGTGCGGCCGCGATCAGGTTGCGCCCGGTTCCGCAGCCGATTTCGAGCACCCGGCCGCCGACCGGCGGTGTCAGCTCGTCGATCAGCCGGTCGCGGCCGAGCAGATAATATTTGCGGGTCAGGTCATAGATATGACGCTGTCCCCGATAGACGCCGTCCATCAGCGCGGCATGCCCCTCCCCCCGGTGCATGCTTCAGCCCTTCAAAACATAAAGATGGACCCCGCCATAGATTGCGGATCGGTCGCGACGCGTATAGTCGAGCGACGCTTGTTCGCGATACGCCCAGCGGCTTAGCAAATCGTCGGGAAGCCGTCCGGGCAGCAGGCTCGGCTCGGCGGCCGTGCGGAACAGCACGCGCGCGCCGGGCCGCGCGGTGCGCGTCACCTCGGTCCACAGCGCGGCGAGCTGCGCGTCGCTCATCCAGTCCTGCGCGTCGAGGAATATATATCGGTCGAAACTGGCCGCGTCGGCAGCGGCAAGCATATCGGTCATGTTGGCATGCAGCATCGTTACGCGGTCGGCGCGCGCTTTCACCGCGGCATAGTTCGCCGCCTGCAGATAGGGCGGCAGCGGCATCGTCACGCCCTTCCCATATCCGCGCCCGAATGCCTGCCACGCAAAATAATTCTCCTCGAGCGGAAAATCGCACGCGAGCTTTTCGAGCCGCGCGCGAAGCACATCGGCCATCGGCTTGCCGGCGGCGAGCGCGTCATATTGCGCGGGCGGGATACCGAGCCCGAACAGCGACGAACGCTGATCGGTCACCCAGCGGATGAATTTCCGGTCGAAAAAGGGCGCGAACTTGGCATCGAAGATCGCCCGCTGTTCCGCGATTGTCTTGGCTTCGAGGAACTGCCGCGGATCGACGCGGTGCATCCGCGCGACAAGGTGCGCGAGTCCGATGAAGTTTCCGAGCAGTCCGCCTTTGTAGAGCCCGCGCGCGAAGCCGTTGATGCGGCGGCGCCCGGCAAGGTCGCGGCCTTCCCAATAGCGGCGGCTCGTCTCGTCGAGATAAGGCCGGACGAACGCGCGATAATCGGCGATATTCGCGCTGCTGTCGGCATCGGCAAAGAAGCGCCGGAAGCTGAGATAGTCGGGAAGCCGCTGTATCGCGACGCGTTTCAGGTTGTTCAGCGCAACATGCGCGGTGTTGAGGTCGACCGCGACGATCTCGGCTGGGTCGGCGGTCAGATAGGAAAAGACGTTGCAGCCGCCGCTCGCGATGGTCGCGATCCGGTTGCCCGGCTCGATCGCCAGCGCCTCCATATCGACGACCGGGTCTTCCCAGATCTGGGCGTAAACAAGTCCTTTGAATGCAAGAGCGAAAGCGCGGTCGAGCAGGCGCTGCTTTTGGTGGGCATCCTCGCGCACAACGGCGGCGGCGATCTTGCGGTTAGGCTGGCTGGCCATGTAACGCGACTCCGGAACTGAAGGATCCGGGGCCGCGCATGGCAGGACTAGGTGCGATTCCCGCGACGTTTCGGTGACAAATCGGCGACAGGAGCGAAAAAACTTCCCCCATCCCGCCGCCGCCGAAATCACGCGCGGCGCAAATCAATCGCGACAGTAACCTTCGCCTTCCTTGACGATCAGGCATTCCTTCTTGCCCGCAAGATATTTGAGCCCGGTATCGTCGCCGTTGCCGCGGTGCAGCGACAGCTCTTCGTCGCCGCGCTTGAACTTGATGCCATGCTCGCTGTCCCAGCCATCATAGGTGCCCTTGGTATCAAGGTCCGACTGCATCTCGAGCTTGTATTTCTCGGGCGCCGCGGTGGTTATGGTGACGTACATGCCTTCCACCCCGGTCCATTTACCCGCCCAGCTTGCGAAGCGATGGGGCGCGGTGGCGGGATCGGCAGCGGCATTGCCGGTGCCGGCGGTCTCACTCGGCATCGTTTCGACCAGCACCTCTTCGGTGGTCGTCGGCTCGGCGGGCGCGGGCGCTTCGGCCTTTTCGCAGCCGGCCAGCAGCACCAGCGCCGCAGCGCTCGCCAAAATCACGCTTTTCTGCATCTTGCTTCTCCTTCCCCGTCCAAACGCATGCCGGCGGATAAGTTTCCGCCGGCCTATTCGGTGATGATCTCGGCGAATTTCAGCGGGTCGACATTGCCGCCCGACAGGGTGACGAGTGTCGCGTCGGTCACAGATACCTTCCCGGCGAGTACCGCCGCGAGCGCCGCCGCACCGCCGGGCTCGACGACGAGGTGCAGCTTCTCGAACGCCAGCCGCATCGCGTCGCGCACCTCGCTTCGCGTCACGGCCGCGCCCTTCACGCCGCGTGCCTGAAGGACCGCGAAGTTGATCGGCCAGGTCTCGGGCGTCTGGAGCGCATCGCATTCGGTCGGGAAAGCCATGTCTTCGACCGACAGGATCCTGCCGGCGGCAAGGCTGCGCGTCACATCGTCCCAGCCCTCGGGCTCGACCGCGACGATCTCGGCATCGGGACAGGCGAGCGCGAGCCCCGCCGACAGACCGCCCCCGCCGCAGCAGGCAATCACCTTGTCGGGACCGTCGATGCCGCGCGCTTTCATCTGCGCCGCCGCCTCGATCCCGGCGCTGCCCTGCCCCTCGATGATCCACGGGTCGCCATAGGCGTGAACCAGAGTTCCGCCACGCTCGGCGAGCAGCTTCGCAGCGACCGCGTCGCGCGATTCTGTGACGCGGTCGTAGAGCACCACCTCGGCGCCGAGCTTGCGTGTCGCGGCGAGCTTCATCGCCGGCGCGTTGCTCGGCATCACGATCGTCGCCTTGATCCCCAGCCGCTTTGCAGCCCAAGCGACGCCTTGCGCGTGATTGCCGCTCGATACGCCGACGACGCCCTCATTCGCCTGTTCGGGGCTGAGGTCGGTCAGCCGGTGCCACGCGCCGCGGATCTTGAACGCGCCGACGGGCTGCAGGCATTCGGCCTTGCACCAGACCGTCCTGCCGTCGACCTCGAGCGGCAACAGCGGCGTCTGCGGCAGCAATGCAGCGACTTTCGCCGCCGCGCGTTCGACCCCTGCGAGCGTCGGCGCGCGTGTCGGATCGATCAGGGTATCGGGGCTTTGCTGTGTCATGGCTTCGTCCTATAGGGCCGGGCATACAACACAAGCCGCAGCATAGCGGGCAGGAGATTTTTCATGAGCAAGGTATTGGTGATCGGCGCGGGTGGCGTCGGTTCGGTCGCGGTGCACAAGATGGCGATGAACCCCGACATCTTTCCCGACATCACGCTCGCGAGCCGCCGCAAGTTCAAATGCGATGCGATCGCCGAGTCGGTGAAGGAACGCACCGGCGTCACGATCAAGACCGCCGAGGTCGACGCCGACCATATCGACGCGACCGCGGCGCTGATCCGCTCGATCGGCGCGACGCATGTCGTCAACCTCGCGCTTCCCTATCAGGACCTCACTATCATGGAGGCGTGCCTGTCGACCGGCGCGCATTATCTCGACACCGCGAACTACGAACCGCGCGACGAGGCGAAGTTCGAATATCACTGGCAATGGGCTTATCAGGACCGTTTCAAGGAGGCGGGGCTGATGGCGCTGCTCGGCTCGGGCTTCGACCCCGGCGTGACGAGCGTCTTCACCACCTGGCTTCGCAAGCATCATTTCGACCGTATCGACACGCTCGACATTCTCGACTGCAACGGCGGCGACCATGGCCAGCATTTCGCGACCAACTTCAACCCGGAGATCAATATCCGCGAAGTGACCGCGGTCGCGCGCCACTGGGAAAACGGCGATTGGGTCGAAACCCCGCCGATGTCGGTGAAGCAGTCGTTCGACTTCGAGGCGGTGGGCCCCAAGAATATGTACCTCATGTATCATGAGGAGATCGAAAGCCTGAAGACCCACCTGCCCGAGATCAAGCGCATCCGTTTCTGGATGACCTTCGGCGACGCCTATATCCAGCACCTCACCGTGCTTCAAAATGTCGGCATGACGCGGATCGATCCGGTCATCTACGAAGGCCGCGAGATTGTCCCGCTGCAGTTCCTGAAAGCGGTGCTCCCCGAACCGTCGAGCCTTGGCGAAACCACCAAGGGCAAGACCAATATCGGCGTCATCGCGACCGGCCTCGGCAAGGACGGCAAGGAAAAAACGCTCTATCTCTACAATATTTGCGATCACGAGGACGCGTTCGCCGAAACGGGTAACCAAGCGGTGAGCTACACCACCGGCGTCCCCGCCATGATCGGCGCCGCGATGATGGTCACGGGCACCTGGTCGGGCGACGGCGTATTCAACATGGAGCAGATGGATCCCGATCCCTTCATGGACATGCTCAACAAGCACGGACTGCCCTGGCAGGTGAAGGAACTGGACGGTCCGCTCGATTTCTGATCGCTATTCTCTTTTCGTCATTCCCGCGAAAGCGGGAACCCAGTAGCGACGGTAGAACTGGGTTCCCGCTTTCGCGGGATGACGAAGGGTAGTTTGAGATCATGAAGCTCCATATTGCCGCGCTTGCCTTGCTCGCGGCCTTTTCCACCCCCGCCACCGCGCAAACCGACGACCCCTACGCCCCTGCCCGCGCGATTGTCGCCGACATCGGCAAGATCGTCGCCCCGAACGGCGTGCAGGAGACATTCGAAGTCACGCTCGGCGGCGCGCGGCAGGTCGTCAATGTCCGCGGATCGGACCGCGACAATCCGATCCTGATCTTCGTCCACGGCGGTCCGGGTGCGGTCGAGATGCCCTTCGCATGGGTCTTCCAGCGGCCATGGGAAGATGTCTTCACCGTCGTCCAGTACGACCAGCGTGGCGCAGGACGCAGCTATCCGCTGAACGATCCCGCGAAGCTCGCCCCGACGATGACCCCCGAACGCTACCGTGACGACGCCATCGAGCTGATCGAGTTGCTCAAGAAGCGCTACGCCAAGCGCAAGGTCGTGCTGATGGGGCACAGCTGGGGCTCGATCGTCGGCCTGTCGGTCGCGGTGAAGCGCCCCGACCTCCTCTACGCCTATGTCGGTGTCGGCCAAGGCATCGATTTTCGCGACGGCGAGAAGGCCGGCATGGCGTGGACGCGCGCGAAAGCGCTGGCCGCGGGCAACGCCGAAGCCGTCGCCGCGATCGACGCGCTCGCGCCCTATCCAGAGGGTGAGTTCACGATCGCAAAGGCCGACGGCTGGCGCAAATATGCGATCCCTTACGGTTCGCTCATCTACAACAAGCCCGACCTCAAATATTATTTCCAGACGCCGCGCCTCTCGCCCGAATATGGACCCGCCGACGTGCAGGCGTGGGGCAAGGGTAGCGAATTCTCGGTCACCACGCTCTGGCCGCGTCTCGCCGACGTCAGCTTCAAGTCGGTGCGCAAGATGGACGTACCGATCATCTTCCTGCTCGGGCGGCACGATTATACTGTTCCTTCGCCAGTGGCGGCTAACTGGTTCGCACAAGTCCAGGCCCCCTCGAAGAAGCTTATCTGGCTCGAACATTCGGCGCATATGCCAATGGTCGAGGAGCCGGGCCATTTCTTCGCCGCGCTGTTCCGCGACGTTCTGCCGCTGACGAAAGACCCCGAATGACCGCCTATCTCGCGCCGATCGGCCTCCTGTTCGTCTCGAACATCTTCATGACCTTTGCCTGGTATGGGCAGCTTGGCGCGGTGTCGCGGCCCGTGTGGCTTGCCGTGCTGGTCGCGTGGGGCATCGCCTTCTTCGAATATTGCCTTGTCATCCCCGCGAACCGCATCGGCTATGGCGCTTACAGCGCCGCCGAACTCAAGACCTTGCAAGAAGTCATAACCCTGATCATATTCGCGGGGTTCGCGGTCTTCTGGCTCGGTGAGAAGCTGACGGTGAACCATCTCGTCGGCTTCGGTCTGATCGCGGCGGGGGCGTTCTTCATCTTCAAGGGACCGATTGCGGTCACATAGGATATCACAGCGACATGGAAACCCGTGCCGGCGACCCCGGAGCTTTTGCCCGCTTCGACCTGACCCGCGTTCCTTCTCCCGCCTTCGTCGTCGATGCAGCGAAAGTGCGCGCGAACCTCGCGCTGCTGCGCCACATCGGCGACGCGTCGGGCGCGCGCGTGCTTGCGGCGCTCAAGGCCTTTTCAATGTGGTCGCTCGGGCCGACCGTCGCCAAATATCTCGACGGCGTATGCGCTTCCGGCCTTTACGAGGCGAGGCTCGGCCGCAGCGAATATGGCGGCGAAGTCGCCACCTATTGCGCGGGCTACAAGGAAGCCGACCTGCCCGAGATTGCGGCGCTGTCCGATCATCTCATCTTCAACTCGCCCGGTCAGATCGCGCGTTTCCGTCCGCTGCTCGATCAGCTTCGTACGCAGGGCGCGAGGTTCGACATCGGCCTCCGCATCAACCCCATGCACAGCGAGGGCGAGGTCGCGAAATACGACCCTGCCGCGCCGTGCAGCCGCCTCGGCTTCCCGATCAGCCAGTTGCTGCCCGAACATATGGAGGGCGTCGACGGCGTCCATATGCACAGCCTGTGCGAACAGGATTTCCCGCCGCTCCAACGCACCTGGAACGCGGTGCAACCGATGCTGCGTCCCTTCTTCAGCCAGCTTAAATGGATTAATTTCGGCGGCGGGCACCATGTGACGCGCGCTGACTATCAGGTCGACGACCTGATTGCCTTTCTGAAGCAGGTGCGCGCCGCGACCGATTGCGACGTGATGATCGAACCCGGTGAGGCGATCGCGCTCGACGCGGGCATCCTCGTCGGCGAAATCCTCGACCTGTTCGATAACGGCATGCCGATCGGCATCACCGACATTTCGGCGACCTGCCACATGCCCGACGTGATCGAGGCGCCCTATCGCCCGGCGATGCTCGACGAAGGGAGCGAGGGCATGCCGACGCGTCTCGGCGGCCCGTCGTGCCTCGCGGGCGACGTGATCGGCGACTATCGCCTGCCCGGCGGCGCGCGAATCGGCCAGCGCTTCGCCTTTCTCGACCAGGCACATTATTCGATGGTAAAGACCAACACATTCAACGGAGTTCCGCTGCCGTCGATCTGGCTGTGGGATAGCGACACCGACGAACTGACGCTGATCCGCGAATTCGGTTACGAGGATTTCAAGACGCGGCTGGGGTGATCTCCGCCAGCGCCTGGTGGATGTCGCTGACCACAACCGATCCCTCGCCCACCGAAGAGGCGACGCGCTTCACCGATCCTTTACGAACGTCGCCGACGGCATAGATGCGCGGCCAGCTCGTTTCGTAACGCGTCGGCATGCGGTCGAGCGACCAGCCCGCCTTGACGAGCTCCAGCGGCGCGATGTCGGTGCCGGTCTTTACGAAACCGCGCTCGTCGCACACCATCTCCTTGGGCAACCAGCTCGTATTCGGGCTGGCGCCGAGGAAAAGGAACAGAAAACCGCAATCGCAATGCCCCTCGTCGCCGGTATCGCGGCAACGATAGGTCAGGCCCGCCAGATGCTCTTCGCCGTGTAGCGCGATGACGTCGGTCGACGGGATGATCTCGATATTCGGGTGCTCTTCCAGCCGCTTGACGAGATATTCGGACATGGTGTCGCGCAGGCTCGACCGGCGGAAGATGACGTAGACCTTCTTCGCGACGCCGGCGAGATAGATGGCGCCCTGCCCCGCCGAATTGCCCGCGCCGACGATCGTCACCTCGGCGTCGCTGCACAGCTGCGCTTCCATCGGCGTCGCGCCATAATAGATACCGCGGCCTTCATACGCCTCGATCCCGTCGATCGGCAGCGTCTGATATTTGGCGCCGCTCGCGACGACCACCGCCCGGCTGCGCAGTTGGCGCCCATCGGCGAGGTGGAGGCAATAGGCGTCGCCGTCGCGGTTGATCGATGCCGCACGCACGGGCGATACCAGCCGCGCTCCGAATTTCTGCGCTTGCACCGTCGCACGGCGCGCCAGCTCGTTTCCCGAAATGCCGGTCGGGAAGCCGAGGTAATTTTCGATCTTCGACGACGTGCCCGCCTGCCCGCCGGGCGCGAGCGAGTCGAGCGCGATGACAGTCAGCCCTTCGGATGCCGCATAGACGGCGGCCGCCAAGCCGCCCGGCCCGCTTCCGACGACCAGCACGTCGGCAGTCGCGCCATCGGGGAGAAGGTCGAGCCCGAGCCCCGCGGCAAGCTGCTCGGGCGTCGGTTGGACCAGCACTTCGGCCGCGCCAAGAATAGCAACCGGCAATTGATCCTCGGTCAGCCCGCGTTCGGCGAGCAGATGCGCCGCCACCGGGCCGTCGGCGGGGTCGAACCAGCGATGCGCAACGCCATGCTTCATGAGCAGGTCGCGCATCGCATAGACGCTGCGGTCCATCGCCGCGCCGATGATGATCGTGACCGCAAAGCCGCGATGCTTGCTGAACTCGCGCCGCGCCGACAGCACGCGAATGAAGATATCAGAGAAATGGCTGTTACCCGCGATCAGCCGCTGGAAATCGGCATGGGCGATCCGCAAAATTTCCCCGTCTGCGCCCATTTCGACGCGCGAGAGGTGACGCTGCCCGGTTAGCACCGACAGGTCGCCTGCAAACTGCCCACGCTCCATCCAGCCGACGCGCTTGCGTCCTTCGTCGGTCGACGCGAAAATGTCGGTATGGCCCGACAGTGTGACGATACAGTCGGGCGCCATCTCACCCTCTTCGACGATCAGGTCGCCCGCCGCGCGCGATTCGACCGTGCCGAACGCCCGCAACTCGACCAGCTCCGCGTCGGAAAATGTGTGATTGACCTCGGCGCGGGAAACCATGACGGGTGAGTCCTTTCGGCTGTAGCTTGTCGATTATCCCTAACGTCGCCGCGGGCCTTTGTCTCGTATTTGCCCCGCTCGGCGCGAAGAGACCCCGCTTCGGCGCGCGCGCCACGCCCGCGTTACAAAATTGCGCGATAGGGCCTTTACAGGGGGGACCCCCCTCCATATATGCGCTTTCCGCTGCCCCAGGGGGACTTCCAATAACCGCAAGGCAGCCTTGGATGTTTAACTTTACCTTTGGGGGTCCCTTGCATTGCACCAGCATCATAGCGCCCACGGGCTGATTCAGGCACTTTCGCCGGTCGAACCTGTTACGCTTGTCCGCCCGCATGCCGCGCGGCGCGCTGCGCGTTTCTTCATCGAGCGATTTCCCGGCACGACCATGTATGCGGTCAAGGCGAATCCATCGCCCGACCTGCTGCGCGTACTGTGGGATTCGGGTGTCACCCATTATGACGTCGCGTCGATCGCCGAGGTTCGCCTCGTCGCGCGCACGCTGCCGCAGGCGACGCTCTGCTTCATGCACCCGGTGAAGGCCGAGGAAGCGATTTCCGAAGCCTATTGGAAGCATGGCGTGCGCACCTTTTCACTCGACACGCTCGACGAGCTCGAGAAGATCGTCCGTGCGACCGAGGGTGCGCAGGATCTGAACCTGCTCGTGCGCCTGCGCGTCTCCTCCGATCATTCGAAGCTCAGCCTCGCCGCCAAGTTCGGCGCCGAGCCCGACGAGGTCGCCGAACTGCTTATGGCGACGCGCCAGGCCGCCGACGCGCTCGGCATCTGCTTCCACGTCGGCAGCCAGGCGATGACCCCGCACGCCTATGCGCAGGCGATGGAACGTGTTCGCGCCGCGATCGTCGCGGCGTCGGTCACAGTTGACATCATCGATGTCGGCGGCGGCTTTCCCTCGTCCTATCCGGGCATGGAGCCGCCGCCGCTCGACGCCTATTTCGAGACGATCCACCGCAGCTTCGAAAGCCTGCCGATCAGCTATTCGGCCGAGCTCTGGTGCGAGCCGGGTCGCGCGCTGTCGGCCGAGTATAGCTCGCTGATCGTGCGTGTCGAAAAGCGCCGCGGCGAGGAACTCTATATCAACGATGGCGCCTATGGCGCGTTGTTCGACGCCGCGCATGTCGGCTGGCGCTTCCCCGTCACGCTGCAACGCGATGCGGGCAGCGACGCCGAGATGGTGCCGTTCAGCTTCTATGGTCCGACCTGCGACGATCTCGACCATATGGCGGGGCCCTTCTTCCTGCCCGCCGACATCAAGGCCGGCGATTTCATCGAGATCGGCATGCTCGGCGCCTATGGTTGCGCGATGCGGACCAAGTTCAACGGCTTCGGCGCCGACGAGACCCATGTCGTCAGCGACGAACCCATGGCCAGCCTCTACACCGGCGAAGTCGAACAGGAACGCCGCAGCGCGACGGTGACCAAGCTGTTCTGATCGCGACTGAATGGCGAAAAACAGAGGGCCGGCCGCGCGATGCGACCGGCCCTTTTCCTTTTGGACGGGGGCGCTAGATTGCGCCGCCCATGCAGCCCTTCCATCATCTCCTCGCCAACAACCTGATCGCCAATATCACCAATTTCACGGTGTGGTTCGCGCTGACCTTCTGGACCTTTCTCGAAACCCAATCGGTGTTCGCGACGGGGATGATCGCGGGCATCTATCTGGTGCTCACCGCGATGCTCGGCATCTGGTTCGGCAGCCTTGTCGACCATCACGGCAAGCGCAACATGATGCTCGTGTCGAGCATCGCGTCGCTTGCGCTCTACGCCGCCGCGCTGGCGGGATATGTACTCGACCCCGACGTTCGCGGCGCGGATACCGGCAGCGTCACACTCTGGCTTTTCATCCTCGTCACGATGTTCGCCGTGATCGTCGGCAATATCCGCATGATTGCGCTACCCACGCTGGTCACGTTGCTGGTGCCGGAGGATCGCCGCGACAAGGCGAATGGCCTCGTCGGCATGGTCAGCGGCATCGGTTTCCTGACGACATCGGCGATCAGCGGCTTCCTTGTCGCGTGGGGCGGAATGGCGGGGACGCTCGCCTTCGCGATCGGCTTCACGCTGGTCGCGATTTTCCACCTGCTGTTCGTTCGGGTCGACGAGCCGCGCGATACCGAAACGCACGACGCGCCGCGGCGCATCGACCTTGCCGGGACGCTCGGCGTCGTGCTCGGCATTCCGGGACTGATCGCGCTCATTCTTTTCACGACCTTCAACAACCTTTTGGGCGGCGTCTTCATGGCGCTGATGGACGCCTACGGCTTGTCGCTGATGAAAGTCGAGGAATGGGGGCTGCTCTGGGCCGTCATTTCCTGCGCCTTCATCCTCAGCGGGATGGTCATCGCGCGGACCGGACTCGGCGCAAACCCCGTCCGGACGCTGCTTTTCGTCAATCTCGCGGCATGGATCGTCGCGGTATTCTTCACCATCCAGTCGTCGATCCTGCTGCTCGCGGTCGGCTGCTTCATCTGGATGTTCCTCGGCCCCTATGCCGAGGCGGCCGAACAGACGACGCTGCAGAAGGTCGTTCCCTACGAACGGCAAGGCCGCGTTTTCCGCTTCGCCCAGTCGGTCGAGCAGTCGGCCTCGCCGCTCACCGCCTTCCTGATCGCGCCGCTGACGCAGTTAGTCTTCGTGCCGCTGATGACCGATGGCGCCGGCGCCGCGGCGATCGGCGACTGGTACGGCCGCGGGCCCGAGCGCGGCATCGCGATAGTCTTTTCGATCGCCGGAGCTCTCGGCGTGCTCGCGACGATAGGCGCTTTCCGGTCGAAATCCTATCGCCGGATATCGACCGCCTACGCCGTCGGAGCCGGTAACGAGGCGGGCCACCCGGCAGAACAGCCGGCCTGACGACGAAGCCTCTTCCGTTTTACTTTGCAATCATTCTATCCTGCTCGCGAAGCATAGAGAGGATGTGCGCATATGTTGTCAGGGATCCGGATCGTCGACCTTACCACGGTCATCTTCGGCCCCTATGCAACGCAGATGCTCGCCGATCTTGGCGCCGAGGTGATCAAGATCGAAACCCCCGGCATGGGCGATATATCGCGCTATCTGGGCAACGGCGTTCCCGACCCGACGATGGGTTCGATCCACCTCACCGTGAACCGCGGCAAGCGCTCGATCGCGCTCGACCTAAAAAAGCCCGAAGACGCGGCGGTGCTACGCGACCTGATCGCGGACGCCGACGTCTTTTTCCATAATGTGCGCGGCAAGGCGATCGCGCGGCTCGGCTTCGATTATGACGGCTGCAAGGCGCTCAAGTCCGATATCATTTACGTCCATGGCACCGGCTTCGGGCAGGACGGCCCCTACGCGGACCTTCAGGCCTATGACGACGTCATTCAGGCGGCGACCGGCACCACCAGCCTGCTTCCCCGCGTCGACGGCAACCCTGCCCCGCGCTATTTCCCGTCGCTGATCGCCGACAAGATCGCGGGCCAGTTCGGCGCGCAGGCGATCCTCGCGGCGCTCGTCCACAAACTCCGCACGGGTGAAGGGCAAGAGGTCGAAGTGCCGATGTTCGAATGCTTCGCTTCATTCATGCTCACCGAACATCTGCGCGACGATACGCTCGACCCGCCGATCGGGCCCGCCGGCTATCCGCGCCAGCTCGACCCGACGCGTCAGCCTTTCCCGACTAGCGACGGCCATCTCGCGATCGTTCCCTACACCCCCGAATCGACGGCGCGGCTGCTGAGCCTGCTGGGAAGCGCCGACCTGCTCGAAACGCCAGACTATGAAGCGGCAAAGGCAAAAGGGCAGCACATGCCGATCATCTACAGCGAGATCGCGCGCAAGACTCCGGCAAAGACCAGCGCCGAATGGCTGGAACTGTTCGCCGCCAATGACATCCCCGCGATGGCGGCGCGCGACCTTCAGGATGTCAGGGAAGACCCGCATCTGGTCGCCACCGGATTTTTCCGCGGCCGCACCCATCCCGATGTCGGCACCTTCCACGAAATGCAGCCGCCGGTGAAATATGGCGCGATGCCGCCCCGCGATCTCGGCTTCGCGCCGCGCGTCGACGGCGACGGCGCGGCGATCCGCGACGAACTCGCGGCCCGGCGTCGCTGAAATTTCACAATTGCATATCGGCGCGCCATCCCTAGCATCGCTGCCGTACGAAAAAGGGGGAGCCATATGACGCCGAACATCCTCGCGCCGGGCGCGGTGCTGATCCTGTGGACGCTCGTCATGCTTGTCTGGGTCGCGGTGACGCGTTTTCGCGCGCTCGCCAAATCGGGTATCGATCTCAAGGCAGCGCCACCAGGCGGTCGGGGCGGCGACCTCGAAGGCATATTGCCGCCCGTCACGAACTGGAAATCGCACAATTACACGCATCTGCTCGAACAGCCGACGCTCTTCTATGCCGTCATCCTGATCCTGCACGGCGTCGGCGGCTATCCGGCCTATGTCGTGTGGATCGCCTGGGCCTATGTCGCGCTGCGTGTCGTACACAGCGTCTGGCAGGCGACGGTGAACCGCATACCGGTGCGCTTTGCTATCTTTGCGGCGTCGACCCTGTGCCTTCTGGCGCTCGCGCTGCTCGCGGTCATCGCCACTTTGGGTTGAGGGGGAAGGAAAAAAGATGGACACGAACGATATCTTGGGACCGGTCGCGGCGCTCGCGCTCTGGTCGATGGTCATGTGGGTGTGGATGTATGCGACGCGCCTGCCAGCGATGAGCCGCGCGAAAATCGATACCGCAAACCTCGTCGGGGGCACCGGACAGAATCTGGAAAATGTCCTCCCGCCGCAGGTGCAGTGGAAGGCGCATAATTATAACCATCTGATGGAACAGCCGACGGTCTTTTATGCCGTCGCGATCGCGCTTGCGGTCGGCGGAATGGGCGGAGGGCTCAACACCCAGATCGCCTGGGCCTATGTCGCCCTCCGCATCGTCCACAGCCTGATTCAGGTGACCGTCAATCGCGTGATGTGGCGCTTCCTTGTCTTCGCGCTGGCCAGCCTCGCTTTATTCGCGCTCTGCCTGCACGCTTTCATGGGATTTGTGCTGCATTAAGCACGCCGCGTAAAGCGCGCGGCCAGTTCCACATGGGTCGACCAGCGGAACTGGCCGACGGGCTGGACCCAGTCGAGTGCATAGCCGCCTTCGACCAGCATTTTCGCGTCGCGGGCGAAGCTCGCGGGATTGCAGCTGACATAGGCGATCGCGGGCACGCTCGACACGGCGAGCTGTTTCACCTGCTCCTCGGCCCCGGCGCGCGGCGGGTCGAGGATGATCGCGCCGAAACGATTGAGCTCGGCGGGCACCAGCGGACGGCGGAACAGGTCGCGATGCTCGGTCGCGACGAGCGCGCGGGCGCGGTTCGCGGCGCCGGTCAGCGCCACGATCGCATCGCGCGCACCCTCGGCCGCATAGACTTTGCGTCCCGCCTGCACCGACAAGGCGAAAGTGCCCACCCCGGCGAACAGGTCGGCGACCGCGCCGGCGTCGCCGATCGCCTCGGCCACCGCATCGACTAGCGCCGCCTGACCCGCCGCGGTCGCCTGCAAAAAAGCGAATGGCGGGACTTCGACCAATATGTCGGCAAAGCGCATCGTCGGCGGCTCGGGCTGCCAGAGGATTTCGAGGCCCTCGCCCTGATCGATCGCAAAGCGCGCAAGATTGTGCGCACCGGCGAAATCCTGCAGCGCCATCGCCGCATCAAGGCCCTCGGCCTTGACGCCTTCCAATATCAACTCGACACCCTGATCGAGCATCTGGAGTTTGACTTTCACCGGGCGCCGCGGCTGTGCGATCGTTACCAGCAATTCGCGCACCGGCCCAATCAGCGCGAACAGCTCGGGAAGCAGCAACGGGCACATCCGTATGTCGACGATCTGGTTGCTCTGCGCGGCGTTGAACCCGACCGCCACCTGTTTGCCCATCCTGAGCGCGGTCAGCGCGGCGCGGCGGCGGCTTTGCGGCGGCGAAAGTTTCGCGGGACGCACGTCGCCATAGGGGACGTCCTGTCCCTCCAGCCCCCCGACAACCCGGTCGCGTACGAAATCGGCGAGCGCCGGTTCGGCGACATGCTGCAACTGGCACCCGCCGCATTTGCCGAAGTGGCGGCACACGGGATCGGCGCGGTTCGGCCCCGGAATGATGATGCCGTCGTCGCGCACGCGGTCGCCGGGAACGCCGCCCGCCACATGGCGACCATCGCCCGTCACGCCATCGCCGCGCGCGGCGATGCGCTCGATCAGCGCAGCTTCGCTCATGTCAGTCCCTTATCAGATCGTCGGCTATCAAGCCGGGGCCTATACGCGCGGCCCGCGCGATATGCCAGCCCACCGCGGCGACGGCGGCGTCGAACGCGTCGCCGCCGCGCGCCAGCATCGCGCCGCACGCGCCCGCGAGCACGTCGCCCGTCCCCGCCGTCGCCAGCCAGGGGCTCCCCGGCCACGCGACGACCACCCGGCCATCGGGGGCGGCGATCACCGTGTCGGCCCCCTTGTAGATGACGACCGCGCGCGTGCGCGCCGCGGCGGCCTTGGCCTTGTCGATCTTGCTGCCGTAAGCTTGCGGAAAGGCGCGCGCGAACTCGCCTTCGTGCGGCGTCAATATCGCCTTGCGCGGCGTTTCGGAGAGGCGCGGCAGCGCCGCGTCGATGGCCGCGGCGTCGAGCACCAACGGCTTGCCCGAATCGAGCGCCGCTTCGACGTCGAACAACAATTCGTCGCCTGCCGGAAACCCAGGCCCGATGACGACGGCGCCGACGCGCGGATCGTCGAGCCGCTCGCCGAACTTCTCGTCACTCTCGGTAATGATCGCCGAAAAGGGTGCGCGCTCGCTGCCGTCGAGCACGACATAGCCCGCCCCCGCGCGCAGCGCCGCCGCCGCGGCCAACCCCGCCGCACCGCGCATCGGTCCCGCAAAGACCAGCACCATGCCGCGCGTGAACTTGTGGGCGCTCGCCTCCGGTTTCGTCTCGCGCGACCTCGGCAGCGTCCGCATCGCCTTGTTCGCCGCTATGCCGATCGGCGCGAGCAGGACGCGGCCGCAGGCCGGCGCGCTCGGCAGCAGGACGTGCGCGGGCTTCAATGCCCCCAGCGCCAACGTCACATCGGCGCGAAGCGGCGGCATCCAGTCGGTGCCCCCGTCGCTATCGACCCCGCTCGGCACATCGACCGCCAATATGCGCCGGTCCGAAAAATGCTCGAGAACCGCCGCGAGATCGTCGGCGATGGGCCGCGAAAGGCCGACGCCGAACAGCGCATCGACGATCAGGGGCGCGGGCGCGAGGCGGCCATTGACGGTTTCAACGGGGCCGCTCCACCCCGCCCACGCCGTTTTCGCCAGCGCGGTCGCGGGTTCGGCCAACGCGGCGACCCGCACCGCCGCGCCGCGCTCGGCGAGCAATCTCGCGGCCACATAACCGTCACCGCCATTATTGCCTGGGCCGCAGAGGATAAGGATCGGCGCGCCCGCCGCCATCCGCCAGGCGGTATCGGCAACGGCCGCGCCCGCAAGCTCCATCAGTTCTGAAAGCGAGGTTCCCTGCACCGCGCACGCTGCTTCGGCCTCGCGCATCGCATTGCTGGTCAAGATCGGGGCGTCAGCGGGAACGGACATGGCTCCGCCCTATCACGATCGCGCGAACGCGCCTACTTCGCGCCGCCCGTATTCGCGGGCAGGCGATAGCGGTCGTGCCCGATCGCAACCTCGATCATATTGTTGCCGACGATGTTGACCTTCGCCGGTTCGGCGCCATCGGCCGACACGACCCCGCGCCCGTCGGTGGTGATCTGCAACCTGCGGTAACCGACATTGGCGCGCCCGACGACGAGGATCGTTCCGTCCGCGCCGCTCATTTCGTCGACGGTGCAAGTGCGGTCGAACAGTTTGGCGCCCTCCAGCGCGCACTCGATACGGCCATTTTTGGCGGCCTCGCGCGACCCGCGCGCTTCAGCCTCAGCCAGATCGCCATTGTCCGGGGCTCGATCGCAGCCCGCGAGCGCGATCAGCGTCAGCAATACCCCCCCAAATCGCTTCATCCCTTGCCCTTCAGCTGCGACAGGTCGCGCACCGCTCCTCTTGCGGCGCTCGTCGTCATCGCGGCATAGGCCTGAAGTGCTACCGAAACCTTGCGCGGGCGCGCTTTCTCGGGCTGCCAGGCGGCATCGCCCTTTGCGTCCATCGCGGCGCGGCGCTCGGCAAGCACGCTGTCCGCCACCGCGAGCGTGATCGTCCGCGACGGGATGTCGATATTGACGAGGTCGCCATTCTCGACCAGCCCGATCGCCCCGCCCTCGGCCGCTTCGGGCGAGACATGGCCGATCGACAGCCCTGACGTGCCGCCCGAAAAGCGCCCGTCGGTGATCAGCGCGCAGGCGGCGCCCAGTCCCTTCGATTTCAAATAGCTCGTCGGATAGAGCATTTCCTGCATCCCCGGCCCGCCCTTCGGCCCTTCGTAGCGGATCACGACGACGTCGCCGGCCTCGACCTGCCCGGTGAGGATGCCCGCGACCGCGGCGTCCTGGCTTTCATAGACCTTTGCGGGCCCTGAGAATTTGAGGATGCTCTCGTCGACGCCCGCGGTCTTCACGATGCAGCCGTCGAGCGCGATATTGCCCGACAGCACCGCGAGCCCGCCGTCCTTGCTGAACGCATGGTCGGCCGAGCGGATCACGCCGCCCTCGCGGTCAAGGTCGAGGCTGTCCCAGCGCCGATCCTGGCTGAACGCGGTCTGCGTTGGCACGCCGCCGGGCGCCGCCATGAAGAATTTCTGCACCTCGGGATCGTTGGTCCGCGAAATGTCCCATTTGTTGAGTGCGTCGCCCAGCGTCGCGCTGTGTACCGTCGGCAAATGCGCGTGGATCAACCCCGCGCGCTCGAGCTGGCCGAGAATCGCCATGATCCCGCCGGCGCGGTGGACATCCTCCATATGCACGTCGCTCTTCGCCGGCGCGACCTTCGACAGGCACGGCACGCGGCGCGACAGCCGGTCGATGTCCTCCATCGTGAAATCGACGCCCGCCTCGAACGCCGCGGCGAGCAGGTGGAGCACGGTGTTCGTCGATCCACCCATCGCGATGTCGAGGCTCATCGCATTTTCGAACGCCTCGAACGTCGCGATATTGCGCGGCAGCACGCTCTGGTCGCCTTCTTCATAGTGGCGCTTGCACATTTCGACGACGATCCGCCCCGCGCGCAGGAACAGCTCCTTGCGGTCGGCGTGCGTCGCGAGGGTCGAGCCATTACCCGGCAACGACAGCCCCAGCGCTTCGGTCAGGCAGTTCATCGAGTTCGCGGTGAACATGCCCGAGCACGACCCGCACGTCGGGCAGGCCGAGCGCTCGATCGCGGTCACTTCCTCGTCGCTATATTTCTCGTCGGCGGCGGCGACCATCGCATCGACGAGGTCGAGCGCGACTTCCTTGCCTTTCAGCACGACCTTGCCGGCCTCCATCGGCCCGCCCGACACGAACACCACCGGGATATTGATGCGCAGCGCCGCCATCAACATGCCCGGCGTGATCTTGTCGCAGTTCGAGATACACACCATCGCGTCGGCGCAATGCGCATTGACCATATATTCGACGCTGTCGGCGATCAGGTCGCGGCTGGGCAGCGAATAGAGCATCCCGTCATGCCCCATCGCGATCCCGTCATCGACCGCGATCGTATTGAATTCCTTGGCAACCCCGCCCGACGCTTCGATCTCGCGCGCGACCATCTGGCCGAGGTCTTTCAGGTGGACATGGCCGGGCACGAACTGGGTGAAGCTGTTCACCACCGCGATGATCGGTTTGCCGAAATCATCGTCCTTCATCCCCGTCGCGCGCCAAAGGCCGCGGGCACCCGCCATATTGCGGCCATGGGTGGTGGTGCGCGAACGATAAGAAGGCATTTGGAGATTTCCTGATAATATTATTTCATAAAATGACGATGAAATGCGCCTCTACACGCCTATGCACCGATGTTCAACGCCACTTTCTCGCACATCCGCGCCAGCCGCTCGGCGAACAGTGCCTGTCCCGTGGCCTCGCCAACCAGGTCCTGGCGCATCTCGATCCCGACATAGGGGATGCCGTTCGCCTCCGCATGGCGGTTCATGGTCGCGTTGAGCAGCTTGCCCGAATAGGGTTGCTGGTCGCCGACGATCAGCCCTTCGGCCTCCAAAGCCGCGATCGCCGCTCCCGCGAGCCGGTCGTCCTCATTATAGAGCACCCCGACGTGCCACGGCCGCGCCTGATCGGGATGCGCCGCAAGCGACGGCGTAAAGCTGTGCAGCGACAGAATCATCGTCGGCCGCGCCGCCGCGATCGTCGCCGCGATATGGTCGTGATAGGGACGGAAAAAGCGCGCCAGCCGCGCTTCGCGCGCGTCGTCGTCCAGGGCATTGCCCGGCACCGCATGGCCGTCGCTCGCGATCGGGAGCACCCCCGGCGCATCCTCATCGCGGTTGCAGTCGACGACGAGCCGCGACACGCCGCCAAGGATCGCGGTATCGACCGCGCCGCTTTCGACAAGCCGCGCCGCGACCTCGGCGACGCCGATGTCGATCGCGATATGGTTCGACAGCAACGCCGGATCGATACCCAGATCGACATCCTCGGGCACGTGGTTCGACGCGTGATCGGCGATCAGCAACAGGCCGCCCGCCCGCGCTTCGCCGATCTGCCGCCACGCTTCGCTCACTTCAATGCTCCCGCCATCGTCCACCAGCCCGGGTGCCGCTCTGCCAGCAAAGCCGCCGCCGCGTCGCGCTCGGCCGCCGCATCGAACAGTGCGAAGCAGGTCGCTCCCGAACCCGACATGCGCGCCAACCAAGGCAGCAGCGCACCGAGTTCGAGCAAAATGTCGGCAATCGCCGGACACTGCGCGATCGCCGCGCGCTGCAAATCGTTGCGCGCGCCGAGCAACGCCGCGCGTGGCTCGGCACCGGTGAACAGCGGTCCGCGATCGATCCCGTCCCATGCGGCGAACACGGGCCCCGTCGCGACCGGCTGGCGTGGATTGACGAGCAGCACCGGCGCCCCGCAGAGCTGCAGTCCGGGCACGACGCTCAATTCTTCGCCCGTGCCCATACCGAGGCAAGTCTCGCTCGCCACACAAGCGGCGACGTCGGCGCCCAGCGGGCTCATGATCCGAGCCAATGTCGCATCGCCGATCTCGGGCAGGAAATGACGCCGCACCAGCCGCGCCATCGCCGCGGCATCGGCCGACCCGCCGCCGATCCCCGCCGCAACGGGCAGCGCCTTTGTCAGCGTCACCGCGAGCGGCGGCACGCGGTCGGCTCCGTAGCGCTCGCGAAGCAGCGCCATCGCCCGCATCACCAGATTGTCGCCGTCAGCGCTCAATCCTTCGGCGAACTCGCCATTGATCGTCAGACTGTCGGCATCGGCGAACTCCGCCGCGATCGCATCACCGCCGTCGACAAAGGCAAACAGTGTCTCGATCGCATGATAGCCGTCGGGACGCCGCGCACGGACATGCAGCGCGAGGTTGATCTTGGCCCAGCCGGTCTCGCCGAACGCCGTCACGGCGCCGTCGTGGCGGGAGTCAGCCCGTCGCGCAGCTTTGCCGTCAGCCGCGTCGCCATCTCGGCCTCGGCGAGCAGCGCCGCGGCGCGCCAATTATATCGCGCCCGAAATTTCTGCCCCGCCTTCCAATAGGCGTCGCCCAGATGTTCGACGATCACCGGGTTATCGGGCTCGCCGCGCTGCGCCCTTTCGAGCAGATCGACCGCATCGTCGGTGCGTCCGGTCAGGAAATAGGCCCAGCCCAGCGAATCGCTGATGCTCGCATTCTGTGGCTCGCGGCGCCAAGCGGCCTCGATCCGCGCCAGCGATTGCGCGATATCCTTGCGCCGTTCGAGTGCCGAATAGCCGGCGAAATTCAATATCGATGCGTCGCCCGGGCGGAGCGCCACGGCGCGCTCCATCAGGGTCTCGGCCTCGTCCCACCGGCCCGTCTGCAACAGCAATTCCGCCCGCGCAATCAGCAAGGTGCCGCGTAAAGCCCGGTCGGTTTCGCCGTCGCCGAGCGACGCCTCGAGCCGCTCATAGGCGCGCGCTGCCGCCGCGGGGTCGCCCGAACGCCGCGCGATATCGGCAAGCCGGACGAGCAAACCACGCGCGGGGTTGGCATTCGCGGCGGCCTCGGCAAGCCGCGCCGCGCCCGCGAGATCGCCCGCATCGGCCATCAGTTCGGCGCGACGCATCGTAAGCGCGGCGGGCAGTTCCTGCCGCCCGCTATCGAGCAAGGCCATCGCGTCCTGGGTCTGGCCGTTGCGGTCGAGAGTCTCGACGAGCGTCGCCCGCACCGCCCAATCCTCCTCGTTGAGCCAATAGGCTGCACGCGCGAACAGCAAAGGCAGCTTCGCGCTGCCGTTCGGCGTCCGGGCAAGGCCGTCGGCCAAAATGCCGAGCCATTGCGCCACGCCCGCACGCGGCGTCGAAACCGGCTGGTCGGGAAGCAGCAGCATCGGATCTTCGCGCTGCCCCGAAGCAAGTGCGATCCGCCCGCGCAACCGCCCCGCCGCGTCGCCTTTACCCGCCCTGTCCAGCGTGGCAGCAACCCGCACTCCCATGAGCTGGCTCGTACGGTCGGTCAGTGTGATGCCGTCGGTCAGCGACGCGGCCGAATCGGCGCGCTTCGCCGCGATCTGCACAAGTGCCACCTGGAGGGTAAGCGCCGGCTCGGGCCGGGTCGGGCTGTTCACCGCAAGCAGGTGCTGTTCGGGAAATTTCTTGCGTGCGCCGATGTCGATCCACGCATTCACCGTCGGCAAGATCAACCGCGCGATCGTGTCGGCGCCCGTCTTGTCCGTCCGCCCCGCCATATAGACGCGGGCCGCATCCCAATCCGACCGGCGCATCGCGTCGACCATCAGCACCAGCTGCGCATCGAAACGCCGGTCGCCCGCCGTCCACAGGCTCTGCGCGGCGGAGCGCGCGGCATCGAGATCGCCCGCCTCGATCGCCTGTTCGAGCATCCGTCCGCGAATACCCGGCAGGCCCGGCGCGGCGCTGGACACCATCGTCAGCGCCGACAGTGCGACCGCCGGGGCGGCGCTCTCTTCGGCCAATCGCGCCCGTACGAGCGCGTTGAGGACTTCGCCGCTGTCGTCGGCGGCATGCACGGGCACCGCCGCCGCAACGGCGGCGGCGACCAGAAAGAAGCGCACGGGCTTACATGTTCGGATAATTGGGGCCTCCGCCGCCTTCGGGGGTGACCCAGTTGATGTTCTGGGTCGGGTCCTTGATATCGCACGTCTTGCAGTGAACGCAATTCTGCGCGTTGATCACGAATTTCGGATCGCCTTCTTCCTCACCGACGATCTCGTAGACCCCCGCCGGACAATAACGCTGCGCGGGCTCGTCATAGAGCGGCAGATTATAGGCGACCGGGATCGACGGATCCTTGAGTTGCAGGTGAACCGGCTGGTCTTCCTCGTGATTGGTGTTCGAAATGAACACCGACGACAGGCGGTCAAAGGTCAGCACGCCGTCGGGTTTGGGATAGTCCGGTTTCGGCATGATGTCGGCGCGATAGAGGCTCTCATTGTCCGGATGATGCTTCATCGTGAACGGGACTTTGATCTTGAACGTTTCGAGCCACATCGTCATGCCCGACAGGATTGTGCCCGCAAGATCGCCATATTTCTCAACGAGCGGCAGCACGTTACGGACAACGCTCAGTTCCTTCTTGACCCAGCTGTCGTCATAGGCCGCTTGATACGCCTCGAGCGTGTCGCTCGACCGGCCCGCGGCCACCGCCGCGAAGGCCGCCTCGGCTGCCATCATCCCCGATTTCATCGAGGTGTGCGTGCCCTTGATGCGCGGGACGTTCAGGAAGCCGGCGCTGTCGCCGATCAGCGCGCCGCCCGGGAAGGCAAGTTTCGGCACCGACTGGAGCCCGCCGTCGCTGATCGCGCGCGCTCCATAGGAGACGCGTTTGCCGCCCTTCAGGATTTTCGCGATCTCGGGATGCGTCTTCCACTTCTGCATCTCCTGAAAGGGGGAGATGTGCGGGTTGCGATAATTGAGCCAGGTCACGAAGCCGAGCGCCACCTGCCCGTTCGCCTGATGATAGAGAAAGCCGCCGCCATTGGCGTTCTGGTCGAGCGGCCAGCCCTGCGTGTGGATGACGCGCCCCGGCGCATACTGCTCGGGGTCGATATCCCACAATTCCTTGACGCCGAGGCCATAGACCTGCGGTTCGCAATCGGCGTCGAGCGCGAACTGCGGCTTGAGCATCTTAGTCAGATGACCGCGCACCCCTTCGGCGAAGAAGGTATATTTCGCGTGGAGTTCGAGGCCGGGGGCGTAATCGGCCTTGTGGCCGCCGTCGCGCGCGACCCCCATGTCGCCGGTCGCGACGCCTTTGACCGAACCATCTTCGTTGTAGAGGATCTCGGCGGCGGGAAAGCCCGGGAAGATTTCGACGCCCAGCCCTTCGGCTTGCTCGGCGAGCCAGCGGCAAAGATTGCCGAGGCTACCCGTATAGGTGCCCTCATTGTGCATGAAACCGGGCGAGATGAATTCGGGAAGGCCGAATTTCTTGTTCTTGGTCAGAATCCAGTGCTGATTGTCGTTCACCGGCACTTCGGCAAGCGGACAGCCCTGGTCGCGCCACTCCGGCAGCAGTTCGTCGAGCGCCCTGGGATCGATCACCGCCCCCGACAGGATGTGCGCGCCGACTTCGGACCCCTTTTCTAGGATGCACACCGACAATTCGCTGCCGGCCTCATTCGCCATCTGTTTCAGGCGGATCGCCGCCGAAAGCCCCGCCGGACCCGCGCCGACGATGACCACGTCATAGGGCATCGATTCCCGTTCGCTCACCGCAAATACCTTTCTGCCGTCCCCGCGCCGATCATTCATCGTGTCCGGCGCTCATTCTGTCACGAATTGCGATGCCCGCCAATTGACGCGTCCGTCAACTGCCTGTTTGAAACAAAATCATGGGTGGGCAAAATTCGGTCTTGCTGGCGGAAAGCTATAGCGACTGGTGGTCGCTGGCGGGTGTCGACACGCTCGTCGGCGAGGAACCCGCGGGCTGGCTCGTCGTGCCGCCGGCGAATGACGCTGCGGCCGCCAAGCCGAAACCCGCGCGCGATAACGATCCCGAGCCGCTCCCGCTCCCCGCTGCGCTCCAGCGGCAGGAGGCGCCCGAGGCACTCGAACCGAAGGGCCCGGTAGTATTTCCCGACGACTGGACCGAATTTCAAGACTGGCTGGCGACCGGCGCCGACGTACCCGGCAGCCAATGGGACGCGCGCCGCGTGCTTCCCGTCGGCGAAGCGGGCGCGCCGTTGATGCTGCTCACCGCCTGGCCCGAAATCGACGACCAACGGGACGGGGCGCTCTTTTCCGGTCCCGCCGGACGATTGCTCGACGCGATGCTGCAGGCGATCGGCGTGGCGCGCGTCGACTGCTACACTGCGGGCCTTGCGGTGACGCGCCCCGCAGGCGGCCGCTGCGACGGCGAAGAGGCCGCCGAACTCGACCGCCTGCTGTGGCATCATTTGCGGCTCGCCAAACCCGAACGCTTGTTGCTGATCGGAAGCGACATCACGCGAATGGCCGCCGCGACGGCGCTGCCCGACGCGCGCGGAAGGTTACTGAATATTAACCAAGATGGCGCCAAGATGGACGCGGTGGCTGTGGCGCATCCCGCGATGTTGCTGGCCCGGCCCGCCCAGAAAGCGGCGGCTTGGGATAGCCTGAAACTGTTCAACCGGGGACGTTGACAGATGGAAAATATGACCAGAAACCTTCTCTCGGGCGCCGCAATGGCGCTTTCGCTCGCCGCTGCCGCACCGGCGTTCGCTGCCGATGCCGGCGACCGCGATTTCGCCTCGGCGCCGCAAACGGTGCCCGATATCCTGTCATCGAAGCAGAAGCAGCTTTACACGCAAGTCCTCACCGCGATCCGCGGTCAGCGTTGGGCCGAGGCCAAATCCCTGCTCGACGGTTCCGATAACGGCCCGCTCACCGACTTCCTGCGCGCCGAATTGCTCACCGCCGCGAACAGCCCGCGCGCCGAAGTCGCCGACATCATGCCGATCCTTTCGCGTTCGCCCTGGTTGCCGCAGGCCGCGCAGCTCGGCCGCCTCGCGACCAAGCGCGGCGCAACCGATCTGCCGACCCTGCCGTTTGAAACGCGTCTCGCCTGGGCTGGCAGCGCGCCGCGCCGGCTCGGTGCCGACAGCGTCAGCGACCCGGCGGCCTCGCGTCTTGCCGCTACGATCCCCGACCGGATCAAGAATGACGACCCCGCAGGCGCCGAAGGGCTGCTCAATGCCGTCATCGACCAGCTCAGCCCCGCGGCGCGCGCCGAATGGACGCAAAAGGTCGCCTGGTCCTATTATATCGAGAATGACGATCAGAATGCGCTGCGCCTGTCGCTCGCCTGCACGGCAGGCGGCGGCGCCTGGGCGACGCAGGGCGCCTGGGTGCAAGGTCTCGCTTCGTGGCGGCTTCGCGATTACCGAACCGCGCTCGCCGCATTCGACCGCGTCGCCAAGGAAGCGCCCGACAGCGAACAGCGCGCTGCGGCCTATTATTGGGCATCGCGCGCCGCAGTCGCCGCCGGACAGCCCGCGCTGGTGCAACCGCGCCTGCGCGCCGCCGCCGCCAACGGGGAAACCTTCTACGGTCTGCTCGCGGCCGAATCGCTGGGCGTCGAGGCCGCGAGTCAGCGCGAGAATGTCCGCGCCGACCGGAGCGCGTGGCGCGCGCTCGAGAAACTGCCTAACGTCCGCGTCGCGATGGCGCTCGCCGAGATCGGCGAGGATGTCTACGCGGGCCAAGCGCTGCGGCATCAGGCCCAGATTGGCAACGCCGATCAACATGCCCAGCTGATCGCCATGGCGGGCGCGCTCAGCCTGCCCGAAACGCAGCTTTATCTCGCCCACAACACGCCGCACGGCCGCAAGCCCGCCGTGCAGGCCCGTTATCCGCAGCCGAAATGGGAACCGAATGGTGGCTGGCGCGTCGATCCGGCGCTGGTCTTTGCCCACACACTCCAGGAATCCCGCTTTCAGCGCGGCGTCGTGAGCCCGGCGGGCGCGACCGGGCTGATGCAGGTGCGCCCCGGCACCGCGCGCGACATTGTGCGCTGGGAAGGCGCGGTCGCGGCCCTCGGCGATCTCAAGACCCCCGCCGTGAACATGGATCTCGGCCAGCGTTATCTGCAATATCTTAGCCGCGACCCCGCGACTGGCGGCCAGCTCCCCAAGGTGATCGCCGCCTATAACGCCGGCCCCGCGCCGATCGCGCGCTGGCAGACCGAAATCCGCGACAATGGCGATCCGCTGCTCTACATGGAATCGATCCCCTATTGGGAAACGCGCGGCTATGTCGGGATCGTGCTGCGCAATTACTGGATGTACGAAGCGCAGCAAGGCAAGCCGTCGGTCAGCCGTGCCGCGCTGGCGCAGGGCAAATGGCCGCGCTTTCCCGACGGGAAGGACCGCACGCGCCTGACCTATGCTGGCGATTTCGCGAATGCCGATTGACGAGAGCCTGGCGTTCAGGTCTGTCCGCATCGCGCTCCTGACGATTTCGGACAGCCGCAGCGCCGCCGACGACCGGTCGGGTGACAAGCTCGAGGAACTCTTGACCGGCGCCGGCCATACCCTCGCCGCGCGCGCGCTCATCAAGGACGACACCGATCTGATCGTCTCGCGTCTCCACAATTGGATCGACGACCCCGAGGTCGATGTCGTCATCACCACCGGCGGCACCGGCCTGACCGGCCGCGATGTCACGCCCGAGGCGCTGCACCGCCTCGACGGCAAGGATATTCCGGGTTTTGGCGAGCTGTTCCGCTGGCTCAGCTATCGGACGATCGGCACCTCGACGATCCAGTCGCGCGCCTGCGCCGTCGTCGCGCGCGGTACCTATATCTTCGCGCTCCCCGGTTCGACCGGCGCGGTGACCGACGCTTGGGAAGGCATTTTGTCCACCCAGCTCGACAGCCGCCACAAGCCGTGCAACTTCGTCGAGCTGATGCCGCGCCTCACCGAATAGGCTATTTGTTCTTTCTTTGTTCCGTTCGTCGCGATACGCTGCGCCGATGGACTCATCGAAGCCCCCGCCCCCGATCCTGGGCCGCGGCGCCCCGACCAATTTGCGCCCGACCCGCACCGGCTCGCTCGACCGCGAAGCCGATGGCGACTGGCTCGACGCTGCAAACGAAATCGATGGCGAAGCGCCCAAATTGCGCACGACGGTGACCGTCGAGCATCCCAAGACCATCATTGCACGCAACAAATCTCCCGACATCAGCTTCGATCGCTCGATCAACCCCTATCGCGGCTGCGAGCACGGCTGCATCTATTGCTTCGCTCGCCCGACGCACGCCTTCCACGACCTGTCGCCGGGTCTCGATTTCGAAAGCAGGCTCTTCGCCAAACCCGACGCCGCGAAGCTGCTGCGCACCGAACTCGCCAAGCGTAATTACAAGCCCGCGCCGCTCGCAATCGGCACCAACACCGATGGTTATCAGCCAATCGAGCGCGAATGGGGCGTTACGCGTTCGGTGGTTGAAGTGCTCGCCGAAACGCGCCACCCACTGATCATCACGACCAAGTCCGACCGCGTGTTGCGCGACATCGACCTGCTCGCCGACATGGCGCGCGACAATCTGGTCGGCGTCGCGGTGTCGGTGACCACGCTCGATCCGGCCATTGCGCGCACGCTCGAACCCCGCGCGCCGCATCCGCGCCGCCGCCTCGCCGCGATCCGCAAGCTGATCGACGCGGGCGTTCCGACACAGGTCAATATATCGCCGATCATCCCCGCAATTACCGATCACGAGATCGAGGCGATTATGCAGGCAGCGGCCGAAGCAGGGGCAATCCGAGCGTCCTACATATTGATGCGCCTCCCCTATGAGGTTGCACCGCTGTTCCGCGCCTGGCTCGAAGCGCACTATCCCGACCGCGCCGCCAAGGTAATGCACATGGTGCAGGACATTCGCGGCGGCCGCGACAACGACGCCCAGTTCTTCACCCGCATGCGCGGCCACGGCGTCTGGGCGCAGCTCATCCGCACCCGCGTCAAGCGCGCCGCGCGCGAACATGGCATGGATAAAAGCTTCCCGCCGATCCGCAGCGACCTGTTCCGCCCGCCCGAACGCGAGGGACAGATGGAGCTGTTTTAGGCCGCGGTCAGCGACCGTAGCCTGTAATCCTTGTAATCGTCGCGGATCTGGCGCTTCAAAATCTTGCCCGTCGCGGTGTGCGGCAACTCGTCGACGAAGACAATCTCGTCGGGCAGCCACCATTTGGCAACCTTGTCCTTGAGATAGCCGACGATCGCGGCTTCGTTCACCTCGGCACCCGGCTTCTTCACGATCAGCAGGATCGGTCGCTCGTCCCACTTGGGATGATAGACGCCGACCGCAGCGGCTTCCTGCACTCCCGGCGCGCCGACCGCAGCGTTTTCGAGCTCGATCGAACTGATCCATTCGCCGCCCGATTTGATCACATCCTTCGCGCGGTCGGTGATCTGCATGACGCCGTCGGGATGCAGCACCGCGACATCGCCCGTATCGAACCAGCCGTCCGCATCGGCCGCGTCGGCATCGGCCTTGAAATAGCGCTGGATGATCCACGGACCGCGACATTGCAGCCGCCCGCTCGTCTCGCCGTCGCGCGGCAATTCCTTGTCCTCGTCGTCGACGACGCGCAGTTCGACGCCGAACGGCGGGCAGCCCTGCCGCGCGACGATGTCGACGCGCTCGTCAAAGCTCATTTCGTCCCAATTCCACGGTCTTTTGCCCATCGTTCCGATCGGCGAGGTTTCGGTCATCCCCCACGCATGGCCGACGTCGATCCCCGCCGTCATGAACCGCTCGATCATCGCGCGCGGGCACGCCGACCCGCCGATGATCACGCGGTGCAGCTTGCCATAGCCGATCCCCGTCGCGTCCATATGTGCGAACATAGCGATCCACACCGTCGGTACGCCCGCGCTGTGGGTGACGCCCTCGTCGTGCATCAGGTCGCACAGTACCTGCGCGTCGTTGGTCGCGGAAAAGACCAGCTTCGCGCCGACGGTCGCGGCGGCAAAGGGAATGCCCCAGCTGTTCGCGTGGAACATCGGCACGATCGGCAGCACCACGCTGCGGTTCGACATGTCGAACACGTCGGGCTGGATCTCGGTGATCGCGTGGATGACGTTCGAGCGATGCTCATAGAGCACGCCCTTCGGGTTGCCCGTCGTCCCGCTGGTATAGCAAAGCCCCACCGGATCGCGCTCGTCGAGGGAAACCCATTTGAAGCTGCCGTCTTCGGCATCGATCAGGTCGCGATAGGAAAGATAGCCCTCGCGCGCCGGGGCGTCGAACAGGATGAAATGCTCGACAGTCGGCAGTTTCGAACGCAGCCGTTCGACGATCGGCAGGAACATCGCGTCGAACAGCAGCACCCGGTCTTCGGCATGATTGATGATATAGATCAGCTGTTCGTCGAACAGCCGCGGGTTCACCGTATGCAGCACGCCGCCCATGCCCGCAGTGCCGTACCAGCTGACCAGATGGTGGCCGTGGTTCATCGCGAGCGTCGCGATGCGGTCGCCCTTCTTCATCCCCAGTCTCACCATCGCGGCGGCGAACCGGCGCGCGTCGGTGCCGACTTCTCCCCAGTTCGATCGCGTCATGCTACCGTCCGCCCATCGCGATACGATTTCGCGACCGCTATGTTCGCGCGCGGCATGATCGATCAGGCTCGTGACGAGCAGCGGCTGGCCCTGCATTCCCATGGTCCGGCATCCTCAAATATATATATCGTTGCCGGCAATGGATAGGGTCGGAAACCCCCGACACGCAAGGGGGAAGGAGGCTTAGCGCGCCCGGAATTCGCGCGGCGCGACGAGCGACAGCGCGGGCTGGGTCACGCCCGCGACCATGTCGAGCCGCGATACCGTGTCGGGGCCGAGCGCGAAGCCGCGGCCGAGTTCGATACGGATCTCGTCATCGGTCAGCGGATCGATCGTAGTGACGATCACGCGGCCCTTTGCATCGTCGCGCTTGACGAGCAGCCGCGCGATGTCCTCGATCGCCGCCGACGTGTCGACGCGGCAGGTCAGCTGGAGCGCGGCGGTCGCAGCCATATCGGCCAGCGACTGCGCACCGCGTACGGTGACCCGCGGCGTTTCCTCGCCTTCGAGCAGATCGAGTTCGACCGACAGCATCGCGCAGCCGCCCTCGGCCGCCAGCGCCTCGAGCGTCTTTCCGGCGATTTCGTCGAAGCAGCTCGACTGGAACTGGCCGCTGCGGTCCGACAGCGTCAGGTTGAGGAAGCGGTTGCCGCGCTGCGACACGCGCGGGCGCGCGCTTTCGACCATCGCCGCCATCACCATCGGGATGCGCGTTCCCGGCGTCATTTCGACATTGTCGCAGATATCGCCATAGGAGCGCGCGCCGCGCGCCGAGACGATCGCTTCATATTGCTCGACCGGATGCGACGAGAAATAGAAGCCGAAGGCGTCCTTCTCGCGCGTCATCCGCTCGGCGAGCGTCCATGGTTCGGCGGCGGGCAGTTGCAGCGCGGGCGCGATCGCGATGTCGCCGCCGAACAGGCCGCCCTGCCCCGTCGAACGTTCGTGCGCCGAGCTGTTCGCGCAGGCGAGCAGGCTTTCGGCGCCGGCAAAGGCGCGCGGGCGGTCGGGCTCGATACAGTCGAACGCCCCCGCCGCCGCCAGCGCCTCGATCTGCCGCCGGTTGAGCAGCTTGGGGTCGATCCGGCTCGCAAAATCGTCAAGGCTGACGAAATCGCCCTTCGCGCGTTCGGCGACGAGCGCCTCCATCGCCTTCTCGCCCACCCCCTTGAGCGCGCCGAGTGCGTAGCGCACCGTCAGCCCCTCATCACTGCGTCCGACCGAGAAATCGGCCTCGCTGTCGTTGACCGACGGCGGCGAGATTCCGACGTCGAGCCGGCGCATGTCGTCGATGAAGATAGACAGCTTGTCGGTCTGGTGGCTATCGAACGACATCGACGCGGCGAAAAATTCGTGCGGATAATGCGCTTTCAGCCACGCCGTCTGATAGGATAGCAAGGCGTAGGCTGCCGCATGGCTCTTGTTGAAGCCATAACCCGCGAACTTGTCGATCAAATCGAACAGCTCGTTCGCGGCCTTCGGCGCGATCTGGTTATGCTCGCCGCAGCCTTTGACGAAGGTTTCGCGCTGCGCGTCCATCTCGGCCTGGACCTTCTTGCCCATCGCGCGGCGTAGCAGGTCGGCACCGCCGAGGCTGTAGCCCGCCAGTATCTGCGCGGCCTGCATCACCTGTTCCTGATAGACGAAGATGCCGTAGGTTTCGGCGAGGATGCCCTCGAGCAAAGGATGCGGATAGGCGATCGCCTCGCGCCCGTTCTTGCGCGCGCCGAACAGCGGGATATTGTCCATCGGACCGGGGCGATAGAGCGCGACGAGCGCGATGATGTCGCCGAAATTGGTCGGTTTCACCGCTGAAAGCGTGCGCCGCATCCCTTCGGATTCCAGCTGGAACACCCCGACGGTCTCGCCGCGCTGGAGCAACGCATAGACTTCCTCGTCGTCCCAAGCGAGCGCGTCGAGATCGACGTCGACTCCGCGCAGCGCAAGCAGGCGGCGTGCCTCCTTCAGCACCGACAGCGTCTTGAGGCCCAGAAAGTCGAATTTCACCAGCCCTGCGGTCTCGACATATTTCATGTCGAACTGGGTCACCGGCATGTCCGAGCGCGGGTCGCGATAGAGTGGGACGAGCTGGTCGAGAGGGCGGTCGCCGATCACCACCCCTGCGGCGTGGGTCGAGCTGTGCCGCGGTAGGCCTTCGAGCTGGCGGGCCATGTCGAACAGGCGCCGTACCCCATCGTCCTGCTTATATTCGGTCATCAGCTCGGCAACGCCGTTGAGCGCGCGTTCGAGCGTCCACGGATCGGTCGGATGGTTCGGCACCAGCTTCGCCAGCCGGTCGACCTGCCCATAGCTCATCTGGAGCACGCGCCCGGTGTCCTTGAGCACCGCACGCGCCTTCAGCTTACCGAAGGTGATGATCTGCGCGACGGTATCGCGGCCGTATTTCTCCTGGACATAGCGGATCACTTCGCCGCGCCGCGTTTCACAGAAATCGATGTCGAAGTCGGGCATCGACACGCGCTCGGGGTTGAGGAAGCGCTCGAACAGCAGGCCGAGCTTCAAGGGATCGAGGTCGGTGATCGTAAGTGCCCAGGCGACGACGCTGCCCGCACCCGACCCGCGCCCCGGCCCCACCGGGATATCGTGCGCCTTCGCCCATTTGATGAAGTCGGCAACGATCAGAAAGTATCCCGGAAAGCCCATCTGGGTGATGACGTCGACTTCGAAATCGAGCCGCGTGACATAGGCCTCGCGGTCTTCGTCGGAGAGGTCGGGATAGTGCGCGAGCCGCGCCGCCAGCCCCGCGTGCGCGTCGGCCTTCAATTGCGCCGCTTCGCCCTCGCGATCGCCCGCAAGGCTGGGCAGGATCGGCTTGCGCTTCGGCGCCATGAAGGCGCAGCGCTGCGCGACGACCAGCGTGTTGCGGATCGCCTCGGGCAGATCGGAGAAAGCGTCCTCCATCGCCTCGGCGGGCTTGAGCCACGCTTCGGGGCTCGAAACGCGGCGATCCTCGCTCTCGACATAGGCCGACTGCGCGATGCACAGCATCGCATCGTGTGCGGGATGGAACTGCGGCTCGACGAAATTCGCCGGGTTGGTCGCGACGATCGGCAGCGCGCGCGCATAGGCCAGATCGATCAGCGCATCCTCGGCCGCCTTCTCGACCTCATCGCCGCGCCGCGACAGCTCGATATAGAGCCGCCCGCCGAATAGCGCCTCCAACTGCTCGACATAATCCTCTGCCGCGCTCTTCTGCTCGCCCGCGAGCAACCGCGCGAGCGCGCCTTCGCCGCCGCCGGTCAGGCAGATCAACCCATCGGTTTTGCCCGCTATGTCAGACAGCAGCACATGCGGGTCCTGCTCGACCGGGCGGCCGAGGTGCGCCGCCGACACCAGCGCGCACAGATTGTCATATCCCGCATCATCCTGCGCATAGAGTGCGAGCCAGTCGATCAGCGGCGCGCCGTTCGCTATCCGCTGCCCGGGCCGCGCGACGCTGAGCAGGGTTCCGACGATCGGCTGCACCCCCGCCGCCTTGCACGCCTCGCCAAATGCCATGACGCCGTAAAGCCCGTTGCGGTCGGCAACGGCGATTGCCGGAAACCCGCGCTCGCGCGCGGCCTTCGCAATCGCCTTGGGCTCGATCGCCCCCTCCAGCATGGTAAAACTGGAAAAGACGCGTAGGGGAACAAAGGGGCTGTAGGCCATCGGATGACGCTACAGTGACAGCGGTGATTCTGCCAAGGCTTAACCCAGCAGTTCCTCGATCTCTTTGCGCAATTGCTCGGGCTTCGTCGTCGGCGCGTGGCGCGACACCGTCTTGCCGTTCCGGTCGACGAGGAATTTGGTGAAATTCCACTTGATGCCGCTGCCGAGCAGGCCGGTCTTTTCCTTCTTCAGATGTTTGAAGATCGGATCGGCATCGTCGCCGTTGACGTCGATCTTGGCCATCAGCGGAAAGCTCACATCATAGGTCAGCGAACAGAAATTCCTGATTTCCTCGGCGTCCCCCGGCTCCTGCGCGCCAAACTGGTTGCACGGGAAGGCGAGGATTTCGAACCCGCGATCCTTATAGTCGCGATACAGTTCCTCCAGCCCCTCATATTGCGGGGTGAAGCCGCATTTCGATGCGGTGTTGACGATCAGCAGCACCTTGCCGCGGTAATCGGCCAGCGACTGCGTCCCGCCGCCGGGCAATTTCGCCGAAAGATCGTAAAGCGCCATATTCGGTCCCCTCCTGCCGGCGTCAGCCTACGCCTCGATATGCCCTTCGTGCAAGCGAAGCACGCGGTCCATCTTGGCCGCCAGCCGCTCGTTATGCGTGGCGACAAGCGCCGCCGAGCCATGATCGCGCACGAGACCGACGAACTGGTCGAACACGCGGTCGGCGGTCGCCTCGTCGAGATTGCCCGTCGGCTCGTCGGCGAGCACCAGCAAAGGCCGGTTCGCGAGCGCGCGCGCCACCGCGACGCGCTGCTGTTCGCCGCCCGACAGCTTGCTCGGCTTGTGATGGAGCCGCTCGCCCAGCCCCAGCCGCCCGAGCAGGTCGGCCGCGCGCTCCTCGGCTTCCGCCTGCCCTGCGCCGCGGATCAGCTGCGGCAGCACGACATTCTCGATCGCGTTGAAATCGGGCAGCAAATGATGGAATTGATAGACGAAGCCGATCTTCTCGCGCCGCGTCTTCGTCCGCTCGCCCTGCTCGAAGCGCGTGACGTCCTCACCGTCGATCCGGATGACGCCCTCAAAGCCGCCCTCAAGCAGGCCGACCGCCTGTAGCATCGTCGACTTGCCCGAACCCGATGGCCCGAGCAGTGCGACGATCTCGCCGCGCCGCAGCGAGGCGTTGACGCCGCGCAGCACTTCGATCGTGACCTCGCCTTGGCGGAAGCTGCGCTTCAGCCCCACCAGTTCCAGCGCGACATCATTCATAGCGCAGCACCTGCACGGGGTCGGTATTCGCCGCCTTGTATGCGGGATAGAGCGTCGCGAGGAAGCTGAACACGATCACCATGATCACGATCGCGGTGATCTCGACCGGATCGGGTTTCGACGGCAATTCGGTGAGGAAGCGGATCGACGGATCCCACAGCGGCTGACCGGTCAGAAACTCGACCCCGCGCAGCACACCCTGGCGGAAATAGAGCAAGGAGAAACCGACGATCATCCCGGCGATCGTACCCGCGACACCGATCGACAGCCCGATCGCCATGAAGATGCGCATCACCGCGTCGCGCGGCGCGCCCATCGTCCGCAAAATCGCCATGTCGCGCGTCTTGGCGCGCACGAGCATGATCAGCGACGAGATGATGTTGAACGACGCGACGAGGATGATCAGCGACAGGATCACGAACATCGCGACGCGCTCGATCGACAGCGCCTCGAACAGGCTCGCGTTCATCGATCGCCAGTCGGAGACGACCGCGCGCGCCGCGAGCTTTTCGGCGAGCGGCTGCATGATCTTGCCTACGCGGTCAGGGTCCTCGGTCTTGACCTCTATCATCTGCACCGCATCGCCGGTGAGCAGCAGCAGCTGCGCATCCTCCATTGGCATAACGATATAGGCCTTGTCGAAATCATAGACGCCGATCTCGAAAATCGCCGTCACGCGGTAGCTGATTTCGCGCGGCACCGTCCCGAACGGCGTCGAGCGGCCCTGCGGATTGATGATCGTGACGTTCGACCCGACCTGCGCGCCCAGATTGCGGGCGAGTTCGCTGCCGATCGCGACATTGCCCGAACCCGCGGTCAGGGTGGCGAGGCTGCCCTGCAGGACCTTTCCGCCCAGCGTCTTGTTACTCCGGATGTCGGGCACCGTCATGCCGCGCACCAGCACGCCCTCGACCCGCCCGCTGAAGGTCGCAAGCAAGGGCTGTTCGATCAGCGGGGTTGCCGAAACGACGCCTGGCGTCGCCTTCGCCTCTTTCAGCACGCCCTGCCAATCGTCGATCCGCCCGCCGAATCCCTGGACGACCGCGTGGCCGTTCAGCCCGACGATCTTGTCGAACAAGTCGCTGCGCACGCCGTTCATCACGCTCATCACCACGACCAGCGCCGCGACACCGAGCATCACCGCGGTGAAGCTGAACGCCGCCGCGACAAAGATGAACCCCTCGCCGCGCTGCGGAAGCAAATAGCGTTTGAAAATGGTGCGCTCGTATGGACGCAGGATCATGAAGCGATCGGCCTTTGCGGCGCATGTGTAGTGACACGCATAACGCCGCTTTAGGCAGGTCAAACACCGCTGGCAATGGGCGCCAGCGCTACGTCAAACCCCAAATCATTATAGGAATGTGTTGCCCATAGGTCACAGCGGCCCGCAAAATCGGGCCCAATTGGCCATGAGAGGGTGACAAAGCCGCCCCCGCGACCTACCCCAAGGCTTCTGGTTCAACGCGGCCCAAAGGCCCGGCTCCAGGGAGTGCAGGCCTTTCGCCAGGCCTGCAACAAGGGGGATGGCGATGTTCGTCACAGGCGCCCGGGTCTCGCAAAACGAGGCCCGGGCGTTGTGGTTCCGGCTGAACTTCAGCAAACTTACCCTGCAGCTCCATTCAGGCGCTCGCAGCCCTGCGCCTTCGAAAGCGCGGCATTAAGGGCCGTATCGCGGCCATTGCGCCAGTCTTCAATCGTCTGCTCAACCTGAAGATCGGGCATTACGGCCGTTTCGCCGACCGCGCCGAACCGATAGCGGCGCTGCGCCGCCGACACGCGCAAGCCCGAATTTGGCAGGGTGAACCATCCATTCTCCTGATATCCGTTCGGCTTCGCCCCCGCCGGCAAGCCGACGACTGTCGCTTCGGTTTCCCGGCGCATATCGGTGACATTCGTCATCGCGGCGGAAAATGTCATGGGCCCGGTCAGGACGAACAGGCAGCCTCCCCTATTCAACTGCGATCGCTTCCACGCGGGATAAACGATATTCTGCCGTCCGGCAGGCAGCGAGCCGCCGCCATTTTTTCGAAAATCGATCACCAACGCGCGTGCCTGGGCCTTGTCGATGGCGGCCCAGACACCCGGGCTATCTTCCTTCAGCGCGTGGTAACTCGCAAAATCGAGGTAGGCGACGTCGCCCAGCATGCTGAGTTTAAGCCCGCGTGCGCCCGCGTCTACGGTCGGCTGGCCGTCGCGGCCGATCGTCACAAAGGCGGGTTGTGCCGACGGGGCGTAGGGCTCCAGCCTCAAATGCACTCGCCTATCATCCGGCGCTTCTAAGGTGAAAGTCGCACCGGCCATACGGCGCACGATACCCATGGCGTGCAAGGGCTCGGCCTGCGTCAAAAGGCCGGCGACGACATGGCGTTCATGCCAGCGATTCTCATTGCGCGGCACCAAAGCCATCAATTTTTCGACGGCCTTATCGACAGCAACGCCATCGATCGCGACCAGCCTGTCTCCGAGCCTTGCGGCGTTTGCCGAAGTCGACCGTGTGACAAGGAAATCGCCTTCGATAAACCGAACCTCGATCGGGTAGCGAGCATAGATATTGGAAACGGCGATGAAGGTGTGACCGTCCCCTATCGCGGCAGCGATCCTATGCAGCGCAATAAGCATCACCTGGTTTTCGGCTTTGGCCGTACGCTTCGCTTCGTCGGCAAGCCGGAGAACCTCCGCCCGCGACACGAAATTCCAGGGATCGCGATGGTTTTTCTCGAGCCCCGCAACAAGCGCATCGACATCTTCGCGCCACTGCTCGGCGGTGAGTTCGGGGATAGCTTTCGCCCAACATGGCGTGCCCAACCCGAACATTATCGATGCCACCATCAAGAGCCTAGCGAACATCAGATACCTCCAGCCAAGCCAATGTTTTTTGGAAGACCCGGCAAACCCGCCTACCCCTCGCTCTCGCTAATATCCTCGAGCATCTCCGCATCGAGCACGCGCACGCGCCCCTGTTCGAGCGAGATCACCCCCGATTCCTCCCAGCTCTTGAGCTGGCGGTTGATATGCTCGCGGCTCATGCCCGCGAAATTGCCCAGTTCGGTCTGGCTCAGCTCGACGCGCTGCGACGCGTCGATATCCTTGCGAATCAGCCGTTTCAGATAGCGTGCGAGGCGCGGGCCCGAGGCATAGGCGCGGTCGCTCTCGATCGTCTGGTCGGCGGTGCGCAGCCGTCGCGCGAGCTGCTGCATCAGCGACCAGGCGAATTCGGGATGGCTTGCGGCAAAATCCTTGAGCGCGTTGCGTCCGAGCTGCAGCGCGCTGCCCGCGCTGGTCGCGGTCACCGATGCGGTGCGCTCGCCGCCGTCGAGCAGCGCGATCTCGCCGAGAACCGCACCCGGCTCGGCATAGGCGAGCACGATTTCGCGGCCGCTTGAGGTCAGCATCGACACCCGCGCCGTGCCTTCGGTCAGGATCAGCATCATGTCGCCCGGGTCGCCCTGGACGAGCAATTCCTTGCCCTTGACGAAATTGACCTGCACCGCGCGGCGCGCGATTTCGGCCCAATCGTCGATCGTCAGGCCGGAAAAGATACTGTCGGGGCCCTGCAATTCGGCGAGTTTCGCGTGATCCATCTGCCCCTGCACCCCTTTACGTCGTTCTAAACCAGCCGGCTCTGCTTCACCGCCGCTTCGATGAATCCCGCGAACAAGGGATGCGGATCGAACGGCTTCGACTTGAGTTCCGGGTGGAACTGCACCCCGATAAACCACGGATGGTCCGGGCGCTCAACGATTTCCGGCAGCATGCCATCGGGCGACATGCCCGAAAAGACCAGCCCGCCCTTTTCGAGTTGCTCGCGATAGGCGCCGTTGACCTCGTAACGATGGCGGTGGCGCTCGCTGATGTCGTTCGCGCCATAGACGCTCGCGACATGGCTGTTCGGCGACAGCTTCGCTTCATAGGCACCGAGGCGCATCGTGCCGCCCAGATCGGTGTCGGCGCCGCGTTTCTGCAGGCCTTCGTCGCTCATCCATTCGGTAATCATGCCGACGACGGGCTCGCCCGTTGGCCCGAATTCGGTGCTCGACGCGTCGGCGATCCCGCTGGTGTTCCGCGCGCCCTCGATGCACGCCATTTGCATGCCGAGGCAGATGCCGAAGAAGGGCACCCCGCGTTCGCGCGCGAAACGCACGCTCGAAATCTTGCCCTCGGATCCGCGCTCGCCGAATCCGCCGGGCACGAGAATGCCGTGCATCGGCTCGAGATTGGCGGCGAGATCCTCGTCGCGCTCGAACATTTCGGCGTCGAGCCAGCGGATATTGACCTTGACCCGGTGCGCCATGCCGCCATGGACCAGCGCTTCGTTCAGCGACTTATACGCGTCGGGCAGCGACACATATTTGCCGACAACGCCGATCGTGACCTCGCCTTCGGGATGCTGCTTGCGGTCCATGATGTCGTACCAGCGCGTCAGATCGGGCGCAGGCGCGTCGTGGATGCCGAACGCATGCAGCACTTCGGCGTCGAGTCCCTCGCCATGATATTGCACGGGCACCGAATAGATGCTGTCGGCGTCGAGCGCCGGGATCACCGCTTCCTTGCGGACGTTGCAGAATTGCGCGATTTTTGCGCGCTCGGTCTCGGGCAGCGGCTTTTCGCAACGGCAGAGCAATATATCGGGCTGGACGCCGAGCGACGCCAGTTCGCGCACGCTATGCTGCGTCGGCTTGGTCTTCAGCTCGCCGGCGGCGGCGATATAGGGTACCAGCGTGACATGGACCGAGATCGCATTGTCGCGTCCGACCTCGTTCTTGAGCTGGCGGATCGCTTCGATGAAGGGCAGCGATTCGATGTCGCCGACCGTGCCGCCGATTTCGCACAGTACGAAATCGAGGTCGTCGGTCTCGGCGCGCGCGAATTCCTTGATCGCGTCGGTGACGTGCGGGACGACCTGCACCGTCGCACCCAGATAGTCGCCCCGGCGTTCCTTGGCGATGATGCCCTGGTAAATGCGGCCCGAGGTGACATTGTCGCTCTGCCGCGCCGCAACGCCCGTGAAACGCTCGTAATGGCCGAGGTCGAGGTCGGTCTCGGCCCCGTCGTCGGTCACATAGACCTCGCCGTGCTGATAGGGCGACATCGTGCCCGGATCGACGTTGAGATAGGGATCGAATTTCCGGATACGGACGCGATAGCCACGCGCCTGCAACAAGGCTGCGAGGCTAGCCGCCATCAAACCTTTGCCAAGCGAGGAGACCACGCCGCCGGTGATAAAAATGAACCGCGCCATGGGAGGAAAGACTTACTCAACGGGAGGGGGACGGCGCAAGCCGTCGAATCGCTTGCCGCGGAAAATAATTCCGCCGTGCGGGTTTGGTCGGAGGCCGAAGCCGCCGGTTATTTCTTGGCGGGGGGCGCCTGCGCGGGAGCCGGAGCGGCTTCCTGGCTTGCCGCCGCGGCGGCGGCAGCCGCCAGCGGATCGTCGCTCGCCGAGACGGGCGCCGCATTTGCGGGCGCTTGCTGTGCCGGGCCTGACAGCGACGAGGACGGGGCCGCACCGCTCGTCTGCGCCGATTTCGACAGCGAGGTGTCGATCGTCGAACCGCTGCGTCCGACCGAGGCCATCGCCGCGAGCAGAATCGAGAGGGCAACGAACGCCGTTGCGAGAACGGTCGTCGCGCGGGTCATGAAGTCCGCCGCGCCGCGCGCCGACAGCAGGCCGGCGGGGCTGCCGCCGACACCCAGACCGCCACCTTCCGACTTCTGCATAAGGATGACGCCGATCATCACCGCGGCGACAAGTGCCTGCAGAACGAGTATGAAGGTGAAAAGGCTGGACATCGTGATTTCCCGAACTCGCACGGCCTCACACGGACCGCGCCCGCGGCGCACATAGAGACGAAGCGGCTTGGCTTCAACCCATACGTCGCCTCGGAAACAATCCGTCGCCCCCGCGAAGGCGGGGGCCGCTGGACAGGTAGCGCAAGGCCGATTGCGGCCCCCGCCTTCGCGGGGGCGACGGAATGGATCAACCCACGGCCGCTCCCGCCGCCACGATCGGCACGAACTTCGCCGCCGTCAGGCTTGCCCCGCCGACCAACGCGCCGTCGACGTCGCCCGCGCCGAGCAATTCGGCGGCATTGTCGCCATTGACCGATCCGCCATAGAGAATGCGCATTTCTTCTGCCGCTCCACCAAACCGCGCGGCCAGCGCCCCGCGGATCGCGCCGTGCATCGCGGCGACATCGGCGAGCGTCGGCACCAGCCCTGTTCCGATCGCCCAGATCGGCTCATAGGCGATGGCGAGGCGCGCCGGATCGAACGCATCGGGCACCGAACCGGCGATCTGAGCCAGGACATGCTCGATCGCCCCGCCCGATTCGCGCACCTTGCGCGGCTCACCGACGCAAAGGATCACCGCCAGTCCAGCGGCCAGCCCCGCTTCTGCCTTGGCGCGCACGTCGGCGTCGCTTTCGCCGAACCCTTCGCGCCGCTCGCTATGCCCGACGATCACCAACTGCGCGCCAATGTCGGCCAGCATCGGCGCCGCGACCGACCCCGTGAAGGCGCCCGAAGCCGCGCTGTGGCAATCCTGCCCGCCGACCGCCGCGCCCGGCGCTGCGGCGACCATCGGCCCGATCAGCGTAAAGGGCGGGCAGAGGGCGACGTCGACGCCGTCATGCTCCGCCGCCGCAGCGAAGATCGCCCGTGCCTCGGCAACGGCGTCCGACAATCCGTTCATCTTCCAGTTGCCGACCACATATTTGCGCCGCGCCATCTACTCGCCTCTCCGACTGTTCAAACCTTGGCATCGCCCCTAGCGGCGCGCGGGCGACATAGGCAAGGCGTGTCGCACGCCACAAAACCCCATCCAGCCTTGATACCGCACCGCCTCGCGCCTAAAGCAGCGCGCAATCGCGCTTACCCGCGCCCTGCCGGAAAGAATGCCCGCTTCATGATTACCGCCATCCGCGCCATGTTTTCCTCGACGATAGGCAAATTCCTCGCGCTCGCCTTCGTCGTGCTCGTCGGGGTCGCCTTTGCGCTCAGCGACGTCACCGGCAACTCGACCTTCGGCGGGATTGGGGGCGCCAATGTCGCGAAGGTCGGCGGAGAGAATATCGGCGTGGGCGAACTGCGCGATCGCGTCCGTCAGGCCTACAACCAGGCGCGGCAGGACCAGCCCGGCCTGACGATGGCGGCTTTCGTCGAATCGGGTGGCATCGACCAGGTGCTCGATCAACTCGTCGAAGGGGCCGCGTTCGACCAGTTCGCGACCGAAATGGGCTTCGGCGTCAGCAAGCGGCTGATAGACGGCCGCATCGCCGACCTGCCTGCTTTCGCGGGTGTGTCGGGCAAGTTCGACCAGACGGTGTTCGAAAACTTCCTGCGCCAGAACGGCATCAGCGAGGCGCAGCTTCGCCGCGACCTTCGCCAGCAGCTCCTGGTCGAACAGCTCGCCGCGCCGATCGCGCAAATGCCGCGCATCGCGCTTGGCATGGCGCAGCCCTATGCCGCGCTTCTCCTCGAACAGCGCCGCGGCCAGGCGACCTTCATTCCCGCCAGCCCCTTCGCACCGACCGCCGACCCCGGCGACGCGGCGCTCCAGACCTTCTTGTCGCAGAACAAGGCGAAGTTCACCGTGCCCGAGCGCCGCGTGATTCAATATGCTCTCTTCGACCGCAACGCCGTGCCCGTTCCCGCCGTCACCGATGCCGAAATCGCGAAGATTTATAAAGACAATGCCGCGCAATATGGCGCGAGCGAAACGCGCCGCTTCGCGCAGGTGATCCTCCCCGATCAGGCGGCGGCGAACGCGCTTGCCGCAAAGGTTCGGGGCGGGACCTCGCTCTCCGCAGCGGCGCAAGCGGCGGGGCTTTCGGCCTCGACCACCGGCGACCTGACCGAATCGGCCTACGCAGCAACGACCAGCGCCGCCGCCGCGAAGACCGCGTTCGCGGCGCGGCGCGGGGACCTCGTTGGCCCGACGCAGACCGGCCTCGGCTGGACTGTCGCGCGCGTCGAGGAGGTGACCGCCAAGCCCGCACGCACCCTGGCCCAGGCGAGCGAAGAAATCCGCGCCGAACTCGCCAAGAACAAGGCGAACGAAGCGATCGTCGATTATTACAATGCGATTCAGGATGCCGTGAACGGCGGCGCGTCGGTCGAGGAAGTCGCTGCCGACCGCAAGCTCCAACTCGTCGAAACTCCCGCGCTGCTGCCGAGCGGCCGCGCACCGGAGCAGCCCGCCTTCGCACCCGCGCCCGAACTCGCTCCGCTCGTCGCACAGGCCTTCCAGGCCGCGGGCGAAGGCGAAGGCCATATCGCGACGATCGTCGAGAATGAGAAATTCGCCGTCTACGCGGTAAAATCGATCGTCGCCGCCGCGCCGCCGCCTTTCGCCCAAGTCCGCGCCGACCTGCTCAGCGAATGGCGCTTTGCCGAGGGGCAGAAGGTCGCTCGCGACAAGGCGCGCGCGATCGTCAAGGCGGTCGAGGGCGGCAAGAGCCTGAATGAAGCGGTCGCCGCAGCAGGTCCGAACATCGGCAGCGTGCAGGCGATCGGCGGCCGCCGCGCCGAGCTCGGCGCCGACGGCAAGCCCGTTCCGCCCGAACTCGCCCTGCTCTTCTCGATGGCGAAGAACAGCGTCAAGACGCTCGAAATCCCGGGCAATCGCGGCTGGATGGTCATCGCGCTCAACGATGTGCAGCGTCCCGATCCGAAAGCGATCGAGCCGCAGCGCGTCGCCGCGATCGCCCAGCCGCTCGCCCCCGCCTTCGGCAACGAGTTGATCGAACAGCTTGCCGCAGAAGCGAAGCGCCGCGTCGGCGTGACGATCAACAAGGATCTCGTCGCCCAGCTGCGCGCCGAACTCACCGGCAACGCGCCGGTCGTCGAATAAGCCGGAGATGTCGCTGGAGGGCAGAGCCGCGGCGCTCGAGGCGCTGGCGCGGGGTCGCGGCGCGGTCGTCTGGCAGCGCCTCATCGCGGATGTCGAAACCCCCGTCTCGGCGGCGCTCAAGCTCATCGAGCCGGGACGCGGCGACTGGGTGCTCGAATCGGTCGAGAGCGGCGAAACGCGCGGACGCTACAGCCTGATCGGGCTCGACCCCGACCTGATGTTCGAGGCCACCGGCGACGCCGCGCGGATCAACCGCGACTGGCGCAGCGACCGCGCAGCCTTCGCTCCGCTCGAAACCGGCGCGCTGCAGGCGCTTCGCGACCTCGTCGCCGAATGCCGCTTCGACGTGCCCGAGGGACTGCCGAAGGCGCTCGCGACGCTCGTCGGCTTCTTCGCCTATGAAACGATCGGCCTCGTAGAACGCATCCCGCGCGCGCCGGGCGCCGGCCTCGGCCTGCCCGACATGATATTCGTGCGCCCCACGGTGATCCTCGTCTTCGACCGCCTCGCCGACGAACTCTTCCTGATTGCGCCGATCTGGCCCGACGCGAAAGGTGCGATCGACCGGATGATCGACGCCGCACAGGATCGTCTCGACACCATCGCCGCGCGCCTGTCGAGCGCCAGCGCGCACGCCGATCGCGCGACGACCGCGACGCTGCCCGATGCGATCGCCGCCAACCCCTCCACCACGCCCGCGCATTTCGCCGAAATGGTCGCCGCGGCGAAGGACTATATCGCCGCGGGCGACATTTTCCAGGTCGTGCTGTCGCAGCGTTTTTCGACCCCGTTCGATCTGCCGCCCTTCGATCTTTATCGCGCGCTCCGCCGGGTGAACCCTTCGCCCTTCCTCTATTTTCTCGACCTGCCCGGCTTCGCGCTGATCGGCTCGTCGCCCGAAATCCTCGTTCGGGTGCGCGACGGAGAGATCACGATCCGCCCGATCGCCGGCACGCGCCCACGCGGGCGCACGAGCGCCGAGGATGTCGAGAATCGCGACAGCCTGCTTGCCGACCCCAAGGAACGCGCCGAGCATCTGATGCTGCTCGACCTCGGCCGCAACGACGTCGGCCGCGCGGCGGTCGGCGGATCGGTCACCGTCACCGACAGCTATACCGTCGAATATTACAGCCACGTCATGCACATCGTCTCAAACGTCATCGGCCGCATCGCGCCCGGCAAGGATGCGATCGATGCGTTATTTGCCGGCTTCCCCGCGGGCACGGTCAGCGGCGCTCCCAAAGTGCGTGCCTGCCAGATCATCGCCGAACTCGAAGCCGACGCGCGCGGGCCCTATGCTGGCGGCGTCGGCTATTTCGCGCCCGACGGCAATATGGACAGCTGCATCGTGCTGCGCACCGCGATCGTAAAGGATGGCGAAATGCACGTTCAGGCCGGCGCAGGCATCGTCGCCGACAGCGACCCCGCCTATGAACAGCGCGAGTGCGAGGCCAAGGCCGGCGCGCTTTTCGCGGCCGCGCGCGAAGCGGTGCGATTGGCGGGGACGCCGGGCTACGGGCAATAGGGCGCGGGCCGGGATGCGTTGCTTCGCAGGATGAGGGCTTACTACCGGTTGCGGACGTCCCTTATATCGTTATCCCGCACCGGCAGGCTCAAGGTGAACCGTGCCCCCTGCCCCGGCGCGCTGTCGACGGTAAGATCGCCGTCCATCGCACGCGCCAGACGGCGCGCGATATAGAGGCCCAGTCCCGACCCGCCGCTGTCGGTGCGACCGAGCCGCTCGAACTTTTCGAACACCACTGCCTGCTGCTCGGCGTCGATGCCCTGCCCCTGGTCGGCGACGGTTACCGTTGCGCGGTCTTCTTCGCGGTCGACGCGGATCCATATCTGCGAATTGTCGGGCGAATAACGGATCGCGTTGCCGAGCAGGTTGAGCAGCACCTGCAGAACGCGGCGAAACTCGCCATAGGCCGGCGCCCGGTCGTCGGTGCGCGGCGCGTCGATGCGGATGCCCTTTTCCTCGGCCTTCATGGCGAGCAGGCCCACGGCGCGGCGGGCCAGATCGCCGAGGTCGATCTCGTCGCGCGCCGCCTTGAAGCCGGGTCGCTCGATATTCTGGAGGTCGGCAAGATCGTCGACGAGGCCGAGCAGGTGCCGCCCGGCGTGCGCAATATCGCCGGCGTAGCGCGCATAATCGGCGCGTATCGGTCCGTCGAACTGGCCCGAAATCGTCTCGGCCGTCGCAATAATGCGGCTCAATGGCCCGCGTAGAGCGCCGTCGATGCGGCGCCCGAACTGCGGGTCCGACAGCGGCAGCGATCCGAAGGCCGGATCGACGATCGCCCCGGGATTCCTTTGCCGAGCCGCGGGCTGCGTCTCGGCGGCGACCGCGTTGCCGCGAAAGCCCGTGAAGCGCCCGGTCGCGTCGAACAAGGCCTCGCCAGCGAGCGTCATCACCATTTGCCCCGTCCGGACGCGCTGGCCGTCGAAGCGCGCCTGTCGCGCCAGCGCGCGCAGCACGGGAAAACGGCCGTCATCGTCAGGCTGCAGCTCGAACAATTCGGAAAGCGAGCGCCCTTCCCAGCCTTCGGGCACCGGCGGGGCATCGGCCGCCGCGCGCAGCGCGACGATACGCAATTGCTGGTCGCATTCCCATGCCCAGCTTTGCGGAACCACGGCGCCGTCGGCAATCGGCGGCGTCTGCGGTTGGCTCAGCGGCCGGGTGCGCCAATCGGTGATCTCGAGGCTCGCGCCGTCGGCGTCCGGGGTGATGCGGACGAGCGCGTGGATGTCGCTATGGTCGTCGGCCGCATATAGCGGCCTACTGATGTCGCGATGCAGCCGCTGTGCCAGCGTGACGAGGCGCGCGAGGTGCGGTAGTGCGAGCGGCTTGTCGAGTCCGGCGCCCGCGCGCTGTTGCAGGCGCAGTAGCGGCGCGTCGGCGCTCACCAGCGCGCCCGACCGGTCGATCCGGCCCCGGATGACGCGCTCGTTCATTGTGCGCGCTCCGTGCTTGGACAGTCGCTATGGTCGCCGTCGCCCACGGCGCGCGCCGGCAGCATCGCCAGCGATGCCTCGATCGGCGCCAGCGCCAGTCGATCGAGCCGCAGCGGCGCGAAAAGCGAGGGCAGCGCCGCGCTCTCGGCGGTCAGTAGCGCGAGCGCCATGTCGTCATAGCTGCGGCGATGCGCCGCCGCCGCGAGCGCGATCAGCACCGGCCAATCATGCCGTGCGATCGCCGCCGCCGCCGCATCGGCGGCGTCGACGCCCAGCGCTTCGTGGTAAGCCCGTCCCGCGTCCGCGATCCCGCTTTCGGTCGCTTGGCGCTCTGTTTCGGCGCGCACGGCGTCGCCCAGCTTGGCGGCGCGCTTCGCGTCCTTGCTTACCTGAGCCAGCCGCCACGCTGCGATGTCGAGCAGCAGCGCCCGGAAGGTCTCGCTATCGAGGTCGGCGATCGCGATCGCCGGATTGCCGAATGCGTCGAACCGCCGGCGGTCGGCGATCTGCAACTCCAGATAGGCTTGTTCGACATCGGACAGTGCTTCGCCGGCGGGGAGACCTTCGTCGTTCGCCGTTTCGGGTTCGGACAGCAGCGGCGGCGGGCTGCTGCGCTGTGTCGATTGCTCGCGCCAGCGGTGCTCCTCGACGCGCGCGAAACAGACGCCCGCGAGTCGGGGTGCGGAGGGCAGTCCGCCGCGAAGCCACTCATTCCATAGAGCTGCGGGATCGATCGCGGGATCGAGCCGCGCAGCGATGTCCATGACCATCCGCCGCGCGATGCCCAGCGCCAACGCGCGCTGTTCTTCGGTCAACCGGCCCACCGCAGGCGCGGTCAGATAATCCGCCAGCTCGTGCAGGCGCGCCGACAACGTCGGCGACGGCGGGTCGATGCCGGGGGAGAGGACCGGTTTACTCATGCGCGTCCGCCAATATCAGCATGACGTTAATAGGCCTTAAACCTTGAAGACTGTTGTTTACCGCGCCTCGGGACGACGTGCGAGACGGAGCCACAGCATGATCTGGAGCAGCGCGAGCAGCGGCAGGATCGCGAACATCAACGGTGCAAAGCCGAACAGCAGCGCTGGGGCGAGCAATATCCATGCTTCGTCCGCGTCGGGAAGCAGCCAGTGAAAGCGTCGCCGCTCGCCCGAATCCTCGTAGAGCGCGCGCGCCAGCAGGATTGCCGCGGCGAGGCATGGCGCGAGCGCGGCTTCCGAAAAGGGCGGCATCTTGTGTCCGGGCCCAGCGAGCGACAGCAGCCAGGGAAAAATCGCGAGCAGCACCCATGCAAAAGAGCGGATGATGTCGCGCGCCCGGTCCTGAGCGGCGCTTTCGGCGCGAAAGGCCGACAGGAAACGCATCGCCGCCAGCCCCAGCCCGCCGAGGATCGCGACAAGCGCGCCCGCCGCCGCGAGCCCGCTCGCGGCGAGCAGCGCGACCGCCACCCATAAGAGCGCGGTGACGTGGGGCAGATAGCGCGCGGTCGCCGGCGATTTGACGAGCAGCGGCCCGGCCAGCCGGATGACCGGCATCATGATCGCCGAACGGCCGAGCCCCATGCCGCCATATTCGACCTGTTGCAGGCTCGATTGCTCGATCAGCGCCGCGGTCGGGCGATCGGCGACGATCGCGATCTCGCCCTGCTCGAACAGGGCGGGCTCGCAATAGAGACGCCGCGCGCCCGCCTGCACCGCGAGACGCAGCAGGGTCAGCATCATGTCCCATTCGCCCGGCATCGCCGCGAGTTCGGCGACCATCGGCTGCGAGATCGAGGCGAGGCCACCCCAGCGCCGCGTCGCGTCGATCCGCTCGAACGCCTGCGTCAGCATCGTGTCGCCGGTGACGAGGATCGCGGGAGATCCGGGCTTCGCGATCGCCGCATAATGCGTGCCACCGGCGCGGAGGCCGTCGGCGACGAGGATGATCCGGTCGTCGGCCTCGACCAGCGGGACGAGGTCGCTCGCCGCGCGTACCGGAGTCACCTTGATCCCGCGACGGCGAATGCGGTCACAGGTCGCGAGTAGTTCGGCGGGAACTGTGGCAACCGCGACCGCGATATGCGTCACCCCGACGTCGGCCAAGCGCGCCGCCTGGCGTTCGATCAGCGTCTCGCCGGCGACGGTGACGAGCGCGCGCAGCGACCCGTCGGGCAGCGTTTCGGAAGCACCGACCAGCGCGATCAGGGCCATCGGCGCCAGCTTTTCTCGGCAGCGGTCATCGCGGTGAAGCTTTAGGGCCGGCGAAGCGATTGGCAAGCCCCGCGATGCGCCGTGATGACGTCACGCCTTCACCCCGTTTTCTCGCATATTCCTCGCTGTTTTCGCATATAAAAAAATCCCGGCAAAGCGACCGAATCGCTGGTCTTTGCCGCCCCCATCGGCTAGACCAAATCCATCTCCCGAAAGAGCAGAAAAAGGCCGGGTCTTGACCGAAGAAAATACGCCTATGCAGCCGTCCGACGACGGCGTTTCGCCGATCAATATCGTCGACGAAATGAAAACATCCTACCTCGATTACGCGATGAGCGTGATCGTCAGCCGCGCGCTCCCCGACGTGCGCGATGGCCTGAAGCCGGTGCACCGCCGCATCCTCTACGCGGCGCAGGAAGGCGGCTTCGTTCCGGGCCGCCCGTACAAGAAATCGGCGAAGATCGTCGGCGACGTGATGGGTAACTATCACCCCCACGGCGACAGCGCGATCTACGACGCGCTCGCGCGTATGACGCAGGACTGGTCGCTGCGCGTGCCGCTGATCGACGGTCAGGGCAATTTCGGCTCGATGGACCCCGATCCGCCGGCATCGATGCGGTACACCGAAGCGCGCCTCGCCAAGACCGCGATGGTGCTGCTCAACGATCTCGACAAGGACACGGTCGACTTCCAGCCCAATTATGACGCGAGCCGCGACGAACCGACGGTGCTCCCGGCGCGCTTCCCGAACCTGCTCGTCAACGGTGCTGGCGGCATCGCGGTCGGCATGGCGACCAATATCCCGCCGCACAACCTCGGCGAAGTGATCGACGCGACGCTCGCCATGATCGACCGCCAGCTCGAAGGCGGGCCGCCGGTCACGCTCGAGGAACTGATGGCGATCGTCCCCGGTCCCGACTTCCCGACCGGCGCGATGATGCTCGGCCAGGGCGGCGCGCGGAGCGCCTATGCGACGGGCCGCGGCTCGATCATGATGCGCGCGACGCACATCATCGAGGAAGGCAGGAACGACCGCCAATCGATTGTTCTGACGTCGATTCCTTTTCAGGTCGGTAAGTCGGGCCTCGTCGAGAAGATCGCCGAGGCGGCGCGCGACAAGCGGATCGAGGGCGTCGCCGACATCCGCGACGAATCGAACCGCGAGGGCGTGCGCGTCGTCATCGAACTGAAGCGCGACGCGACCGCCGAGGTCGTGCTCAACCAGCTCTGGCGCCACACCCCCGCGCAGTCGAGCTTCCCCGCGAACATGCTCGCGATCCGCGGGGGCCGCCCCGAGATGCTTGGGCTGCAGGACATCCTGACCGCCTTCATCGCCTTCCGCGAAGAGGTCATAACGCGCCGCTGCAAATTCGAACTCGCGAAGGCGCGCGACCGTGCGCACATCTTGCTCGGCCTCGTCGTCGCGGTGTCGAACCTCGACGAGGTCGTCCGCATCATCCGCGGTTCGCCCTCACCCGCTGCAGCCCGCGAAGCCCTGCTCGCGCGCGAATGGCCGATCGGCGAGATCGCCCCCTACATCCGCCTCGTCGAAGCGATCGAGGGCGAGATGGAGGAAAGCGCCACCTATCGCCTGTCCGAAGTGCAGGTGAAGGCGATCCTCGATCTTCGCCTCCACCGCCTCACCGCGCTCGGCCGCGACGAAATTGGCAAGGAACTCGGGGAGTTGGCGACCGAAATTGAGGAACTGCTTTCGATCCTCGCCGACCGCGTCAAACTCTATGGCGTGATGCGCGAAGAACTCGTTGCGGTGCGCGACGAATTCGCGACGCCGCGCAAGACGCTCGTCGCACCCGCCGCCGACGGCATCGACGACGAGGATCTGATCGAGCGCGAGGAGATGGTCGTCACCGTCACCCTCGACGGCTATATCAAGCGCACCCCGCTCGACACGTTCCGGGCTCAAAGGCGCGGCGGCAAGGGCCGCGCGGGCATGGCAACCAAGGACGAGGACGTCGTCACCGAACTGTTCGTCACCTCGACGCACACGCCCGTCCTCTTCTTCTCGACCGCGGGCAAGGTCTATCGCATGAAGGTTTGGCGCCTGCCCGAGGGCGGACCCGCGACGCGCGGCCGCCCGATGGTCAACCTGCTGCCGCTCGCGCAGGGCGAAACCATCTCGACCGTCCTCCCGCTTCCCGAGGACGAGGCCGAATGGGGCAAGCTCCACGTCATGTTCGCAACCGCGAAGGGCAGCGTGCGTCGTAACAGCATGGACGCTTTCACCAACGTGCCCTCGAACGGCAAGATCGCGATGAAGTTTGAGGGCGACGACGAAGACGACCGCCTGATCGGCGTCGCGCTGCTCGACGAAAGCGACGATGTGCTGCTCGCGACGCGCCAGGGCAAGGCGATCCGCTTCGCTGGCGACGACGTCCGCGAATTCCAGAGCCGCAATTCGACCGGCGTGCGGGGCATGCGCCTTGCCGATGGCGACGCGGTGATCTCGCTTTCGATCCTCCACCGCGTCGGCACCAGCAGCGAGGAACGCGAAGCCTATCTCCGCGCCGCGCCGTGGAAGGATAACGAGAACGAACCGACGCTACCCGGCGACCGCATGGCCGAACTCGCGGGCCGCGAACAGTTCATCCTCACCGTCTGCGCCAACGGTTATGGCAAGATCTCGTCGGCCTATGAATATCGCCGCACCGGCCGCGGCGGTCAGGGTATCACCAACATCGACAATATCGGCCGCAACGGCCCCGTCGTCGCGAGCTTCCCCGCCACCAAGGTCCATCAGCTCATGCTCGTCACCGACCAGGCGAAGCTCATCCGAATGGGGCTCGATTCGATGCGCGTCATCGGTCGCGGCAGCGCCGGCGTGCGCCTGTTCGACGTCGCCAAGGACGAACATGTCGTCTCGGCGGCGCTGATCGAGGAAAGCGACGAGGAAGACGTCGAAGGCGAGGCGGGCGTAGTGCCCGAATCCGAAGCCCCGACCGAGGCAGCGCCCGAATGACCGCATCGACGGCCTTCAAGGTGCTGACTCAGCAGCAATGGGCCGATTTCGAGCGCGAGCGCGTGTTCCGCGGCGCGCCGGTGGATATCGCCGATGGCTATATCCACCTGTCGACCGCCGAGCAGCTCGAGGCGACGATCGTCAAATATTTCGCGGGCGAAACCGGGCTGATGATCGCCGAGGTCGACCTTTTCCTCCTCGGCGATGCCATCCGCTGGGAACCCGCGCGCGGCGGCGAGCTCTTTCCGCATATCTATGCCGAGCTGCCGATCCATGCGGTGGTGAGCCTCCAGAAGCGCGACTGAAATCGGCCGGATGCGTCCGCGACCGCTATGTCATGAATGCGACGGACGCCAGCGGTTGGAAGGCGTCAAAGCAGTCGCGGCATCCCGTGCCAGGCGTTCGGCCATCGCAATTGCGTTGGCGGCGGCGGCTGCCGAAGATACGTAGTCGAACGCTCCTTGCCTGCCGCAAAGAAGGATGCCCCAATCGGAAATCGCCTGCTTGTCGCGTTCGAGATCGGCCACAGCGTCCGTCCGATAGATGGGATAGGCATGGGGTGTCAGATGATGGCCCAAAAGCTCGATATCGCCGTCAACAAGCAAGCCGAGCGAGTGTGCACTGGCCATAAAATCCCTGTGCGCGGCCTGAATGTCCACCGGACCGCTATGCGGAGCGAGCGGAATCTCGACGGAAATCCGGTGCAATTCGTGCGAACGGCCGTAAGGACCGGAAAAATCGATCATGCGTTTCCACCGTCCGCTATTCGAAAAGTTGCTCATGACCTCAGCATCGAAACCTGGATCGCCTTCAAAACTATAGAAAAGCGTAAGCAGACTGACGGTTTCAAATCGCTGATGAATTGGTATGTCGATCAGTCGGGCCGTCACGGGAACCGGGATTGTGGAGACGACGGCATCGAATCGTTCGGTCTTGCGATCGGTCGATACGAGAAAGCCGCGCTCGTCCTTTTCGATACCCTGAACATTGGCTTCCGTTCGCACGTCGACACCTTCGGCCGTCAGCGCGCACTCGATCACGGCGTACATATGCTGAAAACCAGCCCGCGGACGCGCGAGCGCGACTGCGTGTTTTCGCGGTTTCCAAGCATCTCGCAAGCTCGTTGCAAACCGGTTCCGAAACCCTGCCAAGTCGACCAGCTTCGCCATTCGCTTGGTTGCGAAGAGCGGGTCGATCTCATGATCGTGCAGCGAATACAGACGTTCGATATAATTTTTGAGCCCCCCGCCCATGTAAATTACATCGCCGACATAATAGCGGCAGATTGCGGGTAATGTATCGCGAGTCCGGTTCGCCCACTTGTTCCACAGGATGCTCGCCCCGGCGCGGAGCATGGTCAGACTTCCATGATTCTTTCGATATCCACTTATGCTGAGGGGATATCGATCCTGCTTTCCCCCTTCCGTCACGGTCCGGACGCGCAGGTCGAACTCGACGAAATGATCGATCAGCCCGGGAAATATCCTGAACACCGGATGATCCGGGCTGAAGAAGAATGCCCCGATATCATAAGGAAACCCGTCCACCTCAGGGCTTTTGTGCAAGCCGCCGAGGATATCGGCGCGCTCAAAAAGCGTTATTTCTCCGGCATTCAGGCGTTTGGCATGCAGGGACAGAACGCTGCCGGTCATGCCGCCACCGAGAACCGCCACGCGCCTGCGTTTCATTGCGGGCCGCTCTGCGCCTTCCACCAAATTATTCTCAAACCTGAAAGTCAGCGTTTCCGGGCTTTCCACGCACGCACCGCCGCCATCGTCTTTTCGACATGCGCCTGCGGCTTGCTGTCGGTGTAGCTCAGCAGGATCGTCCCGTTCGGCGCGATGACATAGGATGTTCGGTTCGACAGCATCGTCCCGTCCGGGCGCCGCATGGTCGAATCATATTTCGCGGCGACCTTCGCGCCCGGATCAGCGGCGACCGCAAATTTGTCGCGGCATTCGGACTTCGAAAACTCCGCGACGCGTTCGATATTGCCCGCGGTGACGCCGACGACGCGCGCGCCCAGCTTGTTGAAGTCGTCGCTCGCTTCGGCGAACAGATGCGCCTCGATCGTGCAGCCGGGAGTGAAGGCTGCGGGGAAGAAATAGAGCACCACCGGACCCTTCTTCAGCGCCTCCTTCAGCGACAGGTTGAACGGCTTGCCGCCCCGCGCCGCGTTCAGCGTGAAATCGGGCGCTGTCGCCCCTTGCTGAAGCGCCGCGATGCCCTGCGGCGCGATGGCCGCCAGCGACAGGCCGAGGCCAGCCGCCATCGCGAATTTTGCGAGAAATTTCATCAGCGGCCTCCACCATCACGACGCGAATATCTTCCGCCGGAAGCCACTCTACCACCTTATTCGCAGACCGCAATCGGCCGACCGGCTGACGCCGCGCCAGCGCGAGCCTTAGCTCGCGCGGCGCGAACGCCAGCCGGCGATCACCCGCCGATCAGCAGCGGCGGCCGCCGCGATCGATTTCGCGGCCCAGCAGCGCGCCCGCGGCGCCGCCGATGATCGTGCCGGGAAGGCGGTCGCCATAACGGTCGACCTCGCGGCCGAGCAGGGCGCCCGCGGCGCCGCCGACGATCAGCCCCGTGGTCCCGCTGCCGCGCCGGCAATAGTAGCGGCGGTCGCGATAATGGTTACGCCGATAATCGCGTCGATAGTCACGCCGGTAATCACGACGATAGTCGCGGCGGTAATCACGATAATCACCGCGATCACCGTAATAGCCATGGCGGTGATGGCGGTCGCGCGCCTCCGCCTCGGCTGGCAGTGCCGCGACGGTGCTAGCGCCGATCAAGGCCGCCAACGCCAGTTTCTTGAACAGGAACATCTGTCTTCTCCGTCTTGCCCCCGCGGATCAGATTAGGGCGGCAAAGATGGCGCTCCGCTGAATTGCCGATGCGCCTGCGCGTTGCGCGCATCAGTTCGGCGATCTTTCGGGGCGGTTTGCCGCTGCCGATTGACCGCACGCCGCAATCGGCGCAGCATCCTTGCCATGACGCTCACCATCACCCCCAGCGGCCAAGCGTGCGGCGCGCGCGTTACCGGCGTCGACCTCACGCAGCCGCTCGACGCCGAGACGATCGCCGACATCCGCGCTGCATGGCTTAATCATCATGTCCTCGCCTTCCCCGGCCAGAAAATGAGCGAGGCGGATCTTGAGCGTTTTACCGGCTATTTCGGCGGCTTCGGCGACGATCCCTTCATTCGCCCGATCCCCGGTCACGACCATATCATCGCGGTGAAGCGCACAGCCGACGAAAAAGCGCCGCTTTTCGCCGAAAACTGGCACAGCGACTGGAGCTTTCAGGCGCGCCCGCCCGCGGGCACCTGCCTTTTCGGTATCACCATCCCGCCCGTCGGCGGCAACACCGAATTTGCCAACCAGCACGCCGCACTCGACGCGATGCCCGCCGATCTTCGCGCGCGGGTCGAAGGGTTGCAGGCGATCCACAGCGCCCGCGCGGGCTACGCGCCCCAGGGCATGTATGGCGCAAAGGACAAGGATCGCAGCATGGATATCCGCTCGGGCGACGAGGCGCTCGAAACGCAGCTCCACCCCTTCGTCCGCGATCATCCCGAAACGGGCCGCAAGGGCCTCTTCGGCTGCGCGGGCTACATCATCGGCTTCGACGGGCTCGACGATACCGACGGCCTGCCCTTGCTCTACGAACTGATCCAGTGGCAGGGCCGCGAGGAATTTCGTTACACCCATGTCTGGGAGCCCGACATGCTGATCATGTGGGACAATCGCTCGGTCCTCCACCGCGCGACAGGCGGCTACGACGGCTACGACCGCCTGCTCCACCGCACGACGATCGCGGCGTGGGACGGATAACGAAACCTCGCACCGACCCCGCGCGTTGCTCTTGAAAGAAGGAGCAAGAGACATGACCCTCCCCAATAACAGCCTCGTCCTCGTCGCCGATGGCTGCAAGGCGCTGTTCCTGCGCAATCAGGGCGACGAGCAGCGGATCGACCTGCGCACGGCCTCGCACCGGACACGCGACGATCGCAAGGACAGCGACATCAAGACCGACGCTGCGGGCCGGTCGAGCCGCCCCGCCGGTGCCGGCGGCTTTCAGGACACGATGGAGGAACCCGATTTTCACCAGCAGGAGGAAGACCGCTTCGCGCGCGACCTCGCCGAAAAGGTCAATGCGATGGCGCTAGCCGGCCAGTTCGACGCGCTCGTCGTCGTCGCGCCGGCGCGCACGATGGGCGAGTTGCGCCCGTTATGGCATAAGGAAGTCGGCGCAAGGATCGTCGGCGAGCATGTCAAGGAAATGACCGACCGCCCGATCCCCGACATCGAAGCGCTGCTCGTCGGCGAAGCGGCGCCGCCCCGCTAGGGGACGTCTCGCTATATCCGGCGCGGCAGTCCGATTCTAATCGGTGAGCCCGTTGGTTCCGATAAAGCTTCCGGCCACGGCAAAGTCCGCGTTGCTCATCGAGAGCAAGAGCCCGACTTCCCTTGCATCCGGGCCATAGCTATCGCCGATGAAACGACCGCTAAACTCGCCATCGTCAGATCGGATGGTGCCTGCGAAACGGCTATACTCGTCGCGTCGCAACGCCCCGGTCAACTCGAACCGCCGACTGCCGAGCATCCAGACTCCGGTTACCAAGCCGCTGCTATAATTGACTGAAACGCTAGGCGAATTCGCGACAAAATCGTCGACCCCTTGCGGAACTTCGGAAAGCTTCAACTTGCCCGAATAGAGCATGGCGCCGCTGGCAGGAACATCAATGGCATCGCTCCGCTGGCCTGCCAGGAAGAATTTGCTGCTTATGGCGCCGGCTTCACCTGGCTTGAACGAGTTGATGATCTCGCTATGAAAATTTGCGCCCGCCACGAACTTGATAGCGGACGTATATCTTTCGACTTCTGCCTCAAGTCGCGTTGCGCCCAATGTATTCCACCGCAGCAGGAAGCCGTCGCCGTCTTTCCGGACCAAGTGCCCGGCTCCGATCAGCGTCGAAATAAAGCCGCTGGTCCCATTATGCGTGTAATAGAACTCCGCATCTTTGATATCAGGGATGCGCGGTATATTTACATCCCATAGCAGGCTCGCGAGCGGCGTTTCGAATAACTGAGCGGTCGAATAGTCCAGTCGATATCCGGACGAAGTCGTCGTGTCGGGGATTTCTCTGAATTTTGCCTCAGCCATGGGCGATTGAAAGGATGGCGATTCCCGGGTGAAATCGAAGGGATCGATATAGGTGACGGGCACGGGTGTGGGCGTTGGTGTCGGGGTAGGGGTAGGAGTCGGCGTGGGCGTCACGACCACCGGCGGCGCATCGCCACCCGAGTCTTCGTTGCATCCAATAAGGAGCAACAAAGGCAAAACGGCAGCGCCGATCCCAAACCTCTTGTGCAATTATATTCTCCCTACGACAGCAGTTCGGCTAACGGCACAGTAGTTATTGCAAATTTCAGACACAAGGCTCCCGCTACTTCTCTTCTACGGTGAGGCTCGCTATCACGCCCCATGCGATCAGCGCCTGCCCCGCAAAATAGAGCGGCCAGACGAACCACATGGTGACGTCCTTGCTCAACACCGCGCCCTCGCCCGCGAAGATGAACAGATCGCTCGCGAGGAAGAGCATCGCTCCGACCCCGGTGCGATAGCGCGGAAAACGGCTCGTCCAAGCGGCGGACGCCATCGCGGCGACGAACAGCGAATAGACGGCGGCGTGCCACCATCCGGGCGCGGGGCTCAGCATGCCCCAGACGATCACCAGCGTCGCGGGCATCGCCAGCCAGCCGAGCAGGCGCTGCGACGCCGTCGTCGCGGCTCGCCGGTTGGTCAGATACAGGGTGATCGCGATGATGTGCCCCACCACAAACGCGACCGCGCCCGTCTCGAGCCCCTTCGCATCGAGCAGCCAGTCGCCGAGCGCGCCGAAACCAAGCGCCGCCGCGATCAGCCCGCCGTTCCTTTCGCGCGCATTCGCCGCAGCCCACAGCGCCAAAAAAGCGACTCCGCTCGTCTTCCATGCCCAGATCGCGGGCCCGTCGAGCCGCTGCACCACCGCGATCATGAAACTGACGCCGCCGAACAGCGCCAGCCACCACAGCCACCGCGCCCGATCCCAACCCTGCTCGCCGTTCATCCCGCACCCCTTTGCATCTTGCTTTCAATGGGCCTAGTGCGCGGCGGACGAACTGCAAGTCAACGTTTAGGGTAAATAGTGGCGCACGACATTCACATCATCGGCGGCGGTCTCGCGGGCTCCGAGGCGGCGTGGCAGCTCGCCGAGGCGGGCTATCGCGTGCGCCTCTCCGAAATGCGCGGGGGCGGCGACATGACCCCGGCGCATCAGGGCGACGCGCTCGCCGAGATGGTGTGCTCCAACAGCTTCCGCAGCGACGATGGCGACAGCAATGCCGTCGGCCTCCTCCACCGCGAAATGCGGTCGCTGGGCTCGATCATCATGCGCGAGGCCGACGCCACGAAAGTGCCCGCGGGCTCGGCGCTTGCGGTCGACCGCGATCTCTTCTCCGGCGGCGTCACCCGCGCGCTCGAAAACCACCCGAACGTCACCATCGTCCGCGAACGCATCGACACGCTCCCCATCGAGGGTCTGACCATTGTCGCCACCGGCCCGCTCACCGCCGTTGGCCTCGCCGCCAGCATCGGCGCCGCAACGGGCAAGGACGCGCTCGCCTTTTTCGACGCGATCGCGCCCATCGTCTACCGCGACAGCATCGACATGAACGTCGCGTGGATGGCGAGCCGCTGGGACAAGGTCGGGCCGATCGGCGACGGCAAGGATTATATCAACTGCCCGATGGACAAGGACCAGTATCACGCCTTCGTCCAGGGGCTGGTCGACGGCGAAAAGACCGATTTCAAGGACTGGGAAAAGGACACGCCCTATTTCGAGGGCTGCATGCCGATCGAGGTGATGGCCGAGCGTGGCCCGGAAACATTGCGCTTCGGCCCGATGAAAGGCGTCGGTCTCGATAATCCGCGCACCGGGCGCTGGCCCTATGCCGTGGTCCAGCTCCGCCAGGACAATGCGCTAGGCACGCTGTGGAACATGGTCGGCTTCCAGACCAAGCTCAAGCACGGCGCGCAGGTCGAGCTGTTTCGCACGATCCCGGGACTCGAAAAGGCGGAATTCGCGCGCCTCGGCGGTCTCCACCGCAACAGCTTCATCCGCTCGCCCGAACTGCTCGACGGCCAGCTCCGGTTGAAATCGGCGCCGCATATCCGCTTCGCCGGCCAAATCACCGGCTGCGAAGGCTATGTCGAAAGCGCCGCGATCGGCCTCGTCGCCGCGCGCTTCGCGATCGCCGAGCTCGGCGGCCTTACCCTGCCCCCGCCGCCGCCCGAAACCGCGCTCGGCGCGCTGCTTGGCCACATAACCGGCGGCGCCGATGCGTCTTCCTACCAGCCGATGAACGTCAATTTCGGCCTCTTCCCGCCGCTCGCCGAGGATGTGCGCAAGATGGATCGCAAGCTGGGCTATACCCAGCGCGCGGGCACGAAGCTCGCGGAGTGGATAAAGCAGGCCGAAGGCATCGCGGCCTAACCTTCGGCCTCAACAGCTGCACTTCGGTTTCGCCGCGCGCTTCGGCGCCGTTGTCGCGAATTCCGCGCGCGTCAGATCGCCCGACTTGTCGGCATCGGCCCCGGCAAAGCGTTCCCCCGTCGCCACCGCCCATTCCTCGAAGGTCAGCAGATTGTTGCCGTCCTTGTCGAGCTTGCGGAACGCCGCGGTGCGCGATGACATCAATTCGACACGGCTGATCTTGTCGTTGCGGTCGCGGTCGAAGCGGTTGAAGCGCCGCTCCTCGCGCGACGCCTCTTTCGCGGCGGGCAGCGCCGGCGGCGCAGGACCGCGCTTCGGCGCATTCGCCGCCGCCACCGGAATCGCCGGCAAGGCGGGCGGCGGATCGGGCAGCACGTCCTCTTCGGCAATCTGCGTATAGCCCTTCCACATGAACAGCCCGCCGGTCAGCAGCAGCGCGCTTGCCACACCACCGATCAGAAATCGCGAAACCGCCATCCGCCCCTCCGCGTCCGTTGATCGACCCTTGCTATCACGGCGCGCGTGCGGGCGCCAACGGACGCCGCCATAATGGCGGCGAATTTTGATCGACAGGGTTGTTCAAAATCGCAGTGTCAATTGCTATATCCGATCAATGCACAATTACCTCCCCTCGCTGAAGCAGATGCAATATCTCGTTGCGCTCCACGAGCACGGCCATTTCGGTCGCGCCGCCGACGCGTGCAACGTCACCCAGTCGACGTTGTCGGCGGGCATCCGCGAGCTTGAGACGCTCCTTGGCCAGACGCTCGTCGAACGCACCCGCCGCGTCGTGCGCTTCACCATGCTCGGCAACGCGATCGTCGAAAAGGCACATCGCGTGCTGCGCGAGGCCGAGGAACTCGCCGATATGGCGGCCGCCGCATCGGCGCCGCTCGTCGGCGAGCTTCGCATGAGCGTCATCCCGACGATCGCGCCCTTCCTCCTCCCCGGCCTGCTACCGCGGCTGCGTAAGGAACGCCCGTCGCTGAAGCTCTTCCTGCGCGAGGAACCGAGCGCGCAGGCTTGCGAGTCGCTGCACCATGGCACGGTCGACTGCGTGCTGCTCGCGCTCCCCTACGCTTGCGGCGATGTCGAGAGCGAGAAGCTCTTCGACGATGCGCTCTTCGTCGCCTTTCCGGGCGAACAGAGCGAAGACCTGCCCGCGATGGTCAGCGCCGACCAGCTCGACCCGGCGCAGATGCTGATGCTCGAGGACGGGCATTGCCTGAAGGACCATGTCCTCGCCGCGTGCAACCGCCCCGAATTGCGCGCCGGGGCGCGGATGATGGGCACCTCGCTCCACACGCTCGTCCAGATGGTCGACAATGGGCTCGGCATCACGATGCTGCCGCAAATGGCGATCGAGGCGGGCATCCTCGATCATACCGACATCGACACGCGCCCGCTCGATTCGGAGCATGACTGGCGCACCATCGCGCTCGTCTGGCGCAAGGGCAGCCCGCGCGCCGACGAATTCCGCCTGCTGGCCGACATTTTCCGGAAGCATCAGGTGGCATGAGGAAGGTCGGGAACCCACCGATTGCTGCCGTCTCATTATTCGTCACCCCGGACTTGATCCGGGGTCCCGCTTGATGCCGAAGACCGGTCGACGCCCCAAAAAGCGGGATCCCGGGTCAAGCCCGGGATGACGGAAGTGGAGGAGAGCAACGACAGCTCTCCACCCCTAATCGGACATTCGCGCGTCCTTATAACCGGCTAACCCCACCGTTCAGCGCGACCGTGGTCGCCTTCGCGCGGTTCGACCCACGCCACCCGCCCGTCGGCGAACGTCTCGCGCTTCCACAGCATCACATCGGTCTTCAGCCGGTCGATCAGAAACTCGCACGCCGCCAGCGCCTCGGCGCGGTGTGCGCTGCTCGCGAGCACGAGCACGATCGTCTCGCCCGGCGCTATCGCGCCGACGCGATGGATCAATGTCAGCGCCGACAGCTTCCACCGGTCCGCCGCCGCATGGGCTAGACTGCCCACTCCGGCCTCGGTCATGACCGGATGATGCTCAAGAAACAGCTCGGCCAATCCGTCGTCGCCGCGCACGCGTCCGATAAAGCTCGCGCTGGCGCCATGCCCGCCCGCATCGTGCAGATCGAACTCGGCGGCGACCTCGATCGCCGATGAATGGACCGATACCCGGATCATCCCCCCGTCACCGGCGGAAACAGCGCAAGCTCCCGCGCACCCGACAGCGGCGCATCGGGACCCATCATCACCCCGTCGATCGCGGCGCGGATGCGGTGTGGCTCGGCAAAGGCCAGCGCGCCCCGCGCGTCGCGCGCGGCCAGCCACCCGATCAGCGCGCCGACGTCGCCGACGCCCACGGGCACATCGACCGTCTCGTCGGCCACCCCCATCCGTTCGCGGACCCAGGAAAAATAAGCGATGTTCAGCGCCATCGGTCCGGCCTCAATCCATATGCTTCAAGCCGACGCGCAGATAATCCCAGCCGGTGATCAGCGTCAGCACCGCGGCGCCCCACAGCGAGACGAGCCCGACCATCTTGATCCACGCCATTGCGGGCAAGGCGCCCGCAAGGATCAGCGCGCCGAACGAGACGAGCTGGAAGGTTGTCTTCCACTTCGCAAGCTGCGTCACCGGCATCGACACCTGCAACGTCGCCAGAAATTCGCGCAGCCCCGACACAATGATCTCGCGCAGCAGGATCATCAGAGCGGCGATGACATGCCAGCCCGCGATATCGCGCGTGAAGACGAGCAGCAATATTACCGCCGCGATCATGATCTTGTCGGCGATCGGGTCGAGGAATGCGCCCAGCCGCGACACGATTCCGCGCGAGCGTGCAACATAGCCGTCAAAATAGTCGGTAATGCCCATCAGGCAGTAAAGGCCAAAGGCGAGCGCATAGTCGATCGGCTTCGGCTGATGCGACCCCTCCACCACCCCGGGCCACAAGAGGAAAAGCAGGATGGGAACCGCGAGGATTCGCGAAAGGGTCAGGATGTTGGGAAGACTAAGCATGATCCCCGTCGATATAGGCGGTCCAAAATGACCTTTGACCCTGTCCGCCCTAGCCGATAAGCCCCCCGGGCGACAACCAAATTGCCCGCGATTTGCGTGGTGACCGAACAAGATTGAAAAGATTGGACCACGCATGACCGGCTCCTTTGCGCTATTGAAGCAACGCCGGTTCCTGCCCCTTTTCGTCACCCAGCTCCTCGGCGCGTTCAACGACAATCTGTTCAAGAACGCGATGGTGCTCTTCGTCGTTTACGGCGTGTTCAACGACGAAGCCTCGGAAACCCTGTTCAGCGCGGTCGCGACGGGGCTCTTCATCCTGCCCTTCTTCCTGCTGTCCGCGCTCGCCGGCCAGCTCGCCGATACGCGCGACAAGGCGCGGATCATCCGCATCGTCAAATTCTGCGAAATCATCATCATGCTGGTCGGCGGCACCGGACTCGTCCTCGCGTGGATGGGCTTTGCCGTGCATCTGCTCGCGATCCCGCTGATGATGCTCGCGCTTTTCGCGATGGGCATCCACTCGACCTTCTTTGGCCCGATCAAATATGCGATCCTGCCCCAGCACCTGAAAAGTGACGAGGTGCTCGCCGGCACCGGGCTCGTCGAGGCGGGCACCTATATCGCGATCCTCGCGGGCACGATTCTCGCTGGTGTGATCGACGTCGAATGGGCGGCGCTCGGCGTCGTCCTTGTCGCCGGCCTCGGTTATTGGACCGGACGCAAGGTGCCCCCCGCCCCGCCCGAGCACGAGGAAACGGGAATCGACTGGCACATCATCCGCTCGTCGATCGCGCTCGTTCGCGGCACGATGCACATCCCGCGCCTCTATCTCGCGATCCTCTCGATCAGCTTTTTCTGGACCATCGGCGCGGTGCTCTTCATCCAGTTTCCGCCGCTCGTGAAGAATATTCTCCACGCCGACAAGAGCGTCGCCAGCCTCTTCCTAGCGATCTTCTCGATCGGCATCGCGATCGGCTCGGTCGCGGTCAACCGCCTGCTCAAGGGGCAGGTTTCGGCGCGCTACAGCCCCGCCAGCGTGATCGTGATGGGCGTATTCGTGGTCGCCTTCTATTGGGTATGCCGCAATTGGGAGCATGACCCTTCGGGCGTCATGTACGGCATCGACGGCTTCCTCGGCCATGCCGACGTCATCCCGCTCCTCGCCGCACTGCTCGGCATCGCGATCAGCGGCGGCATGTTCGTCGTGCCGCTCTACGCCTTCCTGACCACCACGGTCCCCAAGGACCAGACCGCGCGAACCGTCGCCGCGAACAACATCGTCAATTCGGGTGCGATGGTCGCGGGTTCGCTCCTCGCGATGGGCCTCGGCTTCGCCGGGATCGGCGTCGTTGACCAACTGCTGATGAGCGCGGCCATGTGTCTGATCTCCGCGTGGCTCGCGGTCAAGCTGCACCGGGCTTGCGACTGACCGGAACCGGCTACGGCACATCTGTGTCCGCTTAGGAGTGGAGAGCGGACGCCGCCACCTACCTTCGCCATCCCGGGCTTGACCCGGGATCCCGCTTCTCATGACGTGAGAGCAGGTTTCGGCTTCAAGCGGGGCCCCGGATCAAGTCCGGGGTGACGATATAAGAAACGTCGCCTTCCGCTCGAAATCGGCCTCAAATCAAGAACATCATCGTCGCGGTAAAGAAAATCGCGAAACTCTGCAGAAACAGCCGGAAATCATTGTTCGACCAGATCATGACCGGCTCACGGTGCGCGGCAAGCGCGGCGCGCAATTCACCCTGCCAGTCTTCGGGTGCATTGAGCCGCGCGATCGCCAGTTGCCGCACGCCATGCGCCCGCACACGCTCGCGAATGTCGATATGATCGTCCGAGTCCATGCCCCGAAGCTAGGGCGATGTTAACGGATCGGTAAGGTTAAAAGAGTGTTAACGTCCGGACCGTCCCATGGCGGGACGCTTTCCGGTTCGCGGCTTAACCTCCGGTCATCGGCCGCACGCGAACGCGGCGCCCCTCGTTCGCCCCCCACTGGAACGGCTTGCACTGCGCGGGCTTCATGCGCGGTCCCAGGCAAAGCCGCACTTCGTCGAGCCAGCCCTCGCGGCCGACCGACACTGCGATCATTGGCGTCGTGATCCCGCGGTTGGCGGCGGCGAAAGCGCGGCGGATGCTCCCCGCGGTCTGCGGCTTTGCGGCGAGCACCTTCATATCGGGAAAGCGGACGGCCCGGAACAATATGTCGGCCGAACGGAAATAGGCCGCGGGATGCGGGCTCATGCAGCTCCCATGCTTCGCCCATTCATGCTGGAGCAGCTGCGCTGACGGCGTCATGCACAGATGCTTTCTCAGCACCGGCTGCGGCACGATCTTCGCCGGGCGGCACCATTGCGGATAGCCGGGGCCGTCGGTCTCGGGCCACAGGCCGTGCAGCACCCAGCCGAAACGCCCATTCTTGCCCGCACATTGGAAAGCATCGCGCGCGGCCTCGGGATTGCGCACATCGGCGCAATGCTGCGGCGACCAGCTCATGGCGAGCAGATAGCCGGTGATCGGCGGCTTGCGCACGGGCTCACCGCGCTTCGGCTGTTCGAGGCGCGGGACGGGGATACGGTCGGGCACCGAACAGGATAGCGCCTGCGCCTGCGCTGTGGCCGGCGCGAGCGTGGCCGCCAGCACGACCAGCGCCATTCCTTTCTTCCGTTCGTCCTGAACTTGTCGAAGCACCGTTTTTCCTCTCGCCGCCAAAGTGAAGGACAGCCCTGCGACAAGCTCAGGGCAAACGGATGGATGAAATTGGCGATTCAAGCCAAAGCAAAGTCGAGCCCGATGTCCGCCGCCGGCGCCGACTGGGTTAGCCGTCCGACCGAGACATAGGTCACCCCCGTCGCGCCGATATCGTGGATCGTGTCGAGCCGCACGCCCCCGGAGGCCTCGGTCGGCACCTTCCCTCCCACCAGCGTGACGCATTGGCGCAGTTCGTCGAGGCTCATATTGTCGAGCAACAGATGCGTCGCGCCGGCGTTCAGCGCGGGTTCGACCTGCGCGACGCGATCGACCTCGACGATGATGTCGGCGATTCCCGCGTCGACGGCGCGCCGCACGGCCTCCTCGACCGATCCGGCGACCGCGACATGATTGTCCTTGATCATCGCCGCGTCCCACAGGCCCATGCGGTGGTTCTTCGCGCCGCCCATCCGCGTCGCATATTTCTCGAGCACGCGCAGGCCGGGGATCGTCTTGCGCGTGTCGAGCAGGGTTGCGCCGGTTCCCGCGAGCGCATCGACATATTGGCGCGTCATCGTCGCGATGCCCGACAGGTGCTGCACCGTGTTGAGCGCCGACCGCTCGGCAGTCAGCAGCGCGCGCGCATTGCCCGACAGGCGCATCAGGTCGCTGCCCGCGGCAACTTCGGCACCCTCGTCGACCAGTATCTCGATCTCCATGCCGGGTTCGAGCGCGCGAAAGAATCGCTCGGCGATCGGCAGTCCCGCCACGATGATGGCATCGCGGCTGTCCATCACCCCGCCGAAGCGCGCATCGGCGGGGATCGTCGCCATCGAGGTGATGTCGCCCCCCGCGCCGAGATCCTCGGCCAAAGTGGCGCGAACAAAAGCATCGAAGTCGAAATCGGGGAGCGTGAATTGGGTCATGTCCCCCGCGATAATCCGCCCGCCCAGCAAATCAACTTGACGTTTACGTCAACTGGCGCTGACATGGACCAAACAGACGAACGGAGAGGTCCCATGCAATCCCCCATCTGCGCGATGCTCGACATCGAGTTCCCCCTCCTCGCCTTCTCGCACTGCCGCGACGTCGTCGTCGCCGTGTCGAAGGCGGGCGGCATGGGCGTCTTCGGCGCCGCAGCGCTTCCGCCCGAACGGCTCGAGGAGGAACTCGCCTGGATCGACGAGCATATCGGCGGGCGCCCCTATGGCGTCGACCTGATCGTCCCGAACAGCTTCGCGGGCAAGGGCGACGCGCCCGCGTCGGGCTCCGCGAAAGTGCCCGAAACGCACCTGCGATTCGCCGCCGACCTGCTCGGTAAATTCGACGTCGATGCCGCGGGTCTCGAAGCCGCGATGGAAATGCGCCAAAGCTTCGGCGACAATATGCACGAGGACGGCGCGGCGAAGCTGCTCGAAGTCGCCTTCCGCCATCCGATCAAGCTGATCGCCAACGCGCTCGGCGTTCCGCCGCCGCTGATGCTCGAACTCGGCAAGCGCCACAATGTCCCCGTCGCCGCGCTCGTCGGCACGCGCGATCATGCGCTGGCGCAGGTCCGCGCGGGCGTCGACATCCTCGTCGTTGCGGGCGGCGAAGCGGGCGGCCATTGCGGCGAGGTCGCGACGATGGTGCTCGTGCCCGAGGTCGCCGCCGCGGTCGAGGCGATCGGCGCGACTACGCCGATCCTCGCGGCGGGCGGTATCGTCACCGGGCGGCAGATGGCAGCGGCGATGGCAATGGGCGCGCATGGCGCCTGGTGCGGATCGGTGTGGCTGACGACCGCCGAGGCCGAAACCAACCCGGTCGTAAAAGAAAAGATGCTTGCCGCTTCCGCCCGCGATACCGTGCGCTCGAAAAGCCGCACCGGCAAACCGTCGCGCCAGCTCCGCTCGCCGTGGACCGACGCATGGGAGGCCGAGGGTGCGCCCAAACCCTTGCCGATGCCGCTCCAGTCGCTGGTCAGCGAACCCGCGCTCCGCAAGGTCGATAAATTGTCCGAAGGCGGCCACGAGGGGGCGAAGGCGCTCGCGACCTATTGGGTCGGTCAAGGCGTCGGCCTGATGAACGAGGCGATGGGTGCCGGACAGGTCGTGCAGGCGTTCAAGGAAGACTGGGTCGCGGCCTGCGAGCGACTCAACGGGTTTATCGGCGAGTAAAAAATCCCCGCCGAAGCGGGGATTTCTGAAATCAGCTGATGGTCGCCTTGACGATCTTGCCGGGCTCGCGCGGAGGCTCGCCCTTGGGCAGCGCGTCGACATTTTCCATGCCTTCTGTGACTTCGCCCCAGACGGTGTATTGGTTGTCGAGGAAGCGCGCATCGTCGAAGCAGATGAAGAACTGGCTGTTCGCGCTGTTCGGGTTCTGCGCGCGCGCCATCGAGCAAACACCACGGACATGCGGCTCGCTGCTAAATTCCTGCGGCAGGTCGGGCAGCTTGCTGCCGCCCATGCCGGTTCCGGTCGGGTCGCCGCCCTGGGCCATGAAGCCGGGGATCACGCGGTGGAACACGACGCCGTCGTAAAAACCTTCCTTCGCGAGAGTCGAGATACGCTCGACATGCTGCGGGGCGAGATCGGGACGCAGGCGGATGACGACGTCGCCGGTCGACAGCGAAAGCGTGAGGGTTTCGGACATATTGGAACTCCTATGGTCGGGTTTGGCGGTGCCATAGCCGGACGCGGCGCCCAAGGCCACGCACTAATTGATGAAAAGCCGTTGACGACGTTGCCATCGGCGAACGGCCGCACTAGGGGAAAATCGGACGCCGCAAGAGACCAGGGAGGACCGCGCGATGGACAAACGCGAAGATTCCCTGCCGCCTGATGATATGGCGATCGTCGACGATGCCGTCAGCCGCGAACCCGAAACCGAACTCGACGAGGATGATCGGCTGAAACCCGAATTCGTCCGCGACGTGATCGAACTTGCCGAAGCCGGTGAGGGAGAGGCCGCGCGGGAACGCGTCGGCCGCCTCCATCCCGCCGACATCGCCGACCTGTTCGAACTCGCGCGCACCGACGAGCGTCCGATGCTCGCCGCGGTGCTGGGCGACATGCTTTCCGCCGACGTGCTCGCGGAAATGAACGATTATGTTCGCGAAGAGCTGATCGACCTGCTCGCGCCCGAACAGGTCGCCGAGCTCGCCTCCGAACTCGATACCGACGACGCCGTCGCGATCATCGAGGATATGGAGGCGGACGAGCAGCAGGCCGTTCTTCAGGCGATGGAGCCCGAGGATCGCGCCGCGATCGAGGACGCCCTGTCCTTCCCCGAAGAATCCGCCGGGCGCCTGATGCAGCGCGACCTGGTCGCGGTGCCCGAGCATGTCACCGTCGGCGACGTCATTGACCGCCTTCGCGAAGATACCGAGCTTGCCAGCGACTTCTGGGAAATCTTCGTCGTCGATCCGATGCACCGCCCGGTTGGAACCTGCCAGCTGAGCTGGATATTGCGCACCCCGCGCGACATCGCGATCGGCGATGTGATGAAGCGCGAACAGACGCTGATCCCGGTCGATATGGATCAGGAAGAGGTCGCGCTGCGCTTTCAGAAATATGCGCTGATCTCGGCCGCGGTCGTCGACAAAGCGGGGCGCCTCGTCGGCATGATCACGGTCGACGATATCGTCCACATCATCCAGGAAGAGGCGGGCGAGGATATTTTGCGCCTGTCGGGTGCGGGCGACGGCGACATCAACGAACCGATCCGCGAGACGTACAGCGCACGCGTGCGCTGGCTCGTCGCCAACCTCGGCACCGCACTCGTCGCCTCGACGATCGTCGGAATATTCGGCGGCGCGATCGAACATATGGTTGCGCTCGCCGCGCTGATGCCGATCGTCGCGGGGGTCGGCGGCAACGCGGGGACGCAAACGCTGGCGGTAACGGTGCGCGCGCTCGCGATGAACCAGCTCACCGATTCGAACAGCTGGCGCGCGATCTGGCGCGAAATGAAGATCGCGCTGCTCAACGGCGGCACGATTGCGTTCATCGCCGGCACCGCGACGGCGCTCTGGTTCGGCAACCCGATGCTCGGCGGCGTGATCGCCGCGGCGATGATCGTGAACATCTTCGTGGCTGGGGTCGCGGGGGTTGCGATCCCCTTGCTGCTCGACCGGCTCGATCAGGATCCCGCGGTAGCCAGTTCGATATTCGTAACGATGACCACCGATTCCATGGGTTTCCTGGCCTTTCTCGGCCTCGCCGTGCTCAGCGGGCTCACCATCCTTTGAAGCTAAGCCGCTGAAATACAAGCGATTCAAAAGCGGCGAAAAAAATTTCACGCCTGCGATTATTTTCGGGAACTTATCGGCCGCATCGGTCGTTTCCCATTCGAGCAGCGGTCATCGCCCCCCCCGCAGCGCTGCTCAGCAACATTGGCCCGGCCCGCATTCCCTCCCCCCCCTCGAAGCGTGCCGGGCCATTTTGCGCTCATCTTGGAGAGGTTAGAAACATGACGAGTTTCCGTGCAATTCTTCTCGCCCTTCTCGCCAGCGTTCTGGTTACGGGCTGCAACACGGTGAAGGGCGCTGGTCGCGATATCGAATCCGTCGGACAGGCCGGCAGCGACGCTATCAACTGATTTTGACGACTTACCCTAAGCCTCTTCGAGAGGCTCGACAGGCGCCGCTTCGGCGCCTGTTTTGCGTCGGCGCTGGGTAAACCAGATCGCGAAGAGCGACATTTCATACAGAAATACCAGCGGCACCGCGAGCAGCAACTGGCTGAGGATGTCGGGTGGTGTGAAAACCGCCGCGATCGCAAAGGCCGCGACGATCATATAGCGCCGGGCCGACACCAGCTGCTCGCGCGTAACCAGCCCCGACCGCTCGATCAGCATCAGGAGGATCGGCAGCAGGAAGGCGATGCCGAACGCCATGATGAACTGCATCGTGAAGCTCAGATAATTGCCGACCGAAGGCAGCGCTTCCTGCGTGATCCCGCCGATATCACCCTGGTAGCCGAGCAGGAATTTAAGCGCGATCGGGATGGTGATGAAATAGGCGAAGCTGGCGCCGATCGCGAACAGCACCGGCGTCGCGAGCAGGAAAGGCAGCAGCGCACGCTTTTCCTGCTTAAAAAGGCCCGGCGCGACGAATTTCCACAGCTGGTTGGCGATGACCGGAAAGGCGATCATCATCGCCGCAAACAGCGCGACCTTGATCTCGACGAAAAAGGCCTCGAACAGCTGCGTATAGATCAGCTTCCCTTGTCCGGCGCGGACGAGCGGCTGGACTAGGATCCCGAAAATCGGCTTCGCATAATAGAGACAAACCCCGAAAGCGACGCCGACCGCAAGCAGCGACTTCAAAAGGCGTGAGCGTAGTTCGATGAGATGATCGAGCAACGGCATCTTGCCGCCGCTGCCATCCTCGTCTTCGGCTGTCACGGGCGCATCGGCACTCATGGCAGCGGGCCGTCCTTTGGCGGCACGGCATGAGTTTCGGGCGGATTGGCGGCCGCAGCCTCGTCGACTTCGGCGTCTGTTGCCGAAGATGCATCTTCGGCCTTCGTCGCTGTTTCCGGTGCAGCGGGCCGCGATGGGCTGGCATCGTCGATGCGCGGGAATTCGCGCATGATCGCGTCATTCTGCTCGCGCCACTGCTTCTCGAGTTCCTCGAGCTCGGCCTCGCGCATCATCGTGTCGAGCCCGGCGCGGAAATGGCGTGCCATTCCGCGAGCCTTGCCCATCCATTTGCCGACAAATCGCATCGCCTTGGGGAGGTCCTTGGGGCCGATAACGACCAAGGCCACCACCACGACGAGCAGCAACTCGGTGGGCGCAACATCGAACATCTAATAGCCCAATCCCCGCAGGCGGCTGAAAATCAGCGGTTTTCGGTTTCCGCGGTCGGGGTCGGTGTCGCGGTCAGATCGGGCGCGCGCTGGCCTTCGATCTGCTTCGGTGCGGGGGTCGGCGCATCGTCTTCGGCCATGCCTTTCTTGAAGCTTTTGATGCCCTTGGCGACATCGCCCATCATGTCGGAAAAGCGGCCCTTGCCGAACAGCAGCAGGACGAGGATCCCGACCACGAGCCAGTGCCAGATGCTGAAGCTACCCATCTCAAATTCTCCTTGAAGGGCCCATCTAAGCCTCTTCGCCGTCTTTTACTAGGTCCAGTTCGCCCATCGCCTCCTCGAAAGCGAGATCGACCGGGTCGAGAAGACCCGCCGCGCGCAAATCTTCGATTCCCGGCAGGTCCTTGCGGCTGGTGAGGCCGAAATGTTGCAGAAACGCGTCGGTCGTCTTGTAGATCAGCGGCCGCCCCGGAACTTCGCGGCGGCCAGCGGGCATGATCCATTCCGCTTCCATCAGCACGTCGAGCGTGCCCTTTGAAGTCTGAACGCCCCGGATCGCTTCGATTTCGGCGCGGCTGACGGGCTCGTGATAGGCGATGATCGCCAGCACCTCGGCGGCGGCACGCGACAATTTTCGCGGATCGTCCCGTTCGCGGCGCAAAAGATGCGCGAGATCGGCGGGCGTCTGAAAATGCCAATGTCCACCGCGCTCGACAAGTTCGATCCCGCTGCCCGCGTGGCGCTGCGCAATGGCTTCGATGATCGCCTTCGTCTGTCCGGGCGTCATTTCGTCGCCAAGCCGCCCGGCGACCTGCCGCGCATCGAGCGGTTCGTCGCTGGCGAAAAGCATCGCCTCTATAGCGCGTTCAAGATCGTCGATCATGCCCCTGCGGCTTTCAGATAAAGTGGTTCGAAGGCGCCTTCCTGTTTCAGTTCGACCCGCCCCTGCCGCGCCAGTTCGAGCGCGGCGACGAAGCTCGACGCGATCGCCGACCGGCGCAGCGGACCGTCATAGTCAGACGGCAGGAAATCGGCGAGTTCGGCCCAGTCGAGCCTTACTCCCAGCATCCGCTGCAGATGGTGCAGCGCAGCGTCGAGTGTGATCACCGGGCGACGCGACACCATATGCACGACGGGTTCGGCGCGTAGCTTGACCTGGCCGTAAGCGGCGAGAAGGTCGTAAAGGCTCGCGTCCCAGCGCCGTACCTTGATATCGCGAAGCCCCTCCGGCTTTTCGCGCAGAAAGACGTCGCGGCCGATCCGGTCTCGCGCGAGCAGACGTGCCGCCGCATCGCGCATTGCTGCGAGCCGCTGCAAGCGCAGTTGCAGGCGCAGCGCCAGTTCGTCGGGCGACGGATCCTCGAGTGGATCTTTGGGTAGCAGCAGCGCCGATTTGAGGTAGGCGAGCCACGCCGCCATCACCAGATAATCGGCCGCGACCTCCAGCTTGAGTTCGCGCGCCTCGGCGATGAATGTCAGATATTGCTCGACCAGTGCAAGGATCGAAATCTGCTTGAGGTCGACCTTCTGGCTCCGTGCAAGCGCCAGCAGCAGATCGAGCGGCCCCTCCCAGCTTTCCAGCGAAAGCTGCAACGCATCGTCCCGCTCGGGCGCCGCCGGCACGATCTCGAAATCGAGCGGCAACGCCTCCATCGGCGATCAGGCCGTCGCCAGCAGCGCGTCGCGCTGATCGAGCAGCGTCGCGAATTCGCGGCCGTCGCTGTCGCCCGAAATCCGGTCCATCGCGCCTTCTAGCCGCGCGAGCGATACCGTGCTGATCGGGTCGAGCGCATTCGCTATGCCGATCATGTCGTCCATTCTCGCCCAGCAATTGAGCGCGATGTCGCAGCCTGCGGCGATCGCATCGGCGGCGCGCGACGGCACGTCGCCCGACAGTGCCTTCATGTCGAGATCGTCGGTCATCAGCAGGCCGTGGAAACCGATGCGCTGACGAATGACATTGTCGATAACGACAGGTGACAGCGTCGCGGGCCGCTCGGGGTCCCAGGCTTCGAAAATGACGTGGCAGGTCATCGCCATCGCGGCGTCGCGGAGCGCCGCGAACGGCGCGAGATCGGTCTGCAGGTCGCGATCCGACGCGGTTACCGTCGGGAGCGCCTCATGGGTGTCGAGCAGGGCGCGGCCGTGGCCGGGGATATGCTTGACGATGCCGACGACGCCGCCTGCCTGCAATCCGCCGAGAATCGCGCGGCCGAGCGCGGCGACGCGCATCGGTTCGCTGCCGAGCGCTCGATCGCCGATGACATCGCTGGCGCCCGGCTGGCGGACGTCGAGCAGCGGCAGGCAGTCGACGGTAATGCCTACCTCGGAAAGCATGACAGCGAGCGCCATCGCGTTGAGCCGCGCCGCTTCTATCGCGCTGGCGGGGGCGCGGTCATACAAGGCGTCGAACGCCGCGCCGCTCGGGAAAGGTGGCCATTCGGGCGACTTCATCCGCGCCACGCGCCCACCTTCCTGATCGATCAGGATGGGCAGGTTGGCGCGGCCGTCGAGACTACGAAGCTCGTCGGTCAGACGCCGCAACTGGTCGCGATTTTCGATGTTGCGCCCGAACAATATATAGCCTGCCGGCTCGCTGTCGCGGAAAAAGGCGCGCTCATCGTCGGCGAGGGTCAGGCCCGACAGGCCGAAAATAGCCGGTATCATCGTCCATCAAACTCCATCGGCGGCCGTCCCCTCAGGCAGCAGCCAAGGCAAGAATATGCCATAAGGACCGGGGCGCACCAACGGAGTCTGCGGCCAAGCGGGCCGAATCAGCGGACGACGACGCAATTTTCACCAGCGACGCGCAATTTTCCACATAAATTCGTCGCATTGGCGGCCGTTCCTGCAGACACGCGCAAGCGATAGACGGTGCCGTCGCCTACCTTGGCGGGCGAAATCGATTTGCTGAGTTCAGCCAAATAGGCGAAACGTTTCGACAAGTTGCTCCATGCCTTGGCGGCGGCGCCCTCGCTGCTGAAAGCCCCGAGCTGAATCATCGCCTCCCCCGATACCGGCACCGCCGTCCTGGTCTCGGCAGCAGTGGCCGGCGCGGTCGGCTTCGATTTGTTCGGGGGGGGAGACTTGGATGGGGCAGATCTTTGGTCGACCGCCTTCTTCGCCGCGGCCTCGCGTTCTGCCAGCGTCACGGCAGGCTCTTCGGGCATGCGCGCCGGATCGACCTTGCCCGCGGGTTCCGCCCCTTCGCTGGCGGAAAAAGCTGCGTCGCCTTCGCCCTCGAAGGTCTTTGCGCCATCAGTCTCTGGCGCGACTTTGTAATCGCCCTGCTGCGCCGCGATCAGTTCGCCTTTGCCGCGCGCGCCGCCATTCTGGATCCACCACAGGCCACCGAGCACCGCACCGATCAACAACAGCCCGCCGAGCACCATGACGAGCAGACGCACTGGCGAAACCTCGCCATCTTCTTCGAACCCGTCGGCCGCTTCAAGCCAGGGGAGCCGGCCTTCATCGTCGAGACCCAGCCCCGTGTCGCCCTGCCCCGCATCCTTGCCCTCGACCATCAATTCATCTCCTCGAGCGCCTCGACCCCCATCAGGAAGAGCCCGTTGCGGATAACCTGCCCGATTCCGTCGGCCAAATAAAGGCGCGTCGCGGTCAGTTCGGGGTCATTGTCGATCACGATGCGTGCCGACGGGTCGTCATTGCCCAGATTATACCAAGCGTGGAACGCCGCGGCGACGTCGGCCAGATAGAAAGCGATCCGGTGCGGCTCACGCGCCGACGCGGCCGCCTCGACAGTGCGCGGGAATTGGGCGAGAAGCTTGATCAGCCCCAATTCGTGCGCGCCAAGCCGTGCCGGAGCCGGCGCTGGCAGGTCGATCCCCGCATCGGTCGCCTTCTTGCGCAGCCGCGAAATCCGGGCGTTTGCATATTGCAGATACCAGACCGGATTGTCGCGCGATGCCTCCACCACCTTGGCAAAGTCGAAGTCCATCTGCGCGTCCGCCTTGCGCGTCAGCATGGTGAAACGCACCGCATCCTTGCCGACTTCGTCGACGACATCGGCGAGCGTCACGAAATTGCCCGCGCGTTTCGACATCTTGAACGGCTCGCCATTTTTGAGCAGGCGGACCATTTGCACCAGTTTGACGTCGAAACGCGTCTTGCCCCCGGTCAGCGCCGCCACCGCGGCCTTGATCCGCTTGACGGTGCCGGCATGGTCGGCGCCCCAGATGTCGATCAGCTCGTCGGCATCCTGGCTCTTTTGGTAATGATAGGCGAGATCGGCGCCGAAATAGGTCCAGCTGCCATCCGACTTCTTGATCGGACGATCCTGATCGTCGCCGAACTGCGTCGAGCGGAACAGCGGCAGTTCGACCGGCTCCCAATCCTCGGGCGTTTCGCCCTTCGGCGCCTCGAGCTGGCCGTCATAGACGAGATCATGATCGCGCAGCCATTTTTCGGCGGCGGCAGGTTTGCCCTCGGCCTGCAGTTCGGCTTCCGAGGAGAAGAGGTCGTGATGGATGCCGAGCTTGGCGAGATCGGCGCGGATCATGTCCATCATCGCGCTGACAGCCTCGGCGCGGAACAGGCCGAGCCACGCGCTTTCGGGCGCATCGACGAAGCGGTCGCCATATTCGGCCGCCAGCTTCTCCCCGACCGGCTTCAGATAGTCGCCGGGATAAAGCCCCTCGGGGATCGCACCGATGTCCTCGCCGAGCGCCTCACGATACCGCATGTGAACCGAGCGCGCGAGCACGTCGACCTGCGCGCCGGCGTCGTTGACATAATATTCGCGGATCACCTCGTGCCCCGCATATTCGAGCAGCGCCGCAAGCGCGTCGCCGACCACCGCACCGCGGCAATGGCCGACGTGCATCGGACCCGTGGGATTGGCCGAAACATATTCGACGTTGACGCGCCGCCCTTGTCCCATCGCCGACCGCCCGTAGTCGCCGCCTTCACTGAAGATCAGCGCGAGCTCGTCGCGCCAGCTGTCGTCGGCGAGGCGCAGGTTAATAAAGCCAGGGCCGGCGACGCTCGCCTCGGTTACCTCTTCAAGCTTGCCGAGTTCGGCAACCAGCAGATCGGCGAGCGCGCGCGGGTTCATTCCCGCGGGCTTCGCGAGCACCATCGCAGCATTGGTGGCGACGTCCCCGTGCGCGGGATCTCGCGGCGGTTCGACGCTGATCATGCCGCGATCGAGGCCTTTCGGCAAGGCCTCGCGGGCAGCAAGCGCGTCGAGCGCGGCGCCGATATGATCGGAAAAACGGCTAAAGAGGGTCACGGAGCAAACCTATCTTGGATCGGAAAAGCTGTTGCGCGCGCCCTAACCCAGCTTGGGGCACGCGAAAAGCCCTGCGTCACCGGATGGCGCGCAGGGCGTGCAGAAGCGAACGGCGCCACGGCGCCGCCGCGCGGTTATCTTCGGACGTTATATTCGAGCTGGTCCTGCGTCAGCTGGAAGCCGACGAGCAGCTCGAAACTGGCGCGCTGCACCGCCGCACGCACTTCGGGAAGGCTCAGCGGGTCGATCGCCGCGTCCTGATCCCCAGGCTTGCGCTTGCGGGTGATGCGTTCCTGAATATCGGCGGGAAGCGTGGCTGCGGCGCGGTCGACATAGGCCGAAGCCTGTCCGCGCCCCGTGCCGCGCACCTGTCCCTCCTCGAAGGTTACCGCGACATTGCCGAGCCGCTTCGCAACCACCGCGGTGCCGCCCTGCAGCACCGTGGCATAATAGGGCAGCGTCACTGTGCGCGCCGGTCCGGCCTCGCGCCGCGTCGCGACGACATCGAAGCTTGCGAGCTGATAGACTTTCTCTCCCGTTTCGTTGCACTGCGGCGTCACATTGGTGATCGCCGCGACGACGTCGATCGCGCGCGCATCGCGGCTGGTCGCGGGATTGAACAGCGTGATATCGCCCGTGTGCAGCGGCACGGCGACCGCCGGACATGCACTACGTGTCGCGGTGATGCCGACGCCTCCCGAAAGCTCGATTTCATTGTCCTTCGCACAGCCCGCCGCCGTCGTCATGGCTGCCGTGCCGCACAGCACGGTCAGAAACTTACGCGACGGGAACGAAATGGACATCATGATAATCGGGCTTTCCAAACAGGCGCGTTGACAGGCGTCGGGACGATTGATCCCGCTTCATGCGCGCCGCTTCTTATCGGTGCGATGAACGCGGCGCAACAAAGAGAACGACCAATCGACGGGACGAAGCGGCTTTACCCCATGGGACTTGCTGCGCTAGAGCGCGCGCATCATGAACGCACTCCACCCGACGACGCCCGCACCCGGCCATGAAGCAGCGGAACTCAAGGTTTTGATCGCCGCGCCGCGCGGTTTTTGCGCCGGCGTCGATCGGGCGATCCGCATCGTCGAACTCGCGCTGCTGAAATATGGCGCGCCCGTCTATGTCCGGCACGAGATCGTCCACAATCGCTATGTCGTTGACTCGCTGAAGGCTCAGGGAGCAATCTTCGTCGAATCGCTCGACCAGGTCCCCGATGGCGTTCCGGTCGTGTTCAGCGCGCATGGCGTGCCCAAAGCCGTTCCGGCAAAGGCCGAATTGCGCGGGCTCGACTATATCGATGCGACCTGTCCGCTGGTCTCAAAGGTGCATCGCCAGGCCGAACGCGCGCATGAGGCGGGGCGGCATATCGTCTTTGTCGGACATTCGGGCCATCCCGAGGTAGTCGGCACGCTGGGCCAGCTTCCCGAAGGCGCGATGACGCTGGTGGAATCGGTCGACGATGTCGCCGCGCTCGCGCCCGCCGACCCTGCAATGCTGTCCTTTCTGACGCAGACGACGCTGTCGGTCGATGATACGCGCGACATTATAGCGGCGCTTCAACACAAATTTCCCGCGATCAGCGGGCCGCGCGGCGAGGATATCTGCTATGCCACCTCGAACCGTCAGGAGGCTGTGAAGGCGATTGCCGGCCAGTGCGACCGCATGATCGTGATCGGCGCTCCCAACAGCTCGAACAGCCTGCGCCTTGTCGAGGTCGCCGAGCGGCTTGGCATTCCGGCGCATCTCGTTCAGCGCGGAAACGACATCAATCCGGCATGGCTGGAAGATATTGCAACGCTCGGTATCACGGCCGGCGCGAGCGCGCCGGAAACGCTGGTTCGCGAAGTGATCGACGCCGTTGCGGCCGTTCGTCCGGTTGTCGAAGATGTCGTCGTCACTGCCGAAGAGAATATGGTCTTCAAGCTGCCGCGCGGGCTCGAAGCCGCCTGATGGCCGTCTATACCCACGTCGAGCCCGACGACCTTGCGGCGCTGGTGGCGCGTTACGATATCGGTACCGTCGTCTCGTGCAAGGGCATCGCCGAGGGGGTCGAGAACAGCAATTTCCTTCTCGAAACCACCGGGGGGCGCTTCATTCTGACGCTCTACGAAAAGCGCGTCAGCGAAGGCGACCTGCCGTTTTTCGTCGACCTTCTCGACCATCTCGCCCACCGGAGCTGTCCAGTGCCGGCGATGATCCGCGACAGCGAGGGCGCGGCGATCCAGCAGGTTTCGGGACGGGCCGCCTGCGTCATCCAGTTTCTTCAGGGCATTTCGCTGACTCAACCGACGCCCGGCCAGTGCGAAGCCGCCGGCGCGGCGCTCGGCGCAATGCACCGTGCGCTCGAAACCTATTCGGGCGCGCGCGAGAACAGCATGGGCCATCGTCATTGGCGCGCCGTGGCCGAGGGGGCGGGCGATCTCGATGCTGTTCTCCCGGGGCTGCAGGCGATTGTCGACGACGAGTTGGAACATCTCGACAGGCATTGGCCGACCGGTTTGCCCGCGCATGTAATCCATGCCGACCTGTTCCCCGACAATGTGCTGATGCTCGGCGACCGCGTAACCGGGCTGATCGACTTCTATTTCGCAGCGAGCGATTTTCGCGCCTATGATCTTGCCATCACCCACGCATCCTGGGCCTTTTCGGCCGATGGCGAAGCGTGCGATCCGGCGCGTGCGCGCGCACTGATGGCGGGCTATGCGCGCGAAATCGCGCTGACGGATGCAGAGATTGCCGCCCTGCCCCTGCTCGCACGCGGCGCGTCGCTTCGCTTTCTGCTGACGCGCGCGCATGACTGGGTGCATACCCCCGCCGACGCGCTCGTTACACGCAAGGACCCCTCGCCCTTTCTCGCCCGCCTGCAACGATATCGCGACGCCGACGCCGCCGAGCTGTTCGCGCTCGCATGATGACCGGCGCCGGCAAGACCGTGATCGTCGCCACCGATGGCGCGTGCAAGGGCAATCCCGGGCCCGGCGGCTGGGGAGCCGTGTTGCGCTGGGGCGACGTCGTGAAGACCTTGTCGGGGGGCGAGCCCGACACGACGAACAATCGTATGGAATTGATGGCCGCGATCGAGGCGCTCGCCGCCCTCAAACGCAGTTGCAACGTCGAATTGTCGACCGACAGCGTCTACGTCCGCGACGGCATCACCAAATGGATATTCGGCTGGCAGAAGAACGGCTGGAAAACGGCAGCCAAAAAGCCTGTCGCCAATGCCGATCTTTGGCAACGACTGGTCAAGGAAAATGCGCGGCACAAGGTCGAATGGATCTGGGTCAAGGGTCATGCAGGCCACGGCGACAACGAGCTCGCCGACCAACTCGCCAGTGATGCGGCGCTCGAAGTCGCGCGGGCGCGCAGGGCGCCCGCGCGCTGAGGATTACTCGGCCTCGCGAACTTCGGCGCCGGGGCCGTTCTTCAGGATCGAGTCGATGGCGTTCTTCGCTGAAGCCTTGCTGCTATAGCCTTCGGTCCAGAAGATCGGCTCGCTATTATATTTGAAATAGGCGACAAATTCGCCGGCCTTGTTCTTCTTGATCTCGAAATAATGGGCCATGCCATCCTCCACATGTCGCGCCGCGCCGGGGGTGGCGGGCTAAACATATGTTAATTCGCTCGTTTCGCCTTGCAAGACAAGATCGGCTCATGTGAAGCGTGCGGGAGCGAAGGGCAATGGGTCGACCCGTCCGATCGCGCCGGACGGCGGCGGCGCTCCCAGTTGCGCCGCGAGCAACCCGGCGATCGCCGGCGCGGTCTGAATGCCGAACCCGCCCTGCCCCGCGCACCAGATGAAGCGGTCTTCATGGGGATCCGGACCGAAGACGGGGATTCGGTCGGGCGCGAAGCTACGCAGCCCCGCCCATTTGCGCTCGACGGCGGCGACCGGCCAGTCAACGACCGATTGCATCCGCTCGATGGCGGTGGCGACGTCCCAATCCTCGGGCGCCACGTCATGCGCGATGCTTGGAGTCTCGTCATGAGGGCTCAGCCATACACGCCCGGAACTTTCGCCCTTGAAATAGAATTGGCCGCCGACATGGATCACCAGCGGCAGTTCGGCCGGAACCGCGACGTCGAGACGAACCTGCAAGACCGTCCGTCGATACGGCTGGATTCCGCGCGGCGCGATACCGCAAGCCGCCGCGACCTCGTCCGCCCAAGCGCCCGCGGCATTGACGATCACCGCCGCGCCGATCTCCTCCTCGCCCAGTTCTACCCTCCATCCGTCGCCGACGCGGCGAGCCTTGCGCAGCGGCGCGCGGGTGGCGAGCAAGGCGCCCGCGCGCTTCGCCGCGCGAAGATAGGCGGCGTGGAGGCCGCCGACGTCGATATCCCGGCACGCATCCTCATAGGCGGCTTCGCTCCATTCGGGACGCAGGCGCGGAATTTTCGTGGCAACGGCGGCACCCGACATGCGCTCGACATCGACGCCCTTTGCCTGGAACTCGGCGACGAATGCGTCGACCGCAGCCGCTTCGGATGTCCGCCCGATCGTCAGCGCCGAGCGCGGTGACAGGAAAGGATGGTCCGAAAACGCCGGGTCGGGATTCAGCAACGTCTCCAGCGAGGCTAGCGTCAAGGGCTGAACATAGGGCCCGCCATAGGTCTCGTGCCAGAACGCCGCGGACCTGCCCGTTGCGTGATAGCCAGGCACGTCCTCGGCCTCGGCCAGCACGACGCGGCGCCAGGGCGCGAGCACGGCGGCCAGGCTCGCGCCGGCGATACCGGCGCCGACGATCAGCACATCGGTGGCGGAGGGCGGCCGGTCGGTCATGGCCCGCCGCATATCGGCTGGACCGCGGAATGCAAGCCGCGTCGCCAGCAACATGGTTACTCTTTGGTAAGCCATGTTGCGTAGGAGGGGGGCGATGGATAGCGGCGCGATCTCGCTCGGACTAATGGTCCTTCTCGGCCTCATGATGATTGCCGCGGCGATCAGCGACGTCCGGTCGCGGACGATTTCCAACCAGCTCAACGCCGCGATAGCGCTGCTCGCGATCCCATTCTGGATCGCCTCCGGCCTCGCGCTGTGGCCCGAGGTTCCGATCCAGTTCGGCGCGGCCTTTCTGGTTTTCCTTCTGTTCGCCGGATTGTTCGCGATCGGCGCGATGGGCGGCGGCGACGTGAAAATGATCGGTGCGGTGATGCTTTGGATCCCGCTTCCGCTATTCCTGCCGATGCTGACGATCATGGCCATCGGCGGCGGCATCCTGTCCGCCCTGATGCTTATCCATATGAAATTGCGACCTTCGGACAAGCCGGTCGAGGTGCCCTACGGGGTCGCTATCGCCGCTGCGGGCCTGTGGGCGCTTCACCAACACTATCTTAACCAGTTTCAGGTTATCGGATGACCTGAGGGAAAAGCACGACCGTCTCTGGTGGGTGCAGGAGGGCGAAAACTCGTCATGGATACGCGAAAGATTATGCTGATCGTCGGCGCGCTGGTGATTGCCATCGGCGCGGCGTTCGGGGTCAACAAGATGATGCGCGGCGCCGCTGCTCCGTCGGCGCGCGCGGCCGCTGCGCCGGAAATTACCGGTCCGATGATCCTTGTCGCGACGCGGCAGCTGCCGGTCGGCACGATCATCGGTCCCGACAGTTTCCGGTTCCAGCCATGGCCGAAGGAATTGGTCGAACAGGCCTATTTCATGAAGGACAAGACCGACGTGAATACGCTGGTCGGCACCGTCGTGCGCCATGCGATCACCGCCGGGCAGCCGCTCACGCAGGGCGCCCTCGTTCATCCCGACGACCGCGGCTTCCTCGCTGCGGCGCTTGGTCCGGGCATGCGGGCGGTCACCGTCAAGGTTTCGCGCGAAGAAGGCGTCGGTGGCTTCGTGTTTCCGGGCGACCGTGTCGACGTCGTGCTCGCGCAGCAGATCTCGGTCGATTCCGAAACGTCGTCCTATCCGGACAAGGAATTGTTCACCGCCGAGACGATCATTCGCAACGTTCGTGTCCTCGCGACCGACCAGCGGTACAATGCCGAGGACGAGACAGGCAAGACGCCGGTGCGCACCTTCAGCTCGGTGACGCTCGAAGCAACGCCGGAGATCGCCGAGAAGATCGCCGTCGCCCAGGATATGGGCAAACTGTCGCTCGCGCTGCGGCCGCTCGCCGAAAGCGCCGGCGAACTCGAAGCCGCGATCGCCTCGGGCGAGATTGACGTCCCCGCCGGGGCCGATACCACCGCCGAAAAGAAGATGCTGGCCCAGGCCGCCGCGCGTCCGACCGCCAGCCGCTCGTCGGCGACGACCGGTGGCGACGTGTCGCGTTTCTGGATCCCGGTGCGCGGCCGCGTCACCTCGCCGCGCCCGCAACAGGCCGATAACAGCAGCAGTTATGCACCGTCCAATGCAGGACGACAGGCTGCGGTGCCGACCGGCCCGGTCGTGCGTGTCACCCGCGGCGACAAGATGACCGAAGTTCCCGTGGGGGGTAAGTAAGATGAACAGCAACGCCAATTTCAAGGTGGCCGCCCTGGCGCGCACCCTGGCCATCGGCCTGGTGGCAGCGACGCTCGTCGCAGCGCCTTCGCAAACCGCTATCGCCCAAGCCGTCCAGAATGCAAGCGGCAGCCTCGAACTCTCGGTGGGGCGCGGCCGCCTGGTCAGCCTTCCCGCGACGATGTCCGACGTCTTTGTCGCCAATGACGAAGTCGCCGACGTTCAGGTTCGCTCGGGCCGCCAGCTCTATGTCTTTGGTAAAAAGCCGGGCGAAACCAGCATCTATGCTACCGATGCCAGCGGTCGGGTCGTCTTTTCGACCGTCGCCCGCGTCGGCAACAATATCGAAACCATCGACCAGATGCTGTCGCTCGCGATGCCGGAAGCCAGCATTGCGGCTAACCCGATGAATGGCTTTGTCCTGCTTACCGGAACGGTTCAGTCGCCAGACGACGCCGCCGAAGCCGAACGGCTGGTTCAGGCCTTTGTCGGCGAGGAAACCAAGGTGCTCTCGCGCCTGCGTACTGCGACGCCCCTGCAGGTCAATCTGCAGGTCCGCATCGCCGAAGTGAACCGGTCTCTGGTCAAGGAGATCAGCGGCAACCTCCTGACCCGTGACACCGACGGACCGCTTGGCAACGGCTTTCTGGGTGGGGTTTTCGGTGGGCGTCAAGCGGGGACGATCACGACCGATGCCAATGGCAACACCACCTATACGATCAACACGCCAGCGGGGACACGCAGCCTCGCCGGTGCCGGCCGCCTGTTCGGGCTTGACCTGATTGCCTCACTCGATATCGGCGAGCGGTCGGGTCTGGTCGCAACGCTGGCGCAGCCCAACCTGACCGCGATTTCGGGCGAAACCGCCGACTTCCTGGCGGGCGGCGAATTTCCGGTGCCGATCCCGGGCAATTTCGCGGGAACGACGATCGAATATCGCAAATATGGCGTCAGCCTGGCCTACACGCCGACGGTGCTGTCGAACGGCCGGATCAGCCTGCGCGTCCGCCCCGAGGTGTCCGAACTGTCGACCGAAGGCGCAATCGAGATGCAGGGCTTTCAGGTTCCTGCGCTGACGATCCGCCGTGCCGAAACGACGGTCGAACTCGGATCGGGCGAAAGCTTCATGATCGCGGGGCTGCTCAACAACCGCTCGATCGGGGCCATCGATAAGATGCCCGGGCTCGGAGACGTCCCGCTGCTCGGTATGTTGTTCAAATCGGACAGTTTCCGCCGCGGCGAAACCGAACTCGTCATTGTCGTGACGCCCTATCTGGTCCAGCCCGTGTCGGCGAACGACATCAAACTGCCGACCGACGCCTTTCAGGATACGCACGACCTGCAACGGTTGCTGCTCAACCAGACGAGCGACGGCGTAACCGGCGGCGACCGCCCCAAACCGCGGCTCGATACCAATGTTGGCGACGCCGACCGTCCGCGGACCGGCGGCGGCAACGCTGCGCCCGGTTTCAACATCAAGTGACGCGCTGGATTTCAGGAGCAAAGTGATGAAGAAAATCGCAACTTGGACGGTCCTGGCATGCGCGACCTCGCTCGCCGGATGCACCGGCGCAGCATATAGCAATCGCAGCCTGGAATCGGTGCATCAGCCGGTGGTGCGCAACAATCTTTATCAATTCGACGTTGCAACCGCGAATGGCGAACTGCCGCCCAGCGAGCAGGGTCGACTGCAAGGCTGGCTCGACGCGATGGGCGTTCGCTACGGCGACCGTATCGCGGTCGAAGACCCCACGACATATGGAGCAACGTCGGCACAGGCGACCGTCCGTGCGATGGTCGAACGTCGCGGACTGTTGCTGAGCCGGGACGTGCCGGTGACGACGGGCGCAGTTCCGGAAGGATATCTGCGCGTCGTCGTGACGCGCGCGTCGGCTTCGGTTCCGGGATGCCCCAACTGGGAAAGCAAGTCCTCCTTGAACCCGGCCAATGCGACCTCGTCCAATTATGGCTGCGCAATCAACAGCAACCTCGCCACGATGGTCGCTGACCCCAACGACCTTATCAAAGGCACGCGCGACACGGGACATGATCCGCTCGCAGCGACGCGCGCGATCCAGACCTATCGCACGAAACCCCAGACGGGTGCCGGCGAATTGGCCAAACCATCCACCAGCGGAGGCAGCCAGTGAACGCTCCTTTCAAATCAGCAGGGCTACGTGATCCCTTCAACGCCTTCGTTTGCGACGACGATACGCTGGAGTTGATCCGCGCGGCGGCGGGCGACATGGGCTGGCCGATCGAAAAGTGCAACAAGGGCGGCCTGCGCAACGCGGTGCAGTCGCTGTCGGTGTCGGCGAGCCCGAATATCCTGTTCGTCGATATGTCCGAATCAGGCGACCCGATCAACGATATCAATGCGCTGGCTGAAGTCTGCGAGCCCGGGACGGTCGTTATCGCCGCCGGTCAGGTCAACGACGTGCGCCTGTATCGCGACCTTCTGTCCAGCGGCATTCAGGACTATCTGCTGAAGCCGCTGTCGCTCGAACAGGTCCGCGAATCGCTGACCATGGCACAAGCCATGCTTTCGGCCCCCAAACACGCCGATATGCACGACGACAAGCCGCATCACATGATGGGTATCGTGGGTGTCCGGGGCGGCGTCGGCGCATCGCTTGTCGCGACGTCGCTCGCCTGGGCGATCAGCGAACAGGCGGACCGCCAGACCGCTCTGCTTGATCTCGACGTTCATTTCGGAACGGGCGCCCTCACGCTCGATCTCGAACCCGGGCGCGGCCTGATCGATGCGATCGACAATCCGAGCCGCATCGACGGCCTGTTCATCGAGCGCGCGATGGTGCGCGCGTCGGACAAGCTCAGCCTGCTTTCGGCCGAAGCGCCGATCCATCAGCCGGTGATGACCGACGGCTCAGCCTTTTTTCAGCTCGAGGAAGAGTTGCGCAACGCGTTCGAGATGACGATCGTCGACATCCCGCGTCAGGTGGTAATCCCCTTCCCGCACCTCGTGTCGGAAATGGGGACCATCCTGCTCGTCAGCGACGTGACGCTCGCAGCGGCGCGGGACACGATCCGGCTTCTGTCGTGGTTCAAGCAGAACGTTCCCGGCGCGCGCGTCGTGCTCGTCGCCAACAAGTTCCAGAATGCAATCGGCGAACTGTCGCGCAAGGAGTTTGAATCCTCGATCGAACGGCCGATCGACATCGTCATCCCGTTCGACCCCAAGCTCGTCGCCCAGTCGGCGAAGCTCGGAAAATCCTATGCCGAAACCTGCAAGGGCACAAAATCGGCTCAAGTTTGGAACAATCTGATGCGTCTCATCCTCGATGGCGCCGATGTCGATGCCGAGGATGCACCGGTCTCGGCCGCGAAAAGCAAATCCGGCGGTTCGCTGCTCGGCAAGCTCGGCTTGACCAAAAAGGGCGCGAAGCAGGCGGCGTGAGGACGCCATCGGCACGCCGTCGCGATCCTCTGTCATAGAAGCGGACACCAGCTGACCATGAACCTGCCAGTCATCCTTATCATCGCCGGGGCCCTCCTGGCTTTCGCCCTCCTCGCGATCCTGCTCGGCGGGCCTTCAGAGGGTAAGGCGAAGACGCGGCGACTGGCGATGGTCAAGGATCGCCATGCCGCTTCGACCGAAGCGGTGGTCGCGGCGCAGATGCGGAAGACGATCCAGTCGGGCCGCAATGGCGATTCATCGCTGACCAACCTGTTGCCGCGCCGCGAAGAGCTTGAGAAGCGGATTCGCCGAACCGGCAAGAACTGGACGCTGACGCAATATATGTTCGCGTCGATGATAATATTCGTCGTCGCGACCGGCGCGATGCTTATCGTGCGCGCGCCCATCCTGATGGCCGGCCTGGTCGGGTTGCTGCTCAGCCTTGGACTGCCCTATCTCGTCGTCGGTATGACGATCAAAAGGCGCGTGGCCGCCTTCAACAGCCGCTTTCCCGACGCGATCGACCTGCTTGTCCGCGGTCTCAAGTCGGGCTTGCCGGTCACCGAGACCTTTCAGGTGGTGAGCCAGGAGCTTCCCGGGCCCGTCGGCGAAGAGTTCAAGGGCGTTGTCGAGCGCATCCGCATCGGCAATACGATGGAAGCTGCGCTACAGGAATCGGCAGAGATGCTCGGCACTCCCGAGTTTCAATTCTTCTGTATCACGATCCAGATTCAACGCGAAACCGGCGGCAATCTGGCCGAAACGCTGGCCAACCTGTCCGACGTCCTCCGCAAGCGCGCCCAGATGAAGCTCAAGATCCGCGCAATGTCGTCCGAAGCCAAGGCGTCCGCTTACATCGTCGGCGCGCTGCCCTTCTTCGTGTTCGGCGTCGTCTGGACAGTAAACCCTGGCTACCTTGAAGGCTTTTTCGTCGAGGAACGCCTTATCATTGCTGGCATCGGCGGCCTGATCTGGATGAGCATCGGTGCCGGCATCATGGCCAAGATGGTCAATTTCGAAATCTAAAGGAGGCAGAAACAGTGAACAGCAGCCTCCTTCTCTCGTCCGCATTCACAGGCGCGCAAAGCGGTCCGACCCTGCTCGGCATCGACGTCGTATGGGCCGGCACCATGTTGGCGGCGGTCGGCGTCTTCGCCGTGTTGTTTGCGATCTACAACGCGCTGACCGTGCGCAACCCGATGACGAAACGCGTCAAGGCGCTCAACGATCGCCGCGAACAACTGAAGGCCGGCATCACGGCCTCGACGGCGAAGCGCCGCGCCCGGCTGGTCCGCAAGAACCAGACCGCCGACAAGATGCGCACTTTTCTTGGCAAACTCCAGGTCCTGCAGGATGGCCAGATCAAGGAAGTCCAGCAGAAGCTCGCGCAGGCCGGTATCCGGTCAAAGGATCTCGCCGTCGCGGTGATCTTCGGCCGCATGGTGTTGCCGATCCTGTTTGGGGGCCTTGCGCTTTTTCTGATCTATGGGGTCGATATGTGGCCCGACCTGACTTCGTTCAAACGCTCGGCCTATACGATGGGTGCGTTGATCCTCGGCTACAAGGCACCGGACCTCTTCGTCGACAATATGCGCCAAAAGCGTACCGACGCGATCCGCAAGGGCCTCCCCGACGCGCTCGATCTTCTCGTCATCTGCGCCGAAGCGGGCCTTACGGTCGACTCCGCCTTCGCTCGTGTGTCGAAGGAACTGGGCCGCGCCTATCCCGAACTGGGCGAAGAATTCGCCCTGACGTCGATCGAGCTCGGCTTTCTGACCGAGCGCCGGCAGGCGTTCGAGAATTTCGCCTATCGTGTGAATCTGGAATCGGTGAAGGGCGTGGTCACGACGATGATCCAGACCGAAAAATACGGCACGCCGCTAGCGTCTGCACTTCGCGTCCTGTCGGCCGAATTCCGCAACGAGCGCATGATGCGCGCCGAGGAAAAGGCTGCACGCCTGCCCGCGATCATGACGGTGCCGCTGATCCTGTTCATCCTGCCGGTGCTGTTCATCGTCATTTTGGGCCCGGCGGCCTGTTCGCTGAGCGACGCGATGTCGGGCGGCAGCTTCGGCGGCAAGGGCTGACCACAGCTCCAGCGCCGGTTAAAGAAAGGAGGGCGGAGGCGACTTCCGCCCTCTTTTCCATCAGGCCACGCTTTGTTCGATCGCGCCGAAAATGCTGTGATGACGGTCATCGTCCATCCAGATGCGAACCGTATCGCCCTTTTTCATGAACGAGGTCTTGGGCTCGCCCAGCCGGATCGTTTCGACCGTCCGCACTTCGGCAAGGCAGCTATAACCCTGCCCGCCTTCGCTGATCGGCTTGCCCGGGCCGCCGTCGGCATCGCGGTTCGACACCGTGCCCGACCCGATTATCGTGCCCGCGCCCAAATCGCGCGTCTTCGCGGCGTGCGCGATCAGTGCGCCGAAATCGAAGGTCATATCGACCCCGGCATCGGCGCGGCCCAGCGGCTCGCCGTTGAGGTCGACCGACAGCGTCCCGTGCAGCTTGCCGTTCTGCCAGCGATCGCCAAGCGCCTCGGGCGTCACGAACACCGGCGACATTGCGCTCGACGGTTTCGACTGAAAAAAGCCGAAACCCTTGGCGAGTTCGGCGGGGATAAGCCCACGGAGCGACACGTCGTTTGTCAGGCCGACGAGAAGGATTTTCTCGCGCGCCGCGGCGGCATCGATGCCGGCGGGAACGTCGCCCGTCACCACGACGACCTCGGCCTCCATGTCGCAGCCCCATGCAGGATCGCCGAGCGGAATCGGATCGCGAGGGGCCAGAAAGGCGTCACTGCCGCCCTGATACATCAGCGGGTCGTGCCAGAAGCTGTCAGGCATTTCGGCACCGCGCGCCTGTCGGACGAGCGCGACATGGTTCACATAGGCACTGCCGTCGGCCCATTGGTACGCACGCGGCAGCGGCGACGCCGCATCGCGTTCGTGAAACCGCTCCTTCGGTATCGCATCGTGGTTCAGGTCTTCGGCGAGCGCGGCGAGGCGCGGCGCAGCATAGGCCCAATTGTCGAGTGCGGCCTGCATTGTCCCGGCGATCTGGCCGGCGTCGGCATACCAGGCGAGATCGTCCGAAACGACGACCAGGCGGCCGTCGCGACCCTTTTTGAGCGATGCTAGTTTCACGAAAACTCCCTTGTCTGACGATACGGCTGAAACCGTCATCGCCTGTCGGGAAGCGATAATCAGCGCGACGTCGTGATCGATGCGAAACAGGTAAAGCCGCTCTGCCCCGCCTGCAAGCGCCGGATATATTGCAGATAGGCCTGCGACTGATTGTAGGTCGTTCCGGGCAGCGTCTGGCCGCGGAAGGCGCGTTTCACTTCCTCGCCCGTAAACGGCCTCGGTGCTCCCGGAAACGCACCTTTCGTCCCCGGAGGCACCAGCTTTCCCGCGCGATCGATATATTGGCCCGCCCCCGTCGTTCCGGGCACCGGAATCTCGCAGTTCATCACCGATACGGCGGTCTGCGCAAAGGCGGGCCGGATCGTCAGCGCAGCCGACACGCCGGCGGCGCCAAGCGCCAGCATCTTGCGGCGCGATGGGACGGCTTCGCCATCCATTTCGGGCAGACCGGCGGGGATGTCGCTGTTTTCCATGGTCGGCGCATAACGCAATGAGGCGCCTAGGAAAAGCAAAAGCCCGCCGCAGCCTTCTGGCTTCCCGCTTTGGCACATGCTGTCAAAAAGCGTTAACAGCCCAAAGCCGCTTGCGCTGATCCCCTGCTTCGTGCGACGCGGGCGGCGCATGTTCGATCGTCTGTCCAGCCTCGTCATTGCCCTGACGCTGGTCGTCATCGCGGCGATCTTTGCCGCGCTGACGGGGGGCGACCCGCTGTCGATTGCGATGATGGCGATCGCGGGCTTCGCGGCCGCAGGCATCGTCTACAGCGCCCTCCCCGCTTCGCTTTCCGAAGTGCCGGGTGCGACGCCGGCGCCCGAAGCGACGCCGGTCTCGCTTCTTCGCCATCCCGATTTCGCACGCTGGGTCGACCAGGAAAAGGACCCGCTTCTGGGCGTTTCCGACAACATCGTCGCGATCGCCAACGACGCGGCGATCCGCCTGCTCGGGCGCCATATCGTCGGCGCCGACATACGCACCGCGATCCGCCATCCGGCGGCCACCGAGTGGTTGTCGCGCATCAATAGCGACGGCCCGCTCGAAACGGTCAATCTTGTCGATTTCCCTCGCCCCGGCCAGCGCTGGACGATGCGCGTCGCCGCGCTATCGGGCGGACAGCGCATCGTCATGCTGTCGGATCATTCGGCGATCGACGCCGCCGACCGCATGCGATCCGATTTCGTCGCCAATGCGAGCCACGAACTGCGCACGCCCCTCGCCGCGATCCTCGGCTATGTCGAGACGCTGCAGGACATGAACGGCGAGGCCGACGCACCGACGCGCAGCCGCTTCCTGTCGATTATCCACCGCGAGGCAGGGCGGATGCAACAGCTCGTCATCGACCTGCTTTCGATCTCGCGCGTCGAGGCCGACCGCTTTCGCCGCCCGACGACGCCGATCGACCTCGCGGCGATCGTCCAGACGTCGGTCGCGCAGCTTCGCGATAGCGAACAACCGCGCGCGAAGGACATCGTTGTGATGCTTGGCGAGGCGCCACAGCCGATGCTCGGCGACGGCGCGCAACTGGGGCAGCTCGCACACAATATCATCTCGAACGCGATGAAATATGGCCATCCGGGAACCCCGGTCACTGTGGAGCTGGCGCGCGAAGGAAGCCGCGTGCGGCTGTCGGTCAGCGACGAAGGCGACGGCATCGCGCCCGATCATCTGCCGCGCCTGACCGAACGTTTCTATCGCGTCGACGAGGCGCGCAGCCGCTCGGTCGGCGGTACCGGCCTCGGCCTCGCGATCGTCAAGCATATCAGCGAGCGCCACCAGGGCCAGCTCGACATAGAGAGCGAGCTTGGCAAGGGAACGACGGTGTCGGTGACCTTCCCGCTCGCCGCCTAGTCGATCGCACCCAGCAGATCGGCGATCCGTCCGAACATCTCGTCGATCTGCGACTTTTCGACGATCAGCGGCGGCGACAGCGCGATGATGTCGCCTGTCGCGCGGACGAGCAGCCCATTGTCGAAGCAGGCGTGGAACAGTTCCATCGCTCGCGCGGTCGGCGCCCCCGGGCGCGGTTCGAGTTCAATCCCCGCGACGAGCCCGATCGTGCGGATGTCGACGACATGACGCCGCCCTTTCAGGCTATGCGCCGCATCCTCCCAATAGGCGGCGAGCTGGCCCGCCCGGTCGAACAGGCCATCGCGCGCATAAAGGTCGAGCGTCGCCAGCCCCGCCGCGCTCGCCAGCGGATGCCCCGAATAGGTATATCCATGAAACAGCTCGATCCCGCCCGGCACGCTGTCGATCACCGCATCGTGCAATTCGCGCTTCACGGCGACTGCCCCCATCGGCACCGCCGCGTTGGTGAGACCCTTTGCCATGGTGATGATATCGGGGGTCACGCCCCAGCTTCCGGACGCCGTCGCGCTGCCGACGCGCCCGAAGGCGGTGATCACCTCGTCGAAGATCAGGATGATGCCGTGCCGGTCGCAAATCTCGCGCAGGCGCTGGAGATAGCCGACGGGTGGCACAAGCACGCCGGTCGATCCCGCCATCGGTTCGACGATCACCGCCGCGATCGTTTCGGCGCCATGCAGGTCGACGAGCCGCTGGAGATCATCGGCGAGTTCGGCGCCATGCTGCGGGAATCCCCGGGAAAAGGCGTTGCGTTCTATATCGTGCGTATGCCGCAGATGGTCGACCCCGGGCAACCCGCAGCCGAACGCGCGGCGGTTGTTGACTAGTCCGCCGACGCTGATCCCGCCAAAACCGGTGCCGTGATAGCCGCGCTCGCGCCCGATCAGCCGCGTCCGCGTCCCCTCGCCCTTCGCACGCTGGATATTGAGCGCGATCTTGAGCGCGGTATCGACCGACTCGGAGCCGCTATTCGTAAAGAATATCCGATCCAGCCCCCCGGGCATCAGCTCGGCAAGCCGCTGCGCCAGTTCGAACGGCAGCGGATGGCCGAGCTGAAACGTCGGTGCGAAATCGAGCGTCGCGGCCGCCTTGGCGATCGCCTCGCTGATCTCGGGGCGACAATGGCCAGCGTTGCTACACCACAGACCCGACGTCCCGTCGAGGATTTCGTGCCCGTCGCTCGACCGATAGAACATGCCGCTCGCCGAAACGAGCTGGCGCGGCTGGCGCTTGAAGGCCCGGTTCGCGGTAAAGGGCATCCAGAAGGCGGCCAGCTGGTCGTTGTCACCTCGCATCGCGAACATCTCCTGATCTTGTCATGCCCAATCTGGCGGGCGCGCGCACGGCTGGCAACGTCAAAACCGGCCCCTCTGGCGCTTGAGCCAACTTCAGGATAGGCTTGTCTTCCACAAGCGGGCCGGCTCCTCGGCCCAATCGGGGGCGCATGTCAGTCAATCTGGAACAATGGATCAGCGACCATAATATCGACGAAGTCGAATGTATCGTCCCCGATATCAACGGGGTTCAGCGCGGCAAGGTGTTGCCGGCCAAGAAGTTCCTCTCGTCAGTCAAGGACAAGTCGCTGCGCATCCCGGGCAGCGTCTTCATCTGCACGATCGACGGCCATTATCCCGAAGACATCGACGACATCTGGGACAAGGATCCCGACAAGGTCCTGATCGCCGACCCCGACACGATCTGCGTCGCGCCCGGTTTCACCTCGCCGACCGCCTTCGTGATCGCCGACGCGTTCAACCGTGACGGCACCGAAGTCGACATCGCGCCGCGCACGATCCTCAAGAAAGTGCTCGGCCTCTACGAAGAAAAGGGCTGGAAACCGATCATCGCGCCCGAAGTCGAATTTTACCTCGTCTCGCAGAACACCGACCCCGATTTTCCGCTGACCCCGCCGACGGGCCAGTCGGGTCGCAGCGAGAACGCCAGCCAGCCCTACGGGCTCGAGGCGATGAACGAATATGAAGATATCATCGATCATATCTATGACGATTGCGAGCTGATGGGGCTCGATATCGACACGATGATCCACGAAATGGGTGCCGCGCAGCTCGAGGTGAATTTCATCCACGGCGATCCGCTGCGCCTTGCCGACGAGGTGTTCCTGTTCAAGCGGGTCGTGCGCAACGTCGCGAAGCAGCATAATGTCTATGCGACCTTCATGGCGAACCCGATGGCGGGCCAGCCGGGAAGCGCGATGCACGTCCACCAGTCGATTGTCGATGCCGAGACCGGGCGCAACCTGTTCGCCACCGCCAACGGTCGCGACAGCGCGGCGTTCCGCAGCTATATCGCCGGCCTCATCCGCTTCATGCCGCAAATCTCGCCGATGTGGGCGCCCAATGTGAACAGTTTCCGCCGCATGCGTCCCGACAGCGCCGCCCCGATCAACGTCCAGTGGGGCGAAGATAACCGGAGCTGCGGCTTCCGCGTGCCCATCGCCGACAAGCACAACCGCCGCGTCGAAAACCGCCTGCCCGGCGCCGACAGCAATCCTTATCTGGCAATCGCGGCGTCGCTCGTGTGCGGCTATATCGGCATGGTCGACCGCATGGTCCCACCCAAGCCGATCAGCGGAAGCGCGTACAACCGCGCGCGCACGCTGCCGCGCACGCTCGAGGCAGCGCTCGACCGCTTCGCCTCGTGCAAGAAGGTCCGCAACCTGCTCGGCGACGATTTCTTTGAAATCTTTTTCGCGGTGAAGGATTATGAGCTGTTCAACTATCAGTCGGTGGTTTCGAGCTGGGAACGCGAACATCTGTTGATGCGGGTTTAGCAGCTTGCCAAAACCGCCCCTTCCCCGTTCGCGTCGAGCGAAGTCGAGACGTCGTGCAGGACAGAGAGGCGTCTCGACTTCGCTCGACGCGAACGGAATTAGAAGGTCGGCTCACCAATGACCGATCCGCTGAGCCATAGCTATTATGCCGCGACCGCGCACGAGCGGCGACCGCAGTTTGACATCGAAGGCGACCTTGAATGCGATGTCGCGGTCATCGGCGGCGGCTTCACCGGACTTGGCGCCGCGCTCGCTTGCGCCGAGCGCGGCTTTTCGGTCATTTTGATCGAGGCCGAGCATGTCGGTTTCGGCGCGTCCGGGCGCAACGGCGGGCAGCTTATTCCGGGCCTTCGCTGGACGGCGTCCGAACTCGAAGAGGAATTCGGCCGCGAGCGCGCCGATGCGCTGTTCGATCTCTGCTGGCGCGACAATCGGGTGAAAGCCCGGATCGCACAGCATGGCATCGACTGCGACCTCAAGACCGGACATCTGGAGGCGGCGTGGACGCCGAAAGACTTCGACGCCATGCGGCGCGAGGCCGATTATCTTGCGAACCGCTTCGACTATCGCACCGATATTGTCGAAGAAAGCGAGATGGCCACGCATATCGCCAGCCCGCTCTACCATGGTGGCATCCATGATCCGCGGGGCGGCCATTTCCATCCGCTGAATTACGCGATCGGGCTCGCTCAAGCAGCCGAGGCGGCGGGAGTGCGGATCGTCGAGGGGTGCCGCGCATCGCTCGACACCACCAAGGCTCGCTACATCATCAATGCCACCGACAGCTGGATCGGCGACATCGAATCCGATCTCGGCCGCTACACCGTGCCGATCATGAACTATAATATCGCGACTGCACCGCTCGCGAATGCCGACGAACTTCTCCCCACCGACGCGGCGGTCGCCGACAGCCGCTTCGTGCTCAACTATTTCCGCCTTTCGGCCGACAAGCGGCTGATCTTCGGCGGCGGCGAGCGCTACTCACAGACCCCGCCGCGCGATATCGCGGCATTTGTGCGGCCCTTCATGGCCGAAGTCTTCCCGCAGATCGCCGATGCGAAGATCGATTATGGCTGGGGCGGCGCGGTGGCGGTGACGATGAACCGGCTGCCGCATATCGGGCGTCGCGGAAACATCTTTTTCGCCCACGGTTTTTCGGGGCACGGCGCGCTGGTGACGACGCTCGCCGGCGAACTGATCGCCGAGGCGATGGCGGAAACCGCTGAACGCTTCGATATTCTGGCGAACTTGCCGTCAAAGCCCTTCCCCGGCGGAAAATGGCTGCGCCGCCCGCTCGCCACGCTCGGGCTGCTCTGGTATGCGCTGCGCGACCGGTTGGGGTGAAGGAGCATATATGTCGAAGTCGTCGGGCGTGATCGCCGACCGGTCGGAAGCCGAAGCCTTCTTCAAGGCGAACCCCGACGTCGATTCGATCGAGATGATCTACACCGACATGGGCGGCGTGCCGCGCGGCAAGCGGCTGCGCCAGCACGAGGTGCTCGCGGTGTACGACAGCGGCCGCATGATGCCGGGATCGATTACCGTCGTCGACATCACCGGACAAGACACGGTCGAAACCGGCCTCGTATGGGAGGATGGCGACGCCGACCGTTCGATGAAGCCGATCCCCGGCACGCTCGTCCGCACCCCTTGGGGCGGAGAGAATGCTGCGCAATTCCTCGTCGGTTTCTACGAGCTCGACGGCACGCCGCACGACCTCGATCCGCGCCATGTCCTCGGCCGCGTCGTCGACCGCTATACCGCCGATGGCCTGACGCCGGTGCTCGCGGTCGAACTCGAATTCTACCTCGTCGACCCGCGCCGCGCGCGCGATGGGCGCGTCCGCCCCGCGCGTCCCGGCTACAGCCGCGACACCCCGCGCAACGTCGAGGTTTATGGCCTTCGCGAACTCGACGATTTCCGCTCCTTCTTCGACGCACTTTACGCCGCGACCGACGTGCAGGGTCTGCCGCTCGAAAGCGCGATCTCCGAATTCGCGCCGGGCCAGTTCGAACTCACCTTGCGCCATAAACCCGACGCATTGCACGCGTGCGACGACGCGATCATGTACAAGCGGCTCGTCAAGGCGATCGCGCAGCAACAGGGGATCGAGGCCACCTTCATGGCGAAGCCCTTCGCCGATCAGGCGGGCAGCGGCATGCACATCCATGTGTCGGTCGACAACGCGGCGGGCAACAATATCTTCGCGAGCGACGATCCCGAAGGCACACCCGCGCTGCGCCACGCGATCGGCGGCATGATCGGCAGCGTCGGCGACGGTTTCGCGCTCTTCGCGCCGCACGCGAACAGCTATCGCCGTTTCAAGGCAAACAGCTACGCGCCGGTCGCGCCGACATGGGGCGTCAACAACCGCACTGTGTCATTCCGCATCCCCGCCGGTCCGGCGCCGAGCCGCCACGTCGAACATCGCGCGTGCGGCGCCGACGCCAACCCCTATCTCGCCGTTGCGGCCGTCCTTTCCGGCATGCACCACGGCATGGTGAACCAGAGCAACCCCGGCCCCGCGGTGGTCGGCAACGGTTACGACCGCGACAATAGCGGCGGCGACAAGCCGCCCTCCAACTGGTTTGCCGCCGTCGATCGCTTTCATGCATCGAAGCTGATGCGCGATTATCTCGGCACCCGGTTCGTCGATATGTTCAGCACCGTGAAGCGCGTCGAACAAGACAATTATTTCAGCGTGGTACCGACGCTCGATTACGACTGGTATCTTCGCAACGCATGAAAGTTTCAAAAATTCGGAACCCAGCGCAAAAATCCTCTTTCCAAGCCGCCGCTATTGAGTCAGCTTGAGTCCCATACAGGGAGGCTGGCCATGGATTTCAACGAACTGATCAAGCAAACCCGCGGGCGCCGCTCGCTGCTCCAGGCGCTCGGCGTTGCGGCGGTCGGGATCAGTTTCGGCGGGCTCGCGGCGTGCAGCAAGCAGGGCGGAAAAACCCTCGCGAACGGGGAGGAAGCCAAGCTCAACTTTTATAATTGGGACACCTATATCGGCGAGAATACGCTCGACAATTTCAAGGAAGCGACCGGCGTCGACGTCACGATGGACCTGTTCGACAGCAACGACGTGCTGTTCGCCAAATTCAAGGCGGGCAATCCCGGTTACGACGTGATCGTGCCGTCGAACGATTTCGTCGAGCGGATGTCGAAGGCCGGCATGTTGTTGCCACTCGACCATAGCCTGATTCCGAACAAGCGGAATATCGACCCGGCGTACATCAACGTCGAATATGATCTGCAGCGCAAATTTTCGATGCCTTACACCTGGCTCGCGCTCGGGATCGGCTATCGCAAGTCGAAAGTGTCGGCAAAGCCCGACAGCTGGAAGGTCCTGTTCGACAGCCCCGAATATGCGGGCCGCATCGCCTGGCTGTCGGAGGCCGGCGACATGTTCCGACTTTACGGCAAATATCTCGGAAAATCGGTCAATGCGCTGACCCCGGCGGACATAGCGACGATCGAAAAGATGATGATCAAGCAAAAGCCGAATGTGAAGAAATTCCACGAGGACGACGGGCAGGACCTGCTGCTCAAGGGCGATTGCGACGTCGTGCTCGAATATAATGGCGATATCGCGCAGGCGATGGTCGAGGACAAGGATATCGATTTCGTCATTCCCAAGGAGGGGAGCCAGCTCAATTCGGACAATCTCTGCATTCCGAAAGGCGCGCCGCACCCGAAAAATGCTCACGCCTTCATCAACTATATCCTCGACGCCCAGGTCGACAAGGAAATCACCGAGACGATCCTCTACCCGACGCCGAATGCTGCGGCGAAGGCGTTGATGCCCGACAGCTACAAGAACAACCCCGTCATCTTCCCGCCCGCCGAAGCGCTGGCTAAATGCGAATATGCGCGCTTCAATGCCGAATTGCAGCCGCTCTACGAGGAAGCCTTCACGCGGGTCCGGGCGGCCTGACGGTCTGAAGGGGGCATCGGGGGGTGGCCGAACAGGACTGGAAAACGAACAAAGGGGTCTTCGCGGCGGTATCGTTGCCTACGCTCGTCTGGGTCCTGCTCTTCTTCCTCGTCCCAATGGCGATCGTCTGGCTGTACAGCTTCGGCGAGAACAAGGGCCTCACCGAGATCGAGATTTCGGGCACGCTCGAAAATTACAAACGCGCGACCGAGTGGCTCTATCTCACCATTTTCGGCAAAAGCTTCGCGGTCGCGGCGCTCGTCACCCTCATATGCCTGATCGTCGGTTTTCCCGTCGCGATGGCGATCACCTTTGCCAGCGAGAAATGGCGGCCGTGGCTGCTGCTCGGCATCATGCTCCCCTTCTGGACCAATTTGCTCATCCGCACCTATGCGCTGATGATGCTCCTCGGAACACAGGGCTTCGCGAACAAGGGGCTCGGCGCGCTGTGGGAGGGGACGAGTTGGCTCAAGACGCTCGTCGGGCTGCAACCGCTGCCGACGTGGGAGCCCGTGCCGCTTCTCTTCAACAATTTCGCGGTCGTCTTTGGTCTCGTCTATGTCCACCTGCCCTTCATGGTGCTGCCGCTCTATGCGGCGCTCGACCGGCTCGACCGCAGCCTGATCGAGGCGAGCCTCGACCTCGGAGCGGGCCATTTCCGCACGATCATGCGCATCGTCGTCCCGCTCGCCGCGCCGGGCATCATCGCGGGCGTGATGATCACCCTGATCCCCGCGCTCGGCGCCTATCTCACCCCCGACCTGATGGGCGGAACCGACAGCCAGATGATCGCCAATGTCATCGAGCGCCAGTTCAAGAAAGCGAATGACTGGCCCTTCGGCGCCGCGCTCTCCTTCCTGCTCATATATGCGATGTTCGCGCTGATCGCGATCCAGTCGATGCGCAAAAAAGTGCCGGACGCCCACTGATGGCTCCCTTCGCTCGCACGCCGATCGCACCGCTCGAATATAGCCGCACGCTGTGGATGCGCCTCTGGGTCAGCGCGGTGATGCTGTTCCTCTACGCACCGCTGATCGTGCTCGTGATCTTCAGCTTCAACGACAGCAAGCGCAACGTCGTGTGGCGCGGCTTCACGACCAAATATTACGAGAAGGCGCTGGGCAACGACCAGCTGGTCGAGGCGCTGCTCAATTCGCTGACCATCGCGGCGCTCGCGACGATCGCCAGCCTCGCGCTGGGCGCCGTCGCGGCAATGATGCTATGGCGCTTCCGCTTTCCGCTGAAGGGCGCGGTCGACGGCACCATCTCGCTGCCGATCATCGTCCCCGAAATATGCCTCGGCGTCGCCTTCCTGATGTTCTTCGCCGCGGCCGGCTGGCCGACCGACCTCGTTTGGCCGTTCAACCTCGGCGCGATCACCATCGCGCACATCACCTTCTGCTTCCCCTTCGTGACGATGGTCGTGCGCTCGCGCCTCGCGACCTTCAACCGCGAGCAGGAAGAAGCCGCGAAGGATCTCGGCGCGAGCGAATGGCAGGTTTTCCGCGACGTGCTGATCCCGCACATCAAGCCCGCGCTCATCGCGGGCGCGCTGCTGTCCTTCACATTGAGCCTCGATGATTTCGTCATCACCTATTTCACCAGCGGCCCCGACACGATCACATTCCCGGTAAAGGTCTATTCGATGGTCCGCTTCTCGGTGACGCCCGAGGTCAACGCCGCCTCGACTTTGCTCATCATCCTGACCGTCGCCCTCACCTTTGTCGCCCTCAAGGCGCAGGGCGTGAAAGCCATTGCGGAGACGCATTGATGGCCACCCCCTTTTCCGTTCACTCCCCTTCCCCGTTCGCATCGAGCGAAGTCGAGATGCCCATCGGTGATGCACGCCCTCACGGTGTCTCGACTTCGCTCGACACGAACGGAATCAGGATATCGTCATGACCGACCCCGCCCGCCCGATCATCCAGATCCAGAATGTCTCGAAACGCTTTGGCAAGGTCACCGCGGTCGACAATGTCAGCCTCGACATCAACGCGGGCGAATTCTTCGTCCTCCTCGGCCCGTCGGGCTGCGGCAAGACGACGCTGCTGCGCATGATCGCCGGGTTCGAACTGCCGACCGAAGGGCGCATCCTGATCGATGGACAGGATATGGCGGGCATCCCGCCGAACAGGCGGCCGGTGAACATGGTGTTCCAGAGCTATGCCGTATTCCCGCACATGAGCGTCGCCGACAATGTCGCCTATGGTCTCAAGATTGCGGGCGTCAAAGGCGGCGAGGTCAAGGATCGCGTCGCCGAAGCGCTCGATCTGGTCAAGCTTGGCGGGTTCGAAAGCCGCATGCCCGACCAGATGTCGGGCGGGCAGCGCCAGCGTGTCGCGCTAGCGCGCAGCCTCGTCATGCGGCCCAAGGTGCTACTGCTCGACGAACCGCTGTCGGCGCTCGACGCCAAACTCCGCGCGCAGATGCAGTTCGAGCTGTCGGAATTGCAGGAAAAGGTCGGCATCACCTTCGTCACCGTCACCCACGACCAGGACGAAGCGCTGTCGATGGCGTGCCGCATCGCGGTGATCAACAAGGGCGATGTATCGCAGCTCGCGGCGCCGTCGGACCTCTACGAATATCCTGCCAACCGCTTCGTCGCCGATTTCGTGGGCTCGGTGAACATCTTCGAGGGCAAGCTGACGCTCGACGAACCCGACAAGGCGGCGGTCGAGTGCCCCGGGCTCGGCAAGGTTTATCTCAACCACGGCGTTACCGGTCCGCACGGCGCCGAGGTCTGGGTCGCGCTGCGGCCCGAAAAAATCTATCTCCATGTTCCCGGCGCCGGGAAGGCGGTCACGGCGGCGGCGCAGGACGCGCCCGACGGTCACAATTTCGCGCGCGGCAAGATCAAGGGCATGTCCTATCTCGGTGACATCACGCTGTTCGAGATCGAGCTGGAAACCGGCGCGCGCATCCGCGTCTCACGCCCCAACCTCTCGCGCCACGATCAGGAAGACTTCACCTGGGACGACAAGGTCAGCATGCACTGGCGCGCCGACAGCCCGGTCGTCCTGCTGGGCTGACCGCCACGCCGCAATAAACGCTTTCCTACATTATTTCGGTGTGAGAGCCTCCGTCTTGGCTCTTTCTCCCCGTCTATTTGGTACGCGTCGCCCATCGGGCTTAAAGCGACAAAAGAGACATTATCGACGCGCGCGTCCGTATCCTTTGTCTCCTTAAGGCCACAAAGGACACAGTTTCGATGCGTACATGCGGGTCTTTTGTGGCTTTAAGGCAAGCCGGCACGATATTTCCTTCGCCCCCCTCGAACGAGGCACGTGGCTCGTTCGATTTGATCCGGGGGCCATGACTTCGCCGCCGCAATGGATCCCGGATCAAGTCCGGGATGACGAGATTAGTGCGCCGCCTTCTTCCCCGGCAGCATATGCAGCACACCGACGATCACGCCGCCGAGCAGCAGCCCGAACACGCCCGCACCGCCCGCGTTGATCAGCCATTCCCACACGCCCGCGCCGGGCAGGCCCCCCGCGACCGAATGCGCGAAATCGTGCAGCCCGTGGCCGATATTGCCGATATGATATTCGTCGAGCCCGTGGAGGAAAATCTGGCCGCCGACCCACAGCATCGCCGCGGTGCCGATCAGCGCGAGCGCCGCGAGCAGCTTGGGCATGAAGGTCACGAGCCCCCGCCCGATCGCGCGGCGCGCGCTGTTCCCTTCCTTCGCCATGTGCAGGCCGATGTCGTCCATCTTCACGATCAGGCCGACGACGCCGTAAACCGCTATGGTGATCGCGACCGCGACCACCGCGAGCGTCGCGGCGCGCATCGCGAAATGCTCGTCGAGCACTTCGTTCAATGCGATCACCATGATCTCGGCGGACAGGATGAAATCGGTCCGCACCGCGCCCTTCACCATCACCTCTTCATGATCCTGATCGGCGACGATCGCGGCATCTTCGGCAAGGCTCGTCTTGTCCTTCTGTAGCGAGTGCAGCACCTTTTCGGCGCCTTCGAAGCAGAGATAGGCGCCGCCGATCATCAAGAGCGGCGTGATCGCCCATTGCGCGATCGCCGACAGCAGTAGCAGCGCGGGCAGGATCAGCACCAGCTTGTTGAAGATGGACCCCTTGGTGATCCGCCAGATGATCGGCAGTTCGCGGTCGGGAGTAAAGCCGGTGACGTAACGCGGCGTCACCGCGGTATCGTCGACGACCACCCCCGCCGCCTTGACCCCGGCCTTCGACGCCGCGGCGCCGATATCGTCGATGCTCGCGGCGGCGACCTTCGCGATCGTCGCGATGTCGTCGAGCAGGGCGAAAAGGCCGGAAGGCATAAGGGTTTGGTCTTTCTGTGTTAAAGCGCGCGCAGTTTCGGCATCACCTCATCCAAGGATTTGCGGATGATAGCAACCATCTCGTCGATCTGCTGTGTGGTGATGATGAGCGGCGGGCACATGACGAGGCTGTCGCGGATGCCGCGCACCATCAGGCCGTTCGCGATACACGCGTCGCGCGCCATCGGCCCCGCCGTACCCTCGGCGCCGCCGAAACGTGCACGCGTTTCCTTGTCGGCAACAATCTCGACCGCGCCGAGCAGCCCCACCGAGCGCGTCTCGCCGACGAGCGGGTGATCGTTCAGCGTCGCCAACGCCTTCGCCAAATGCGGGCCGGTGACGCTGCCCGTGCGCTCGACGAGACCTTCGCGCTCGATAATCTCGATATTCTTGAGCGCGACCGCCGCGGCAACCGGGTGCCCCGAATAGGTGAAGCCATGCACGAAATCGCCGCCGGTCTTGAGCGCGTCGACGACATGGCTCGCCACCGCGGTCGCCGAGATCGGCAGATATCCCGACGACAGCCCCTTCGCCATCGGCATCAGGTCTGGCGTAAAGCCCATCGTTTCGTGGCCCCACATCTTGCCCGTGCGCCCGAACCCGCAGATCACCTCGTCGGCGACGACGAGCAGGCCATATTTGCGCGCGACCGCCTCGACCTTGGGCCAATAGCCCTTGGGCGGGATGATGACGCCGCCCGCGCCCTGCACCGGCTCGCCGATGAAGGCGGCGCAATTTTCGGGGCCGACCTCGAGAATCTTGTCCTCGATCGCCTGCACACAGGCGTCGCAGAATTCCTCCTCGGTCATCCCCTGCCCTTCGCCATAGGCATAGGGCTGGCGTACATGTTCGACGCCGGGGATCGGCAGGTCGCCCTGCGCGTGCATCGCCTTCATACCCCCAAGCGAAACGCCCGCGACGGTCGATCCGTGATAGGCGTTCCAGCGGCTGATGAAGATCGTGCGCTTGGGTTCGCCCTTCAGCTTCCAATAATGGCGCACCATGCGGAACACCGTATCGTTCGCTTCGCTGCCCGAGGCGTTGAAGAAGATGTGCGGCAGGCGGTTTCCGGTCAGGCTCGCGATCTTTGCCGCGAGTGTCACCGTGGGCGGCGTCGCGGTCTTGAAGAAGGTGTTGTAGAAGGGCAGCTCGCGCATCTGCGCCGCCGCCGCCTCGACCAGTTCTTCGCGGCCGTAGCCGACATTGACGCACCAGAGGCCCGCCATGCCGTCGAGGATGCGGTGGCCGTCGCCGTCGGTGATGTAGCAGCCCTCGGCATGGGTGATGATGCGGCTGCCGCCCAAAGCTTCGATTTCGGCCCAGTCAGCCTGTGCGGGAAGATGATGCGCGACGTCGAGGCGGCGCAGTTCGGCGATGTCGTGATTGCGGGGCATGTCAAAACTCCTGATTGTCTGGAAACCGAAAGAACCGGGTCCGAAAATCAGGGCGAGAAACTGATCCGCGCGAGATAGCGGTCGTAGCGGGTGACGCGGCGGTTCATAGCTCGCCTCTTAACGCGCGGCCGAGGAGGTGGAAATAGGTCTGGCTCTGGTCGTTTGCGTCGGCCTGCCATTCGGGATGCCATTGCACCGCGAGCAGCGGCGCGCCGTTCGGCCGCGCGCTATAGGCCTCGACCAGTCCGTCGGGCGCGCGCGCCTCGACCGCCAGCCCGTCAGCGAGGGCGCCGATACCCTGATAATGAACCGAATTCACGTCGAGCGACGGCGCGCCATAGGCGGAGGCGAGCAAGCCGCCTTCGACCAGATCGACCTGATGATGATGGTCGAACATGCCGTCGAAGCCGACGCCATCGGGCGCATGATGGTGGAGCAGTTCGTCGCTCGCCGACGTGTCGCGGCGCAATGTGCCGCCGAGCGCGACATTAATCTCCTGAAAGCCTCGACAAATGCCGAACAGCGGGCGCTGCGCCGCGATGACTGCCTCGACCAGTTCGGTCATCATGCGATCACGATCGGGATCGAAGGGCCCCTCGCCTTCGGACGGATCGCCGTAGCGCGCGGGTTCGACGTTCGACGGCGTGCCCGTGAGCAACACCCCGTCTAGCCGCCCGACGATCTCGGTGGCGCGCATATAGTCTGGAAGCGACGGAATGATCAGCGCCGCACAATCGGCATGGCGCATCGCTGCGGTCGCGTAGCGGTTGATCACCGTCTGCGCGACCTCGGTCCCGACGGTGCGGTTGCAGGCGATGATGCCGAGGACGGGACGTTGCGACATGGCGCCCACGCTGCCGGGTTTCGTGGACGGGCGCCAGCGAAATATGGGGCGGAGAACTGGCTTCCGATTAGAGGTGGGGAGGGGACGTTCCTTTAGCCGTCGCCCCCGCGAAGGCGGGGGCCGCTGTCGGTTTACGCAGCGCCTCAGAGTAAGCCCGCTGGCGGCCCCCGCCTTCGCGGGGGCGACGGCTAGTTCCGGCCGCGATCGGCCATTCGGCTAAAACCTGCCACATCACCCAAAGCAAAACGCCCGCGAAAACCGCGGGCGCTTCATTCTCCGGCGATGTCGAAGGGCTCAGCCCTTGACGCCCGCGATGGCCTGATCGACCAGCGCCTTGTCGGCTGCGGCGTCATGCTTGTCGGCAATCAGCTTCGCCGCCGCTTCGGTCGCCGCCTTCGCGGCAGCGGCGCGAACTTCGGCGAGCGCGCCGGCTTCAGCCGCGGCGATGCGGTCTTCAGCCATCTGCTTGCGGCGCGCGATCAGCGCGGTCGCATCGGCCTTCGCCTTGGTCACGAGCGCCTCGGCCTCGGCATCGGCGCGGACGCGCATTTCGTCGGCTTCCTTGGCGGCGTCGGCCAGCTTCGCCTCATATTCGGCCTTCAGCGATTCGGCGTCGAGACGCAACTGCTCGGCTTCCTTGAGCTGCTTCGAAATCTCGGCAATCTTGTTGTCGAGCATGCCCGCGACCATCGTCGGCACTTTCTTCCACAGCAGGATCGCGATGAAGATCGCCATCGCGATCGACACCCATGTGGTCGCCGTAAGGATACCGAAGGACGCGGGTTCAGCCGCCCCTTCCGCCATAATCATGAGGAAATCAGCCATGGAGCACCGCCTTCACCGCCGCCTTGGCATCCGCCGCTGCGACCTTCACACCCGACAGCTTGGCGACGAGGTCACCCGCCGCTTCGGCCGCGACCGCCTCGATCTCCGCCATCGCCGACGTGCGCGCCGCACCGATTTCGGATTCCGCCGCCGCCAGCTTGCCGGCGAGTTCGGCGTCGACCTTGGCCAGACGCTTTTCGGCGTCCTTTGCGGCCTTGTCCTTAGCGTCGGTTACCGCCTTTTGCGCGGCGGCGCGGCTCGCGTCGCTCTGCTGGCGGTAGCTTTCTTCCAGGCTGTCGGCCGCGGCGTGCGCGGCTTTCGCCGCCGCCAGATCGTCGGCCACCTTGCGGTCGCGGGCGTCCACCGTCGCCTCGATCTTCGGCAGCATGCCGCGGCCGATGACGAAAAAGACGAAGCCAAAGGTCAGCAGCACCCAGAAAATCTGCGATGCGGCGTACCAGCTTTCAGCGAATTGGCTGATTTGAGGCATGGATATACTCGACCGACAAAAGAAAAGCAGTCGCGGGGCCTACTTTAGCGAGCAGACCCCGCAGACGAAATCAGGCTGCCTTGAGGTACAGCAGGATCGCGATCAGGAACGACAGCAGGCCGAGAAGTTCGGCGGCCGCGAAGCCGATGAACAGGCGGCCCTGCTGGCCGTCGGCCGCTGCGGGGTTGCGCAGCGCGCTTTCGAGGAAGCTACCGAACACGTTGCCCACACCGATGGCGGCCATACCGGCACCGATAGCGGCCAGACCGGCGCCGATGAGCGAAGCAGCTTGAACGTCCATTTTATACTCCTTGGGAAAAACGATAATTATGCAGTTGAAAAATCAGTGCAGATTGATCGCGTCGTTCAGATAGAGCGACGTGAGCAGCGCGAAAACATAAGCCTGGATGCCCGCCACCAGCAGTTCGAGACCACTGATCCCGATCATCAACGCCATGCTGGGGAGGCCGACGCCGAGCCCGATCGCGGGGCCGGCTGCGATTCCGTCGATGATGAACGACGCGAACACCTTCATCAGCACGTGACCCGCGGTCATCGCGACGAAAAGTCGCAGCGCAAGGCTGAACGGACGAACGAGGAACGACACCAGTTCGATAACGGGGATCAGCCACATCAGCCAGATCGGGGTGCCGTGCGGCACGAAAAGCGAGAAGAAATGGAAGCCGTGGCGCCAGAAACCGACGATCAGCACGATCGCGAAGCTGAGGATCGCGAGCACGCCGGTGATCGCAAAATGGCTGGTCACGGTAAAGGGGTGCAGGCCAAACAGGCCGAAGGGCATCAGACCCAGCACGTTCAGCATCAGGATGAACATGAAGAGCGAGAAGACATAGGGCGTATATTTGCGGCCTTCGGGGCCGATATTCGCGTTCATCATGCTGGAGATGAAGCCGGTGAAGCCCTCGACGGCGACCTGCCAGCGGCCGGGAACGAGCTGACGCTTCATCCCGCCGATCATGAAGACCCACAGCAAGAGGCCGGCGATCACCATCCACAGCGCGCTGGTGGTAAAGGCAACCTGATGATTGCCGACATGGAACATGTCGAACATCTTCTGCACCTCGAACTGGTGCATCGGGTCCACTTTGCCTTGATCCGCCACGCGATACCTCGCCTAAAATTCAATCAATCCGGCTTCTTGGGCCGGACGTTCGCAATCCGAAATATGTTCCTGAAGGCAACGACTATTCCGAGGAACAGCACCGCCAACAGGCCCCAGGGCGACGTGCCGGCAAAATGGTCGATCGTCCAACCAACCAGCGCGCCGCCACCGATCCCGCCCAGCAGCTCGGCCAGAACGCGATTACCGAGCTTGTAATTCGCATCGGTCTCCGGTCCGGCGGTCGCTGCGGTCCTTCTTGCTTCTGCGGCTTCGGCCCGGTCCAATCGCTCTTCGAGCGAGACCAGGCGCGAATCCTCAGAGTCAAGTTCCGGATCGCTGCCATTCCCCGTCATTTGCGCCATCCTCCTGAAACGGAACCGGAAACTCCCGATTCCGCCTGCAAAAAAAGGCCCGAAAATTCGGGGGACCCCTAAGGCGCGGTCCGTTTAGGAACGCGGCCCCATTAAGTCAATGCTTCTGCTTGTGCGCACAAAAATGCCGCCGCGTTTAGGGGCGCGGCGGCATCTGAGAGCCCTCGGGCTCCGTTATTCGGTTTCGGATCTTACGGGCAGCGCGCGTCGCGTTCGGGCGGGCTCGCGTCGCGCGTTTTCCATACGCCGCCGGGGGTTTGATATTTTTCGCCCGGCTTGGTCTTCGCGATCAGGTTGCAGCCGCTGGTAAAGGCGAATTGCTCGACCGTGCTGCCGGTCGACTGCGCGCTCGCGGTATAAGCTGCCTTGCGCTTGATGTTGAGGTCCTGCACCAGCGCGCGGATCGCCGGAGTCGGCGGCGTCGCAAAGCCCAGATAGCCATCTGGCTGCTCGCCGATCTGTCCCGCGGCGCGCGCGGCGGCATAGGCCGGGTCGCGCTGCGCCATCGCCGACGGCACGGCAAGCGCCACGGCCGCGGTCGTCGCGATCGCGGCAAGGGCCAATCCGGTCGGTTTCCACTTCGTCATACGCATCACATTCTTCCCCATCAGAATATCTCGCTATTCTGCTCGATGAGCTTTTTGGCATCGCCATCAAGCCTGTACACCACTTCCTGCCGGATGTTGATGTTCAGGTTGATCTCGATCGGCTTGTCGGGCGTTTCGATCTGCACGCAGCCCGCAAGGGCCCCTATCAGGGTTGGCGCACCTATCATCACCGCAACATGCCTGACGTCAATGGTCAGCCTCCTTGCTCCTATCTTGGTTCTCTTCATCGCACAGGCTCGCTTTCTGGTGGCTGAACGGGGGCGGTTTCGCCCCTCGCGGCGGCTTCGGCTTCTTCCTGGGCCCGCATCAGGGCCGGCAAATTCTGTTCGATCAGCAGCGACGGGTCGTAAAAACCCTTCGCCGACGTCAGGAGCTGGCGGAACGGTGCCTTGATCTTCACATTGAAGACCAACGGCAGTTTCGCGACCTGATTGGTCAGGAAATTGCGCGTCGCGCCTTCGCCCTGCCCCACGCCGCCAAAGCGGATGTCGGTCACCATTTCGCCGTCGAGGTCCCCGTTCAGGATGATCGTCAGATCGTCATATTTGAGGCTGCGCAGCGCGCCAAAGGCAAAATTGGCGATCGCGCCGAGATTGCGGTTCGACAATTCGCCGACATAGGCGAGCGTGCCGCCGCCGGCACGCGAATCGATGCGTCCGCCGACGATGCGCCCGCCGAGCCCGTCGAATTCGACCGGCAGCGTCCCATCGAACACGCCGGTAGCGTTGATATTGTCAAAACCGAAATTCTGAAGGAATACCGCGGCGTCGACCCCGACGATGTCGAACGAGAGCCGCCGCGCCTTATCGGCGTTGAAATCAAGCGTCGTCGGGTGAAGCAGCAATTGGCCGCCACCAAAGGGCCAGCTCCCGCCCTCGATGCGGACGCGGTTGTCGCCGAGCAGCCGATATTCGATCTCGCCGTCGATCACGGGAATGCCGGGATTGATCTCCTTGATCTTCGCGATCTGCCCCGGCGCCGACTTGAGCCCGATCAGATCGTCGAAGCTGAGCGTCGTCGTCAGCCCCGTCACCGGACCGAACGCCGCGGCGAGGCTCGCGTCGGCGGTCGCGAAGGTGCCTCGGCTGGTGACGCCGTCGGCGGTCCATTCGATCCGTCCGTCGCCGACCACCGAGCCCTGCACGTTGGCGACGACGCCGAGCGCAAGACTGGTGAGTTGGTCTGGCTGAAACGCCTCGTTGAACCGCAGTTCCTTGACGGCGAGGTCCGCCCAGCCGCTGCCGTCGGCGAAACGGTGGCGGATCAGCGTATCGAGAATCTTCGTTCCGGTCTTCCGTTCGTTGAAGCCGGCCTTCGCTTCGATGATTCCATCGGCGAAACGCAGGTTCGCATCATCGCTGACGAGTGGGGAGAAGCGTGCGTCGGGCGCCGCGTCGGTGAGCAAAAGGCCGCCGTCGAGCGTCAGCGCGCCGTTCGCAAAGCGCCATTGCCCCGCGATCTCGCTCATATCGAGCGGCACTGCACCGATCTTGCCGCTGGCGCCGCGAAGCTCGCCCGCCATGCCCTGCGGTGTCGCGCGCCCGTTCAGGCTGTCGGCGGCGAAGCGCGTCGCGCTCTCCCCCTCACCCAGCCTCACATCGGCGCGCGCGAGCGACCAGCGCATCGCCGCGAGGTCAATATTCGCGGGCCCGCTCGTCAGGCTGAGCAGCGAACTGCCGCTTGTTCCGCGCAAGGCGATGCGCGGAATGCGAATGTCGCCGCGCAGCCCATCGGGCCCAGCGCTGAGCAGCGGCGCGCCCGGACGGCTGCACAGATCGATCGCGCTGCGGTCCAGCCGGAATCCGCTGACCTCGATCCGGTCGGCGGCGACGCGGCTACACCCGCCGTCAAGCGCGAGGGCTCCGGTCGGAGCGAGAAAACCGTTCAGCGGCACCGTCAGCCGCTGGACGCGCCCGCCCGCGAGCGGGCCCGACAGGGCGGCCGTCGTCGCGAAGCGGAGCAGGCCGCCGGCGCCGCCCGAAAAGCGTACCGGCGTCAGCGCAAGCCGCGCCCCATCGGCGTTATAGGGCTCGAAGCTGGCAAGGCCCGTGACCCGGCCGTCCTCGTCGCGATCGATGCTGAGCGTCCCCGACGGCAGGTCGCCGCCATCGATGCTCCAGCGGCCCGTCGCAATCACCGCGGGCTCGTCCGCGCCATAGAGATAGCCGATGCGGCTGTCGGCGCTGCCGGTGAAGCGCGCGCCGCTCGCGCTCGTCAGCTCTGGCGCGATCAGGTCGACCCGCGCGGTCGGCCCCTCGCCCGCCAGCGCGAACCCCGCGCTGCCGCTGGCGCTGGCCAGCACGCGGCCGAGCGCGGCCATCGCCTTCGCTGCCAGCGGCCCGACCGGCGTCCCCGCCAGCCCGCGCGCGCTTTCGGCGAGCGAGCGGCGCAAATCCGCACTGCCGCTCGCGCGCGCGAAACCGATGCGGCCGTCGAACTTGGGCGCCGCGCTGCCGACGCTGCCTTCGGCCTCGAGATCCACTGTCTCGGCTGCGAAATCGGGCCCGCGCAGGCGGGCCATGTCAGCCTCGATGGCGAGTTTGGTCAACACCGCGGTCCCGTCGAAGCTTGCGAGCAGCCCCATCCTGTCGGCGGCGAGCGGTCCGGCGATCAGCTCTACGATGCTGGCGTCGGCCTTCCCTTTCCAGCTCTGCAGATCCTCCGACAGCGACAGGTCGAGCGCGATTTGCGGCGACGCCGCACTTACGCTGCCGTCGGCGCAGCGGAGCGAGCCGCCGCGTAGCGGCCCCACCAACTGCGGCCGGACATCGCGGACGAGGATTGTTCCATAGAAGCTGACATTCTCGCCGTTGCACCCCGCCGCCCCGACGCGCGGCGCGACCAGCGCGAGCTTGCCGGTAAAATCGCGGCGCAGATTGCCGCCGCCATTGAGCGACGCGCCGACGTCGCCCCACGGCGTTTCGACCCGTGCCCGCGCATCGCGGAGGGCCACCGACAGATCGGGCAAGGCGAAGGGATCCTTGCTTTCGGGATCGCGAAACTTGTCGAGCGAACCGAACGAAAGGCGGCCATCGACGAAGCGGCCATAAAGTCGGACGCCCTCGGCGTTGATTCCCGACACATAGGGCCCCGACCAGCCATAGCCGAGCAGGACTTCGACGCGCCGCGCCGTCAGGTCGGGCCGCTTCGGGTCGCCGATGACGATGTCGGACAATATCTCGCTGCGAAAACCGATCCGCTCGATCGTGTAACGCGCGGGAACGTCGCGGCCATCGAGTTGCCCCCGGATAAACTCGTCGGCGATCGGTTCGCGCGCGATCCAAGCCCCCGCAACGAGGACGATCACCGCGCCAGCGGTCAGCCATCGCTTCTTGAACAGCAGCTTGCGGTATTTGAACCTTGGCGCCGCTCCGTCCGTCGCGTCCGTCATGCTAGGCTGGCCGATGACGTCATGGCGGCAAAATCTCGTCCCTCACCCCAAATCCTGTTCAGGGGAGAAACGCCGGACATCATATTTCGCTGCAAGAAACTGATCCGGTTCGCCATCTTCCTTTTCCTATGACCGTTGAGTGCGCCCCACAAGGCGGTTATTCCCGCACCATGGGGGACAGGGAAACACCGGATCATCTCGGGCACCGCGCGCGGCTGCGATCGCGTTTGCTCGACGATTCCGAGGGACTCGCGGATTATGAACTGGTGGAATATCTGCTCGCCCTCGCGATCCCGCGCCGCGACACCAAGCCGCTCGCCAAGGCGCTGCTCCGCGAATTCGGGTCGCTGGCGCAGCTTGTGAGCGCCGATCCCGAATCGCTGCGCCGCGTGGATGGGCTCGGCGACACCGGGATCGCGGCACTCAAGATCGTTCAGGCCGCCGCTCTGCGTCTTTTGAAAGGCGAATTTCGCGACAAACCCCTGCTCTCCAGCTGGGACGCGCTGCTCGACTGGTTGCGCGCCGACATGGGACCGATCGACGTCGAGCGCGTCCGCGTGCTTTACCTCAATTCGCGTAACATGCTGATCCGCGACGAGCTTGCGAGCGAGGGATCGATAGACCAGTCGGCCATCTATGTCCGCGAGGTGATCAAGCGCGCGCTGGAGCTCGGCGCCTCGGCGATCATCCTCGTCCACAATCATCCGAGCGGCAGCCCCGAACCGAGCCGGCAGGACATCGCCATAACCCGCGAGATCGCCGGAGCGGCCGCAAAGCTGGGGATCGCGCTGCACGATCACATCGTCATCGGCGGTTCGGAGTATCGCAGCTTTCGTGCGATGGGACTTCTCTAGCCCATTTGACTTATCCCGCCCCCGGCGACATCATCGCGTGATGCAGATTCGACGCGGCCTTCTCCGCTTCCGTTTCCACGGAGGACAGCTTCTCGCGGGCATTTAGCCCCGGGTTCCGGCGCGACCGCCCCGAGCCCGGGGCACCCTTCCGTCCAACATCGCCGCGCGTGGCGAACTGCCGCGCGCCAGCCGGAAAGTCCGCGCCATGACCAAAAAGAAAAGCGGGGCCTCGATGCCCCAAATCCGCATGATCGACAGCGAAGCCGACGCACTGACCGAACTTACACTGCAAAATCAGCGCGATTCGATCTCCTTCCATGAACTGCTGCTCGACGAGATCGATCGCGCCACGATCTGCGACCGTACCGATATACCGCCCGACGTCGTCACGATGGGTTCAAATGTTACCTTCCTCGACGAAAAGAGCGGTGCCGAGCGGACGGTGCGCCTCGTCTATCCCGCCGACGCCGACATCGCCGCGGGGCGAATGTCGATTCTGACGCCGGTCGGCGCCGGATTGATCGGACTCAGCGTCGGCCAGTCGATCAACTGGCCCGACCGCGGCGGCATCGAGCACCGGTTGACGATCGTCGCGGTCGAGCAACCGATGCCCGCTGCATGAACGGCGATGCGGCCGCCGGATCGCTCCGACGGCCGCACCACCCCGCGAGGCGCGCTTAGGCGCCGCGCGACAGGAAACCCGTGAGTTCGGTCTTGTTCACGCCGCCCGACTTGTCGCTGTCGGCCGATGCGAACGCCTGACCGATCCAGCTTGTCACCTCGGCCGATTCGACATCGGCGGCGGGGTCGGTCGCGGCACGCAGTTTCTTCATCCACGCGCCGAATTCGGTCTCGTTGAGATCGCCGTTCTTGTCCCCGTCATAAGTCGGGAATTCCTGATCGACGATCTGCGCGATCTGCGTCGGCGTTGCCGCCGCGCCCGATGGTGCGGACTCGGCCGCAGCCGGCGGCGTCGAAGAATCGGGCGCCGGGGCCGGGCTCGTCGTGTCCGGCATAGGGGCGGGTTCAGCCGGAGCGGCCGGTTCGGTCGTCGGTGGATTCATCGGATCCGAAGCCGGCGGGGTCGTCTGGGCCAGCGCAGGAAAACTCACGGCGGCGGCACCGATCAAAAGCATCTGTTTCAACATCATCTATCTCCAGTGTAGCGGGTTATTCCGGTTCCGATTCGGGCTTTTCCTCATCGTCCGGAGCGGGCTGATCGGCCGGGGGGGTCGGCTCAGCCGCAGGGGGCGTGTCGCTGGGGACCGCGTCCTCGGTCGGCGCCTCGTCAGCGGGCTTGGTTTCGTCCATGGGGGTGCTGTCCGGCGCGGGCGCGGTGCTATCGGTGGGAGCCGGCGGCGTCTGGGCCGTTGGAGCCTGATCTTCGCTTGCCGGGGGAGTCGTCTGGGCCAGGGCGGGGAAGCTGATGGCGGCTGCGCCGATCAAAAGCACTTTTTTCAACACATTCATTCTCCTGTATTGGCGACCTCGATTGATCGGTCGCCTTTCTGATGGGGCGAAAGATCAACCCGCCGGATTTCGCCAAAGTTGCGGGCGCGGGAGATTTGGCGAAACGCCCCGTCCCTGCTACGGGGCGCCCCGTCCCGGTTGCGCGGGGATTCCGCGACAAGCCGCCCGAAAAGGAAGGAAATTCAATGGTTCCGCGTTACGCACGGCCGGAAATGACCGCGATCTGGTCGGCCGAGAATCGCTTTCGCATCTGGTTTGAGATTGAAGCGCACGCGACCGACGCCCTCGCCGAACTCGGCACCGTCCCCAAATCCGCCGCCAAGGCGCTATGGGACTGGTGGGCGACGAACCCGGCAATCGACGTGGCCGCGATCGATGCGATCGAAGCGGTGACCAAGCATGATGTCATCGCCTTCCTGACCTGGGTTGCCGAAAATGTCGGCGACGAAGCCCGTTTCATGCACCAGGGCATGACGAGCTCCGATGTGCTCGACACCTGCCTCGCGGTCCAGCTTGCCCAAGCGGCTGACATATTGCTCGCCGACCTCGACACGCTTTTGGAAGCAATCAAGCGCCGCGCCTATGAGCACAAGCTGACCCCGACGATCGGCCGCAGCCACGGCATCCACGCCGAACCGGTGACCTTCGGCCTCAAGCTCGCCGAGGCCTATGCCGAGTTTTCACGCTGCAAGCTTCGCCTGCAAGCTGCCCGCGCCGAAATCGCGACCTGCGCCATCTCGGGAGCAGTCGGCACATTCGCGAATATCGACCCGCGTGTCGAAGCGCATGTTGCCGCCAAGCTCGGGCTTTCGATCGAGCCCGTTTCGACGCAGGTCATCCCGCGCGATCGCCATGCGATGTTCTTCGCGGTGCTCGGCGTCATCGCCTCGTCGATCGAGCGCCTTGCGGTCGAGGTTCGCCACCTTCAGCGCACCGAAGTGCTCGAGGCGGAGGAATATTTCTCGCCGGGACAAAAGGGCTCGTCGGCGATGCCGCACAAGCGCAATCCTGTGCTCACCGAAAACCTGACCGGCCTTGCGCGCATGGTGCGGAGCGCCACCATCCCCGCGATGGAGAATGTCGCGCTCTGGCACGAGCGCGACATCAGCCATTCGTCGGTCGAACGCTTCATCGGCCCCGACGCGACGATCACGCTCGACTTCGCGCTCGCGCGCCTGACCGGCGTCGTCGACAAGCTGCTCGTCTACCCCGAGCGGATGCAAAAGAATCTCGACCGCATGGGCGGCCTCGTCCACTCGCAGCGCGTGCTGCTCGCGCTGACGCAAGCGGGCGCAAGCCGCGAGGACAGCTATGCGCTGGTCCAGCGCAACGCGATGAAGGTGTGGGAATCGGATGGCCAGCTTTCATTGCTTGAACTGCTGAAGGCCGACGCCGATGTGACCGCGCGGCTGTCAGCGGATCGGCTCACGGAACTTTTCGACCTCGGCTATCATATGAAGCATGTCGACACGATCTTCGACAGGGTGTTCAAAGCGGCCTAGCCGCGGACTGGAAACGCGCGGCATTCTGTCATAGTGTCGTCGCCGGATCGACAGAGGAGCAAGACGAAGTGGGAATCCTGCGTACGATCATCTGGGTCTTGCTAACCGCCGTGCTCGTCATATTCGCGATGGCGAACTGGCAAGTCGTCACCGTCACGATCTGGCCGGGCTGGGAAGCGGAGACCAAATTGCCCGTCGTCATCTTTGCTTCGTTTCTGATCGGCAGCGTGCCGATGTGGATCGCGTTGCGCACGACACGCTGGTCGCTGAAGCGCCGCCTCGACGCCAGCGAGCGACAGGCCGCAGATCTGCGCGCGCTCGCCAACCGTCCGGTCGCCCCTGCCCCCGCGACCGAGCCGGTGAACGATATTCCGCCTGCCCCCACCGATCTTTTCTCGACGGACAAGCCATGACCTCCCCGCTTTACCTTGCCATCGATACCACGCACCTCGATGCCGCGCTCACACTCGCGCAGAAGGTGCGGCGCCATGTCGGAGGGTTGAAGCTGGGCCTCGAATTTTTCTGCGCCAACGGCCATCACGGCGTGCACGAGATGGCGAAGCTCGGACTGCCGATCTTTCTCGACCTCAAGCTTCACGATATTCCTAATACGGTGGCAAAGGCGATCCAGGCGCTACGTCCGCTCGAGCCCGCGGTGCTGACCGTGCACGCCGCGGGCGGGCGCGCGATGCTCGAAGAGGCCAAGGCGGTGGCCGGCGCCAATACGAAGGTGGTCGCCGTCACCGTGCTGACCAGCCTAGACGCGCCCGATCTCGACGATATCGGTGTCGGCGGCACCCCGCACGACCAGGTCGTCCGCCTCGCCGCGCTCGCGCGCGAAGCCGGGCTCGACGGCATCGTCTGCTCGGGGCAGGAGGTGAAAGCTGCGCGCAAGGCATGGCCTGGCGGCTATTTCGTCGTCCCCGGCGTCCGCCCTGCAAACGGCAAGGCCAGTGACCAGAAACGCATCGTGACGCCGGCGCAGGCGATGTCGGACGGCGCCTCGATCCTCGTCGTCGGCCGCCCGATCAGCCAGTCTGCGGACCCCGACCTCGCCGCGCGCGAGATCGAAGCGACGCTTTAAGAGGTTTTCATGCCCCCTTTGGTGAAAATTTGCGGGCTGTCGACGCCCGAAACGGTCGATGCCGCCATTCACGGCGGCGCGACGCATATCGGCCTCGTCCATTATGAACCGAGCCCGCGTCACGTCGACCTCAAGACCGCGGCCGAGCTGCGCAAGCGCGCGGGGCGGCACGTCAAGGTCGCGCTGCTGCTCGTCAACGCCTCGCAGCAGTTGACCGGCGATGCTCTCGGCATGGTGCGGCCCGATATCATCCAGTTCCACGGCAGCGAGACGCCCGAATGGCTTGCCGTCGTGAAGAGGCTCGCACCGGCGGAAATCTGGAAGGCGGTCGGGCTGAAAGACGCCGAAACGCTGGTGCGGATGCAGAAATATCACGGGATCGCCGATCGCATCCTCTTCGACGCCCCTGCGGCCGCCCTGCCCGGCGGGACGGGAACGCGGTTCGACTGGTCGCTGCTCAAGAACCATCGCCACATGATGGACTGGGGCATCGCGGGCGGACTGACGCCGCGCAATGTCGCTCAGGCGATCGCCGAAACCGGCGCGCCGCTCGTCGATGTCTCGTCGGGCGTCGAAAGCGCGCCGGGCGTCAAGGATGTGGACAAGATCGCCGCTTTCCTTAAAGCCGCCGGACGATGACCGACTTACCCAACAGCCTCCGTACCCAGCCCGACGAGCGCGGCCATTTCGGCCAGTTCGGCGGCCGCTATGTCGCCGAAACGCTGATGCCGCTGATCCTCGACCTCGAACGCCATTATCGCACGGCGCAGCAGGACAACGCGTTCAAGGCCGAATTCGACGACCTGCTCAAAAACTATGTCGGCCGCCCGAGCCCGCTGTGGTTCGCCGAGCGGCTGACCGAGCACCTCGGCGGGGCGAAGATTTACCTCAAGCGCGAGGATCTCAACCACACCGGCGCGCACAAGATCAACAACTGCATTGGCCAGATCCTGCTCGCCAAACGCATGGGCAAGACGAAGATTATCGCCGAAACGGGCGCGGGCCAGCACGGCGTCGCGACCGCGACCGTCGCGGCGCTTTTTGGCCTGCCCTGCACCATCTTCATGGGCGCGGTCGATGTCGCGCGACAACAGCCCAATGTATTCCGCATGAAGCTGCTCGGCGCCGAAGTCGTCGCGGTCGAAAGCGGCGCCAAGACGCTGAAGGATGCGATGAACGAGGCGCTGCGCCACTGGGTCGCGAACGTCCACGACACTTTCTACATCATCGGCACCGTCGCGGGTCCGCACCCCTATCCCGAGCTTGTCCGCGATTTCCAGTCGGTGATCGGCGACGAGGCACGCGCGCAGATCCTCGAAGTCGAAGGCCGCCTGCCCGACATGCTGATCGCCCCCGTCGGCGGCGGATCGAATGCGATCGGGCTGTTCCATCCCTTCCTCGACGACGCGGGCGTCGAGATTGTCGGCGTCGAAGCCGCGGGCGAGGGTCTCGACGGCAAGCACGCCGCCAGCCTCGCGGGCGGGCGCCCTGGCATCCTCCACGGCAACAAGACCTATCTGCTGCAGGACGAGGACGGACAGATCATCGAGGCGCACAGCATCTCGGCGGGCCTCGACTATCCGGGTATCGGGCCGGAACATAGCTGGCTCAATGACATCGGCCGCGTCCGCTACGAACCCGTTACCGACGCCGAGGCGCTGGCGAGTTTCCAGAAGCTTACCAAGCTCGAGGGAATCATCCCCGCGCTCGAAAGCGCCCACGCGATCGCCGCCGCCGAACGCATCGCGCCGACGCTGGACAAGGACAAGATCATCATCGTCAATTGCTCGGGCCGGGGAGACAAGGACATCTTCACCGTCGCCGATGCGCTGGGGGTGAGGCTGTGACCCGCTTCGCAACCGCCTTCGCCAAGCCGCGCCCCGCGCTCGTCGCCTTCATCACCGGCGGCGACGGCGATACCGCCGCGAACCTCGACGCGCTCGTCGCGGGGGGGGCCGATGTCATCGAACTCGGCATGCCCTTTACCGATCCGATGGCCGACGGCCCGGCGATCCAGGCCGCGAACCTGCGCAGCCTCGCCAAGGGCACGACGACCGCCGACGTGTTCGCGATCGCCGCCGCCTTCCGCCAACGTCACCCCGAAACGCCGCTCGTCCTGATGGGCTACGCCAATCCGATGACGATCCGCGGTCCCGACTGGTTTGCCGCCGAATGCGCGAAGGCCGGGGTCGACGGCGTGATCTGCGTCGATATCCCCTCCGAGGAAGACGCCGAACTCGGCCCCGCACTCCGCGCTGCAGGCGTTGATCTCATTCGTCTCGCGACGCCCACGACCGATGCCGCGCGTCTGCCCGACGTGCTGCACGGCGCGGGCGGTTTTCTCTATTATGTCTCGGTGGCCGGGATCACCGGCCAGCAACAGGCTGCGCAGGCAAGCATCGACGAAGCCGTCGCGCGCCTCAAGGCTGCGACCGACCTGCCCGTTGCGGTCGGCTTCGGCGTCCGCACCCCTGAACAGGCCGCGCAAATCGCGCGCGTCGCCGACGGCGTCGTCGTCGGATCGGCCTTTATCGATATCATTGCCGAGCATGGCGACGCCGCGCCGCCGCATGTCGAGGCTTTCACCCGCACCCTCGCCGATGCTATCCACGGTGCAAAGGAGATCGCCGCATGAGCTGGCTCGACCGCGTCCGCAACGCGCTGCCCTTCGGGGCCAAGCGCGACACCGCCGACAATCTCTGGCATAAATGCCGCCAGTGCCAGCAAATGGTCTTCGTCAAGGAATGGGAAGATAATCTCAACGTCTGCCCGCGCTGCGACCATCATGACCGGATTGGCGCAAAGGAACGATTTGCCCAGCTGTTCGACGGCGGGCTCCACGAGCTGATCGCCGCCCCAGCAGCGCCCGAAGATCCGCTGAAATTTCGCGATACCAAAAAATATGTCGACCGGATCAAGGCCGCGCGCGCGCAGACCGGCGACCGTGATGCCTATCAGAACGCCTTCGGCCGCATCTCGGGCCAGGGCGCGGTGATCGGCGTGCAGGATTTCGCCTTCATGGGCGGTTCGATGGGCGTTGCCGTCGGCGAGGCGTTCGTCGCGGGGGTCGAGGATGCGATCCGCCGCGGCGTCCCCTATATCGCGATCACAGCCGCGGGCGGCGCGCGGATGCAGGAAGGCACGCTGTCGCTGATGCAGATGCCGCGCGCGACGGTTGCCCTGGCGCGTCTGCGTCGCGCCGGCCTGCCTTATATCGTGCTGCTTACCGATCCCACTACCGGCGGCGTCACCGCGAGCTATGCGATGCTCGGCGATATCCAGATCAGCGAGCCCAAGGCCCTGATCGGCTTCGCTGGCCAGCGCGTGATAGAGAACACGATCCGCGAAAAGCTGCCCGAAGGTTTCCAGCGTGCCGAATATCTGCTCGATCACGGGATGATCGACATGGTCGTGCACCGCAAGGATCTGCCTGAGACATTGGGCCGCCTGATCGGCTATCTGGCGCCCGAGAAGGCGGCTTAAGGCACGCCAGTCGAACCTCTTTCGTCACCCCGGACTTGATCCGGGATCCATTCGGCGGCGCGGAAATGGATGCCGGATCAAGTCCGGCATGACGAAGACGAGACAGGCATATCAAGGCTTAAAGATGCCCGACCACGCCCACAGCTCCGACCCCGCCGTCCAGACCCAGCTCGATCGGCTCGCCGCGCTGTCGCCGGGGCGCGACATTCTCGGGCTCGAACGTATCGCCGAGCTCTGCGCGCGCCTCGGCAATCCGCAGCTTCAGCTTCCGCGCACCTTCCATGTCGCGGGCACCAACGGCAAGGGATCGACCTGCGCCTATCTCCGCGCGATCCTAGAGGCGCAGGGCCGGCGCGTCCACGCCTACACCAGCCCGCATCTCGTCCGCTTTAACGAACGCATCCGCCTTTCGGGCAAGCTGATCGACGACACCCTGCTAGCCGCTCTCCTCGAAGAGGTGCTGGACGAGGCGGCCGACCTGCAAGCGAGTTTCTTCGAAATCACAACCGCGGCCGCTTTCCTCGCCTTCGCCCGCATCCCCGCCGACGATTGCATCATCGAGGTCGGGCTCGGCGGCCGGCTCGACGCGACGAACGTCATCCCGGCGCCCGCCGTCTGCGGGATCGCCTCGCTCGGTATCGATCACGAGGCGTTTCTGCTGGCGCACGAAGACGGCACGCCATCCGTCGCGATCGAGCGGATCGCTTGGGAGAAAAGCGGGATTTTCAAACCCGGCGCCGCGCTCGCCACTCTTGCCTACCCCGATGCGGTGATGGACCTCGTCGGGAAACGCGCATCGGCGGTCGGCGGCGCGCTATTTTCGGAAGGCGACGGCTGGCGGATCGAGACGGCGAAGGGCGGCTTTCGCTGGCTGTCGAATGCCGGGAACGTCGAAGAGCTGCTCCTCACCCGGATGGCCGGGGTACACCAGATGCGCAACGCGGGGCTCGCGATCGCGATGTTGCGCAGCGCGCCGGACAAGCGCCCCGACGATGCGGTGATCGGGCAGGGCGTTGCCGACGCTTTCTGGCCTGCACGGATGCAGCGGCTGGGCGACGGGCCGTTGACGGCCCTGCTGCCAGAAGGCGCGGCGCTATGGCTCGACGGCGGGCATAACCCCGATGCCGGCGCAGCGCTGGCACAGGCACTATCAGACGCGCCGCCGCTGCACATCGTCTGCGGCCTACTCGCGAACAAGGACGCCATGGGGTTCCTGCGCCCGTTTTCCGACCGGATCGCATCGTTTCAGGCGGTGCCGATTCCGGGGCACGAACATTATGGTCCGAAAGACCTGTGCCGTGCGGTCGAGGAGAAGCTGGGCATCGCCCACGCCCAGCCCTGTAACGACGTCGCGGAGGCGCTTCGGCATATCGCGGCGCATCGACCGCCCGGTGACGTGCTGGTTTGCGGCTCGCTTTATCTCGCCGGTGTCGTGCTCGACGCCAACGGCGAGTTGCCCGACTAACCCGCCGGTTCTTCCGCGCGTTCGGTGCCCGCCGTTCCGACCGACAAGTCGACCAGCCCGGTACGCATCATCCACCAGAACAGCAGGACGCCCGGCACGGCCGCTACGGTCGTCATCAGATAGAAATTGACATAGCCAAGCTGCTCGATCAGCGCGCCCGCGGTCGTACCGGTTACGAAACGGCCGACGATGCTCGCAGCGGAAGAAATCAGCGCATAATGGGCCGCGGTGAAGCGCAGGTCGCAGAGCGCCGAGAAATAGGCGACGACGACGACGCCGCCGATGCCGCTGGCGAAATTCTCGAACCCGATCGCGCCCGCCATGCCGATATTGCTCTTGCCGGTCGCGGCGAGCAGCGCGAAGCTGAAGTTCGAAACCGCCATCAGGATCAGGCTGACGAGCACAGAACGTTTCATGCCCATACGCGCGTACATGATCCCGCCGACGAAAATGCCGATCAAATAAGCCCAGAAACCGATACCGACGTCGTAGATGGCGATCTCGTCATTGGTATAGCCGAGGTCGTCGAACAGCAGGCGAAAGGTCAGGTTGGCGAGCGTATCGCCGATCTTGTGGACGAGGATGAAGAGCAGGACGAGCCACGCGCCCTGTCGCCGGAAAAATTCGGTGAAGGGCCCGACAATCGACTGGAAGATCGCGCTGCCACCCTTGCGTTCAGTGGGATCCCGGTGGCGATCTGGCTCGCCCAGCCAGAGCGCGGCGATCACCGCGGGCAAGGCGAAGAGCGCGCACGCCAGATAGGCGGCCTGCCAACCATATCGTGCCGCCAGATAGAGCGCGAGCGCCCCGGCGCCCGCCGAACCGATGCGCCAGCCGTACTGGCTCATCCCCGACCCGATACCGAGCTGTTCGGGCTTCAATATTTCGATGCGGTAAGCATCGATCACGATGTCGAAGGTCGCGCCGGCGAAGCCGACAAGGATTGCAGCGAGCGCGGTCTGGAAAATGTCGGCCTTCGGGTCCTGCAGCGCGAGGTTGCCGACCGCCGCCATGACGAGCACCGCTGCGACTATCATCCATGACACGCGCTGCCCCATGCGGCCGATCCCCGGCAGGCGGACGCCATCGACGACCCACGACCACAGCGGCTTCAGGTTGTAGACGAGGAAAGCGAGCGTGAAGGCGGTGACGGTCTTTTTATCGATACCATCCTGCGCCAGCCGCGTTGTCAGCGTCGCGCCGATCATCGCATAGGGAAAGCCCGAGGACACTCCGAGCAGGAACGCCGCAACGGGCGCGCGCTCCAGATAGGGCCGGATGCTGCCCCACCAGCTCTGCGGCGGCGGTGTCATCGTATCTGGCTGCAAACCGGCTTCTCCCCCCCTGCATCCCGTCGGATGCTCGACCTTTAGGTCAACGCCTAAAGCGTCGGAGATAAATTGGAAGCGGCTATTTGGCGGTTCGCCCGATCCATCGCACGGCGCGCACGGTTCCGCCTTCGCGATCCTGCAGTACCGCCGCCCAGCGGTCGGCGCCGCGCCGGTCTGCTATGCCGTCGGGGATCGCGGCCGTGCACGGCGCGTCGCCCGCGCAGGGAACCACCATTTCGTCGAGCACTACGTTCGAATAGGTCAGCCGACGTGCGCTATTCTCGCCGCTGCCGACGGCGACGCTTGCACGGCGGGCGATGGCCAGAAAGCGCAATTCGACGCCCGCCTGCGCCCGCGACGCGGCGACGCGGTCGCCCGACCGCACGATCTCGACCGGACTTGCGTCACGCGCGGCGGATGCGATCAGGCGGTGCAAGTCGCGCTCGTCGGATCCGACCGTCGCCGCACGGCCCTGGACGACCGCCTCGGGCGTATAAACACCGCTGCCGGGCAGGCCGCGCGCGGCGTAACGGCGCTGCAGACCGTCGTTTGCCGGACGGGCCAGCGTATCTTTCCAGCCCAGCCGGTCCCAATAGGTCACCGGGCGGCTGATCGCGACAACGCCCCCCTCGCCGTCTAGTTTCTCGAGCAATTGATCGGCCGGCGGGCACGAGGAGCAGCCCTGCGATGTGAACAGTTCAACGAGGACCGGGCGGTTTGGGGATGGGCCGGACTTGCCGGGCCCCGCATGGATCGACACGGCCGCGAAGGCGGCCCCGATAGCGAAGGTCGAAAGCATGGCAAACGAAAGATATCTCATGATCCACTCCTGCGGGCCGCGAGGACCGTCGAGGCGGGTTCGCACCCCGGAGCGCCGGGGTTACGCCGCCTCGGGGCGCCAGAAGGTCGTGAGGCCGCTCACCTTGCGCGGAGCCTCATTCTTGCAGATCATCGTTTCGAGCGCCTTCAGCGCCGAAACCAGCGCCGAAGCGCTGTGCGGCTTGCCGAGGCACGCGAGCGCGATCTCTTCGGCGTCGGCGGGGCATTGTCCGGTCACCAGCAACACGGCGATACCGCGATCGCGCGCCAGCCGCGCGACTTCGCGCCCGGACATATGCCCGGCAAGACCGAGATCGAGAACGACTGCATCGACCGGTTCGGCCGCCATGACGGCCACCGCCGCCTCGCCCGAATCGACCGTCGCGACAACTTGGTACCCGCCGTGCTTCAGCGTGTGCTCGTTATCGAAAGCGGTCAGCGGATCATCCTCGATGATCAAGAGCCGCTTGATGCAGGTCGGGCGGGACGCGAAGAGCATGTTTACTCCCTTTGACGTTGCCATGACTCGCTCCGCGCCGTCCCGCAAGATCGCTTCTGCTTGCCATCGACGAAGCGGGTCTTTTCCGGCTATGGGCGTGATCACAACGCAACACTTCTCCCTTGAAAACGACAAGAAAGCCGCATCCGTTCCGATGACGACCCGCCGCCCGCCCCGCTCGACGCCTCGCCCCGCCGCAGACCGCGACGCCCCGAAAGGCCGCCGCGCCGCGCGCGGCGCCGTATCGGCGCTCAAGACCAAGCCCGCCGAAGAACGCGAGGAAGGGCCGCAGCGGATCGCCAAGCTGCTCGCGCGCGCCGGCGTCGGCTCGCGCCGCGACGTCGAACGGATGATCGAGGAAGGGCGGATCGCGCTGAATGGCGAGGTGATCGCCCAGCCCGCGCCTTTGCTTGCCTCGCTCGAAGGCCTGACGGTCGACGGCAATCCGGTCGCCAAGCCCGTGTCGACGCGTCTCTATCGCTTTCACAAACCCGCGGGCTGCCTCACCGCGGCGCGCGATCCCAAGGGACGCAAGACGATCTACGATCTCCTGCCCAAGGGCCTGCCGCGCCTGATGCCCGTCGGGCGCCTCGACTATAATACCGAAGGGCTGCTGCTGCTCACCAACGACGGCGAATTCAAGCGCCAGCTCGAGCTTCCCGCAAACGGGGTCGAGCGCACCTACCGCGCGCGCGCCTTCGGCGACATCAGCCAGGCGCAGCTCGAGGAACTGGCGATGGGGATCGAGATCGACGGCGTCCGCTACGGCCGGATCGACGCCAATCTGGAACGGCGCACCGGGCGCAACCAATGGGTCGAAATGACGCTGACCGAGGGCAAGAACCGCGAAGTCCGCCGCGTGCTCGAACATTTCGGGCTGCAGGTCAGCCGCCTGATACGCACGCGCTACGGCGAGTTCACGCTCGCCGGGCTCGACATGGGTGCGGCCGAGGTCGTGCCGCGCGACGAGCTGTTCAAATTCCGCCGGCGTCTCGGCTGATGCGCGTCATCGCCGGCGAATGGCGCGGCCGCAAGCTGCTCGCGCCGAAAAATGACGCAACGCGGCCGACGGCGGATCGCACGCGCGAAACGCTTTTCTCGATGCTCGCGAGCCGCCTCGGAAGCTTCGAGGGGCTGCATGTCGCGGACCTCTTTGCCGGGTCGGGCGCGCTCGGCATCGAGGCGCTGTCACGCGGCGCCGAGCAATGTCTCTTCGCGGAGCAGGATCGCGATGCGCTCGACGCGCTCCGCGGGAACCTGGGCACGCTCAGCGCGGCGCCGCGTGCCGATATCCGCGCGGGTTCGGTACTCGCCCTCGGTCCGGCGCGCCGCACCTATGACCTCATCCTGATCGACGCGCCCTATGACACCGGGGCGGGCAGCGTAGCGCTCGACAAGCTCAATCGCCTCGGCTGGATCGGAACCGACAGCCTGATCTCGATCGAAACGGCCGACAAGGAAATGGTCGATGTCGCAGGCTTCGAAATCGATGCGACGCGCAAGGTCGGCAAGGCAAAGCTGACGCTGCTCAGGCCGGTGTAGCGATCCGGCGAACCATCAGCAGGCCGAGCCAGCTGACGATCCCGGCGAGCGCGAGATAATAGCCCACGGTCTCCGTCCCGCCGCGTTCGGCCAGCGCCTGCGCTATGATCGGCGCCATCGCGCCGCCGAGGATGCCGCCCGCGTTGAACGTCACCGATGCCCCGGTGTAGCGAACCTTGACGGGAAACAGCGCGGTCAGCCAGCTACCGAGCGGGCCATAGACCAGCCCCATCACGAACAGCGCGCTCGCCAGCCCGAGGAAGATCAGCGGCCAGCTTTCCGAGGCCAGCGACGGCCCGAACAGGAAACCGATCAGGATCGTGGCGCCGCATCCCCAGGTCAGCACCCGCTGCGCGCTCGCCGCGTCGCTCCAATAGCCCGCGACGATGATCCCGGCGGCCATGAACAGGATCGCGCCAAGCTGGATCAGCAGGAATTGTCCTTTCGGATAGCCGAGCGTCGCCGTCCCGTGCGCGAGCGCGAAACTGGTCGCGAGGTAGAAGATCGCGAAACAGGCGACGACGGCGAACGTCCCGGCCAGCGTCGCGACCATGTGGTTCCGGAACAATTCACCAAGCGGCACTGCCACCGGCGCTTCCTTCTCAAGTGCCTCGGCGAAGTCGGGTGTCTCGCCGATCTTCAATCGCACCCAAAGCCCCAGCCCGACGAGCACCGCCGACAACAGAAACGGAATGCGCCAGCCCCACGCCGCAAAATCGGTGTCGCTCAGACCGAGCCCGAGCAGCAGGAACAGGCCGTTTGCGGCGATGAAGCCGACCGGCGCGCCCAACTGCGGGAACATGCCGAAGCGCGATTTCCAGCCCGGCGGCGCGTTCTCGACCGCGAGCAGCGCGGCGCCGCCCCATTCGCCGCCGAGCCCGAAGCCCTGCCCGAAGCGCAGGATGCACAGGAGCAGCGGCGCGACCCAGCCAACCATCGCATAGGTCGGGAGAAAAGCGATCAGCAAGGTCGAGGCACCCATCAGCATCAGCGAGGCGACAAGGGTCGACTTGCGCCCGATCCGGTCGCCATAATGGCCAAAGACGATCGCGCCGACGGGCCGCGCGAAAAAGGCGAGCCCGAAGGTCATGAAGCTGTACATCAACTGCGCCGAAGCCGAACTCTCGGGAAAGAAGAGCGGCCCGAACACCAGCGCGGCGGCGGTGCCATAGATATAGAAATCATAAAATTCGACCGCGGTGCCGACGAGGCTTGCGGTCAGGATGCGCCGATGCTGCCGATAGGGTGCCAATTCCACAGGCAACGCCCTCCCCCTTTTTGATGGCGACGCTTTGCGCGCGCGTTCCATCGGGCGCAAGTATAATACGAAACGTCAGCGTTCCCCGGCGGCGAGCTGCGCGCGCAGGCCTAGTAACTCGCGCTCGGGCACACGCGACAGCGATGCAGCGGGCTTGCCCTTGCGCAACCGTTCGCGATCCTTCTCCGACGGCTCGACGCGGCGCACGCGTACCGCCGCATGCCCCTGCGCCTTCATGCCCAGCTGTTCAGCCGCGCCGCGCGACAGGTCGATGATCCGCCCGCGTGCGAATGGGCCGCGGTCGTTGACGCGGACGATGATCCGCCGCCCGCTATCGAGCGCCGTGACCTCGACATAGGTCGGCAGCGGCAGCGTCGTGTGCGCGGCAGTGACCCAACCGGGGCGGAATTTCTCGCCGTTCGCGGTGCGGTTCCCCGACTCGCCGCCGTACCAGCTCGCATAGCCGAGCGCGTCATAAGCGGGCGCAGCGGCGGGCACATAGGTCGTGCCGCGGATCGTGTAGGCGGGGCCGATGCGAACGGGTGCATCGGCGACCGGGCGATAGTTGCCGCCAGCGCAGGCGGAAAGCGCCAGAAGGGGTAAAGTCATTCCGGCGAGTTGCATTGTCGAGCGGCGCTGCATCGCGCGACCGTAGAGGCCGGATATGGGGAGATAAAGTGCAAACGGCGGCTTTACGGCGGTGAGCTGACTTTTCCTATCGTCATCCCGGACTTGATCCGGGACGACGATAGAAGGGATGCAGCTTTTCGGCCGGTGAGCGGATGTTCCGTTCGCCAAACACCCTCTCGGCCACTACATCCACGACCATGACCGATTTGCACTGCCAGCGGCCCGGCATCATCGGCACGGGCCGGGTCGCGCTGGCGCTCGCGCTGGCGCTGAGACGACATGCGACCGAACCCCCGATGCTGTGGGGCCGCTCGCCCGAAACAGCGCGCAGCGCGGCGTCAAGGGTCGGCGCCGTTACGGAGCCCGGACTCGACCGTCTCCTCGCCGCATGCGACGTCATCGCGATCGCGGTCGCCGACGACGCCCTGACCGATGTCGTGTCCCGCCTCGCGGCCGCGCTGCCAGCGGGCCCCTCCCCTTTCATTTTTCACGTCAGCGGACGCAGCGGCGCGGCGGCGCTCGAACCGCTCGGCAAGACCGGTGCGATGGTCGCTGCGATCCATCCGGCGATGACCTTTACCGGCGATCCCGAAAGCGAGGTCGGTCGCATGGCGGGGGCGCGGTTCGCGATCACCGCGGCGACCGGCGAGGCCATCGAACGGGCGCGGCGGGTCGTCGCATCACTTGGCGGGGTCGCGGTCGAAATCGCCGAGGAACGGCGCGCGCTCTACCACGCGGCGCTCTGCCACGCATCGAACCATCTCGTCACGCTGATCAGCGGCGCGGCGCACGGGCTGGAGCGCGCCGGGGTCGACGATCCGGCGGCATTGCTCGCACCGCTCGTCCGCGCCGCGCTCGACAACAGTCTCACGCACGGTTTTGCGGGATTGTCGGGCCCGCTTCTGCGCGGTGACGCGCAGACGATCAGCGGCCATCTCGAAACGCTTGGCGCGCTCAGCCCCGATCTCCTTCCCGCTTATCGCGCGATGGCAGCGGCGACGATCGACGAGCTTCAACGCCGCGAAACGCTCCCCCCGGACCGCCTCGCCGCACTGGACAGCCTGCTCGCTGTTCCCTAATCGTTCGCGCGTGAACATGTCTCCCAACTCGACGCCTGACCTGACCCGCCCCGACCCGTCGGACCCGCCCTATCTGCAAGGACTGAACGGTCCGCAGCGGCAGGCGGTGCTGACCACCGAAGGCCCCGTGCTGATGCTCGCGGGCGCGGGCACCGGCAAGACCGCGGCGCTCACCGCGCGCCTCGCACATATCATCGCGACGCGGCGCGCCTGGCCTTCCGAAATCCTCGCGGTCACCTTTACCAACAAGGCGGCGCGCGAGATGCGCGAGCGGATCGGGCGGATGATCGGCGACGCGGTCGAAGGCATGCCGTGGCTAGGCACCTTTCACAGCATCTGCGCGAAGATGCTCCGCCGCCACGCCGAGCTCGTCGGGCTGCAGAGCAATTTCACGATCCTCGACACCGACGACCAGCTCCGCGTGCTGAAGCAGCTCATCCAGGCCGAGGGGCTCGACGAGAAACGCTGGCCCGCGCGCCAGCTCGCGGGGCTGATTGACAAGTGGAAGAACCGCGGACTGACCCCCGCCGACCTCGATGCCGCCGACAAGGAAGCCTATGCCGACGGCAAGGGCCAGCATTTCTACGCGCTCTATCAGGCGCGGCTGAAGACGCTCAACGCCTGCGATTTCGGCGACCTGCTGCTCCATATGCTCGTGATATTGAAGACGCATCGCGACGTGCTCGAGCAATATCAGGCGCGCTTCAAATACATCCTCGTCGACGAATATCAGGACACCAACGCCAGCCAGTATCTCTGGCTTCGGCTACTGGCGCAGGCACGCAAGAATATCTGCTGCGTCGGCGACGATGACCAGTCGATCTATTCGTGGCGCGGCGCCGAGGTCGCGAACATCCTGCGCTTCGAAAAGGACTTCCCCGGCGCGACGGTGATCCGCCTCGAACAGAATTATCGATCGACTCCGCAGATACTTGCTGCCGCGTCGGCGCTGATCGCGCAGAACAGCGATCGGCTCGGCAAGACCTTGTGGACCGATCTCGACGCGGGCGACAAGGTCCGAGTGGTCGGCGTGTGGGACGGGCCCGAAGAGGCGCGGCGGATTGGCGAGGAGCTGGAGACGCTCCAGCATCGCAAGGTCAGTCTCGATCGCACCGCGATCCTCGTCCGCGCGCAGTTCCAGACGCGCGAGTTCGAGGACCGTTTCATCGCGATCGGCATGCCATATCGCATCGTCGGCGGTTTCCGCTTCTACGAGCGCGCCGAAATCCGCGATGCGCTCGCCTATCTTCGCCTTGTCCAGTCGTCGGCCGACGATCTGGCTTTCGAACGCATCGTCAATGTCCCCAAACGCGGGCTCGGTGACAAGGCGCTGCAACGCATCCACCAGTTCGCGCGCCACGAACGCGCGCCGCTGTTCCACGCGGCGTCGCGGATCACCGAAACCGACGAGCTAACCCCGCAGGCGCGCCGCCAGCTTGCCAATTTCGTCGCGCAGATGCGCAATTGGCAGGCGAAGGCAAACGAGCTGTCGCACCCCGAGCTGACACAGCTGATCCTCGACGAATCGGGCTATACCGCGATGCTGCAGGCCGACCGTAGCGTCGAGGCCGCAGGGCGGCTCGAAAACCTCTCCGAACTCGTCCGCGCGATGGAAGAATATGAAACGCTCGAGGAATTTCTTGAGCATGTCAGCCTCGTCATGGACCGCGACAATGACGACCAGACCGAGACGGTGACGATCATGACGATCCACGCCGCCAAGGGGCTTGAATTCGATCATGTCTTCCTCGCGGGCTGGGAGGATGGCGTCTTCCCCTCGCAGCGGTCGATGGACGAAGGCGGCACCGCCAGCCTCGAAGAGGAACGCCGGCTAGCCTATGTCGCGATCACCCGTGCAAGGCAGCGCGCGAGTATCTATCACGCCGCGAACCGGCGCATCTATGGTCAGTGGATGAGCAGCATCCCCAGCCGCTTCATCGGCGAAATCCCGCCCGAACATGTCGACAGCGAAAACAGCTTCGGCGGTGGCCAGAGCCTGTGGCGCGCCAACTGGTCGGCGCAGGGCGACCCCTTCGCGCATGTCGCCGAGCGCCAGCCCGCGCGCACGATGACGCGCGGTCCGGCGTGGCAGCGCGCGCTCGCATCGTCGTCGACCGTCACGCGGGCACCGGCCCCCAGCGAGAAAGGCCCCGCAGCATCGGTCGGCGCCAAACCGCGCGCCGACCTCGCGATCGGGATCCGCGTTTTTCACGAAAAGTTCGGTTACGGCGAAATCATCGATATCGACGGCAACAAGCTCGAAGTCGAATTCGACCAAGCGGGCAGTAAACGGGTGCTCGACAGCTTCGTCAAGCTCGCCTGATCCATATTGTCTACTCAATTAATTATGATATGGAATCACATGCAACCCGAGTCGCGTGTTGGGAGAGACTTCATGAAAACCAAGCTCTTAGCGGGCGCGATGGCGCTCGCCCTGGTCGGCTGTTCGGAAAAACCCGCCGAAGCGGTCAGAGAAGCACCCGCTTATGACATGGCGCCGGTCGATGCCTCCGAAGCGGTGTCGACGCAGGCCATTCCCGCCCCGTCCGCGATGCGCAGCCCCAACGTCAGCGTCACCGCGGCGCCCGGGGTCGCGTTCAACTACGCCTATGCTTTCCGCCTCGACGACAATCGCATCGCCAAAGTGCAGGAAGAACATGCCGCGGCGTGCGAGGCCCTCGGCACCACGCGCTGCCGGATCACCGGAATGACCTACCGCCTTGTCCGCGAGAATGAAGTCGAGGCGCAGCTTCTGTTCAAGCTCGACCCCGCGATAGCGCGCAAATTCGGTCGCGACGCGCTCGGCAGCGTCGAAAAGGCCGAAGGCGTGCTGGCGGAAGCGCGGATCAGCGGCGAAGATGTCGGGACGCAGATCAGCGACTCGCAGCGCCGCAGCGCCGACATCGACGCCGAAATCGCCCGGCTGGAGGCGCGGCTGAAGCAGGGCGGCCTCGGCGATCGCGAGCGCACCGAATTGCAGCAACAAATTTCCGCGATGCGCCGGCAGCTCGACGGCGAGCGCGACAACCGCCGCGCTGGCGAAGCGATGCTCGCGACCACGCCGATGCAATTCGACTATGTCGGCACCGGCGGGCTCCCCGGTATCGGTTACGGCAATCCGTTCAGCGACGCGCTGAACATGCTGATCCGTAGCGGCAGCGTGATGCTGTCGTTCCTCCTCGTCGTCGGCGCGGCGATCCTGCCATGGGCAGCGCTCTTCCTGTTGCTGCTTACGGGATGGCGGACGGCGCCCGCGCTGGCGATCCGGAAATGGCTGAACGGAGCTTCCAAAACGTCCGCCGCTCCGACGCCGCCAGCCGACTGAGACCCCGGCGCGCGCTTGCAAAGGTCCAGCGCCCCGTTATGGCAAAGGCCATGACGGGGCAGACCACATGGCTGGATCACGCGCGCGATGCGCATCGCCGCGGCGACGTTGCCGCCGAAACGGCCATACTCGACGCCGCGATCCGCGCCGACCGCGGCAACATCCCCGCGTTGCTGGCGATGGCGGAGCTCAAGCGTCGCCTTGCCGATGACCGCGCGGCGGGCAGCTATTACCGCCTCGCGCTGGGCACCGCCGCGCAGGCCCGCAGCGTTCCGCCGTCGCTTCACCCCGGCCTTCAGCGCGCCGAGCAGTTCCTCGCGGAGACCGACCGCGCCTTTGCCGATCATCTGCTCGTCCAGCTGCGCGGTGCGGGTATCGATGCCGGGACCGCAACGCCGCGCGTCGCCGAGGCGCTCAGGATGCTCGCCGGCGAGCAGCCGCTCTATGTGCAACAGCCGAACATGTTCTACTTCCCGGGCCTCGCCCAGCGCCCCTTTTTCGAGCGGTCCGATTTCGGCTGGGCGGAAGGGGTCGAGACCGCGACCGACGCGATCCGCGCCGAGCTGCTGGCGATGGTTGGCGGCGCGGCCGATCCGTTCGGTCCCTATGTCACCGCCGCGCCCGGCCGGCCACCGCCGAACAACCCGCTGCTCGACAAACCCGACTGGGGCGCGGCCTGGCTCTGGAAGGACGGCGCGGTCGCCGACGCCATGGCGGCGCTATGTCCCGCGACCCTCGCCGCGCTGGAACTCGCGCCGCAGCCCGTGATTCCCGGGCGCGCGCCGATCGCGCTCTTTTCGCGCCTGACGCCCGGCACACATATCCAGCCGCACCACGGCATGCTCAACACGCGCCTCATATGCCACCTGCCGCTGATCGTCCCCGACGGTTGCGGGCTGCGCGTCGGGGCCGAAACGCGGAGCTGGCGCGAGGGCGAGCTTCTGATTTTCGACGACAGTTTCGAGCATGAGGCGTGGAACCGCGGGACCAGCGACCGCACCGTCCTGCTGTTCGAAATCTGGCGCCCCGACATCGGCGCCGACGAACGCGAGCAATTGACGCGTATCTTCGCGGCAATCGACACATATGGCGGACAATAGACCAAGGGACAGGAAAACGATGACCAATCCGGGAATGGATGCCGATATCTACGACGCCTTCATCGAGCAGCTGCAACGCTATGTCCGCGAGCGGCTGATCCCGGCGGAGGACCAACTCGAGGAACTCGGCCGCGTTCCCGACGATATTCTTGCCGAAATGCGCGACATGGGTCTGTTCGGCGTGACGATGCCCGAAGAATATGGCGGCGCGGGCATGAACATCAGCCAATATGTCGGCTTCATCCGCGAACTGGCTTACGCCTCGCCCGCCTATCGTTCGATCGTGTCGATCAACATCGGCATGGTGTGCAAATCGCTCATCGGTTTCGGCACCGATCAGCAGAAGGCGCATTGGTTGCCCAAGCTCGCCGGCGGATCGATCGCGGCCTTCGGTCTGACCGAGCCCGACAGCGGGTCGGACAGCGCGGCGATGAAGACGCGCGCGGTGCGCGAGGGCAACGGCTATGTGCTGAACGGCACCAAGCGCTACATCACGAATGCGCCCTTCGCCGACGTCATCCTGGTGATGGCGCGCACCAATGTCGAGGCGTTGCCCAAGAATGCCCATGTCAGCGCCTTCCTCGTCCCGCGCGATGCGCCGGGCGTGTCGATCGGCAAGCCCGACGGCAAGATGGGCCAGGCCGGATCGCAGATCGCCGACGTGATCCTGGAGGATGTGCATGTCGACGGCGATGCGCTGCTCGGCGGCGAGGAAGGGATCGGCTTTCGCGCCGCGATGCAGAGCCTCGACAACGGGCGCCTGTCGGTCGCGGCGGCGAGCGTCGGCTATGCCAAGCGCATGCTCGACGCGGGCCTGCAATATGCGATGGAGCGCAAGGCGTTTGGCGAACCGATCGCCAATTTCCAGCTGATCCAGGCGATGCTCGCCGACAGCAAGGCCGAAATCTATGCCGCCGACTGCATGCTCAACGACGCCTGCGCGCGCGCCGATCGCGGCGAGAAGATTTTGGTCGAGGCCGCGGCGACCAAGATGTTCGCCAGCGAAATGTGCGGCCGCGTCGCCGACCGCGTCGTCCAGATCCACGGCGGCGCCGGCTATCTCAAGGAATATCTGGCCGAACGCTTCTATCGCGACTGCCGCATTTACCGCATTTATGAAGGGACAACGCAGATTCAGCAGCTAGTGATCGCGAAGAATATGATTCGGGATTTCGCGGGATAACCCGCCGGGTGGGTCGCTGGTGGAGCCGAGGGGAATCGAACCCCTGACCTCTGCAGTGCGATTGCAGCGCTCTCCCATCTGAGCTACGGCCCCGCGACGGGCGGGGTCTTAACGGCACTCGCTGGCAGTGGCAACGGCTTTTCTGACGATTGCCGCCGCCGCTCGAAAAATTTGAGGAATGGGGGGATTCCGATGGCCAAGGCATGGCATTTGACCAGTCGTCCGCAGGGGCTGCCGACGCGCGACAATTTTGCGCTCCGCGACCTGCCCGACGCGCCGCTCGAAAAGGATCAGCTTCGCGTCCGCAATCTCTGGCTGTCGGTCGACCCCTATATGCGCGGCCGCATGAACGAGGCGAAAAGCTACGCGGCGAGCTTTCAGATCGGCCAGCCGATGACCGGTGGCGCGATCGGCGAAGTGGTCGAAAGCGGGATGGAGGGCTTCGCGCCCGGCGACCTCATCCTTCACATGGGCGGCTGGCGCGACGGCGGCGTGATCGGGCTCGACATGATGCCGAACAAGCTGCCCGCCGAGGCGCTGGCGGCGGGCATGACGCCGCAGACCTTCCTCCATAATATGGGCCTCACGGGCGGCACCGCCTGGATAGGCCTGCTCCGCATTGCGAGCGCGAAGCCCGGCGACACGGTGTTCGTGTCGGCCGCCGCGGGCGCGGTGGGATCGGCGGTGGTCCAGATCGCCAAGGCGCGCGAAATGAGGGTGATCGGCTCGGCGGGCGGCGCGGAAAAATGCGAATGGGTCCTCGATCTCGGCGCCGATGCCGTAATCGACTACAAGGCGGGCCCGGTGCTGCCGCAGATCGCCGCCGCGCTCGAACGCCTCGGCAAGCCCGGGATCGACGTCTATTTCGACAATGTCGGCGGCGAGCACCTCGACGCCGCCTTTGCAGTCGCGAACGATTTCGCGCGCTTCGCAATCTGTGGCATGATCGACGTCTATAACGATGGAAAATCACAGGAAATGAAATATATCATCCGCGCCATCCCTGCGCGGATCCGCATGGAAGGCTTCATCTACACCGACCAATTCATCGAGTGCATGGAGGAATTCTACGCCGACATGGGCGGCCTGATCGCCAGCGGCGCGGTGACAATGCGCGAAACCGTGCTCGAGGGGCTGGAAGCGACGCCCGATGCTTTTTTGGGGCTGTTCGCGGGCGTGAATATGGGGAAGATGCTGGTCCGGCTTTGATCGGGACGGCAGTCGGTGGATTGCCTTGCCCCATTTTCGCAGCATCATGGACAATATGTCTTTCGGAAACTTCCGCGTCCGGTCGTTGCATGACGGCGCCATCACCGCAGTCGATGCGTACTCGGACCGTTCGTTCGCGCGGCACGCGCACGATGAATTCGGCGTCGGTTTGGTTACCAGCGGGGCCCAGCGCTCGTGGAGCGGACGCGGCGCCGTCGAGGCGGCCTGCGGCGCGCTGATCACGGTCAATCCTGGCGAAGTCCACGACGGCATGCCCATCGGGGAGAAGCGATCCTGGTCGATGCTCTATATCCAGGCGCCATTGATTTGCGAGATCATGGCCGATCTGACCGACGGCCGGACGGCAAATCGCGAGTTGCACCAGCCAGTCGTTGCCGACCGCGCGCTGGCGTGCCGGTTCGTCCGGGCTCGGCGGGCCGCGCTTCGGGCCGACCCGGCGCGCGATCTGGACGAAGAACTGCTCGCGCTCTTCGATGGCCTGACCGGCACGCCGCCCCCGTCCGTACGCGGGGTTGACCGCCGGATATTGCGCCTCCGCGAGGCGATCGACGACGATCCGGCAGCGCAGCACCGCCTGCCCGCGATGGCCACGCAGGCGGGGCTCAGCCGCTTCCAGACGTTACGCGCCTTTTCGCGCCTGACGGGCCTGACCCCGCACGCATATATCATGCAGAGGCGGATCGATCTGGCGCGAAGGCTGATCGGACGCGAAATGCCTTTGGCCGAAGCCGCCATCGAAGCGGGCTTCGCCGATCAGAGCCATATGCACCGCGGCTTCGTGGCGCGCTATGGCTACACGCCCGGCCAATATGCCCGCGCCCATCGCATCCGGGCTGCAATTTCATACAAGAGCGGCGCCATCTTCTCTCACTAGGACGGGCCCGGTTCCCGTTTTTTGGAGGTCAAAGAGGATGGCAGAGCGAAATGGCGCATCATTTAGGGTCGAGATGCGCGGCATCGTCCCGGCGGATTTCGGCGATGCCCTTCGAATCATCAATTGCGCGGCCGAAGCATATCGCGGCGTAATCCCGGCCGACCGCTGGCACGATCCCTATATGTTGGCAGACGAACTGGCGTCCGAAATCGCGCACGGCGTTGTCTTCAGCGGCTGCGTCGTGGACGGCCGCCTGGTGGGCGTGATGGGCATGCAGGAGCGTGGCAAGGTCGACCTGATCCGCCACGCCTATGTCCTGCCGGATTATCAAGGCAGCGGCATCGGCTCGAGGCTTCTCGAGCATCTTTGCGGGGCCAGTGACAAGCCTATACTGATCGGAACGTGGCAGGCGGCCGAATGGGCGATCCGATTTTACGAGCGCCACGGCTTCGTCCGTGTATCGAAGGACGATATGGCGGCGCTGCTACGCACCTTCTGGGATGTGCCCGCGCGGCAGGTGGAGACATCAGTCGTCCTCGCCTCGCAGGCGCTTTCGCGTGTCGCCGTCGATGAACTGATCAACGGATCGCAGCGGCGAAGCTAGAGCGCCGCGACCCGATCCCTAGCTGCCGAAACCCACCGACAGAAAATCGGGCATCGGGCCATTCCAGCCGTCGTCCGGGCCGTCGTCGTCCTGCTGGCGCTGTTTTGCCGGCGGCGCCCGGCGATCGTCGGCCTTCTTCGCGGGCTTCGGGGCGGGCTTTTCGGCCGCCTCGGCGCGCTTGGCCTTGCCGCCGCGGCCACCGCGTTCGGATTTTTCGCGGCGCGGCTCACGCTCTTCGCGCGCCTCTTCCTTCGCGGGCGCGGCATCGGCCTTGCCGCCTCCGTGGACGGGAATCTTGTAGCCCGTCAGCTTCTGGATATTGTCGACCGCCTCGTCGTCCGACGGCGTCACCAGCGTAAACGCGCGCCCCTTCGCGCCCGCGCGGCCGGTGCGGCCGATGCGATGGACATAATCGTCGGGGTGCCAGGGCGCGTCGAAGTTGAAGACGTGGCTCACGCCCTTTACGTCGAGCCCGCGCGCCGCGACGTCCGACGCAACGAGGATGTTGATCGTGCCCGCCTTGAACCGATCGAGCTCGGCGATGCGGCTCGACTGGTCCATGTCGCCATGGATCTCGCCTGCCTTATAACGGTGGCGCTGGAGCGATTTCGCCAGCTCGCGCACCGTGGTCTTGCGATTGCAAAAGATGATCGCGGTGCCGATATCCTCGGCCTCGAGCAGGTCGCGCAGCGTGTCGCGCTTGCCGCGCTCCGACGTCTTGACGAGGAACTGCTCGATATTCTCGTTGCGGCTCGCGGGACGCGCGACCTCGACCGTCTTCGGGTTCGACAGGAATTTGTCGGCCAGCTTCTTGATCGGCGGCGGCATCGTCGCCGAGAACAACAGGGTCTGCCGATTCGCCGGCAGCTTGGTGCAGATATTCTCGATGTCGGGAATGAAGCCCATGTCGAGCATGCGGTCGGCTTCGTCGATGACCAAAAGGTTGCAGCCGGTCAGCAGGATCTTGCCGCGCTCGAACAGATCCATCAGGCGGCCGGGCGTCGCGATCAGCACGTCGACCCCCTTTTCGAGTGCCTTAACCTGGTCGCCCATCTGCACGCCCCCGATGAGCAGCGCCATCGAGAGCTTGTGATACTTGCCGTATTTTTCGAAATTTTCGGCAACCTGCGCCGCGAGTTCGCGCGTCGGCTCGAGGATCAGCGAACGCGGCATCAGCGCGCGTGCGCGGCCGTGCGCGAGGATGTCGATCATCGGCAACACGAAGGAAGCGGTCTTGCCCGTCCCCGTCTGGGCGATGCCGATCATGTCGCGCATCATCAGCACCGAGGGGATCGCGCCGGCCTGAATGGCGGTCGGTTCGTTGTAGCCCGACTCGTCGATCGCGCGCAAAAGTTCGTCGGAAAGGCCGAGGTCGGCAAAATTCATGAGGCAATATGTCCGGAAAAAAGAAGAGCGCGCCGCCACCCACGCAGACGGACGTTGCCGCGGCCCTTGGGCAAATAGCAGAGAAAAGTCAAGGAAAGGCCGCGAAAAACGCGATCAATCGTCCTCGTTGTCGTGAACCGGGACCATCAGCCGAAACTTGTCGATCTCGCACTTCGCGCCGGTGCGGGCGTGAATCTCGTCGCGGTCCTCGCAGAGTTTGCCGTCCTTGCTGCCCTGCATATAGAAGCCGGCGTAGAAATCGAGCGCGCGACAGCCGCGGTTGAGTTGGGCGCGCAATCTCTGCTTCTGCCGCGTGATCAGGTCGATACTGTCGCGCTGAACCGCCTGCATCCCCATGATGTTGCGCATCGCGACGCATTTGGGAGCCTTTTTTTCCTTCCAGACAATCGGCAACTCGATTTCCCGCCTGGGCGTCGAGCGTTCGGCAGCGAAATTGTTGATCGGCGATCGCCGGGCGGGAACGCGGATGATCAATTGCTGCTCGATCACCATCTGCCAGAAGGATGATGCCTGATCGACAGGCGGCGCGGAAATCGCCACCAGCGGGTCGGGCGCCGCGACGGGCCGCGGCGCGTCGGCGGCCGGCGCGGCCGCGACGAACCACAGGAACGCCGCCGTCAGCACGGCCGCGCTGTCGCTCCCTTGGCGTCCTGAAAAATGATGCTGCTCACCGTCGGCTCCCGCGTCCATCCCCGCTGGACGAATACACGCGATTCGTCCATCGCCCCCTTTAACGAGGATGATTGAACATCAAATGAACTGTCGCCCCCTCATTCGCCACCGGGATGCGGGAAATTTACGGAGTGGAAGCTATGACGCAGGCGCCATCGACATCGCTGCTGCGTGACCTTGCGGCTTTGCTTGGACCCAAAGGCTATAGCGCCGACCCCGAAACGATCGCGCCCTGGCTGACCGACTGGCGGGGCAAGTATCACGGCCGCGCCGCCGCGATGCTGTCGCCGGCATCGACCGAAGAGGTCGCCGCCATCGTCCGGCTGTGCGCCGACGCGAAGGTTGCGCTGGTACCCCAAGGCGGCAACAGCGGCATGGTCGGCGGCGCCACTCCCGACGCCAGCGGCGACCAGCTGCTTTTGAGCCTGCGGCGGATGAACCGGATCCGCGGTGTCGACGAGGCGGCACGGCTCGCCGTCGCCGAGGCGGGGGCGATTCTCGAAAGCTTCCATCATGATGTTCTGGCGCACGGCCTGCGCTTTCCGCTCACCCTCGGTGGCAAGGGGTCGGCGACGATCGGCGGCCTCGTGTCGACCAACGCGGGAGGGACGCAGGTGCTGCGGCACGGGACGATGCGGGCGCTGGTCGCGGGGATCGAGGCGGTGCTGCCCGACGGCAGCATCTTCGACGGACTTGCGCCGCTCAAGAAGGATAATCGGGGTTACGACCTGCGACACCTGTTGTGCGGCGCCGAGGGGACTTTGGGCATCGTCACCGCAGCTTGCCTACACCTTGTCCCCGCCGCGGCGGCCCGGCGCACCGCGTGGATCGGCCTCGATTCGCCCGAAAGTGCGCTTTTGCTGCTGCGCCGTCTCGACGCGGCAATCGGCGATGCCCTCGAGGGGTTCGAACTGATCCCGCAAAGCTGCCTCGATGCGGTGTTGCGCCATATCCCGCAGACGCGCGCGCCGCTTTCGGGCGCGCAACCGTGGCATGTGCTGCTCGAACTAGCGGGCGACAGCGATCAGGCGCTGGGCGACGCGCTCGATCCACAGCTCGCGGCAGCGATCAACGCCGGCCTGATCGGCGATGTCGTGATCGCCAAAAATGAACGCGAAAGCGACGATTTCTGGCGGCTGCGCGATTCGATTTCCGAAGCCGAGCGCGCCGAAGGGCCCGCTCTGCAACATGATGTCAGCGTGCCCATCGACCTGATGCCCGCCTTTATCGCCGAAAACCCGCGTCGGCTGGATCGCGCCTTTCCGGGCATCGGGGTGCTGTCCTTCGGGCATTTGGGCGACGGCAACGTCCATCATCACGTCCAGCCACCCGCCGGGGTCGATGGCGCTCTATGGCTCGCCGAGCATGGTGCGGCGGTCAGCCGGCTCGTCTATTCGCACATCGTCGAACTCGGCGGATCGATTTCGGCCGAACATGGCATCGGCCAGATGAAGCGCGACATATTGGCCGAACTCGACAGCCCGGCGCGACTGTCGGCGCTCCGCGGTGTCAAGGCCGGGCTCGATCCCGCGGGCATCCTCAACCCCGGCAAACTCATCGCCTGACGCATCGCGCATACGATCGCCCCCTTGCGTCGCACGGCGCGGGCCAATAAGGCGCTGTATCTTTTTTGTCCCGCCGACGGGAACCTACCGGAGTTGAAACATGGCCACTGCGCCCGCACCTGCCAACCTGCCGCTGTTCTACAAAGACCTCGTCCCGCTTTCGAGCGTCGATCACGCCGATTTCCGCGCCCGCCCGCTCGACAGCGCCGAATTTCTGGTTGGCCAGCATGCGATCCCGCTGACGTCGGACGAATTCGTTTCGGCCTGCCGCTTTTTCCCGATCGTCTTTTCGGCGGGCGACAATCCTGTGCCGCTCGCGCTGATGGGCCTCAATGAAGGCATCAACACCTTCGTCGACGACGAAGGCAAGCTGGTAAACCCTGTCTATGTCCCGGCCTATATCCGCCGCTATCCCTTCCTTCTCGCCAAGCTTCAGCCCAATTCGGACGAGCTGTCGCTGTGCTTCGACCCGACCTCGGGCGCGCTCGGCAAGTTCGACGAAGGCGACGAGCTGTTCGTCGACGGGCAGCCGTCGGACCAGACCAAGGCGGTGCTCGAGTTCTGCAAGAATTTCGAGGAAGCCGGCCAGCGCACCGGCATGTTCATGGACGAGCTGAAAAAGGCCGACCTTCTGATGGACGGCGAAGTCGCCATCCAGCAGGAAGGCCACGACAAGCCCTTCGTCTATCGCGGTTTCCAGATGGTCGACGAGAACAAGCTGCGCGAACTGCGCGGCGACGTGCTGCGAAAGCTGATGCAGAACGGCATCCTCGGCCTGATCTTCGCGCACCTCTTCTCGCTGCAGCTGATGCGCGAAGTGTTCGCCGAACAGGTCAAGAGCGGCAAGATGCCGCTGAACACCGAACTGCCCGCCGTCTAAAGGCAGATAAACACAAGGCCGCTCCCGCTCGGTGCCGGGGGCGGCCTTTTTTGCGTCTCGGCGGAGCCGCTAGGCCGCACGCCATTGCAACTCAGAAGTCGACTGCGACGCCTTTGAGTTCCCAGTCGCCATAGCGCACCGGGTTGCGCCCGCCGGGCTGATCCTCGGCCTTGTCCTCATCGATCGGCCGGGGCGCCGGAACCGCGCTGTTCGTCCAGCCTTCGGGCGCTTTCACATGCGCGGGGCGCTTTACAGCGCGCGGCGTTCCGCCGATGGTCGCGTTCGGGCTGCTGTCGTTCGTCATGCCCGCAATATAGGATTTTTCATGCGCCACGCCAACCACGCCGTTCCCGGTCATGGCTGATCGTCGCTCCCCGCGCCGTCGCCGCGCGCCGGGCGAGGCCGATCCGCCGGGCATGGCGCCGCGCCGCGCCGCCCTCCGCCTGGTCGACGCGATCCTGCGCCGCGGCGATCCGCTCGACGTGGCGATGCACGCCGCCGCGCAGGGGCTGACCGGCGCCGACCGCGCCTTCGCCGTCGCGATCGCGTCCGAAACGATGCGCCGGATGGTCGACATCGACGCGCTGATCGACGGGGCGACCGCGCAGATACTTCCCGATGATGTCAAGTCGCGCGCCGTGCTGCGGATCGCGCTCGCGCAGTTGTTGGTGCTGAGGAGCCCGGGCCACGCAGTCGTGTCGACCGCGCTGCCGCTCGTCGACGGCGGGCCGCGACGGCTCGTCCACGCGATCCTGTCGCGCGCGCAGCAGGAAGAATGGCAGCTTCCCGACACCGCTACCCTTCCCCTGCCCGCCGCCGAACGCTGGGCCGAGCAATGGGGCCTGAAGATGGTCGAAGCCGCCGAAGCGAGCTGGAGCGCGCCGCCCCCGATAGACCTCAGCTTCGCCGCCGAACCCGGCGCGGAGGAATGGGAGGGCGCGCTGTCGCTCGCGCCGCGCCATCGCCGGCTGCCGCGTGGTCAGGCGGTGGAGGCGATGCCGGGATTCAACGAAGGCGGCTGGTGGGTGCAGGATCTGGCCGCCAGCCTGCCCGCCCGGTTGCTCGGCGCCGGCGAAGGCCGGACGGCGTTCGACCTTTGCGCGGCGCCCGGCGGCAAGACGATGCAGCTCGCCGCCGCGGGCTGGGATGTCGTCGCGGTCGATGCCAGCGCCAAGCGGCTCGAGCGACTGCGCGCGAATATGGAGCGCACCGGCCTTTCGGCCGAGATCGTGCAGGGCGATATCCGCTCATGGGAGCCCGGCGCACCCGCCGATGCGATCCTGCTCGACGCGCCATGCTCGGCGACCGGAATCTTCCGCCGCCACCCCGATGTGCTCCATCGCATCGAGCCGCGGCATATTGCCGAGATGGCGGCCCTGCAGGCCGATCTGCTCGCGCGTGCAGCGCGCTGGGTCAAACCGGACGGCGCGCTGGTCTATGCAACCTGCTCGCTCGAACGCGCCGAAGGGGAAGATCAGGTGGCGGCCTTCCTCGATCGTCACAAGGATTGGGCCGTCGACCCCGTCCGCCCCGAGGAACTACCCGACGCAATCGCGCCCGATGACCGCGGATTCATCCGCACCCTTCCCGGTCTGCTCGCCGACGCGGGCGGCCTCGACGGCTTCTTCGTCGCGCGATTGCGCGCGCCCTCAAATTGAGCGGCGCCCGGCGGCTAGTTCCTGTGGGAAGCTAGCCGCCGGGCGGGTCATCGCCCTCAGAATACCGCCTTCGGCGCGTCTTCCTTCATCATCGCGGCGCGGACCATCGGGATCGGCGGACCGCCATAGGACAGGAATTCGTCGTGGAAGGCCTTCCACTTCGTCCGGTCGCCCTTCGTCCAATCCTCGCGCAGCTTGCGGATCATCAGCTTGCCCATCGTATAGTTGAGATAGGCGGGATCATAAGTGCCGCGCGCCGCCTGCTGGCGCGCATTGCCCTCGTCCTGATAGCATTGCTCCTTGAACAGCTTTTCCGATTCCGCGACCGTCATGCCCTGTGTGTGGAGGCCGATCGCCGACAGATAGCGGCAATCGCGCAGCAGCGCGTTCGACAACTGGCCGATGTGCGTTTCGAGGTCGCCCTCGCCCAGCCCCGCATCCCACATCATCTCCTCCGTGTAATGCGCCCACCCTTCGGCAAAGGCGTAACCGACGAACAGCTTGCCGAAGATGCTTTCGGCGCGGTTCGAATGGAGGAAATTGAGGAAATGCCCCGGCCACACCTCGTGGACCGAAGTGAAGAGCAGATCCTTCTTGCCCGGGATGAAGGCGTCCTGCGTCGCCTTGTCCCACGCCGGATCGGGCGGCGAGATATAATAGACCGACGGCAGGCCTTTCTCATATGGCCCCGGAATATCGATATAGGCGCTGTTCTGCCGGTTATACGGCGGCGATTCCTCGACCTGCGCCTGTTCGGTGCCGGGGATCGACACGATATCCTTTTCGACCAAAAAGGCACGCAGGACCGGAAGCTGGCGCCGCGCCTCCGCCACAGGGCCGCCCTCTGGCTTGTCGGCGTTCATCTTCTTCATGCAGTCAGCGATCGTCATCCCCGCGGCATAGGTCGCGCACGCCGCCTTTAGCGCATCCTGGTTGCGCTTGAGATCGGCGCGGCCGATGCGCTCGAGTTCGGCGAGCGGGGTATCGACACCTTCGTTTGTCAGGATCATCTTCGCAAATTTGTCGGCGCCCAGCGCATAGCCGTCGGCGGTCCCCGGCTGCGATCCGACATATTCGGCAAGATCGGTCATCGCCGCACCGGCCTTTTGAGCCGCCTCGTCGAACTGCTTTTGCAGCGCCTCATCCTTGACCGAAGCGAAAGCCGCTTTGGCGTCGCCCTTATAATAATCGGCAAAGCCGCCGAAGCCCGCCGTGCCATATTTGACGAAGGTAGCGGGCAGCGGGAGTTTGAGGTTCGCCTTTATCTGCGCCGCCGCCGCCGGAACCTTTTCGGCATAGGCGATGAACGCCTTCATCCGCGTCGTCGCGTCAGCATAGGGGCGCGCGATATAGACATTGGGGTCGAGCGCGCCGGTATAGAAAGCCGGGTTCTTCTGCGCGAAATCGGTGTCGCGCAGGAAGAAGAGCTGGCCCTGCGCGACATGGATCAGATAGTCGCGCTCGAACTTTTCCGCGTCGGTCATCTCACCGTCGAAAGCCTTGGCGTCGGCGATCGTCTTTTCGAGATAGGCGGCCTGCTTTTCGAGGCCCTCGGGCGACCAGTCGGGCAGTTGGCCGTCAAACTCGTGCTTGCCCTGATAGACGGCGAAATTGGGATTGAGCGGGAAATAGCCGGCGAGGAAATTGTCGCGAAATTCGGTCCACGACTTGGCGCTTTGAGCCGTTGCGGATTTATTGTCGGATGCGTTGCAAGCGGTGAGCACGAGCAGCGTCGCAGCCATGGCCGCGCCGCCAAGGCGGGCAAATTTGCGATTCATTCTTTGATCTCCCTGACTCCGGTGCGGGGTTTCTGCCAGCCGTCCAGGCCGATGGCACCCGAAAATCGACGAACGGCAAAGCTATGCTGTCTGGACAGGCGCGAAATGCCGGCTACGGCGATCATCGATGGCGACGATCCCCCCACCCGAAGGCGAAGAACCGGTGATGCCGGAGGCGACGCCCAAAGCCCCCTCCCCGCTCAGCTTTCCCGACTTCCGCTATTTCTGGCTCGCGCGCTTCACCGCGGTGATGGCGACGATCGCGATGGTCGTCGTGATCGGCTATCAGCTCTACGACACCGCGCGCTCCGACTATGGCATGTCGATCAAGGAGGCGTCGTTCCAGCTCGGGCTGCTCGGCCTCTTTCAGTTCGTCCCGCTCGCGATCCTGACCCCCGTCGCCGGCTGGGCGGCCGACCGCTTCGAACGGCGCAGCGTCGCGATCTTCTCGAACCTCATTGATCTGTTGATCGCCGCGACGCTCGGCTGGTTCACCTGGATCGACGGGCTGACGTTGCCCCTGCTCTTCGGCCTCGCCGCGCTGCACGGCGTCGCGCGCGTCTTTTCGGGCCCGGCGATGAGCGCGATCGCGCCCAATATCGTACCCCCGGCGGTGCTACCGCGCGCGATCGCGATGAGCAGCATTGCGTGGCAATCGGCGTCGGTGATCGGCCCCGCTGCGGGCGGCCTCATCTATGCGGCGCATCCGGGGTCGGTCTATGTCTTCGCTGCCGCGCTGCTCGCGGTCTCGGCCTTTACATTGAGCCGCGTTCGTCCCGTGCTGCCTCCGCCCGCCGAAGTCCGCCGCCACCCGCTGCGCGAGATGGTCGACGGGCTGCAATTCGTGTGGGTCGAGCGTTTCCTGCTCGGCACGATCACGCTCGACCTGTTCGCCGTGCTGCTCGCCGGCGCGACCGCGATGTTCCCGGTCTTCGCCCGCGACATATTGCACGCGGGGCCCGAAGGCGCGGGATTGATGCGCGCCGCCGTCGCCTTTGGATCGGTCGCAGTCGCCGTCGGCCTCGCGATACGTCCGATCGAACGCAACGTCGGGGTGAAGATGCTGTGGGCTGTCGCGGTATTCGGCGCCGGGACGGTGATTTTCGGGCTCTCGACCAACCTGTTGCTGTCGCTCGGCGTGCTCGTGATCATGGGCGCAGCCGACATGTTCTCGGTCTTCGTGCGCGGCACGCTGATCCAGCTCAACACGCCCGACCATATGCGCGGGCGCGTCAGCGCCGCATCGGGGCTCGCGATTTCGGCGTCGAACGAATTGGGCGAAATGCGCGCAGGCGCGATGGCCGCAGCGCTGGGGCCGGTCGGCGCGGTCGTCATCGGCGGCGCGGGCGCGATCGGCGTGACCGCGCTCTGGGCCTGGATATTCCCCGAACTCCGCCGTGCGCGCACCTTCGAACCGCAGTTCAGGCAAAGCAAGCAATAGGGTCAAACCATTTGCCGTCCCTCGCGCTCGTTCCGTCCGAAACCTATTGTCAATTTAATTTGTTGAGTTACCTATCTCCTACCCGTCACCGCGGTTCCCCCTTGTCCCTCAATGGAGAAACCGTCATGCACAGCGCGACGATCCGCCACAAAATCCTGACAATTCCGGGCCTCAACAACAGCGGCCCGGCCCACTGGCAAAGCCTGTGGGAAAACAAGTTCCCCAACAGCGAGCGAATCGAGCTCGGCAACTGGGACCGACCCGAAAGGGACGAATGGGTAGGCCGGATCGCCGCTGCGATCGCGGCCGAGAGCGAACCCGTGCTCGTCGCCGCGCACAGCCTCGGCTGCCATGCCTTTGCCCACTGGTTCGCCGGCGCGAGCGCGCTGACGCGAACGCGCATCGCCGGGGCGTTGCTCGTCGCGCCACCCGACCTCGGCCGGCTGCGGTACAAGCACAGGACGCTGCGCTTTGCCGACTCGCCTACCTTCACCTCGCGCACGCCGATGATCGTCGTCGCCAGCGACAATGATCCTTATGCCCAGACCGCCCAGGTGTGGCGCCTCGCACGCCATTGGGATGCGCGCTTCGTAAACGCCGGACCCTTCGGTCATATCAACGCCGACTCGGGGATCGGGGACTGGCCTTATGGACAGTATCTCCTCGCCTCGTTACAACCCGCGCCCATGCCGGAACTGGCGGATGAAGCACTTTGGCTGCGCGCCGGCGACTGGCCAAATCGCGTCCGCCGCGACCCGCGATTCGAGTTCAAAGAAAGAGCGCACCGATCATGAAAGCCAATTCGATCCTCGACACCATCGGGAACACGCCACATATCCGTATGGCCAAGCTGTTCCCCGACGCCGAAGTCTGGGTGAAGTCGGAACGCAGCAATCCCGGCGGGTCGATCAAGGACCGGATCGGGCTCGCAATGATCGAAGCGGCCGAGCGTGACGGCAGCCTGAAGGCCGGCGGCACCATCGTGGAACCGACGTCGGGGAATACCGGCATCGGTCTCGCGATGGCGGCCGCGGTCAAGGGCTACAAGCTGATCCTCGTCATGCCTGAAAGCATGTCGGTCGAGCGCCGCCGGTTGATGCTCGCCTATGGCGCGACCTTCGATCTGACGCCGCGCGAAAAGGGCATGAAGGGCGCGATCGAACGCGCGATCGAACTGGTCGAAACGACTCCCGGCGCGTGGATGCCGCAGCAGTTCGAGAACGAGGCGAATATCGACGTCCATGTCCGCACGACGGGGCCCGAAATTCTCGCCGATTTCAAGGATACGCCGATCGACGTGCTGATCACCGGCGTCGGCACCGGCGGCCATATCACGGGCACCGCGCAATTCCTGAAGGAGCATTGGCCGAACCTCAAGGTCTATGCGGTCGAACCCGAGGCCTCACCGGTCATTTCGGGCGGCCAGCCCGCGCCGCACCCGATTCAGGGCATCGGCGCCGGTTTCATCCCGCGCAACCTCCACACCGATCTGCTCGACGGCGTGATCAAGGTCGACGCCGCCGATGCGAAGAATTTCGCGCGCCGGGCCGCGACTGAGGAAGGCCTCCTCGTCGGCATCTCTTCGGGAGCGACGCTCGCGGCGATCGCGCAGAAGCTCGCCGAGCTTCCGCCCGGCGCGCGCGTGCTCGGTTTCAACTACGACACGGGCGAGCGTTATCTGTCGGTTCCCGACTTTCTGCCGGAAATCTGACCCTTCGCCATGCGCCGCGCAGGCGATGAATCGGCGTTGCCGCTACGGCACGACTGGACGGGCTGGCTGTTCGTCCTGATCGTCGCGCTGGCTATCGGCGGCGTTCTCTACACCAATGGCGCGAAAGAGGGCGCACGCTATATGGCACGGCCACACCCCGTGGCGCCGCCCGCCGACGTCGTGCCCGAAGCACCGCCGATGGAACTCGCGCCGGTGACCGAAGCCGATGCGCGCACGCAAAATGCGAAGATCCCGCTCGTCACCAAGGGCTTCGTCGCGCCGCGTCCCTTTGTCTATGCCGGCGGCGGCGATGCCAAGGCGCGCGCGCGCGACTGCCTTGCCGCCGCAATGCTTTACGAGGCCGGCGACGACGCCAAGGGCCAACAGGCGGTCGGGCAGGTCGTGATCAACCGCGCGCGCCACCCGGCCTTTCCGAAATCGATCTGTGCCGTCGTGTTCCAGGGTTCGGAGCGCGCCACCGGCTGCCAGTTCACCTTCACCTGCGACGGCGCCTTGAACCGCCGCTATTCGGACGCCGCTTGGCAGCGTGCGCGTAACAATGCCGACCTGATGCTGGCGGGCGGCACCTATCCCAAGGTCGGTCTCGCCACCCACTATCACACCGACTGGGTGCGCCCCTATTGGAGCGACAGCCTCGAAAAGATCGCGGTGGTCGATACCCACCTCTTCTTCCGCTGGCCGGGCTATTGGGGGACGCCGGGCGCCTTTCGCGGTGCGGTATCGGGCAGCGACGGGCCGATGGCAAAGCTGGCGGGGATTTCGCCGCTCCACGCCATCGCACCGGACCTGTCCGCCGACACCGCTCCGGTCGATGCCAATGCCGCGGTCGGCGAGGCGAAGGTCGTGCCCGGCGCCGGCGAGAGCGCGGGCCGCGATACCATCTACATACAACTCGACCGCAAGGCGGCGCCCGAAAGCTTCGTGACCACCGCGCTGCGGCTCTGCGGCGACAAGCCCTATTGCAAGTTCATGGGCTGGACCAACCCGGTGCTGAAACCCGACAGCGAGGCAATGAACGACACGCAGCGTGCCGCAATGAGCTTTTCATATCTCCGCGACGACAAGGCAGGGTTCGAAAAGGCGCTGTGGAACTGTAGCGAATATAAGCGCGACGACGTGCGCCAGTGCATGAAGCGATAAGGACCGCCCCGGACCCGCCGGCATCAAGGAATCGCGTAGGTGACGTTCGCCTGCCCGACCGGTCGGTCGGCATCGTCGGTCCATATCCGCACATCCATCACCGCAAGCCGCTTGCCGAGGCGGAGCATATACGCGTCGGCGAAGAGCGGCCCCGGGCGGCACGGGCGCAGGAACTGATAATTGAGCGCGCTCGTCACTGCCATCGCGACGGGGCCGATATGCGCGAGGACGAGCGCATAGGCCGCCATGTCGGCAAAGCCCATCTGCGTCGGGCCCGAGATCAGCCCGCCGGGGCGCAGCGCCTTGTCGTTCGGGTCCATCCGCGCCTGCACATGACCGGGCGCGGCCGAGACGACAGCGCCGCGCGAGCCCGGTTCGGAATGCGGGAAGGCCTCCGCCATGAAGGCGTTGAGCGCGTCCGCGTCCAAACGGATCGCGCTCGACGAGATCGGAGCCGCCTCCCCCTCCATCGCCTTTAGCGCGACAGCTTCTTGTAAGTCGTCGCGTGGGGGCGCGTCGCGCCTTCGCCGAGGCGGCGGATCTTGTCTTCTTCATAGGATTCGAAATTGCCTTCGAACCATTCGACATGGCTGTCGCCCTCGAACGCGAGGATGTGCGTCGCGAGGCGATCGAGGAAGAAGCGGTCGTGGCTGATGACCACGGCGCAACCCGCGAAATTCTCGAGCGCTTCCTCGAGCGCCGCGAGCGTTTCGGTGTCGAGGTCGTTGGTCGGTTCGTCGAGCAGCAGCACGTTGCCGCCCTGCTTCAGCATCTTGGCCATATGGACGCGGTTGCGTTCACCGCCCGACAGCTGGCCGACCTTCTTCTGCTGGTCGGTGCCCTTGAAGTTGAAGGCGCCCACGTAAGCGCGCGTCTGCATCTCGTGCTTGCCGATCGACATCATGTCGTGGCCGCCCGAAATTTCCTCCCAGACATTCTTGTTCGGGTCGAGCGCATCGCGGCTCTGGTCGACATAGCCGAGGCGGACGGTATCGCCGATCGACACATTGCCGCCGTCGGGCTGTTCCTGCCCGGTGATCAGCTTGAACAGCGTCGACTTGCCGGCGCCGTTGGGGCCGATGACACCGACGATTCCGCCCGGCGGCAGCGTGAACGACAGATCCTCGAAGAGCAGCTTGTCGCCATAGGCCTTCGAGATGTTGCTGACCTCGATCACCTTGCCGCCGAGCCGTTCGGGGACCTGGATGACGATCTGTGCCTTGCCGGGAGTGCGGTTTTCCTGCGCCTCGACGAGCTGGTCGAAACTCTTGATACGCGCCTTCGACTTGGCCTGGCGGGCTTTAGGAGATTGCCGGATCCACTCGAGCTCGTCCTTGATCGCCTTCTGGCGGCCCTGGTCCTCGCGCGCTTCCTGTTCGAGACGCTTGCCCTTCTTCTCGAGATAGGTCGAATAATTGCCTTCGTAGACGAAATAGCGACCGCGATCGAGTTCGAGAATCCAGTTCACGACATTGTCGAGGAAGTAGCGATCGTGGGTGACGAGGATGACGTTGCCCGGATAGTCGACCAGATGCTTTTCGAGCCACGCGACGCTTTCGGCATCGAGGTGGTTGGTCGGTTCGTCGAGCAGCAGGATCGAGGGCTTTTCGAGCAGCAGGCGGGTGAGCGCGATGCGGCGCTTTTCACCGCCCGACAGATTCTCGACGCTCCAGTCGCCCGGCGGGCAGCGCAGCGCCTCCATTGCGATTTCGAGCTGGTTGTCGAGCGTCCAGCCGTCGATCGCGTCGATCTTTTCCTGCAGCGTGCCCATTTCCTCCATCAGCGCGTCGAAATCGGCGTCGGCGGGCGGATCGGCCATCAGGGTGCTGATCTCGTTGAAACGATCGAGCATGTCGGCGACGGGACGCACGCCGTCCATGACATTTTCCTTGACCGTCTTGGTCGGGTCGAGCTGCGGCTCCTGCGCCAGATAGCCGACGGTGATGCCTTCGCCGGGCCAGGCTTCGCCCGCGAAATCCTTGTCGATGCCCGCCATGATCTTCATCAGCGTCGACTTGCCGGTACCGTTCGGGCCGACGATGCCGATCTTGGCGTCGGGATAGAATTGCAGGCTCAAATTGTTGAGCGTCGGCTTCTGCGCGCCGGGATAGGTCTTGGTCAGACCCTTCATCACGAAACTATATTGGGCGGCCATGGGGTCAAGCTCCGGTAGTGGCTGGGCCGCGGTCGTGCGGCCGGGAGAGTTGGGGGCCGGTTAGCGAATGGGGGCGGCGTTGGCAATCTTTGGGCAATCGACGCTTGCGGCGGGCCGAATTGCCCCGCTAGGACAAGGGCATGACGAACCCCATCCCTGCCCGCCTTCTCGCGCTTGGCGGCGCGAGCCTCGCCCTTTTCGCTGCGCCGCTGTCGGCATCGATCCCGCCGCCGCCGAGTGCAGTAGAGCTTGCGCAGCGCGGCGACGACCTCGCCTGGTCGATCACCGAGGACCTCACGACCGAGATCGGCCCGCGCATGGCCGGGACAGAAGCCGAAGCGGCCGCGCGCGAATGGGCTGTCGCGCGGCTGCAGGCGATGGGGTTCGCCGATGTTCGCGACGAGCCGTTCGATATGCCGGTGTGGGTGCGCGGCGAGGAGGAGGCGTGGCTGACGAGCCCCTTCCGGCCGCAGAAGCTCGCGATCACGGCGCTCGGCACCAGCGCCTCGACCGGCGCCAAGGGCATCGAGGGCGAAATCGCCTATTTTAAAAGCTTCGACGCCTTGGCCGCGGCGCCCGAGCATCTCGTGAAGGGCAAGATCGTCTTCATCGATCACCAGATGGCGCCGGCGCAGGACGGCAGCGGCTATGGCTATTACGGTCGCGGCCGCTTCACTGGCGCCAATGTCGCGGCCAAGAAGGGCGCGATCGCGACCGTCATCCGCGCGATCGGCACCGACGACCATCGTAACCCGCACACCGGCGGCACCAATTTCGAGCCGGGCGTCAAGCCGATCCCCGCCGGCGCCATCTCGAACCCCGATGCCGACCAGCTCGTCCGCCAGTGGAAGCGCGTGACAGCGGGCACCGCATCCGGACCGCTGCGCATGAAGCTCGTCCTCACCCCGCGGAACCTCGGGACGAAGAAGTCGGGCAACGTCATCGCCGAAGTCCCGGGGCGCGACCCCGCCGCAAGCCCTGTCATCATCGCCTGTCACCTCGACAGCTGGGATCTCGGAACCGGCGCGATCGACGACGCGGCAGGCTGCGGGATCGTCGCCGCCGCCGCCAAACATGTGATGACCGCGGGCCAGCCGCGCCGGACGATCCGCATCCTGTGGGCGGGCGCCGAGGAAGTCGGCGTATTCGGCGGCAAGGCCTATTTCGAGAAGCACGGGACCGAGAAGCATGCCGTCGCGCTCGAATCCGATTTCGGCGCCGATCGCGTGTGGCGCATAGACTTCAAGCTGCCGGGCGGCGCCAAGGCGCTTGCCGACCAGCTCGCGGCCGCGGTGATGCCGTTCGGCGTCGTTCGCGGCAAGCAACCCGCGAACGGCGGCGCCGACATCGGCGCGCTCGTTCAGGCGGGCGTTCCGGCGGTGGATCTGGCACAGGATGGGACACGTTATTTCGACCTGCACCACACCCCCGACGACACGCTCGACAAGATCGACCCAGCCCAATTGCGGCAGAATGTGGTGGTCTGGAGCGCGGTTCTGGCGATTCTCGCGGACAGCGACGATAGAGAACTTCCGTGACGGTTACGGATAAATGACAGATTCCCGCGCACCCCAACCATCTCAATTATTTTTGTTGACGATTCACGCGGAACGGCTAAATCCCGCCGCTCGCGGTACGGGAAGTTTTCCCGGACGCGGAAAGGCATTTTAGGGAGCCCACACATCATGAAGAAGTTTGCTGCTATCGCCGTTGCTGCCAGCATGTTCGCCCTCGCCGCTTGCGGTGAAAAGGCTGCTGAAGAAGCCACCACCGAAGCTCCGGCTGCTGAAGCTGTTGCTGAAGAAGGCGCTGACGCCGCCGCTGCCGGCGCCGAAGCCGCTGCCGCTGGTGCCGACGCTGCTGCCGCTGGCGCCGAAGCCGCTGCTCCGGCCGACGCCGCTGCCGCTCCGGCTGAGGCTGCTCCGGCCGACGCCGCTGCCGCTCCGGCTGAAGAAAAGAAGTAAGTCGCAGCCCTTCGGGGCGATGACTGAAACGAAAAGGGACGGTCTTCCTTCGGGAAGGCCGTCTTTTTTTGTGCCGAGGTTTTCGCGCCCGCCGCCTTGCGACCTCCCCGCGGACATGAGAAGATCCAACCCCGATGGGAGAGCAGCGCGCGATGGCAAAAGGGCCCGTGACCATGCCGGGAAAAAGGCTCGTCCTCCTGCTCGACGGCACCTGGAACAGTTCCGAAGATAATACGAGCGTCTGGCGGCTCAGCCAGCTCGTCGCGCCGCAGGACGCGGCGGGTGTGCCGCAGCCTTGCTATTACACAGCCGGGGTCGGCACCCCGCACGGCGAACGCATCCGCGGCGGTGTGCTTGGCTATGGTCTCGATCGCGATGTCATCGGCGCCTATCGCTGGTTGATGGGTCACTACGACCAAGGCGACCAAATCTTTCTCTTCGGCTTCAGTCGCGGCGCCTTCACCGCGCGCAGCGTCGCAGGGATGATCGCGCGTTGCGGCCTCCTGCGCCCCGGCTCGCCGCTCTCGGTCGAGGAACTTTACGAACGATATCGGCTCGACGACCGGGCGCCCTCTTTCGTCGAACTGCACCAGACGAAGAACCTGCCAGCCTCGGATAAGCGCCTGCTGCGCCACTCACGGCGCGTCCCGGTCAAGATGATCGGCGTCTGGGACACCGTCGGCGCGCTTGGTATTCCGTTCGGCAATATTCCGGGGATCAGCCGCCGGCGCTTCGGCTTTCACAACACCCGGCTGTCGACGATTTTCGAGCATGCCTATCAGGCGCTCGCGCTCGACGAACACCGCGCGGCGTTCACGCCGACGCTCTGGACGCGCTTCACCCCCGACACGCCCGATCCGCCGGGCAAGCGCCGCGTCCGGCCGACGATCGTCGAACAGCGCTGGTTCGCGGGCGCGCACGCCAATGTCGGCGGCGGCATTGCCGGCGACGACCTGCCGCAGCTGCCGCTCGCCTGGCTGATGAAAAAGGCCAGCGAGCTCGGCCTCGCCTGGCGCGGCGAAGTTGTTCCCACCGGCTATGAGATCGGAGCGCCGATCCACGACAGTTTCAGGAGTTTTCTGGGGGGCTTCTATCGCATCTTCAAGCTTGGCCGACGCTTTCACCGCCGTATCGCCGCGCCCGCCGTTCCGGGTGAAAAAGGGACATGGCTCAGCGTCAACGAAACGATCGACGCCAGCGTGTTCGACCGCTGGCGCAAATCGTCCGGATATCGCCCGCCCGACCTTCGGCGTTGGGCGGCGGGGGTTCGCATGGATCCCGCCAAATTACGCGGCACAGTCGATGCGCGAAGCGGTGCGGTGATCGAGCCGCCCGCGTCGCTCGCCCCGCGAGCGCCACGACGCACGTCGGCGAAGAAACGGGGCTGATCGAGCAGCAAATGGTCGGGGAGACAGGATTCGAACCTGCGACATCTTGCTCCCAAAGCAAGCGCGCTACCGGGCTGCGCCACTCCCCGACGCTGCGGGCGCCTTAAACAGGCTTTGACGCCAAGTCTATCCCGCAGACGTCGCAATCAGCCGCGCATAGAAATCGATCATGCGTTTGAAACTGTCGATCGTCATATGTTCGTTGGTGCCATGGATCATCGCGGTTTCCTTCAGCGTGAAGTGCATCGGCATGAAGCGGTACACATCCTGTGAAATCGGCTCCATGCTGCGGCTGTCGGTCGCCCCGACCACCAGGAAGGGCGCAACAACCGCACCGGGGGCATCGGCCCGCGCGGCCGCCACCACATATTTCCAGCCTTGCGAGCTGGTCGACGACACGCGTGAAGGCTCGTTCGGCGGCTTGACCCAGCTAATATCGACCGGCGCTTTGCCCACTGCCGCCTTGGCGCGCGCCATGACTTCGGCGGAGCTGTTCCACGGGGCAATGCGATAGTTGATCAGCGCGGTGGCCGATTGCGGCAGAACATTCTCCTTGGGGCTTCCCTGCAGCATCGTCGGCGCGATCGTGGTGTGAAAGGCGGCCGCCGACGAGGGTGACGTCGATAACTGGTTCTTGACCAGGTAGCCAAGCAGCCACTTGTTCGCGACCGCCATCTTCGTCGTCCCGCCCTTGTGCGCGGCGAGCGCCTCGACCATTGCCGCGCCGGGCCCGCGCATCTCGATCGGGAAAGGCTTTTCGGTGATTGCGAGCACCGCGCGCGCGAGCGTCGTCACCCCGGTTTCGGCGGGCGGCATCGAACTGTGCCCGCCCGGCGCGTTGGCGGTGACTTTCAGCGTCGCATAGCCCTTCTCGGCAACGCCGATCAGGATCGCGGGCCCATTGATCACCGGCGTATCGCTCAGCACGACGCTGCCTTCGTCGAGCGTATAGAGTGCGCGAACGCCTTCGGCCTTCAGCTTGGCGGCCGCCGCCGCGGCGCCCGACCCGCCCGCCTCCTCGTCGTGGCCCGACACCAGATAGATGCCGCGCTTCGGCTGGAAGCCCTGCTTCGCCAGCGCCTCGATCGCCTCGAACAGGCCGATCAGCGACCCCTTGTCATCAACGGTGCCGCGTCCCCAGACGGCCTTTTCGGCGATCGTGCCGGCGAAGGGCGGATATTTCCAGTCACCCTCGGTCCCCTCGGTCACCGGCACCACATCCTGATGCGCCATGACGATGATCGGCGCGAGCGACGCGTCGCTGCCGGACCAATGATAGATGAGCGTGCGGTTCGGCAGGATCGTGCGCGTCATCGCGTCGTGCGTCGCGGGATAGGTCGCCGCGAGCCACGCGTGCAGCTTGTCCCATTCGGCGATGTCATTGTCGGCCGCTTCCTGATGCGAGATTGTCGGAATCTGCGCCGCCGCGCTCAGATGCGCGACCGCGGCATTCAAGTCATAGGCCGGCACCGAGGCAAGCCGGACATCGCTGCCGCCGGCGATATCCCTTGGCGCAAAGTTCGCGGTGCGCACCGCCACCGTTCCCGCCACGACCGCGACGACCGCAAGCCCCCCGACCAGAATGGCGCGACCTTTCCTCATGTTCCTCTCCTCCCGACGGCACAATGGACCGTCGTCGTTCCGGATTTGCAAGGGAAATGGTGAAGGGAGTGGTGGGCCCGGCAGGACTCGAACCCGCAACCTAGCCGTTATGAGCGGCCAGCTCTAACCATTGAGCTACAGGCCCCCTCTCGAAACCCGGTTGGGGATATGCGGGCGATAGCGGACGGCGCGGCGCGTTGGCAAGCGCCAACCTCAGCGCGCCGCCTTGCGCTCTGCCATCACCAATATTTCGGCCGCGGTCGTCGCCTCGATCCCCCGCCGCGCGAGATGGTCGAGCACCACGTCCCACCAGCGATAGAAAAGGTCGAGGTCGGCTTGGCTGCGGACATAGGGCGTGTTGCCCGGCTGCAGCGACGGCGAATGGAAGGAGAAGTTCAGCACCGGCAGGCAGAGGTCGATGGCGATGTCGATCGCCCGGCACGCACGCTCGGCCGGGATGCCTTCGGGGGTCAGCGCGATCCGCTCGACGAGGCCGAGGCGCGCGAGCGCGGCGCCGGCATGTGTCCCTTCGCGCGCGATGCGATGATACACGCCGCGTCCCGCACGGCCCAAAAGGCCGCCAAAAACCGTCGTGACCGGAACCTCCAGCACCGCGCCCCGCCCCGCTTTGACCCACCAGGGATGAAGCGGCGCGTCGCGATAGTCGGGGCCGTGGCCCGCGCGATAATCGAAACCGCTGCGAACCGACGTGTCGCAGCGAAATCCCAGTTCGGCGAGCATCGCCGCCGTATCGGAACCGAGCCCATAGCGCCCGGCGCGATAGGCCGTCGGCTGAACACCGAAACGGTTATGGATCGCATCGCGCAGCGCGGTCATCTTCGCGCGTTGCAGGCCCGGCGGCAGGTTGCCGGTATAGCTGTTCCGCGCATTCACTTCTTCATCGTGCGGCGGCGTGACCCATGGATGAAGCTGCGCGCCGATCTCGCAGCGTCCCGCCTGCTGCGCTGCGCCGAGTATCTCGGCCGCGCGGTTGTCGGTGACGATCGGCCAGTCGACAAGATAGATGGGCTGCACCCCCGCGCGCTCGAAATAGCCCTGGCATTCGGCGAGCGCCGGAACCGAGGCGAGGCGATAGCCGATGCGCGCGAACGGCGCGTCCCAGTCGAAATCCTCCTCGGTGTCGATCGTGACCCAGAAACGCGGTTTCTCGCCCGAATCCAGTGCGATCATTTCCGACGCGGCCGGATATGCAAAGAAACTGCCCGCAGGCTGCACCACGCCCCCCTTTGCCAGCCTCCGGCCCGCAGGCCTATTCGCCCTGCTGCGCCTCCAGCTCGACCTCGGCCTTCGAGTTGGCCGAGGGCAGGTGCAAGGTCAAGGCGTTATGCCCTATATCGAGCCGTCCGCCGATCGCGCGGGCGAGGCTGTCGACAAGACGGAGCGAGAAGCCGAGGCTGAGCACCGCTGCCCCGGGCGCTTCACCCTCGGGGCTGAAGCCCGGATCGAGCAGGTCCGCCGCCGTCGCGAAACGGATCGCCGCAGGGCGGACCACGCGCAGCTGGAGCATGTCGTCATGCCGCGACTCGGTGACGAGTTGCCCCACCAGAATCGCACCCGGTTCGGACACATCGACGAGCGCGGTGAGCAATCGACCGACCATACGCCGCACATTGGCGTCGCCGACGAGCCCGAGAAAGGGGCCGCCGACGCGCGAGATGCTGAGGTCGACGCGCTGGTCCGCCAGCAGTGCAGCAAGGTCGCGTTCGATCTGCGTCACGATCGCGCCGATGTCGACCACCTCTTCGACCGGTTGCACCAAGGGTACGGCTTCACTGCGCGCCGCGGTTTCGAGGTCGTCGATGATCGACTGCACCGATGCGGCGTCGGCGACGATCGCGTCGGCCATCGCGCGATAGCCATGGCTCACCGGCCCGAACATCTGGCCCGAAATGATCTGGGCGAAACCCGAAATCGCGTTGAGCGGGCTGCGAAGTTCGTGGATCAGCTGGCGGATCGAATCGCCCGAATCCTCGGCGGCAGCGGGACTGTATGGGGTTTCATTGCGATGCGGACGCCGTGCGCTAGCACGATAGCCGCGAAACTGCCCTGTCGCTGGGTCGAACCAGGGCAGCGCCGAAAAGCGCCATTCGCCGGCCTCGGCAGGCGTCCCCTCCAGCAGCATGCGTGCGTTGATGATTTCCGCCCGCTGGCGAAAGGCGCCGGCGGCGACGCCGTCGGTGCCTGGCTCACCGCCGAACGCCGCCTCGGCGATCGACAGCCCGATCACCGCGCCGCGTGTCACCCCGTCGACCCAGTGAATCACGCCATCGGGCCCGGTTTCGAACAGGAAGGCGGCGCGCGGCGGCCGCGGCGTGGCGGCCGGCTGGCCACGGGTCGACTGATATTTGTCGATCCGGCGGACAAGCTCGCTGATCTGGCTGGGGCCACCATCCGCGACGGATTCGTCCGCAGCCGGCGCGATCGGCGGAACCGGGACCGGCTCTTCGACCGCAACGCTCGCGGGCTGCGGCAATGCTACCGAGGCGCTGCCGAGGCTGGCCAGGGCGCGCGTGACGCTTTCCGGCAGGTCGCGGCGCCCGGCGAGCACCGACCGCGCCATCGCGCTCGTCGCGGGCAGCAGCGCAAGCCAGTCAGCTTCGGACAGCCGCACCTCGCGCAACATGATCGCTGATACCGCCGGAACATCGTTGGCATAGAGCGCAACGAGCGGTGCGAAGCGGCCGTGGGGCGCGAGCGCGCGCGCGCAATCGCGGCGGACGGATTCGGGGACCCGTGGCCGCAATACGGCGAGCGCGTGCAGGCTGCGGCGAATATCGTCATCGCCCAGTTGATTGCCGCGCTGAGCCAGAATATCGGAGAGTTGCCGCCACGCGGTGATACTCGCGCGGCGATCCGCCGGCGCCTGGCGCAAGATGGTGGCAATCATCGAGTCAGCGGTCACGCGAAGTCAGCCCCACACCATCGGTCGTTGGTTAGCATATGTTTACCGGCTAGCGTGAATCCTCCGGTCATGAAAGTGTCTTAACCTTCCGCGTCGCATTGTGGGACAATTGCAATCGCCTGAAATAATATTATGGTCATCGCAATTTTGGAAAGCGGATGTTTCAACGATGGCTAGTCAGAAATTCGATCAGATTGATTTGCAGATATTGGGCGAACTGCAGAAAAACGGACGGATGACGAATGTCGAACTGGCACAAATGGTGGGCCTGACGGCACCGCCCTGCCTCCGCCGCGTTCGGGCGCTTGAGGAGTCGGGCGTGATCCGTTCCTATCACGCCGACCTCGACGCCGCGAAGCTCGGCTATGGCATCACCGTCTTTGCGATGGTCAGCCTGCGCAGCCAGGCCGAATCCGACCTGAAGGCCTTCGAGGATTATGTCGGGGGCCTCGCCGAAGTGCGCGAATGCTATATGTTGAACGGCGAAATCGACTTCCTGCTCAAGGTCGTCGCGCGCGATCTGCAGAGCTTCCAGTCGTTCCTCACCGCGCACCTGACGTCGGCGCCGAACGTCACGAGCGTTAAGACATCGCTGACGATTCGCACGGCCAAGCAGCTCGCGGGCATTCCCGTCGAATCCTGATCCCGCGGGTATGAAAACGGGCGCCGCTCCGGTCCGGAGCGGCGCCCGTTGTTCATTGACCGCCGGTTCAGTTGCCCGTGGCGGGCGTCGCCGCAGGCGCAGCCGGAGCCGCTGCGGGCGTGTCTATCTTCACCGTCCACAATTCGGCAAGCCGCTTGCGCGGTCCGGTCACCTGCGCAAAGCTGGCCTTCGCGCCGGCGGTGTCGCCCGACTGCGCCTGCGCGACACCCAGGCGATAGGTCCAGAGGTCCTTGTCGCCGCCGGCGGCCAGTGCCGCCTTGTAGAGCGGGATGGCGTCGGCGTGGCGGCCGTAACCGACCATCGCGTCACCCGTCGCGCCGGCGACCTTGGGGTTCGACAGCGTCGACGGCTTTTGGGCATAGGCGGTGAGCGTCGATTCCTCGTCGCCCATACGCTCGGTCTGGCTCTTCAGAAGTTCGTTGAACTTCGCGTCGCTGGCGGGGATCACATTGCTCTGCTTGCCGGCCTTGATCAGCGCGACGACCTCGCCCGGCAGCGCGGCTTCGGTCGCGAGTGCGGCATATTCCGCATATTCCGGACGCTCCTGCATCGCCCCGGTGGCGCGCATCAGGCGAAAGATGTCGAGCCCGATTTCCTTGTCCTGGTTCGACTGCAGCGCGATGAACAGCGTCTGGCGCCAGACCGTCGGCTGGTTGTAGTCGCGCAGGCGCAACGTCATGAGGTCGAGCACCTCATTGTTGCGCTTGGCCGCCTGCAAAGCCTTGATCGGGCGGACATAGAGTTCGTCGGAGGGCCGTTGCCCTGCGGCCCGGCTCGCTTCGATCGCGGCCTTTGCCGTCGCGAGCCCCTGCTCGACCTGCCCGGCGTTGAGATAGCTGTCCATCAGGAGGACCGGCACATTGGGCTCGGTCGACCCCGCGGCCTTCGCGGCCTCGAGGCGCTTGATCGCTTTCGGATAATCCTTCGCACCATAGGCGAAGTTGCCCGAGAAGAAGTTGTAGACCGCCAGATTCTCGGGCGGAGTACGGCCCGAATCAAGCATCGTGTCGAGCGCCTGCGCCTGGATCGTCTGATCCTTGTTCAGAATCCCGAGCTGGAGCTGATAGAAAGCGGTGAGATATTTGTCGTCGGGCGTGGTGGCGGTGCCCTGCCCCTCGGTCAGCGCGGCCTGGAGCGCCGCAGTATCCTTCGCCGTCGTCGCGTCGGTCATCTTCTTGAGCGCGGGCGCGAACCCCTTGCTCGCCGACAGGCCCTCGCCCTTGGCTTCCTCGCCCTTCTTCGGCTTTTCCTTCTTCTGAGCGGAAGCCGGCGCCGCAGTCGCCATCAGCGCGCAGCCCAGCACGGCAGCCATCGCCGTTGCGGACATCGAGCGAAAACGGTTAAACATCGAAATCTCTCCTTTGAATTCGGCTACCATCGCCCGCACGCGCAAATCAGGCGCGCGCAGGCTCGGCCGCGCGTCGATAACGCGGCTAACCGCGTCGCGTTGCCATGACAAGACAGCGGACATCGATATTTCACTGGAGGAAAGCGGCTGAACGGGAATTGAACCCGCTTCATCGGTCCGCGCATCGGGCGCGGTCAGGCGATCTCGTCGATAGCCCGCTTGATCTGGCGTAATATGGCGGGATCACCGGGCGCGCCCGCCATCGCCACTTCGGCAAGTTCGATCAGCGGAACGATGCCGAACGTTGCGGCGAGCCCTTTCAGGCGGAGTGCCGCCATTTCCCAGTTCGCATCGCAACGCGCGCGGCGCATCAGGTCGGCCAGGTCGCGCGCGCTGCCGGTGAAGGCGCCGCGCAGGTCCATCGCCGTCGCCGGATCGTCGCCGAACGCGGAATTCAGGTAACGATCGAGGGGACCACTGTCGAACGACATTCCACAGCTTTGGCAGCTCGTGGTTAAGTTTCCGTTTCATGGCGGCTATTTGATGCTAAGATGGCGGGATGACAGGGGAAAAGAAAATCGTCGGATTGTGGCGGGATTCCGCGGCAGATCAGGAAGTGGACAGCGCGGCGCCGGCGGAAGCGACGGCGCCCGAAACCTTGGCCGCGCCCGAAGCGGCGACGCTCGCCGAACCGGATTGGCTCGATATGTCCTCGCTGAACGATGCCGAAGACGCCGAAGATGCGCCGCCGCCGGCATGGCGCGATCGAACCATTCCGGCCCTGCTCGTCCTTCTCGCGATCGGCTGGACGGGTTTCGCGCTCGCGGCGGCGACCGAAGGCTTCGCGCGCGCGCCCGGGCTTGCCGGCTGGCCGCTGCTGATCGCAACGATCGCGATGCCGCTGACCCTGCTCGCGGTGCTGTGGATGATCCTGCTGCGATCGAGCCGGTCCGAACAGGGGCGCTTCGCTCGCGTCGCGGAGGCGCTACGCGAAGAGAATATGGCCCTCAACCAGTCGATGCACGCGCTCGGCCTCCACCTCGCCGACGCGCAAAAGCAGCTCGGCGAACAGGCGAAGCTCGTCCAGCAGCTCGGCCTCGATACCGTCTCGCGCCTCACCGAAAGCAGCGACAAGCTCGCGAGCAACGCCTCGGTGATCGCCAACGCCCACGACCAGCTCGCCCGCTCGGGCGACGTCGCGATGCAGCGGATGGACGGGCTGCTCGCGGGCCTGCCGCGGATCGACGACGTCGCGCAGCGGTTGGCGGTCAACTTCCGCGAGGCGGGGCTCGTCGCGCATCAACAGGGCGCCACTCTCGAGGCGCGGCTCGCCGCGCTGGGCGAGGAAGCCGCCAGGACCGCGCAAACGAGCGACACCGCGACCGCGAGCATTCTCGAGGCGATCGTCGCGCTGCAGGGACAGGCAAAGGAAACCGAGTCCGACCTCCTCGCCGCCTCGGCGCAGGTCGCCGACGCGCATGGCGCCGCGCTCGCCCAGATGACGAGCCTGGCCGTTTCGGCGCGCGGCGAGATGACCTCGACCGTCGCCGAAATGACCCGCGAGATCGACCGGAGCTGGCAACAGTTTCGCGACGGCGTCGATGCCGCTGCCGCGCAAATGGACGCCCGGCTCGCGGCGGCGCGCGAGGCGAGCGATGCGATGGGTACGCAGCTTGTCGCGCATGCCGACGCCAGCGACGCGCTCGCTGCGCGCATCACCGCGCATGTCGCCGACGTCGGTGGACAGCTCGAAATACTCGACGTCAGCGTCACCGCGAGCACCGGCGTCATCGGCCGCGCAATCGACGACACCAAGGCGCAGCTGGGCGCCTTCATACAGGAAGTGCAGAGCGGCAACGCGTCGGCGCACCAACTCATCGGCCATGCCGAATCGCTGCTTCTCGCGCTCGACGCGGTGACGCGCGAGCTCGACGAGACGCTGCCGCATGCGCTCGACCGCATAACCGCGCACGGCCAAACGACGCAGTCGGCCTTGTCGAAATTGCGCCCGCTGCTCGACGCCTCGGAACTCGTGGCGCAATCGACGGTGTCGCACGTCAACGCCGTCCAGACGACGCTCAAGGCGAATGAGGAGCAGATGGCGGGTCACGCGGCCAGCCAGCAGGAGCTGGCCGACCGGATCAACGGGGCGCTGGCGGAGGCCGAAGCCGCGCTCGCGAAGCTGCGCGAAGGCGCCGACGACTTTTCCGAACAGGGCGGCGCGCGGATGATCGCGACGCTGGCCGAGGTCCGCACCACCGCCGATTCGGCCGCCGACGAAGCGCGGCTGACGCTCGAAAAGCTCGTGTCGGGCGCGCGCGATGCGATGCAGGCGACCGCGACCGGCGCGATCGATGCGGCGTTCCAGAATGAAGTGATGGCGCAATTGAACGCGGTCGAGGAAGCTTCGGCGCGCGCGGTCGCCGCGGCCAACGGCGCCGCCGACCGGCTGATGCGCCAGCTGATCACGATCATGGACACGAGCGCGAGTGTCGAGCAGCGCGTGAACGAGGCCGAACAGGCGATCGCCGCGTCCGATCGCGATTCGCTCGCCAAGCAGGCCGGTCTTTTGACTGAGGCGCTGAAGTCGACCGCGATCGACCTCACCAAAATTTTGTCGAGCGAAGTCAGCGACACCGCCTGGGATGCCTATCTCAAGGGCGACCGCGGCGTCTTTGCGCGCCGCGCGGTCAAGCTGGTCGAGAATAGCGAAGCCAAGGAAATCCTGCGCATCTATCAGAATGATGACGCTTTCCACGCGTCGGTGAACCAGTTCATCCACGATTTCGAGGCGATGCTGCGCCTGCTGATCGGCGCGCGCGACGGATCGGCGATCAGTGTGACCTTGCTGTCGTCCGATATCGGCAAGCTCTATGTCGCATTGGCGCAGGCGATCGACCGGCTGCGGAACTGATCGCGCGAAGAACGGCCGTATTCGGCCGGAACTAGCCGTCACCCCCGCGAAGGCGGGGGCCGCCGTCGGTTTACGCAGCGCCTAAGAGTAAGCCCGCTGGCGGCTCCCGCCTTCGCGGGGGCGAAGGTTAAAGGGGCTCCGCTCTCCACCCCAAAACAGACGACCAAGCCCGGCGCGATCCGCCAGAATCAGGCTCTTCCGGTCAGCACGTCCGGGTCGGCCCAGCCGTTCACATAGGCGATATAATAGAGCACAAAGGCAACCCCTGCGGCGACAGTCATCTGCAGCATGACGCGCCCCGGACGAAAACGCGCGGGAGCACCGCGGTCTTGTCCAGGCACCAGCAGCTCATCGTCGTCGCTCACCCGTCGCCCGTGAAAAGGCAGCACGAAAAAGGCGCTGAACACCCAGAATAGCGTGAAGATCGCGAGTGCGGACGTCCATTTCATCGACCTATCCTCAAACGTCGACGAGCATCACATCGACGACAGGCTTCTTGCCCGTCCAGTCGGTTGCGACGCGGCGAACGCCCAGCCGGATCGCCTCGCGCAGCTTGTCTTCTTCGCGTGCGGGTCCCGTAGCAGCCTGCTCGGCGGCTTCGCGCATCTCATCGATAAAGCCCTCGCGCTCGTCCTCGACCGGCACGCCGCGATAGCTGATCGCGCTTTGGACGAAACGTTTGCCAGAAAAAATCACCGCGACCGTGATATGGCCGTTGAGCGACAGCTTGCGCCGCTCGTTGATCGTATCGCCGTCGGCGGGCAGGATAACGTCGCCGTCGAGGATCAGCCGCCCCGCACGCACGCGCTCGACGATCTTCGCGTTACCCGGCGCCAATTTCACCAGATCGCCATTCTCCTGCACCAGCGCGTGCGGCACGCCCTTTTCAAGTGCGAAGCGCGCCTGTTCGTGCATATGACGAATCTCGCCATGCACCGGCACGACAAGCTTCGGCCGAAGCCAACCGTAGAGCGCGGCGAGCTCGGGCTGGCCCGGATGGCCGCTGACATGGATATGCGCCTGCTTCTCGGTCACTGTCAGCACGTCTTTTGCCGCAAGCTGGTTCATGATCCGCCCGATCGCGACCTCGTTGCCGGGAATCTGCTTCGACGAGAAGACGACCGTGTCGCCCGCTTCGAGCTTGATCTGGTGGATGTCGGCCGCCATGCGCGCGAGCGCGGCGCGCGGTTCACCCTGGCCTCCCGTCGCGATCACCATCACCTTGTCGCGCGGCAGGCGCATCGCCTCGTCGAAATCGACCGTAGGCGGGAAATCCTTCAAATAGCCGACCGAACGCGCGACGCCGAGGATGCGGTCGAGCGAACGCCCCGCGACGCACAGGCTGCGCCCGGTGGCCTTCGCGACTTCGCCCAGCGTCGCGAGCCGTGCGGCGTTCGATGCAAAGGTGGTGACGACCACTCTCCCCTTCGCCGCGCCGACCGCTTGCTCCAATCCTTCGCGAAGCGCCCCTTCGCTGCCCGACGCTTCGGCGTTGAACGCATTTGTCGAATCGCAGACGAGCACGTCGATGCCTTCGTCACCGATGGCGGTCAGCGTCGCCGCCGTCGCCGGTACGCCGAGGATCGGTTCCTCGTCGAGCTTCCAGTCGCCAGTGTGGAAGACACGGCCGTAAGGCGTGTCGATCACCACAGCGCTCATTTCGAGAATCGAGTGCGCGAGCGGGACGAGGCGGATGCCGAAGGGGCCGATCCGGAAATTGTCGTCGATGTCGACCACCTTGATCTCGACTTCATTTTCCAGCCCCTCCTCGGCGAGCTTGTGCGCGATCAGCCCCGCGGTGAAGCGGTTGGCATAAAGCGGCACGCCAAGCTCGGCGGCGAGATAGGGGATCGCGCCGATATGATCCTCGTGCCCGTGCGTCAGTATGATACCGAGCAGATCCTTCTTGCGGTCCTCGATGAACTCGAGGTCGGGCATGACGATGTCGATGCCGGGATAATCGTGGCTGCCGAAGGTCACGCCCAGATCGGCCATGATCCATTTGCCGTCGCAACCATAGAGATTGGCGTTCATGCCGATCTCGCCCGATCCGCCCAGCGCGAGAAAAAGCAGCTCCTTGCCCGGAGTCGTCATATTGTTGGCTTCCGTTGATGATAAAGGTGCATCAGCCCGTTCAGCGTCAGATCGGGCTCGATACGATCGAACAGGTGTGCCTGTTCCTGGAAAAGCGTCGCGAGACCGCCCGTCGCTACGACGGTGAGCGGCTTGCCGACCTCGGTCTTCATGCGCGCGATGAGCCCTTCCATCATTGCGACATAGCCCCAATAGACGCCGATCAGCATCTGGCTTTCGGTGGTCCGCCCGATAACGCTGTCCGTCGCCGGCGCCTCGATCGCGATACGCGGCAGTTTCGCCGCCGCCGCGACGAGTGCCTCGAGCGACAGATTGACGCCGGGCGCAATGATGCCGCCGAGATAGGCGCCGTCGGGGCCGATATGGTCGAGCGTCGTCGCGGTGCCGAAGCTGATGACCAGCTTGTCCTTGCCGGGTTCGACCGCCTGCGCCGAGATCGCGTTGACCGCGCGGTCGGCGCCCACCGATTGCGGCTCGTCGACCCTGAGCGCGATGCCCCAGCTCACCGGATCGCGCCCCGCGACGAGCGCATCGACCCCGAAATATTTATGCGCGAGCAGCTGGAGGTTATGGAGCGCGCGCGGCACGACGGTCGAAATGATGACGGCGTCCACCTCGGCACGGTCGTGCCCCTCGATGCGCATGAGTTGGTCGAGCCACACCATATATTCGTCGGCCGTCCGCCGGTCGTCGGTCGCGATCCGCCAGCGCGCGAGGAGTTCGGTGCCGCGAAACAGCGCGAATTTGGCGTTGGTGTTGCCGACGTCGATCGCCAGAAGCACGGTCAATTCCCTCCCTTGACGGGTCGTTGCAGTTCGACGTCGCCCGCGTGGATCAGCATGACCTGTCCATCTTCGCGGCGCAAGCGCAGCGCCCCGTCGGATGCCAGCCCATCGAAAATCCCGTCGATGCCCTGTTCGGATACGCGAAGCGGCGTCCCGACCGGGTGGCCGAGGGGCTGCCAGGCGCGCACGATGCTTTCGACGCCTTCCTGCCGCCAGATCCACAGCGCATCGACCATCGCGACGGCCAGCGCCTCGGCAAAGCGGTCGCGGTCGATCGCGATGCCGGCTCCGGCGAAGGAGAAGGTCGCGCGGTCAGGCAGTTGGGGCGCCGAGGCAAGATTGACCCCAACCCCCACCACGACCGCATCGCCGCTGCGTTCGAGCAGGATTCCCGAACATTTCGCGCCATCGACGAGCAGATCGTTCGGCCATTTGAGCTGCACGGGAATCGACGGCGCGAAGATGGTCACCACCTTTGCCAGCGCGACCGCGACCACGAGCGCCAGCGTCGCGGGCGACGGATCGGCGGCGGTCAGCCGAACGACGGTCGAGCCCATGAAATTGCCCAGCCCGTCATTCCACGCCCGACCCAGCCGGCCGCGTCCGGCGGTCTGGCGGTCGGCGACCAGCCAATGGCCTTCGCCGACATGCTCGCCGCCTGCCAGCCGCGCCAGCAGGTCGGCATTGGTCGAACCTGTCTGCGCGATCCGCTCGATCGGCGGTATCAGAACAATACCGCCGCTGCGCTGGCCGAAAGGACCGCCAGCACGGGAATGAAGAGATAGCCGATAACCGACAGCCACAGCGCGCTCGCGGTGATCACAGCATCCTCGACGATCGCGCCGCCGCCCTTCGGAAATTCGGTGTCGGACTTGTCGTCGAAGTACATCGTCTTGATGATCGCGATATAATAGAAGGCACCGATCACCGAAGCCACGATACCCGCAACCGCCAGCGGCACGAGGTTCGCATTCACTGCGGCTTCGAACACGAGATATTTCGGCCAGAAACCGAACAGCGGCGGGATGCCTGCAAGGCTGAACAGAAACACCGCCATCGCCGCGGCGAGCCCGGGGCGGCGCTGCGACAGGCCGGCGAGCGCCGGAATGCTTTCGACCTGATTGCCGTCGGCGTCGCGCAGCTGGAGCACGACGAGGAAGGCGCCAAGCGTCGTCAGCATATAGACGAGCAGATAGGTCAGCACGCCTTCGACCCCCTGTTGTGTTCCCGCAGCGAGGCCGATGAGCATGAAGCCCACATTGTTGATCGACGAATAGGCAAGCAGACGCTTGATATTCTTCTGCCCGATCGCGCCGACCGCGCCGAGGATGATCGACGCGAGCGCTAGGAAGATGACGATCTGCTGCCAGGCGCCGACCGCGGGCCCCATCGCGTCGATCACGACGCGCGTCATCAGCGCCATCGCCGCGACTTTCGGTGCGGTGGCGAAGAAGGTCGTTACCGGCGTCGGTGCGCCTTCATAGACGTCGGGCGTCCACATGTGGAACGGCACCGCGCTGATCTTGAAGCCGAGCCCGGCGAGCACGAAGACGATGCCGAAGATGAGCCCGATATTGAGCTCGCCGCCCATCGCGGCCGCGATACCCGCAAAATCGGTGGTGCCCGAAAAGCCGTAGAGCAAAGAAATGCCGTAGAGCAGCATGCCCGACGCCAGCGCGCCGAGGACGAAATATTTGAGTCCCGCTTCGCTCGACCGTTCGTCGGTGCGCATGAAGCTCGCCAGCACATAGGCGGCAAGGCTGTTGAGTTCGAGGCCGACGTAGAGCGTCATCAGGTCGCGCGACGAGGCCATGATGCCCATGCCGAGCGCAGCAAACAGGATCAAAGTCGGATATTCGGCGCGCATTCCGCTACAGAAGAAACGCGGCGCCACGACGATGCAGACGAAGCTCGCGGCATAGATCAGCAGTTTGGCGAAGCCGCCGAAGCTGTCTACCGAGAGCGTGCCCGAAAAGACCGTCGCCTCGACCCCGAACAGCGCCACGACCGCGGCCGACGCGGCGGCAAGCGTGAGCAGCGCGCTCAGCTGGTAAATGCCGACCTGCCTGTCGCCGAGGAAGGTGCCGAGCATCAGCGTGACGAGCCCGCCGATCGTCAAGATCAGTTCGGGCCAGATGAGCGCAAGATCGGCGGTCATTGGACGCCTCCCGCATGGGCGGAGCCGTGGGCGGCTTCACCGTGCGCGGCAGCCGGCTTCGGCTTGCCGGCGGCAAGGTGCGCGTCGCCGGCGGGCTTCGCCGGGGCCAGGCGCGCGACGACCGTCGTCACGTCGCCGCGCATCGGCGCGAGGAAGCTTTCGGGATAGACGCCCATCCACAGCGCCACGGCGGCGAGCGGGGCCATGATCGCCCATTCGCGGGGGTTGAGGTCGGGCATCGCCTTCACATCGTCCTTGGTGAGTTCGCCGAACACGACGCGGCGATAGAGATAGAGCATATACGCGGCGCCGAGGATGATGCCGGTGGTGCAGACAAAGGCGACGACGCTCGACGCTTCGTAGATTCCAAGCAGGCTCAGGAACTCGCCGACAAAGCCGCTGGTGCCCGGCAGGCCGATCGACGCCATGGTGAACAGCATGAAGAAGAGCGCATAGGCCGGCATATTGATCGCAAGCCCGCCGTAGCGGTCGATCTCGCGCGTGTGGAGCCGGTCATAGATCACGCCGACGCAGAAGAAGAGCGCGGCGGAGACGACGCCATGGCTGAGCATGATGATCAGCGCGCCCTCGATCCCCTGCTGATTGAAGGCGAAGAGACCCGCGGTGACGATCGCCATATGCGCGACCGACGAGTAAGCGATCAGCTTCTTCATGTCGTTCTGCGCCAGCGCGACGAGGCTGGTGTAGACCACCGCGATCATCGACAGGCCGAAGACGACCCACATCAGCTGCGCCGATGCATCGGGGAACATCGGCATCATGAAGCGGATGAAGCCATAGGCGCCGAGCTTCAGCAGCACGCCCGCGAGGATCATCGACCCCGCGGTCGGTGCCTGCACATGCGCGTCGGGAAGCCAGGTGTGGACGGGCCACATCGGCATCTTGACCGCAAGGCTGGCGAAGAAGGCGAGCCACAGCCAGGTCTGCATCGCAGCCGGGAAGTCGTAGTTCAGCAGCGTCGGGATGTCGGTCGTTCCCGCTTCCATGATCATCGCGATCATCGCGATCAGCATCAGCACCGATCCGAGGAGCGTGTAGAGGAAGAATTTGAACGCCGCATATTTGCGGTTCGCGCCGCCCCAGATGCCGATGATGAAATACATCGGGATCAGCCCGGCTTCGAAGAAAATGTAAAAGAGCAGCAGGTCCTGCGCCATGAAAACGCCGATCATGATGGTTTCCATGATCAGGAACATCGCCATGTAGAGCCCGACGCGTTGCTTGATCGCATCCCAGCTCGCAAGGATGCAGAGCGGCATCAGGAAGACGCTGAGCATGATCAGCATCAGCGCCATACCGTCGATGCCGAGCGCCCACTGGAAACGCCCGAACAGGTCGGCGCGCTCGGTGAACTGCCACTGCGCGCCGCCGATGTCGAAATTCGCCCAGAGCACGATTCCCAGCGCAAAATCGATCAAGGTCGCGGCGAGCGCGATGACGCGCGCGTTGCGGTCGCCTGCGTAGAGGCAGAGGATGGCGGCGATCGCGGGGATCGCCAGCATCAGCGACAGGATAGGAAGCCCGCTCACAGGAAATTCACCATGGCCCAGCTGGCGAGGCCGACAAGACCAAGCAGCATCACAAACGCATATCCATAAACATAACCCGATTGCAGCCGGACCGCGAGACGGGTCCCCCCTTGGACGAGCGCTGCGACGCCATCGGGACCGAAGCGGTCGATGGTGCCTTCGTCACCTTTCTTCCAGAAGAAGCGGCCGATCCAGAAGGCGGGCTTCACGAAGAGGACGTTGTAGAGCTCGTCGAAATACCATTTGTTGTACAGGAACTGGTGGAGCAGCTTGAACTGCGCCACGAAGCGCGCCGGCAGGCTGGTGTTGCGGATATAGCTGTTCCAAGCGAGGAACAGGCCGATCGCCATCACCGTGAACGGCGTCCACTTCACCCAGGTCGGAACCTCGTGCGCGGCGTGCATCAAATGCTCGTCGAACGCGATGCTGCCCTTCCAGAAGGCAAGACCTTCCTCGGGATAGATGAAGGGGTGCGCGAAGACGAGGCCCGCGAACACCGCACCGATCGACAGCACGACCAGCGGGATAAGCATGCTGACCGGGCTTTCGTGCGGGTGATAGCCCGCCGTGCCGTCGCCGTGCGTATCATGATGGTGATGCGCATGGGCATGATCGTCGGCCGAATGATCTTCGGAGGGATCTTCATGCTCGCCGTGAACGGCGTGCTGGATATGCTCGCTCTCGTCCCAGCGCGGCTTGCCGTAGAAGGTCAGGAAGACGAGGCGCCACGAATAGAAGCTCGTGAGCAGCGCGGCAAAGATGCCGACCCAGAAAGCGATCACGCCGCCGCCACCGGCAGCGAAGGCGGCCTCGAGGATGCCATCCTTCGAGTGGAAGCCCGCAAAGCCCGCGACGCCCGCGATACCGACGCCGGTGATCGCCAGCGTGCCCATCATCATCGCCCAGAAGGTGAGCGGGATATGCTTTCTGAGGCCGCCATAATAGCGCATGTCCTGCTCATGGTGCATCGCATGGATCACCGAACCGGCACCGAGGAACAGCAGCGCCTTGAAAAAGGCGTGTGTGAACAGGTGGAACATCGCCGCGCCATAGGCGCCGACGCCCGCGGCAAAGAACATATAGCCGAGCTGCGAACAGGTCGAATAGGCGATGACGCGCTTGATGTCCCACTGCGTCGTGCCGACCGTCGCGGCGAACAGGCAGGTCGCGGCGCCGACGAAGGTCACGACGCCCAATGCGACTTCGCTCGTTTCGAACATCGGCGACAGGCGGCACACCATGAACACGCCCGCGGTGACCATCGTCGCGGCGTGAATCAGCGCCGACACCGGGGTCGGGCCTTCCATCGCGTCGGGAAGCCAGGTGTGGAGGCCAAGCTGCGCCGATTTGCCCATCGCGCCTATGAAGAGCAGCAGGCAGAGGATCGTCATCGTGTCGAGACGCATGCCCATGAAGGTGATGGTGCTGCCCGCCATGCCCGGCGCCGCGGCGAGGATTTCGGGGATCGAGACGGTACCGAAGACGAGGAAGGTGCCGAAGATGCCGAGCATGAAGCCAAGGTCGCCGACACGGTTCACGACGAACGCCTTGATCGCCGCGGCGTTGGCGCTCGGCTTCTTGTACCAGAAACCGATGAGCAGATAGGATGCGAGACCGACGCCTTCCCAGCCAAAGAACATCTGCACCAGATTGTTCGCGGTCACGAGCATCAGCATCGCGAAGGTGAAGAGCGAGAGATAGGCGAAGAAGCGCGGCTGGTCCGGGTCTTCCTCCATATAGCCCCAGCTATAGAGGTGGACGAGCGCCGACACCGTCGTGATCACGACGAGCATCACCGAGGTCAGCGTATCGACGCGCAATTCCCAGTTGAACTGGAGCGCGCCCGACGAAACCCAGTGCAGCACCGGCGTCACCGTCGCCTCGCCGCTGCCTGTCACAAACGACAGGAAGATCGGCCAGCTCAAGGCGCAGCTGGTAAATAGCGCGCCCGTCGTGATGATTTTCGACGGCACATTGCCGATCACGCGCTGGCCGAGGCCCGCGACAAGCGCCGCCAAGAGCGGCAGGAAAACGATCGCCTGGATCACCGGCTTACCCCTTCATCCGGTTGGCATCGTCGACGGCAATGGTGCCGCGGCCGCGGAAATAGATAACGAGAATGGCAAGACCGATCGCGGCCTCACCCGCGGCGACGGTCAGCACGAACATCGAGAAGACCTGCCCGACGAGATCACCCAGCGCCGCGCTGAACGCGACGAGGTTGATGTTCACCGCCAGCAAGATGAGCTCGATCGCCATCAGGATGACGATGATATTCTTGCGGTTTATGAAGATGCCGAGCACGCCAAGCGTGAAGAGCACCGCCGAAACGGCGAGATAATGGCCGACCGAAATCACAATTCCATCCCCTGCCCGACGCCCGGATCGACGAGGCGCGTCGCATCCTCGGGACGGCGCCGATTCTGCGCCGAAATGTTCTGGATGCGAACGCCGCCACGCTGGCGGTGCGTCAGCACGATCGCGCCGATCATCGCGACGAGAAGGACGATGCCCGCCGCCTCGAACAGGAAGATATACTTCGTGTAGAGCAATTCGCCGATCTGCTGGATATTGCTCTTGTCGGTGACGACCGGCGCCGCGCGCGCCGCAAGATCGACCCCGCCGGCGCTCCACGCGCCGACGGCGAACACCAGTTCAGCCGCGAGGATGATCGCGACGAGCGCGCCGAGCGGCAGATAGCGCACGAAACCGGCGCGAAGCTCGGCGAAATCGATGTCGAGCATCATCACGACGAACAGGAACAGCACCGCGACCGCGCCGACATAGACGATGACGAGCAGCATCGCGATGAATTCGGCTCCCGCGAGCAGCATCAGTCCCGCCGCGTTGAAGAAAGCGAGGATCAGCCACATGACGCTGTGGACCGGGTTGCGCGCAAAGATCACCATCGCTGCGGAGGCGATGACGATGGTCGCGAACAGGTAAAAGGCGAAGAGTTGGATCATGTGCGCGCGCCCTTATCGATAGGGCGCGTCGGCGGCAAGATTCGCCGCGATCGCGCGTTCCCATTTGTCGCCATTGGCGAGCAGCTTGGCCTTGTCATAGAGCAGTTCTTCGCGCGTTTCGGTCGCGAATTCGAAGTTCGGCCCCTCGACGATCGCATCGACCGGGCACGCTTCCTGACAGAAACCGCAATAGATGCACTTGGTCATGTCGATGTCGTAACGCGTCGTGCGGCGGGATCCGTCGTCGCGCGGCTCCGCCTCGATCGTGATCGCCTGTGCCGGACACACCGCTTCGCACAGCTTGCACGCGATGCAGCGTTCCTCGCCGTTCGGATAACGGCGCAGCGCATGCTCGCCGCGGAAACGCGGGCTCAGCGGGTTCTTCTCGAACGGATAGTTGATCGTCGCCTTCGGCTTGAAGAAATATTTGAATGTGAGGGCGTGCGCCTTCACAAACTCCCACAGCGTGAAGCTTTTGATGAGGTGGGCAATGGTACTCATGAATACCTCGTCAGCATCAGATAGCCGGAGATCAGGAAGATCCAGAGAAGCGAGATCGGCAGGAAGACCTTCCAGCCCAGCCGCATCAGCTGGTCATAGCGGTAGCGTGGGACGGTCGCCTTGACCCAGCTGAAGATGAAGAAGAAGATCAAGATCTTGATAAACAGCCAGACGATGCCGGGAACGACATAGAGCGGCGCCCAGTCGATCGGGGGCAGCCAGCCGCCCCAGAAGAGCACGGCGTTGAGCGTGCACATGAGCAGCACGTTGGCATATTCGCCTAGCCAGAAGAGCGCGAAGCTCATCGACGAATATTCGGTCTGGTAACCCGCGACGAGCTCAGATTCCGCTTCGGTCAAATCGAACGGCGCGCGCGCGGTTTCGGCGAGCGAGGAGATCAGGAACATCACCGCGAGCGGGAAGAGCAGCAGGTTAAAGCCGAAGGCGTTGATGATGCCGAGCCCGTGGCCCTGCTGCGCCTTGACGATCTCGTTCATGTTGAAGCTGTCGGCGAAGAGCACGACGCCGATCAGGATGAAACCGATCGAGACTTCGTAGCTGATCATCTGCGCCGAGGCGCGCATCGCCGAGAAGAAGGGATATTTCGAGTTCGACGCCCAGCCCGACAGGATCACGCCATAGACGCCGAGCGACGAGATCGCGAGGATGTAGAGCAAACCGACGTTGATGTCGGCGAGCACCGCGCCCGAATTGAACGGGATCACCGCCCACGCGAGCAGCGCGACGGTGAAGGTTATGATCGGCGCGATCAGGAACAGGCCCCGGTTGGCGCCCGACGGGATGATCGTTTCCTGCAGGAACACCTTCAGGCCGTCGGCGAAGCTTTGCAGCAGGCCGAAGGGACCGACGACGTTCGGACCGCGGCGCAGCGCGATCGCCGCCCAGATCTTGCGGTCGGCATAGATGATCATCGCAACCGCGAGCATCAGCGGCAAAGCGATGAGCAGGATGCCGCAAATCGTCGCGACGCCCCACGCCCAGTTCGGGTCCATACCCCAGGAAATGAAGGTCCCGGTCATTTGCCGGCCCCGTCCTGATTTCGCCAGCCGTTATGCGGGCCGGGCCGCTCCGACTTGCCCTTGGGGTTGAAGCCGCGCCATACGGCGTAACCCATCCCGGCCAGCAGCACGCTGGCGATCGCATGTACCGGGGTCATTCCGCGGCCTCCGCAAAATCGACGCCATGGATCAGCTCTTCCGAGCAGCGCTGCATCGTCGGCGACGCGCGGCAGATGGCGTTGGTGAGGTAGAAATCCTTGATCGGCGACGGGATCGCGCGCGCCTCGGGCTTCGCGGGCAGCTTCGGCACCGTCCAGCCGTAGTCGGCGAGGCCTTCGGTCCCGAGCGCAGGCACCGCCGCGACCATCGCCGCACGGCACTGGTCGAAGCTGTCGAAACCGACATTCACGCCAAGCGCATCGGCCAGCGCGCGGAAAATGCTCCAATCCTCGCGCGCGTCGCCCGGCGCGAACACCGCCTTCTCGCTACGCTGGACGCGGCCTTCGGTGTTGACCGTCGTGAAGTCCTTTTCGGTCCACGCGGCGGCGGGCAGGATGACGTCGGCGGCATGCGCGCCCTTGTCGCCATGATGGCCGACATAGACTTTGAATGTGTCGGGCAGCGCCGCGAAATCGACCTCGTCGGCGCCGAGAAAGAAGGCGAGCTTCGGTTTCGCCGCGATCACATCCTTGATCCCGCCGGGCAGGCCGTAGCCGAGCATCAGCGATCCCATGCGCGCGGCCGAGAAATGGACGACGTTGTAGCCGTTCCAGCCATCCTTGACCGCGTTCACCGACTTGGCGAGCGCAAGGCCCGCACCATGGACGCCGGGGACCGACAGCGCGCCACCGCCGAAGATGAGCATCGGCCGCTCGGCGCCCTTCAGCGCGTCGGTCACATGCTTCGGCAGCTTGGTCACGAGCGAAGCGTCGTCACCGAGCCATTCGGTCTTGTAGGTGAGGTCGGTTTCAGGGCCGATCGCAAAGACCTTCGCGCCCTTCTTCCACACCGCCTTGCGGACGCGCGTATTGATCAGCGGCGCTTCCCAGCGAAGGTTCGTGCCGACCAGCAGGATCACGTCGGCATTCTCAGCCTCGGCAATGCCGGTGTTGAAATTGACCGCCGACAGGCTGGTGACGTCATAGTCGAGCCCGGTCTGGCGCCCCTCGAGCAGGTTGCCGCCGAGCGCGGTCACCAGCGATTTCGCGGCGAACATCGTTTCGCAATCGGCAAGGTCGCCCGCGATCGCGGCGACCGACGACCCCGCGTTCACCGCCTTGATCGCTGCGAAGGCGTCGGCCCAGCTTGCGGGCTGGAGCGCGCCGTTGACGCGGACATAGGGCTGATCGAGGCGGCGACGGGTCAGGCCGTCGACATGGTGGCGCGTCTTGTCGTTCGCCCATTCCTCGTTCACATCATCGTTGATGCGCGGCAGCACGCGCAGGACCTGCCGCCCGCGGCTGTCGATGCGGACATTGGTACCGACCGCGTCCATCATGTCGATGCCGAGCGTCTTGGTCAGCTCCCACGGTCGCGCCTCGAACGCATAGGGCTTGCTGGTCAGCGCGCCGACGGGGCAGAGGTCGACGACATTGCCGCTGAGTTCGCTCTGGATTGCATGCTCCAGATACGACGTGATCTGCATATTCTCGCCGCGATAGATCGCGCCGATATCCTCAACGCCCGCGACTTCCTCCGCAAAGCGGACGCAGCGCGTGCACTGGATGCAGCGGGTCATCACCGTCTTGACGATCGGACCCATATATTTCTCGGTGACCGCGCGCTTGTTCTCGTCATAGCGCGTTGCGCCGCGGCCATAGGCGACCGACTGGTCCTGCAAGTCGCATTCGCCGCCCTGATCGCAGATCGGGCAGTCGAGCGGGTGGTTGATGAGCAGGAACTCCATCACCCCTTCGCGCGCCTTCTTCACCATCGGGCTGTCGGTCTTGATCACCTGCCCCTCGGCGGCCGGCAGCGCGCACGACGCCTGCGGCTTCGGCGGGCCCGGCGCAACCTCGACGAGGCACATGCGGCAATTGCCGGCGATCGACAGGCGCTCGTGATAGCAGAAGCGCGGGATTTCCTTCCCCGCCATCTCGCACGCCTGCAGAACGGTCGCGCCCTGCGGGACGTCGAGTTCTACGCCATCTACGGTAACTTTAGGCATTATTCGGCTGCCTCCAGCGCGCCGCCATTCTCGCGGATGCGACGCTCGATTTCGGGGCGGAAATGCTTGATCAGGCCCTGGATCGGCCACGCGGCGGCGTCGCCCAATGCGCAGATCGTGTGGCCTTCGACCTGTTTGGTCACGTCGAACAAAGTGTCGATCTCGCTGATGTCGGCGTCGCCGGTGCGCAGCCGTTCCATCACGCGCCACATCCAGCCGGTGCCTTCGCGGCACGGCGTGCACTGGCCGCAGCTTTCATGCTTGTAGAAATAGCTGATGCGGCTGATCGCCTGAACGACGTCGGTCGACTTGTCCATTACGATCGCGGCGGCGGTTCCGAGGCCCGATCCGACGGCCTTCAGCCCGTCGAAGTCCATCGGCGCGTCCATGATTTCGGCCGCGGGAACGAGCGGAACCGACGATCCGCCGGGGATCACCGCAAGCAGATTGTCCCAGCCGCCGCGAATGCCGCCGCAATGCTTGTCGATCAGTTCGCGGAAGGTGATACCCATCTCTTCCTCGACGACGCACGGGCGCTCGACATGGCCGCTGATCTGGAAGAGCTTGGTGCCCTTGTTATTCTCGCGCCCGAAACTCGCGAACCAGGTCGCACCGCGCCGCAGGATCGTCGGGACGACCGCGATGCTCTCGACATTGTTCACCGTCGTCGGGCAGCCATAGAGGCCCGCGCCCGCCGGGAACGGCGGTTTGAGGCGCGGCTGGCCCTTCTTGCCCTCGAGGCTTTCGATCATCGCGGTTTCTTCGCCGCAGATGTACGCGCCCGCGCCACGGTGGACGAAGACGTCGAAGTCGTAACCCGACTTCGCCGCATTCTTGCCGAGCAGGCCGGCGTCATACGCCTCCTGCACCGCCGCGAAGAGCGTTTCGGCCTCGCGGATGAACTCGCCGCGAATATAGATGTATGCCGCACGCGCCCGCATCGCATAGCCCGCGATCAGCGCGCCTTCGATCAGCTTGTGCGGGTCGTGGCGGATGATTTCGCGGTCCTTGCACGAACCGGGTTCGGATTCGTCGGCGTTGATGACGAGGAAGCTCGGGCGGTCGGCGCGCGGCTCCTTCGGCATGAACGACCATTTGAGCCCTGTAGGGAAGCCCGCGCCGCCGCGGCCGCGCAGGCCCGATGCCTTGATCTCCTCGATGATCGCGTCCTGGCCGCGGCTCATCAGATCCTTGGTCTTGTCCCAATCGCCGCGCGCCTGCGCGGATTTCAGGTTCCACGGTTGGAAACCGTAGAGATTGGTAAAAATGCGATCCTTGTCGGCGAGCATGGTTACTCACCCTTCCCTTTGCCGCTCTGACGCGCGGCATATGTGGCAAAAAACACGACGGCGAGCCCCATGAAGGCGGCGCCCAATGCGATCCAGACCGCCATTACCAATCCTTCCGATAGTCATGATTGGCCTTGACCATTTCCTTCAGCGTCGTCGGCCCGCCCTCGGGCTCGCTCGTATGACGTCCCGGCACCTGCGTGCCCGCCTTGGGCGTCTTGCCCGCGGCGAGGTCGTCGAGGATGCGCGTCATGCTGTCGTAATCGAGGTCTTCGTAATTATCGTCGTTGATCTGGACCATCGGCGCGTTGGTGCAGGTACCCATGCACTCGACCTCGGTCAGCGTGAACAGCCCGTCGGGCGTGGTCTTGCCCTTGGTCATCCCGCGGTTCTTGCACGCGGCCATGACATCGTCCGACCCGCGCAGCAGGCACGGCGTCGTGCCGCAGACCTGGACATGATAGCGGCCGACCGGGACGAGATTGTACATGGTGTAGAAGGTCGCGACCTCATAGGCGCGGATGAAGGGCATATCGAGCGCGGCCGCGACATATTCGATCACCGGCACGGGCAGCCAGCCCTGCGTCTGCGTCTCGGCGCCGACCTGGCGTTGCGCGAGGTCGAGCAAGGGCATCACCGCCGAACGCTGGCGCCCCGCCGGGTAGCGCGCGATGACCTGCTTCGCCTTCTCGGCATTTTCCGCCGTCCACGCAAAAGCGCCCCAGCGCGCGCGGACTTCGGCTTCATCTGGAATTTGCGGTGCGTCGGCCATTAGCGGTCACACTCTCCGAAAACGACGTCAATGGCGCCGATAATTGCAGTTGTGTCGGCGAGCATGTGGCCCTTCGACATCATGTCCATCGCCTGCAGGTGCGAAAACGCCGTCGGACGGATCTTGCAGCGGTACGGCTTGTTGGTGCCGTCGCTGACCAGATACACGCCGAATTCGCCCTTGGGGCTTTCGGTCGCGACATAAACTTCGCCCGCCGGGACGTGGAAACCCTCGGTATAGAGCTTGAAGTGATGGATCAGCGATTCCATCGACTGCTTCATCTCGCCGCGCTTCGGCGGCACGACCTTGCGGTCGAGGCTCGCGATCGGGCCGGTGGGCATGTCGCGCAGGCACTGCTTGATGATCTTCGCCGACTGATAGACTTCCTGCACGCGGACCATGAAACGGTCGTAGCAGTCGCCGCGCGTGCCGACGGGAATGTCGAATTCCATCGCGGCATAGGCGTCATAGGGCTGCGACTTGCGCAGATCCCAAGCGATGCCGCTGCCGCGGATCATCGGGCCCGAGAAGCCCCACGCCAGCGCGTCTTCCTTCGACACCGTCGCGATGTCGACGTTGCGCTGCTTGAAGATGCGGTTGTCGATCACCAGGCTCATCGCGTCGCCGAAGAGCTTCGGCAGGCGCTTTTCGACCCATTCGCCGATGTCGTAGAGCAGACGTTCGGGCACATCCTGATGGACGCCGCCCGGACGGAAATAGGCCGAGTGCATCCGCGCACCCGAAGCGCGCTCGAAGAAGTTCAGGCAATCCTCGCGCAGCTCGAACACCCACAGGTTCGGCGTCATCGCACCGACGTCCATGACGTGCGACCCGATGTTGAGCATGTGATTGCAGATGCGCGTCAGCTCGGCGAACAGCACGCGCAGATACTGCGCCCGCGCCGGGACTTCGAGGTCGAGCAATTTCTCGATCGCGAGGACATAGCTGTGCTCCATGCCAAGCGGCGAACAATAGTCGAGCCGGTCGAAATAGGGCAAAGCCTGCAGATAGGTCTTATATTCGATCAGCTTTTCGGTGCCGCGATGGAGCAATCCGACGTGCGGATCGACGCGCTCGATGATCTCGCCGTCCAGCTCCATCACCATGCGGAGAACCCCGTGCGCCGCGGGGTGCTGCGGGCCGAAGTTGATCGTGTAGTTGGTGACGGCCTGATCGCCCGCGGTATCGGCGGTATCGACCGGATAGCCTTCGAACATGTCGCTGCCGTGGTGCTTGACCTGAGGAGAGTCGGTCATGCGTCACCTCCTGTTTTGGGCTTGCGCGGCGCGCGCGGCTTGGCGGGCGCCTTTTCGGCTTTCTCGGTCGCGGGCGTCTTGGCCTTTGCGGCTTTGGTCGCCTTTGCGCCGTCGCGGCTCGTCTTCGCGGCCTTGACGTTGGTCTTCGCGCCCGCGCCGGTCTGCGCCGTGTTTTCGGTCGTTTTCGGAGTCGGCGGCGGCGAAGCCTTCGCCTTTTCGTCGGCCGCCTTGACCTCTTTCGCGGTCATCGGCGTCGGCGCGCCCTTGCCCGGGCCTTCGCCCGTCCCGCCGGCCTTTTCATCGCCCGGCAACACATAGTCGGCGCCTTCCCACGGGGACAGGAAGTCGAAATTGCGGAAGTCCTGCGCCAGCCGCACGGGTTCGTACACGACGCGCTTGTCCTCTTCGGAATAGCGCAGCTCGGTATAGCCGGTCAGCGGAAAGTCCTTGCGCTGCGGATGCCCCTGGAAACCATAGTCGGTCAGGATGCGGCGCAGGTCGGGGTTGCCGCTGAACAGCACGCCATACATGTCGAACACTTCGCGCTCGAGCCAACCGGCGTTCGGCCAGACGGGAACGATCGTCGGCACCGGCGTCGCCTCGTCGGTCGACACCCGCACACGCAGGCGATGGTTCTTCGTCACGCTGAGCAAGTGATAGACGACCTCGAAGCGCTCGGGCCGATCAGGATAGTCGACCCCGGCGATTTCCATCAGCTGCTGATATTCGAGATTGTCGCGCAGCGCGACCATCACCCCGGCGACGGCTTCGCGCGTCACCGTGATGCTGTCTTCATCGACGGTGAACACATGCGCGACGAGGTCGGTGCCGAGCACCGTCTTCAGCGAAGCCGCGAGCGAAGGCTGCGGCGCGACGAGAGGAGCGGGATGGGCCATCAGCGTTCGATCGTTCCGACGCGGCGGATCTTCCGCTGCAACTGCATCACGCCATAGAGCAAGGCTTCGGCGGTCGGCGGGCACCCGGGAACGTAAATGTCCACCGGCACGATCCGGTCGCAACCGCGCACCACCGAATAGCTATAGTGATAATAGCCGCCGCCATTGGCGCAGCTGCCCATCGAGATCACATATTTGGGGTTCGACATCTGGTCGTACACCCGGCGCAGTGCGGGCGCCATCTTGTTGCAGAGCGTTCCCGCAACGATCATCACGTCCGACTGGCGCGGGCTCGCGCGCGGCGCCGCGCCGAAGCGTTCCATGTCGTAACGCGGCATGTTGACGTGGATCATCTCGACCGCGCAGCACGCAAGCCCGAAGGTCATCCACCAGAGCGATCCGGTACGCGCCCAGTTGAACAGGTCCTCGGTCGAGGTAACGAGAAAGCCCTTGTCGCCCACCTCTGAATTGAGGTCGTCGAAGAAACCCTGATCGGGGTTCGTACCGGGGGCAACCGGCATCTGGCCGGGCATGATGATGCTTGAAGTGCTCATTCCCAATCCAACGCGCCTTTTTTCCACGCGTACACAAGGCCGAGGGTCAGTTCGGCGAGGAAAACCATCATCGTCGTCCAACCGGCCCAGCCGATTTCCTCGAGGCTCACCGCCCAGGGAAAGAGGAAGGCGGCTTCGAGGTCGAAGATGATAAAAAGGATGGCGACGAGGTAGAAACGCACGTCGAACTGGCTGCGCGCATCTTCAAAAGCGGGAAAACCGCATTCATATTCGGTCAGCTTCGCCGGATCGGGTTTGTGCGCCCCGGTCAACCGCGCAACGCCCATCGGAAGGAACACGAAGGCGGAGGACAGGCCGAGGGCGATGACCAGAAAGATCAGAATCGGCAAATATTGCGTCAGATCGACCATGGGAGCTCGCAGTTCTGTTGTTTTGGGGTGTCGCGCACCCGTTTATGGGGGGCGCTTTAGGCCACGAAGCCGCGTGTCGCAAGCACCGCGGGCAGGATTTTCGTTTCGCGTGTGACCAAAAGCATAATGCGCGCTGGCGAGCGGCCCTATCGCTGTGATACGCCGTCGAAAAAGGGTTGCTGCGCCGCTTTTTAGAGACGCAGGATCGACAAAGGGAGCTTTCATGGGACCAATCACCGCTCGCGCCGCCACTGCCTTCGCATCGCTCGCGCTTTTACTGACGACTCCGGCGCATGCCGAACTGGTGAACGCGGCGAATCCGGAGACGATCAAGGCCATCGTCGAGTCGCAGGGCTGGCCCGCGACGATCGTCGCCAAGGAGGGCGACGACCCTTATATCGAGAGCAATCGGGGCGGCCTCAAATTCCTCGTCCTCTTCATGAACTGCGACGCGGGCGAGCGGTGCAAGACGCTGCAATATTATATGGGTTTCAGCGACGCGAAGGACGTCACGCTCGACCGGCTCAACCAGTGGAACAAGGAAAAGCGCTTCGCGCGCGCCTATAAGGACGACGCGGGCGATCCGGTGCTCGAAATGGACGTCGACCTCGATTTCCAGGGCATCCCGCGCGAGAATGTCGGCGAAACCTTCAACACCTGGGCATCGCTGATGGACAGTTTTCGGGCGTATGTTTTCGAGAAATAGTTTGAACCATCGTTCGTCACCCCGGACTTGATCCGGGATCCCGCTCTTTCAACGTTTAGAGGCGGAATGCCGGATCAAGTCCGGCATGACGATGAAGAAACGGTGCGCGGTCACGCGTTGCGCAGCGCGCCCGCGACCAGCTTCTGCAGCTTGGAATGTACCGCGGCGCTGCCGGCGATGAACTCGCTGCGGTCGATCGCACGGTCGCCGCCGCGGAAATCGCTGACGAAGCCGCCCGCTTCGCGCACGAGCAGCATGCCCGCCGCGACGTCCCAGACCTGCAGGTCGCTTTCCCAGAAACCGTCGTAGCGGCCCGCCGCGACCCATGCGAGGTCGAGGCTGGCGGCGCCGAAGCGGCGGATGCCGGCGACTTCGGGCGCGACGGCACCGAAAATGCGGCTCCACTGCGCCATATTGCCGTGACCCATGTAAGGGATGCCGGTCGCGATCAGGCATTCGTTGAGGTGGCGGCGCGACGCGACGCGAAGGCGCCGATCATGCAGCCACGCGCCGCGGCCGCGCTCGGCCCAATAGCTTTCGTCGGTGACGGGCTGATAGACGAGCGCCGCCGTCACCTCACCCCAGCCGCCGCCGGGCTTGGGCTCCTGCACCGCGATCGAAATCGCGAAATGCGGGATCGCGTGGAGGAAGTTCGAGGTGCCGTCGAGCGGGTCGATGATGAAACGCGGCTTGCCGGGATCGCCCTCGATCTCGCCCGCCTCTTCCATCTTGAAGCCCCAGCCCGGACGCGCGTGGGTCAGCTCGTCATAGAGCGTACGCTCGGCCGCCTGATCGGCCTTCGATACGAAGTCCGCCGGCCCCTTTTGCGAGACCTGCAGATGCTCGATCTCGCCGAAGTCGCGGCGCAGTTTCGTGCCGGCCTTGCGCGCGGCGCGTTCCATGACGGTGATGATGCCGGATACGGCCATTGTTCGATCTCCAACGCGTCGCCCCCGCGAAGGCGGGGGCCGCAAGCAACCTTGCGCTACGCCGATAGCGGCCCCCGCCTTCGCGAGGGCGACGTTATTTAATCCGCGCGGCGGACATATTCGCGGTCGTACACATGCACGACGATCTTGGTCCCGCTCGTAATGTGCGGCGGCACCATCACGCGCACGCCATTGTCGAGGATCGCGGGCTTGTACGACGAGGAGGCGGTCTGCCCCTTTACCACCGCGTCGGCCTCGACAACCGTCGCTTCGATCGTTTCGGGCAGTTCGACCGAGATCGGGCGCTCTTCCCAAAGCTCGAGCACGACGTCCATGCCGTCCTGCAGGAATTCATGCGCTTCGCCGACGACCTCTTTCGAAATATTGATCTGTTCGAAACTATCCTTGTCCATGAACACGAGGTCGTCGCCCTCGGCGTAGAGGAACTGGAAATCCTTGGTGTCGAGGCGGACCTTTTCGACCGTGTCGGCGCTGCGAAAACGGTTGTTGAGCTTGCGGCCGTCGATCAGATTCTTGGCTTCGACCTGCATATAGGCGCCGCCCTTGCCCGGCTGGGTGTGCTGGATCTTGGTGACCTTCCAGATGCCGCCTTCATATTCGATAATATTGCCGGGACGGATTTCAACGCCGGTGATCTTCATCGCGCACACTCACTAGACAAGGATGGAAAGAGCAGACCGGCGCCCGCGGGCATCGGTATCAGGTGCGCGCCTTTAGCCGCGCGCGCGCCGAAGGGCAAGCGGCGTGTCAGGGCGTCGCGGCGACCTTCGCGCGCGTGCGCTTGTAGCTCAGCCACACCAGCCCGACAAAGAGCAGCAGGCCGACCCACGGCGCATAGGGCGCATAGCCGTCACCGACGACCGCAAGCGGCGCGTCGCTGCCGCTGCCCGCGACGATGCCGGCATAGAGCACGCCGAACAGGCTCTCGCCGACGATCATCCCGGTCGCGGTCAGCACGCCCATGCGGTGCGCAAAGCTCGCGTTCGGGCGCTTTGCCGCCCAGCGGTCATAGAACCAGCCGCCGACCGCGCCGATCACAACCGGCAGGATCACCGCCATCGGCAGATAGATGCCGATGCCGATCGCGAGCGGCGGCAACCGCAGCTTGCCCGCGCGCCCGAGCAGCGCATCAACGATGATGAACCCGACCCCGGCGATCCCGCCATAGCTCAGCATCGTCCAGTTGAGGTCGCCGCCGAGCACGCCCTGCGCCAGCGACGAGATCAGCCCCGCCTGCGGCGCCGCGAGCGCGTTCGGCCCCGCGCCCGGCGCGCCGACGAAGCCCAGCGTCTCGTTGAGCACGTTGAGTACCGGCGGCACGACGAGGGAACCGAAGATGACGCCGATGATCAGCGCGACCTGCTGCTTCCACGGAGTCGCGCCGACGAGCTGGCCGGTCTTCAAATCCTGCAGATTGTCGTTCGAAATCGTCGCGATGCCGAAAACGAGGCCCGTGACGATCAGCGCATAGGCCACCATCGCGCTCACCTCGGTCTCGCCCCCACCGCGACCGAGCAGGCCAAGCAGCAGCAGCGACGAGGCGATGATCGCGAGAATACCGATCCCCGACACCGGCGAGTTCGACGCCCCGATCAAGCCCGCCATATAGCCGGTGACCGACGCGATCATCAGCCCGACGATGATGATGAACAGGATCGCGCCCGCGATCAGCGCGAACGACGCGCCCGCGAGCGGCCCGCCCGAAAGCTCCGTCCAGAGCAGAATGCCGATCGGCAGCATCAGGAGCAGCGACCCGCCGAACACCCAGCCGATCGACATATCCTGTTCCTCGATCGCGAGCGCCTGCCCACCCTGCCGCGCGCGCGATGCCGCCATTGCCGAACGGATGCCGCCGAGCACCGGGCCCGCGATCTTGATCAGCGTCCAGATCGCCGCGACCGCGATCACCCCCGCGCCAAAGAAGCGCACATCGGCGCGAAACACCGTATTTGCCAGCGTCTCGGGGTCGCCCGCGCCGCCTTGCGTCAGGATCGGCAGCAGCACCCACCAGCCGGTGATCAGCCCGACGAGCTGCGCCATGCCGACCGACAGCCCGACGAGGTGGCCAACCCCGAACAGCGCGAAGGCGAGCCCGCCCGCAACGCCGGTCGCACCGCTGCCGACCGCGAACCAGCGCGCAACCTCGGCGCCCGCGAGCTTCATCTGGGTGAGCAGGGTAAAGCCCGCCGCCACAAGCGCGTTCCACACGAGCGCCGACAGGCCTGCGCGATTCTCCTCGGCGCCCTCGGCGCTCGCGACGCCGACTTTCAGCACTTCGGCGGCGGCGCGACCTTCGGGATAGGGCAGGTCCGAATCGACGACGAGCGCGCGGCGCAGCGGCACCGAGAAGAGCACGCCCAATATGCCGCCGAGCATCGTGATCGCGGTGGTTTCGAGCAACGGAAAGCCCTGCCAGTATCCCACCATCACAAGCCCGGGCAGCACGAAGATGATCGCCGCCAGCGTGCCCGCCGCGCTCGCGATCGTCTGCACGATATTATTTTCGAGGATCGTCGAGCCGGCCATATAGCGCAGCAGCGCCATCGAGATCACCGCCGCGGGGATCGACGTCGCAAAGGTCAGCCCGACCTTGAGCCCCAGATAGACGTTCGCCGCGGTGAACGCCAAGGTCAGCAGCCCGCCGAGCAAAACAGCCCGGATCGTAAGTTCGCGCCCGCGCGAGGTGGTGGTGGTTTCGCTCATCAAGAATCTCCCCGCCCGCTGTCTTGCGGGGCGCCGGGCCCAGCGCAAGCAAAAAGCCACGAACCGCAGTCCATTGGATCGAAACGCCAAAAGCGACGGGCCGATGCCTTTTTGACGCATCGATCCAATATGTCGCCCGGCGACGCTGCCATATCCCCGCCCATGATGAGCATCGAGCGTCCCGACCTTACCCCGCCGCCCCCTCGCGGCAACGCAGCAACTTCGTCGCGCGGGGCTCCTTGCGCCGGCCTTTTTGGCTGGCGCAAGGATGCGGCGACGTCGCCAGCGTCCAAAAAAGGAACGAAAACGCCCGGACGCGACTATCCCGCGGGCTGATTCTCGAGAATATCGGCGAAGGCGCGCACCGCCGCCGCCGGTCCGTCGGGATGCGCCCACACGCCACCCGACACCGCAAGAAAATCGGCGCCGGCGTCGACAAGAATCTTCGCATTATCGACCGTGATCCCGCCGATCGCGACGCACGGCAGTTCGAACAGCCCCTGCCACCAGGTCAATATTTCGGGTTCGGGATGATGCTCGACGGCCTTGGTCGTCGTCGGGAAGAAAGCCCCGAACGCGACATAATCCGCGCCCGCCTCCCCCGCCTCCATTGCGAGGTGCCGGCTGTCGTGGCACGTCACGCCGATCTGCGTGTCAGGACCGAGTAGGCGGCGCGCCTCCTTCGGATCGCCGTCGCCCTGCCCCAGATGGACGCCGTCGGCTTTTAGCCGCTTCGCAAGCGCGACGTCGTCGTTGACGATGAAGGCGACCTCGTGCGCGGCGCAGATCGCCTGCAGCGGTTCGGCGAGTTGCGCCGCCTCGTGCTGGTCGATGTCCTTGACGCGAAACTGGAAGGCGGCAACGGGTCCGGCGGACAGCGCCTCCTCCAGCCGGGCCGGAAAATCGCCCCCGACGTCGACGGGAGAAATGAGGTAAAGCTGGCAATGGGTCGTGGTCATGGCGCGTTCATAGCGATGCCGCCAGAGACGGGCAAATGCAGAACATCGTGCGCCTTGCCGCCATCGCCCTCCCCGCCGCCATCGCGCTTTCGGCCTGCGCCACTACGGCGGCTGCACCGCTGCCCGACGGCAGCGACGTCGCGCTTGGCGAGCGCGCCTATGTCGATGGCCCGATCGTCCAGCCGGTCGAGGTGGTCGAGGATAGCCGTTGCCCGATGAACGCGCGCTGCGTCTGGGCCGGGCGCGTGCGGGTGAAGATGATCTGGATCCGCGGCAATGGCGAAAAACAGCCGTTCGAGGTCACGCTCGGCGAGCCGACCCATCTCGCCGACGGCCAGTTCACGCTCGAATCGGTGCGGCCTGAGAAGCGCACCAATATCAAGCTCACGCCGAGCGACTATCGCTTCTCGTTCCGCTTCGCCGGCGGGCTTTAACGCACCCGCGCCAGCACGAACCCGTCCCATTTCTTCGCGCCCACGGTCTGCACCGCGGTCGCGTCGAGGCGCGGGTTTCCGCTCACCATGTCGAACAGCGCCCGCGTGCCGATGACGCGTTCGTCGTCGCTGTCCGCGTCGAGCACCCCACCCTCGCGTACGACATTGTCGACGATGATCGTCGTGCCGGGGCGGCCGAGCCGGATCGCCTCCTCGACATAATGCGCGTTATTCTGCTTGTCGGCGTCGATGAAGACGAAGTCGAAGGGCGCTTCACCGGTCATCGCGGCAAGGCTGTCGGCGGCGGGGCCGACGCGGATATCAACTTTGCCCGCCTGTCCGGCCCGCTCCAGATTCTCGCGCGCCACGCGGGCGTGATGCGCCTCCAACTCGAGCGTCACCAGTTCGCCGCCGTCGGGCAGCGCGCGCGCCAGCCAGATGGTCGAATAACCGCCGAGCGTTCCGATTTCGAGGATGCGCCGTGCGCCGGCGATCTGCGCGAGCAGGAAGAGCATCTTGCCCTGCACCGCCGACACGTCGATCGGCGGCAGTCCTTGTTTTTCATTGTTCGCGAGGGTGGTGGCAAGCGCGTCGTCCGCGCCCAGCAATTTGCCGGCGATATAATCGTCGACGGCTTGCCACCCCTCTCCCATCACCTAGGCCACGGAGGCCGCGTGAATTTCGTCGATCGCGCCGCCGAGCGAGTTGTTGAACTCGTCGTCATTCATCTGGTGGCGCAGGTCTTCCAGAAGCGCCCGGCTGAAGCTCGCGATGATGCCCGGGTTCTTCGCCAGCTCGACGCACGCCTCGGGACGCGCGAAGCCTCCCGACAGTGCGACGACGCGCAGCACCTTGGGATGATCGACGAGCGGTTGGAACAGGCCTGCTTCAGTCGGCAAGGAGAGCTTGAGCATCACCGGTGCGCCGGTCCAGGCGTCGAGCGCCGCTAGCAATTCCTTGAGCAGCAGGCGATCCGCCGCGTCGCGCTCCGCGCTCTTGATGTTGACCTCCGGCTCGATGATCGGGACGAGGCCGTGTGCCGCGATGCGCTTCGCTTCGGCGAACTGCTGATCGACGATCGCCTTGATCCCGGCTGGATTGGCGAAATTGACGACGCTGCGCATCTTGGTGCCGAACACACCCTTCGCAACCGCCCGCGCACAAAGGTCATCGAGACCCGGATTGGGCTTCATCAACTGGACGCCGTCGGCTTCGTTCTCGAGGCCTTTGTCGACTTTAAGGAACGGCACCACGCCGCGTTCCCAGAGGAGTGCGGGCACCGGCTTGCCGCCCGCCTCGCCGTCCATCGTGCGTTCGAACAGGATCGCGCCGATCACCTTCTCGCCGTTGAAGCAGGGTGCGGTGACGATGCGGCTGCGCATATCGTGGATCAGCCCGAACATTTCCTCGTCGTTCGAAAAGGCGTCCGCTTCGATGCCATAACCCTTCAATGCCTTGGGCGTCGAACCGCCGCTCTGATCGAGCGCGGCGATAAAGCCCTGCCCCGATTTGATCTGGTCAAGCATTTCGGCATTGGCGGTGGTCATGGGATCTCCGGTTGTTTGCATACGTATGTGGCGGTGCCCATAGCGACCCCGGTGGCCCGATGCAACGCGGGCGGAAGTTCTACGCCTTCAGCGCGTCGACGCCCGGCAACGGTTTGCCTTCCATCCATTCGAGGAAGGCGCCGCCGGCGGTCGAAACGAAGCTGAAGTCGCCAGCGACGCCAGCATGGTTAAGCGCCGCGACGGTATCGCCGCCGCCCGCGACGGAGGTCAGCGATCCTTCGCGCGTCAGCGCGGCGGCGGTCTTGGCAAGCGCGACGGTCGCCGTGTCGAACGGCGGCGTCTCGAATGCGCCGAGCGGGCCGTTCCAGACGAGCGTGCGGCAATTCTTGAGCACGTCGGCGAGCGCCTCGACCGCGGCGGGGCCGACGTCGAGAATCATCTCGTCGGCGGCGACTTCGTGGACGTTGACGGTGCGAGTCGGCGGGTTCGGCGCGAATTCCTTTGCCACCACGACGTCATAGGGCAGATGGATCGTGCAGCCCGCCGCATCGGCGGCGTCGAAGATCGCATTGGCGGTGTCGACCAGATCATGCTCGCACAAAGACTTGCCGACATCGACCCCGCGCGCGGCGAGGAAGGTGTTCGCCATGCCGCCGCCGATGATCAGATGATCGACCTGCGCGACCAGGTTCCTGAGCACGTCGATCTTGCTCGACACCTTGGCGCCGCCGACGACCGCTGCGACGGGATGCGCCGGATTGCCTAGCGCGGCGTCGAGCGCCTTGAGCTCGGCCTCCATCGCGCGGCCGGCGTAGGCGGGCAGACGGTGTGCAATGCCTTCGGTCGAACCATGTGCGCGGTGCGCCGCCGAAAAAGCGTCGTTGACGTAAAGGTCGCCGATCTCGGCGAGCGCATCGGCAAAGGCGGGGTCGTTCTTTTCTTCGCCGGGATAGAAGCGCGTGTTTTCGAGCACCGCGACGTCGCCCGGCGCAAGCACCGCGATGCCCGCCTTCGCACCGTCCCCTATGGCTTCGGGGATGAACATGACCGAATGGCCGAGCACATCCTCGACCCCGCCCATCACGAGGCTCAGCGACTGCGTCGGATTCTTAGCGCCCTTCGGCCGCCCGAAATGCGCGAGCAACAGGACGATCGCACCCTTGTCCGACAGCTCGCGGATCGTCGGCATCGCCGCCTGGATCCGCGTCGCGTCGCTGACCGCGCCTTCGAACAACGGGACGTTGAGGTCGACGCGCACGAGCACGCGCTTGCCGGTGACGTCACCGATATCGTCGAGGGTTTTGAACGCGGTCATCGACGTTTCCCTTTAATTCAGAGGAACTTGGCGATCACACCTGCGGTGTCGATCATGCGGTTCGAGAAGCCCCATTCATTGTCGTACCAGCTGAGTACGCGCACCAGCTTGCCGTCGATGACCGAGGTTTCGAGGCTGTCGATCGTCGAGCTGTGCGCGTCATGGTTGAAATCGATCGAGACCAGCGGCTCGTCGGTGAAGCCAAGCACGCCCTTGAGTTCGCCTTCGGCGGCTTCCTTCAGCAGCTTGTTGACCTCTTCAGCGGTGGTTTCGCGCAGCGGCGTAAAGGTCAGGTCGACGACCGAGACATTGGGGGTCGGGACGCGGATCGACGAGCCGTCGAGCTTGCCCTTGAGTTCGGGCAGGACGAGACCGACGGCGACGGCCGCACCGGTGCTGGTCGGGATCATCGACATCGCCGCGGCGCGGGCGCGGCGCGGATCCGAATGGATCTGGTCGAGGATCTTCTGATCGTTGGTGTAAGCGTGGATCGTGGTCATCAGGCCGCGCTCGATGCCGATCTTCTCGTGCAGCACCTTGGCCAGCGGTGCGAGGCAGTTGGTGGTGCACGATGCGTTCGACACGATCACATGCTCGGCGCCGATCTTGTCGTGGTTCACGCCATAGACGACGGTCAGGTCGACTTCCTTGGCGGGGGCCGAGATCAGGACGCGCTTGGCACCGGCGTCGAGATGTGCCTGGCCGCCCTTGCGGTCGGTGAAAAAGCCCGTGCATTCCAACGCGATGTCGATGCCGTTGGCGGCGTGGGGCAGCTTGGCGGGGTCGCGCTCGGCGGTCACCTGGATGCGCTTGCCGTTAACGATCAGGTCATTGCCGTCGACTTCGACGGTGCCGTTGAACGGGCCGTGGACCGAATCGCGCTGAAACAGGCGGGCGTTCGCCTTGGCGTCGGCCAGATCGTTGATCGACACCAGCTCGAGATCATGATCGGTGCGCTCCAATATGGCGCGCGCCACGTTGCGGCCAATACGTCCGAAACCGTTGATTGCGACTTTCACTGCCATGTCGATGGGTCCTTTCTGCGTGGGGTAAGCCGGTCCTTAATTGCCGAGCTTTGCCAGGATCTGGGGTGCGATAGCATCGGCGGTAAGGCCGAAATGTTTGAATAGGTCTTCAATCGGGGCCGAGGCGCCAAAGCTGTCGATACCGAAGCGCAGGCCATGGCGGCCGGTATAGCGCTCCCAGCCGAAGGTGGTGCCCGCCTCGATCGACACGATCAGCGCGTCCTCGGGGAGGATATCGGCCTGATAAGCCGCCGTCTGCTCGTCGAACAGCTCGGTCGAGACCATCGAGACAACGTCGGCGCCATGGCCGGCGGCTTCGAGCTTGTCGGCGATTTCGACCGCGAGCGCGACCTCAGAGCCGGTCGCGACCAGCACGACCTTGCGCGCGGCCGAAGCTCCACGCAGGCGGTAACCGCCTTTCGCGCAAAGATTTTCGGTGACGTCATGACGCAGCGGGGGAAGGTTCTGGCGGGTCAGCGCGAGCAGCGACGGCCGGTCTTCCTGCGCGAGCGCGAGCGCCCAGCATTCGGCGGTCTCGACCGCATCGGCGGGGCGCATAACGAGCAGGTTCGGCATCGCGCGCAGCGACTGGAGATGCTCGATCGGCTGGTGCGTCGGGCCATCCTCGCCGAGCCCGATGCTGTCGTGCGTCATCACATAGACGACGCGCTGCTGCTGGAGCGCCGACAGGCGGATTGCCGCGCGGCAATAATCGGCGAACACAAGGAAGGTGCCGCCATAGGGCACGACGCCGCCATGCAGCGCCATTCCGTTCATCGCCGCAGCCATGCCGAACTCGCGGATGCCGTAATAGATATAACGGCCCGAATAATCATTCTTTGTCAACGGTTTGGTCGACGAAGTCTTCGTGTTGTTCGAACCTGTCAGGTCGGCGCTGCCGCCGACCAGCGACGCGATGTCGGCGGTGAGCGCGCTCAGCGTGTTCTCCGACGCCTTGCGTGTCGCGACCTTCGGGGGCTCGGCGACGAGGCCGTCGAGATAGGCCTTGAACGCGTCGCCCGGAACGATCTTGCCGCTCAGTCTCGCTTCGAAATCGCCCTTCTTTTCGTTGCTTGCGAGGCGATCATTCCATTCGGCATGAAGTTTCTTGCCCTTCTCGCCGAACGCCGCCCACGCCGAAGCAATATCGGCCGGGATAACGAACGGCTCGGCGGTCCAGCCGAGTTCCTTGCGCGCCGCGGCGATCTCGTCGGCGCCCAGCGGGGCGCCATGCGTCGCCGACGTCCCCTGCTTGTTAGGCGCGCCGAAGCCGATGATCGTGCGGCACGCGATCAGCGACGGGCGCGGGTCGGCGAGCGCGGCGTCGATCGCGCGGCGAATGTCGGCCGGATCATGGCCGTCGCAGCTTTCGACATGCCAGCCGGTCGCGGCATAGCGCGCCTGAATGTCCTCACTCGTCGACAGGTCGGTCGACCCGTCGATCGTGATCTTGTTGTCGTCCCACAGCACCATCAGCCGCCCGAGCTGCAAATGCCCAGCCAAACCAATGGCTTCGTGGTTGATGCCCTCCATCAGGCACCCATCGCCGGCGATAACATATGTGCGATGATCGACCAGATCATCGCCATAAACCGCATTCAGATGCCGCTCGGCGATCGCCATGCCGACCGCGGTCGCGAGGCCCTGCCCCAGCGGCCCCGTCGTCGTTTCGACGCCTTCGAGCTCAAAATTCTCCGGATGCCCCGCGCACGGGCTGTGCAATTGACGGAAATTGCTGATGTCGTCGATCGTAGGCCGCGCATAGCCGGCAAGATGCAGCGTTGCATAGGCAAGCATCGAGCCGTGGCCCGCCGAGAGGACGAATCGGTCGCGATCGGCCCATTTCGGATCGCTCGGGTCGAATTTCAGATAATCCGAATAAAGCACGGTGGCAACGTCGGCCATGCCCATCGGCATCCCGGGATGGCCGCTGTTTGCGGCCTGTACGGCGTCCATCGCAAGCGCGCGGATCGCGTTGGCGAGCTGACGTTCGGGCAGTGTCATGAGTCCCCCGGGAAAGGATGTGAAGATGACCGGATTCGGTGGGGACAGCCCTTTGCGGGGGCAGGGTCAGGAGTCAACCGCCTGTGGACAAATTGTGGCGCATTTCGGCGCGGAGAGGCGATTGCACCCCTCCCCGCGCGCTGCTAACCCTTGGTCATGGAACTCGATCTCGACGAATCCAGCCTGGCCATCGGCCGCATCGAACGCGCGTTGAGCCGCATCGAAAAGGCCCTGACCGAGCGGGCGAACCGCCCCGCACCCACCGTTGCCGCGCCCGCCGCCGATCAATCGGCGCTGAAGGCCGAGGTTGCCGCCGTCATCGGCGAACTCGATCGGCTGATCGCGGAGGCCGGCCGTGGCTGACGTCAAACTGACCATCGGGGGCCGTTCCTATGACGTCCACTGCGCCGACGGGCAGGAAGCGCAGTTGACCCAGCTGGCTTCGGTCATCGATGAAAAGGTTCGGACGATGCCGGGCGGGACCGAGGTGCGCCAATTGCTGTTCGCGGCGCTTATGCTCGCCGACGAGATGCAGGAAGCCCGCGGCAAGGTTGAAAAGACCGAACCGCAATCCGATTCGCTACGCGCGGCGGTCGCGCTCGCCGAGAGCCGCGAGGCGCAGGCACGCGATGAATTGAAGGCGGCGATCGCGCGCGAACAGGACGCGATCAAGGCACTGGAGACTGCACGGCAGAATTCCACTACAACGGCGCCTTCGACCAATCCATCGAACGACCGCGCGCTGCTGCAGATCGCTGACCGGATCGAAGTCCTCGCGGGAAAAGTCGAGCAACTCTCTTGAGCACGCGCGTCCGCGCCCTTACATAAAGGGCGGCGGGTACTGCCCGGCACGAGCTTTTGCGAAAATCCCTGAGGCGATACATCATCCTAGGGGGCTGTCCCTGCCCGGACTCTGGTCCGACGTATATGGTCCCCACCTGACGTTACTGGCGTCAGAGGACTTTCCAGCAAACGACCTCGGCGGTCCCGCCAACCTGCCCGCCAAGCTCCCGAGGAGGCGATGACCGACCTGTCCGCCGACCTCGTCCAGCAGAAACGGAAATTGCGCGAGAGGCTGCGCTTCCGGCGGCGGCATTTCGCCGCAAATCTCGACGGCATGGCGCAGCTGGCCGCTTTCCGCGCGCTCCCTACGCCACTTATAGAGCTTCTCGCCGGCCATGCCATCGTCGGCGCCTATGTCGCATGGGGCGACGAGCCCGATATCCTGCCCATGTTCACAGACCTCGCGCAAGCCGGCGCCCTTGCCCTGCCCCACCATGCCGGACGAATCGCCGAAATGGGCTTTCGCCTCTGGCGACCCGATGACTCGCTGGCGAAAGGCCCGTGGGGCACCCGCCAGCCCTTCGATGACGCGCCATTGGCGACGCCGAACCTCATTTTTTGCCCGCTCGTGGGATTCGATCGCCGGGGCGGCCGGATCGGTCAGGGCGGCGGCCATTATGATCGTTATTTTGCCGCGCATCCGGGCGCGCTGCGCATCGGTATCGGCTGGTCGGTGCAGGAAATCGACGCTACGCCGCGCGAATCGACCGACATCGCGCTCGACGCGATATTGACCGAACAGGAATTCATCCTTTGCGGAGATCGTTTGTGAATCAGGACAGCCAAGATCGGCTCGACGGCAACCCCACGCCAAGCTGGCGCAAGCCCGCGGGCATGTTCCTGATCCTCGCGCTGATCGCCGGCTGGACCGCGATCGTCGTCAGCCTTTCACCATGGGTTGGCACATGGCCGGTGCTCGTGCAGGCGATCTTCTATCTCGTGGCAGGGATCATTTGGATCGCGCCCCTGAAGCCGCTGCTGCGCTGGATGGAACTGGGGACTTGGCGCCGCTAAAGAGCGGCGCCAATCCAATATTTCCAGTGATGGAAAGTCCCAAGCTGCGGTGGCCATTCCGTCCCTAAAGACGAGAAATGGCGCGAGTGACGGGGCTCGAACCCGCGACCTCCGGCGTGACAGGCCGGCACTCTAACCAACTGAGCTACACCCGCGTGTGCTTGGGAGCCGCGCCAATATGGCCCTCGCTTCGGCCTGTCAACCGTCGCTTTCGTCCTGCGTGCGATTTAATCGATCGCGCACCTCGTCGGTCGTCGTGAGCGTGCCGTGTTCGAACAGGAAACCTGCGAGATCGGGCGTGCCCGTCGACGCGAGCACCGTCTGCAAAATCAGCAGCAGCGGAACCGCCAGCAAGGCACCCGGCGTCCCCCACACCCATCCCCAGAAACTCAATGACACGAGAATGAGCAGCGGATTGATCGTCAGCCGCTTGCCGAGCACCAAAGGTGTGATCAGATTCGCCTCGACCAGATGGACGCCGATGAAGATTAGGGCGGGCAGGAGCGCGAGCCCCACGGCATCGAAGGTCATCAGCCCCCCAAGCCCCAGCAGCACCGCGGCGACGATCGGCCCCAGATAAGGCACGAAATTGCAGATGCTGACGATCCCGCCCCACATGAAGGGTGACGGCATGCCGAGCGCCCACAGCAACAACGCGACCGAGAGGCCCAGAATCGCGTTGATCATTGTGATCGTCGCCAGATAGTCGGCGGTCGCATCGACTACATTCTGGATCACGCGCGCGGTCTGCATGGCGCCGTCGAAGCTGCCGCGCCGGCGAATCGTGCCTTTGCGCAGCCGCGTCCAGCCCGCGAGGAAGAAGAAGATGACGAGCACCGCAAAGAACAGCTGGATCGCCGCCGAAGGCGCCGACGAGATGAAATAGTCGACGACCGAGGTGGGCGCGGTTGCCGCGACCGCCTGTGCGGTCGCCTCGGTCCCGCTCGCCACCGACATCAGCGTGCGGTCGACGAAACGTTGCAGCGTCGAATAGAAGTCGATGAGTGGCGCCAGATTGCTCTGGATGCGCGGAATCGATTCGGGAATGCGCGCGAACCAGCCCGTCGCCGGCACGACGATGATCGCGAGCGCCGCGTTGATAATCGCGAGGAAGGTGGCGAGCGCAAAAAACGCCGCGAGCGCGGATGGCAGGCCGCGGCGCTCGAGCCATTCGAGCAATGGCACGAGCGCGATCGCAATGACAATCGCCGCGGTGAGCGGCAGGAAGAATTCGGCGCCGGCTTGCAGAGCAAAGGGCAGACCGAGACAAAAAGCAGCGCCGAGGATCAGCGCGAGCGCGGCAAGCAGCCGGTCGCGACGAAAATCATCGATCTCGATCTGGTGCAGCGGATTGGCGCGCGGCGGACGCACATCCTTACTGCCCCGGTCCTCCGCCACCCCGCTTCTCCTTGTTAACCGCTCCACCTTACGCGCGCTTCAATCGCCGCGCCAGCCGTCCAGTTTCGCGCCGGCCAAGGACCGCGCCTGTCCCTATTTGGAGCAAAACGCGCTCTTCTACCTGCATTTTAACCAGAAATTACCCTTTATCGACGACTTATGGCTCCAAGGACCAACCTGTTTCGGAGTCAAAGTGATGATGATAGCGCCTGTGGGGGGCGCGAAGCATCGGCTTCTTCCCTCTTGTTCAGCCATGGCTCTGCTCGCCGCGTTCGCGCTGCCGATGCAGGCCGAAGCCGCCGGCACACGCGCCGGCTCCACCATCAGCAACACCGCAACCGCGAGCTTCGACGCCGGCGGCGGCCCGACGACGATCGATTCGAACCGCGTCGATCTGCTCGTCGACGAACTACTCGATGTCACCGTCGCTTCGAGCAACCCCGGCGACGTCCCGACGACGCCCGGCGCCACGGGGCAAGTGCTGACCTTCTCGGTCACGAACAACGGCAATGGTGTCGAGGCCTTTGGTCTGACGACGATAGCCAACGCCGGCGGCGACGATTACGACCCCGTTGTCACCCAAATCTATATCGACAATGGCGACGGCCTCTTCGACGCGGGCACCGACACGCTCTATACGGCGGGGGCGAACGATCCGACGCTCGATCCCGATCAGAGCGTAACCGTCTTCGTCCTGGTGACGACGCCGGGCTCGGTCGCCGACGGCAATCGCGGCATCGTCAGCCTCGTCGCCGCCGCGAAGACGGGTACTGGCGATCCCGGCGACAGCTTTGCGGGGCAAGGCGAAGGCGGTGGCGATGCCGTCGTCGGCACGACCGGCGCCGACGGCGAGGACGCCGGCGCCTTCCTCGTTTCGGCCGCGACCGTCACGCTCGTCAAGTCGGCGGTCGTGACCAACGCGCTCGGCACCGCCGATCCCGTCCCGGGTGCGACGATTACCTACACGATCGTCGCCACCGTCGCCGGCAGTGGCTCGGTAAACGGCCTCGCGATCACCGACGATATTCCGGCGGACACCAGCTATGTCCCGGGTTCGATCACGCTCGGCGGCGGCCCGCTCTCCGACGCGGCCGACGCCGACGCCGGCGATTTCAACGGCACACGGATCAACGTCGCGCTCGGCACCGTTGCCGGCGGCCAGACACGCACCGTCACCTTCCGCACCACGATCGATTGATGGAGATGCCCATGCGCACCGGCTTTTTCCTTTTGCTCGCCGCGCTGATGCCCGGTCCGGCGCTCGCCGCGAACGAGGTGGCGCTCGACAATGAGGTGTTCGTCGAACGCGTTTCGACCGACGCCGAGGGCAAACAACGCATATTGCTCGAAGAACCGAAGGTCGTCGTTCCCGGCGACCGCCTCGTCTTCGTGCTCAACTATCGCAACGCCGGCGCGCAGCCGGCCGACAGGTTCGTCGTCACCAACCCGATGCCCTCGGCGGTCAGCTTCGCGGACGCCGGTGACACACGGCCCTTCGTTTCGGTCGATGGCGGCAAGCAGTGGGGACTGCTTTCCGAACTCAGCGTTCCGATGACGGACGGCACACGCCGCGCCGCGCAGCCCGCCGATGTGACGCATATTCGCTGGGCTTTCCAGGCCCCGATCCCGGTCGGCGGCACGGGCAAGCTCATGTTTCGGGGGGTTGTCAAATAGCGACGTGAAATAACCGCTTAACGGTCGCCAGCGGTGGGGAAACGGCGACCACATAAAGCCCAGGAGCTCAGCTATGACCAGCAAGCTGACTTATATGGGTGCCATCGGTCTGGCGGCGCTTTCAAGCGTCGCCGCCGCGCCGGCCTTTGCCGCCGGCACGACCGCGGGCACCACGATCACCAATACCGCCACCGTCGACTATCAGGTCGGTGGCGTCGCGCAGGGCCAGCAGTCGGCATCCAACAACTTCACTGTCGACCGCAAGATCAACCTGCTTGTCGAAGAAGTCGGGAACGTCACGACCAACGTCGTCCCCGGCCAGACCAATGCGGTGACGACCTTTCAGCTCACCAACAGCTCGAACGAGACGCTCGACTTTGCGCTGGTCGCCTCGCAGCTCGCGGGCGGCACGGCGGCGCATGGCGGCGCCGACAGTTTCGATGTCACCAACCTCCGGATTTACCGCGACAATACGGTGACGGGCACCGTCGGCAGTTGGGATGTGGGCGACACGCTCCTCACCGGCTTTGTCGACGAACTTGTCGTCGATACCGCAATCCGCCTGTTCGTCGTCGCCGACGTTCCGGGGGCGCTCGCCAACAATGGCGTCGCGGGCGTCACACTGCGCGCCACGGCACGCGAGGGTGGCACCTCGGGTAGCCAGGGTGCGGCGATCATCGAAACCACGGGCGCCAACACCGCAGGCAAGGATACGGTGTTCGCCGATACTGCGGGCGTAGCCGGCGATGCGGCGCGCGACGGTTCGCACAGCGACAATGACGACTATACGGTCCAGACCGCGACGCTCGCGGTCACCAAGACCAGCCGCGTCATTTCCGATCCGTTCAACAACACGACGAACCCGAAGCTGATTCCCGGCGCGGTCGTGGAATATTGCATCGCGGTCGCCAACAGCGGCAGCGCCGCCGCGACCTCGGTGGTCATCAACGACGCCGTTCCGGGGCAGCTGACGTTCAACACGGGCACAATCCTGCTCAATGGAACCGTAACCGGCGCGACCTGCAATACCGACGGCGCCGCCGGCGGCAGCTATGCCGCGCCGAACGTGTCGGGCACGATCGCCACGATCGCGGCCGGCGCCACGCGCACGCTCGTTTTCCGCGCGACGGTCAACTGACCGGGTAACGGACGGGACAGCGAAGGTTCGGGCACCAGCCGGGCCCGCTGTCCCTTTCGGGGCTTGCATGGCGATTCGAACGACATTTTCGGGCCTTGTGTCCGCGCTGATCGCGGCAGCGCTGCTGCCTGCGACGCCGCCAGCGCGCGCGCAGGTGATCACGAACACTGCGTCAGCGCACTGGACGCAGGAAGGACAGCGCGGCGAGGCGCTGTCGAACCGTGTCGACGTAACGGTGACGCCGCCCCCGCCGCCAGCGATCGCGACCTATCGCCTCACCAATGGCAGCGGCGAGACGCGGGTCTCGCTCGCGCCAACCCAGTGCAACCGCCCGGGTGCGCGGACAGCGACGCTCAGTGCACCGGCAACGGTCAATCTCGGCGGCGTATATGGGGGCATATCGACCGCCCCTGCATCGCTCCAGGGCACCGACAGTTTCCGCGCCGGCGAAGTGCTGGTGATCGGCGTCACGCTTGCATCGGCGAACAGCGATCCGCAGCGACGCGACAACCTGCCCGTCGTGCTCGAACTCGAAAACGGCGACCGCGAAGCGATCGTCCTCACCGAGACCGCGAACAACAGTGGTGTGTTCACCGGCTTCATCAACACGATCGGCGTCCCTCCGGCGGTGGTCGAGGGTGATTGTCGTCTGTCGGTCAACCCCGGTGCCGCGCTGAGCCTGCGCGTCACCGACCAGGCCAGTTCGAACCTTGTTGCGCTCGCGACGATCAACTTCCTCGTCGATCCGTTCGGCATCGTTTTCGACAGCGGCGACGGCGCCCCCGTCCCCGGCAGCCGCGTCACGATCGTCGACACGGCGACGGGCCAGCCCGCGCAGGTGTTCGGCGACGATGGCGTCTCCGCCTATCCGTCGAGCGTCGTCACCGGACAGCGCGTCACTGATTCGGGCGGCACCGTCTATAATTTTCCGCCGGGCGACTATCGCTTTCCTTTTGTCGCGCCCGGCAGCTACCGCCTCATCGTCGAACCGCCATCGCCGTTCACCGCGCCTTCGAAGTCGAGCGCCGCCGATCTGGAGAGCTTGCGACGCCCCGATGACGGCCAGCCGTTCGAGATCACGCGCGCGAGCTACGGCGATATCTTCACGCTGAGCAGCCCCGCTCCCGTGCGCGTCGACATTCCAGTCGATCAGCCGGGGGGGCCGCTGGTTCTGCGCAAAACGACATCGACGCAGGTCGCCGTGCCCGGCGACGTGATTCAGTATCGCATCGAGGTCGCGAACCGCGACGCGCGGCGCGGCACCGGCACTGTGACGGTACAAGACTTGCTGCCCGCCGGGATGCGCCTTCGCGCCGATACGGTACGGATCGACGGCGTCCGCGCCGACGCCCTGGTCCAGCCGAATGGCCGCGAGTTCGCGGTCACCCTCCCCGGTATCGCCGCGTCGCGATCGCTGCTTCTCACCTATCTCGCCGAGGTCATCGTGTCGGCGCAGCCGGGCAACGCGCTCAACCGCGCGAGCGCGACCGACAATCGTGGGACGCGGAGCAATATCGCCGAAGCAACGATTGCGATCAAACGCGACCAGCTCGGCGATCGCATGACGATCATCGGCCGGATCACCGATGGTGGCTGCAGCGTCGATCCGGGGAAGGCCGACGGCATCATGGGCGTTCGCGTGATGCTGCAGGACGGCAGCTACACCGTCACCGACGAGGAAGGCCGCTATCATTTCGAGGGCGTGCGCCCCGGTCTGCACGTCGTACAGATCGACCCGTCGACGCTTCGGCTCGACCGCGATGCGATCGACTGCGCGCGCTCGACGCAGAGCGCCGGCAGCGCAATCTCGCGCTTTGTCGAAGGCCGCGGCGGCGCGCTGAAGCGCGCCGACTTCCGCGCCGTCGCGAGCCCGCCGCGCGCCGCGCCGATCACGGCGACCATCGAAGCACCCAAGGTACTGAGCGATCCCGAAGCCGCTGGTGCCGGCCGCGACTGGCCCGCCGGTCAAGCGCCGGGCATCGGCTGGCTCTTCCCGGACGCCGATCACAACCCGCGCGCGAAGGCGATCCGTGCTGCGATCAAGCACGCCCCCGGCCAGAAAGTGTCGCTCCGCGTCAACGGCAAGCCCGCAGACGCGCTGACATTCGAGGGCGTGAGCAAGTCGGCCGACGGAAGCGTCGCGGTCAGTCTGTGGCGCGGGCTCGAAATCCGCGAGGGCGAAAACCGTCTTGTTGCCGAAGTGGCGGACGCGAACGGCGTCACTGTCCAAACGCTCGAACGCAGCGTCCACTATTCGATCACCCCGATGCGTGCATCGCTGATCCGCGAAAAGTCGGTGCTCGTCGCCGATGGCGTCACCCGCCCGGTGATCGCGGTGCACCTGACCGACCGGGACGGCAAACCGGTTCGCGCCGGCCTGACGGGCGACTTCGCCGTCCCCACCCCCTATTATCCCGCGGTCGAAGCCGACGCGCAGCAGGCACGCCAGCTCGCCGGGCTCGAACGCGCACGGCCGGTGTGGAAGATCGATGGCGACGACGGCATGGCCTATATCGAACTCGAACCGACGACCGCGTCGGGTACGCTGACGATCGATTTCGCCTTCCGCGACGACAAGGTGACGCGCAAGCAGACGATCGAAACCTGGCTCGATCCCGGCGATCGTCCGTGGACCGTCGTCGGCTTTGCCGCCGGCACGCTCGGCTACAACACGCTCGACGACCGCATGGAGCCCGTCGCCGAGACGACGGGCGACTTCAACGGCGACGCCCGCCTTGCGCTCTATGCCAAGGGTCGGGTGCGCGGCAAATGGCTGATGACGCTCGCCTATGACGGCGACAAGGACAAGGACGACGCGCGTTTCGGGGGCGTGATCGACCCGCGCGCCTATTATACCATCTACGCCGACCGCAACGAAACGCGTTATGACGCCGCGTCGGTGCGCAAGCTCTACCTGCGCCTCGAACGCCCGCAATTCTACGCGATGTTCGGCGATATCGAGACCGGCATCGCTGAGCCCGAACTCGCGCGTTACCAACGCGCGCTGAACGGCGGCAAGGCCGAGTATCGCGGCCGCAACCTCGCCGCGACCGCCTTCGTCGCCGACACGCCCTATCGCTTTCGCCGCGACGAGATCCAGGGCAACGGCCTGACCGGCCCGTACCAGCTCGGCGCGAGGGATATTTTGCCCAACAGCGAGCGGATCGTCATCGAAACGCGCGACCGGCTGCACAGCGAACGCATCGTCGATAGCCTCAGCCTGTCGCGCCATGTCGACTACGACATCGACTATCTGGCGGGCACGATCCGTTTCCGCGAACCCGTGCTCAGCCGATCATCGAACCTCGATCCGCAATTCATTGTCGCCGAATATGAGGTCGACGGCGTTGGCCAGCGCGTGCTCAACGCCGGCGGCCGGATGAGCTATCAGTCGAACGACGAGAAATTGCGCGTCGGTGCGACCTTCATCCACGACGAGGATGGTAACGCCAAAACCAGCCTCGGCGGCGTCGATGCACGCTATCGCCCGACGATCGAAACCGAGGTCCGCGCCGAACTCGCGGTCAGCGATGCCAAGGCCGTGAACGGCGGTGCAATCGCCGCCGGCACCGCAAAGGCGTGGCTGATCGAAGCCGAGCATCACAGCAGCAACGCCGACTTCCTCGCCTATATTCGCGAACGCGAAGCGGGATTCGGCACGGGCCAGCTCAACCGCGGCGAGAATGGCACGCGCAAATTCGGCTTCGACGCACGCCTGAAAGCCAGTCGCAACCTCTCGGTCACCGGCAGCGCGTGGCAGGAAGATTATCTCGAAACCAGCGCGCGACGCCGCGCCGCGCGCGCGCTCGCCGAATATGACAATGGTACCAGCGTCATGCGTGCCGGGCTGACCCACGCCGACGACCGCTTGACCGATGGCACGCGCAACCGGTCGAACATCGTCCAGCTCGGCGCGACGCAGCGGATCTTTGCCAAACGGCTCGAGTTCGATGCGCAGACCGAGTTCGCTTTGGGCGGTAAGGATGCGAGCGTGGACTTCCCCACCCGTCATCGCCTCGGCGCACGTTTTGCGGTGACCCGCGACGTCAATCTCGTCGGCAGTTACGAGATCGCCGACGGTGACACGATCAAGGCGCGCACGGCGCGGCTCGGTTTCGACTTGACGCCCTGGTCAGGCGCGCGCCTGCTTGCGGCCGCGAACCAACAGGAAATCGGCGAATATGGCCCGCGCAGCTTCGCCGCCTACGGTCTGTCGCAGTCGCTGAAGCTCGGCGAACGCTGGTCGGTCGATGTGTCGGTCGACGGCAACCGGACCATCGGTGGCGTCCGCGCGAAGGACGTTCTCAATCTCGATCATCCGGTCGCATCGGGCGGCTTCCTCGGCGGTAACGGCGCGCTGACCGAGGATTTCGTCGCGATCAGCACCGGCGCGACCTATCGCGCCGACCGCTGGACGCTGACGAGCCGCGCCGAATATCGCGACGGAGAAATCGCCAACCGCTACGGGCTGACGCTCGGCGGGCTCCGCCAGCTGGGCGAAGGCCGCGCGCTTGGTGCCCTTTTCACCTACGCCAAGGCGAGCGGCAGCGGCGCGACGCCAACGACCGAGGTCATCAACTTCGAATTGAGCTGGGCCCACCGCCCCGCTGATTCACGCGTGTCGTGGCTCAACAAGAGCGAGTTCCGGTCGGACAAGGTGCGCGATGCGATCGCCGGCCAGCCCGGTCCGATCGGTGGCGGCGGGCTGACGATCGATGGTGACGCGACGAGCCGCCGCTTGCTCAACAGCCTGTCGCTGAACTGGACCCCGCTCGGCGAGCGCGGTGAGGACAGCATGTGGTATGAACGCGCCGAATTCGGCCTCTTCTGGGGCACGCGCTATAACTTCGACCGCTTCGGCGACGACGACGTCAAGGGCTGGTCGAACCTGATCGGCGCCGACTTCCGCTTCAACCTTGACGACCATGTCGACGTCGGTGCCTCCGGTACCGTGCGCGTCGGCACCGATGCCGATACCGTCAGCTGGGCCGGCGGCCCGACGGTGACGCTGGCGCCGATGAAGAATGCCAACATCACCTTCGGCTACAATTTCGCCGGTTTCCATGACCGCGACTTCGAAGACGCGCGCTTCGCCCGCTCGGGGGCCTATGTGACCTTCAAGCTGAAGTTCGACCAGACAAGTTTCGCGGGGTTGGGACTGTAAATCGACGCTGCCCCCTCCCCCTTCGTCACCCCGGACTTGATCCGGGGTCCCGCTGATCGACGTCACATAGCGGGATGCCGGATCAAGTCCGGCATGACGAAAATGGGAAAGGCTTAGTCCGCGAACAGCAGGACCGGCGTCTCAATCAGCTTCTTTAGCGCCTGAACATAGCTTGCAGCATCCCAGCCATCGACCACGCGGTGATCGCAGCTGATCGACAGATTCATAAGCTTCGCGCGGCGAATATCGTCGCCGTCGAAGACCGGGCGCTCGACGATTTTGTTCGGACCGATGATCGCGACCTCCGGCCGGTTGATAACCGGCGTCGTTGCGATCCCGCCGAGCGGGCCGAGCGACGTGACGGTCAGCGTGCCGCCGGTCATTTCCTCGACCTTCGCCTTGCCGGTCCGCGCGGCTTCGGCAAGGCGCGTGATCTCGCTCGCAAGCTGCCAGACATTCTTGTCCTGCGCATCACGGATCACCGGAACCATCAGCCCCGCGTCGGTCTGCGTCGCCATGCCCAGATGGACAGCGCCGTGACGCGTCACGACGCCGCCCTCGTCGTCGTAGCGCGCGTTGATCATCGGAAATTGCGGGATGGTGCGGCAGATCGCGACAATCAGGAAAGGCAGCATTGTCAGTTTCGGGCGGCCGCCGCGGTTCGCGTTGAGGTCGGCACGCATATCCTCGAGCGCGGTGACGTCCATTTCCTCGACATAGGTGAAATGCGGGATAGCGCGCTTCGACGCCGCCATATTTTCGGCGATCTTGCGGCGCATGCCGATGACCTTGATCGGCTCGTCGGCGCGGGCGCGGCTGGCGCCGGACGCATGATAGCCCTGCCCGCCGCTGTAGCGGAGGAAGGCGTCGAGGTCGGCATGGCGGATACGATCGCCTTCGGCCTGCACTTGGCCCAGATCGACGCCGAGATCCTTGGCGCGGGCGCGGACAGCGGGCGATGCAAGGACCTGGCGGTCGTTCGCCGGAGCAGCCACCGGAGCGGGTGCAGGAGCCGGCGCAGGCTCAGGCTCAGGCGTGGCGACGGGCGCGGGTGCAGCAATCTCGGCCACGGAGATTTCCTCGGCGCCCGGCGTCTCCGCAACAATCTCTTCCTCGACCGGTGTATCGGCGGGCGGTGCCTCGACCTCGCCGTCGGTTTCGATCACCGCGAGCGTCGAGCCGATCGGGATCAGGTCGCCGACCTCGCCCGCCAGTTCGACGACGACTCCCGACACGGGCGATTCCATTTCGACCGTCGCTTTGTCGGTCATCATGTCGGCAAGCTGCGCGTCTTCCTCGACGCGCTCGCCGATCTTGACGTGCCAGGCGACGATTTCGGCCTCGGCAATGCCTTCGCCGATGTCGGGCAGACGGAATGAATAGCGGGCCATGGCGTCAGTCCTTCAAAATCTTGGTCAGCGCGGTCGCGATGCGCACCGGGCCGGGAAAATAGGCCCATTCGAGGCTATGCGGATACGGCGTGTCGAAGCCGGTAACGCGTTCGACCGGCGCTTCGAGATGATAGAAGCAGCGCTCCTGTACCAGCGCCGCCAGTTCGGCCCCGAAGCCCGATGTGCGCGTCGCTTCGTGAATGATCAGGCAGCGCCCGGTCTTTTTGACCGACGCCTCGATCGCCTCGATATCGAGCGGCAGCAAGGTGCGCAGGTCGAGGATCTCGGCGTCGATGCCCATTTCCTCGACGATCGTCTTGGTCACGTGCACCATCGTACCGTAAGCGAGGATCGTCAGCGCTTCGCCCTCGCGTACCGTCGCCGCCTTGCCGAGTTCGATGCGGTAATAGCCTTCGGGCACTGCGCTCGCGTCATGCTTGGACCAAGGCTCGACCGGGCGGTCGTAATAGCCGCTGAACGGACCGTTATAGATGCGCTTGGGTTCGAGGAAGACGACGGGATCGTTATCCTCGATCGCCGCGATCAGCAGGCCTTTCGCGTCATAGGGATTGGACGGGATCACCGTCTTCACACCGCAGATGTGCGTCATGATGCTTTCGGGCGACTGGCTGTGTGTCTGACCACCGAAGATGCCGCCGCCGAAGGGAGTGCGCACGGTCATCGGACAGATGAAATCGTTCGCCGAGCGGTAGCGCAGCCGTGCCGCCTCGCTGACGAGTTGGTCGAGCCCCGGGTAGATATAATCGGCGAACTGGATCTCGGGGACCGGGCGGAGGCCATAGGCTCCCATCCCGACCGCAACGCCGATGATCCCGCATTCGTTGATCGGCGTGTCGAAAACGCGCGTCTTGCCGTGCTTTTTCTGCAGGCCTGCGGTGGCGCGAAACACGCCGCCGAAAAAGCCGACATCCTCGCCCATCACGACGGTCGTGGAGTCGCGTTCGAGCATGACGTCCATGGCGCTGTTGATCGCCTCGATCATATTCATGGTCTTGGTATCGGCCATCACTCGGGTTTCCAATCGGGGCCGAACTTGGCCTCTTGCTCGGCGAGCATCTGCGCGCATTGTTCCTTGAGGTGCCAAGGCATTTCCTCGAACACATCCTCGAACATCGTCTCGAACGGCTGGTGCATGCCGTGGCCCAAAATGCCGAGCTTTTCGGATTGCTTCTGGGTCGTCTTGACCAGTTCGTCGAGTTCCTTCGCCTGCGCTTCGTGGCGCTCGGCGTCCCATTCGTCGATGATCTCGAGGTGCTGGCGGAGCCGCGCAATCGGGTCGCCGAGCGGCCAGGCAGTCGCTTCGTCGGCGGCGCGATAGGCGCTCGGGTCGTCCGAGGTGCTGTGCCCCTCGCTGCGATAGGTGAAATGCTCGATCAGCGTCGGACCGTTGTTGGTGCGCGCCCGGTCCGCCGCCCATTGCGTCGCGGCATAGACCGCGAGCGGATCGTTGCCGTCGACGCGCAGTCCGGCGATGCCATATCCGACCGCGCGCGCCGCAAAGGTCGTGCGCTCGCCACCGGCAAAGCCGGAAAAGCTCGAAATCGCCCACTGGTTGTTCACGACATTGAAGATGACAGGCGCGTTATAGACGGTCGCGAACGTCAGCGCCGAGTGGAAGTCGCCTTCGGCCGACGAGCCCTCGCCGCACCAGACGGTCGCGATGCGGCTGTCGCCCTTCGACGCCGACGCCATCGCCCAGCCCACTGCTTGCGGATATTGGGTCGCGAGATTGCCCGACACGCTGAAGAAGCCATGTTCGGGCGCCGAATACATGATCGGAAGTTGTCGACCGAGCAGATGGTCGCCGCGGTTCGAATAGATCTGGTTCATCATCTGAATCAGCGGATAGTCGCGCGTGATCAGGATGCCCTGCTGGCGATAGCTGGGGAAAACCATGTCCGTCCGGTCGATCGCCATCGTCGAGGCGACCGAGGTCGCTTCCTCGCCCGTACACTTCATATAGAAGCTGGTCTTGCCCTGCCGCTGCGCGCGGAACATCCGGTCGTCGAACGCCCGCGTCAGCATCATGTTTCGCAGCATCGAACGGAGCCGCTCGGGCGAAAGCCTGGGATCCCACTGCCCCTTCGCCCGCCCGTCGAAGTCGAGCACGCGTACGAGGCCATAGCACAGGTCGCGCATCGCGTCGGGTTTGGTCGCTTCACCGGGGCGCAGGGTCGCTTCGACGGCGGGAACCTCGATATCGCCGAAATCCGGCGTGTCGCCGGGACGATAGCGCGGTTCCGGGATATGAAGCGACAGCGGCGGCAGATTGCTCGCCGGACGCTGAGGCGTCTCAGGCATATCTTCTTCCCTTCGGGCGCGAATCGTGCGCCTAGTTATATTTCAACGTTACGACATATTATTACGGTCGTCGTATGAATGCAACGCTGGCCATCAGACCGCCACGGGCGCGGAAATATGCGCTTGCGGCGCATAGTCCTCGACCGCGAAATCCTCGAATCTATAGTCGAATATGCTTGAAGGCCGGCGAAGGATGCGCAGCTTGGGCGCACCGTCGGGAATACGCTGCAACTGCGCTTCGACCAGTTCGGCATGATTGAGATAGAGATGCACGTCACCGCCGCTCCAGACGACTTCATGCGCGGTGAGATCGCACACCTCGGCGATCATCCGCGTCAAGAGCGCCGCTTCGAAGATATTGAATGCAAAGCCGAGGCCGAGATCACACGACCGCTGAAAGAGCAGGCACGACAGCCCGCCGTCGCTGCGGACATGAAACTGATAGGTCATGTGGCACGGCGGCAGCGCCATGCGGCCCAAATCGGCGACATTCCAGCCGGTGAAGATATGCCGGCGCGACCCCGGATTGTTCCGGAGCGAATCGATCAGCGCCGCGATCTGGTTGTGCCCCTGTTCGGCAAGCCGAAAAAGCCCCTCGCCCGCCGACTCATAGCGCGGCCAGTTCACCCATTGGTGCCCATAGACCGGGCCGAGGTCTCCCCATCGCTTCGCAAACGCCTCGTCCGCGACGATCCGCGCTTCGAAATCCTCGGCGCTGATCGCCTCGCCCGTCGCGCGGCGATATTTGTCGAGCGGCCAGTCGGTCCAGATTCGCACGCCCTGCGCCACCAGCGACCGGATATTGGTGTCGCCGGTCAGGAACCACAGCATCTCGCGCAGCGCGGTCTTCCAATAGACGCGTTTGGTGGTCAGCAGCGGAATCGCATCGTCCTTCAGCGAGAATCGCATCGTCTCGCCGAACAGGGAGCGCGTGCCGACGCCGGTGCGATCGACGCGCTCGTCGCCTTCGACCCAGATGCGGCGCATCAGGTCGAGATATTGCAGTTCATAATGGATGGAATCAGACAAGACACGCTCCCGCTTTTGCCCTCTCGTTGCTAGGCCCCGCACCGCACGCGAGCAAGGGAGCAACCCGAAAGCACCTGCGAAGCCTCCGATGCGGGGCAGTCGGCGATTGGGAATCGCGTGCCCCGGGAGCATGCGTCCGGACATGACCCTGTTCGAGCCCATGGGCAAAACGCCGGAGCCCTCCGCCGCAGCCGGATTCGTGCCGTCGCAATCGGAGGATGACGTGGCGCGCTATCTGTTGCGCCCGCTGTTCGACGATCGCCGCGAAACGCTGCTGCTTGCGGGATTCGATGCGTTCGACCGGCTCCTTCGCCTCGAATGCGTCGATGGCGACGCGACGGGCCGCTGCGTGATCCTGCCGCGAAGCTGGCGGGCTTTGCTCGGCGGCGGGGTCAGGGCGGTGGTGATGGCGCACAACCATCCGTCCGGTATCGCCTTGCCCAGCGACGCCGATATTGGCGCGACTCACGATGCCGCGCTTTTTCTGCGGACCTTGGGCATCGACCTGATCGATCATCTGATTTTCGTGGCGGACGGTCATTTCAGCTTTCGAACTGCCGAAATGCTTTAGCTGCGGCAATCCTGTTCAATGTGCCGATTGGCGCTTGAAGTTCACAGATTGCGCGTCTAGAGGACCGCCCTGCCTTCGCGGCGACCCCGGTCGGCGCGCAGATCGGTCGGGGAGTAGCTCAGCCTGGTAGAGCACTGTCTTCGGGAGGCAGGGGCCGGAGGTTCGAATCCTCTCTCCCCGACCAATTTCCTTCATATTGCAGATTCTGCACCGTCTCTTCTTGTAAGTCGGCGAACAAATCCCTAAATTCGAAATACGCCGCCATGGTTTTCCCCCTTTCCATCGCGGCGAGTGTCCCGCCAGCTTTGGCGCGGACGCGTCCTCCCTGGACCCTGGCCACCTCGTACTTCGGTACGAGGTGGTTTTTTATTCGGCAGCTTGAGGAAATATTTCCATATCTGGGGACGCCTGCCCAAGATCGCTGATAAGATCCGCTAACCAACGCGCCAGCCGTCCGACCTGCGCCGTGTCGGGCAGACGCTCTGTCGACAGGTACAGACTGCGGTCGATTTCGATCTGCACGGCGTGGGTCGCGGCAGCCGGTCGGCCGTGGGTGCGGATGATATGGCCGCCCGCATAAGGCTGGTTGCGCACCACGACTTCACCCAGACGCCCAGCCGATGCCACCACCCGATCGACCAGCCATTCGCCGGCACTGTCGCCGAAGCGGTCCCCGACCACGATTCGTGCGCCGTGGCACGGCTGCCCGGCCGGGATTGGAGGCATCGAGTGAAGATCGATCAGTATCGCATGGCCAAAGCGGCCTCGTGCCTCCTCCAAAGCTTGAGCCAGCGCCGCATGATAGGGGCGGTGGAACGATTCGAGTCGCCAGTGCAGCGCCGCGCCGTCGATCGGTCGCTTCCACAACGGTCCGCAATCGAACAGGCGCGTCGGCACCACACCCAGCCCTGCCCGCTCCTTGCGTCCCGGCGCCGAAAATTGCGCACGCAACGGCACCGCGACCTCGCCCGGCGCCATCTGCCCCTCGCCGCGATTGAGGTCGGCGACCGCGCGTGCCCACAGCGCCTGCACGACGGTGGCCCCTGCGTCGGTCGCTCCGGCAGCGAGCAGATCGCACCATCCATCCTCGAGCCGTTCGAGCTGTGATCGCTCGACTCGCGCCGCGACAAGTATCTCGGGCGGATAGATGCGCCCCGCGTGGGGCACCGAAACCACGACAGGCCCGCTCATCCGGGGCCGGTTGACAGCAATGGCGGCAGGCAGGATGCTAGGTGTCGGCATCGCTTACGAGTGGCAAAAAAAGCGCGACGAATCCAGCGGCGCGCGTCAATTTGTTAAATCTCTGACGCTATATCGGACGTGAATTTGGGGCGCCGCCGTGCGGAACCGGCGATGCCGAAAGACCAGGGAACAGATTTCGAATGATACGTATTTTGCTGGCCGAAGACGACGATGTGATGCGCGAGTATCTCGCGCGTGCGCTGACCACCGCCGGCTATCACGTCACGGCGGTTGATCGCGGCACCGCCGCCGTGCCTTATATCGATTCGGGGACCTTCGACTTGCTCCTGTCCGATATCGTCATGCCCGAAATGGACGGGATCGAACTCGCGCAGCACACCGCGAAGGCGGCGCCGCAGACGCAGGTGATGTTCATCACCGGCTTTGCCGCAGTGTCGCTGCGCGCCGAGGAAAATGTGCCGCAGGCCAAGCTCTTGTCGAAACCCTTCCACCTCAAGGATCTGGTACGCGAAGTCGACAATTTGTTCGGCCGGGCGGACCGATCGAACCAACAATAAAGACGTGACCGCGCGCGAAGGGCTTGCCAAGCCGCGCCGAGGCCTTTAGGGGGCGCGTCACCCCAAGGGATGGGCGTGTAGCTCAGTGGTAGAGCACTGTGTTGACATCGCAGGGGTCGCAAGTTCAATCCTTGCCACGCCCACCATTAAAAACGCCGCCACCCCAACGGGTTGGCGGCGTTTTTGCTATTGGCCGCGGCTCACGCCATTCCGCGGGTCAGGTCGCCGCGCGACGCGTCGCCGATCTGGCTGCCGCCGTCGCAATCCAGAATCGTGCCGGTGATATATCCCGCAGCCGGCGAGCAGAGGAACACCGCCGATTCGGCGACCTCTTCGATCTTGCCCCAGCGCTTCATTGCGATCCGGTCATAATGCGCCTGCCGCATTTCGGCGTCGGGCGCGAGCCGCTTCATCCCCTCGGTATCGGCGATCGGCCCCGGCGAGATGCCGTTGACACGCACCTCGGGGCCCCATTCGAGCGCAAGGACGCGAATCAGCTGGTTGATCCCTGCCTTGGCGGCACAGGCGTGCGCTTGCAGCGCCGAGGCGTTGACCGCCTGCCCCGCCGTGATCGCGATCAGCGACGCCCCCGGGCGATTGAGCAGATCGTGACAGCCGCGAAATACGTTGAAGGTGCCGTTGAGGTCGATATCGACGACGGTCCGAAACGCGTTGGCCGACATGCCGAGCGCGGGAGCAAGGAAATTGCCCGCCGCACCCGAAATGACGATGTCCATCGGGCCGAGTTCGCCCGCCACCTGCTCCATCACGCCGCGGATCACGGCATAGTCGCGCACGTCGCCCGACAGGCCAAGAGCGCCGCGGCCGATTTCCGCCGCCGCGCGCGCAGCCTTGTCGGGATCGCGTCCCGCCACAGCAATCTTCGCGCCAAGCTCGGCAAAGCGCTTCGCGATACCAAGATTGATGCCGCTCGTGCCACCTGCGACGAAAGCGGTTTTGCCGGCCAGCAAGCCATCGCGGAATGTCGTCATTTCTCTCTCCCTCCCTTGTTCTTGACCGCGCGACGCCGATCCAGGGGTTGACGGATCGAAACCAGTCGCCTTTTGAAACTGGAACAGACAGCAAGGATGATCCGATGGCAAGCGCCGGCCCCACCTCGAACAGCTTTATCTCGCAGCGGCTGAAGCTTCATTATGTCGACTGGGGCAATCGCGGCGCGCCGCCGCTCCTCCTCGTCCACGGCGGCCGCGACCATTGCCGCAACTGGGACTGGGTCGCCGAAAAGCTCCGCGATCGCTACCATATCATCGCCCCCGACCTTCGTGGGCATGGCGACAGCGCGTGGTCGCCCGACGGCAACTACGACATGGACGGCTTCGTCTATGACCTTGCGCAGCTGATTCATCAACTCGACCTCGGACCGCTCTCTATCGTCGCGCATTCGATGGGAGGGAATATCGCGCTGCGCTATACCGGCCTTTATCCCGAAAATGTCCGCAAGCTGGTCGCGATCGAAGGCCTCGGCCCCTCGCCCAAGGTCATCGCCGAGCGCGCGAAGACCAGCTATGCAGAGCGTTTCCGCAAATGGATCGACGACAAGAGGCAGGCGGCGGGACGCACCCCGCGCCGCTATGCGACGCTCGAGGACGCGCTGGCGCGCATGATGGGCGAAAACAGCTATCTAACCGAAGCGCAGGCGCGCCACCTGACAATCCACGGCATCAGCCGGAACGAGGACGGGACGTGGAGCTGGAAATTCGACAATTACCTCAACGTCTGGCCCGCCTTCGACATGCAACAAGACGACATCGCGTCGCTGTGGGGCGCGATCACCTGCCCCACCCTGCTCCTCTATGGCGCGAACAGTTGGGCCTCGAATCCGGAGAAGGACGGCCGGCTCGCGCATTTCAACACCGCAAAGGTGATCGAGTTCGAAAATGCGGGCCACTGGCTGCACCACGACCAGTTCGACCGGTTCATGTCCACGCTAGACGAATTCCTCTAGACGGATCGCCGGTTGCGCGCCGTGGCGTGCGATAAGAGGCGGCACGATGGCCTATACGGGGCAGATTTCGGGACGGCAGAAGGCCTTGTCGGGCGGCGGCGCGCTGGTTGCCGTCGCGGCGGTCGGACTCGGTCTTGCCAGCGGCCTCGACCTCTCGGTCGTTCGGCGGGCCAGCGAAGCCATCACGGCGATCGCGATTCCCGCTCCCCCGCCGCCGCGCGAACAAGCCGTGCCGACAAAGGCCGCGAGCGAAGAGGCGAGCGGCGAGGCTTCGGCTGCCAACAAGCGGGCCAAGGCGGCCTCGATCGCTGCACCGCCGCCCCAAATTCCCCCGATCGCGACGCCGGTAGCGGCAGCGCCGCGCCCGGGCGCCGGAAATGCCCCCTCGGCGGGCGCCACGCCCGATCCCGGCCCCGGGTCGGGCGCAGGCGGGCGTGGCGACGGGACAGGCGCGGGCGGCGCAGGGAGCGGTACCGGCGGCGGCACCAAGGCCGTGTGGCGGAGCGGGACGATCCACGACCGCGATTATCCGCGCGAAGCAAGCCGGGCGAACGCCGGCGGCGAGGTTGAAGTGCGCTTCACCATCGAAGCGAGCGGGCGCGTCAGCGGGTGCCGCGTTACGCGATCGAGTGGCGACGCGTCGCTCGACCGGACAACCTGCACGCTGATCGAAGAGCGGTTCCGGTTCAAACCCGCGACCAACGCGGCGGGCCAGCCCGTCGCGAGCCCCTATGGCTGGCGGCAGACGTGGTGGCTGGAGCGGCGGCGCTAGGAAACGGACAGCGGCAGGAGGGACCGTCCGGCAGGATGGTGGGCTCGCGTCGATTGATCGGGAAATGGGCAGGAAATGAGGTGGCGGAGACGGAGGGATTCGAACCCTCGGTACCGGATTTACCAGTACGACGGTTTAGCAAACCGTTGGTTTCAGCCACTCACCCACGTCTCCGCATGGTCTGCCGCGCTAACGGCAGTCTGGCCTAGGCGGGTCGCTATAGCCATGCGCTTCGTGCCCCGCAACGCCAAAGATTGTGCTTTTTTGACGTCGCCGCAGCCATTTCGTCGCGCGAACGATTCGATCCGGCGCAAATTCGACTCGGGTCATCGCCCGTTCATTGCCCGGGCGCCAAAGCGAGTCATGATTAACGCAGGTTTCGCCGTAAAAGCGCGGTTCGATTTTTGGGGGTCCACTATGCGGAAGACGTTCACCAGCCTAGCCTTTGCGGCCATGGCATCGCTCGGCCTCGCGCTGACGCCGCTGCCCGCGGCGGCGCAGATGCGCGAGATCGACCCCAGCAACATGGAGATCGATTCCGACCTCGACAATCCCGCCCCGCCGCCGGTGACGAGCACGACGACGGACCCGTCTTACGACAGCGACCTTGCGACCGGCGATCAGCAGACGAGTGAAGTGCCCGTCGATAATAGTGCGGCGGGCACCGGCGCCCCCGCCGACATGACCGCCACCGACGTTTCCGCCGACGCCAGTTCGACCTACAAGAAGGACGATCTGATCGGCGCCGCCGAAGGCATTTTCGGCAAGGGCGCGCAGGGCCTCGCCGGATTGATCGAGGACATCCTCAAGGAACAGGGCGAACCCAACGCCTATATCGTCGGACGCGAGGCGGGCGGCGCGCTCGTGCTCGGCGTACGCTATGGATCGGGAACGCTCCACCACAAGATCGAGGGCGAGCTTCCCGCCTATTGGACCGGGCCGTCGATCGGTTTCGACGCCGGCGCCAATGCCGGCAACACCTTCGTCCTCGTCTATAACCTCTTCGACAGCGAGGACCTCTATAAGCGTTATCCGGCGGGTGAAGGCGCGGCCTATCTGGTCGGTGGCTTCAACGCGAGCTATCTGCGCCGCGGCGACGTCGTGCTCATCCCGATCCGTGTCGGCGTCGGCGCACGACTCGGCGCAAACGTCGGCTATATGAAGTTCCGCAAGAAACAGAATTGGCTGCCATTCTGACGAACAGCCGTTTGCTACGGGGGCGATAGCCCGCGCTTCGGCGCGGGCTTTTTCTTTGCGCGGCAGATCGACCCGGCACTGCATCGGCCATCGTTACCGGACGTTAATATGATCGGTGCACAGTGGGCAGCATGAGACGGTCGGATTCCTCCACACCGATCGAGCCGCGCCGCTTTCGCTTTCGGATTTTTCCCAACCCGGCGGCCCTGCCTTTACCGGTGTATCGCGATTTCGTGGCGATGCTGTACAGCATGTGGCTTCCCATATTCGGACTCGGAATCGTGTTCGCCGGCATCTGCCTGCTCGTCGGCCGCGAGCTCGAAAGCCCCTTCTTGCTCTTTCTGGCCGCAATGGGCGCTCTCACCACCCTTCTCCGCCTCGCCACCATCCGCGCCTATTCCCGCGCCGCCCCGGTGAGCAGTTTCGACGACCTCAGACGCTGGGAACGGCGTTACGCGATCGGAAACTATGCCTTCGCAATCCTGTTGGCACTTCTCAACATGGTCGCGATCTCCGCCCATTATCCGCTGCTGCATCTCATCACGATCAGTCTGGTATTCAGTTTTGGCGCGGGTATCGTCTCCCGCACCTCGATCCGTCCGAATATCTGCGTAATCAGCCTGCTCCTCGCAACGCTGCCGACTGTCGCCGCGCTGGCGCTCCATGCGCTCGAACGCCATGCCATGCCGTTGCATGCCGAACTGTTTCTGGTCGAGGCGCTGGTCGTCGCGATGATCATGGCGCTCAGCCTCCAGACCGTCGCCCACCTCTACCGCTCCGCGGTCGAGCACCATACGGCACGGCACGACATGGCGAAGCTTGCAAGAACCGACGCGTTGACCGGCCTCTCGAATCGCCTGCTGCTCCGCGAATTGTTCCAGCTTCATACCGAGACGGCCATCCGCGCCAAAAACATGGTCGCGCTACATTTTCTCGACCTCGACGGTTTCAAGGCGATCAACGATCGCTACGGCCATCCGGCGGGCGACGTGCTGCTCGAACAGGTCGCGCGGCGTCTTGAGGGGATCGTTCGCGCCGACGATGTCGTGTCGCGGCTGGGCGGAGACGAATTCGTCGTGCTTCAGATCGGCTTGCGCGATGATTCCGAAGCCGAGTTGCTCGCGCGCCGCATCATCCGCGAGATCAGCAAGCCCTATGTCGTCGATGGCATATCGATGTCGGTGTCGGTCAGCGTCGGCATCGCCACCGCGCCCAAGCTGGGAGTCGAGCTGGAACGCCTTTTGGCGTGTGCCGATGCGGCTCTCTATCGCGCAAAGGCGGACGGAAAGGCACGCGCGCTCTTCTGTATCGAAGCCGACGCCGCGATGGCCGACATGGCGGCCTGACGCCTCCCGTCCGCAAGGCGGCGCATCGCGTCCTTCTCCGCTGTGTCAGTCGCCGTCGAAGGCGATCAGCGTTTCGCACGCCAGCCCTGCAGCCGTCAGCCGCTGCGATCCGCCAAGGTCGGGCAGATCGATGACGAACAACGCGGCCGCGACTTCGGCGCCAACCCTGCGCATCAGCGCCGCGGTAGCGAGGATCGTGCCGCCGGTCGCGAGCAGATCGTCGACGAGGACGACGCGGTGTCCCGGCAGCACCGCGCCTTCGTGAAGCTCGAGGCGATCAATGCCATATTCCAGCTCATAATCGACGCCGATGGTCACGCCGGGCAGCTTGCCCGCTTTGCGCACCGGGACGACCCCCAGCCCCATCGCGGTGGCCATAGCGGCACCGAACAGGAAACCACGCGCTTCGACCGCGACGATGAAATCGGGGCGATAGGTCGCGGCACGCGCGCTCAGCCGGCGCACGCTCTCGCTGAAACCGGCGGCGTCGCCGATCAGTGTCGTGATGTCGCGAAACTGGATGCCCGGCTTCGGGAAGTCCGGGATGGTGCGGACCAGCGACGCGAGGTCGAGGTCCGGCCGGGGCGGAAGGGCGATCATGTCGTCACAATCGCCCTTCCCCTCCCCTTGGGGGTCAATGCTTCTTGTCGGCCCAGATGTTCCGGTACGACAGATAGGTCAGCACCGTGAAGATGAGCAGGAAGAAGAAGACGGCATAGCCGACCTGGATGCGCTTGATCAGCTTCGGCTCGGCGGTCCAGACGAGGAAGGCGGTGACGTCCTTCGACATCTGGTCGACCGTCGCCTTGGTGCCATCGGCATAGGTCACCTGGCCTTCGGTCAGCGGCGGGGCCATCGCGAGGTTGAGGTTCGCGAAATAGGGGTTGTAGTGCAATCCCGTGCCCGGCTTCAGCTCTGCCGGCAGGTTCGCCGGCGGATTCTGGAACCCGGTCAGCAGCGAATAGACATAGTCCTTGCCGCCCTCGCGCGCCTTGGTGATCAGCGAAAGGTCGGGCGGCAGCGCATTGTTGTTCGCGGCGCGCGCGGCGACTTCGTTCGCATAGGGCGACGGGAAATAATCCGACGGCAGACCGTCGCGCGTCGCCGGTTCACCCGTGTCGGGGTTGATCGACGGGACCTGGAAACCCTTGGCGAAGGTCTTGATCTGGCCGTCGGTGTAGCCGAGGTCCTTGATGTCGCGGAACGCGACATGGTGCAGGCTGTGGCAAGCCGAGCAGACTTCCTTGTACACCTGCATCCCGCGTTGCAACTGTGCCTGGTCCCAGTGCGGCAGCAAAATGCCATCGCTGGCCAGCTTCAGATGCTTGGGATGCTTGTGAAACTCGTGCGCGACATTGGGCTCATTCTTGAGCGGCGTCGTGAGGATCGCGAGCACCAGCGCGGTAATGAAACCGAGACCGACGAGAAAACCGAGCGGACGAACCATGGCTGTATCAGCTCCTATTAAAGTCCGGCGCTCAGGCCGTTGCCGAAGCCGACGTCGCGTCGGTGGCATGTTTGGCGAGGACCGCTTCGGTGATCGAATTCGGCATCGGAAGCGGGCGTTCGATCCGCGACACGATCGGCAGGATCACCAGGAAGTGAGCGAAATAATAGATCGCACCCAGCTGGCTGAGGATCACCCACGGCTGTTCGGCCGGCTGCATGCCGCACCAGCCGAGGAGCAGCACGTCGGCGACGAGGACCCAGAAGAAGATGCGGTACAGCGGACGATAGTTCGACGACTTGATCGGCGAGCTGTCGAGCCAGGGCAGGAAGAACAGCAGCGCGATCGACGCGAACATCGCGATGACGCCCCACAGCTTCGCGTCGATCCACAGGAAGTTGAAGGTGAAGGCCTTCAGGATCGCGTAGAAGGGCAGGAAATACCATTCGGGTACGATATGCGCCGGGGTCGAAAGCGAGTTCGCCGGGATATAATTGTCGGCGTGGCCGAGCGTGTTCGGGCTGAAGAAGGTCAGCGCGACGAACACGAGCAGGAAGACGCCGACGCCGAAGCCGTCCTTCGCGGTGTAATAGGGGTGGAACGGGACCGTGTCCTGTTCGTCCTTCACCTCGATGCCCGTCGGGTTCGACGAACCCGGGATGTGCAGCGCCCAGATGTGCAGGATGATCACACCCAGGATCACGAAAGGCAGCAGATAGTGCAGCGAAAAGAAGCGGTTGAGCGTCGCGTTGTCGGGGACGAAGCCGCCGAGCAGCCATTCGCGCACCGGTTCGCCGACGAGCGGAATCGCCGAGAAGAAGCCGGTGATCACCTGCGCGCCCCAGAAGCTCATCTGGCCCCACGGAAGCACGTAACCCATGAAGGCGGTCGCCATCATGAGGAGGAAGATCACGACACCGAGCAGCCACACCATTTCGCGCGGCGCCTTGTACGAACCGTAATAAAGGCCGCGGAAGATGTGGAGATAGACGACGATGAAGAACATGCTTGCGCCGTTCATATGCGCGTAGCGGATGAACCAGCCGGCATTCACGTCGCGCATGATATGCTCGACCGAGTTGAACGCGACGTCTGCATTCGCCGCATAGTGCATCGCCAGAACGATACCGGTGATGATCTGGATCATCAGCGCGGCGCCGGCGAGGACGCCGAAGTTCCAGAAATAGTTGAGGTTGCGCGGGACCGGGTAGCCGGGGCCCGTGGCATTATAGACGAGGCGCGGAATCGGCAGCTTCTCGTCCATCCACTTCATCAGCGGATGCGTCGGCTCATAGGGTTTCGCCCAGGGAAAGCTCATCTTATTCCTCTCCTCAGCCGATCGTCACGACGGTATCGCTGGTGAATTCATAGGGCGGCACGACCAGATTCTTGGGTGCCGGGCCCTTACGGATGCGCGCCGCGGTGTCGTAGTGCGACCCGTGACACGGGCAGAAATAGCCGCCGAAATCGCCGCGATTTTCGCCCTCGGCAGCGCCGAGCGGCACGCAGCCCAAATGGGTGCAGACGCCCAGCGTGATCAGCCAGTTTTCCTTGCCCGGCTTGGTGCGCTGGTCGATCGTTTCGGGGTCGCGCAGGTCGCCCATCGGGACCGCCTTGGCCTCGGCGATTTCCTTGGCGACGAGATTGCGCACGAACACCGGCTGCTTGCGCCAGCTCGTCTTGATCGCCTGCCCCGGCTGGATCGCCGAAATGTCGATTTCGGTGGACGACAGCGCGAGCACGTCGGCCGAAGGGTTCATCTGGTTGAGCAGCGGCAGCACCACGGCGACCGAACCGACACCAGCGAAACTCACTGCCGCAATATTGATGAAATCCCGGCGGCGTACGCCATCTTCGATACCGGCGTTGAGTTCAGTTTCACTGGCCATTCGATTGCCCTTGTATGGGTGAACCACAATAGTTCTCGAAGGTTTGACCAGCCCTGTTGCACGCGCACGAAAGCGCACAACCCGGCGGCCCCTCCGGGAATTGCGGGCCTGATAGCCGCACAGTCCGGGCTTGCCAACAGGCAATTTCCGCTTGCGTCACCCGGCCGCCCCGATGCGACCAAGTCCCTCGATTCGCGGCGCCTTCGGCTTTATGGCGGCTGCATGGAAATCGCCCTGTTTCAACCCGACATCGCCGGCAACGTCGGCACGATCCTGCGCACCGCCGCCTGCTTCGGTACGCCGGCGCACATCATCGAACCCTGCGGTTTTCCGTTCGGCGACGCCGCGCTCAAGCGCGCGGGCATGGATTATGCCGTGCGTGCCAACGTCCGGCGGCACCCGGGCTGGGACGCTTTTCGCCAATGGTCGCAGATCGGCGGGCAGCGCGTCGTGCTGCTGACGACTGCGGGCGCCAGCTCGCTCCCCGATTTCGAATTCGAGGCGGGCGACGTCCTGCTTTTCGGATCGGAGAGCGCCGGCGTTCCGCACCATGTTCACGAAGCCGTCGCCGCCCGGGTCGCGATTCCGATGCATTCCGGCTTTCGATCCTTGAATGTCGCGGTCGCGGCTGGCATCGCGCTCGCCGAGGCGCTCCGGCAGACGAAAGGCTTTCCCGCATGATTTCGCTCGACCCCCAGCAACAGGCCGCGCGCGACTGGTTCGAGTCGCTGCGCGACCGGATCTGCGCCGAATTCGAGGCGATCGAGGCCGAGACGGGAAGCGACGCGCGCTTCGCCTACACCCCGTGGGACCGCGAGGCCGAGGGGCTGGTCGCGGGCGAAGGCGGCGGCGGGGTGCGCGGGGTGATGACCGGCGCGGTGTTCGAAAAGGTCGGGGTCAATGTCTCGACCGTCGCGGGCCAGTTCGCGCCCGACTTCGCGCAGTCGATCCACGGCGCGGGCGACGACCCCAGCTTCTTCGCGACCGGCATCAGCCTCGTCGCGCATATGGCCAACCCGCATGTTCCCGCGGTGCATATGAACACGCGCTTCCTGGTCACCACGCGGCGCTGGTTCGGCGGCGGCGCCGACCTCAACCCTCCGATTCCCTATCAGGAGGATACCGACGCCTTTCACGCGCGGCTGCGCGCCGCCTGCGCGCCCTTTGGCCCCGACGTTTACGAACGCTATGCCAAATGGGCCGAGGATTATTTCTATATCCCGCACCGCGGCGTCCATCGCGGCGTCGGCGGTATCTTTTACGACCATCTCGAATGCGGCGACGATGCCGAATATGACCGCAATTTCCAGCTGACGCAGGCGGTCGGCGAGGCCTTTCTCGACGTCTTCCCGCAGATCGTGCGCCACCGCATGAACCTGCCCTTTAACGAGGCCGATCGCGAAGAACAGCTCATCTGGCGCGGCCGCTATGCCGAATTCAACCTCGTCTACGACCGCGGGACACTGTTCGGGCTCAAGACCGGCGGCAATATCGACGCGATCCTCATGAGCCTGCCGCCGCTCGCCAAATGGGCCTGACGCGAAAAGGGCGCCCCGTTGCCGGAGCGCCCTTATCTCATGGGTTTATGCCGGATCAGGCGAAGACGTCGCCCGACGCGCGCGGTGCGATCGCGCGATAGACGCCGACCGGCATCGAAAAGGAGATCATGATGATCGGCAGATAGACAAGCGCCGCCATCACGATCATCGACAGCGCCGCCCCGACAGCCGATCCGCCCGCGATCGCGCCCAATATTCCGCCGACAATCATTCCGGCGACCAGTACAAAGACGAGCAGGCCGATCGTGAACAGCAGATAGAAGCCGACGATCACCCATTGCGACGGGCCGGTCAGCCGCCACGATTCGCTCAGCCCCGTGACCGGGTTGCGCGTCAGGCGTTCGGCCATCACCGGTCCGGCGACCATGAAGCGGCCCTGCACCCACAAGAGAAAGACGACCATCGCGATATAGAGGATGATCATGAGGAAGATCGCCCCGCCGCCGATCGCGCCCACGCCACCCGATTCGAGCGCAGCCGGCGACAATCCTCCCATGCCGCCAAGCGCCGCGCCGAAGATCAGTGTCATGATGAACATAACGATGAAGATGACGATATAGGCGGCGATCATGACCACGATCATGCCAAAGGCGAGCGCCGGTCCGGCCTGGAAAGCCCAGGCGAAATTGGGCGCTTCGCCGGGGTGCATGCCGCCACGCCAGATCAGCATCGACACGCCATAGAAAATGACCGCGGCGATCAGCGCGAACAGCCCGATCTTCCCGAAAGCCCCCATGATGAGCGACGGGTCGTTGGGCGACATCGCCATCGCCGAAAAGGTTGACCCGAGGAACAAATAACCGAGCAGACCAACGAGGATCAGCGCCCCGCCGACCCACATCAGCATCTGCATCCAATTGGCCTTCAGAAACGCGAAGGTTTCGGAAAAGGCCGCCCCGATACTCATTTTCGTCATGTCACTTTCCCCTGCTTGTCAAAGCCTGTTCTTCACTCCGTTCAAGACTGGACGAAAACCGATCGGCTTCGTCCCGATTGCGACACCTTTATCATTATTGCGGGCTCGCCCGTCACTGAAACACGTCGGACGAGGTCCGGAGCGCGAGCTGGCGATAAGCGGCGGCGGATACCGCGATCGACACAAGGCTGCCGATCGCGCCGAACGCGGCCTCGACGAAGCCCCCTAACATGCGGCCGATGCCCGGTTCGCTGCCGAAGATCACCGAAACGATCCCGCCGATGATCAGCGCCGCGATCACGATCACGATGCCGACGAGAAACAGGAAGAAGAACACGGCCCAGCCGTTGTCGCGCGTGAGTTCCCAGCTCGTCCGGATCGCCTCGAAAGGATTGTAGATCCGGCGATCGGCGATTGCAGGCGTCACAAGCGTGAGCCGCCCGATCAGGTAGATGCCGGGCACGATCAGCAGGATGAAACCGAAACCGATCGCGATTCCGCACAGGATCTGAACCGCAATCATCGTCGGGAAGAGCATGAGGCCGAAGGTCAGCGCCTCGCCGACGCTGATCCCCGCCCGCGAGAGCCAGAGCCTCAGGATCGCTGCGGTTCCGATCAGGGTGCAAAGCGCGATCACCACCTGCCCGGGGATCATCTGGCGGAAGCTTTCGCGGAATGTCGCCATGACCTGATTGAAATCGGCGCCCGCGGGCGGCTCGATCGGAACGGGTCCGAACCAGGCGAAGGCGAGCGCCGGGAGAAAGAGAAATACGCCCGCGATCGTACCGACGAGCGCCGTATGCGATTTCAAAAGCTGCAACGTGTCATCCCACGCCGCACCCATGTCGAATTTTACCATTGATACCCCGTCGTTTTTTTGGTTCCTCGTTGACGCGAAGGTGACGATCTTCGGCGCGTCTGTCCAGCCCTGTTGGTCATGCGCGCCGGGGGGTCTTGCGCCGGAGCCCGCGGCGGGCCAGATAGCCGGCACAATGACCGCCCTTCCCCCGCCCGAATGGACGATAAGCCCCGGCCTCACCGACTATGATATGGCGCTCGCCGACATGGAAGCGCGCGCCGCGGCGATCCACGCCGGGAGCGCCGGCGAGCGCATCTGGCTGCTCGAGCATCCGCCGCTCTATACTGCGGGGACGAGCGCCGATCCCGCCGAGCTGCTGGACCCGCAATTCCCGGTTTACGATGCCGGGCGCGGTGGACGCTATACCTATCACGGGCCCGGCCAGCGCGTCGGCTATATCCAGCTCGACCTGACGCGCCGCGGGCGCGACGTGCGCGCCTATGTTTCGGCGCTCGAGGGCTGGGTGATCGACGCGCTCGCGCTGCTCGGCGTCGAAGCCCGGCGCGCCGAGGGACGCATCGGCATCTGGACCGACGATGCGGAGGGCCGCGAGGCGAAGATCGGCGCGATCGGCGTGCGCGTGAAGCGCTGGGTGACGATGCACGGCTTTTCGCTCAACGTCGCGCCCGACCTCGCGCATTTCGGCGGGATCGTGCCATGCGGTATCGCCGAGTTTCCGGTCACCAGCCTCGCCGCGCTCGGCAAGGCCGCGACCTTCGCCGATGTCGATGCGGCGCTGGTGCAGACGCTGCCTGCCTTTCTCGACAAGCTCGGGCCGACCGACTAGGAAGCCCGCATGACCCGCATATTCCTCGCCTCGCTCCCCCTGCTCGCCCTAGCCGCCTGCGGCGGCGGTGACAGCACGGGCAAATCGACGACCAAGCTCGACGCGGTCGAGGTCCAGCCCGGATCGATCAGCGATTCGATGATCGTCCTCGATAATGTGGCGGGCGATGGCACTGCGGTCGACAACAGCATTCCCGAGGATGAAACGAAGAAGGACGCGCCCAAGGCCGAAGAAGTTGGCGAGAGCGACGAAGCCGCCAGCGATGCCGACGACAATCCCGAAGCCGTCGACCTGCCCGCCGCGAAAAAGTCGGTCGCCGCCGACGGCGCCGCCAAGAAGGGCGAATAGCCTAGCGCAGCCCCAGATGCTTGTGCGTCTGGAGCGACAGGCGCCAGCGCGGGTCCTCCATCACCAGATCGATGCACGCCTGCACATTGGCTCCCGCGTTCGGGTCGTCGAGCGGCTGGACGAGCAAATGCCCGAAGTCGAGCGCCGCGAGCCGCGCGACATCGCTGCCCGGCTGCGGCCATACGAGCTTCAGTTCGTCGCCGCTCGTCTGAACCAGCTCGCTCCCCGCTTTCGGGCTGACGCAGATCCAGTCGATGCTGCGCGGGATTGGCAGCGTGCCGTTGCTTTCGATCGCGATGGTGAAGCCGCGATCGTGCAGCGCGCCGATCAGCGCGTCGTCGACCTGCAGCATCGGCTCGCCCCCGGTCAGAACGACATAGCGGTCCTCGCTGCCGGCGCCCCAGCTTTCGGCAACAACGTCGGCGAGCGCCGCGGCCGATTTATACTTGCCGCCGAGCGTGCCGTCGGTGCCGACGAAGTCGGTATCGCAGAATTGGCAGATCGCCTTGGCGCGGTCCCGCTCGCGCCCCGTCCACAAATTGCAGCCGGCAAAGCGGCAGAAGACCGCGCGGCGGCCCGCCTGCGCCCCCTCCCCCTGCAGGGTGAGGAAAATTTCTTTGACGGCGTAGGTCATGGCCTCAGGCGTAGCGCGTCGGGTCGGCGAGGCCCGCGTCGGCGAAGCCCTTCGACCGCAAGCGGCAGCTGTCGCACGACCCGCAATGCAGCCCCTCGGGCGTCGGATCGTAGCACGACCAGCTCATCCCGGCGTCCATACCGAGCCGCGCCGCTTCGGCGGCTATATCGGCCTTGGTCATATGCTGGAGCGGCGCGTGGATACGGAATTCGACGCCCTGGTCGCCGTCGCGCGTCGCGAGCGCCGCGAGCTTTTCGAAGCCCTGGATGAATTCGGGACGGCAGTCGGGATAGCCCGAATAGTCGAGCGCGTTGACCCCGATCACGACGTCCTGCGCGGCGCGTGCCTCGGCGAGCCCGAGCGTCAGCGACAGGAAGATGAGGTTGCGCGCGGGAACATAGGTGATCGGAACATCGTCGCCGACCCCGTCCTTGGGCACGTCGATGTCGGCGGTCAGCGCCGAACCGCCGAAGCGGCGGAGGTCGAGCGGCAGCATGATATGTTCGGCGGCGCCGACATGTTCGGCAATGCGCGCGGCGGATTCGAGTTCGACGCGGTGGCGCTGGTTATAATCGATGGTGAGCGCGACGATCCGCGCCCCCGCCTCGCGCGCGAGGCCCGCGCATACCATCGAGTCGAGCCCGCCCGAAAGGAGGACGATCACGCTTTTTCCGGAAACTTGCTGCATCGGCGCCAGATAGGCCTGCGCCGCCGGGGGTGCAAGGGGCCCGCTCCATCAAAGAAACGGGCCGCGAGGCGGTCGCCGCACGGCCCAGTTCGGCATGACAGCCGTTAGGGAGAAGACATACGAAGAAGCATGTCATCCTTCGATCTAGCACCGGATGGTAAACATCGCGTTAGCGCGGCGCACAAAGATCAGCAGCCGCCCGTACGCCGCGCCTCGATCGCCTGTGAAAAGGGCCGGCCCTCGGCAATGCCCTGCGTGTCGATCTGGACCAGCCGGTTCGTCTCGCTGCGGATGGTCGTGCGACCGTGGCCGGCGCCGGGGCAGGTATAGTGAACGGTCACCGAATTCGGCGTATCCTCGATGACATAGCGCGAACAGGTCGCGCCGGGGTGATAGACCTGGATCATCCGCCGCGCGTCGCCGACGCAGACGGTCTGGACGACCGCGTCCTTGCCGCGTTCGCGCAGCTGCCAGCTGCCCTTTTCGAGCCGGTCGAGCATCGCCAGCGACGGCGCCTGCGCCGGCACCGCGGTTGCCGCGCCCGCAAGGCCGAGCGCCATCAAACCATATCGCACGAGGGGAGAGAAGATCGCCATTTTCACCTGTCCACTGGTCGCCCGCGCGGGCTGGATGCGACCCCGTTGCCCGTAGGTAACAACGCGCCCGAGGCTTTTCAACCGCTTGGCGCTGGATTTGCTCGTTTCGTCGCCGGCTTCGACGAAGCCCGTTCGGTTATTCGGTGCGATCGTGGGTCGCGATCTCGTCGAGCGGGATCGGGAAAAAGCGCGAGCAAAAGGCGCAGTCGACGACAATTCTGCCGTCGTCGTCGGCCATTTCGGCGCGCTCGACCTCGGGAAATTGCGCGAGCACCCCGGCGAAATAGCCGGTGCTGCACCGGCAGCCGCGCGACACCGTAACGCCCGGCTCGACGCGCACCTCGTCCTCGTGGAAAAGCCGCCATGCCAGCGTCTCGAGCGAAGTCGCGGGATCGGTGAGTTCCTCGTCCTTGAGCGTTGCCGCGATCGTCTTGGCATGTTCCCATTCGGGATTGTCGTGACGAACATGAAGCCGGTCGCGGCCGACCTCGCCTTCGGGAAGATGCTGGAGCAGCAATCCGCCGGCAAGGCATCCCGCCTCGGGATCGTGGCGCGCGGCGAGCTTGATCAGGCTCGAAATCTGCTCCGACTGTTCGAAATAATGCTCGGCGGCCTCGCCGATAGACGTGCCTTCGAGCGGGACGATGCCCTGATAGCGTTCGCCGGTGGTCGCCTGATCGAAGGTGATCGCAAGAAAGCCCTCGCCGAACAGCGCGAACAATGTCGGGTCGGAACCGGCCTCGGCGAGCCGCTCGGCATCGAACTTGAGGTAGCCGCGCAGCTCGCCGCCGCGATAGTCGCAGACGAGCAGCTCGACCGGCCCGCCGCCGGTCTGCGCCTGCAAGGTCAACTGCCCATTTTCGTCCTTGAGCGTGGAGCCGAGCAGCACGGTGAGCACCAGTGCTTCGGCCAGCAGCTTTTCGGCAACCGGCGGATAATCATGCGCGCCGATGATCGTCCGCAACGTCGGCCCGAGCCGCACCAGCCGCCCGCGCACATGGCGCTCGGCGATGGTGAACAGCAAAGGCTGGTCGAACCAGGTTTCGATGGTCTCGCTCACGTTCTTGAACTCACAATTTCCCGAGCGCCCAGAGCAGGATCGATTTTTGCGCATGGACGCGGTTTTCGGCCTCGTCCCAAACGCGCGACTGCGCGCCGTCGATCACCGCATCGACCACCTCGTCGCCGCGGTGCGCGGGCAGGCAATGGAGGAAGATCGCGTCGCTCTTGGCGCCCGTCATCAGCCGTTCGTCGACCTGATAGGGCGCCATTGCCGCGATCTTGTTGTGCGCGTGATCCTGCCCCATCGATACCCAGGTATCGGTGACGACCAGATCGGCGCCCGCCACAGCCTCGCGCGCGTCGCGCACGATATCGACGCGCGATCCCTTTGCGCGCGCGGCCTCGACGAAGCCCGCGTCGGGCTCATAGCCCTTCGGCACGCCGGCGCGGACATGGAAGCCGAACAGGCCCGCCGCCTCGATCAGCGAGGCGAGGACATTGTTGCCGTCGCCGAGCCATGCGAGTTCGAGCCCCGGCAGCGCCTTGCCGCTCTCGACCACCGTCAACAGGTCGGCGACGATCTGGCACGGGTGCGACAGGTCGGTGAGGCCGTTGATCACCGGCACGCTTGCAAAGTCGGCGAGTTCCTCCGCCTTCGCATGATCGTCGGTGCGGATCATGATCGCATCGGCATAGCGCGACAGCACGCGCGCGGTATCGGCGATCGTCTCGCCGCGCCCGAGCTGGGTCACGCCCGCGTCCATGATCATCGGCACCCCGCCGAGCTGGCGGATCGCGATGTCGAATGAGGCGCGCGTACGCGTCGAATTCTTCTCGAACACCATCGCAAGCACATGGCCCGCGAGCGGCGCATCGGCGTCGGGCTTTGCCTTCGGCCAGCCCGCACGCGCCGTCTTGCGGTCGATCGCGTCCGACAGCATTGCGGCGACGGCGTCGCCGCCCGCATCGGACAGGTTGAGGAAGCGCCGCATCATGCCCTCCGTTCTGCAGGAACGGAAAACATCAGGACTCGGGCGGCGTATAGCTCGCCGCGCCTGCCGACAGTTTCTCGATGAATTCGGCGATGTGGCTGTCGTCGATGTTGAGCGGCGGCAGCACGCGAACGACATTCTCGCCCGCCGCGACGGTGAGCAGCCCGTGATTGTCGCGCAGGTGCGCGACGAACGCGCGGCTGTCCGAATTGAGCTTGAGTCCGAGCATCAGCCCGACGCCGCGCACGCTGTCGAACAGATGGTCGTGGTTCGGGATCAGCTGTTCGAGCGCGCCGCGCAGCCGCTCGCCGGTCGCCTTGACCTGATCGAGGAAGTCATCTTCGAGCACGACATCGAGCACCGCCTGCCCCGCCGCGCAAGCGAGCGGGTTGCCGCCATAGGTCGACCCGTGCGTGCCGATGACCATGCCGCGTGCGGCCTTTTCGGTCGCGAGGCACGCCCCCATCGGGAAGCCGCCGCCGATGCCCTTGGCGCTCGCCATGATGTCGGGGGTCACACCATAATGTTCATAGGCGTAGAGATGGCCGGTGCGCGCAACGCCGCACTGGACCTCGTCGAATATGAGCATCAGGTCGCGCTTGTCGCAGATGTCGCGCAGCGCCTGCAGGAAGGGCTGTGACGCCGGACGGATGCCGCCCTCGCCCTGAATCGGCTCGACGAGGAAGCCCGCCGTATTGTCGTCGACCAGATCGAGTGCGGCGTTGATGTCGTCGAACGGCGCATAGGCGAAGCCGGGCAGCAGCGGGTCGAAACCCTTGCGCAGCTTTTCCTGATTTGTCGCCGAGATGGTGCCGAGCGTGCGGCCGTGGAAGGCGTTGTTGAAGGTGATGAGCGTGTGCTTTTCGGGGTTGCCCGCGCTCGAATGATAGGCGCGGGCGGTCTTGATCGCGCACTCGACCGCCTCGGCGCCCGAGTTGGTCAGGAAAACCGTGTCGGCGAAGGTGTTGTCGACGAGCCGCGCGGCATAGGCCTCGCCCTGCGGGCTGCCATAGAGGTTCGACACGTGCATCAGCGTCGCGGCCTGATCCTGGATCGCCTTCGTCAGGTGTGGGTGGCCGTGACCGAGCAGGTTAACCGCGATGCCGCTGGCGAAGTCGAGATAACGCTCGCCTCGCTCGCCGATCAGATACGCGCCCTCGCCACGCACCGGACGCACACCGCACCGGGGGTATACGGGCATCAGCGGGGTGATCGACATGGAAGGCACCTTTCAGTCAAAAGTAAAAAGGCGACCCCGTTCGGGCCGCCCTTGGTCGGACCGCCCCTATACTGCCGCCGCCGGAGCCGCGTCAACATGGGTAGGAGCGGTGCAACCATGCCCAAGGCGCGGCGTTCGGTCGCATGATGCCCCGCCTGCTCCGCCTCCTGCTGCTTCCGCTGGCGCTTTCCGGATGCAACGCGCTGCCGCGCGATGCATCGGGAACCACCGAACAGATCGAGCGGACCGGGACGATGCGTGTCGCCGTGCTCCCCGCAACTCCCGATGCGGCGCCCGCGCTCGCGCTGCTGCGTTCCTATGCCGCGCGGCACAAGGCGCGCCTGACGCGCATTGCCGTGCACGGCGAACATGCGCTGCACTGGTTGGAGGATGGCAGGATCGATGCCGTCGTCGGCCATTTTGCCAAGGCATCGCCGTGGATGGCCGATATTTCGCTGTCGAAACCCGTCGCGCGCGCCGAGCCCGACGACAGCAGGCAGCCTGTGCTGCGCATCGCGCGGCGGAATGGCGAAAACGCGCTGATCCTTGCCACCGATCGCGCGGTCGCGGGGTCGGCGAAATGAGCCTGCACGGCGGCATTCCCGATGCGATCGCAGCCGATGTGAAGCGCGGCGAGCAGCTCGAATGGTGGACGCTCGGCTGGATGGCGAGCGTCGTCCTCGTCATGTGGCTTGTGATGGGCGCGAGCCAGGCGATGAAAGCCGCGGTCATCGAAGACCTGCTCAGCCTCGTCCCAGCCTTCGTCTTCCTGATTTCGGTACATTGGGAACGGCGCCGGCCGAACAAGCGCTTTCCTTTCGGCTATCGTCGGGCGAACAGCCTTGCCTTCCTCGTCGCGGCCACCGCGTTGCTCTCGGTCGGGGGCTTCCTCGCCTATGAAAGCGTCTCGACGCTGGTGAAACAGGAGCATCCCAGCGTCGGCGGCATCACCCTGTTCGGCCACACCGTCTGGCTCGGCTGGCTGATGATCGCAGCGCTTGCCTATTCGATCGTCCCGCCGATCATCCTCGGCCACATGAAACAGCCGGTCGCCGAACGCATCAAGGACAAGGTGCTTCATACCGACGCACTGATGCAGAAAGCCGACTGGCAGACGGGGCTTGCCGGTATCGCGGGGATCGTTGGCATCGGGCTCGGCTGGTGGTGGGCCGACGCGACCGCCGCCCTGTTCATTTCGCTGTCGATCATCAGGGACGCGATCGGCGCGCTCGAACAAGCGGTCGCCGAACTGCTCGACGGCACGCCGCGCGCGCTCGATACGAACGAGCTGTCTGACGATGCGCAGCGATTGATCGCGACGCTCAAGGGACGGTTCGGCGAGGTCGGCGTCCGGCTGCGCGAGACCGGCCGCTATATCGCCGCCGAGGTCGATTGCCCGCCGCCTGCGAAAATCCCGACCGCGGTCGAACTGATGGGCGACGATCGGGCGTGGCGGCTCGCCAGTCTCAGCTTCCGGCCGGAATAGCCACAGGAATGCGCGTCGCGTGGAGCGCTTTCGCGCGTCGATCGATCGACCACAGCAGGCGCGGCTCGACCGGGTCCCAGTCGATCGCCTGCCCTTCGGTCGGCACCGGCAGCGTCGCGACGAGTTGCAGCACCGGCCCCGCCACGGGCAGCTTCAGCGCATAGATTTCCGGCTTGTCATGCCCGCTCGCATACATCAGCCCGTCGGCGCCCCAGGCGAAACCCGAGCTGCTTTTCGGTGCGAAGCTCGCGAGCACCGCATCGGGGAACAGCCAGGATTCAAGTGGTCGGAACGATGGGTCCATTCGCACCAACGTCGTGAAACGATGGTCACGCCCCGGCTCGCCCCCGCGGTCGTCATAATTGGCAAACACCGCCCACCAGCTGCCGCCGTGCCAGTCCATCGCGGTCAGCGACCCGTACATGCGGCCGAGGCTGACGCTGCGGACATGCTTCAGCGTCCGCGTATCGAAGACCTCAACCGTGCTCGCCATCGGCACCGCGGGATAGTTGGACGCGGCACAGACGAGGTCGCGCTTTACGACCGCGCAACTGTTCAGGTGCGGAAACAGCTTCGGGTCGCCCTCCCACCCTGCGATACGCTTGCCGGTCGCTTTGTCATATTTGCCGATCTCGTTGTTATCGATCGCATAGACATGGACGCCGTCGGCGGCGACGCCCTGCCTCGCCTCGGGCGCAGCAATCGTCGTCAGCGAAAGCAGGAGGACGGCTGCGAGCATCAAAAGCGCACCGATGCGCCGACGTAGAAGGTCCGGCCATAGCGTTCGTTCTGGATGATCCAGTCACGGCGCTCGCCCTGATACTGGCGCGTCGGCTCGTCGGTCAGATTCTGCCCCTCGACAAACAGGCTGACATTGTCGGTCAACGCGAACGACGCCTTGGCGTCGAGCCGGCGCAGATCGTCATTATACTGATCGCCGAGCATATCGGCGCCGAGCGAAATCAGCGCGCTGCCGGTGTTGTGATAGGCGATCGACGCCTCGATCGGTCCCTTCTGATAGAAAAGCTGCGCGCCATAGAGCAGGTTCGACTGCTCGGGGAACGCCGCGGGGTCGGCACGGCCGGGAACTTTCAGCTTCGAATCGATCAGCGTCATATTCGCTTCGAGCCCGAAGCCGGAGAGAAAACCCGGCAGGAAATCGAACTGCTGACGATAGGCGAGCTCAAGCCCGATGATGTCGGCGCTCGTCCCGTTCGCCTTTTGCGAGAAACCGAGCACCGCATAATCGCGCCCGCCATAGCTGGTGTCGAGCAGCGTATAGCTTTGCGTATAGACGGGGTTCTGGATGAATTTCGCGAACACGCCGATCGAAAACAGTCCGCCCTTCGCGAAATACCATTCGGCCGAAGCATCGAGCGCGTCGGCGATATAAGGCTCTAGGTTCGGGTTGCCGAGCGACACCGACCCGTCGAAGGTGCCGTCGTCGTTCGCTTCATAGGCGATCTCGCCGCCGGGGGTGAGGTCCGAATAATTGGGGCGCCCGACGCTGCGCGTGTAGGCGAGCCGGACGATGACCTCGTCATTCGGTTCGATCCGCACGATCAGGCTCGGCAGCCAGTTGGTGTAGCTGCGCTTCGCGTTCACCGCGACCACGTTGGTCTCGTTCTCGAGCTGGAAGCCGCGGATCGTCAGGTCGGTGCGTTCGATGCGGATGCCCGGCGTAACGGTGATCGACCCGAAATCGAGGTTTGCCATCGCATAGCCGGCGGCGATATCCTCGCCGAGGTCGAGATCGCTCAAGGTCCCATTGGCGAGCGTCGAGCTCTCGTCGAGCACGAAATAGGCAGCGTTCGCGGGGTCGGCGGTGAAGGCGTCGATCAGGCCGGCGTCGATCACCGGGGTGATCAGATAGTCGTGGCCGCCGCCGACATGCGAAATCACGTCGGCGCCCTGCAGCCCGAACTGGCCGAGCGTGAAGCGCGTCGCCGCATTGCTCCCCCGCGAAAAAATGCTGTTGTTCGCATCGAAATCCTTGTCGGTCGCGCGATATTTTCCGCCGATCTTCAGCCAGCTATCGTCGCCGAAGCCGAGCTTTCGCGTGACATCGAGCCGTCCGGTCCAGATATATTCGTCGCCGCTTTCGTCCTGTACCGTATATTGGCGGAAACCGAGGCCGTCGGCGGTCAGCGGGGTGCGCGGCGCGGCGCTGAACAATTTGTCGGTGAAGTCGAAATCGACCGTCCCCGGATTGCCGCGGAACTGCCAGAGCTGGTTCGGCTCGATCACTTCGTTGTGCGAATGCGCGAGGCCATAGTCGAAGGTCCAGTCGTCGGTCTCGGTCTTACCGCCGATCATGCCGACGAGAACGGACTTCTCCTTATACTCGAGCCGCAGGTCCGATCGCTGCTCGGTCACGGTCGATACGCCGGTTAAGCCATCTGAGTTCAATGTTACGGTCCCATTGTCCCGTTGCGCCTGCGTCGCGAAATCGAGGCGGAAGCGCTGGCGATATTCATTCTCGGTGAATTTGCTGTAGAGACCGCGCGCCCACAGGTGGGTCGTGTCGCTCGACCGCCAGTCGAGCGAGGCGATGCCGCCGATGCGTTCGCGTTCGAGCTGGTAATCGGTATATTTGATGTTGGTCGGCAGCCCGCCGCGCGCCGCGCCCGGAAACGGCGCCCAATCGTCGGGGAAAATGCCGAAGCTCTGGAAATCGCGCTTCGAATAGCTCGCGCCGATCAGGATGCCGAATTGTTCGTCGCTGCCGAAGCGGCCGCCGATGCTCGCATCGCCGCGGACCGGCACCTTCTCGTTGAGCGTCTGGTAACCCGCTTGCACATTGGCCGAGAGGACGAAAGGCTCGGCGAAGTCGAACGCGGTCTGGGTGACTAGGTTGATCGTGCCGCCGATGCCCTGCGCATCGAGGTCGGCGGTCTTCGCCTTGGTCACCTCGACACGATTGAGCAATTGTCCCGATACGATGTCGAGCGGCAGGCGGCGGGTATTGCCGTCGGGGTTGCCGAGTTCGAAACCGTTGACGGTATAATTGTTGAGGTCCGACGGAATGCCGCGGATCGCGACATAGCGCCCCTCGCCCTGGTCGTACTGGACGCCGACGCCGGGCAGCCGCTCGATCACCTCGGCAACGTTGCGGTCGGGAAGCTGGCCAATCTCGTCCGCCGCAGCGACGTCCATGATGCCGACAGCCTCACGCTTGATCTCGATCGCACGCTCCTGTTGCGCGCGTTGGCCGGTGACGACGATTGCGTCGCCCTCATCGGTCGGCGCATCCTGTGCGACAGCCGGCGAGGCGGTGAGCAGCGCGATGGCGCTGACGCCGGCGAGGGAGAATTTGACGGACATGAAAGCGACCCCTTTTGGAAAGACGCGCTGCGCCTAGGGGCCTGCGGCGTCGATTCGACGACGCATCAATGACAATATAAATATGCTTTCGTGACGCGACCGTCACATTGTCAAAACGAGCGAGCCGCCTCGATCGTCAGCGCCAGCGAGCGTTTGCGCGCATCATGATCGTACATCGACGAAGCGATGATCACCTCGTCGACGCCGGTGCGCTGAGTGAACGCCTTCAGTCCCGCCGCGATGTCGTCGGCGGTGCCGACCGCCGAGCATTGCAATACATGGTCGAGGATCGCGCGCGCGTTGGGCGGCAGACTGTCCTTATAGCCCGCGAGCGGCGGCTTCATCTTGCCCGGATTGCCGGTGCGCAGCGCGACGAACGCTTGCTGCTGCGACGAGGCGAGGAGTTCGGCCTCCTCACGCGTGTCGGCGGCGAAGGCGTTAAACGCCGCCGCGGCATAGGGTTCTGCGAGCTGCGCCGAGGGTTTGAACTGGCGGCGATAGATATCGAGCGCCTCGTCGAGCGCGTCGGGCGCAAAGTGGCTGGCGAAGGCGTAAGGCAGCCCGAGCATCGCCGCGAGCTGTGCGCCAAAGGTGCTCGATCCCAATATCCACAACGGGATATGCGTGCTCGCGCCCGGAACCGCCGTGATGCCGAGTTGTTCGTCTCCGGCGAGAAAAGCCTGCAATTCCAGCACATCCTGCGGAAACTGGCGCTCGTCGCTGGCGAGGGTGCGGCGCAAGGCGCGCGCGACGCGCTGATCCGATCCGGGTGCGCGGCCAAGGCCAAGGTCGATGCGGCCGGGGAACAGGGCCTCAAGCGTTCCGAACTGCTCGGCGATCACCATCGGGGCATGGTTCGGCAGCATGATACCGGCCGATCCGATCCGAATGCTCTTGGTGGCCTGACCGATATACGCGAGCACGACCGAAGTCGCGGCGCTTGCGATCCCCGCCATGCCGTGATGCTCGGCAACCCAGTAGCGTTCGTAGCCGAGCGCTTCGGCGTGCCTTGCGAGATCGGCGGCGTTGGCGAGCGACTGGGCGATCGTGCCGTTATCGGTGACGGGCACAAGGTCGAGGAAAGAGAGTTTCGTCATGAAACCGATATGCGGTGGGCGCCGCGCAGGTTCAAGCGCACCCCTTCGCGGGCGGCGCGAAGAAAAACTACGCCCGCTCGTCCTTCGGCGAGTCCATCAGCACATAAGTCGTGATCGAATGGACCTGCGGCAGCACCCCCAGCACCTCGGTGTGGAAATGTTTGTAGGATGCGAGATCCTCGGTCTCGACGCGCAGCAGATATTCGATCGTGCCAGTGATATTATGGCATTCGCGCACCTCGGGCGCCTCCGCCATCGCCGCCTCGAAATCGGCCTGCGATTTTTTGGTGTGCGACGAGAGCCCGACGGTCACATAGGCAAGGAAGGTAAGGCCGAGCTTCGCGGGGTCGATCACCGCGCGATAGCCCTTGATTACACCGCTGCGTTCGAGCTCCTGCACGCGGCGCAGGCAGGCAGATGGGGAGAGACCGACGCGATCGGCGAGTTCGAGATTCGAGATTCGGCCGTCGCGTGACAATTCGTGCAATATCTTGCGGCCGATGGCGTCAATCTTGATCATGGATTGCATGATCTAGCCGAATGCGGCCTATCTTTGCAATCCGTCGTGCATCGAAACGCATTATGTTGCGCGGATGAACCAGACCACCCTCGCCGCGCTCTCCGCCTTCGCACTTGTCTCGTCAATCACGCCGGGGCCGAACAATATGATGCTGATGGCGTCGGGCGCCAATTTCGGCCTTCGCCGTACCGTCCCGCACGCGCTCGGCGTCGGCTTCGGCTTTACGCTGATGATCATCCTCGTCGGCGTCGGCCTGATGGGCTTGTTCGACCTGTTCCCCGTTCTCAATACCGTGCTCAAGGTGGTGAGCGTCCTCTATCTGCTGTGGCTCGCGTGGAAGATAGCCAATGCCGCTGCGCCCGACACGGCAAGCGGCGCACGCAGCAAGCCGATGACCTTTTTTCAGGCGGTGCTGTTCCAATGGGTCAATCCCAAAGCCTGGTCGATGGCGCTGACCGCGATCGCCCTCTACGCGCCCGACCGCAATTTCGCCGCGGTGCTGCTCGTCGCGGTGGTTTTCGGGATCATCAACCTGCCCTCGACCAGCCTGTGGGCGGTAATGGGCCAGGTGATGCGCAGATGGCTGTCGAGCCCGGCGCGGCTGAAGGCATTCAACTGGACGATGGCGGCGCTGCTGGTGGGGTCGCTTGCGCTGCTGATCTGATTGCAAGGTTGCATCCCGCAACCTAAAGACGGCGCTCCCCTCTTCTGACCGGAGAACAGAGCCATGCAAAGCCGACGCCTTGGACGAAGCGCCATCCATGTGTCCGATATCTGCATGGGGACGATGACCTTCGGCAGTCAGACCGACGAAGCCGAGGCGTTCCGCGTCCTTGACCGCTGTTTCGAAGCGGGGATCAATTTCTACGACACCGCCGAGGGATATCCGGTGCCGCCCGACGTCAAATGGGTCGGCCGCACCGAGGAGATCGTCGGGCGCTGGATGAAGACCAAGCCGCGCGACGCGATCATCCTCGCGACCAAGGTTTCGGGGCCGAGCCATGTGTGGTTCAAATCGCCGTGCCGGAACGGCATGACCGCGCTCGACCGCAAGAATATTTTTCAGGCCATCGACGACAGCCTGACGCGGCTGCAGACCGATTATATCGATCTCTATCAGACGCACTGGCCCGACCATGACGCGCCCTATGACGAGATGATGGATGCGCTCGACGAGTTGGTCCGCGCGGGCAAGGTCCGCGTCCTAGGTTGTTCGAACGAAACAAGCTGGGGGCTGATGAAATCGCTCGCAGCGTCGGAAAAGCTGGGCGGCGCGCGCTATCACACGATCCAGAATAATTTCAGCCTCAACAATCGCCGCTTCGAGGACGAATTGGCGCAGGTGTGCCGACAGGAAGGCGTCAGCCTGATCCCCTATTCGCCGCTCGCCGGCGGGGTGCTGTCGGGCAAATATCAGGGCGGCGCGACCCCCGAGGGTGCGCGCTTCTCGCGCTACCTCCAGATGGAAGGGCGGCAGGCGGCGATGGGTCGTCGCTTCGTCAATGAAAAGAGCCTTGCCGCGACCGAACGCTACCTCAAGATCGCCGAAGAGGCCGGGCTGCATCCGGTAACGATGGCGACCGCCTGGTCGAAACAACATGACTTCGTCGCTTCGACGATCGTCGGGGTGAGCGCCTATGATCAGGTCCAGCCGATCCTCGATGCGATGGAACTGGTACTTTCGGACGAGGTGATGAAGGCGCTGCACAAGGTCAGCAAGGACATCCTCTACCCGATGGGGTGAGCCTGAGTGGTTTTGAGGAAGGAGACCTCATTCTCCTCGTCATCCCGGACTTGATCCGGGATCCATTCTTCCAAACGCCGCACGAATGGACCCCGGATCAAGTCGCGCGAGTTACTTGCCTCGTCCGGGGGGTGACGATTCAGATGATGTGTCCTGAAGGCCATTCGAGGACCAGCGCACCGCCGACCCGTAGCGCGCGCCACGCCTTCGACAGCCGCTCGAAATCCCCAAACACGCGCGGCCGCGCGGCGTCGATCCGCGCGCGTTCGTCGGCGCTGAGCGACGCGCGGGTCCGCTCGGCCTCACCCAACGCGGCGCGCTGGGCCGCGCTGTCAGGGCGCGTGCTGCTGCGCCAGTCGACATCGAAAAGGAAGGCGGCGAGTTCGGACAATTCGCCGTCACGACCTTGGCTTTTGATCAGCTTCGCGCCCTTTGCGACCTGCTTGCGCGCTGCGCGCTGGCGCTCCGTCGCCGACAGCGCACCGCCCGCCTCGACGTGAAAGGAACCTGCGTCGCCGCCCGCCGCGATCTGGCCGAACACGCCAGTCTTCAGGCCCAATGCCGCCTCGACGACGAAATGTACCATGTCGTGCGGCAGGTCGGGATCGAAGCCCGGCGCGGGGTCCATCACCAATACCGGTAGCCCGGCGCGCTCGATGCGCATGGAGTAGCGGCGTTCGCCCGAGCGGATGAAATGGACTTTCATGGGACCTGTCTGTAGCTTCGCCTTCGGTTCTGCCAAAAGGATTTGCGATGACTTCTGCCCGCCGCGCGTTTTTCGCCCTCGCCGCTTTTTCCGCCATTATCGGGACCGCGCATGCCGCGAACCCCACGATGTTCCGCGACGCGGGTTGCGGCTGCTGTCTCAAATGGCTCGAACAGGTAAAGGCGTCGTTCGGCCAGAAGGCGATCGTCGTCAATTCGCCCGACATGGCGGCGGTCAAGGACAAGCAGGGCGTGCCGCGGGCGCTCAGAAGCTGCCACACCGTGCTTGTCGGCGGCTATGTGATCGAAGGCCATGTCCCCGCAAAAGAAATCGCCCGCCTGCTCCGTGAGAAGCCGAAGGGCGTGAAGGGCCTCGCGGTCGCGGGCATGCCGACGGGCTCCCCCGGCATGGAGCATGGCGACCACCGCGAAGCCTATAAGGTCATGACCTTCGGCCCCGCCGGCCAGCGCGTCTATGCAAGCTACGCCGCGAGCGGCGGCGCGCACGCGCACTGACCGTCGAGCTGCGCGTCAAGCCAGCTCGGCCTTGAACAGTTCGAGCATCCGCGCCCACGCCTTCTCCGCCGCCGCTTCGTTATAGACGCGGCCGTCGGGCGGACACCAGCCGTGCTGCGCCGGATAGACCTCGACCTCGTGCCACTGCGAGCGGGGTTCGAGCACCGATTTCAGCAGGACTTTCTCGTTCGGGCTTTCCTTGTCGTCATCCTCGGCGATCGCGAAGAGATAGCCGGCTTTGGTGCCCGGGATCAGCAGGTGCGGGCTGTCGGGCTTGTCGGTGCCGACGCCGCCGCCGTGAAAGCTCGCCGCCGCGCCGACGCGGTCGGGCTTCAGCGCCGCAGTATAAATGACCATCGGCCCGCCCATGCAATAACCGGTGGTGCCGAGCCCCCGCTTCGTATCGACCTCGCCCTGCGCGTCGAGGAAGGCGAGATGAGCCTTCACGTCGGTCTCGACGATCGGCCTGGTGAGCTGCTTGAGGTAGCCGAACAGCTTCTCGCGCACCGCGGCGACGCCCCAATTATTCTCGGCATCGACCACGGGCGCCTTCTGCCAGCGGTAAAAGGGATTCACCGTCAGCACCGCATAGCCCTCGCCGGCGAGCCGGTCGGCCATCTGGCGAAAGGCGGGACGCAGCCCGCGAATGTCGGGCCACACCAGCACGCCCGGATGCTTGCCCTCGGCCGGGGCGACGAAATAGGCGTCGCAAATGCCGTCGGCGGTCGTGATGGTGACGTCGCGGCCCGTCACCGGCTTTCCCGCCATCGCGCGCGCGGGCAGCGCCGCGACCAATGCGCCCGCGCCCGCGAGCGCGGTGAAGCTGCGGCGCGCGACGGGCATTCCGGCGCGGTCGCGATCGGCTTCCATCTTTTCGGTACACATGGGGCTCTCTCCTTGGGGCTTTTCGGAAAAAGGCGCAGAAAACTGCGCAACTTTACTCGCGATTGCAGATTTCGTCCCGTGATCGGGATCGATCAGAGGGCGAAGCTAATCCAGCCCAGCCTTATAGGACAGCAGTTTTTGCCCGCTTAAATCCTCCCTGTGGCGAAGCCATGGGGAGGTGGCAGCGCGAAGCGCTGACGGAGGGGCTTTAGCGCGAGGTCGCCGCCCCTCCACCGCCTTCGGCGGTCCCCCTCCCCATCGCTACGCGACAGGGAGGAAACTTATCTCGTCGAACGCCATCGCCACATGATGAACGCCAACCTCGCGCAGCATTGTGCCATGCGCGGCGCGGTCGACGATATGCCCCGCGCCGCAGAAGCCGAGCACCGTCATCCCCGCCGCGATCGCGGCACGCGCACCGGTCGGCGAATCCTCGATCGCGAGGCAATTCCCAGGGTCGACCCCCAGCCCCTTTGCCGCTGCAAGGTAGATGTCGGGAAAGGGCTTGCCGCGATCCCAGCCGTCGGCGCTGTAGACATGCTCGCCGAAATGATGGCCAAGCCCGAACAGTCCGAGCGCCCAGCCGATATATTCGGCGCGGCTCGACGAGGCGATCGCGCGCGGCGTGGCGCCGAGCGCGCTCAGGAAATCGGCGACACCCGGAACCGCGTCGAAGCCTTCCATGAAGCGTGCTCGCGCGCGGGTGCGGTGCGTTTCGCGAAAATCGGCGGGCAGCGGGCGGCCGAAACGCGCCTCGATCCGCCGCTGCGTTTCCTGCCAATTATGGCCGTAATAGTCGCGCAGGCTCTCTTCATAGGTCGTCGGCATGCCAGCCGCGGTCAGGCTTTCGGACAGCGACAGGTTCGCGCGAACCTCGCTGTCGGCGATGACGCCATCGAAGTCGAAGATGATGGCGGCGTAGGACATGGGCCTAGGACATGATCTCTGCGTCGCGCGCATAACCCCACGCCCCCTCGCCCGACCAGCCGCGCCCGTCGGGGAAGCTGAGCTTCAATCCGCTGAGCTGTGCGGGCGCGAACAGGCGCATGTTGACACCCATTAGGTCGACCGAACCGCCCATCCGCTCGATCAGCCCCGCGGTCGCCGACCAGTGGGTCGAGCAGCCGCAGGTGGGACAGAAATGCAGGTCCGAATTGGGGTTTTCGCGGTCGGCGCGATTATAGGTCCGCGTCGCACCCTCGATTGCGACGTCGCGCGGCGACATATAGGCCCAGAGGATCCCGTGCGAAAAACAGAGCGAGCAATTGCACTCGGCAAGCTCCTCTGGCGCCTTGGCGAGACGCACCGCGACGGCACCGCAGTGGCAGCTGGTGTTCCAGGTCATTCGACCGTCACCGACTTGGCCAGATTGCGCGGCTGGTCGACGTCGGTCCCCTTCGCCACCGCGACATGATAGGCTAGCAGCTGCACGGGAACCGCATAGACGAGCGGCGCGATCAGCGGGTGGACCTTGGGCATCTCGATCGTCGCCATGCAGCCCTCGCCCGCTTCGGCGAGACCCTCGGCGTCGGAGATCAGCACGACCTTGCCGCCGCGCGCCATGACTTCCTGCATGTTGCTGACGGTCTTTTCGAACAGCGGGCCCGACGGCGCGAGGACGATCACCGGAACCGCCTCGTCGATCAGCGCGATCGGGCCGTGCTTCATCTCGCCCGACGCATAGCCTTCGGCGTGGATGTAGCTGATTTCCTTGAGCTTGAGCGCGCCTTCGAGCGCGAGCGGATAGTCGGGGCCGCGGCCGAGGTAGAGCACGTCGCGCGCCGGGGCGACGAGATGCGCCATCGCGGCGATATCCTCGTCATGCGCGAGCGCGGCGTTGAGCGCGGCGGGCGCCTCGATCAGATGCCTGACGATCTCATGCTCGTCGGCCGCCGAAAGCTTGCCCTTCTTCAAGGCAAGATGCGCCGCAAGCGCAGCGAGCACCGCAAGCTGGCAAGTGAAGGCCTTGGTCGAGGCAACGCCGATCTCGGGCCCGGCATGGGTCGGGAGCAACAGGTCGGCTTCGCGCGCCATGCTGCTGGTCGGCACGTTGACGACGACCGCGATCGTCTGGCCATGCGCCTTGCAATGGCGGAGCGCCGCGAGCGTGTCGGCGGTCTCGCCCGACTGCGAGATGAAGAGCGCGAGTCCGCCGGGTTGCAGCACCGGGTCGCGGTAGCGGAATTCGGACGCGACATCGATGTCGACGGGCACGCGCGCGAAGGTCTCGAACCAATATTTGGCGACCATTCCGGCGTAGAAGCTGGTGCCGCACGCGACGATCGTGATGCGATCGATCGCCGACAGGTCGAAGTCCATTTGCGGCAGCGCCACCGTCTGTTCGAGCGGGCGGATGTAGGAGGAAAGCGTCTGCGCGACCACCGTCGGCTGCTCGAAAATCTCCTTCTGCATGAAGTGGCGGTAATTGCCCTTCTCGACCGCCGCGGCGGTGACGCCCGAGGTGGTGATCTCGCGCGTTACCGGTTTGTTGCCCGCGTCGTAAATCTGCGCGCCGTCCTTGGTGATGACGACCCAGTCGCCTTCGTCGAGATAGGCGATCTTTTGCGTCAGCGGCGCGAGCGCGAGCGCGTCCGAGCCCAAGTAGGTCTCGCCCTCGCCATAACCGACGACGAGCGGCGAACCGAGGCGGGCACCGATCAGGAGGTCGGGATGCTGGCGGAAGGCGATGGCGAGCGCGAAGGCTCCGCGAAGCTGCGACAGCACGGCCTGGACCGCTTCGGTCGGCGACTTGCCCGCTTCGACCTGTTCGCTGACGAGATGCGCGACGACCTCGGTATCGGTCTCGCTTTCGAATTTGCGCCCGCGCGCCTGCAGCGCTTCGCGCAGCGACTTGAAATTCTCGATGATGCCGTTGTGGACGAGCGCGACTTCGCCCGTCGCATGCGGGTGCGCGTTGCTCGTCGTCGGCGCGCCGTGCGTCGCCCAGCGCGTGTGCGCGATGCCGACGGTGCCCGGCGCGGGATTGCTGCCAAGTTCCTTGACGAGATTATTAAGCTTGCCCTCGGCGCGGCGGCGGATCAGCTGCCCATCCTCGACCGTGCAGACGCCCGCCGAGTCATAGCCGCGATATTCCATGCGCCTGAGGCCATCGACCAGCCGGTCCGCCACCTGGTCCTTGCCGATGATTCCGATAATTCCGCACATGGATAATGGCCTTCTTTAGAGCGTATAGGGAACGCGGATTCCCGGCATGTTGGCCGGAAAATCCTTGGTATTTCGTGTCACCAGCACACGGCCGCGCGACTGGGCTGTCGCCAATATGATGGCGTCGGGCGATTTCAGGCGCGGCCGATCGCGGCGAAGGTTGGCGGCACGCCCTGCAATCTCCTCATCGACCTCGTCGACGCCGAAACCCGAAAGCAGCGTCTCCGCGCGGCGCAGCCCTTCGCCCTCGCCCTTCGACATCACCTCGATCCACACCATCCGGCTTACCCAGAGACGGTCGCGTTGAAGCGCGCGCTCGATCTCCCGGCGCGCCTGGGGAAAACCGCGTAGTGCGTCGATCAATATATTGCTGTCGAAAGTAAAGCCGCTCACGTCCGGCCTTGCTTCTTCTTTTTCTTCGGCTTGGTCGCCGACGCTTTCGAAGCGCCCAACGCGATACGGTTTTCGGCCGCCCATGCCTTATGAATTTCATGCTCGCGGTCATCGCCTTCGTCGAACAGGTCGGGAAATTCGGCGCGAACCTCGGCATAATCGGCATCCCACGGCCGCGTCCATGACGCGCGTTCGCGTCGCTGCCATTCGACGGCATCGCCTATGTCGGTGCGATCTTTCCACGCCCCAAATCCGACGTCGAGCCAGTCCTTCGGTGTCTCGGCGCGATAGGCGGCCACGGCCTCGCGGAGCACTGAGGCGCGCGACTTCCCCTGCTCGGCCGCGAGCTGGTCGAGCCATTTGATGTCATCGTCCGGCAGATCGGCAAGGATGCGAGTCATTGATATACTGATATCATATCATGATATCATGTCAACCGATCGACTTGCGATAGACCAGAAAACCCGATTTTTCGGCGACACGATCATAGAGCGCCATCGCGGTTTCGTTGGTCTCGTGGGTCAGCCAATAGATGCGCGGCAACCCCCGTTCCCGCGCCGCCTGGCACACGGCCTCGATCAGCGTGCGGCCGACGCCCCTTCCGCGTGCTTCGGCGCTGGTGAACAGGTCCTGCAGATAAAGCGAGGGCAGCAACGAGGTCGTACTGCGGTGGAGCAGATAATGGGTCAGGCCCAGAAGCGCGCCATCCTGCTCGGCAACAAGCGCGAACATCGGCTCATAGGGATCGAAGAAACGCTCCCAAGTCGTCGTCGTGATTTCCGGCGCCAGCATTGTCTCGCCGCTGCGGCCGTAAAATTCGTTGTAGCCGTTCCACAGCGGCAGCCATCGGTCATAATCGGCGCGGACCACCGCGCGGGCGATCAGCCCGCTCATGCCCTACCGAAATTCCGGTCGACGAAGATCATCGCGAACTGCCGCGGATCGGCCGCCTCGCCATTGCCTTGCTCGAAGCGCGCTTTGCCGCTTTCCCATATTTTCCGGATCTGCGCGGGCAATTCGGGGCCGAATTTCATCTGCGTCTCGACGATCTGCTCCCAGCTTCCGGTCGTGCCGAAGCTTTGCTCGAGCTGCGGCACCATCGCCTTGCACCAGGTCTCGGTCGGCTCGTCGAGGTGACCGATCGCCTTCAGCACCCAGGCGTCGACGAAGCGCAGGAAAGGCTTGTCGGTGTAGCGGTCGGTCAATTCGTCTTCTCCATCCATTCGCCGTGCAGCAAGCCGAAGATCAGCGAATCGCGCACGCCGATATGCGTTTCCCATTCACCCCGTAGCCGGCCCTCGCGCTGGAAGCCCAGCCGTTCGAGCAGTGCGATCGATCCGCCATTCTCGGGATCGGTATCGGCAAAGATGCGGCGGAGCCCGAGATCGTCGAAACCATGCGCGATCACCCGCGCCACGGCTTCACGCGCGATGCCGCTGCCCCAATGGTCGCGGTGCAGGATATAGCCGATCTCTTTCACTTGCGGCTTGCCGTCGATCAGGATCACCCAGCCGAGCGCGACATCGTCCCCCGCCGTGATCGCCCAGCAATGATAGCCCTGCCCTTCCGCCGCATTGCCTTTGACATAGGCCTCGGTCTCGGCGAGCGACGCGTGCGGGCCGCTCGACCACCAGATCATCACCTCTGTGTCGGACAGCACCGGGAACAGCGCCGCGGCGTCATCCTCGCGAAGCTGGCGCAGCACCAGCCGCGCGGTCGTCAGTGTCGGCGCGGGCATCGGGCTATTTCTTCTCCGCCGCTTTCTTCTTGCGCATCGCGTCGTGGAAACGATCGGCCCAGCCGGGCTTCATCAACTGCTCGCCGCGCACGATGCGAAGCTCGCCGTCAGCGACATCGCGTGTCACCGCGCTTCCCGCCGCGACGATCGCATCGGCGCCGATCTTGACCGGCGCAACGAGCGCGCTGTTCGATCCGATGAAGGCGCGCTCGCCGATCTCGGTCTTATATTTGAAATAGCCGTCATAATTGCAGGTGATCGTGCCCGCGCCGATGTTGGCGCCCGCGCCGACGCTGACGTCGCCCAGATAAGTGAGGTGGTTCGCCTTCGCGCCCTCGCCGAGCACGGCTTTCTTGGTCTCGACGAAATTGCCGACCTTCGCCTTTTCGCCCAACACCGTGCCGGGACGGAGGCGCGCGAAGGGCCCGACTTCGCATCCTGCGCCGATCGTCGCCCCCTCGATATGGCTGTTGGCGCGGATCTTCACATTGTCGGCAATGGTTACCCCGGGACCGAAAAAGACATTGGGCTCGATCGTCACGTCGCGGCCGAGCTCGGTATCCCATGAGAACCAGACGGTCTCGGGCGCGCGCAGCGACGCGCCGCCCGCCATCGCTTCCTCGCGCTTGAACGCCTGCCACTGCGCCTCGGCCGCCGCGAGCTCGGCGCGGCTGTTGATGCCGGCGACCTCGGCGGCGTCGGTTTCGACGACCGCGACCCGCTTGCCCTCCGCGATCGCGCCGGTCGCGACATCGGGCAGATAATATTCGCCCGCGGCATTGTCGTTGCCGACCGCTTCGAGCAGCCGCCACATGTCCTGGGCGGCGGCCACGATGACGCCCGAGTTGCACAGATCGACCGCGCGTTCTTCGGGGCTCGCGTCCTTGTGCTCGACCATCTTCGACACATTTCCATCGGCATCGGCGATAATCCGCCCATAAGCGGCGGTATCGCGCGGGCGGAAACCCAGCACCGCGACCAGCGCCCCCGTTTCCAAGGGAGCGCAGAGGCGCCGGATCGTCTCGGCGGTGAGCATCGGACAGTCGCCAAAACAGACGAGCACGACGCCGTCGAACCCCGCGAGCGCATCCTTCGCCTGAAGTGCGGCATGCGCCGTTCCCAGTTGCGGATCCTGCACAGCGACCAGCGCGCCCGTCCCGGCGACGGCCGCCTCGACCTGATCGCGCTTGTCGCCCACGACGACGACCGTCTTCGCAGGTGGCAGCGTGGAAAAGCTCGCCATCAGGTGCAGCAGCATCGGCCGCCCCGCGATCGGGTGCAGCACCTTGTGCAGGTCGGATTTCATGCGGGTACCCTTGCCCGCGGCAAGGATGATGGCGGCGATGGGATTGCTCATGCGCGCTGCCATGCCAGCAAATCATTGCGGTTTCCAGAGCATCGCGCCATGCGCGGCGGATGAACGGATTTCCTTTTGCGATCGTCGGCTTCGATCTCGACGGCACGCTCATCGATACGCTCGGCGACCTTGCCGCGGCGGTCAATCACACGCTGGCGCGACTGGACCGCGCGCCGCTCGCCGAGGCCGCAGTGCGGCCGATGATCGGGCGCGGCGCGAAGCATATGCTCGAGGAGGGGCTTCGCGCTTCGGGCGGCGTCCCCGATGGCGCGGTCGAGCGTCTCTATCCCGAGCTGCTGCGCTTTTACGAAGCCCATATCGCGGTCCACAGCCTCCCCTTTCCGGGCGTCGTCGCAGCGCTCGACCGGCTCGACGCGCTGGGCGTGCGCACCGCGGTCGTCACCAACAAGCTTGAGGGGCTCGCGCGGCAACTGCTCGGCGAACTGGGCCTCGCCGACCGCATGGCGACGATCATCGGCGGCGACACGGTGGGAACACGCAAACCCTCCCCCGAACCGATCCGCGCGATGATCGAGCGGTGCGGCCGCGGGCGCACGGTCTTTGTCGGCGACAGCATCTATGACGTCATGGCGGCGAAACATGCGGGCGTGCCGAGCGTCGCGGCCAGCTTCGGCTTTCTCGACCGGCCCGCGGGCGAACTGGGCGCCGATCATGTAATCGATCATTTCGACGAACTGGTCCCGCTGCTCGCGCGGCTCTAGCGCTTGCGCCACTTCGTCCAGAGATGCTTTGCGAGCATCGCGGGCGGCATGCGCAGCCAGTGCGAGCGGATGTAAAAAGCCTGCTCGAGCAGCGGGTTCGTCACCCGCCCCCAGTCGTCGCGCGCGAGCAGGCGGCGGCGGAACCAGCCATCGGCCGGATCCTGCCGGTCCCACCCGCCCGGCAGCGCCGCGCCATAAAGGTCGCGCGACAGCCGCGCGGCGCGATGCACCGCGCCCCGCAGCCCGTGCAGGTCGGCGCGCCCGTCGAGCCGCCCCCAAAACCCCGCGTCGGCAGCCGCGAAATCGCGCGTCATCAGGTGAAAATCCCACAGGTTGCGCAAGCCCCCCTGCAGATCGCCGTCGGCGAGCATGTGCGCCGCGCAATGCGCCGCCATGTCCGCCGGTTGCAGCACCGCAAAGCCGCCGTCGCTCGTCACCGCATCGCTGACCAGCGCGAGCGCGTCGGGGGTAATCCGGTGCGTCTTGGGCAGGATCGTGTGGTGGACATCGATCATCCGGTCGCGGCCCGAGTGGATCATCGGCGGCAGCTCGTGCATGTGCGCGCGGTAATAATGATCGTCATAGGGGTCCGACTTGACCCATTCCCAGCCCGCATTGAGCAGCGCATTTTCGGCGCGGCGGATGTCGGTGGCGAGGACGAGGATATCGAGGTCGCCGATCTGTCGCCCCGCCGCGCAGCCCATCCCGGCGGCGGCATAGGCTGCGCCTTTCAGGAGAACGAACTCGATCCCCACCGGCGCGAGCGCGCGGCGCGCCATTTCGGCTTCCCACAAGGCATGGCGCTGCGCGACCTCTGCCGCCGCGCGCTGATCGGCGAACAGCGCGGCAACGGCGGGCGGGAGTGCCGCGCCGTCGAGCCGGTGCGCGAGCGTTGCGAGCATCGCTTCGCTGCGCGCGACCCCGATCACGCCCTCCCAGTCGCGCGGCGCGAGCGTCGCCGGATCGCGCCGCCCGGCGAGCAGGTCGACGAAGGCGGCGACGGCGCTCACCGTGCCGCCTCCGCCCATAATTCTTCTACCAGCGCGATCCCCGCCGCGCTGTCGGGATAGGTGATGCCGAACGCCGGCGTTTCGCGAACGAGCCGCGTCAGCGCCGCAAAGCCCGCTTCGCCGAGCGCGACATAATTGGTCGATGCCTCGGTCAGCCGGACGAAGGCCTCGCCCTCGCCCATCGGCTCGATGCCCGCCGTGCCGCCGAAGCGCGGAAAGAGCAGCAGCGCCGGGCGCGCTGGCGCGTGCATCGCGGCGATCGCATCGGCGCGCGGGATCAGGTGGCGGATGTCGCCCTTGGGCGTGCCGGCGAGCAGAGGGCCGAGCCGCTCCGGGTCGACGCGCGCCGCGACCTCGGTAATCGCTTCATTCTTGAGGCTCACGGCGCGCGGAAAGGCGAAGGCGTCGCCGCCCGCCGGGTCGATCAGCGTAAACTCGTCGCCCATCAGCCGCCAATCGCCCTCGCCGAGCAGCGCGGCGAGGGTCGATTTGCCCGAGCCCGATTCGCCCGACATGATCAGCGCGCGGCTGTCCCGCGCGACCGCGCTCGCGTGGAGCAGCAGGTGCCGCCGCCATCCCAATGCAACCTGCAGGTTCATTCCCATTTCGGCGGCGAGCAGCCCCATCGACAGCGGCAGCGGAAGCGCGCCGGGAACGACGAAATCGCCGCCGATATGCACCGACGGGCGCAGCCGGCGCCGCCACGGCCGCGCCGCGAACAACCGCACCGTCGCGTCGGCGGGGCGCGCATCGTCGCGCGGATAATTGGCATAGAGATGTTCGAGCGCCGCGACGGGTCCGGCCCAATCGCTGCCGATGCGAAATTGCACCGGCCCGACGGCAATGCGCACGCTGTGCCTCATGCGCGCTCCACCAGCCCCATCGCCGCGAGTTCGCAGAGCCGCTCGGTGAGGATCGGCTGCGCATCCTCGGTGCTGTCAAGGTTGAAGGTCGCTGCAAGCCGCTCGGTAACCTGCGCGGGGGTGCAGGCGTCGGCGCCCATTGCGTCCAATATCTCGGGCATCGGCGAGACGACGAGGTGCGTCTGCATCGAACGCCGGTCGAAAATCGCGGTCAGCTCGCCGATCGACTCGACCCGCAGCGCATCGGCCGGAGCGGCGCGATAGGCGCGATCAGCCATAATCTTCGGCGGCGGCGGTCAGTTTGGCAAGGATGGCCATCAGCTTCGCGCGTTCGCCCGCGCTGATGTTCGATTCGAGCTGCGCCTCGCTCGCGAGCGCTGCGGGAACGATCGCGTCATAGAGCGAGCGGCCGGTTTCGGTGAGCTCGAGATGGTGCGAGCGCCCGTCGGCCTCATGCGCCTGGCGCGCGATCAACTGGCGATCCGCGAGCGCCTTTGCGGCGCGGTTCACCGTCACCTTGTCCATGCGCGTCGCGGCGACCAGCTCGCGCTGCGTCTTGGGCTGGCCTTCGCCGAGTACCGCCATCAGCCGCCATTCGGGAATCTTGAGTCCGAAACGATTCTCATATTCGGCGGCGATCCGGCTCGACAGGGCATTGGATGCGATGGAGAGGCGGTAGGGCAGGAAATTGTCCAGATTCAGCGTCTTCGCGGTCATTCCTCATCATCCCCACAGTCTTGCCATCCCCGGCGGCGCCCATCCTATCGCCTGTTTCGGACCTGTGAAGGCCGGAATGTCCCGAAAATCAGAAAGACAGGCGCGCGCCGATCCACAAGGTCCGCGGCGTCGCGCGCTCTACGATGCCCGACGAGGAAATCGCGGCCGGAACCAACTCGTCGAACAGATTCTCGCCGCGCGCCTCGATGCTGATCGCGTCGCTGAACTGCCACGACAGCCCGGCATCGAGTGTGAGAGCGTCATCAAGCGCGAGCAGCCCCAGATCGTCCTCATTCTGCTCGCCGATATAGCGCAGCGTCGCAAAGCCGCCGAGCGGGCCGCTCGCATGGCTGCGCAGCGAGACGCTGCCGCCATGCCTCGCGATCTGCGCCGGGCGGCGGCCGTCGAGCGTTGCTGCTCCGCCCGACGCGTCCACTTCCGCGTCGGTGAAGGCATAGGTGGCGCGCAGCGTCGCGGGCCCGATCCGCTGCTCCGCCGCCACCTCGACGCCCTTGCTCTCGATCGCGTCGAGATTCTGTCGCTGGTTGAGGTTCGGCGCGAGCGTCACATTGGCGATCGCGTTCGTGAGCCGGTTGGCAAAGAGCGTCGCCGACAATTTCGTGTCACCGCTTTCCCAGTCGGCGCCGACCTCGCCGCCCCACAGCCGTTCGGGCTTCAGCGACTCGTTCGCCATCGTCGTCTCGGCGCCGACGCGGAACGGGCGGTAAAGCTCGTTGAGCGTCGGCAGCCGCCAGCCGCGATAGGCGGCGGCACGCAGCGAAACAGCATCCGACGTCCAGCGCACGCCCGCGCGCCCGCCGCCTTCCCATCCCTGCCGCGCGGCAAAGCGGAGGTCGGTGATGACCGGCCCGCCGCCGCGATTGCGCTCGAGCCGATAGCCGGTGCCGAGCCACCAGCGATCGACACGCCCGCTCAGCGTCCAGAGGAAGCCGTCGCTCGCATCGCCCGAGGTCCATTCGGCGAAGGCGCCGACGGTATCGCTGCGGCCCCCGGCGGAGCGGTGGCGGCCGGGAATGCCACCGGTAAAGAAGAAATCCTCCTCGGTCCGGCCGGTCGTGCGGCGCCAGTCGGCGCCGATACGTAGCGGGTTCGCGTCGCCGATCGCGGGGCGCAGCTCGAAGCGACCGCCGAGACCGGTCGCGGGGATGCGCTGGAACAAGACGGGGTTCGCGCTATCGCGCTCCGCCGCGACGCTCGCGAAACCGCTCTCGAAATCGCGAAGCTGGACATAGCCGAGCGCGAGCCACTGGGTCGCGCCTGCCGGATCGTGAACAAAGCGCAGGCTGGCATCGACGCCGTCGGTCCTGCTGGTCGTAAAATCGACCCCGCGGTCGCGCCGGTCCGAAAAGCCGCGGACGCTCGCTTCGATCCGGCCGTCGTCGCCGGCATCGAAACGCAGGCGCAAACCAAGCCCGCCCTGTTCGTAGGGCGCCGCGCGGTCGGCCGACCCGCGCTGGCCCTTCACGACGGGGATGAAGCCGTCGCCCCGGGTATAGCGCCCGTCGACGGCGACCTGACCGGCACCGATCTCGCCGCCGATCGACGCCGTCGCATCCCAGCCGTCGCGGCTGCCATAGGCAAGGCTTGCCTCGGCGCCGTCGGTCATTTCGGAGTAGAGGCCGACGGTTCCCGCGAGCGCACCGGGGCCGTCCACCCCGCTGCCCCCACCGCGCGTGACGATCACCCCGCCGAGATTGATCGCGTCATAGGCGCCCCACGCGACCCAGCCGCCAAAGGGGTCCGCCTGCGGTACACCGTCGAGCGTCACAAGCGCGCGACTCGATGCGTTGCCGCCGAGACCGCGCAGCGTCACGCCCTGGCTCGTCGGATGCGCGCTGCGTCCGTCGCTGCGACGGAATTGGACAATGCCCGCTTCGTCACGCAGACGGTTTTCGATGCGGGAACCCAATCCGAATTCGGGATAGGCGATAAGGCTGGAACCTTGCACCGTATCGCTGTCGGCGGGCTGAAGCGAGCCGCTACCCCGGACGACGATGATTTCGGTCGCAACGCGCGGAACCCAGAAGCTGCAACAGCCCCCATCGAATTCCGCCTCGCCATGCTCGGCTTGCTCCGTCTGCGCCATCGCGCCCGCCGGCAACGCCAGCGCCGCAACCCCTGCTATCAGGCGAATCACGCCGGCTTGACCGCGTCGGGATGCGCGTTCTGGAACGCCTCCAGCTCCATGCACGCCGCATCGATCGCGACGAGCCGCGGATAATCGTCGAGCGGGGTCTCGAACCGCCGCGCATTATACATCTGCGGGACGAGGCAGCAGTCGGCGATCCCCGGCGTGTCACCGCCTAGGAAGCGCCCCTCGCCCGCCATCGCTTCGAGCGCGTCGAAGCCCTGGGTGATCCAGTGGCGATACCAGCGGTCCTTGGTCTGTTCGTTAAGCCCGAGGTCGCGCTTCAGATATTTGAGCACGCGCAGATTGTTGAGCGGGTGGATGTCGCTCGCGATCACCTGCGCGCGTGCGAGCGCGACCGCGCGCGGCATGGCATCTTCGGGGATCAGCCGCGGTTCGGGAAAGGCGCGGTCGAGCCAGTCGATGATCGCCATGCTCTGGATGATCGGTTCGCCATCGACGACGAGCATCGGAACGAAGCCCTGTGCATTCTGCTCGAGATAGGCGTCGCTGCGCTGCTCGCCCGCGATCAGGCTGACCTCGACGCGGCTATAGTCGAGCCCTTTCAGGTTCATCGCGATGCGAACGCGAAAGCTGGCCGAGGAGCGGAAATAATCGTGGAGGACGAGCTGGGTCATGTACAGCCTAATGCGACGCTTTCGGCATCTCCGCAATCCATTGCCGGAGCAGCCCTGCGCCTTCCCTGTGCACCGTCGATCGTCCGACCTCGGGCATCGCGATGCCGGGTTCGGTGCTTTCGAGGCGATAGATGAGGAAGCTGTGATCGGGATCGCCGGGCGCAATCGCGAACTCCATGCCGCCGCTGCCGCGCCCCGCCGCGGTCGGCCGCTTGCCGATGCCGTAATTGACGCCCTTGGGGTCATCGGTCCAGCGCAGGAACAGCCCGCTGTTCGACGCGCTGCCCGCCGGATTATGGCAATGCGCGCAATTGACGTCGAGATAGGCGCGGGCGCGGTCGGTGACGCTGCCCGATTTGGGGTTGTCCCACTGCGGCATCACGGGTTTGAGCGCCGCCGGGTTCTCGAAATAAAGGCTGCGCAGCTTGTCCGACGCGGCCGGATCGAGGATGAAATTCCGCGCCTTCGGCCCGATCGGCACGATCGCGCCGTTCAGGCTGTGGCATTCCTTGCACTGGTTCTTGTTGGGCACCGCGTAGCGGATATCATGGACCTCGCCGTCTGGGCTTTTGAAGCTCACGGGCACCCGCCGCCCGCCGAGCGCCAGCGTCGCATCCTTGCCGTCGGCGTCCCAGATATAGGGCAAGGCGGTCCAGCCCGACGCGCGGTGGATCAGCAGGCGCGTTTCGACCGGCCGCCCTCCGTTCACGTCCGCCCAGCCGAAGCTTTTGACGAGCACCGTCCCGACCGGAAATTCGACCGTCCCGTCGGCGGCGACCTTCGCTTTCTTCCCCGCCGGGATCGAGATGAAGCGATGCTTGTTGGTATAGTCGCTGAACAGCGGCGCGCGCAGCGTGTAGCCGATACCGGTCGCGGGCTGTCTGGGGTCGTTGCCGCGAAACAGGCCGAACGCCGAGAGCTTCGGCGGCATTGCGTCGCTCTCGACCAGCGCTTGATCGACGCCGGGCAGCGATCCCGCCGCTCCCCCGCTCGCACATAACAGCGCCGCGGCCAGCGCGGCGAAAACGCGTTTCACTTGACCTTCGCCTCCATGCTTTCGGGCAGCTTGATCGCCGGCAGCGCGGCGGGCGGCGTGCCCTTCGACAAGTCGGCGGGCGCGGGTTTCGCCGCGCTCTGCGGTGTCGCCACGTCGGGCAGGTTCAGCGACAGCACGCCGACCTTGTCGAGCACGATCGCATCGCCCGCGCCGTCCCACAATATCGGCGGAATGCTGCCGCCCATCGCCGCCGCGATCTGATCGCCGCCGGGGAATTTCGGCGCATAGCCCGCCTTGCCATGCTGGTTACCGCGCACGACGATTGCGCGGGGCAGCGGCTGATATTTCGGATCCTTATGTTCGTAGCGATAACCGACGATCATCACATTGGCGGTGCCGTTCTGGTCGAAGACATTGTCGAAAATCTCGACATTGCGGTTCGCCATCACGAGCACGCCGGTGCCCGTCGGCACGCTCGCGACGATATTGCCCTTGGGCGCGAAATTAGGCGTGCTGTTGTCGTTGACGATATTGTCGAACACGCGGACATTGTGCCCGCCCTGCATCGGCAGGCTCGGCAGGTCGAACACCAGGATGCCGCCGGTGTTCTTCGTCGCGACATTGTCGTGGACGTCGGCGTCATAGCTGTTCTCGATCTCGATCCCCGCGACATTCTCGGTCGCGACCGAATCGCGGACGACGATATTCTTCGATTGGCCCACGTAAATGCCCGCGTCCGATGCGCCGCGCACATAGACGCTGTCGATCAGCACGTCGCTGCTTTCGACGGGATAGATGCCGTAAGCGCCGTTGGTTTCCTTCGGGCCCGCGGTCCATTCGACGCGCAGCTTGTGATAGACGATGCGGTCGGCGCCCTTCGACTTGATCCCGTCGCCCTTCGTATTGAGCACCGCGAACTCGGTAAGCAGCACATCGTCGGAGGTGACGAGCAGCCCCTCGCCCGCCCCCTGCTGTCCCGCAAAGTCGAGAATCGAGCCGCCCTCGCCCGCCCCGGCTCCGTGCACCGTGACATTCGCGACGTCGAGCGACAACCCGTCGGTCAGTTTCCAGGTGCCCGCGCCCAGTTGCACGGTGTCCCCCGGCTCGGCGAGGATCAGCGCCTCTTGCAGCTTTTCGTTGGCGTCGGGCGTTGTTGCACTGACGCTGATGACTTTCGCCGCCGCCGGCTGGGCGGCAAGCGCCGCCACGATGCAAAGCGTCGCCGCGTGGTGGCTGAGGCCATGGAATCGCATATGTCTCTCCCCTGATTTTCGGGGAGCATGCTGCAAGACTTGACGGATGCCAAGCGTGTTGCTGACATATGTGTAGCTAACCGGGGAGAGGTCGCTTGATTCACAGAATTGGACTGGCGCTTGTCGCCTTCATTGCCGTGCCATCGATCGCGGCGGCGCCCGCATCGCTTGCGGGCCGCTGGAAAACCGACGACGGCAAGGGCATCGTCGCGATGACAAAGTGCGGCGCGAAGATGTGCGGCCGCATTGCCGAGCTTTTGATCAAGGAACCCGCCGGGGGCCAGCGCGACGAGCGCAATCCCGACAAGGCGAAACGCGGCCGCATGGTCGAGGGTCTGCAAATCTATTGGGACCTCGTGCCCCACGGCGACGGCTGGAAGGGCGAAGGTTATAGCCCGGAGGACGGCCGTTATTACAACGCCCACCTTCGCGTGAAGGGCAACAAGCTGACGATGAAGGGCTGTGTGTCGGTGTTCTGCCGCACGGTGACGTGGACGCGGGTGGGATAAATCTGATCCTCCCTGGGGCGAAGCCATGGGGAGGTGGCAGCGCGAAGCGCTGACGGAGGGGCCCCATAGCACTGCCGTCGCGGCCCCTCCACCACCCGCTGCGCGGGCGGTCCTCCTCCCCACGGCTTCGCCGCAGGGAGGATTTTTATCACCCCTCGCCCAAAATCCAGTCGACGCCCGCCGCGACGTGGATGCGCGTCGTGTCGTAGATCGGCAGGACGTTGGCGTCGGTGTCGACGAGCATCACCAATTCGGTACAGGCAAGCACGACCGCCTGGATATCCTGCTTCGCGATGTCGGTGATGAAGGTTTTCATCGTCCGGCGCGAGCTTTCGTTCACCTTGCCGAGCATCAGTTCTTCGTAAATGATCCGGTCGATCTCGTCGGCGCGGCTCGCGTCATAGGGTGCGAGCGTCAGCCCGTGGCGGACGAGCCGCTGGCGGAACCAGGGCTCGGTCATCACGTTGCGCGTGCCGATCACCGCCGCCGCCTTGACGCCGTCGGCCTTCATCTTCTCGCCGGTCTCGTCGACGATATGCAGCAAGGGGATCGAGATCGCCGCCGCGACATCCTCGGCGACCTTGTGCATCGAATTGGCCGCGATCATCAGCGCGGTCGCGCCGGCATCCTCGAGCCGCTTCGCCGAAGCGATCAGCACCTCCTTCGCATGCGCCCATTGCTCGGCCGTCGTGATGCGCGACAACTCGCAATAGTTGAGGCTCTCCATCAGGATCGGCGCCGAACAGGCGGTGCCAAGGCGCTTTTGCACCCCCTTGTTGAGATGACGGTAGTATAGCTCGGTCGACGCCCAGCTCATTCCCCCGATCAGGCCGATCTTTCGCAAAATGGTCCTCCGAAAAACAACAGGACCGGGTCTCGCCGGACCCGGTCCCGAACTTGGCTAGAAAAACTGGCGCCCGCGGGCAAGCCCGCGAACGAAGTTTTGCGGCAAGGCGTCAGTGCCCGCTTCCGCTCAATGCCTTGACGATGTCGTCGGCCATCTTCTTGGCATCGCCGAGCAACATCATCGTCTGATCCATATAGAAGACGTCGTTGTCGACGCCAGCATAGCCCACGCCGCCCATCGAGCGCTTCACGAACAGCACCGTCTTGGCGTTGGCGACGTCGAGGATCGGCATGCCATAGATCGGCGACGTCTTGTCGGTCTTGGCCGCCGGGTTTGTCACGTCGTTGGCGCCGATGACGAAAGCGACGTCGGCCTGTGCGAATTCGCCGTTGATGTCCTCGAGCTCGAACACCTCGTCATAGGGCACATTGGCCTCGGCGAGCAGCACGTTCATATGCCCCGGCATACGCCCCGCGACCGGATGGATCGCATATTTGACGTTGACGCCTTCCTTCTTGAGCTGATCGGCCATTTCGCGCAGCGCGTGCTGCGCCTGCGCCACCGCCATCCCGTAACCGGGGACGATGATGACATTTTCGGCCTGGCTCATCAGGAAGGCCGCGTCGTCGGCGCTGCCCGGCTTCCACGGGCGCTGTTCCTTCGCGCCGCCAGCCGCCGCCGCGGCATCGTCGCCACCGAAGCCGCCCGCGATCACGCTGATGAAGCTGCGGTTCATCGCGCGGCACATGATGTACGACAGGATTGCACCCGACGAGCCGACGAGCGCGCCGGTGATGATCATCGCGGTGTTGCCGAGCGTGAAGCCCATCGCCGCGGCGGCCCAGCCCGAATAGCTGTTCAGCATCGACACGACGACCGGCATGTCGGCGCCGCCGATCGGGATGATCAAGAGGAAGCCGATCAGGAAGCTGAGGCCCGTGACCGTCCAGAACACCCACGGCGACTGATCGAAGGTGAAATAGGCAACGAGGCCGATGATCGCGGCAAGCGTGCCGAGATTGATGACATGCCGCCCCGGCAGCATGATCGGCGCGCCCGACATATTGCCGTTGAGCTTCAGGAAGGCGATGACCGATCCCGAGAAGGTGATCGCGCCGATCGCGATGCCGAGCCCCATTTCAACGCGGCTGACGGTGTGGATCTGTCCCGCGGCATCGGCGATTCCGAACGCGAGCGGGTTGAGATAGGCGGCCGCCGCAACCGCAACGGCGGCCAGACCGACGAGGCTGTGGAACGCCGCGACGAGCTGCGGCATCGCGGTCATCGCGATCTTGCGCGCCATGACGATGCCGATGACCGCACCGATCCCGATCGCCACAAGAATTTCGACGAGCGAGATGGTGTCGAGTAGACCGTCGGCGCCCACCGGTGCATGCGTGAGCATCGTGGTCACCACAGCGATCGCCATGCCGATCATGCCGAAGCGGTTGCCGCTCTGCGCCGTCGCCGGGCTCGAAAGACCGCGGAGCGCGAGAATGAAGAGAACGCCCGACACGAGATAGGCAACGGCCGCCCAGGGGTTCACGGCACCATGGCCGCCGGCCGCGGCGGAGAGAATGGCCTGAATATCCATCTCAGCGCCCCTTCTTCTTGTACATCGCAAGCATGCGCGACGTCACCGCAAAGCCGCCGAAAATGTTGATGCTCGCCATCACGACGGCGGCAAGCCCGAGCCATTTCGACGAGGCCGAGCCCGCCGCGGCGCTCGCGATCAGGGCGCCGACGATGATGACCGAGGAAATGGCGTTGGTGACGCTCATCAGCGGCGTGTGCAGCGCCGGGGTCACCGACCAGACGACGAAATAGCCGACGAAGCACGCCAATACGAAAATCGAAAAAATCGCGATAAAATCCACGGGCTCGCTCCCCTGCTGATTCCGTTTCGCGCACCTCTTGCCGCGCGCGGTCGGGCCTGTCGACTCCAAAGCGGACAAAAAAGAGGCGCCCGCATTTCCGAAGACCGGAAATGCGGGCGCCTTTCGACATAAAATGTCGTTACCAAAGTCTTGGGCTTGGGCAATCGAACGTCCCGGTCGGGGTGGGAAGCGGACGAAGAAGTCGTTGATGAGCGTTGCTACCGGCGTCTAATACTGTCCGATGATCCAATACTATCCGATCGAAAGCTGCGCGCCATGGACGGACGCTGACGGGGCCGACCTTCTGTCATTCAATTGGCAGAGCGGAACCGCAGAGTTTGCGATAGTGGGAGACAGCCGAACCATGGTCGTGAGCTTTCCTGATTGCCCGGTTATAGTGCGGATGTTGGATGAATTTCCGTTGAGCACGGAAAGCGACCCCAAAGACTGGGTTGGCCTGATTCCGCATCATTTTGCATATCGCGTAGAGGGCGATCCGCTTTATGGCGCGCAATCAGAAACTTGGCGTCTCGTTGAAGGATCTCCCACGCACTATCGGTTCATGACGGGCGCTGGGTGCCTCGATATCATAACTTGCGGCGAGCCACATTTCGCTCTCATAGATAACTGACGTCCGCAATCGGTCGGAAGCAGCCAGTCCGCATCGGAGCGACGGCGAGCTTTCTACATCGCAGGCACCAGCACCGCGTCGACAATATGGATGACGCCGTTCGACTGGTCGAGGTCGGCGCCGGTCACCGCCGCCTTGTTGCCGCTGCTGCTCGTCAGCAGGATCGCGTTGCCGCTTTTCGTCACGGTCAGATCCTGCCCGCCCGCGGTCTTGAGCACCGCCCTTCCCCCACCTGCGTCGATCTTCGCTGCCAAGTCGGCGGCGGTCAGCTTGCCCGGGACGATATGATGGTTGAGCACGCCCGCCAGCACCGCCTGCTGCGCCGGGCGCATCCAGCCGTCGCGCGTCACCGGCGGGACCTGGGTGAAACCGGCGTCGGTCGGCGCGAAGAGCGTGAACGGACCCGTACCCGACAGCGTCGCGGCGAGCCCCGCCTGCGTCAGCGCCGCCGTCAACATCCTGTGGTTCGGCGAGGCCGCGAGGTTCGCGGCGATCGTGCTCGTCGCCTGCATCGCCGACGCATCGCCGCCGATCGCGGACGACATCGCGCCATCGGCCGCGGCCGGTTCAGCCGGCGTTTCGCCCTTGCCGCAGCCCGACAGCGCGAGCGCGGCCGCGGCGGCGACCGAAATCAGGAGGGTCTTCATATGATATCCTTCGAAAAGCCTGTCCGCGGCCCGAATCGGCCGCCACGCACCGGCATCAACACGCCGTCGGTGACGCTCTTGTTACCGCGCGGCGGAGATTTATGACGCCAGCCTCAGCGGCCGACGATCAACTGCGTCATCAGCCGGTGGATATGCTGCGGGTCGCTCTTGCGCGAAATCTTGACCTCGAGCGGTGTCGCAGCGCCCGAAACCCACATCTTCATGTCGGCGTCGAGATCGAAGGTGCCCGCCGTCTCGAACGAAAAGCGCGTGACCGAACGCCACGGAATGCTCAGGAATTCCTTCTTCGATCCGGTGAGCCCCTGCACGTCAACGAAGATGAAGCGCAGGTTCGTGAGCAGCGCGGTGTCGCGAACGGTGCGAAAGGCGGCGAGCACGCGCTCGCCATCGATCAGCCAAGCCTGAAATTCGGCCTGCGCGCCGGCGACGTCGATATCCCCGGCGCTGAACAGACCCATATTTCGTTTATCCCAGCAGCCGCTCGTTGACGACCTTGCCGCCCTGCGTCAGGCGGACGGCATTGCCGATTTCCTCGTCGAGCACGGGCTTGCCCGCTTCCTTGTCCCAAAAGGCGGAGAGGAAGTTGAAAAGGTTGCGGCTGAACAGCGCGCTCGTGTCGGCGGGCATCAGCGCGGCGATATTCTTCGCGCCGATCACGGTGACGCCGTGAATCTTCTTCGCTTCGCCGGGCACCGAGCCCTCGACATTGCCGCCGCTTTCGGCCGCCATGTCGACGATCACGCTGCCGCTGCGCATCGTCGCGAGCTGCGCATCCGAAATCAGCCGCGGCGCGGGGCGCCCCGGGATCAGCGCTGTCGTGATGACGATGTCCTGCTTGGCGATGTGCGACGAGACGAGCTCGGCCTGCGCCGCCTTATATTCGTCGGACATTTCGGTGGCATAGCCGCCCGCGCCCTCGCCCTCGATCCCCGCGACGCTCTCGACAAAGATCGGCTTGGCGCCGAGCGAAAGAATCTGTTCCTTGGTCGCCGCGCGCACGTCGGTCGCACTGACCTGGGCGCCGAGGCGCCGCGCGGTCGCGATCGCCTGAAGTCCCGCGACGCCGACGCCCATCACGAACGCCTTGGCGGCGCTGACGGTGCCCGCGGCGGTCATCATCATCGGAAAGGCGCGGCCATAGGCGTTCGCCGCCATCAGCACCGCCTTGTAGCCCGCGAGATTCGCCTGGCTGGAAAGAATGTCCATCGACTGCGCGCGCGTGATGCGCGGCATGAATTCCATCGCCAGCGCCTCGATCCCGAGTTTGGCATAGCCATCGACGCGTTCGCGCTCGCCGAACGGGTTGAGCCCCGCCGCGAGCCATGCCCCATCGGCAAAGCCCGACAGGCTCGCCGGATCGGGCCCCTGCACGCCGAGGATGATGTTCGCGCCCTTGAGCACATCGGCGCGGCTGCCGACGCTCGCGCCCGCGGCGCTATAATCGGCATCGGCGATCGAGGCCTGTTCGCCCGCCCCCGACTCGACGGCAAGTTCGGCGCCCAGACCGATGAATTTCTTCACGGTTTCGGGGGTTGCGGCGACGCGGGTCTCGCCGGCGACGAGCTCCTTCAATACGGCGATGCGCATGCCGGCCGGATCAGGAGGCGATGAGGAGAACGACGAAGAGCGTGACCACCGCGGTGATGATCGACCCGACTTTTAGCAGGCTGAGGAAACCCGAATAGGTTTCGTTCGCTGCCTTCATTTCCTGCTGTGCCATCGCTTTTCCCCTATTACGTCATTTGCTGTGCGCAAACGCACAGCGCAGCGCCCAGAATCGGTTATCGCGCCGGTCTTAGCCACGCGCCCCGCGATGCTCAAGTGCGGGTTTGGCACCATTATAAGCCTGTGGCAAAAGAGGATTGGCCTTAATCGCCCTTTTACCCCTATCGGATAGATATGCGTCCCACAGCAGAACATACCCGTAGCAATGTCGGTTCAGGGGGCAGATTCGAAACGATGACTAGCACGCGCGACACGCGAACGGTGATGATCGTCGACAGCGAGCCTGCCCAGCAGCGCTTCCTTTCGGCGCTGGCGTCGCGCGGCGGCTGGCGAAGCGTCGTCGCGCCCGACACCGATACCGCGCTCGCCAAGCTCGGCACGCAGGAAGGCATGGCACTCGATGCGGTGCTCGTCGATCAGGGCGCTCCGGGCATGGATATCGCCGAATTCGTCGCCGAACTGCGCCGCTGGCGCCCCGCGCTGCCGCTCGTCGTCATCACGATGCGTAACGGGGTCGAGGTCGCGGTCGGCGCGATGCGCGCCGGGGCGAGCGACTTCGTCCAGAAACCGATCGCGCCCGACCGATTGCTCGAGGCGCTCGACCGCGTCGTATCGACCAGTGGTCCGCAGGGGGAGCTTCGCCCGCTCACCGAAAAGCTGCGCGCGCCGCTCGCCTTCGAAGAAATCATCGGGTCGAGCCCCAATTTCCGCAGCGCGCTCGCGATCGCCGCGAAGGCGGCGCGCGCCCGCGTGCCGGTGATGATCAACGGCAAGCCCGGTACCGGCAAGGAAGTCTTCGCGCGCGCGATCCACAGCGCGAGTCCGCGTGCGCGCGGGCAGCTCGTGATGGTCGATTGCTCGGCGGTCTCGCCAGGCCTGATCGGCTCGGGACTGTTCGGCCACGAACGCGGTGCCTTTCCGGGCGCGTTCGACCGTCAGGTCGGCCGCCTCGTGCAGGCCGACGGCGGCAGCATCATCATCGACCATGTCGAGTGCATCCCGCTCGAAACGCAGGCGAAGCTCGTCGAATTCCTGAACTCGGGCGAAGTTCAGATGATCGGCGGCTCTATCCGCCAGAGCGTCGACGTGCGAATCATCGCGACGAGCGCAAGCCCGCTCGACAAGCTGATCGAGGCCGGGCACTTCCGCGAAGATCTGTTCTACGCGCTGTCGAGCGCGCAGCTCACCCTGCCCTCGCTTTCGGAGCGCCGCGGCGACGTCGGCCCGCTCGCGCGTCACCTGCTAGCACGCATCGGCGGCCTTCCCGGAATGGGACCGATCGGCGTCACCGACGACGCGTTGCGCCTGCTCGCCGCCTATGCCTGGCCGGGGAATGTCCGCCAATTGCAGGACGTGCTGTTCCGCGCCGCGGTCGAGAGCGCGACCGACGTGCTGACCAGTGCCGATTTCCGCGCGATCGAGGCCGCGCTCGGCGGCGGCGTGAGCAGCGACGGCGAGGTCGCGATCAACGGCGAGGCGATCGGCGTCACCCTCTATCTGCCCGACGGCAATTTGCGTCCACTCGAGGAGATCGAAGCCGACGTCATCCGCCTCGCGATCGGCCACTACCGCGGCCGCATGAGCGAAGTCGCCCGCCGCCTCGGCATCGGCCGCTCGACGCTCTACCGCAAGCTGAGCGATCTCGGGATCGATACCGCAGCCTGACCTTCCTCTCGCCCGGGTCGACCGATCGCGCTTGATATATAAGTCACAGCTTATATATTTGTCCCGACAGCAATCGGGAGAATCATCATGCCGTTCGATACCATCGCCCAGGCCGCCATGGTCGTCCGCAAGGTCGAGAATGTCACCCACGATGGCGCGCCGGCGCGCGCGGTCGTCGCCTCGCGCGACTATCCGTCCCATATCGACGATCTCTGGAACGCGATCACCGACAAGGCGCGCATCCCGCGCTGGTTCGCGCCGGTCGAGGGCGAGCTCGAACTCGGCGGAAAATATCAGATCAAGGGCAATGCCGGCGGCACCGTCACCGCGTGCGAACCGCCGAAGAGCTTCGCGCTCACTTGGGAATTCGGCGGAGGCATGAGCTGGGTCGAGGTCGAGCTGGCCGAAGCTGGCGTCGACAGCACGCGCCTGACCCTCCGTCATATCGCCCCGCTCGACGACAAGTCGGAGGAATTCTGGGACAGGTTCGGTCCCGGCGCGGTCGGCGTCGGCTGGGACCTGTCGCTGCTCGGGCTCGCTTGGCATCTCGAAACCGGCGAGGCGGTGCAAGAGCGCTTCGCCGAAGAGACATGGCCGTTGAGCGACGAAGGCAAGGCGTTCGCGACATCGAGTAGCGACGCGTGGGCCGCCGCGTCGATCGCTTATGGCACCGCCGCGGATGCCGCGACCCGCGCGGGCGCCAATACGACCGCCTTCTACACCGGCGGCGCCGCGCCCGAATGAGCCACGCCTTCGATATCCTCGGCGATCCGGTGCGCCGCCGTATTCTCGAACTGCTGGCAGACGGCCAGCGCGCGTCCGGCGAGATCGTCGAGGTGATCGCCGCCGAATACGCCATCTCGCAGCCGGCGGTGTCGCAGCATCTGCGCATCCTGCGCGACAGCGGTTTTGCGACCTCACAGGCCGACGGGCGGCGGCGGCTCTACGCCGTAGCGCCCGAACGCTTCGACGAGGTCGACGCGTGGGTGCAACGCTTCCGCCGCACTTGGGAACCGCGCTTCGAGGCGCTCGCGACCGAGGTCGCGCGCGGAAAGAAGGCGCGGCGGGCGGAAGATTCTTGCCTCCCGCTTGCGCGAGGGGCCGGGGGAGGGCCTGTTTCCGGGAGCCAAGAGCGGGAGACCTACAGGCCCTCCCCTAACCCCTCCCGCAAGCGGGAGGGGAATTAAGCCGTCAGCGCCGCGTCGCGCAGCCCGCGCCAGATGCGCAGCGCTTGCCGGTTCTCGGCAATGTCATGGACACGCAGCAACTGCGCACCGTGCGTTGCCGCCTGATAGTGCAGCGCGACGGTGCCGCCGAGCCGCTGATCGGCGGGGGCTTCGTTATCGAGCGCGCCGATCATCCGCTTGCGGCTCGCGCCGAACAGGATCGGGCAGCCGAGCGTGTGGAACAGCGCAAGGCCGTTGATCAGCGCGAGATTGTCGCCGACGCCCTTGCCGAAACCTAGCCCCGGATCGACGATGATCTTCGCGCGGTCGATCCCCGCCGCGACGCATGCCGCGACGCGCTCGGCGAGCATGTCGTAGACGTCGTACAAAACATGCGCGTAATTGCCGCCCTCGTGCGGATCGCTCTTCGCCGACGGCGCGTGCATCAGCACCACCGGGCAGCCCGCCCTGACCACGACCTCCATCGCGCGGTCGTCGTAGCGCAGCGCCGAAATATCGTTGACGATGTGCGCGCCCGCCGCGAGCGCGGCCTCCATCACCGCGGCCTTGCGTGTGTCGATCGATACCGCGACGCCGCCTTTCCCCAGCGCGGCAACGACGCCCTCGATCCGTTTGATCTCGTCGCCTTCCCAGATCAGCGGCGCGCCGGGGCGCGTCGATTCACCGCCAACGTCGATAATCGCCGCGCCCGCAGCGCCCATCGCGAAACCCGCTTCGGCCGCGGCGGCGGCATCGACATGCTTGCCGCCGTCGGAAAAGCTGTCGGGGGTGACGTTCAAAATGCCCATCAGCTGCGGCTCGCCCAGCCGGACGGTCCGCTCACCGAGCTGGAGATTACCGCGCGGCCGCGCCACTCCGGCGCGCTGTGCTGTCGCTGCCTCGGCGAGCCGGTCGGGCATCGCCGCGATCCAGCCGTCGAGTTCGGCGACCGGCACGATCGCCGATTTAACCGCGCCATCGTCGCGCAGGCTGACATGCCACGCCGCGAACCAGACCATCGTGTCGGCGATGCGCAGGCAATGCTCGTCCAGCTCGTGCGGGCGGTCGACGAAGCAGGTCGGGCGGAGATAGACGCGCGCGTCCTCCCAGGTCTTGCCGAGGCCGGACTTGGTGAGTGGTTGAAACATGCCCGTCCCCCCTATCCGCCGCCCCCGCGAAGGCGGGGGCCGCTCGCATCATTGAGCCGCCACGTCGTGACAAGCCGACTGCGGCCCCGCCTTCGCGGGGGCGACGCCTGTTAAGCCTCGTTCGCCAGCAGCCAGTCCTGCCGCACCGCGTCGATCACGCGCAATTCCTTGCCGGTATCGATATGCCAGAAAGTCCAGCCGTTGCAGCTCGGCGCGCCCTGCACCCCCGCGCCGACCTTGTGGATCGATCCCGGCGCCTGCCCTTCGCAATCGAGGCTGCCGTCGACGCGCACCTTCGCCTTCCAGCGGCGCTTCGTATCGGTCAGCAGCGTTCCCGGCGCGATCATCCCGCATTCGACGAGCGTGCCGAACGCGACGCGCGTCGCGGCTTTCGGCGCCATCATCGTCCTTACCGCGCTCTCGTCGAGCGGCAGCGCCATTTCGATGCGCTCGTTCGCCGCGGCGATATAGTCATCCTCGCGCTCGATGCCGATGAAATGGCGGCCGAGGCGCTTCGCGACCGCACCCGTCGTGCCGGTACCGAAAAAGGGATCGAGGATCACGTCGCCGGGGTTCGAACAGGCGAGCAGGATACGATAGAGCAAGGCTTCGGGCTTCTGCGTCGGGTGCACCTTGGTGCCGCCCTTTTTGAGCCGTTCCTGGCCGCCGCAGATCGGGATCAGCCAGTCCGAACGCATCTGAAGCTCGTCGTTCAGCGTCTTCATCGCGCGATAGTTGAAGGTATAGCGCGACTTTTCGCCCATCGACGCCCAGATCAACGTCTCATGCGCATTGGTGAAGCGCGTGCCCTTGAAATTGGGCATCGGGTTCGCCTTGCGCCACACGATGTCGTTGAGGATCCAGTAGCCATTGTCCTGGAGCGCGGTGCCGACGCGGAAGATGTTGTGATAGCTGCCGATCACCCAGATGCTGCCGTTCGGCTTCAGGATGCGCTTCGCTTCCTTGAGCCAAGCATGGGTGAAACGGTCGTAGGTGGCAAGGCTGTCGAACTTGTCCCAATCGTCGTCGACCGCGTCGACCTGGCTGCCGTCGGGACGCAGCAGATCGCCGCCGAGCTGGAGATTATAGGGCGGATCGGCGAAGATCATGTCGACCGACGCGGCGGGCAGGCTGCGCATCATCTCGACGCAATCGCCCTGCAAGATGCTGTCGAGCGGCAGGTCCGCGGGGTCGACCTTGGACGTCCGCTGCTTCGTCGCCGGCGCCTTGACCCGTTCCATCACACCCATGTTTCGCCCCTGTCTTCGACTGAAAGAAGGCCCTGATGAGTCAGGCGGCAACCGCCGTCAAGCGCAGGACTCTAGGGATTCCGCGTGACTAACTGGTTAACGCGATGAGAACGAAAGGAGTCTGACACAGGATATGGAGTCTGCCGCGAATCGCAGACTCAACCACTGGTAGTGTGGCGATGAGGACTCACTGGCGAAAATTTTTTCCTCTCCCCTTGGCGGAGAGGGATGTGGAGACTTGGCAGCTTGCTGCCTAGTCGGAGCTGGGTGAGGGTCTGATGGCGCAAATGCCCTCATCCAAGTCCGCCTAATCGCTTTGCGATAAGGCTACCTATCCTTCTTCCCAAGGGGAGAAGGACTTAGAGACCCGGATCGACCCCCGTCAGTTCGATCGAGCGCATCCACAGCTCGCGCGCCAGCTTCGGATCGCGCGCCATGCGCGTCGCGCGTGCCGGACCCGAGCGGCCCGTCACTTCACCCAGCCCCTGCGGCCCCAGATAGTCGCCGCCCTGCACATGCGCGCCCGTCGCCGCCTGCAACGTCGGCCACGCCCCTTGCGCCGCGCTGTTGAAGAAAGGCGACGCGAGCGGGGTCAATGCGCGCAGCGGCAGCGGCAGGTGGCGCTGCAACTCGGTGAGCGCGACGCCGGGATGGCAACCGATCGCCTGCGTCGCGCGGCCCGCGGCGCTCAATCGGCGGTCGAGCTCGAACATGAAGAGCAGGTTCGCGAGCTTGCTCATCTGGTAACGCGACCAGTTGTGATAGCCGCGCGACGCCGACAGATCGCTGTAATCCATCGTCCCGCTTTTATGCGCGATGCTGCCGGTGATGACGATGCGATCGTCGACGTGCGGATGGACCAGGCCCGTGAAGGCAAAGGTGCCGAGATGATTCACCCCGAATTGCAGCTCATAACCCTGTTCCGTGAGTGTTTTGGGCGGGATCATGACCCCGGCATTGTTGACCAGCACGTCGATCCGCGGCCCCGCGACTATGGCCTTCGCGGCATCGCGGACCTGATCGAGATCGGCGAGATCGAGCGGCTGGAAGGACAGCTCGGCGCCCGGCACATCGGCCCGGATGCGGTTTATCGCCCCCTCGGCCTTGTCGCCGTCACGACAGGCGACGATCACGTGCGCGCCGCGCGCGGCGAGGACTCTGGACACTTCGAAACCGATACCGGCGTTGGCGCCGGTGACAAGGAAACGCCGCCCCGCCTGCGTGGCGACATCGTCGGCCGAAAATCCCCTGCTCATCGCCGTTTCCCCTTCTTAGGGTCAGGACCCATTAATTCCACGTTCGAGGCGTCGAAATGACGAAGATATCGGGCTTGGGCGGGTGCAGCGGGTAGCATCGCTACCCGCAAGGCCGCGCGGGCCCGAGATCGAAGTCATTTCGGCGTCCCTGCGGGATTTGACCGATTTTGCCCATAGCTTCGTCGAAAAGTCTGGAAATATCGACATATTCCTTCGCCTTTTCTCCTCGCCCTGAGCAAAATCGCTTCAAACCTCGATCGCGGAATTAATGGGTCCTGACCCTAGGCTGTCGGGCGGTCAGACCAGCTGCATTTGTGCGACCGGAGCGAAGCTGGTCCGATGGTGCGGCGTGGGGCCATGCTGACGCAGCGCCGCGAGATGATATGCCGTGCCATAGCCCATATTGGTCTCCCAGCCAAAGCCGGGATAGTCACGCGCCGCCGCGACCATGAAGCGGTCGCGATGTTCCTTCGCAAGGATGCTCGCCGCCGAGATGCACGGATGCAGTGCGTCGCCGCCGATGATCGCGCGCGCGCTGTAGCGCCATTTGGGCAGCCGGTTGCCGTCGACCAGCACCTCATGCGGATCGAACCCCAGCGCCTCGACCGCGCGCGTCATCGCGAGGAACGTCGCCTGCAATATGTTGATCCGGTCGATCTCGACGACGCTCGCCTCGCCGACGCCCCAGCGGCAGCGCGCCTTGATCTCGATCTCCAGCTCGCCGCGGCGCTTTGCGGTCAGCTTTTTGGAATCGTCGAGCCCGGTAATCCCGCCTTCGCAGAGCAGCACCGCCGCCGCGACCACCGGGCCCGCGAGCGGACCGCGCCCGGCTTCGTCGACCCCGACGATCATGAAATCCGCCACGGCGGGTAACGCCGATATTCGGCCGCCTGATACAGACACAGCCGGTTGCCCGCCGGGTCGGTCAGCCGCGCCTCGCGCCAGCCCCACTCCTCGTCCTTCGGCATCTGGTCGAAACGCACCCCGCGCCGCGCGAGATAGGCGACCCACGCATCGAGCGCGCCGCTCTCCAGATAGGTCGTCGCGCCGCCCGCCGCGCCGTCGCCGGCATGGATCGATAGGGTGACGCCGTTCGCCGCCTCGAAACGCGCATAGCCATTGTCCGGGCTATCGACGATCTGGGTCAGCCCGAGTTGCTTGTAGAAAGCGATCGACACCGCATAATCGGTCGCGGGCACGGTGATCTGATTGAGCGCCGGCCCGGTGAACAGCCCGTCGTTGCGCACATATTGCTGCCCCATCGGGCCATGCCCCGCGCCCAGCCCCGGCGCGCCATGCAGCGACAGCCGCACGAAATCGCGCGCGCGCGCGATCGCGGGTTCCAGCGGCATGCCCTGTGCCAGCCCGGTTGCGATCGCGCTGGCGAGAGTGCAGCCGGTGCCGTGGCTGTGCGGCGTGTCGATCCGCGGCGCTTCCCAGCGCGCGACCTCGCCTTCGCCCGTTTCGAGCAGGCGGTCGGTCACGGTTTCGCCCTCGGCATGGCCGCCCTTGACGAGCAGCGAACAGCCGTGCGCGAGCACCGCCTCCTCGCCGCCCAGCGCTTCGAGTTCGGGCAGGTTCGGCGTCGCGACCATCGCGCGATCGAGCAAGGCCTTGAACGCTGCGATCGTCGCGGCGTCGGCGAGCACCGACCCGCTCGACGCGATCATCACCGGATCGAACACCAGCGCCGCTTGCGCGAGGTCGGGCCGCGACAGCCGCTCGGCCACCGCTGTCGCCGTTTCGGCGCCGCCGATCATGCCGATCTTGATCGCATCGACGCCGATGTCCGACGCAACGCTGTCGATCTGCGCAAGCACCATGTCGGTCGGAACGGGATGGACGCCCTGCACGCCCAGCGTATTTTGCGCGGTGATCGCAGTAATCGCGGTCATCGCATGGCCGCCGAGCATCGTGACCGCCTTGATATCGGCCTGGATGCCCGCGCCGCCGCCGCTATCCGATCCGGCGACAATCAGAACGCGTGCGGTCACCCCTTATACTTTCGCTCCGTCGATGCCGGGAATTTCGCCAGCGCTGCCCCCTCGCGCAGCGGACGGTCGAGCAGGTCGCCGCCGCAATTGGGGCAACGCTCGTCAAGCCTGTCGGCGCAGTTCGCACAGAAAGTGCATTCGAACGAGCAGATGAAGGCGCCGTGGATGTCGGCGGGCAGATCGCGTCCGCATTTTTCGCAATCGGGTCGCATTTCAAGCATGTCTAGATTCCTTAAAAGTCGTTCGCCCTGAGCTTGTCGAAGGGCCGTTCTTCCTTTCCCATCCATAGAGAAAAGAACGATGCTTCGACAACCCCGGGTCCGGCCCGGGGACAAACGGGAGAGGGTTGATATTCAGGCCGCCGCCGCGCGCACCGCGTCGCAGATCATGTCGACGACCTGCTCCACCTGCCCCGCGTCGTCGCCCTCCGCCATCACGCGGATCAAGGGTTCGGTACCCGACGGACGGATGACCAGACGTCCGCGCCCGTTGAGCGTAGCCTCGCCTTCGGCGATCGCCGCAACGACATCCTTGTGCTCAAGCGGCTTGCCGCCCGCAAAGCGGACATTCTTCAGAAGCTGCGGCACCGGGTCGAACCGGTGAAGCAGCTCGCTCGCGGGCTTCCCGGCCGCGACGAGTTCGGCGAGCACCTGCAGTGCCGCGAGCGTGCCGTCGCCGGTCGTCGCATGGTCCGACAGGATCATGTGGCCCGACTGCTCGCCGCCGACGTTGAAGCCGCCTTCCTTCATCCGTTCGAGGACATAGCGATCGCCGACCTTCGTGCGCTCAAGCCGCAGCCCTTCGCCCTCCAGAAAACGTTCGAGGCCGAGGTTCGACATCACCGTTGCGACGACGCCGCCGCCCTTCAGCCGCCCCTGCCGCGCCCAGCTCGCACCGATCAGTCCCATGATCTGGTCGCCGTCGATGATCGTTCCCTTTTCGTCGACCACGATCAGCCGGTCGGCATCGCCGTCGAGCGCGATGCCGATATCGGCGCCGCTCGCGACGACCGTTTCCTGCAGCATCGCCGGCGCGGTCGATCCGCATTTGTCGTTGATGTTGGTGCCATTGGGTTCGACTCCGATCGCGACGACGTCGGCCCCCAGCTCCCAGAACACCGTCGGCGCGCTGTTGTACGCCGCGCCGTTGGCGCAATCGAGCACGATACGCAGGCCGTCGAGACGCACCGATTCGGGCAGGCTCTGTTTCACCGCGTGGATATAGCGCCCGCGCGCGTCGTCGATGCGCTTGGCGCGGCCGATATGCGCCGCATCGGCCAGCCTCGGCTCGACGGTGAGCAGGTGCTCGATCTGCGCCTCATCCTCGTCGGACAATTTATATCCGTCGGGGCCGAACAGCTTGATCCCGTTGTCCTGATAGGGATTGTGGCTCGCGGAGATCATCACGCCCAGGTCGGCGCGCATCGAGCGCGTGAGCATCGCGATCGCCGGCGTCGGCATCGGGCCGACCTGGACGACATCCATGCCGACGCTGGTAAAGCCCGCAACGAGCGCGTTTTCGAGCATATAGCCCGACAATCGCGTGTCCTTGCCGATCACGACGCGATGCTTGTGGTCGCCGCGCAGGAAATGCGCGCCCGCCGCCATGCCGACGCGCATCGCGACCTCCGCCGTCATCGGGGCCCGGTTGGTCAGGCCGCGAATCCCGTCGGTTCCGAAAAACTTGCGCATCTTCCCTCTGCTATCTGACCATCGACCGGCAAATGCCCGTCCCGGCTTCCTGCGGGATGGCCCCCGCAGAGCATTTCCCGGCCCAAAAACCGGTTCCCGTTTCTTTCGAGAGGTGCTCTAAGTCACCCTCTTTTGCTTGGCAAGCTGGCCATAAAAATCGCCGGGAGAATCCGCTTTGAAATCCGCTTGGTTCATTCTCTCGGCGCTGGTCGCCGGCATGTTGCTCGGGATCGGCGTCGAGATGATCTCGGTCGAATGGGGAACGGCATCGCTGCCCTATGTCGAATGGATCGGCCTGCTGTGGCTCAACGCACTCAAGATGACGATCATCCCGCTGATCGTCGCGCTCCTCGTAACGGGCATCACCGCCACGGCCGATGCCGCGCGGGCGGGCAAACTGGCCGGCCGTGCGGTGGCGATCTTCGTCGGCGCAAACCTGGTCGCCGGGCTGATGACCTTGGTGGTGCTCCCGCTTCTGCTCCGCGCCTTCCCCATGTCCGCCGCCGCCGCCGAGGGGTTGCGTCATGGGCTCGGAGGCTCGACCGAGGCCGTGCCGTCGCCCACCTTCACCGATTTTGTCCTCGGCCTCATCCCGACCAATCCGATCGCCGCGGCGGCCGACACATCGATTCTTCCGCTCATCGTTTTCACGACCATATTCGCCTTCGCGATCAGCCGTGTAGGTAGCGCGGAGCGCGCAACCTTGTCGGGCTTCTTCAAGGCGCTGGGCGATGCGATGCTCGTCGTCATCGGATGGGTGCTGGCGCTCGCCCCGCTCGGGGTTTTCGCGCTGGGCTATGCGCTTGCGATCAAGGCCGGGGTCGCCGCGTTCGGCGGGCTCGTACATTATGTGCTGATGCTTTCGGCGATCGGCGCCTGCACCATCATCCTTGGCCTGGCTCTCGCAATGTTCGTCGTCGGGGTGCCCCTGCCACGCTTCGTGCGCGCGATGGTGCCGACCTTCGCCGTCGCGATCAGCACGCAAAGCTCGCTCGCCAGCCTGCCCGCGATGCTGAAATCGTCGGAGGAACTCGGCGTCGACCCGAAAAAGGCCGATATCGTCCTGCCGCTCGCGGTCGCATTGTTCCGCTTCACCAGCCCCGCGATGAACCTCGCGGTCGTCGTCTATGTCGCGTGGCTGTTCGGCGTCGAATTGACACCGTGGGAGATGGCGGTGGGGCTTGCGGTCGCGCTCGCCGCGGCGCTCTCTTCGGTCAGCCTGCCCGGCTCGATCAGTTTCGTGACCTCGATTGCGCCGATCGCGATCGCGATGGGCGTCCCCGTCGCGCCTTTGGGGCTGCTCGTCGCGGTCGAGACTTTTCCCGACATCTTCCGGACACTGGGCAATGTTATCGGCGATGTCGCCGCGACGAAATATGCCGCCGACGGCGTCGAGAATGAAGCAGTAGGAGAAACGCCATGAAATATCGCAAGCTCGGCCACGGCCTCGAAGTTTCGGCGATCGGCATCGGCTGCATGCCGATGATCCGCGGCGGCAATATCCTTTATGGCGAGGCCGCCGACTTGGGCGAATCGACGCGCACGATCCACCGCGCGATCGACCTTGGCGTGACCTTTTTCGACACCGCGCAAATCTATGGCCCGTTCTCGAATGAGGAACTGCTCGGCGAGGCGATCCGCGGCAAGCGCGACGGGCTGGTCATCGCGACCAAATTCGGCTTTCGGTTCGAGGGCAAACAGATCACCGGCGTCGACGGCTCGCCCGCCAACGCCCGCGCCGCGTGCGAAGGCTCGCTCCAGCGGCTCGGCATCGACACGATCGATCTTTTCTACCAGCACCGCGTCGATCCCAATGTGCCGATCGAGGAGACCGTCGGCGGAATGATGGAGCTGGTGAAGGAGGGTAAGGTCCGCCACATCGCGCTCTCCGAAGCCGGGCCCGAAACGCTCCGCCGCGCCGCAAAGGCCGCGCCGATCACCGCATTGCAAAGCGAATATTCGATCTGGGAACGCGATATCGAGGACGAGATCCTTCCCGTCTGCCGCGAGCATGGCATCGGCTTCGTCCCCTATTCGCCGCTCGGCCGCGGTTTCCTCGCGGGCGCGGTGCGCAGCCGCGACGAACTTCCCGAAAGCGACTGGCGCCGGAACGACCCCCGCTATTCGGACGAGAATCTCCCGGCCAACCTCGCGATCGTCGATGCGATCGGCGCGGTGGCGGACAGGCATGGCGTGTCGAAGGCGCAGGTCGCGCTCGCCTGGCTGCTCGCGCAAGGCGACGACATCGTTCCCATCCCCGGCACCAAGCGCCGCGCGACGATGGAGGACAGCGTCGCCGCCGCCGACGTCACGCTGACCGCCGAAGACCTCGCCGCGATCGACGCCGCCGCGCCCAAGGGCGGCACCAGCGGCCCGCGCTATGGCGAACAGGGGATGCGGATGGTGCGGCTGTGATCTTGTAGCGAGTCGTGGCGGCCGGCGACCGAACCTAGCCGTCGCCCCCGCGAAGGCGGGGGCCGCTAGCGGCCTTACTCAGCGGCATTGTGTAAACGACAGCGGCCCCCGCCTTCGCGGGGGCGACGGTTGTGGAATGTCCGCTTCCCACCCCAAAACAGACGTCCCCCTCACGTACCGCACACAAGGCTTACCCCCGCAAGGCAAACCCGCTAGCCTCGCCCCCATGCGCCAGATTCTCGCCTCGCTCGCCCTCGTCCTGACCAGCCCCGCCGCCGCCCACGCGCAAACGATCGATGGCGCGGTCGAGGGCGATGCGATCCTTCAGGATTTCACCTTCGCGACCGGCGAAAAACTGCCCGAGCTCAAGATTCATTACACCACGCTCGGCACGCCGCGGCGCGATGCCAAGGGCGATGTCACCAACGCGGTGATGATCCTCCACGGCACCGGCGGCACCGGAAAGCAATTCTTCCAGCCGCAGTTCGCAAACGAGCTGTTCGGCCCCGGGCAGCCGCTCGATGCCGGCAAATATTACATCATCCTGCCCGACAATATCGGCCACGGCGGTTCGTCGAAGCCGAGCGACGGGCTGCGCATGAAATTCCCGCGCTACGATTACACCGACATGGTCAGCGCCCAGTATCGGATGCTGACCGAAAAGCTCGGCGTGAAGAAATTGGAGCTCATTCTCGGCACCTCGATGGGCTGCATGCACGCCTTCATGTGGGGAACGACGCGCCCCGGCTTCGCTGAAAAGCTCGCGCCCTTCGCCTGCCTGCCGGTCGAGATCGCGGGGCAGAACCGCATGTGGCGGACGCTGTCGATCGACGCGATCAAGGCCGACCCGATATGGAACGGCGGCGATTACAAGGAGCCGCCGGCATCGGGCCTGCGCACCGCCGCCTCGCTCGTCCTGATCGCGGGCGCCAACCCCTATGCGCTGCAGGCGCAATATCCGACGCGCGAAGCCGCGGAACAATATAAGGATCAAGCCTTCGCGCGCGCCTATGGCCGCAATGACGCCAATGATGCGATTTACCAGCTCGACAGCTCGCGAACCTATAATCCCTGGCCGGATCTCGAAAAAATCGATGTGCCCGTCCTGTGGATCAATTCGGCCGACGATTTCATCAACCCGCCCGCCTATGGCATCACCGAAAAGGCAGCCCCGCGCATGAAGCGGGCGAGGTTCGTCCTCATCCCCGCGAGCGCCGAGACCAAGGGCCACAGCACCCACACATGGGCGAAATTCTGGAAGGCCGACCTCGCCAAACTGATGGCGGAATAGGGTCGCCGCGCCTTCACCGCGACGACGAAGCTGGGTTTGCGGCATCCCAAGCTTCTATCCCTTCCCCAATTCCCGCAAAACCGTTAGTGCGCGCCCATGATCCTCGTCATCGACAATTATGACAGCTTCACCTTTAACCTCGTTCACTATCTGATCGAGCTGGGGGTTCAGGTGCGCGTCGAGCGCAACGACGCGCTCACCGCGGCACAGGCGCTGGCGACCGGCGCCGACGCGATCCTGATCTCGCCCGGCCCCTGCACCCCGAACGAAGCGGGCATCAGCCTCGACCTCGTCGCCGCCTGCGCCGACGCGCGGCGTCCGCTGCTCGGCGTGTGCCTCGGCCATCAGGCGATCGGCCAGCATTTCGGCGGCACGGTCCAGCGCGGTCACCTGATGCACGGCAAGACCTCGCCCGTCTGCCACGACGGCAGCGGGCTTTACGCGGGCCTGCCCTCGCCCTTTCAGGCGACGCGCTACCACAGCCTCGAGGTCGTCGACATTCCCGAAAGCCTCGTCATCAACGCGACGAGCGACGACGGCGCCGTCATGGGTTTCCGCCACGCCGACCTCCCGATCCACGGCGTCCAGTTCCATCCCGAAAGCATCGCGACCGAACATGGTCATGCGATGCTCGCCAATTTCCTGAAGATCGCGGGATTGCCGGCCGGCGAGCGGCAGGCGGCATGAGCCGCTTCGGCCCCTTTCCCGACCCCTCGGAGCTGCTGGGGCACGACGAGGCGGCGGACGCCTTCGCGACGATGCTCGACGGCGGCGCGACCGACGAACAGGTCACCCAGTTCCTGATCGCGCTGTCCGACCGCGGCGAGACGATGGTCGAAATCGCTGCCGCCGCGCAGGCGATGCGCGAGCGGCTGATCCCGATCGACGCCCCCGCCGGCGCGATCGACGTCTGCGGCACCGGCGGCGACGGCCATCATACGCTCAACGTATCGACCGCCGTATCGATCGTCGTCGCGGCGTGTGAGGTTCCGGTCGCAAAGCATGGAAATCGCGCCGCTTCCTCGAAATCCGGCGCCGCCGACACGCTGGAAGCATTGGGCCTCGACATGGAGCGCGCCGACCGCCAGGCGGAGGAACAGCTCGCCGATCTCGGCATCTGCTTCCTCTTCGCCGGCACGCGCCATCCGGCAATGAAGCGCATCATGCCGATCCGCCGGGCGATCGGGCGGCGGACGATCTTCAATCTGATGGGGCCGCTCGCCAATCCCGCGCGCGTCACGCGCCAGCTCGTCGGCATCGCGCGCCCCGCCTATGTCCCCGTCTACGCCGAGGCTCTCCACCGGCTCGGTACCGATCATTCGCGCGTCATCTCGGGCGACGAGGGGCTCGACGAACTGTCGCTCGCGGGCGGCAACGAGGTCGCGGTGGTGACGCCCGAAGGGGTGCGGATGCAGCGCAGCGTCGCGGCCGATGCCGGGCTTCCGACGCGCTCGCTCGCCGAAATCCGCGGCGGCGACGCCGAATATAATGCAAAGGCGCTCCGCGGACTGCTGCAGGGCGAACCCGGCGCCTATCGCGACGCCGTGCTCTACAACGCCGCCGAGGCGCTCGTCGTCGCCGGCGCCGCCACGACCTTGCTCGAAGGCGTCGAGGAAGCCGCCGAGGCGATCGACAAGGGTCTTGCCAACGCGCTGCTCAATTGCTGGATCGCCTATAAATGAACAAGCTGACCCAGATACTTGCGACCAAGACCGAAGAGGTCGCCGAGCGCCGCGCGGCGCGATCCTTTTCCGATCTCGACGCCGTCGACACCGGCCCGGTGCGCGGCTTCGCCAAGGCGTTACAGGCGAAGATCGAGGCCGGCGGCTTCGGCCTGATCGCCGAAATCAAGAAAGCATCGCCTTCCAAGGGATTGATAAGAGCGGATTTCGATCCTGCGGACCACGCCCGGGCCTATGCCGCCGGCGGTGCCGCCTGCCTGTCGGTGCTGACCGACGGGCCTTATTTTCAGGGGCATGAGGATTATCTCGTCGCCGCGCGCGCCGCCTGCGCGCTTCCCGTTCTCCGCAAGGATTTCATGGTCGACCCGTGGCAGGTCGCCGAAGCGCGCGCGATCGGCGCCGACGCGATCCTGATCATCGTCGCCGCGCTCGACGACGGCGCGATGCAAGAGATCGAGGCCGCGGCGATCGAGCGCGGCATGGATGTGCTCGTCGAGGTGCATGACGAAGCCGAACTCGACCGCGCGCTGACGCGGCTCAAGTCGCGCCTCATCGGCGTCAACAACCGCGACCTCCGCACCTTCGAAACCGACCTAGCGGTCACCGAACGCCTCGCAAAACTGGTCCCGCCGGACACTTTGCTAGTCGGCGAAAGCGGCATCGCGAGCCACGCCGATTGCGAAAGACTCGCGCAAAGCGGCGTCAAAACCTTCCTCGTCGGCGAAAGCCTGATGCGCCAGGATGACGTCACGGCGGCAACGAGGGCGCTGCTGGAGGGCTGACGTTCGCTTTAGGGTGGGAACTGCTATTGCCGATCCTCCCTGTCGCGAAGCGATGGGGAGGGGGACCGCCGCGAAGCGGTGGTGGAGGGGCCGCAACCTCGACCGCCGCGAAGCGGTGGTGGAGGGGCCGCAACCTCGCACTATTAGCCCCTCCGTCAGCGGCTACGCCGCTGCCACCTCCCCATGGCTTCGCCACAGGGAGGATAAAACTGCAAACGCTTTACCCCCATCCCCCTTGCCTTTCGCCCCCCACCTTGCTTCGCTCCCCGCGCATGACACTCAAACCGACTCATCTCGACGAGACCGGCACCGCGCACATGGTCGATGTCGGCGCCAAGCCAGCAACCGAGCGCCGCGCGGTTGCCGGCGGGCGGATCACCATGTCGGCTGAGGCGCTCGAAGCGATCCGGAGCGGCAACGCGCCGAAGGGCGATGTGCTCTCGACCGCGCGCATCGCCGGGATCATGGCCGCGAAGCGCACGTCCGACCTCATCCCGCTCTGCCACCCGCTCGCGCTGACCAAGGTCGGCGTCGATTTTACGTGGGAAGAGGGTGGCATCGCGGTCACGGCCGTCGCCCAGACGAGGGGACCAACAGGCGTCGAGATGGAGGCGCTCACCGCTGCTTCGGTCGCCCTGCTCACCCTCTACGACATGGCAAAGGCGCTCGACCGGGCGATGGTGCTCGGCGACATTCGCCTCCTCGAAAAGAGCGGCGGCCGCTCGGGCGACTGGCGCGCCGAATGAGCGGACTGCTCGCCGTCGAGGATGCACAGGCACGGCTCGTCGCGCTACGCGAACCGCTCGATAGCGAAAATATCGCCTTTTCCGAATCACTTGGACGCCATCTTTCGCGCGATATCGTTGCGCTGCGCGACCAGCCCGCGGCACCGCTCTCGGCGATGGACGGCTACGCGATCCGCTTCGACGACTTGCCGGGCCCGTGGACCGTCACCGGCGAAAGCGCTGCAGGGACCGCGCCCGACCGCAGCGTGGGTCCCGGTGAGGCGATGCGCATCTTCACCGGCGCGATGCTTCCCCCCGGCGCCGACGCGGTGATCGTGCAGGAGGATGTCGCACGCGAGGGCGACGCGTTGACGCTGACGCGCGACGGCCCCGGCGCGCGCGGGCGCCACATCCGCTCGCGCGCAGCCGATTTCGCTGCGGGCGACTGCCTTCTCCCCGCGGGCACGCGTCTGACCCCGGGCGCCATCGCCGCGGCGGCGATGAGCGGTGCGGGGGACCTCGCCGTCGGCCGCCGCCCGCGCGTCGCGATCGTCACGACCGGCGACGAACTCGTCCAGCCCGGACGGCCGCTCGCGCCCGGCCATATCCCCGAAAGCAACGGCGTCATGCTCGCCGCGATGCTCGTCGGCGAGATAGCTGCGCCCACGCCGCCGCGCCATATTCCCGACGACCGCGCGAAACTCGCCAGTGCGCTCAAGGAGTTGGCGCGACGTCACGACGTCATCGTCACCGTCGGCGGCGCGTCGGTCGGCGATCACGACCATGTCCGCGGCGCGCTCGCCGATGCTGGTGGACGGCTCGATTTCTGGAAGATCGCGATGAAGCCCGGCAAGCCGCTGATTGCGGGAACGCTCGGCGACGCGGTCCTCCTCGGTTTGCCCGGCAATCCCTCGTCGGCCTTCGTCACCGCGACCTTGTTCCTGCTCCCGCTCGTCCGTCACCTTGCCGGCGCGAGCCATCCCTTGCCGCCCGTGCATCGAGCACCGCTCGCCGCGCCGCTCGGCGAAGGCGGAACGCGCCGCGATTACCTCCGCGCGCGACTCGAAAATGGCCGCCTGACGCCGATGATCGGGCAGGAAAGCGGCCGCACGCTTCCACTCGCCGCGGCCAATGCGCTGCTGATCCGCGATATCGGCGCGCCCGCGCGCGATGCCGGAGCCATGGCGGACTATATCGTCATCGCTTGACAAGTTCCGCTTTGTTCCACTATCGTTCTCAATATGTCCGATATGACATCATGGAGAACGACCGATGTTGACCGCGAAGCAGCATGAACTGCTCCACTTCATCCAGCTACGCCTCGACGCGAGCGGCATTTCGCCCTCGTTCGAGGAGATGAAGGAGGCGCTGGGCCTCAAGTCGAAATCGGGCATACACCGGCTGATAAGCGCCCTGGAAGAAAGGGGTTTCCTCCGCCGTCTTCCCAACCGTGCGCGCGCGCTCGAAGTGCTCAAGGTGCCCGAATCGGCGACAGCGGCACGCGAACCGGCGCGCGAAAATGTCGTGCCGCTGCGCAAGCCCGCGCCCGCGATGCGCCCGATCGCGGCGAACGACATCGTCGAGGTGCCGCTGCACGGCAAGATCGCCGCCGGCGTGCCGATCGAAGCGTTCGAGGATCACAACAATCTCGCCGTCCCCGCCGCGCTGCTCGGCTCGGGCGAACATTATGCGCTCGAAGTATCGGGCGACTCGATGGTCGAAGCAGGAATTTTCGACGGCGACTATGCGCTGATCCAGAAGGCGAGCACCGCGCGCGAGGGCGACATCGTCGTCGCACTCGTCGACGGGCAGGACGCAACGCTCAAATATTTCCGCCGCGAAGGGCAGATGATCCGGCTCGACCCGGCGAACAGCGCCTATGAGCCGCAGCGTTACCCCGCCGAGCGCGTCATCGTGCAAGGGCGGCTTTCGGGACTGCTTCGTCGTTACCACTAAGCTGCTGCGGCAGCCGCCACGGATGCGCGTCGCCCGCGCGAAGCGCGGCGACGGCTTCTGGCGCTTCGCCCAGATAGATCGCCAGCCCGCCGGTTTCGGCGAGGCTGTCGCGGTCGATCGTGATCCAGCGCCCCACGCATTCGTGCGGTAGCCAGCGGTCGCTGATCACGACGTCGGCGGCGGCGCATGCCGCTGCCATGTCGGCTCCCTCGATCCGGTCGCGCCCGTGCGATGCCAATATGATGCGCCGCGCGCTGCCCTCACCCTGCGCCCAGCGGCAGAAATCGCGATTGCATTCGACATGACCCAACTCGGCGAGGGCAAGGAGCGGTGCGTCGACCCCGGCCGCCTCGGCGACCGTATCGCGGACATAATCGCCCGCGCGGTCGCGCAGCAGCGCATAGCCGCCGTCGGGAAGCGCGGCGGCGATATGGCGCCCGTCGCCGGTGACGAGCAGGTCGGGGCGCGGCGCGGCGAGCAGCGCCGCCATGCCGATCGCCAGCGGCACCGCCCCCGCGTAGCGCCAGCGCGTCCGCCATAACAATATCCAGAGCCCGCCGAAGACCGCGAACGCAAATCCCCACGGTGGAAAGTTCGGCATCGTCGCCACCGCACCCGGCGCGTTGGCGACCCCATGCGCCAGCGCGATCAACGCGCGCAGGGCCTGTTCGGCCACCCACCAGAAGGGCGCGCCCAGCCCGACGCTATCGAACAGCAGCGCGAGCGCCTCCGCCGGCATGATGACAAAGGTCGTCAGCGGGATCGCGACGACATTGGCGAGCGCGCCGTAGAGCCCCGCCTTGTGGAAATGGAACAGTGCGATCGGTGCCAGGGCGACCTCGACGACGAGCCCGGTGATGAGCAATCCGGCGATCCCGCGCCCCAGGCGGAACAGCCATGGCTCGTCGCGGCGCGCGAGGAAACGCTGCATCGGTGGGCCCTCGTGGAGCGCGATGATCGCGGTGACCGCGGCGAAGCTCAACTGGAAGCTCGGGCCCACGAGCGCCTCGGGCCGCCAGATCAACACGATCAGCGCGCCCGCGGCAACAAGCCGCAGCGTCAGCGCCTCGCGCCCCATCAGAAAGGCGACGAGCACGAGCAGCGCCGCGATGAACGACCGCAGCGTCGGCACCTCGGCGCCGGCGAGCCATGTATAGCCCCCGCCCGCGAGCGCCCCCGCCGCCGCCGCGAGCGGCAGGACAAGGCCCGCGAGCGCCAGCCGCCGGTTGAGCGCCAGCAAGCGCATCGCCAGCAGCATGGCAAAGCCGACCACCGCGGTCACATGCAGCCCGCTGATCGACAGCAGGTGCGCGAGGCCGCTGCGGCGCATCGCCTCCTCGTCGGCCTCGGAAATTGCGCCGCGGTCGCCGGTCACCAGCGCCGCCGCGATGCCGCCCGCCGAACCTTCGACCTCGCCCTGGATATGCGCGCTCAGCCGTGTGCGCAGCGGCGGCGCGGCGGCTTCCTTTCCCGGCACGCGGGACACCTCGCCCAGTATCGTCCCGACCGCGCCGATGCCGTCGAACCAGGCGCGCTGGGCAAAATCATAGCCGCCGGGCAGGCTCGCGGTCGGCGGCGGCATCAGCCGCGTGCGGACGCCGATCGTTTCGCCCTCGGCCAGCCCCGCGGCCTGCCCCGCGCGCAGCGTCAGGCGCACACGCGGCGGCAGGTCGCTCCGCCGCTGCGGCAGCGCGAGGATGCGGACCTGTCCCCTTGCCGGAAGCGGCTCGACACGCTCGACGATGGCGGAAAAGCTCGTCGTCACCGGCGCCGCGAGCACGGGCGCCGCGACCCACAGCGCGCGAGTCCAGATCAACAGGATTCCTGCCGCCGCGGCCCCGCTTCCGACGAAAAGCGAGCGGCCGAGCCGGCTGTGCCATCCGACGAGCAGCCCGAACAACAGGCCCGCCGCCAGCGCCAGCAGCAGCCCGATCCAATGCGCATGCGCCGGCAAGGCGAACCAGGCCGCAATCCCCGCGCCCAATGCGACGGGGAGCCAAAGCCCGATCCGCTCGCGCTCGGCTTCGAGCCGCGCTTCGAGCGCTTCGCCCGTCCGTTGCAGGATAGCCGCCCGACGCGTCGAAATGGGCGTTTGAAGCGGACTTGTCGCCATGCTAGGGGCACCCCCGATCCCCGTCCAACAGGGCGGCAAAGTGAGTGAAAGAGGCCGTAGTGGCAACCGAAAACCCAACCAGAACGGCCGGAGCGACCCCCGAGGCGACCGGCGCCGATGTCGTGACCCGCTTCGCGCCCTCGCCGACCGGCTATCTGCATATCGGCGGCGCGCGCACCGCGCTGTTCAACTGGCTCTTCGCTCGCCATCACGGCGGAAAATTCCTGCTCCGCATCGAGGATACCGACCGCGCGCGCTCGACCGATGCCGCGATCGATGCGATTCTCGACGGGATGCAGTGGCTCGATCTCGATTGGGACGGCGAGACCGTGTATCAGTTCGCGCGCGCATCGCGCCATGCCGAGGTCGCGCACGAGCTGCTCGCCAAGGGCGCCGCCTATCGCTGCTATCTGACGCAGGACGAGCTCGCCGCGATGCGCGCCGAAGCGCAGGAAAAGCGCCAGCCCTTCCGCGTGCGCAGCCCGTGGCGCGACCGCGACGACGGCGATCCCGCGGCGCCGCATGTGCTGCGCCTCCGCGCGCCGCAAGACGGCGCGGTGACGATCGCCGACAAGGTACAGGGCGAGGTCACCGTCCAGAACGCCGAACTCGACGATTTCATCCTGCTGCGGAGCGACGGCACGCCAACCTATATGCTAAGCGTCGTCGTCGACGATAACGATATGGGCGTCACGCACGTCATCCGCGGCGACGACCATCTCAACAACGCCTTCCGCCAATTGGCGCTGCTGCGCGCGATGAACTGGCGCGAGCCCGTCTATGCACATGTCCCGCTGATCCACGGCGCCGACGGCGCGAAGCTGTCGAAACGTCACGGCGCGCTCGGCGTCGATGCCTATCGCGACGAGATGGGCTATCTGCCCGAAGCGGTGAACAATTATCTCCTCCGTCTCGGCTGGGGCCACGGCGATGACGAGATCATCAGCCGCGAACAGGCGACCGAGTGGTTCGATCTCGACCATGTCGGCCGCTCGCCGTCGCGCTTCGACTTCAAGAAGCTCGAAAATCTCAACGGCCATTATCTCCGCGAGGCCGACGACGCGCGCCTTGCGGACCTCGTCGCGCCGCGAGTCGAAAAGCTGGTCGGCCGCGCGCTCGACGGCGTTGATCGCGACCTGCTGACGCGCGCGATGGACGCACTCAAACCGCGCGCGAAGACGCTCGACGAGATCGCCGACGGCGCGACTTTCCTGTTTCAGCCGGACCCGTTGCCGATGGACGAAAAGGCGGCCGAGGTGCTAAAGGCTGCGCCCGAAGGCCTGCTGGCTGCGGTGACCAAGCGGCTGCGCGGGCTGAACGACTGGACGACAGAAGAGCTGGACGCCGCCGTGCGCGCCGAAGCCGAAGCCGCCGAACTGGGGCTCGGAAAACTCGCGCAGCCTCTACGCGCTGCATTAACCGGCCGAACCGTTTCCCCGGGAATTTTCGACGTGCTGCTCTTGCTCGGACGCGATGTCAGTCTCGCCCGACTTGACGCAGCGCAACATTATCCGGCAGGGGCGTAGCCACTCTCTCTCCCCGCCGTCAGAACAGGGAAAAAAATATGACCGACACCGCGAAAATCACGCTGGGCGACAAGACCGTCGACAGCCCTGTCCTGTCGGGCACCGTCGGCCCCGATGTGGTCGATATCCGCAAATTCTATGCCCAGACGGGCGCCTTCACCTACGACCCCGGCTTCACCTCGACCGCGAGCTGCGAATCGCAGATCACCTATATCGACGGCGACGAAGGCGTCCTGCTCCACCGCGGCTACGCGATCGGCGACCTCGCCGAAAATTCGAGCTTCATGGAGGTCTGCTACCTCCTCCTGAACGGCGAGCTGCCGAATGCCGACGAACTCGCGAAATTCGACAACACCATCACCCGCCACACGATGCTGCACGAACAGCTCGCGACCTTCTATCGCGGTTTTCGCCGCGACGCGCACCCGATGGCCGTCATGTGCGGCGTCGTCGGCGCGCTTTCGGCTTTCTACCACGATTCGACCGAGATCCACGACCCGCACCAGCGGATGATCGCGAGCCACCGGCTGATCGCGAAGATGCCGACGATCGCCGCGATGGCGTATAAATATTCGGTCGGCCAGCCCTTCGTCTATCCCGACAACAAGCTCAGCTACACCGGCAATTTCCTGCGCATGACCTTCGGCGTGCCGGCCGAGGAATATGAGGTCGTTCCCGCCGTCGAGCGCGCACTCGACCGCATCTTCATCCTTCACGCCGATCACGAACAGAATGCGTCGACCTCGACCGTCCGCCTCGCGGGTTCGTCCGGCGCCAATCCCTTTGCGTGCATCGCGGCGGGCATTGCCTGCCTCTGGGGCCCCGCGCACGGCGGCGCGAACGAAGCCGCGCTCAACATGCTGCGCGAAATCGGCCGTCCCGAGCGCATCCCCGAATATATCGCCCGCGCGAAGGACAAGGACGATCCGTTCCGCCTGATGGGCTTCGGCCACCGCGTCTATAAAAATTACGACCCGCGCGCGACCGTCATGCAAAAGACGGTGCGCGAGGTGTTCGACGCGTTGAAGGTCAACGACCCGGTGTTCGAAGTCGCGCTTCAGCTCGAGGAAATGGCGCTCAACGATCCTTATTTCATCGAAAAGAAGCTGTTCCCGAACGTCGATTTCTATTCGGGCGTGATCCTCTCGGCGATCGGCTTCCCGACGACGATGTTCACCGCGCTCTTCGCGCTCGCGCGCACCGTGGGCTGGGTCGCGCAGTGGAACGAGATGATCTCGGATCCCGCGCAGAAGATCGGCCGTCCGCGCCAGCTCTACACCGGCCCGACGCACCGTCCGTTCGTCCCCGTCGACAAGCGCTGAGCGGAACCCTCACCGACACAACAAAGGGGCCGCGCTGCGGCCCCTTTTTTAATGTTAGGCAGCTTCCGACCGGTTGCGGACCTATCCTGCATCGTCACCCCGGACTTGATCCGGGGTCCAAGACGTCAGCGCCGCAATGGATCCCGGATCAAGTCCGGGATGACGAAGGAGAAAAAGCGGAGGTCCGCTTCCCACCCCGAAACCGCTCTTTTACCTCGCCTCTCCATCCATCCGCGCGCACAGCGCATCGATCTTCGCCGCCAGTTCTGCGATCCGCATCTGGTCCAGCTTTTCGTGCAGCCGCATGATCTCCAGTTCGGCGCGCAGGTTGATCTCGTAATCGACGCTCGCGGTCAGCCGGTCCTTCGCCGCCTGCCGGTTCTGGCTCATCATGATGATCGGTGCCTGCACCGCAGCAAGGGTCGAGAGCATCAGGTTCAGGAAAATGAACGGATAGGGGTCGAACGCCAGCCCGAAATGTTCGAGCACCTCCGAATTGAGAAGCATCCAGCCGACCAGCACCAGCGAAAAAGCGATGATGAAGCCCCACGAGCCGCCCACGGCAGCGACCTTGTCGGCGAGCCGGTCGCCCCTGCTCGCCTGCGCATCCTCGATATCGGCGGCGTCGCGGCTGCTCGGCGCGCGCTTCGCGATCGCCTGCACGACGCGGCTTTCCTCGGAATCGAGCTCGCCGAAGGCGCGGCCGAGCAATCGCAGCGACAGATCGTTGAGATGCGTGTCCGCGTTCACATCGCTCCTATCCGACCCAGCGCCAGATCCCGGCGACCATATAGCCGAGCGCACCATGCGCCCATGTCGCGACGATCCAAAGCACTATTCCGCCGAGCAGCGCGTGCGGCCGGGGAATCGCTTCGCCCCATGATGCCTTGCCCGAAAGCTGCCCCGCATAAGGCACAAAGCTCGTCCGCGCCGCCCACCCGCGCCACGCGTCGCCCATCAGCCGCGCCTTTTTCGCATCCTGCCCCGCCGACCCGACGAGCGCGAGAAAGGCGATCGTCGCGGAGAGTATGATCTGCCCTGGCGTCGGCATGACCATGATATGCGCGGCCGCCCACAGCGCGAACCCCCACATCATCGGGTGCCGCGTGATCGCGAACACACCGCGCGGGGCGGCGGCCGCGTCCCTGGCGGCGTGCGGCGCGGGCAGCGCCGGATTGCCGATCAGCGACCCCATGAAGAGGATGCTGGCGAACAGCACGATCAGCGAGGCGGCCGCCCACAGCGCATCGCCGACCGCCCACAGCGGCGGCTCGGGCGGCATCCCGCGCCAGGCCTGCACGACCATGATCAGCGTCGCGATCGCGACGATCGAATAGACGATCTGGAACCCCCGCTCGCCGAGCCGCCCCGCGAGCCCGTCCCGAAGCGGATGCGAGAGAAGAAGATGCGATCCGACGAACAAAATGCAGGTGACGATCAGAAGCGAGATGGGTTGCATGGCCAAATCCTCATCGAGCAATGCCGCTGCTCCGACATCCCCCTCCTCGGGCGACTCGGAACATTGTCATCGCCACCATCCGCGACAAAGATAACAGTGTCAACATAGAGGATGTGGAAGCGGCGCGAAGGTTCGACCTCCGCGCCGCTTCCCTACCAGTCGTATGCGTTGGGCAGCGCCCCTTCCTCCGGCGTCGCATAGCGCTCGCGCAACCGGTCCTGCCGCGTCGTCAGCGACTGCGCCTTGCCGTCGATCCACACCATCGTCGGCCGGCTGCCCAGCTCGAGCGGGTCATTGTCCCAGATCACGACGTCGCCGGCGCGCCCCGGGCGCAGCGACCCGATGCTGCCTTCCATGCCGACCGCGCGCGCGGGCATGCTGCTGATCGACGCGAAAGCCTGATCCCAGCTCAGCCCGCTCGCCCCCGGCACGCGCGTCAGCCCGACGAGGTTGCCGGCATATTGCGTCGCATAGCCCATCTTGTGCGCGTCATCGTCGTCGAACACCCCGACCGACACGTCGACGCCAGCGGCCTTGAGCCGTCCCGCGTTCGACTGCGTCGCGCCGAGTTGTTCGAAGCTCGACGGCAGGTCGGTGAGCGGCGAGACGAGCACCGGCACCTTCGCCGCGGCGATCTCGCGCGCGACGAGCCAGCCCTCGGTGGCACCGACGAGCACCAGCTTCAGCGCGGGAAATTCGCCCTTCAGCTTCAGCACATTGACGATGTCGACCGCACGGTCGACGCGCACGAACAGCGGCGTCGTGCCGTCGATGACGCGGACAAGCGCATCGGCGTCGGCGCGCTGGATCATCGCGTCATTGCCCCATTCGGCAAGCGCCGCCGGATTGCGGGCATAGCTGCGCGCCGCGAGCAATTGTTCGCGGAACAGGAGGAAAGTCGCCGCGCGGCTGCCGCCGGCCTTCGACGCGCCATCCTCGCCGAACGCGACATATTGGAGCGCGCGCGGGCGCGTCACCATGTCCATGTCGTCGGCGAGGTCGACCACCGCGCCCTGCCCTGCGAACAAATTGCTGCTGCCGCCCGGTGCGACGATCGCGCGCGTCACCCCCGACGCACGATTGACCGCGACCGGCGACCCCATCGGGTTCAATGCGGGCGCGATGTCGAGCCCCGCCGAAAAGCGCGTGCGCGGCGCCGAGCGGTCGTTGGTGCCGCTGACCGCGTCGACCTCGGTCAGCCCGACGCGGCTGAACGCCGCGACGATTCCGGGGGTCACATATTTGCCCTCGGCATCGACGCGCTCGATGCCCGCGGGGACCGCGACACCGGCGCCTGCCGCGACGACCTTGCCGGCGCGGACGACGACGGTGCCACCCTCGATCGGCGCGCTGCCGTCGCCGATGACGAGCTTGGCATTGGTGATGGCGACATCCTGCGCCGCGGCGGGAACCGCAACGATGGCGGCCGCCGAAAGGAGGAGAGCGCGGATCATTTCACATCTCCTTCGCCCGGCTGGCCGAGCTCGAAATCGCTCACGGGCCGCCGCTTGGGATCCATCGCGTCGAACATCAGCGCGCCGTCGATCCACACCTTTTCGGGGCGCGTATAGGCGCTGAAAGGATTGCCGTTCCACAGCACGACGTCGGCCATCTTGCCGGGCTTCAGGCTGCCCGTCCGGTCGGCGATCCCCAGCGCCTTCGCCGGATTGTACGACAGCCAGGTCCACGCCATTTCGTCGCTGACATCGATGCCGATGCGGCGCCCCGCGGCGCGCGCTTTCGCCGCTTCCTGGTTCAGCCGCTGGATCTGGTTCGCGTCGTCCGAGTGGACAATCGTGCACGCGCCGGCCTTGTAGACGAGCGGGATATTCTCGGGGACCGAGTCATAGGCTTCCATCTTGAAGCCCCACCAGTCGGCCCACATCGCCGAGCAGATGCCTTCCTTGGCAAGGATGTCGGCGATCTTGTAGCTTTCGACCGCATGGTGAAAGGTCGACACCTTGTAGCCGAACTCCTTCGACATATCGATGACGAGCGCCATTTCGTCGGCGCGGTAGCAATGGTTGTGGACGAGTATCTCGCCCGACAGCACGCCCGCGAGCGTCTCCATCGCGAGGTCGCGGTCGACGGCCTTTCCGTCGTCCATCTTCTTCTTGTAGGCGGCGGCCTTCTGCCAGGTCGCGCGGTTGACCGCGAAATTGCCCATGCGGGTCGAGGGCATCCGCCCCTTGCCACCATAGACGCGCTTCGGATTCTCGCCGCACGCCATTTTCAGGCCATAGGGCGCGCCGGGGAATTTCATCCCCTGCACCGTGCGCGAGGGCACATTCTTGAGCGTGATCGAGCGCCCGCCCATCAAATTGGCGCTGCCCGGCAGGATTTGCAGGCTGGTTACGCCGCCATTCGCCAGCGCACGGCTGAAGCCCGGGTCCTGCGGCCACACGCTATGTTCGGACCAGACTTCGGGGGTCGTCGGCGACGTCGCCTCATTGCCGTCCGAATGCGCATCGACACTCGGGCTTGGATAGTCGCCAAGATGGCTGTGGATGTCGATAACGCCCGGGGTCAGGAACTTGCCGGTTCCGTCAAAGACCGCGATGTCGGCGGGAATCGGCGTATCGGGACCGCCGATCGCCTCGACCTTGCCTTCCGCCAGCAGCACGGTGCCATTTTCGATCCGCCCGCCCTCGCCGTCAAAGATGGTGACGTTGCGCACGGCGGTGACCTGCCCCGGATAAGGCTTATAGGTCGACGGATAAGGATCCTTGTTGAACTTCGCCGGCTTTTCGGCGGGCTTGTCGCTCGCCGAGGCCGTGTCCTTTCCAGTCGCCGCACAACCAACGAGCGCCAGCGACACCGCAGCCAGCAGGCTGCCCTTCACACCCTTGATCATCGATTA